>NZ_JASISQ010000009.1 GCF_030063205.1 Arthrobacter antibioticus | reverse complement strand
GACGACGACGGTCTGCTCGCCCAGAGCGGCAAACACATCGGCAGCCCACCCCTTCCCTGCCCGTGGCGCGTACTTCGATAGCAGTGTTGCCACGCGGATTTGCCCTGCCTTGCGAAGCTTGTCCGGGGATGGGTATTTGATCAGTAACTCGGCCATGGCAGGGTGATTCAGGTGCGTGCCGATGACGCGTTCTAGGGCTGGGTGAACTTGAGTGAGTAGACCCCGGATCCGGTTCGAGGTCGCGGTGGCCTGCTTCGCCAGATCGTCATCAAAACCGCACAGCATGGAGAGTTCAGCGGCTTGTTCATCGGCGAGGACGACCGAACGCAGCGTGTGCGGCAGAGACCGTGCTGCTTCGGCAATGATCGCAGCGTCTCTAGCATCCGTTTTGGCTTCTCCCGGGTGTAAATCGGCAATGCGGCGCATCGCCAGACCGGGCAGATAGCCGACCATGATTCCCTCTGCCTGTGCCACAGCCACCGGCAGAGCACCAATGGTCGAGGGCTGATCCACGACCAGCAGCACGGTGCCTTTGCCAGCCACAGCCTGGATGATGGCACGGAGTTTAGCCTCGTCTTGGGGTAGGGCCCGGTCCAAGAGTTTCTTGCCAGCACGGTCGATGGCGACCGCGTGATGATTGCTCTTGCCAACGTCAACACCAATGAAGATATCGACCTGGTCATGGTTCTTGATCAACGTAAACCTCCCAGAAATAGTCCTGTGTACTTGTGTTGGCTTGTCCTGCGGCGGCAAGGCTCGGCATCCACGTTACGGCTGACCTACACGCTGATTCCTTGTGCTGGTCCGGTCCCCATTAGCGATCCCCTGGCGCCTATCGAATCCCGGTGACAACACCCCCCGGATCATCAATGACTGGGGGCAAGAACCATACCGGGACCGACAGGCCAACAACCCCAATTCTTACTCTTTAAGGGGCTACTAAAAAGGTAACGGGGCTCTCTCGGATAGAAATCGACTTCTCACCGTGAAAATAACGGGCCACTAGCTTACGGGACTGTGAGACTTTTCAGTAGCTGGTCTGGGATTGGCTGGCAGAGGGTCCCGTTCACACCACACCCGGGCCAAACAGATTCAACAAGGCTTTCAATATGGGTTCCGCATTGCCTGCCATCAACGATCTGCGTCATTAAGAACCGGCATTCCCCAAGATTGAAGATCATGGTTGCAGCATCAGCGTGCGGCAAATTGAGCCCGGTCAAGTCTCGTAGTCCTGTCATCGATGAATGCGTCAGAAAACCCATCACAACCGGGCAACGGGTCACTTTCATTCAAGGAAATAAAACCAGGGGGTTTCACCACGCGCCACGTGGACCCCCTTTACCTAGAAAGGGTGGGAACAGTCGAATTATTCGACTATTCCCACCCATCAAGAACTATGCTTCCCTATACTCTAGGTGCGATACTTACAGATCATATAGACACTACCAGGACCTACAGTCCCGTCTCGCATCAACCAGTTGCATCGCTCAGTCGCCCTGTTAACTCTCCCATGACTATGGTCCGCAGCAGCCCCGTTAGTGCCCGTTACGCTGTATTGGACAACTCCTCCATATAGTGTTTGCGATTTCAACTGCAGAAATTTACCCGAATTAAAAGCCCTCCCACCAGATATTGAAGGCTTTTGACTTGAACTAAAAAAATTATTGGATGTCAAATTGCCATCAAGGTAAATAGTGTCAGCTGCGGATGCAGGAGATACAGCGACAAGTGAGAGAGCAATGATTGCAGTGATCCCCCCAACAAATTTTCGGATTTTCAAATTAATCAGCTCATTTCTCATACGATGTTGCTGAATCGATTAATGTAATTGGAAAGTTGCTTGATTTCTTGACCAATTTCGCTCGAGCCTCAGAAGACAAATCATTGTTCATCACAAGAATATTCGGATTTGGTGATTTGAAACCGAACGACTTGGCAAATGAATCCGTGCGTTTTGCTGCCGCGTCTGGCACAAGGTAAGTCTCATGACTTACCTTGGGATTTTCTACACGCAGGCCTATCCCGCCCTCATCAAACAGATCGGGTGTTGTACAAGTACTCCCTGCTGTCCAGTCGCTACCTGGAACGTAGACGATCATGCAGAGCAGATTGCTGTTGTTCAACCCGATATACGTCTCGGAATTCTCATCTGTCGCAACCAAACGTACTGTCTCTGGTTGGATTCCATCACCACCGAGGCTAGCAAGTGGCAGGCCAACGGGACTCTGCTGTTTGGAAACACTCATTGAGTTGAGTATACTCAAATCATATTTCGCATCAGCCTTATCAACCGACCAACTCATTGCTGATTCGGAGTCCGATATATCGCCTGCATTTGCGACACCACCTGTAATCGCGATAAGTGCACCAAAAGCTAGAACAGCCGATCCACTAAGAATCATCGTTTTTTTAGCAAACATGTTTATCACTCCCTAATGATCTATCTCTAGGATCTACGAATGTTACTGCATTTAAGATCTCGCGGACTTGGTCTACCACCGTGCTCCAACCAAACACAACCGCTAATACCATTGATAACAACTTTGTGAGTAATTGAGGTTGGTCCTGCACCTGCCGTCGATCCAGTGTGCAAAACCGCGCCATTCGGAGTGATGGTCGAGATACTAACGCTCGCTTTGGTTCCTACTAATAGGACCGTAGTTCCTCCAACAATATTACCCTTTGGGCCTGTTTTTCCCTGACTTGGTGCTGTTCTGCCGTTATAATAGATGTGTGAACTATCTGCAGCTGAAGCTGGTGATACCTGTGATATCAATATTCCAGGAACTATGCATAGAAGCACAGCCATCTTCCTGAGTGAGAGTCCATATTTCTGCTGCCCAATTTTCTTATCATGGCTTTTATGCTTATGCCAGTACAAATTCTCTTTATCGAGCTTAAATCGGTTCTTAAAATCAGGTCTGATCAATGTCATTATAAAGACTTACCCCATCTTTAGAATTATATAGTTTTATTGATAGTTTGCCCCTGAAAATTAACCTGAAATATGCGAATCATAACCCTTTTCAGATGTCTATTTTGGGTGCATAGTGATCATTGCCCATTTTTGGAAGCATGTCAATCGTTTTTGCAGAAGTTAAAAAATCTTTTAGAATTATCCTCTATCAACTTTGGCAGCACAGGCATGTGATTTCTGGGCTCATGAACGATGTTAGGAACTGTGGCTGCAAACTAATCGGTTGTATGCTGGCTTTTCCACCGAATGGACCCCTCAGATAATGCTCATTAGTGTAGTGGGTGAAATTGAGAAAATAAGCTAAGGTACACAATCCTATCCCTTTGGGTGATGATTTAGTCTTAATTATTTGTCCATTTGGATAGCATGTTCCATTAGTCTCCGTCTGTTGAAGAGCAAGTGGCTGATCTGTCGTTCGCTAAATTTGGCTGTTCAGAATTGACCTTTTCATGTGTGGAGTCAAGTGGTGAGAGTTTGTAGCTCTCTGAATAGGTTGTGAGCTATGTAGCGTTTGAGGACAAGGCTATCGCCTGAGGTAATTGCTTCTTAGTCGGTGTCAAGACTATGCCTTGGTCTGGTTGCCCCGGAATAGAATCCATTTACAGGCCCCTGCATAGGCGAACGTTAACCCTCTTACTATTTGGGTATAACCAATTCACTTCCTGCTTCTGCGCTCCCCCTGTCAGTGATCGAGCGGTCTGGCACTCGAGACAATCAATGCAACCACTGACACTGGTACTGACGAACACGGTGTGCACACAAGGGTGCTGCGGTTAGGGCCAAAGGCGGACTGATTTTTTCGAGCGTAAATCTTGACCACTTCACGGGTGGTCCCTGCGATGAGCTCGACATGCTCAGAGCCGCGCGCCGCTGGTGCTACTGAACTAACGCACATTGTGGTCGTTGGAGATCATGACCGAGGCATGAAAAGCCCGTCCGGACGGGATGGGCAGATTCTTGTTGATTACTACCCAGAAATACGCGTAATCCTCGATACGCCACAAGGACTTGTGAGCGTTCTTGCCAACGATCTTTTGCCGTTTATCTACAATTGTCTTGCGGAGCAAGTCTGAATTGGGTCGTCAGGTAGAGGTTCGCACTACGGACAGACTTGGGCTTGGTAGTAATGGAACGCAATTGCACGATAGCCCGCTCCATGCCTCGGTTCTCGCAGACAAATATGCGGTCTGAAAAGACTGTTCCACTTTTCTTAGAACTGGAACACACACCCCTTGATACTCCGCAAAAAGTCATCTGCCGGGAATCTGCGTAACCTGCCTGTGCCAAAAGCTATACCAGAAGTAGCCTCTACTGCTTAGATATGATCCTTGGTTTTGGTATGCACACGATGATATGGCCCGATGGCCATGACGATCAGGCCCGGGCCACGTAAAAAGTTGCCCGTTATGACGCTTTGGCTATAGGTAGTTCATCCCAGTGAGTGGTGTATCTAGGTGAGAGCATGTCGCGTTTCATGGACCAGTCCGGGCCACCCTTGACCCCGCCTGCTGGCCCGAGTCCGATACTCCCCCGCCCGTACTTCTTGGACACATCTTCAAGCAGCTGCCCGATGTGGAGTTCTTCATGTGGATTCTCGAAGAGTTCCAGGGGTGACTGGTTTCCGGTGGGGCGCAGGTCGGTGACCATGATCCCGGCGCGCACGTACTTGACGCCTTCCACGATCCGGGGCGGGAGCGCGTAGGCTGCCCGCGCCAACAGCACCGGATCTGCCGTGGGCATCGGCAGTGGCACGCACACGGAGGGATAGGACGTGTCTCCGGGGTTGTAATAGGAAGTGGCAGCAAAAGCCGTCAGCAGTTTGGCTTGCAGGTTGTGTTTGCCCAGGCGGGCGCTGGCTTGCTGCGCATACAAGCTCATGACCTGACGCATGTCGGCATGGGTAGTAATCGGGGTGGAGAATGAACGGCTGAAAATCAGCTGATCCCGTCCTATGCGTTCTTCCTCCATGGGGATGCAGGGTTTGCCCTGTAGCTCTAGGACAGTGCGCATCATGACCACTGAAAAGCGGTCCCGAATCATGACAGGATTGGCACGGCTCAAGTCCAGAATGGTCCTGATGCCCAGGGCCGCGAGTCGTTTTGTCAGTCTGGTGGCCACGCCCCATATTTCAATCACTGACAGCCCCGCCATGAGGTGTTCACGTTGCGCCAGGGGCACCGAATCCCAATGACAAACACCGTTGAAAGCGGGGTTGTTCTTGGCCCACTTATTACATAGCTTCGCCAGTGTTTTCGTGGACGCGATCCCCACACATACGGGCACACCGCAATTGCGGCGAACGGCATCTTTCATGGCACGCCCGAGCTGCAGCAGCTCGGGGCCGGTTCCCTTGACGGTGCAAAATGCTTCATCAATGCTGTAGATCTCAATTTCATGGCTGAATCGTCCTAACAGCTCCATGACCCGGGCACTGACGTCTCCGTAGAGTTCATAGTTACTTGATTTAGCGATCACACCCCATTCTTTCGCCCGGGGCGCGAGTTTGAACCACGGCTCTCCCATGGCGATCCCTAACGCCTTGGCCTCAGCGCTACGAGTGACCGCGCACCCATCATTATTGGATAACACGATCACCGGTTTGCCCTCCAACGATGGATCAAACGCCCGTTCAGCACTGGCATAGAAGCTATTGACGTCTACATGAGCGATAGCCTGCATCCGTTCCACAACAAGCACCTACAACAAATGATGAAGAGCTACGGAAGCGACGCCCCAAATTTCTAAGGAACTCAGCTCAGCGACCACAATGTCCGGATAGTCAGGGTTCTCTGCTTGCAAAAGAACACCGGCTGCTGTGATGCGCAGGCGTTTAACGGTTAACTCACCATCAAGGACCGCTACGACGATAGAACCGTCTTTAGGGCGCAGCGCCCGGTTGACGATGAGCTCGTCACCGTCGCTAATCCCGGCGCCTTCCATGGAATGACCAGAGACCCGAATGATGTAGGTACTCGTGACGTCCTTGATTAGGTGGTCATTCAAATTGATGCGGCCATCAAAATAGTCCTGGGCCGGGGAAGGATAACCCGCCGCGACCAACACAGAAGAAACCAGTGGATGGACGATAGGTACCGCCAAATCCACAAGACAAACATTCGAAACATAAGCCATAACACACCAACTACTAGGGATAACATTCTATACCAGAGTGTAGAACCCACCACTGACAACAACCCCGATCACCAGCGAAGGGGACCTGTAGCAACCCCAACAATGGTCCCAGCATCCAGCCGCTCCCAAAGCGGCAAGTACCAGAAAGCCAGACAACTGCACCACTGTGCGCATCATGCTCAGGGCAACGATGTAAGGCCAAAAATCGCTGTAGTTATCCACAAGGAAACGAAAGTCTGGCTCTTAGCAACGATGGTGGGCTAGTGTTTCGCTCATGGCAGGTTGGGAAGTGTCCAGACACCCTGAATGGGACATGATGTACGCCGCCGGGCTGACAGTGCGTGAAATATCCGACCGATGCCAGAAGAAACGCAACACCATCCACCTCCACCTCCAGACCCGCGAGAAGCACCAGCCAGGACTACGCGCCCAACATGAGACAGCGCTCGCTCTGCGAGGCTCTGACCGGCCCACCACTGGGTGGCGCCGCAAACTCAAAGAAACCCACGAGTTCCTCACCGCCCACGGACGGCTCCCCCACTACAACGGAGACCAGACAGAGAAATCCCTCCACACCTGGGTCAGTGAACAACGACGCGCCCACCACCGCGGCGAACTATCAGCCCCAAAAATAGTGCTCATGGGCAGCCTGCCGACATGGGACGTTCCCACTCGACCACAGGAACTCGAGCAGCACTGGCAAACCCGGTTCAACCAACTCAAGGAACACATCAGTGCCACCGGGCAGCTACCCAGATACCGGGCCTACGCAACAGAAGAAGAACACACTCTGGGTGTCTGGCTCCACATCCAGCACCAAAAAAGAGCCGAGAAAACACTACGCCTCTGGCGACTCGAAGCCTTAAATGCGGCCTGCCCCGGCTGGCACAGCCGCACATAGACTCTATTCACCAAAGTGACGTGAAGCGATCATAAGGATTCAAATTTGCAACGACTGTCCACCTCAGGTTGCCTCGAACGTCCACCTCTTCTAATACATCAGGCTAAGATTCCTGATCACGGAGAACAGTCAGCTCCCGATCGGAAACACTGCACGAATTTCAAATCGCCCAGTCTCAATAATGGTTCCATTGATAGGACGAAACGCAGCTGTCCTCTCGCGCCTTAAATTGTCATTGTCTCTGGTCGTCTGCACGTCCATTCCGTGTCCGTATGGGAGATCTCAATGGTGTATACCGGGAGAGGTGGCAGATCCACGGGTTGGCTTTCTTCCCTGGCATGGTGCCGCGCCCTTGGTTTGAAGGCCCAGTATCGAGTCGTCGGATGCGGTCAGGGTCTGGAGACGATGCTTGGCGCCATCCGACGTTCTCGTTGCTTTCCGTTATGGTGCCATGGCGCAAGTTAGGTTTTTTACGGGTGGATGTGTTGGTTGCGGGCGCATCAGGCGGCTAGCTCCACGTCGATAACAGCTCTGTGAACGCGTGGCTGGCTGCGCTCTGATAGGCGCCTTTCCTTCTGAGCAGGGCGGCTGTGCGGGGCGGAATGGGCGGCGAGAGGTCCACCCGGTCTAGCCCGGGCTGTTCGCGGGCAATGGCTTCGGGCAGGACGGTGGCGAGTTGGCCTCGTCGGATGATTTCCACGATCGCGCTGATGGAGTCGGCCTCAATCGCTATGTGGGGGGCAATTCCGTGGTCCCGGAAGTGCAGATCAATATGGCGCCGGGTGGCAAAGCCGCCCCTGAGCAGGGCAAGGTTCTCTTGTTCCAACTCTCGCAGGGTCAGGGGCGCATGGGCGCCGGCGTGGAGGTGGTGGTTGCCGACGACAAGTCCAAGGGTTTCGACGAAGAGTGCCTGGGGCTCTATCTCGGCTGAATGCACCGGGGTGAATGCGATACCTAGATCGAGACTGTCCGCGGCCAGTGCCGCCTCGATACTGTCCTGGGTCGTCTCCTGCACGCTCAAGATTATGCCGGGATAGAGGGTGCTGAAGCGTTCGATGAGTGGACCGATCAGGTAGGCGGTGAACGTGGGCGTCATCGCCAGCCGGAGTGATCCACGGCTCAGATCCTGAACGTCGTGGACAGCCCGGGTTCCGGCGTCAAGCTCCCGCAAGGCACGGCGGGCATAGCGGAGGTAGTTCTCGCCAGCGTCTGTCAGCCGCACGGTCCGCCCGGACCTGTCCAAGAGCTGGACATGCAGCGATTTCTCCAGCTGCTTGATTTGTTGCGACATGGTTGGTTGGGAGACACGCAGCGCCTCGGCCGCACGGGTGAAGTTCTGGTGGTCCGCAACCGCATTCAGATAACGAATCTGCTGTAGCATCACGAACCTCTAACTATAGGGAATAACTATTGTGTTCATAGTAATCAAGTCTTGGACACTATAGAAAATTTCCGTCATTCTTGAAGTGTTCAACAACCCCAACAAGGAGAGGGCCCATGCAAGACATCATCGAAGGCGTGCTGAAGTTCCAACGGGAAGCTTTCCCGAAGAGATTGGGGCTCTTTAAGGAGCTATCCACCGCACAAAGCCCGAAGGCTCTGTTCATTGCCTGCTCGGACAGCCGTGTCGTGCCTGAATTGCTCACCCAGCAAGAACCCGGTGACTTGTTCGTGATCCGCAACGCCGGCAACATCGTGCCGGCCTACGGCCCACAGCCCGGCGGTGTCTCTGCGACAGTTGAGTACGCGGTCTCCGTCCTGGGAGTTACGGACATCATCATCTGTGGCCATTCCGACTGCGGAGCAATGACCGCCATCTCCTCAGGCACTGACCTGGATCACCTGCCAGCGGTGGCCAGCTGGCTTGCCCATGCTGATGCGGCGAAGGCCGTCAACGCCGCCCGCACCCACGTATCGGCCAAGGAGCGGCTCGCGGACATGGTCCGCGCGAACGCTAACGCCCAGCTGACCAACATCAAGACACATCCCTGCGTCTCCCTAGCCTTGGACCAGAACCGACTGAACCTTCATGGCTGGGTCTATGACATCGAAACCGGCTCCATCGACACCCTCGACGGCGCCACGGGCCACTTTGTCCCACTTGCAAACAACCCCCAGACCAGAGCCACGCCGGCCACATCCGGATTGGCCGCCTGACCACCCGATACCACCACAAACAAAGGAAAAACCATGATCCACTCCCAAAACGCCCAGGCTCCTCGCGAGGAACTGACAGCCGCCATCATCGACGCCAAGATGCGCAAGAATCTCTCCTGGCAGGAACTGACCGATGGGACCGGCCTGAGCCTTGCCTTCGTCACCGCCGCCCTGCTTGGCCAGCACCCACTGCCTGAAAACGCGGCGGACATCATCTCTGAGCGGTTGGGTCTGGGCGAGGACGCCAGCATGTTGCTGCAGACCATTCCACTGCGCGGCAGCATCCCCGGCGGAATCCCCACCGACCCCACCATCTACCGCTTCTACGAAATGCTTCAGGTCTACGGTTCAACTCTGAAGGCCCTGGTACACGAACAATTCGGAGACGGCATCATCAGTGCCATCAACTTCAAGCTGGACATCAAGAAAGTTGAAGACCCCGACGGCGGATCACGCGCTGTGATCACCCTCGACGGAAAATACCTCCCCACCAAGCCCTTCTGATCCCCGCTATGGCTGTGTTCTTTAAATGAGGGCACAGCCACCGCTGCCCCAAACTTCCCGTGCAGAAAAGAACCGTCAGGAACTGCGTCCAAAATTCATCGATATCGCCGCCGCCCATGTCACGGAAGATCGACGACCCTTCACGACGACAAGATCGTTCACACCGAAGACTTCTGGACGAGGAGCATCGGTAGCTGGTCACACCCGAGCGCCTCAGCCAGGGCGATGAAGTCGTTGTCTGGAAACTAGACAGACTTGGCTTCAACACCCGCCACCTGCGACACCAAATATACCCAGGTATAAATTCCCTATCCATATCAGCATGCCGATCAACACGCAGTGGGCAGTCTCAACCAGACTGTCTTTTGGGCGCACCGTCCACATTGATACCGACGAGGATTCCGAAGGATCCAACTCTAGGGAGATTCATAGTTTGGTCCGTTATGGGTATACGTTGGAATCCCTCGTAATACCAGAGGACCATGACTCACCCAAGCAACACCCACGCAGCCGGGAGCCCGACACGGGAATATGGAAGATAGCCCCTTAGAGCTAGTCTGCAAAGAAACCCTAGAATCGTTGGAGGAATCCCTTGACGGTGAAAGATCACTCTGCTGTAGTTTTGTGAAACGGTACGTCAGTATGTGGCCCGGTCGTTTTAAACGGATCCGTGATGCCATCATCGAGGATCACAATGACGAGGCTATGGATGCTGCCCTGAGCCTGCACAGCGCGAGCGTCATGGTGGGTGCTTGCCGTCTAGGCGACCTGACGACTGGAATCATTCGCCTTATTGAAGGTGGACATATTGGCGCGGTAGGAAAACTACTCACAACGTTGAAGTTGTACGGGAATCAGACAATGCACCAGCTGAAAATCTCGTACATCGATAAGGAATAGCCCAATACCCACGCTTCACGATGAGCAATTTCCATTTATCTCTTAGCCTCAGTAGCGGTGCTTTACGATCCCACCCAAACTCTGTCTTGGTTGCACAAGAGGCAGTCAACTTACAGAAGCCTTGACGGGTGAAGTTAGAACACTGAAAGATTGGTCTGGCACACCACTTTGCTCAGATTTTGGGTCTCCATTAGATTTTTTTTGTGCTATTTTTTTGAGCGTGGAGCCCAGCTCACGTACGAACCGACTCCCTGATCCCTGAGTGCCGACGAAGAAACGTAGCTTCCCTCAAAATCCGGCTGGTGCTTAGTGGTGCTCACATAGGAGCCAGGAACTGAATTCGGGGCCATGGTGCTCACGTATGAGCCCCGTAGAGCACGCGCAATGCCTCTAGCCTTTTGTGGCCCCGCTGCTGATGTAGTGGTATCTGATTGATTCTCTCCAAGGACGTATGGGACAGGGCGTAGTGGGAAAAGAAGTGACGTATTCATGTGGGATCCTTTGATATTAGCTAGATTTAGGCATCACAAAAGTGGCCGTGTAGAAGGTCTTAGTAGTGTGCTAAAAAATTCGCTGCCAGCTATGAATTATTTAGCTGCGTCGGGGCCCTAAAGCGCGGCGACTAATTGGCACTCGGAGCATAAGCCCCAGAAATTTACTTCAGCTGCGCTGATGACGAAACCGTTGAAGTTCGAGGGTGTAAGGCATGGACTCGCACCGATAACGCAATCGACGTTCTCAACTCGTTTGCAAGTGAGACATACCATATGGTGGTGATTATCACCGACGCGACATTCGTAGAGTGCTGCCGACCCCGCAGGTTCGATCTTTCGAACCAGACCCGCAGAAACAAGTGCCGCCAACACACCGTAAACGGTCTGCAGGGAAGCCCTCGGCAGCAGCACAAAAACCGCAGAAAAAATAGTTTCGGCATCAAGATGCTCACGGTCTGACAAAATGCCTAAAACAGCGACGCGTGGGGCCGTAACCTTCAAGCCAGCCGATCGAAGCCGGTCCTGGAAGACTACGTGCCGCTCATCTCTGCTCATGAAACAACAGTACCAGTTGTTTTTAGTTACTCAAAACAACTCATTAGTCACTCGCATGATCACCACCGACATGTGCATCCTTAGCATGGATACACATGTGGTGGATCAGCCCTTACACGGGCATATACCGAGCGCACTTCACTCCTCTGACATTAAATTCTTCTCCATCAGAAGGCGCCGAAGCTACCGGGCCGTCAAAGTTTTGGGGACGTTGATACTGGTGCTAGGTGTCTCTGGAGAGCATGGCCTTCAATGACACTGACGGAGCTTGGTGAATTTTGCCTTGAATCTGATCTGAGGAAACATCCGCCAGCCCAAGAGGGCTGTAGTTAAGCGGGCAGGAGTTCCTCCCAATATTTAATCGAGTGGCTGAGGCATTCAATAAACAGATGCTTTATTTAGTCCACGGGTTCAGCTTGAGTCGTTCGGAAGCAGTCCTGATAAGTGGTCGGAAGCGTGTCATAGGTTCCTTTGAAGGCGCGGCGAAGGGCTTCATCATTGGCGAATCCGGCTCGGGTGGCCGCCTGGGTGACATTGAGCCCTTGTTCTAAAAGCATGCGCGCAGCCTCGAGGCGAGTTTTGCTGATGAACCCCCCCGGTGTTATACCAATTTCGCGGTGGAAAAGACGTCGCAGGTGCCGTGAGCTCATGGCAACGGTGCTTGCCATAGATTCAACTGTGTGAGTTTCCGCCGGATCATTAGTAATAGCGTCCATGAGTTTGTGGAGTCGCATATCCATGGTAACGGGTGTGCGTTGACGTATGGAGAATTGTGATTGCCCACCGGGCCGTCTCAGGAATACGACAAGTTCGCGAGCGATGTCGCGCGCGAGATCTGGCCCATGGTCCTCTTCGACAAGCGCGAGTGCGAGATCGATACCGGAGGTCACACCGGCGCTGGTGATAAAACGTCCACTTCGAACAAAAATGGAATCTGGGTCGACCTGAACACGGGGAAACCTGCCCGCAAGTGCATCAGCGTGCTTCCAATGAGTTGTTGCCTGACGCCCATCAAGAAGTCCGGCCGAGGCAAGGATAAAAGCACCTGTGCAGATCGACGCCACTCGCGATGAGTGGTGCATCAATCGCTCTAGTTGCTCCCGCGAACTTGGACCGGTTGGCAGCTGTGAAAGGTCGTCCGCTCCGCTGACTATCAACAGGTCAACCGGGGCACAGTCTGTTGCCAAGATGTCAGCCACAAGTTGAACACCGGATGAGGTGATTACCTTAAGGTCTCTCCACCCGATGATCTGGAGGTGATAGTTCGCTACCCCCAAACGATTGGCCTGATTGAAGACCTCTAAGGGCCCGGTGATGTCTAGGAGCTGCGCGCCGTCGAAGGCAACCATGCCCACACTAATAGCTCGCCCACGCAGCATGGTCAGTCTCCTTTATGAGTAACCTCAGTGATATATACCTCTATGTCCGTTATTACGCTATCTTAGTCCGATCGGACATAGCGCTGTGGAGTCAAAGAAGACGAAGATGGGAGATAGAAGCACAAAATCTCTTACTCTTGAAAGGCAAACCATGACTGAGACAATTGCTGGAATCACGATCCCGGACACCGCGCTAGTTCGCGATGCGACCGAACTCGTCCGCGAGGCCACAACCGATCTGATCTACCATCACTCCCGACGTGTGTTCCTCTTCGGCGCTCTCCAAGGACAGCGGCGCGGGCTGACCCCTGATCTGGAGTTACTCTATGTCGGTGCGATGTTCCATGACCTCGGCCTCACAACTGAATATGGCACCGAAACACATCGATTTGAGGTAGATAGCGCCAACGCTGCTCGCGACTTCCTCCTCCAGCGTGGGATAGATACTAACCTCGTTGACAAGGTCTGGCTGGCCATTGCGCTCCACACAACCCCCTCGATCCCTGAATTCCTCGCACCGGAGGTGGCTCTGGTAACTGCAGGTGTCGAAACAGATGTTCTCGGTATCGGCTACCAGCAGCTGGACCCGTCGGTCCTCTCAAGCGTCACTAACGCCCACCCCCGACCCGACTTCAAACGGCGCATCCTCGAGGCTTTCACCCATGGAAACATCCATCGTCCGAGCACGACGTTTGGAAACGTTAACGCGGACGTCCTTTCCTACTACGATCCATCCTTCGTCCGCGAAGATTTCGTCGAGAAAATTCTTGGAAGTGACTGGCCCGAGTAAAAGAACAAGCAGCAAACGCATCAGATATTGCTGGCTCACTTCGACTCTTTAGCATGCGGGAATTGCTGGTGCGCATGATTGATCTGAACAATCACCATGTTTAGCCAAGGTGATCAATCCAGAGCATATGGGTAACACCGTGAACAACTCAATGGTGAAACAAGTCTGCAGTCTGGTCTTAAACCAATTTATCAGGCTCACTCTTTCGAGCCACCAGTTCGCTAGGTGGCACCACTAGCGGTGGTCCTCACTATCCTTGTCCACCCGGGGTGGACCATCAGGATCAGCGGCACCACCTTCACCAACCCAGTCCGCAATCTCCGCTGCATCCTCTTGTGTTACCAACCGCCTTCGATGAAACAATGAGGCTACTTTTTCAGTGAACTTCGACATGTCTGCGTCCTAGCGTTGTATATTTCGGAACATGGGGCGAGCTATCAGCATCATCCACACTGTCAAGGTTGAGCTGCAACTAGCGGAGTATCTACCCCAAGCGAACCAAACTTCATGGCTCCGCCAGGGGACCCCACTGGGACTGCACGGCCAGGGAGAGTGTCCATAAAAAAGCGGACATTATCTTTTAGGTACTCGTCCCATTCCATGGGGAGGTCGTCTTCGTAATAGATCGCCTCCACCGGGCAAACAGGTTCGCATGCACCACAGTCGATACACTCATCCGGTTGTATATAGAGGGCTCGTTCTCCCTCATAAATACAATCCACCGGACATTCATCCACGCAAGCACGGTCAACAACGTCAACACATGGCTGAGCGATCACATAAGTCACGGTCTGCACCTCTTAACACAGAACTCAGAGACACACACCAGGAAGCTCTGGCAAGCAAAATAAACAACTACCAATGGTTGTGGCCTCAACCATAGATCAAATCGCACCAAGACGCATGCTTCGTGTGGACCCAGGCGAAGCCTTCACTGCACTCGCCACGACAAGACCACAAAGTAAGGATGAGGATAGTACCATCTGTACAAAGGTATTGTCTCGACTGATTGTTGTCCTAACAAAGGAACCATTAACAAGACAAGCAACAGCCACTTCCCAGACTGACAGCCAGCGGAGTAAATCGCAGGGTATAGGCAACTTGTGCAGACTCCGAAACATCCCACCAAAGTGTCTCATCCGGAGATTTCTCATCATCAAGGAAAATATCCTTTGAATCGTCGCGTAGCATTCTTGCGACTGCTTTGCAGCAGGCATGATGATCAGGATCTCTCCGGTTAGACGCCCAGGATGGCGTCTATGAAGTACGGGCTGGTTCACCACCGAGTTTCTTCAACTCGTTGCAGATGGGAATATTCCAGTCTCCATAAGAAGTATCTATTCGACATCTGGAACTGGTCGAGTGCCCATAAAATGTATCCTCCGGCTCAAGCCCCAGGATGTCCGCACGCTTGGATAGGGTGGAAGAATGACCGATGCTGAGATACTTCCCCTTCCTGATGACTATGCTGACGTGCTGGCGGCGTTGAAGGACCAGGTACGCCAGTCACGGCTAACCGCTCAACGCAGAGTAAACACGGAACTAATTGGCCTGTATTGGGGCATTGGCCGCCAGATCCTGCTCCGACAAGAGGCCCATGGGTGGGGTGCCGGGATCATTCGTCGACTAGCCGACGACCTGCGGGCAGAGTTCCCACAGATGCGTGGTTTTTCCCAACGGAATCTGCAATATATGCGGACGATGGCCAGTGAATGGGGCGGCGAGGCAAATGTGCCACAGCTTGTGGCGCAATTGCCATGGGGACATATCCGCACCCTCTTAGACAAGGCTCATTCCACAGAGGAACGTCAGTGGTATACGGCCGCTGCGGTGGAATATGGGTGGTCGCGCAACGTCCTGCTAAACATGATGATGAACCGGTCCATGCAGCGCAGCGGGACCGCACCTTCGAATTTCACCCAGCATCTAGCAGCCCCTGACTCGGAGTTAGCACAACAAGTCGCCAAAGACCCCTACGCGTTCGAGTTCCTAGGGCTCTCAGGCGAGGTCGCTGAACGCGATCTTGAGCAGGCACTCATGGACCGTATTGTGGAAACCTTGCGTGAAATGGGTCCTGGGTTTGCCTTTGTTGGGCGCCAAGTACATCTAGAAGTGGAAGGAGACGATTTCTACATCGATCTGCTGTTCTTCCATGTCGAACAGCTGCGCTATTTTGTCATCGAGCTCAAGACCGGTAAATTCCAGCCTGAGTTCGCCGGCAAACTAAACTTTTACGTCGCCTTGGTGGATGACAAGCTCCGCCGAGAGGCCCACTCCCCCACTGTAGGCATCCTCATCTGCGGCAGTAAAAACGACCACACTGTGCGCTACGCACTCGGCCGGTCCACTTCACCGATGGCTGTTGCTTCCTACACCTACGACCAGCTCACCAGCTCTGACCGTGCGCTGGTGCCTGCAGAGGACCAACTCACCGCAGCTCTTGATACTCTGCCCCACGACACCGAGTAATGCTTCAACTGCTAAATGTCTGAGCCTCATTGTAATCTCTGGCCTATCTGCACCAGTGGCAGGAAAACCAAGAACGGAGGTCAAACATGGGCACTCCATCGAAGCCATCAAAAGCTGCACTCTCAAAGGCGGGGGCTAAACTAGCCTCGAATTCCTCGAGCAAACCGGCAAAATCCAAAGCAGGATCCACGCTCGGCAAGGGCTAGACGTCACGTCAATAGTGGTGGGCACTTGAACCAGGGTGCCCACCATTACAAATGCAGGAACTGCGGGTTCCCGATTCGCATACTGTCATCGCAGATAACGAGTCGAGAGCCTCGTCAAAGGCCAGGTTTCACTCGCCTGAACTTTCCCGCCCTTGTTGACAACGTCCATCTTGAAAAAAATCGCGGCAGGGATAGTGTGCCTTTAAAAGATGTCCTATCCATCGCTCATAAATAGAATCAGAGTCCTGAACTCACCTGGGCGTACTTCCCGCTGCCGTTCAGGGCTGCGTACAGCGTCTGTCGTGAGACTCCAAGATCTCGAGCCACCTTGGCTTTGGGCACGTCCTGGCCAATCCGCTCGCGTGCCAGCTGGATCTGCTCCGATGTAAGCTTCAGAACCCGCTCGTAGACGCCGTTCCTCTTGGCGATGGCAATACCTTCGGCCTGTCGCTCACGGATAGTCTTGCGTTCCAACTGCGCGATGGCAGCGAGGACAGTAAGCATGAACTCGCCCTGAGGTGTGTCGGTATTCAGGGCAGGGTTGTCGATGAACTCTAAAGCAACGCCCTTGGCTTTGAGTTGTTCAACGAGAGCAAGAAGGTCCGTCGTGGACCGTGCCAGCCGATCCGGTGACTTCACCCGAACCTTGTCCCCGTCCCGGACGTAGGTGAGCATCTCTTGGAGTTGGGCTCTGCCATCTGTGTCCTTGCCGCTGACTTTTTCAGAGAACAACCTATCGACCGGGCCAAGTGCTTCAAGTTGGCGCGCCTCGTTCTGGTCGGCAGCACTAACCCGTACATAGCCAACCACTTGCCCTTTATGACCAACCATCTTTAAGACCCTCCGTCAGTTATGTCTAACAATAACTGAAGCGGACCCTGATATACGTCCGATGGCGCCGTTTATTACCTGTTCGCACGGGTACACCCTGATGGACGTTGGGCGCCAGGCTCAAAGCGCCCAGCGTCTGCAATGAACGTCTCGACATGATTGGGCCCGGTAGGCGACGCCAATTTCTGATCTTTCGATGTCCAGATATTGTTGGGCAATGATCCCTCTGAGAGAAATTCAAGACGGTTACGTATGAGCACCCCCATACGTTCACTGCTGCTGCAGAATTGGCGAACACCCAGAGTCCCAGTGCGCTCGAAGCAGAATTTTTCAATTTCAACTCACATGCTTGAGTTCCTCACCGACGTGGCTTGGGACCATAGTGCTGCTGCTCGGGTAGCCGCACGACTTAGAGGCATGCCAAGCCAGCGTGAGTACGTCGTCGTAGTATGGCTGCCCGTCATTTTGGGAGCCCTTGGCTATCTCCTCATTTCCATTCCCGTATCACTATATAAAGTCGATAATAGAGTCGACGTTCTTTTCGTATTAACGCTGTTTTTTGTTGCCGTCGCCATTGTGGTGCTCCCTCTTCTGCGAGCCTCACGTATCGAATCGACCTATATAGACATGAGAGTCATAAACAGGCTCCTGCGAGTCCTCGAAATTTCAGAGAACTTACTGACGAACGACACGTCGGTCAGATTAAGACTGCAGCTGGCTAAAGAAATAGACAGTGCTGCCGCCATTTTTCAAACGTCATATAGAAAGATGGGAGGATTGGTTAAGAGCTCTAGGCGACCGCACAAACGGCAAGCAAGGCAATGCGCCACGGTTTTGCGTCGCTACGTGGTGGTGGCCATGCACGGAGATGTATCAGCTATAACTAATCTGCGCAGCGACTTTGCTAGGGCAATCCTTCGAGTTGGATCCGGGAACTGGACACAAGTGTCAAAGTTGGACGCCTTAGTTCACGTTGAACGTCGATGGTTTGATTTCATACCCCGCACGGATTTGAAAGTAGTACTTCCCATTCTTGCAACTCTTCTTCTGTCCGTGATTCAATTTGTCCTCAGTGGGCCTAAAACCTGAGCCGTGATCATTCGATGCTACCCGTTTCCTCTATACGTCTAAGTGCCGTTGTCAGTGAGCTCTGCGCGGAGCTACGCGGGACCTCACGACAAACGCGGTGGTTGGGTCCCACCCAGTACGTGGCATCTGACGGTGAGCTGCCTCCAGACGGCATGAAGGTACTGGGATGCTTAGTTGGGGAACGAGAATCAGCTGCGTGTCATGCCTCTTGGTGCCGTGAAGGGCTGCTCCGATGTTTTTCGTAACTAACGGTGTACACACCCGGCGATTTCAGGGGGTGAGTGCAACACCTTGAGTTCTGAGGGGTGTTGCACTCACCACCTGAACTCGCCCCCATTCAAGCAGAACGTTGTGAGACATAGTTACGAGAATTACCAACCAAGGGGTCTGCACAACCTGTCAATTAAACCTTGGGTAGACCCGAGCTAGTGAGTCGGAGAGTGAAAAATCAATATTCCGGTTACGTCATCGGTACAACAAGGGAGGCATCACAACATACCCACGTTGTGGAGCAGATTCTGGATCGTGTGCTCCCGGGATGGAGCAGGGACCGACCAGAAAAGGACGGCAGGTTTGGCTGGCTCCGTGATCAGGCATCACGAGCCAGAGCCCCATAGCGCCGGATCCCGTTCCATTGTTAGTGACGGGCCGGTATGGTGTAGCCGGTTTTGCGGTGACTTGTGATGACCATTCGGGGGGCAGAGGCGGCCTGATCTGCCATTGTTGAGTGCACCATTTTTGACTCCCTTCGTTCTTTAATGGGCTTGGCGGAGGAGTTCGTTCAGCAGAGATTTGTTGGCGCTGAAAAGGGGGAGCGGGGGCTGGGCTGGTTCTTTGCTAAGGAGGTCCAGACTAGGGAATCCACTGCCCGGAATGAGTATGGAGTCAGCACCCATCAGGTTCCGAGAGTGCAGATCATCAACTAGCTGTCGAGGTTGAATTTCCCATTTTGCTCCTAAGTCGAAGCGATCTTGGCGCGGGTAGGCGTCCCATGTAGTTCCTAACTCGTGCTGGTGGAATCCGGAAGATCCTATGTCGTAGAGCTTTAGATAGGACATCAGGGCGTCGATGGTGGGAGTTGTGAACCATGGAGGCACAACGATGTAAGGGCTGCGGGCACCCTTGCGTTCCATGTCAGAAATGATTGCTTGTGCTGCTGTGGCAACGTTCCAATCTCCGTTGATTTCTAGCGCAGCGTTAATGAAGGATTTGTCGAAGGTTTCCGGGTCGAAGATGCTGCTGCTGGTAAAGCAGAGACCGACAGCGTCAACTCCGATTCGGTTTAGTGTTTCTAATGCAGCAACCAGATGCGCTCCTGGCTGTTGCGCGGGAATCTGGTCGCCCAGAAATTCTTCTCCAATTTCCCGAGGAAGCCTGAATCGGCTGACATGTATGGAGACCCCCAGCGGTGCCAGTCGGTTGATCTCCATTTCTGGAACTGGATCGTTGTCTACCACAACGATCCCCACTCGGTATCGGTCGTGGTTTTTTTCGGGGGTTTCCGGGGTGCTGTTAAGTGGCATTGGAGCGAACCTTGAGTGTGAGTGCCACGACAACACCTATCAGGGCGAAGGCTGCGTTTATGCCGAATGCCAGCGGATACCCCAGCTCAGGACCTGTTAATGCTATGACGAGTACGAGCAGGGCAAGGCTTATGCCGCCTGCTACGTATTGAGATGTTGTGATCAACGATCCAGCGGCGCCTTGGCTTTCTTGCGGAGCGTCAGAGGTGCCGAGCACGAACATCGCGGTATAGATGAGCCCGTGACCGAAGCCGCTCAAGAGGAATCCTGGCAATAGTCCCAACCAGAAGTTGTCGATACCGAGGGAAACTGCCAGCAGTAGCAGTCCCCCGGCTGAAATTGCGAAACCCAGACCAAGGACGCGTTGGACGCTGTTGCTGACAATCAGCTTGCCAGCAACGACATTGCCGGCAGTAACCATGGCAGCGAGGGGGAGGAAAGCAATCCCGGCGGCGAGGGCGGAGTAGCCTCGTTGTTCTTGGAGGTAGAGGGTTACCAGGAAGAACTCGGTGCCGACACTGGCCATGTAGAGACCTGCCGCGATTGTGCCTGCTCTCAATGCATGTAATTTACGCAGTGGCCTCTCTATGAGGGGTGAGTCGGAGCGGCGTTCGTTGAACAGGAATGCCAGGACCGCGAGAATGGCCAGCACCGTCACTGACCAGAAGAGCCCTGGTGATGTTTCTGGGTCTGCCAGGAGAGTGAGAGTCAGTACGACAAGGAGTATGGCTGCCGTGCCGGCGATGCTAGACATCACCGGAATGGTGGTCGGTTTTGTCTGGGGGTTTTTACTGCGGAAGGTTTTAACAGCACCTATTCCGCAGATGATAACGAGCGGGATATTGATCAGGAAGGTCCATCGCCAGGAGAATGTGGTTAACAGGCCGCCCAAAACTACGCCCGCAGCTAGGCCTGAAGCCCCGACCGCGCCCCATATGGCATAGGCGTTGCTGCGCAGTTTACCGCCAGGAAAGGTCTGGCTAAGGAGGGCTAGAACAGAGGGGAGTAATGCTGAGGCGGCAATGCCCTGGAGTGCTCTGGCGAGAAGGAGGAGGGTTGCGTTATCGGCGATGCCGCCTAAGAGGCTGGAGAGCCCAAAAAGCAGAATGGATCCGATGAAGACACTCTTGCCGCCGAATTTATCGACGATTCGTCCGCCGAGGAGAAGGAGTCCGGCGAAGAGAAGTGCGTAGGAGCTGACCACCCATTGGAGTGATGCACCGTTCATTGCCAGCTCGGCTCCGATGCTGGGTAGTGCGACGTAAACGATGGAGTAGTCCAGTGCGATGATGAACTGTGCAATGGATATCACGATGAGTGTCAGGGTTTGTACGCCCGTTCGCTTTTCGACGGGCGTGCTAGTCGTAGTCAAAGTCAGACTTCCTTAGTGCTGAAGTGGCTGGGAGAGAAGGGAACTGGGAATTTTGGTGGGCTCATCCCAGATGAGAGAAGCTCCTGCTACGGACAAAGCGTGACGCGTGTCGACACCCCAGGTCACTCCAACGCCGGTCATTCCCCCGGAAATAGCCATCTTCATGTCATGGACGGAGTCTCCTATGACGGTGCATGAATCTGGGGAGACTCCGAGACAGCTGGCGACAAGCAACGCCATGTCAGGAGCTGGTTTGGGTTTGGGGACGCTGTCAGCGCCGAGCACGACTTCGAAATATTCGCGGAGCCCCGCCGCTGTGAGTATTTCTTCGGCGCTTTGGAGGACTTTGCTGGTGGCGACGGCGAGGCGATGCTCCGACATGAGAGCTTCAAGTGATCGCCGCATTCCTGGAAAGACTAGGGAGGGGGCCATACTTACAACGTGTTCGGAGAACAGGGAGCGGAAAATAGTGAGTGATTGTTCGGACGTGGAAGCAGGCCAGCCGAAGGAGATGAACATCTCTTGGAGAGGTTTGCCGATCATGGCACGAATGGTTGTATCTGATGGAGCCGCGAGGCCCAGTTGTTCTGCTGTCATGTTTACTACATGAACAATTCCCATGGGTGTATCCAGCAGGGTTCCGTCAAGATCAAATATGATTGCCACTGAGAACCCCAACCTGCAATTTGTTGGCAATTTCCGCCGCGGCTACTGCTGTTGAGACGAGAACAGCCCTGTTAGCGTGCACGCTTGCCCCGTCCGTCGACGCTGAGATGGCGGAGAGCACCACTGGGGTCAGGGCCTGGCCTCTGACCCCCTGCTCCCGCGCTTGGGTCAAAGCTACCTCGACAGCGTCGTTGAGTATTTCCGGCGCGAGGGCTGCATCGTCAGCAATGGGCTTGGTGACGATCACACCTCCGGGAAGGTTCAACGCCAGGTGAATACCAATGAATTTGGCCACCTCATCGATGCTGTTAAGTGTCCACGGGACTTCCTGCCCGGAGGACACTCCATAGTAGTTCGGGAACATCTGTGTTCCCAGGCCAACCACTGGAATGCCCTTAGTTTCCAGATACTCCAAGGTGAGTGCCGGGTCGAGGAGTGATTTTGCTCCGGCGCAAACCACGGCGATCGGTTGGCGTGCTAATTCCTCAAGATCAGTGGAGATGTCCAAGGAGGTTTCAGCTCCTCGGTGGACGCCTCCGATTCCTGCGACGCTGAAGACCTTGATGCCGACGCTGGCCGCGACGATGATGCTAGATGAAACAGTTGTGCCAGCTGTCAGGTTTGTTGAGAGCGCGACGGCAAGGTCGCGGGTTCCGACTTTGCGGGGGGAGTTTTCGTGGGCGAGACGCTCGAGTTCTTCTGGCGTTAGGCCTAGTTTGATTCGACCATCGATGAGAGCTACGCGTGCGGGTGTCGCTCCAGCTGCGTGGATGGCGTCATCGACTTCTTGGGCGGAGGCAAAATTGGTGGGGTACTTTCCGCCGGAGACAACTGATGTCTCCATCGCAACGACGGGTCTGTCCTCAGAAAGGGCGGAACGTACTTCGTCTGATACGTCTGTGTAGTCATTTAACATTATGAATTCCTTGGGTTCCTGCGGGATCGAATAGCGCTGCCGCGATGGTTACAAGACCCGTTTCATTGACCGTGAGCGGGTGGCGTGTCTGTATGAGAGCCACTAAGGCCTCGTAGGACGGAGAGCGCGAAATGTGGTTTTGTGTAGGGAACCACATCTTTCCGCGGTGATTTGGTTTCTGATGTATAAAATCATCGACATCATCGAATTTGCCGATTGAAGCCCGTCCGCAGCGGCTAGAGTGCCTAGCATGCCGTGGGTCGAGGGGGAATTCTCGTCGTTACTGAGTTGGTTCTGGAGTGGTTTTCCCAATGGTTTGTTTCCTGGCTTCGAGCGCGGGGCTGTCGGCGAGTTTGAGCCAGACGACACCCCCTATGATGACTGCTAGCCAGAACGCCTTGGTCAAGGTCAGGGTTTCGTCGAAGAAGACAGGACCCAGAAGTGCAGCCCCCACTGCACCGATCCCCGCCCACACTGCGTAGCCGATTCCAACGTCGATTTTCTTTAGGGCCACGCTGAGGAAGAAGAGGGTGAAGAGGAAGAACACAATTGCAATCAGGGACCATGTGAGATTGGTGAAGCCTTCGCTTCCGTTCACAGTGAGGGCGTAGCCCACCTCGAATATTCCGGCTAGCAGCAGAGCTGCCCATGGGCCTGTTTTCTTCTCGGCTGCAATCTTTGCCGAATTGTTTGAAGCATTTGTTGTGGTGGTCATATTAGGAGTCCTTTCAGGATGTTGGGAGTGAGGATCAAGCGGCGGCGCTGAGGTTCAGCCCTACGACACCGGCGATAACGACGGCGATGCCGATGAATTTCTTCCAGGTCAGACGCTGGGAGAGGAAAAGGGCGCCGATGATAACAATCCCGACCCCGGCGACACTGGTCCAGATCGCGTATCCGACGCCAACGTCGAACGTCAGGAGTGCAAGGCTGAGGAAGAAGGTGGCGATTGCGCCGCTGATGAGAGTGGCGATCGTCCACCAGAGTTTGGTAAATCCTTGTGCTTTTCCGGCTAGGATGCCGACGGCAACCTCGAAGATAACGGCGATGCCCAGGTAGAGCCAATTCATGATGGTGTTCCTTTCAGTTCAATTGGTTGTGTGAACGCAGATCTTTGTGCTCGGTGAGTCCTGGCGTTTGCAGATGGCGTATGAACGGCTCGTTGCCATGCTCAACGGGGAGTGGATGATAAAGCCCGGCACGACTTTCGTCGGATACCTCCAGCGACGAGTAGCTGGAGCGATAGTCGAAGCCCCACTCGGCCACCGTGTCGCGGTCGACGGCAACGTAAATGGTTTCGATGCCGTGGTCGATCGCAAACCGGTAGCAAAGCCCGCACGGCTCGCCTGTTGCCAACAGGACTGTTCCAGCCAGGTCCGTGCGTCCCTGAGCCGACATTGCGTCCCGCATTGCGACAATTTCGGCGTGAGCGGTAGGGTCATGCGTCTCCCGGACCTGATTGACACCAAACGTCGAAATAACTCGATTACCATCAACGACTACCCCCATGAAAGGCAGTCCCCCGACCTCAACGTGAGCAACGCACCGCGCTACAGCTTCCTCCATTAGCTTCAGCAACTCGGGAGAAGAAGCCTTCATGACCGAACTACCGG
This sequence comes from Arthrobacter antibioticus, assembly GCF_030063205.1. Classification (GTDB taxonomy): domain Bacteria; phylum Actinomycetota; class Actinomycetes; order Actinomycetales; family Micrococcaceae; genus Specibacter. The sequence continues at coordinate 116,272 of NZ_JASISQ010000009.1, read as the reverse complement.
AACCACAGGGATAAGTCCAGTAAAGCTGTCAACAGCCCTCTTCAGCCGGCCCGCGTCGGGAACGCCGCTAAGCAGGATCCCTTCAATCATGATGCCGGGCACTGAGGTGATCCCCACAGTGTTCACTGCATGATCCTGATTGGCGCGGTGTCTGGCACGGCGTTCGTCACTTATCAGGGCCGCTTCCACCCCAGCTTTGTCAAGTCCAACAGAAACGGCGACGTCAGTAATAACCGCATCATCACCTATGTCAAGATCGTCTTGGAAGAACGCTTTATATATGGCATTGGAGTACACATCCGCCTTGCCCGCTTCCTGGGCCAGCTGCAACACCATGAATGCCTTTTCCGTTCGCGGCTGCGGAGAGACCGAGGGCAGCGTAAGGGGAACTCCGATGCGGTATGCCATCGGGTAGACCGAGGCATTCCAAATGCGCGGCAGGTAGTCGTCCTCCGGCCGTAGTGTAGGAACCGGGGCTGGCCGCAGCTCAAACGGACGGATCCGCACCTCGACATCCCGATCACGTTTCAGTTCCTCGATCGCGTCCTCGGCCAGGAAGCAGAATGGACAGACATAGTCCACGAAGACATCTACTTTTGTGCTCAATCTGAACAACCCCTCATTCTTAGTCGTGGCACATAGCATAAAATTTGCATGTGCATACATGTATAAGATTAAAAAACCCCGCAGGGTTCCAGATCAGGAAATCAATTTACCGATCGTTTCGAAGGTGTGGTCTAAGTCCACAATGTCGAGCTGCGGGTAAAGATCTGCTGCATTCTGCAGCAAATCAGAGATCTTAGCCCCGTAGGGCTCGTGGATTTCCTTAATGGCGTCCAGCCCCCGGTCGGTGATTACCGCATAGACACCCCTCCCATCGTCGGGACAGGTGTCGCGGACGACCAGATGCTTACTCTCCATGCGACCCACCAGCCGAGTCACTGAGCTCTGGGTGAGCCCGACCCTGTGTGCGAGCTCCGCGATTCGCAGCTCGTTGCTCGGGGCCCGACTGAGAAGAAGTGCTGCACGGTACTCGGTAAGACCAATGCCATAGTTTTCCGCAAGCCACTTACCGAGGGTAGTGTCTACCGCAGCCACTACCGCGGCAACCTGGCACCAGCCTGCGCTGAGGTCGCGTATGCGGACCCCCCCCGCCGAATCAGAAGAAGAATCCATGTACATGCATATAACTATATCATATTGAATTCTCTCAATCACCCTTCCGCAAAGAGCCGCCCATAGCCCGTGATCTTGTTTTGCAGGTCGGTGCCAGCCAGAGTTGCCCACAGGAGAACCTGATTTGCCGTCAGCACAGTGATGCCAAGATGGCGCTCAAGGTGGTCGATCGCACCAATGGCCCGCTGCCCATTGCCGGCTATGAACACCGCTTTCGCGCCGGTTGTATCAACAAGTTCCTTAACTGCATGCGTCATGGCCTCCGCTGTGATCGCTCGAGGACCTCCGGGCGGGCCGCTTGGCGTCGCAGAAATCACGTCAATTCCCTGGTTTACGAAGTAAGCAGCTCCCTCACGGCAAAGCTGATCATCGAACCAGGATGGCGCCATGACGGCGATCGAAGTTAAGCCAAGGTGTTTTATGGCTGCAGTAGCCGCAGTACCAGTAGTTTCAAGTCTGATCCCGTAGCTGACGGTGGCCAGCCTCGCAAGCAGCCGTTGCTCCCGTTCTGCACCGATTTTGAATGAAGAACTGGTAAATGCAAGTCCGATTGCGTCCAAGGGTGAGTGAGACAGACTCTGAACTGTGTGGTCGATTACCTCTGGATGGATGAACCTCAGGACTGGATCGTGGGCAATTTTTTCGTCGATGCTTCCTCCCGGATGCATCGGGCTGAAGTCAACCCGCGCGCCGTGGACAGTTGCCCGCAGGCCGGAGAGCATTGCTTGGGCTTCTGCTTCGGGGCCAACGTCTGCGTGTGGCGTTAAGATCCCGAGCTTGAAATCGGATTCCCAGCCGTCGTATTTCCACATGTCATTCTGCCTTTCTAGTTGGCGATTTTCGTGCCAGTCAGGGTGTGGGAGGCTGGGGTCCGTCCGGTGTCGCTAACCATTCTGGGGTGTTTGTCCCGTATTACCTGGATTAGTTCTTCCATTGATGGATTGGGGTATGAGTGCTGCTGGCCGCTGTAGATCATTTTCGAGCTTCTGCCGTTGCGTTGCTCAATGGAGTCCCCGTCAGGGTTGAAGCGCAGGACGTCAATGCCGTAGATCATGCACAACAGACTGTTGAAGATTGGTGCCGCCTTGATCCACCGTCCGTTGAGATAGATCCGCGCGTACCAGTGCAGAAATTCTTCGCCGCCGACAAGTTCGAGCATCGCAGCATCGGCAACGTGGTTGGTCACGACGTCAGAGCACAGCAGCGCCGGCACCCCCAGCTTCCGGCAACATGCGACGAAGAGAACGCTTTTATGAAGGCAGAAACCCGATGATTCGGAAATAACCTCGGAAGCGGTGAGCCCGGGGTGCAGGGAGACGTTGAATACGTTGTAGTCAATGGTGTCGCGGACCTCATCGTGTAGCTTTTCAACTGCTTTGGCGATGTTCGGCTCCACGTAGCAGCCGGAGTCTTTGATGAACTTCAAGACTGCAGGGTTTTCGAAGTCGAAGACCTGGGTTGAGTTGGTCAGGAGAGGGTCGATACGACTCATGTTGCTACTCCCAGCATCGTGGCAATCTTCGTGCGCAGCAGATCATTCGAACCTGAATAGATCGCCCCTGGTACCGCATCCAAAAGATGAGTAGCAAGCGGAGAGGTTCTAAGATACCCATTTCCACCGTGAACCTGAAGTGCATTGATCACGGATTGGACGTTGGCCTCACTGATGAAAATCTTGGCCGCGGCAATGGGAATCGTCACGTCCTCGAAGCCATCAAGGCGGTCAGCAATTGAGTTCAGTAGTGCTCCGCCGAGCTCGATGGCGACCTGTGTTTCAACAATGCGGTTTGCCACCAGCTGATTGCTGCCGATCGTGACACCGAACTGTTTACGTTGATTGACATACCGAACGGCGTCGGCCACGACTTGTTCCATCTCTCCGAGGTTCGCAGCGAAGGCAAGGAGGGTTTCACGTTTCATGACCTGATCGAGAATGAGCAATCCGGCACCGATGTGGCCAATCCTGTTTCCTGCGGGCACCTTCACATGGTCCATGCTGACCGTACCAATGGGCGAGGTCCGCAACCCCGCTGTTGGCATGACGCCGGTGGTGTCCATTCCATGCCACGACGTCTCCACAAGGAAAGCTGAAAGACCCTTGTCAGAGCCGTCCTCCTCAACGGTTTTGGCGTAAACCACCAGCGTCGAAGCCACCGGGGCGTTCGTAATGAAACGCTTCGTTCCCGTTAGGACGTAGTGATCACCGTGCCGGGTCGCGGTAGTGGACATGTTCATCACGTCGGAGCCCGCCTCAGCTTCGGTGATCGCGTGGCCGCTGATGGCAGTTCCGGTCTCGGCTTCCGGAAGATAACGCTCCTGAATGCCGCGGTCTGCGAAGGCGCGCAGGCAGTAGATGGTGCTGGCCAGTTGAGTCACCGCCGAGAATGTTAGCCCACGGTCCGGGCTTGTTCGTCCTAATTCCCGCATGCGGCTGACAGCAGTTTTCAATCCAGCATGCTCTGTGTCGGCTTCGGCGAAGGTTGCGAAGACTCCGCTCTCGGACAACTGTTCCCACATGTCAACGGCAAGACCATCGCTGCGGTGCTCAGCATGATCGTTGCCTGTGGCGCCAAACGCTTCAATGAAACCGGACCATCGGGTGTTTGTCATCGTTGTTGTCATTGCCGATTCCTTAATATGTGCTGAATCCGCTGTCGCTGAGAGTGTGCTTCTCATCTCCGCGGATCGGCGGGTTGAAGATACTGACGAGTTCGAGGTCTTCTCCTTCGGCTGCCCGCAGGTAGTGCGGTTCGTTGCCATCCAGGGCGTAGACGACACCGGGTACGATCTCGAAGCGGTTACCCTCGGTGTCCTCGATGTTGCCGGATCCATGAATGCAATAGCAGGCCTCAAGGTTTCTGCGGTATTCCAGCTTGGACTCAGTGCCTGCTCTGACAACGGTGTGCGCGACCGCGAAGCCCATGTTGTCGGCTTCAACCAGCAGACGGTGGCTGGTTCCGTTGCCCCATTCGACGGGAGCGATTTCATTCTTTGAGCGGGTGAACATAATGTATTTCCTCTTCGGGTTAGGCTATTGGGTTAGTACGGTTTGACGCGATGAAACCCGCGATGCCTTCGGGGGTTTTCAGTTCCTCAGGGTTAATAGAAATGGAGTTGATGGGGATCCTGTAGGTTCTTGCGCACCAGCCGAGCAGTTGGACCGTGGTTACGCTGGTCAGGATGCCGGTTGACAGCAGATCAATGTCCGAGGGCAGTTCATCCGGTGCGATGTCGGTGGCGAATTTGTCAACAATGTATTGCTTGACTTCAGTGACTAGGGACATGTCCTATTTGCTCTCTATCAGGGTCTTGATTGCGGGCAGGTCTGGCTTCCCGTTCCCGTTAAGCGGGAACGGACGGTCAAAGGGATGCAGATAGTTGGGCATGGAGAAAGCGGGAAGGAGCCGGCTCATCTTCAGTCGGAGCTGAAGACCGGACACCGGCGTTGTACCGCGTTCAGGTGAGGTGTAAGCCAGATGCAGCTGTTGTGTCGATGTAGATTCATCGAGCCATGCGCAGGTCATTGCTGTCAGATCCGTCTGACGGGCGGCATGTTCGATCTCGTCAAGGTTGATGCGCTGCCCTCGCAGCTTAATCGTTCGATCGCTGCGCCCTAGGTACTCCAAACATCCCGCGGCGGAAATGGCCCGGTCTTTCATCGGGTAGAGAGCGCCGTAGGCATCGACCTGGGTGCACGGCAGGGGTTGCAGCTCGCCCTCGGTGATGTAACCCAACGCCATCCACGGTGCACGGACCAGCAGTTCACCCTCGCTGTCCTCCATCAATGGCCCTACCGGCTGAACTTCACCGTTTGACCTCAGAAAGATCTCACAACCTGCTATGGGGATCCCCAAGGGAAGAGTCTCCGATGAGGCGAATTGTTGGGCTGACATCGTCGCAATCAGACAATCATTGACCTCAGTTGCGCCGTAGACGTTGTGAAAGACCGCCGCGGGAAAAAGCCGTGCAGCTACTGCACGGGTGGCTCGGGAGGCCACACCACCGGTGAGCACAACGTCATGGACTGATCCACAAACATCATCCCCGGCTGCCTTAATCAAGGCGTCAAGGGTGGAGGGTACAACTTGAACGAAAGTTGGTTGGTATTGCCGCATCAGATCCGCCAAGTACTTGGCGTCGTGCAACCGTGCAGACTCCACGGCGACGACTGTCCCGCCCCCTGCCAGTACCGCCCAGGTGTCCAACAATGAGACATCGAAGTTCCATGGGCTCAGGCTGAGCGACACTGCTGAGCTATTGAAATTAAAGTAGTTCTTGCCCCAATCGAGGAACTGAGCGATGCCTGTGGCTGGAATAGCTACGAGTTTGGGGGATCCCGTTGAGCCGGAGGTAGGAAGCGCGAGGATCCCTCCGACCTCGGAGCCAGAAGAGACCGAATATGCTCGGGCAAATCCCTCGACCTGGGTAGCGATCGTGTCCAAATAAGCATCAGCTGCCGACGTCGGCACGAGCGCAGCCACTCCGCCTTGACAGATGACCTTGACGCACTCCCGGAGGAGCTGGGGGTTCTTCGTGGCGCGGTATGTTCCGGAGCTTCTTTGAAAGCCACCGCTCATACTCACGTCGTTTCTCTCTCTGAGGCGATCTGTCGACAACGCCATGTGAAAGGTTTCGGGGCCGGCTTTTACTGTTGAAGTGATCATGGTTGCTCCTTTCCTGACGTGTTCTCGGCTAAGGCGTGAGTGTCCCGGGCAGGCCCTAGCGCATGTTGTTTGATGTACATACATCAACTTAGGATATTGCGTGTGCATACATCAAATCCAGTAAAAATATTGGTTAACATTCGACATGCCCCCACGCCGTACACCGCTTCTCTCCGCATTGCGTCGACCAAGGCGGCAGAAGTTACCGCACAGCTCATCTCCGAGAATCTTGGCCCTGAAGCGCTGAACTATTACCGCAGCCCAGAGCGGACGTTCCCACTACGACATCGCGATAGCTACTACTCCGTGTCCCATACCAGCGCCGTCACCGTTCTGGCGGTCGCTGCAACCCCTGTCGGTGTTGATGTCGAGCGCCAGCTCTCCGACGAAGCCACCACTGACCTTGCATGGGCCCTCTCGCCCGAGGAACGCTCTGAGTTGGCTGTTAGTGAAGAAAGTTGCTTGACCGAGATCTGGACAGCAAAGGAAGCCGCGGGCAAAGCACTCGGCGTGGGACTCGGCACAGCTCCCAACCGCATCCTCACATTGCCCGTGCCTGACAGGCCAGGCCATCGGGTTGCCGAGGTGCGACGATCCGACTCCGACGCCATGCAGATGTTGACCTACGGATGGTGGTTTGGGAACCATCACATCCGTCTCGCATGGCCCACTCCGAAAAGGCTTCTCATCTAGCGCCGGATCTAATTCGCGGGCAAACCGCTAATGCGGTTGTGGCCAATGGTGTAATAAGTCGCGCCACCTCGGTTAGGAAGGACCTCCGCCCGGCGCAGCAGCAATTTGGCACGCTTTACCCAAAGAGCACCTGGCTGACTCTCAGGGCTTCCCAATGGTCTGCCCATAAATGGCCCGTCGAAAGTGCGACAAAATCCGGGGCCGCTACCTCCACTTCTCGCGACGAAGGGGGATGCGGCACTCGTTCGGATGCGCGACTCGGTGACGCGGCGTCGATGCTAGGTCCTCCAGGCCCTGAAGCCTATAGACATTCAGGTCGATTCCCTTCGAAGAAGAACGGCGTGCCAGCCCGTCACAGTATTCTCGTTGGATCCGCGCTACCAGAATCTTAGCGTTCGATATTTTACTTTTTCAGTAAGCCACCCCAGTAAGAGTTCCTCCGGATGGGTGCTGTAGCGCGGTGAAAGCATGTCGCGTTTCATGGACCAGTCCGGCCCGCCCTGGACACCGGCCCGGCCCGGCCCAGGATGATAATCTCCCGCCCGTACGTCTTGGCTGTGCCAAGGCACCCATTCCCTGCTCTTGAGTTCCTGGCAAAGCACCTCATTGCTCGGCCCATCACAGAGGATCACGGGAAAATTCATACTCACTGCCGGTATAAGAATCTTTGTGTACATCAAGTATCTGCTGTCGAGGGTTACGGACTAGCAGCGAGCTGCTAGCAGTGACGGTTTGGACCACAGCTGGTATATCCAATAGATCTTATGGATACATTGGATCAGTACGCCCTATTCGAGAAGTTACCCCTTCCGCCCGGCGCCGATCTTTCCCGCCTTGACCGGGGGAAACTCTGCACCCTTGTTGTACTTTTCTTCACGTTCCCTGGTGCGCACAAGCGCAGCCTCCAGGAGGAAGTCGGAGAATGAGGCTTCCCGCTCTCCCGACATGGTGGGCGTATGGAACCAGGCTGCACGTAGGCGGTCGATGACCTCTTCGTCGGTGAACAGTGCGGCCTTGGACTTATGACGCCCTTGTGGGGCCGGTCCTGGTTTCTTCTTCCCTTCAGGGACCTCAACGGCGGGCACAACAATCTGGCTGGGGGTAGGCGGTTCGGGCGTTTGCCTGGCGGGCACAGCCTGCATTTCAGGCTGCGTTGCAACCTGCGATTCGACGTGCTCGATGGGGTGAGATGCCCCAAAATTGCTCTTCTTGGGTGCTGGTCGTTGTGCCATTGCGCCTATTTCTCCTTCAGCTGCGAGTAATCATGGTTGGGGAAGAGTGCACTGAGGTGCCCATGGAGGTCCAAGCCTTCAATACCTACAAAGTGCCGTGCGTAGATTTCATATGCCTCACGCGCCTTTTCGGCATCCGCCTTCCACTCATCGAGGCCATAGCCAGCTTCCTGAGCATCCTGAATGACACTCCACAGGGGAATGTATGGGGTGAGAATGAGCCAAGGTGAGAACTCTTCCAGTTCGCTGATCCAAGAGCGGTGGCTGATGGTATTTCTGAGTCCGTTCACAGCGATGCCGGCGACCGTCAAGAGTGGGTTGTAGTACTTCTGAACGCTGTCAAAGCTCTTCAGCAACTCACTGAGCCCATCAAGTGAGAACTTGCCAGGCTGGGTGATAACAACCGCTTGATCTGCTGCGGTCAGGGCATTGACGGTGTGCAGGTCAAGGCTCGGGGCGCAGTCAATAAGCACGAGGTTATAGTCGTCCTGGACGGCGGTTAGCGCTTCTTTGAGGCGGTACTCGCGCCCATGCTCCGTGTGGAGCTGCTGGGTTGCCTTCGACGTGTTCTGATTCCCTGGAAGTACATCCAGGTTCGGCCAAATGCCGGCAACTGTCGCCTCGGCAACCCTCTCCCCCACCAGTACATCTGCGAAGCTCAGTTGATCAGCGAGAACTTCTTCTGCCGCCAAAATCCCACTCAGGTTCCCCTGAGGGTCAGCGTCTATCACCAAAACCCTCATGCCAGCATTGACGGCAACCCTAGCGTAGTTAATGGTGCAACTTGTCTTGCCCACCCCACCTTTTTGGTTGATGAGGGCCTTGATGTGCGCTGTCATTGTTTATCCAATCTATCTAATAGATCCATTATATCCAATAAGGTGAGTCAGTCCAATGACTCCAGTGGATATTTACGCCCCATTTGATGCGTCATTTTTGGGAAAGGTAAAAACATCTAATGTATCTACAGGCCACAATGGATACATTAGATATTCAAACACATGGTATCCATCGTGTCCAAAGAGTCTAATAGATCCATTCTATCCATTAATATAAGTCAGTCCAATGGCTCTAGTGGATATTCACGCCCCATTTGATGCGTCGCTTCTAATGTATCCACAAGTTATTATGGATATATTAGATGCATTGCGCGGCACAGCGAATTGCGGGCCCACAACATGGAGCGGTTATGAAGTCCGGACCTCGTGCATGGCTGGTACAGGGGTCAATGTTTGAACGGTGACGATGTTGCTTAGCCGCCGCGAAGTCCGCCACGAACTTCTCGCCCCAATCAGGACTTTTGGTCTAGCTGAGGGTGCCGCGCTGGTCTTCTGCTTGGACATGTTTATGAGCCACCACGGGTTAGGCGGCCTGCAGGAAACGTTGCAAGGCGGATTGGTCGTTGTTGTAGGGGATCCACGGGTCCCATTCGCTTTGTTCCTGGTCGTAGAGGTCCTCTTCGTGAATCACTGGTTCCGTGAATCGTTCAAGGTGAGCGTGCCATTGCCGGCGCTGTTCCCTGATGAGGGCACTTTGCCGTTCGTAGTCTTCTTGGACACCTAACCATTCGGCAATTTTTCCCAGGTTGGTGGTGTGAATGATCTGCCAGAGTCCGTGGTGGCGTTCGATCATGGATAGTTCTGCCAGGATGGTGAGTTCTTTGGTAACCGTGGGTCGACTCAACCCCGTTGCCCTCACGATGTCAGCCGTGGTGGGGGAGTGGCGCCCTCGCTCCACTGCTTCGTAGACCAGTGCTGAGGGTGCCCCGAGTGCTCTGAAGACGGTGCGGATGCCGTGGATCTTGCCCTTTCGCCAAGCGGTGGCTTGTGCCACATTCTCGAATTGTTTCGGCAGGCTTAGGAGGTAGCTGTCGGCTCGTTTTCCACGGGCGTCTTGGCGCGGCTTGTGAAAAAGTGAAATATCCGACGATAGCGTGTTTTCCCGCCACAAGTGTGCCGCCGCCGGCCTGCAATCTGTCCAATTCTTAGCTGTGGGGACGACCTTCGCAGACGCTGTGTATCGCAAAGACCGTTGGCCGTTACATTGGCGCGTACACGGGAAGTGTTACATCATAGGCATCGTCGTTCTACGGGTCCGAGAACAAGGGCTGAAGTGTCTCAGCAACGATCGTTACCGAGCAGCGCGCCAGGCTTGGCGTCCAATATTTCGCTACCAGTACCCCAGCCCAAAAACTCCATGCTGCCAACATGCACACCAGAACGTGCGTTCTCGGGATGCCCACATAGGCTGTAACCATGAACAAGCTGCGGTCCATATCTGGGGAGACCGAGGAAATCACCCAAGCGCTTCAACTCAGTGTCTATGTTGAGGAACTGGGGCGGCAGGCAGAAATTGCCAGCCGCTTCCTAACGCGGGCGTGGCTAAGGGCGATGCGACCGGAGACTGACACTCACGACACGATGGTCTGGGGCGACCTGCAAGCTTCCCTCTTCGCCTGTATTGTCATTCAGCGGATGGTCCAGCCAAATGACGCGTCACACCATCCGAAGTCGACCAGAACACAGAGGCAGCAAAGGCTCACCGAGCGTTCGCATCAGCTCAATGACATCCTCCAGCTAGACGAGGACTTCCCGGTGCTCAACGTCAGGAAGATTAGAAACGCCTTCGAGCACTTTGACGGGGAGCTGGACGCACTGGTCCTTGCAGGCAGGCCTTCTATCGTCGACTGGCACATCTCCAAAGATGGTCTAAGTCTACGGACACCCCCCGGTCAGGACGGTCCAGTCACACAGGCATTGCGTGTCTTCTACCCTTCCGGTGGAACTCTTCACTTCGGAGACCTATTTCTCGATCTTTTCAGCATGGACTGCGCATTACTGCAATTGAGGGATGAACGTGTACCAAAAGCACTCAAGGAACTAAAGGCTAAGTCCGCAACCGGACCGAAGCTCTTTGGGGCGCCACAGCTCATCCACCTGATTCCTCCGGAAAAGACCGAGCCGCGCCTTGCCGAGTGGCTAAAAGTCCGAGAGGAGATAGGACATGCCGTTCCCTACCAGGTGCCCAGATGATGACGCCCGCACTTTCATGTCGGAATCGCTGATGGTTCTCGCCCTGTCCGCACGGTGACAACAGGGTCAGCTCACGGCAGCCCTGAAAACACTCTGGATTCTGAAGAGCCACAAATCAGACTAACGTCGGATATTCCACTTTTTCACAAGCCACCCCTATATGCCCCCTGTCTCCTGGCAACGCACCAAACGCCGTGATCCCGTAGGCCTCGGTCGTAACTGCACCATCTTCGAAACAGCCCGCACCTGGGCATACCGCGAACTCCGCCACCACTTCGGAGACCCCTCAGGACTACACCGCGTCATTAACGACGAAGTGCACTCCCTCAACGCAACATTCAGCGAACCGCTCCCGCTCTCCGAAAGCAAAGCAATCGCCACCAGCATCCACAAATGGATCATCACTAAATCCCGCATGTGGCAAGACGGACCCGCCGTCTACGAGGCCACCTTCAGCACCATCCAATCCGCACGCGGACGCAAAGGCGGGATCCAATCCGGCCTCACCCGCCGCGGCGGACAAACATTAGAAGAACTAGTGTCGCGAGCCATGAAAGCGGACAAAAAATGACTGCTTTAAAACCGATAAGAAGGCAACACACTGCCAAGGAATTAGCTGCTCAATTAGGCGTTTCTGAACGCACAATTCAACGGATCATGGCAGAGCCTCGGGGCGAATATGAACGACGGGCCAATGAACGGCGCCGGTTGATAGCTGAGAAGCGCGCTCAGGGCATGACGATGCGTGTCATCGCCGCCGAGCTAGGCGTCTCCTTGGGACTGGTGGCGACCTATTCCAAAGAAGCCGACGCACCTGTAGTGAGCGCATGACTGAAACCCGCCCGAAGTGGACGATGCGGGAAGCCGTGGAGCGCACTGGGGCTAGCCGCTCAACACTGCGTCGTCGTCTTGATCAAGGAAAATTCCCTGGCGCATACCTCGACCGGGCTGGCCAATGGCGGATCCCGCTCACCGACCTCCTGGCCGCGGGATTCATCCCTGTTCCACCCCTTGGCCAAGGTGTGGTCACTGACATAGTTCACCCTGAAGATGCACTAGCTCAGGTGAACCAGATAAACCTAGAAAACCGCATAAAGACGCTGGAAATCAGCCTGGCCACTGAGCGCGCTCATAGGGTGGCCAGTGAACAGGTAGCTTTGGCTCACGAGAAACGTGCAGAGACCGCCGAGCGTGCCCTGCTCATGCTCGAATCAGGCCTCATTAGAACACCTGCAGCCCCTGGACCGCAGGTCGAAAAGGAGGAGTCGGCTAGAAGGCCGGCCCACTGGTGGAACCGGCTGCGATAATCACGCCACCTATTCGTTTGGCCAATGAAACAAGCGGAGTTTTCACTTCATGGTGGCTCAGGACAGCTATAGGAGCACGGGGCCTAGGGATGCGAGACTGTCTTTTATGAAAACATCGATGAGGCAGAATCTTATTATGGACTCTGAAATTGACAATGCCGTTGGCTTTCTAAGCTATTCCCACCTTGACGATGAAGCGGACGAGGGACGCATCAGACGATTGGCGAAACAAATTCAGTCTGAATATCGGGTTCTAACAGGCCAAGAACTTGAAATATTTGTGGATAGATCTGACCTACGGTGGGGGCAGAAATGGAAAGAGCGCATCGATGGGGCTCTGCAAACAACCACGTTCTTCATCCCCGTATTGTCCCCCTCTTTTTTCGCGAGCAACGAATGCCGTCGGGAGTTCTTCGAGTTCTTTAACACGACCAGGTCTTTGGGTGTCCCTCGCTATCTCCTAGCGCTTCGCTACGCACCTGTAGACGACCTTGTTGCAGAGAGCACTGACCGAGCAAAAGCCATCGCCGCCGAAACTCAGTACAAAAACTGGGAAGATCTGAGACTAGTCGATGAAAGTAGTGCCCAACATCGTCTAGCCATCAATGAGCTGGCTCAGGAGCTTCGTCAGCTGATGCGTGAAGTTCAAACCCAGCCTGCTAAAGACGCGGCGGCTTCCGGCGCTGGTGAGCTCTTCCGAAGGTCAAACTCATCGCTCCAAACTATTGCTACCTCGGCGACCGATGACCAAGATGACCCATACGACGATGCTCCGTCAGCTATCGAGCTCGTCGCGGAACTACCTGATCGTTCAAATGCCTGGATGAAGACCATGGGTAGGTTTGAGGAAGCCTCTAATGAATTCAACAGGATCCTCAATGAGGGTACGGGGGAACTCAATGCTGTAGGTGGGAATGGCAATCCGTTCGCCTCGAAAATTGTGATTCTTCGACGAGTGGCTGAAGACCTGGACGTCCCAGCGAGGAACATCGAACAGGCCGGTGAGCAATATATGAAGGATCTCCTCGAAATTGATCCATCCTTTCGGGCCCTTGCAGAGCTTGGGCACTTGCAGACATCGGCAGGCCGCGCCTCATTTATTGCGGCACAGCAGTCTGTGCAATCAATGGTGGAATCAGGCAAGAAAGCGACCGAAAGCGTACAAGAAGCTATTAAAGCCGGTCGCGGTCTCGCTCGACTCTCCAGAGACCTGCGCCCGCCTCTAAAGAAATATGAAACTGGCTCGCAGAATATTCTTGACGGACAAGCGATCATGCAAGAATGGTCCGATTTGATCGACGCGGTTAGTTGGCCATACGAACCATCCCTTAGTGAGGCAACGGATGCGCAGCTCGGAGGGGAGGAATGAGCCGTTGACGGAATAATATGATGACGCAAGTAGCCGCCCATTTCTTTGACAATGCTCTTCTAATCGGGCGTCGCTCGATTTTGTTGATGTGTTTCATAACCTGAGTGTCTCGAAACCCATGGCTTACAAGAGTACTCAGCCGGAAATATTTTCCGCCTTCTCTGGCGATGGCCTGGCCTGGCCTGGCCTACGAGCCTTTACCGCCGGATACTGGGATACTGTTCCATTGTTCGTCAAGGGTTGATCAGATTCGAACCTTGTTGGGCGACTAGCTATCGGCGCTTTGCCTCATGTTCTTCCCACCATGGCTATTGTGGGCGGCTGAATGACGATCCCGGTGCGTGTTGAGTGGTCGCTGGCCGGTGTTGCTCTCGGCTCTTTAAAGCTCGCTCACGGGCCTCTAACCGATCTTCGCGAATTTTTAGAGATTTCTCGCGTACGTCGAGGTTCTGATTGGCCTTTTTTACCGCAATTAGACCGGCCGCATCGAGGGCTTCCCGGATCGTAGTGATCGTTACCTGGTCGTATGTTTCGGTCGTGATCTGTTCAAGCTTTTTCGCCAACTCAGTCGCTAACCGTGGGTCTTGTGCGATCGCTTCTTTGAGTTTACTTATCGGAACGCTGGTGTACTTGATCCGCTCAGTAGCCACCGTTTCCACACGTACCGGATTCCGCGCTTTTGCAGCCCCTAAACGACTCGCTGAAGCCTCACGCCTACACGCCGGAGAGCACCACACTTGAGGCCTCCCCGGACGTGTGGAGTCGGTCAGGAACCCGTTCCCGCAGTTCGGGCAAAAACTTGCAGCCTGTTCATAGTCCATCCACCAATAATAACGTCTGCCGAAACCATATCGCACGGTAGTATACGTGCATTGGATTGCCTTCGATTTTGCTTCAACTGAGGACCTGAAATCTGTCACACCTCATGCATTGGGCCCAGTACTCCTGAACGTGTCGCCAGGGACAATCACACGTCTGGTTGGGTTTACCCCAACCAGACGTCCAATATGGTGCAAAAATCCGTCAGATTGGACTCCATATCTCGTTTTCTGGACACCGCAGCCCATGAATCTAAAAACCCGCCCTGACGCAATGCGAGACCCGAAAAGCCCTTGAAGTAAGCGGAGTTTTCCACAGCAGTGCCCCTCATGGCAGCTATAGGAGCACTGGGCCCTGAAGCGGCGGCTACAAGAAACATCTGACTTGGTTTCGGGCGGACTTTGAACACGCTAGGGTGAAATCCCCTGTGTCGTGGTTTGAACGTGGTTGAGTCATTACATGACCACTACAGCACCCACGGGGCATCAATGGGAACAACTCTGGTTCCCGCTTTGGCCCTACGCATCCGACGATCTCAAGGAAGGGATCTACCGGATGGGCCGCGGCCCGGCGCTAGAACGTCGCTACATTGAGGCGAACCCTAAGGCGCTCTCAAACCTCCTCGTCGTGGACATCGACCACAGCGATGCTCACCTCCGCGCCATGTGGGATCGTCATGAGTGGCTCCCCAATGCGATCGTGGAGAATCCCACCAACGGCCATGCGCACGCCGTCTGGGCGCTACAGGAACCCGTGACCCGCACCGAATACGCCTCCCGCAAAGCACTGGCCTACTCGGCCGCCGTCGTCGAGGGCCTACGCCGCTCAGTAGACGGAGACAGCGGATACTCCGGGCTCATGACCAAGAATCCCACTCACGAAGCATGGGACGCCCACTGGCTCACCGACGAGCTGTACTCCCTACCTCAACTTCACCAGCACCTCGACACCGCTGGGTATATGGGGTGGCTTGTGAAAAAGTAAAATATCCGACGCTAAGGTTTTGTCCAACGATGAGCAAGAGTATCTGGCGTGACCTCAATACCTTTTGATCACCATCGGACAGTCAAAGCTGCATCATTGGACCTTCGCTGACGGCCACCCTTTCCTCGTCTGTAAGTTCCTGGAACCAATCGGGCTGATCGATTGTTACAAGAGAGACTAGACCTGTCAGCTCTCGGGTAATGAAGTTCAATGCTTCGAATAATGGCTTGTGCGCACGCTGTTCGGCAACATAGTTCTCATACGATCCTTTCAGATCGTATGGGTCCTTATTTTCAGAACCTGGAAGACTGTCGGTAGGCGCCCAAATCGGAAACGATGAAGCTATGTACACCACACCACGGCGGGGCCTATAGAACGATCTGGCGTCTTCACTAGTGCAAATGACTACCTGGTGCATGGAACGATCACGGGCATAGCGCAAACCAGGGATCACCCGGCCTTCTTCGTCGCCATCTCTTCGCCCTACATATCCACCACCTTCTTTCCTTAGCTGCTCATCCAGTGCGCAGACCCAATTCACGGCTTCGGTCGCCGCCACGGCCGCCGATAGAATGTGTTTCCGTTGCATTGAATAGAGCGTGCGCCACGCCGCTTCGGTGAAACCCCGATGAGCAAGCGACATGGCTTCCGGGCGTTCTTTAATTCCCATTCAGATACTCTCTCATTCACAAGCTGGGGGTTGAGTAGGAACTGAACAGTCGTTAGCGCTAAGAGAGTTCCCACTCAACACCATCGGCTCACCCAGCGTTCGATAACGATCGTTCGTGAGACACTCCACCCTGCCTCTTGGAACCGTCGAACCACGCAGCCCATAATGTAGCGCTTCCCGTGTACGCGCCAATGTAACGTCACCCGGTCTTTTCGATACATAATGCCTGCGAAGGTCGGCCACAGAGCTACAGACTGGACAGATTGCAGGTCACCGGGTACATACTTCTGGCGGGAAATAGCTCTAGCGTCGGATATTTCACTTTTTCACAAGCCATCCTTACCGGGCGAATACCGTGGATCTTCCCTTTCGGCCCGGTACTCATGAAGGTGTCGCCAGGGGCAATCCAGACAGTGGAAGGCGGTCGGCGGTGTGGCATTGTGGGTGGTCCAGTACTCCTAGACGTGTCGTGAGCCGCCAAGTTGGGGTGTAGCCCCGCCAGACGTCCAATATGGGGCTAAAATCTGTCAGATTGGACTCCATATCTCGTTTTCCGGACGCCGAAGCCCATGAACCTAAGAATCCAACCTGACACAACACCAAGCCGGATAAATCCCCTATAACAGTCGGAAGTTCTCACACTTCATTGCCCCTCACAACAGTTACAGGAGCACTGGGCCACTATGGGGTCTTTGGCCTGGATGAGTGGTCCACCCAAATGCAGTGGTTTGAAGGCCGAATCTGTCTGCGAAGTGTTCTGGTCCCGTGATCCCAAAAGCTGCCACGGCTGACGGCATTCGCTTGTTATCTACAGCCCAAAGGTGCAAATCCAGTGGGCGGTACATCAACACAGGTCCAGACGGCAGATCAGCCATCCTCCCTCGGAAGTCTAAATAGACCTTGGCTCCCATGGTCGCGAATTAAATAAGCAAGGGATCCTGTTCGAGATCATCCTTGTGACCGGCCTGAATGCCGATTTTGCTTGCATCGCCGCCAGCCTGGGCAAGACACCACTTGATAGTGTCCAGCAAGTCTTTTTCATGGTCTTGATAGAGGTGGTCATGTGGGAGCTTAACGTAGGCCCGAGGCAGCTTAGTCCGATCTTCTTCAAACGTCATGAAGCCAGCCTGTCACAGGCCTCTGACATTGAAACCATTGATACGCCGCGGACGGCTGTCTCCCGCCGCGCAACCCCAGAGCGCTTCTGCAACCCACCCTTTTCTTGCCTGTATAATGGAAGGAAGGCAGTCTGGTCTGCCTTCCTCTGAGTCTGAGTTCCCACGTAACGACGACGCCGAAGACAACTGCCACAGATCCAGAATCGCAGTACCTGGATAGAGATCTCTCTTAAATCAAACAGGGCTTGCTGACGTGGGTTGCGATGCCCGGATTGAAGATTGAGATGAGCTCCAACATTAACGACCCCCGTGAAACCCGCGATCGCAAGATCAAGCAAGATACTCGCGCCTGGGCAACATTCACTGACATCAACTACACAACTGCACTCCGACAGGTTGAGTCGCCCTTTGCCCAGGGATTCCTGGCTGAGCGAACCAGTGCCCGCCACCTGATCAACACCCTCGAAGACCACCTTCTCGTGGGTGCAGACGGTGGTGACTTCATCCTCGGTGAAGCCGGCTATTACGCAGACAAGGCGTGGAGCTTCAACCAGACCAGCGACTTCATCGAGCTGACGCTGCTGGTGGACTTCTTGCGCATGTTCACTCCCATAGCGCCAGGAGAAACACCGGAAGTGAGCAGCTACTCCCTGAAACACACCGCAGAGAAATTCCTTGCGCCGCACTGCTCGTATGTCACCAACGGACGACTGATCTGGGCGGCTGCCGCGCTAGGACTTCCTATGGTGGAGCAAGAGGGTGGCCTCAACCTCATGATCGGCATTTCAGAGACCGAGCATGACTACGTCAAGCGCATGGTCAACGCTGGTCAACCCAAGCCGCGAGGGCATCACCACCGCCCGGCGGGGATGACTCACCTCAAAACAGTGCTTGAGCAGTGTGCCGCCGGAGAGCCTGTCCTTGATCGCTGGGAGCGGCCGGCGCCGTCGACTGAGGTGTTCTCATTCCATGGGTGGCTGATTCAGCAGGCTGGTCGCGATGACCTGGTCGGCGACGTGACCGGCGACTACGCCGCCGGCGTCCGGGACAGCTCCAACAGGATCGCTCGCGCTCCCAAGGATTTGCTGGACATCCTGGCTGAAGTCTCGTCATCCCGCGATGCGCGAGACGCAGCATTAACTACCATCAAAGAGTGGGCCGGGGTTGCACCCGCGGATCAACGTGAGGATTTGGGTATCCGCACTGGGCTGATCAGTGACACCGCAAGCAACACCCCCGGATGGGGCGCAGGGTCCCTAGAGATCTACACGTACCAGTGTCCTTGTGGTGATGGTGAAGTCATCGAGGAACATGACAACACGCCTGGCTTCCGGGAGCATGACGTGCGCATCCTCTGCGACAAGTGCCGCAGTGAATGGCAATTCACCAAGAGCCGCGGAGTGCGAGATTGGCGCCTGGAGCCTGTGACCGCTGGCGACGCCGGCTGACAGTTTGAGAAACCTCTGACGCCTGACACAAAAGCCCCGCCTGATCCGAGGATCAGGCGGGGCTTTTTGTTTTGGGAATAGGTCCGTTCGCCTCCCCTGTTGCGCTGGTGGCTACTTGAGGGTGAAGACCTTCTCGACTGTTCCTTTGCCTTCTTGACCCCTGACCTGCCAGCCCCACCAATAGGTGCCCACGTGTTTTCCCAGCAGAGGCGCTTCCTCAGTGAAGGTCTTGAAATGGCCCCGGGCAAGGTGATTTCTGTTTGTGTCACCAGAGCTGGCGTCGGAATTTTTTGAGGCTCTGGTTTTGCCATCAATGACGACCTCGTGGAACGCGTCACCGGTCGCCGTAGCGCCCCGCGCACCCTTTGCGCCGGCGCGCGCCCGGAGCTCCACATTGCGGCAATTCATCAGAGCGAGTGCAAAGAAAACCCTGTTCATCACTTCCAATGCCCCTGACTTATCAGGGTCTGTCGTTCCGTACTCGGTAACGGATGAACTCATGCCAGCATAGTCAGGTCCTAAAACAGCGCTGCCCTTCGGCCCGTAGGAGATGAACTCCACCCCATCCAGAAAGCCATTGGCATTGAGCCTGAATCGAACGTCCGGTTCGAGCTTCACCGAAAGGTTATCTTTGTCTCGCACATACATTTCGACCCGATATTCGTTATCTGCATCTGTCCACGCCTCACGCATCACGTTGGTTCGCACTTGGCTTTGATGGACCATGGCCCCGATGCGCCGAGCAGTTGGGCGCGATGGCGTTCCTTCGGGAAGTGCGGCTTCAATCCAGAGCGCCTCAGCACCGGGCTTGACCGGTCCAATCTTGCCTACGAAAGATGACCGGTTAATATCGTGGGGTAAAAAGCTCATTATTTCCGAGGTATCGATCATGAGTGGCAGGCCGAAATCCGGAGTATCGAGATAGATGCTGACCTTGGCGCGATACAGCATGAAGTGCCGCCGCCATTTCTCGGGCATCTTCTTTTTGTAGAATCCAGCAGACATGCCGCTCATTGTTCTCCCCGGTTCGTTCTCGAATGCACCTGAGCTTATCGGCCTGGGGTCCAAACAGAGGCGCGATCCATATTGCCCGCCGACCCTGTCAACTAATTCTTGGGCAGACCCAGTTGTCTCGTATCCCATGGGTTTCGAGACACCTCGGTTATGAGACAGTTATCACGATCCCACGAATGGACCGTCCCTATTTCCAAAAGACTCTTGCACAGGTTCGAGTACTGTCATTCACCACTTTTCCGACCTGAATGGGGAGCTGTCTATGGACGTTCCTCTATGATTTTTACATCGGGTTAGATTTGAGCCAGAGCTGTGGACAGAATGTAACCCTCTCCCGCGGCCGAATGGCCAAAAAGTGTGTTTTGAACCGCCCAAGTGAGCCTCCAAAGACCTGAGCCTCTCATCTAGATTGGAAGATCATTGCCAGTTACACACGCAGTCGCAAACCGTCGCGAATACCCGCGAATCCTAATCCTCGATGATAGTAAGGGGTTTGCTGAGCGAGTAAATGGTGAAGGGGACTTACCTGGAACAGTAAGAGTAATTGCCGACCTCGCTGAAGTTGATCAGAATGAATGGGATGCTCTCATCACGATTAGAGAGCACCTGATTGCGAGCGGTGGATTTGGTACCCCTCGGTCATATAGCAGAGCGGCAGAGCACCTGTATATTTTCAATGTACTGCCCAGCACAAGGTACGGCAGTTACGGAACCCTAGACCGCGTCAAGGCTCTGAATCAGACCGAGGATCCTGTCACATTAAGGCTCGAATGGGGAGTCGCAGGGCACGAAGTCTCAGTCCGACAAGGGTTAGACCGTGAACTGCGTGAATCTCTTATTCAAGCAGCGGAGAGCCGTCCCACTCAAACGGGGTTGATGAATCCCGGCGAGGTCCCTGAAGGTGTCGATTTGGACAGCTTCGCCATTGGTCCTCAGGGACTTGTCTTAGCCGGAAGCCTTAATATGCCCGGGCGAGGTGAAGTGTGGTTTGTTCCAAGCGAGGTCAGTACATTACGGCCCTGGATCACAGCTGCGTTCGTGAACTGGCGTCGACGCGATTCCACGAAGTTCCCAGGGATTCCTGACTGGTGGGCTTCCCCTGAATGGTACTCAGCGGGTGAGACAGCCATCGCTGGAAAAATTGCTGACGAAACAACTAGGTTTGAAGAAGCGAAGACGAAATTCGATGCCGTTCTCAAGACCCTTGAATCCGAGCTGGAAGCTGCCCGAGAAGTAGCCTCATCAGGAAGCCGGCAACTCCTATCCGGGCAAGATGACCCGCTGCAAGACGCTCTTCGTGATGCTTTGGAAGAATTAGGATTCACAGTCAGGGACATGGATCTGGAATGGGACGAGAAAGAACGCCGTGAAGATTTCAGGATTTCGGACTCGGATGACTCTCAATGGCTGGTCCTCGGTGAGGCTACCGGGGTCCGTGGAAACGCAAAAGGCGGCAAAATAACAGCGCTGCAAGGGTACGTGACTAAATTTGTCTTCGAAGAAAAGCCTGTACGCATCCCGGGTCAGTGGTACCTACTAAATCGCGAGATCGAAAAGGATCCTTACGTCCGTAGCACCATCCTCCGTGAGGACGAGATCCTTCCTTTCGCTGCTGAGAAGGGCCTGATCCTCGATACAACCGCCTTGTACGTATTGCTCCGCCACGCAATCGACCATCCAGGACACAAACCTGCGGTTCGAGAATACCTCAGGTCATCAATGGGCCTTCTTACTCTCTCAGATGCTTTGCAATGGATACAGAACAACCACAAAAATGAATAGGGGCGAGCTGTAGGCGCCTGAGACTCAATCTACATTTCTGTGTCAGTAGCTACTGATTGACCGTCTCGAAACCTATGGGATACAAGACACATAGGTTATAAGACATTGTGCCGAACACGCTATGACACGCGCGCCCCCCGCCGACGCCTGCCTAGAAGCATAGTTGAGCCCCGTGTCATTATCACCAGGACTTGGCCTGCAGCGGGACCCAATCCTCGCCCACTGAAGAACGCGCATAAAGAACTTCAGAGTAGGTGTCGGCAGGAGACACGGACATCGGGTAAGTTAAGCTTCGACCTTGCTCAGCAGGGCGGTGCACGAAGCGATCACGTATTCCGGTACAGCGTCGAAGTCTCTAGGGTTCAGCTGCATAACGTATTCGTTCTCAATGTGGTAAGTCTCATTGACGAACTTCGTAAACACGTCGTCGCCTTTTAGAGCGACAGGGTGCAGCGTGGACATAATCCTGAATAGTTGGACCTTCTCATAGCCGACATCAGTACCGTGGAACCGTGCCGCTAGCGCTTCAGTGTCCCTGAGCTCTGACAGTAACTTTGCGTAGTCAAATTCGGTAATATATTCCTGAATTTCTTTGGTTGCCCTATCCATTTCTTCCATTGTCAACTCAACATCACCTACGGCCATCGACTTTCGGATAGGCACGTTCCGCAAGTGGACAAGGTTTGACAAAAGCTCATACCCAGCACCGCGGGAGCCATGGATTTCAAAGAACCTACGAAGGTAGATACATTTGATGATGGGATCGCTGGAGGAGGCAATATTGGTTTCACAAACCTGCGAGAAGGTCTTGATGTCTGCACTCTCGATGGGAAGCTCCGTTACAGTGCCGGACTTACCAACGAGGAAGTGGACGACTGGTGCAACTTCGCGGAATTTACCCGCTGTCCCGGACCTAACCATGTCGATAGCAGGCTCGATGTCGTGAGTCAACAAAAGTGATGTGGTATTGCGGAGACTATTTTTGCCCTGGAAAAGCTGATGGAGAATAGCGAATTTCTTCGTCTTGTCAAAGCTGGAGATTGGGTCATCTAAAACGACGAGATCGGGTT
The DNA here is from genome assembly GCF_030063205.1 of Arthrobacter antibioticus. Taxonomy (GTDB): domain Bacteria; phylum Actinomycetota; class Actinomycetes; order Actinomycetales; family Micrococcaceae; genus Specibacter. Next base: position 93,894 of record NZ_JASISQ010000009.1, on the reverse strand, counting down.
TAGCTCGCTGAACATGGTGCATGAATAGTACGAGGGCGAAGGCGTTCTTTTCACCGTAGCTGAGGTGGCTTGCAGCTGACTCTAAGTGTCCAGGGGCGTCCTCGTGCTCGAGAAGCATTCTGTAGGAATCCCCATTTGCTTCGATGCGAACTGAATATCGGTAACCAGCAGAGGTAAGGAAGCCGTTGATCGCTTTCTGGTTCTCCCGAATGAGCTTGGCAACTCGCGTATTTTGTTCGCCGATTCGACGCTTGACATCACCTATTTGCGCTCCGACCTGGTCCAACTTGCCGTTGATGAGCTCCACGACTGAGACTGTGGCCTCAGAGTTCAGTGCATGGAGGAGTTTAAGGTCTATCTTTAGTTCATCGAGGACGTCCGCTACGTTGCTTTCGTCCCGAAGGGCGTGGAATGAAAGTGCCCGAACATCCGAGAGCTTGCGCAGGAGCGTTTCGATCTGGCTTCGAAGTGTCACTAGGAACGTGGTCTGTTCTGGCGTCATCTCTTTGAGGGATGTAGTCAATTCCTCGAGTTGCTCAAGGTAGGTTGGCTCAATATAGCGCCCAAGCTTGTTAATGGCGATTCGGAGCGCGCTCATGTTCTTGACAGCTGCTGACTCGTATTCCACGGAGACTTGAGTGGCGGTTGCCTTGTCAACACTCTCTACAGAGCAGAAAGGGCAATTGTCCGAGAGTTCTAGGAATTCTTTTCCCTTCGACTGCCAGGTGATCCAATTAGCTGGATTGGCGCTGTCGATGAAACCCTTGTAGCCGAGGAGTGGTGTCGGAATGTTCTTAATCTTGCCTCCAACACCGAAGGCTTTGAGCGCCTTGCTCGTCTTAGCCAGCGCGCCGCCTTTGGTCACGTTGAAGGCGTCTCGCAATTCCCCGAAACTGATGAGAGCCTCGTCAAATTCCGCTTCTTCAGTGAACGTGTCTTTGAGTGCTACAAACATCGTCGCGATGTCCTTGAGCCCTTGTTTGTACTCATCCGTATTGATAAATATCTCAAAGCTGTTCTTCAGCACTTCGTCGCGTTGGAAAACGAACTGAGACACGTAGTCGTCGTTGAATGTCAATACCGAACCGATTAACTCAGCACCGTCGACCTCGGGCCTGAGCCCCTCCTCTGCGGCTCTGTGCTTAAAAGGCGTCAGCTCCTCGAGGCTTCCGCCGTCTGCAGCGCCCAGAGCTAGCGCGCGCGCGATAGTGCTCTTGCCGAGCCCATTGGGACCGTACTTGATGTTCAACGATCCAGAGCGAAGCGAAATTATCGCTTCACCGATGCTGTTGCAGTTCCTGATGGTGATCCGGTAATCGGCGAGCTCCTCAGAAACGACAGGTTCTTCATCGGTACTAGGCAGTGTCACTGATAACTCCGTTGTTTGGAATGATGGCGCAGGACCTAAGCGACCTGCACTAGTCCTCGAAGTATGAGCACGCACGTCCTACTTGACTATGAAGCCTCAAACGACATGCGTCAACGGTGATGACTCCATATTTCCTCGTCATTAAAATGGACCGCCCCACGGGTCAACAAAATTACAGTCCACACTGTCGACTAAGCCTGCCTAGACCAATTGACCAGCTTGGTGCAGAACAGTTGCTATCGCATCCACCTTTACATGCGGGCAAATTCAGCGTCCCCTAACCCTAGGGATACAAGACAGCCGATCGAGACACTTTAAGTTCCCGAGCAATTCAACGTTTTCACTGTCTTGCTACTATGTCTTACAAGCAAGGGCTGGGATTGCGGTAGGCAACCACTGTTGCGCGACACTTTGGAGACGATAAATGGGCAAGCTCATCGGGTACGCACGCGTATCGACCAGCGCACAGGACGCCGACCGGCAAATCACTGACCTACTCGGCGCCGGGGTGCGCCGCGATGACCTCTACACCGACCACGGAGTCAGCGGCGCCAGAGCCAACCGACCAAGATTCGATAAAGCCCTCAAAGCCCTCCACGAGGGCGATACCCTCGTGATCACGACCCTGGACCGGCTCGGGCGATCCACCGCTAACATGCTAGATCTCTCCAAGGGGTTCCGGGAGCGCGGAATCGGGCTGCGTGTGTTGAATCTAGGAGGCGGCGACGTGGACACGGGCACGCCCATGGGTTCCATGGTCTTCACCGTCATGGCAGCACTGGCCCAAATGGAGCTAGACATCAAACGAGAACGCATCACCGATTCAGTGACCAAACGCCGCGCCGCCGGCAAAGACCTCGGCGGACGTCGACCACAGTTCACCAATAGCCAGATCGACAATGCCCGACGACTCATCGATGCCGGCCAATCCGCCACCCACGTCGCTAGGGACCTAGGCATGTCCCGGGCAACCCTCTACCGGCGCATCGCAGAGATCGACGCCCAAAGCTGGATCACCACCCAAAGTTGAATCTTGTCGAGGCGGGTCGGCGATAGAAATCCAGGGCATGAAATGACCATGCGCTTATCGCCAACCACTGTACCGCTGGTCCCCTAGAATCGAGACAGGCCAGACCACTCCCCCACCCAGATGAACGTCACCCAAAGCCATTTACCCTGTAGCGTATGACGCCCGCGCACCGGACAGCTCACCGGACACCCTATACGGACACTTCATTAGCCACCGCTGACAAGGCAGCAGCTCAGCAGCAGATACGTCCGTTGGCGGACCGGCTTACGGGACAACTTTAAACGTATGTGTGAGACACGCCTTACGGTCATGGATGGCATTTTAGTTGCCATCGAGGTGTCCTCCCACGGGTACGGACGACTGGTCATCTAAGTGCTGAAGTTTGTGCAGACGGAGATGATGACAGTGGTTAGGAATCTTGGGAATGGCCTCTTTGCTAGGGTTGAGGCGCGACCGGGGCTAGTGCGCTCTCGTCCCATCGCCCAACCACCTGATGTCAATTCGGCGGCCCTGTCCATCCGTTTCCTGGACAATATTCTGAAGGTTTCCATTTCTCCGTGAACTCTTTTCCTCCCAATGGGCAATACATAGTGTGACTACAGACGCCGACATCATTCGCAGATCCCGTGAGAGCCCTCAGGCCTTCACCGAGCTCTACGACAAATACGCACGCATGATCCACAGGTACGCCGCCCGCCGCGCCGGTGAATCGGCAGCCGAAGACGTTATGGCCGAAACCTTCCTCGTTGCCTTTGAGCGGCGGGACTCCTTCGACCAAGCACGCGAGGATGCCAGGCCTTGGCTATTTGGCATCGCAACGAACCTGCTGCGCACACACCACAGGGCCGAGGCGAAAAACCTCAAAGTCCTGGCAAAGTCCTCTGGCCGTGATTCCTATGTGGACAGCACTGACAGGATTGCCGAGCGGCTGGACGCTGCGGTAGCCGCCTCGGCCATGGCCGGTGCGCTGCGCGCACTCTCTGCAGCTGATAGGGAATGCATCCTTCTTTTCGCCTGGGCGGAGCTGAGCTATGAGGGCATTGCCGAGGCAACAAAGGTGCCGATCGGCACTGTGAGGTCACGACTCAACCGGGCCCGCCGCATCCTGAAGGACGCCGCCGGCCCTTTCCGAAACGACACTGAGGAGGCAGAGCATGGACGAGCTCAAGCTACTGCGTGAAATGCGTAACGACATTCCAATCGTCAAGGATTCAGTGATCGACAGCGGCCGTGATCAGCTGCTCCATCGCATCGCCCCTGGGGGTGTCAAGAAAAGCAAACGCCGTCCCCGGAAGGCCTTGCGCATCACTTTGATGACAGCAGCAACGCTGGGACTTGTCACGGCTCTGGTGGGTGGGAACGTGATTGGTTTGGCAGGCTGGCGGGGAGCTGCCAGCGCCGAGGCAGCCGAAGTTTTGAACAACGCAGCCAAGCTGGCCATCAACAGCACGGACCCGGTGTTGGCGCCGGGGCAATACCTGAAGATTGACAGCACCAACCTATGGTTGTCTGAATCAACCCCGGCAGTAGCGGAGGGCGATAAATTCGTGGCCGGTACACCTGTGTCCTGGCTGGACACCGAGAAGATGTCCATCTACGTGCCCGCAGACCGTGACCAGGAATGGGTCTGGGACCGCTCGGGTCGCGTACCCACCACATTCTTTAGCGCGCAGGCCAAGGAAACTGCCTTGGAGCAAGCGAAGGACATCGGGGACACCTCCGAGCACCTCAGGGCTGCCAACGGCGCCTTTTACGGGTCGCCCAGCACTTTACCCAGTGAAAAGGAACTGGCCGGATACTCCAGGGACCCGCGCATGTTGCTCAACGACATCTATCTAAAGACCCTTGGTGCCGGCCAGTCCCTTGACGGCGAAGCGCTCGTCTGGATTGCTGACCTGCTACGCACTGGCCTAGTACCTGCAGATTTGCGTGCGGCACTTTACAAGGCCGCATCACTCATTCCAGGGGTTTCCGTCACCGACAACCAAGCAACATTGGACGGCCAACGCGGGGTGGCAATCGGCCGGGTTGAAGGCGCATCAAACGTTCGCCAAGACATCATCATCGACTCGGCCACGGGCCAGTTAATTGGAGAACGGCAGGTTGCTCTGGAAGCCATGGGCTCGGTACCGGCCGGGGCAACGATCGGCTGGACAACCATCCGCACCACCGTGGTTGACTCAGCGCCCTAACCAGCCCTTTCAAATGCGGTACACAAAAAAACTTGCCTGTGCGAGTGATTCAACGAACGGGATCACTCGCACAGGCAGACTCACCTCTAGCCTTCTCCTGCGTCCGAAGCAAGGCGAAATGCAGCAATATATCCATGACCCATAGGCCCTTCCCGACTGGGACGGTCCGTTCTATTCAAAACTCTAGGTGACCTCGGAGCTCGTGGTCAGTCGCGTAAGGCAGCGTAGACCGCATCCGATATCCACTCGCCCTTTTGGTAACTGCAGTCTCGATGTACACCTTCGAGCTGCATACCGAGTCGTTCACAAATGGCTGCAGAGGTACTGTTCCGGAGGTCTAGCCGTGCCTCCAATCGATGGAACCCTAGCTCACCGAATGCCATATTGAGAACCATCCGGGCTGCCTCGGTGGCGAACCCGGCGCCCTGCGCTTTTGGCGCGAGGGACCAGCCCAGTTCGCCAACCCGCTGAGGGCCAGATTCAGCCGTCTCTGGCTTACCGCCAGCCCCCCATTTAAGGGAAATCTTGCCAATGAGACCGGCCATATCGCGACGTTCAACAGCGAAGCTCGCCCAATCGCCCTCCTGCTGGAAGGGCGAATCGATGTACATCTGCACCCGCCCAAGGCACTCCTGATAACTGCGAGGTTCACCGAACAAGTACCTAGCCGTTTCAGGAAGCTGCTGATACGCGAAGTAATCATCAATGTCTCCCGTTTCAAACCGGCGAAGAACCAGCCGTTCTGAGACCAATGGATAGGGAACTTGCAACATGGGCTAAGGCTATAGAACTCCGCCAATTCTGCAAAAAGCCAGCGCACATCATCCTTCTGGAATTCGGAGGGCTAGAGAGGCGGACCCCACCGTGCCGGGCAACAGGGACTTCTCAAAATCCAAATCCATCACACAAGGCGGAAACAAAAGACTAGGCGGGACGACTGTCACAGACGACTCGCAACGGACTTCAAACCTGACCCCACTGCCTCACAGAGGGTTCCCCCTGCGGGTGGATGAAGTGAAAGGCTCAGCCGTGTTTGGATGAAGCATGAACATCCAACAGATCCCACTCCTGCGTATCGCCGTCGTCATGCTTGTGCTTGGGTCGATCCTGGCTCAAATCTTCATCACGCCACACGTCGCGAGGACCTTAGCGGCAGCATATCCCGAGGTCGCCTACCTGGAACTTCCCTATACGGACGCAGTCGTCGTTGCAATCGCTGGCTTTGAGCTGGCACTGCTGGCGGTCTGGCAAATTCTCTCAATTGTGAAGCGGGGAGCAACTGTCCCCGGGTCACCAATGCGTTGGGTCAATTTCATGACAACCTGCCTCCTCTTCACCGCAGCAACACTGGTCGGCATCATCATGCACGCCACTTTCATTGCAAACATTGGCACCCCCGCTATGCTCTTCGGGCTTCTCGCCTCTATCGCTTTCGGAGCAAGCGCACTCTTCTTGAGGAACGCGGTGAAGCGCGGCCTTCTAGCCCGGATATTCCAAGACGACCCGGAGCACGGCATCCCTGCCCCGTAGACCCACATGCTTCACACTTTGCGTACGTGTTAATTACGCTGGTGCCGTCAGTAAGGTTTCGACCGTCCCGCTCAGCGTTCCCGAACTGGCAATGAAGCCGTATTTGCAGAATTTATGAGACTGAACTTGTGGGTTTAGCGCGGTTGAACCGGATTACTGCCTGATCAGCCAGAATCGATAAGAGCATCCCAGAGCCGACAATAAGAAATGCTGCAAGCAGTCCGAGCATGGCACCAAACGTGCTTGAGCTACGTACGTTTTCGAAAGTCGCCGGGGACACCTCGGCTGTGAAATTGGCCCAGAGTGCTGACCAAATGATCCACCCAACACCCATGCCCAAGCATCCTGCCACGAACCTGATCGAGCCCCGGATCGCCAACGCACTCATTTTTCGCATTTACCTCCTCCTCTGTTGGTTCAAAGAGTACCCGGCTTACCGAAGTATGAATGCAATCCCCGTCCCATATACCGTTCGGCTTCCGGGCGCTCCTCTAGAGGACCGGCTTACGGGACTATGAGGTAGTCGATCACAAAGCGCTGCAGAAACGAAGCTAATAGTCCATGTTGTCGGCAATGGCCTTGCGGTGCTCGAAGTGGCTCACGAGTTCTTCGAATTTGTCACTCTCCAGAGCTTCTTCTACCAGTGCTCGAAAATCAGGATCGAATCGGACATCGAGACCCGACCTGATCCACTGAATGGCGTCAGGCAGTTGAGATTGTATCCATGCATCTAGTTCGTCGAACAGGTGAAAAACCTCTTGGATCGTGGACTCAGTCGCCGGCAGGAAAGAAAATAGGGGGCTTTCCCTGGCTTTCGTGAGACCGACTGGAACCGCTCCGATGCCCGGTGCATGGAGATATATCGTAGCGGCATGCCCCTTTTCGAAGCCACCGTGTGAGTACGGGTTGCGCCACCGTTCCACGACCGCAGTGAGCTGGCTGCGGTATTGATGAGAGCCGCTGACCGTGTTCAGTACCCGGTTGAACTTTTCCCCCCAACGTGACCCGATGAACGAGGTTAGATTGTCCGAGTCAGGATCGAAGTTAGAGAATGCAAACGCCAGCACTAGATCGTGTTCCAGTCTGCTGAGATATGCCGTAATGGCTGCGATCATGTCATGGAAGGCGTTTAGCTGCATCAACGCTTTTCCGTCTTGGAAAGTGGATGCGCTTGCAAGTCCTTTAGGGAGTTCGTCCAAACCGTAGACCTTGTACTCGTCTTCAATCAAAGTAGGATCAAGCGCACGGGAGCGGAAGTATGCGTAAGCCCTTTCAAGAGAGAAATGTTGGTTCACAACAGTGGCGTGGCCCTGCCCGAGCATCTCTGGCGCCCTTGCCAGAAGGACTTTTTCAACAGCTCGCACCGCTGATCGAAGCCGCGTCTGAATTTCAGCAAGAAGCTCTATGCTCGCGTCTTCCGTTAGATCGGCCGGGAGATAGAGACGCAGGCCGAACTTCTCGTGCGCTAGCGATGCACCAACACCCTTGTATGTGAATGAGGCCCACCACTCAACCTTTTCGCCCGGTCCACCAGTCTTCAAGCCAGCGATCCGCAGAGAGTATGCCAATAGGCGCGGCACGGGGAAATCATGAAAACTCAAAGTATGCCGCTTGGATGCGTAGGAGTCGTCGGGCCTCCGTGGACCAAAGTCTCGTAGCGGTCCGCGTTTGAGGTGCTCGCCGGTTTCCGTGTCATCGGGGAGTGAATAGGCCATAGTAATAGCATGCCAGTTATGCAACGTGTCCAACGGACCCTAGCCTCCGGCCCGCAGGTTCTGACCGGCTGGACTCACTTGCTGCGGACCTGGCGCCAGGACATCGCAGGTGTCAATCTGTTCCGTTCAAGGTTCCCCCGTGGGCACTCCCATGCCTTCAAGGATGCTGTGAAAAATCAGTTGATCAGTCCCGGAAATGTAGAGTTGAGATCATGTCTTCAATCCGGAACCTTGCTGTGGGCTTGCCGATCAAAAATGGCCACATTCTCGCGCAAGTAGGGCACGACGCTGTGAAGGGCACGGACTACTTGCGCGCAATCGGCGGTGGAATCGAGTTCAGCGAGACCGCCGAGGAAGCGCTGCGACGGGAGTTCCTTGAGGAACTGGAAATCGAACTCGGTGCAGTTCAGTTACTCGGAGTCATCGAGAACTTTTTTGAATACGAGGGAAAACCCGGGCATGAGATAGTTCATGTCTGCGGCGTCCAGTCTGCTGAAATCGACTCGATCTCGCTCGACTCAAAACTGTACGTTCTGGATGAGGGAAGTACAGTCGCTTGGTTCAACATCTCTTGTATGGAGCAGCCCCTGTACCCGGAAGGATCCACGGCACTTATTTATGCTTGGGAAGACTCAATCAAATAATCGAAAGGCCTAGATCAACTGCCTACGGCGTCCCGAAGGAGCTTCCCCTTAGGAATACGCAACGGCGATAAAACCGCCGGCTGGTTTTCCTGTAGACCGAGTGCCGAGTGGCCTATGGGGTACGATCGCAGCCTCTTTCTGGCCACAAAAACATGGCGCGGCCCGAAAGAGGCAGATCAAAAAGGGTAGGCTGCAAGCTCAAGACATTGTTGAACAGCGCTAACTGGGGGTTAGTCCATGAGAAACCGACTTACGTTCGTCTTCGTCGCCTCTGCCATCTCGGGGCTACTGCTGTCGGGATGTTCCAGCGAACCAGTCTTCAACGCTCTGGAACGCCCAGCCACTTCTAGCGACACATTGCCCGCGGAACTGTCCTTTGCTCCTGACCTGGACATCGAAAAAGTATTACTCGTTGCCGAGGAAAACGGCAAGCAGTACTACCTTGGACGAGACGCGGCTAGCCAAACACTCTGTGTCGCCATCTACCCCAGTAAAAAACCAGGCCAGTCGATCGCGGCATGCAGTACAGGGATTCCTCGCTCCGGTGAATTACTGAACACCACCGGTCCAGACCAGAAGTCGACCATGCTTGTATCCGATGGCTACGACACATCAAAAATCGAGGATTCCGGTTGGAAGAAAATTCACGAGAACATCCTCACTACCGATTTCTGAAGCCCATCGACAGGTGACCTGAACTTCAACGCGACTGACTGACAGCCACTAGAGTCGAACTAGTCCCGCAGGACGTTCCTCAATTGAAATTCGTGGGCCTCTGACGAATGCTTAGCCGCGCACGTAGAGTGTGCTCATGGGCACGAAAAACCTGAAGGTCACTGGCGTTGACCCTCGATATGTCAGCGAGGAAGAGCCCCGTCCCGTATATAGGGTGGACTTCTGGGACGAAACCCGCGCCAGCTACGAGAACCGTCTGGAGAACGCGGAAAGCATTGACGATGTCCTGGCGTGGGCAGAAGCTAACCGTCGTGGACGCTACGTCGTGATCTGGGTCGAGTACAGCTACGAAGGCGGCACCGGCATGGCTCGGCTGCGCGGATGGGAACCAACACAGGAGGGCTCACCCTCGGCTCAGGACCCCTTCTTCCTGCAATGACTGCACAGTCATGCTGACCTTCGACAAAAAGAAACACGCTCCTGCCCACTATCGTGCCCGCTCAGCGTTCCCCCTATGGGGACTGCTCATTCTTGCCTGGAGAGCGGGACCTATTGATTGCTTCTGCTTCGGCATCCGCAGCAAGCACTTCATCGGAAATGCTGAGCATCAGGGTGCTGTCGCGCATGGCGAAGAGATGGGTGACTATTTCGCGGCCATTTGCCTTCCAGATGCTGGGGGGCACTTCTTCGTCTTCCCACGGCCTTATTGGCTGGCCATAGAGATCCGTCAAATTGTTCGACACGAGGTCGTGGCCTAGGAGGCTCGCAGAAGCCTGCGCCTCAGGGAAGGCATATAGGTGAAAGTGGACGCCCAGGAACTTGCCACGAAACGAGTCCCATGAGGCGAAGGAAATGCCTGGCACTTCAGTGAGGAGGGTGAATGATGCCGTAGATGATTCGTCCGAGGCGTGATCCAAGCGTTCTCCGGTTTTGAAGTGGAGGCGCCTGAATAGGGTCTCCTGTTCCTGATCGGAGCTGGGCCAAGTTCCTTGCACCAGTTGAGCCACCAGGGCAGCAACTGTGGCCGGATCCGGAATCAGTTTGCTTCTCGGTTCTATGATCGCGGGCATATGGCGACACTACCGCCAGAACACGCGAAAAGCAGCCTGCTACCTTCGATCGTTTAGGAAGGTGATGACTCGTGGACCCGCTGGCCGGGACCCAATATAGTGCCATGAATTCTCACCCCAAACTGCCGCCACTTAATCCTTTTCCCACAGAGGGTTTCTTGCGGGCACCCGGGGATGACATTCAGCGTTGCGAAAAAGCCCCATTTATTGCTGCGATCCACAGGTTTCAGGGATTGTTTGAAACTTGGCTTTCTCGTCGGTGTGCTTTCAAGCGTTTGGCTGCCGCGACGATAAACGCGCAGACAAATGTGGCCGTTAGAACGGCGAAGATCACCAGAGCAGGATTGACCCAGACCGGGATCATGTCATAAGCGGCGTTGCATTTGTTATGTAAAGGGAAGAACTGCCCTGGTTCTAGCCAGTTCTGCGCCCGATAGGTATTGTCAAGCAGCTGGCCTGACTTCGCGCATGTCTCGTCAATGTCCTTGCCGGAGGCGAATATCCCGATGAAATACGTAACACCGATGGCAAGGAAGGAGAGGAAGGAAAATGTAAGCCATCCTCTTAGTGGCATTCGTCGCACTTCAAATCAGTCCTTTGCTATTCTCAACGAGCGAATTGATGGCAGTCAGAGAAGCAATCATGGGTGAGGTCACAGGTCCAGTCTGCCAGCAGGCGAAAGACAGCTCGTCCTGCTAGGGCTTGACTCTGTCACCCGAGGTGACCTGTAAGGGTTCGACTTGCGGTCACCTGTAGGAGCGCCAGCTTGTTTGTGGCTGTACGGCGATCCTATGACAACAGGGCACTTAGACGTCGCTGCCGATGGCCTTGCTGAGCTCGGCGATGGTCTGCTCATTGCGTCGGTAGTGAGAGAACTGGCCGATGCGGGTACAGATCACAAGATCCGCGCGTTGCAACGTCGCCATGAACTGCGAGGCGGTGGATTGGGAAACTTCCGCACGAGCCTGGATGTGCTTCAAACACACCCCAACTTCCTCCGCTGGCCGATCTTGCGGCGGAAACGAATCTCCGTCCTTGAGCCAGCCCAGAATCTCCAAGCGAGTTGGGTGACCGAGGGCCTTGAACGCGCTCACCAGTTGATCGTCATTTAGTTCTCCCATGCCTCCAGCATACCTCCAGATCGTAATATCGCGATCCTACGATTATGTGATACTACTTAGATCGTTAAATCACGTTTTTACGATGAAAGGAATTTCATGGCTACGAGAACTGCATTGGTCGTTGGAGCACGGGGTGTGATCGGGGGCAATCTGATCGAGCACCTCGACCGCGCCGGTGGGTGGGAGATCATCGGACTGTCGCGGCGGGGAGGTGTCAGCCAGGGCTCGGTTCGGCATATCGCTGTTGACCTCCTGGACAAGGAAGACGCCGCACTGAAGCTCTCCAGACTGACCGAAGTCACGCACATCTTCTACGCGGCATATCAGGATCGGGCCAGTTGGGCGGAACTGGTACCGCCGAATTTGGCAATGCTGACCAATGTCGTCGACGCGATCGAGCCAGTGGCCCCGAACCTGGAACACATCAGCCTAATGCAAGGCTACAAGGTATACGGTGCTCATCTGGGGGCGTTTACGACCCCAGCTCGTGAGGATGATCCCCCGCACATGCCGCCGGAATTCAACGTCGACCAGCAACAATTCCTTGAACGCCGACAGGCCAACGCAACGTGGTCGTGGTCCGCACTCCGACCCTCGGTTGTGGCCGGCATCGGACTCGGCAATCCCATGAACCTGGCCATGGTCATTGCCGTGTACGCCTCTATCAGCAAAGAACTCCGCGTTCCTTTCCGATTCCCAGGCAAGCCCGGGGCCTACACGAGCCTGATCGAAATGACGGACTCGGGGCTGTTGGCAGAAGCGACCGTCTGGGCTGCGACGAACCCCGGCAGCAAAAACCAAGCATTTAACATCACCAATGGCGACATGTTCCGGTGGTCCTCAATGTGGCCCAAAATTGCGGCGTTCTTCGACCTCGACGTAGCACCACCCTTGCAGATGAGTTTGAACGAGGTGATGGCGGACAAATTCGACCTCTGGGAATCAATGGTCACGAAGCACGCGCTGGAGAAGACACCATACTCCGATGTGGCCTCCTGGCAGTTTGGTGACTTCGTCTTTGCATGGGACTACGACGTCATCGCCGACACCTCGAAGTCAAGGCGTGCTGGTTTCCACACATATGTCGACAGCGAAGCGATGTTCATGAGAATCTTCCAGAGCCTCCGAGACCAGCGACTGATTCCGTAGTCACACGGCAGAAACCCCATCGCCCAAGCGCATGCCTAGAGGGTGCCCTGACGCGGCCGCTATTCAAGCTACGTCCGCGTCAATCGGCCCCATTTAGGATTCCCCTTCCGTGCAATGCACTTTTCATAGTTCGCTCAGCTGGTGAGGACCTCCCCATTAGTGCTTGTCGCTATCGAAGTGCTGCAACCACAACCGGGACCGTATCCGTTAGGGGCCTCCCAAGCAGCTGTTGCAGATCGCTGCCCGTACCTTCCAGGAATCTGTGTGCAGCGGACGAGTACAGCGAGAGCAGCATGCTTGGCTGAAACGGCAGCATACCGCTGGCATTAAGTGTCATTCGCCGTACATTCAGGGATTCAGGATTGTAGGGAAGTCCTGCATACCGGGCGACCTCTTCGGCCGTGATCGCGTGGGAACCCACCAGATCGTAGATCTTCCCGGCGTGATTCTCAGGCTTACTCGCCACAACAGCGGCTGCTTCTGCCAGATCCTCCCGGGTCACCACGGCCACGCCACCCTTGCCCAGCGGTGAAGTGATGACGCCGTCATCCGGTGCCATCAACGAACCGAGCAGATCGGCATAGATCCCATTGCGGAGAATCGTCCACTGCAATCCACTTTCCTGGATGCGGCGCTCGGTCCAACGGTGTGCCAGCGCAAAGCCCAGATGGTCTCCAGCGGTGGCCAGACTCGTATAAATCAGGTGCTGCACCCCGTCGCGCTGCGCGGCTGCGACAACACGTTCATGGCGGGCAATGACAATGTCATCCTCTGCATAGCCTGCAGAAACGAGCACTAAAGTTTCAATGCCGATGAGATCAAGGGTGTCAGGGTCGTCAAAATCCACATAGCGATCACTGGAACCAACGACAGGGCTGCGTGTACCCGAAATATGGGGCAAGCTTGCCGCCTTCAGGGATTCAACGATGGCGCTGCCCAGCTGGCCCGAAGCACCGGTAACTAAAATCATGAGGCATTCCTAACTGTGGTTCTGAAAAGTAACTATGATCATCATCAGTACCCACCGAAGAACGCACAAGGAGGCACTTTGATGTCACAGGGGCACATGGAAGTAACCGCACTGCTCGAACCTTGCGGAAAGGAAGAGCATCCCGACTGCGGCATCAGGGACGTACTGACCCGAGTTGGGGATAAATGGTCAGTCTTAGTGATTGTCGAACTCGCCTCAGGCACCCGGCGGTTCAGGGAACTGCGACGCGCCATCGACGGCATATCTCAACGAATGCTCACCCTCACCGTCCGCCGACTGGAACGTGACGGGCTGGTCGCCAGGACCGTCTTCCCGACCGTCCCGGCACAAGTCACCTATGAACTCACCGACCTAGGGTCCAGCCTTACCCACCTAGTGAAGCAACTCGCAGACTGGTCTCTTGCACACCGGGAAGACATCGCGAACTCCCGCACCGACTACGATGTCGCCAACCCGGACCATACGATCCACTAGCTCCAATTGCCAATTGCCGATTGACGGCCGAGCTGAAATCCGTCCCGGTAAGGGCCTTCCCTTTGTAGGAACTGCACGACCACCGGCCCAAGCAGTTCTTTGTTGCAAGTTACGGACGGTCCGAGTTACATGCATCTGCCCTGCCATAGGCTGAGATGATGACAGACAGTGTAAGTATCAGAGTTGACGGCCTTGAAATACTCGACAACGCAATTGCACAACTCGCCCTGGTCAACTACGGGCACTTTACAGCGATGCAGATTCGCGACGGGCGAGTACGAGGGCTTTCCCTCCATCTTGATCGCCTCCAATCCGCTCACGCCGAGCTTTACGGAACCATCGCTGATCCAGCGCTCATCCTCGACAGAGTCCGGGAAGCCGCGAGTGATGCACCTAATTCATACCTTCGCGTGACTCTCTTCGAAAGCGATCCGGGGAACGTGCAGGTCATGACCGCGTTGCGTCCACCCGTCGCACCGGCCGGTGCACCAACTGGCCTTCTTCCAATCGTTTATCAGCGTCCCGCCGCGCATATCAAACACGTAGGCGGTTTTGGTCAGCTGTACTTTGGTCGCATGGCAACAAGACAAGGTTTCGACGACGCGCTTCTCACAACAGCGGACGGCGAGATTTCCGAAACAGCCACCGCCAATATCGCCTTCATTGAAGCCGATGGAACGCTCGTGTGGCCGTCAGCACCGTCGCTGTATGGCATCACCTGGCAGATGCTCGATACCGCCCTAGCTGAAGCAGGAATCAGGACCCGGAGACAGTCCGTCACACTCAACGATATATCAGGATTCTCCGGAGCGCTCCTCACGAATTCTGTCGGTGTAGTCGGCGTCTCAAGGATCGGGTCTGTTGTGTTCAATGATGAGGCCCCTGTTCAAGCCATCGCGGATGTTTACGAATCTAGCCCTTGGGACATCATCTAGCAATCAGGCGGTCGGCCTTCACGAATCCGCACCTGCGTGTCCCACAGGAGGTTCCGCCTACGGACGCACAATCGCAGTGCAGAGGACTGCGGACACCAGTGCAGTCGCCTTCGGAAAGCGACAGGGACTGCATTCTCTAAACCAGAAAGTGCGGCGGTAGCGGTCACTTTTGCCTAGGTGAGCCAAAACACATGCAGTCTTGGAGTTGAGCTTCTACCCGCAGCCCTAGTGTTGACTGCAATGCCGCAGGGTGCGCGCCAAGCATCCTAGAAGTACGACCACCCATGGGGTGACAGACCGGGGCGTTACGTACAGGGTCCAAATGAATGACACAACGAACTATGGGGTATTTTGATGGAACGAACCGCACTCATTACAGGAGCATCAGGCGGAATCGGACGGGCAATCGCCGAATCTTTGGCGCCCACGTTCCACCTTTACCTTGCAGGACGCAATCGTGAATCGCTGGAAAACCTCGCGGCCGGTTTGCCCTCCGCCAAGGTGCTCATCGGGGACCTAGCAACGGAATCCGGCATCGCTTCTGTCACTTCGGGCGTGCAAAACCTAGATGTCTTAATTCACAGCGCAGGAGTTCTCCACCTGGGAACGGTCGAAGAACTTAGCCTGGACCAGTGGCGGGAGAGCTTGGAACTTAACCTCCTAGCCCCCGTGGCGCTCACGCAGGCATTGCTGCCGCAATTGCGCCAAAGCGCCGGTCACCTAGTCATGGTGAATTCCGGACTGGGTCACCGCTCGGTCCCTGGCTCAGGTGCCTACAGTGCCAGCAAATTCGGTATGAGGGCTTTCGCAGACGCACTCCGTCTAGAAGAAGGACCGCGCGGCGTCCGGGTAACATCGGTGCATCCGGGCCGTGTCGACACACCCATGCAGGAACAAATGCATTCCTGGGAGCAAAAGGAATACGACGGCGGGGCATGGATACATCCGACCCAAGTGGCATCAGTGGTCCTGTCCGCCCTTGACCTCGGAAGCAATGCCGCGATCGATTCGATCAACATCAACCCGGCACACCAGGTGCACAAATGACCCCGCCCGCCTTCAGTCAAACCCGCACCGCCGATGGCCCGTTACTTTTCATTTCGGGACAGATACCGCTGGACGCACAAGGAAAACCCGTCGACGGTGGAATCCGCGAACAGGCGAGAGTGGTCTTCCAACAGCTATCCGCCATCTTAGATGCAGAGGACTACAGCCTGGCTGACGTGGTGAAACTGACCTATTTCCTCACCGATATGGCCGATCTGCCTCAGCTCCGCGAAGTCATTGGCGAGTTCTTCGAAGATCCAAAACCAGCCAGCACCCTCGTGCAAGTTTCCGCACTCATCGATCCGAAATTCCTAGTCGAAATCGAAGCCATCGCAGCGCGCCGCACAGACCAAGCTAAGTCTCGGCAAAGCTGAGCGGCTCGTCTACTTTTGATAAACATCAGCTTGTCCCGTAAACCGTTCCCTGAGGGCACTTTGGCGTACAGAAGCGGACTTCGGACACTCAGTACAGTCGCCTTCGAAAAATGACATGCACCTCGAACTGGCCAGCCCTCCAAAATCGGTCGTTTTTGGCCAAGCTTTCCTGTAGGTGTCACCAAGGGCAATCGAGGAGATTGCAGCGCGCTGGCAAGAACAAGGCCTCAAGAGATTGTCTACAAATCCTTGAAGCACTGTTGGGCAGTCTAGGGTGATTGGAAAGGAACAGGGGAAAGCGAATGAGCTCTAGGCGTCGAATGAAACCCAAATTGGCCGGACTGGCTATCTTAGCGTCTGTACTAGTCGGCTGTGCCCCATCCTCAGAGGAGACACTCACCGCTACTGGTTTCCATAATGTAGGCACGACAGCGGAGTCCACTATATGGGTCGCCGGAAAACCGAATGTGGACGGCGATTACGAGGTTAAGGTCACCGGCAAGCTTAACGGCTATTGTAACGGTTCTGTCCTCGCCGCCGTCGGCACACAAATCTGTAATATGGGGGAAACAGATCGCGATTCTATCTTCATTATTGGTGCACCTGACGTCGCCACGGGTGGAAGCTTGACTCTGACAGATGAAACGATCGTGTCATTAGCCGCATTTGATATACCGGGTCGTAGCGATCTGAAAATCGTCGTAGGAATCGCCCCGTCAAACACTGGGGCGAGTTTCATTGATGTTCAGTTCACTACAGCCAGCGGCGAAATCTTGAATCGCCAGGGTAACCCCATGGTTGATGCGGAGTCTCTGGTCGGGGGCCCGAGTCAGGCGAGTTTGGGGGCGCCGTAGACATTTCTGGCAGTGTGTCCGGTGAGCCAGGGCACTGAATATGGGTCGCAGGCTGGTATTCGCTGTCCCAGTCAACGTTCCCAAATAGAACTGCTGACCTTCGAGGTCTGGATTGTCGGATAAGAATAGTGGCCGTGCCATGATCGCCTCAAGCTACGGACGGCATCTTGACTACTTTTTCCTGTTTCTCAATGAGCCCCACAAACCAATTGAGCACAGCACGGCCGCGCAGATCAGGATCAGTATCGGTAGCGTTGAAGGACCCTCCAAGAAAAGAAAGATGGCGAATGCCACGAATAAAAGCGCCACGATGATCATCGAAGCATAGGTTTTTCTTTCTCTGTTCATAATTTCTCCGACATATGAGGCACCGACCACCCAGGAAAAAGTTCGTGGGTGGCGAGGTTCATGATTCCGCCACGAATTGGCCTACCGCGTGCTTCAGCGTATGGCCAGCGTGCAGCAAATAGTAGCGAAATTACACCACCACAGGCGACTGTCCGGATAAGGTTCCCATTGCGGCCAGGGCGGTGTCAGAATGAGACCATGAATATTCAGGACTGGTGGCCGCAACTTGACTCTTCAATCCAACAACGGTTGATCGACAACAACGGCGACGTCGTCCCACCAGACATTATGGATCAGATCACGGTTGTTGCAGGCCAGCCCACGGCGGATGATTCCTGGATTCACGACGCCGGGCGCGACGGACTTTCACTGTCAGATGAGGCAATCGACTGGATAGAGCAGACCGCGAACGATGAGAGCTCTGCGAGAGAGTAGCCAGTCCGCTTCGGAACCAACATCGCGGACGGGCTGGGGTGTTTGAGGTGTGTCAAGGATCTGGGACAGTTGTTTAGTTTTTTTCTGGGTTAGGCAGCGAGGTGTTGTTGCTGGTTTTGGGTGGTGAAGTTGGCCATGGCCGTTGCCGGCGGTAGGCCGTCATTGTGGGTGTGTGGTCTCCACCGGTTGTAGAAAACCTCAATGTAGCGCATGGTGGCCCGCCTGGCTTCTTGGCGGGTGTCAAAGCTGTAGTGGTGGTAGAACTCGTTCTTCAGGGACGAGAAGACTGACTCAGCCACGGCATTATCCCAACATACGCCCTTGGCTCCCATGGACTGGCGGATGCTGTTGCCAGTGCACCAGGATCCAAGTTCACGGGAGGTGTATTGCACGCCATGATCGCTGTGAAAAATTCCACCACGTTGTAGATGGCCGCGGTCTCTGGCCATCGTCAGCGCGCTGACACACAGGGAGGCACGCATGTGATCTGCCATGGCCCAGCCAACGATCATACGGGTGCATAGGTCGATGACGGTGGCCAGGTACAGCCACCCCTCACCGGTGCGCA
The DNA here is from genome assembly GCF_030063205.1 of Arthrobacter antibioticus. Classification (GTDB taxonomy): domain Bacteria; phylum Actinomycetota; class Actinomycetes; order Actinomycetales; family Micrococcaceae; genus Specibacter. Next base: position 75,373 of record NZ_JASISQ010000009.1, on the reverse strand, counting down.
AGTAGGTGATGTCGCCGACTAGGCGGGTGCCTGGAGTTGCAGCGGTGAAGTCTCGGCCGATCAAGTCTTTGAAGACTTTCTCCGGGTCTGAGGGGATGGTGGTGCGTCTGAAAGCCCGCATTCGTCTGGCTGCCCAGCCATTCTCCGCCATGATCGAGGCCACCGTTCCCACGGAGATATCAACACCGGCTGTGTTGAGTTTTGCGTGGACCATGCGGTGGCCAAAGATCCCGTCGGAGGATTTAAAGACAGTCTCCACCTGATCGGTCAGCTCCCGGCGGCGAATGGTTGTGGGCGTATCTGGTGCTTCTTTCCAGCGATAATACGACGACCGTGGGACGCGTAGTTCTCGGCACATCCAGGCCACTTTTTCTCCAGCGTTCTCCTGCTGCTGAACAAGACGATAGAGGTCATCTACCGTTGTTCTCTGGCGATAGACACGCTGAAACTTTTTTTAGGAATTCATTCTCCCGTTCAAGCTCACGTAGCCGCACTTCCATGGCCTTGTATTTAGCGGTATCCACGGGTAAATCAGGTTTCCGGCCGCCGCCTTCGTGGCCCTCGTGGGAGAGCTTGATCCAGCGTTTGAGTGCGGTCAGGGAGATGCCGAGTTCAGCAGCTACAAGAGCTAAAGGGCGGCCAGAGGATTCAGCCAAGGCAACAGCATCAGCTTTGAACTCATCGGAATAGGTTGGTCGAGAAGACATGGGAACAATCCTTTCAAAGACTGTCTCACATCAGTAATACACCTCAGTTGGTAGTCATAGAACGCAACTGCACAATAGCCTGCCCCCCTGTATCGATCCTCGCAATCTGAGAAAAGACCGGTCCACAGGGACCGTTCCACTTCCTTAGAACTGGAACAGTCCCCCATTGGGACAATCTCCCCACGACACACACCAAGATTCTGCGTAACTTGCGTGTCCCAAAAGCTATGCCAGAAGTTGAGTGTTCTGTCTGCGTGCGAAAGAAGGCTCTGGTCGGTCAGTCATTACTATCAGTCATGCACATGGAGGTATAAGAGGACTTACTGGACGTGCGCTGGTGTCGGAGACTGAATCTTTTGGTTGTGCCATTTTCGGTGCCAGGCGAAGTACTTCACTGTGTGTTCCGTAAACGCTGAGACGTCTTTACCCACTAGGTCCTCGACGAAGGCTGTGAGGTGATTGGTCATTGCTGGGCGGGGGCCTTTTTCGATGACCCCTTGTTGGTTGACTTTGATGTATCCGCGTTCGTACACGGCGTCACAGCCTAAGGCACATGCGGCCATCACTAGTGTCCGCCCGATCCGAAAACGACAACGCCTTGCGCCCCACTAGCGACTCCTCTATTCAACTATGTTGTTGCTTCGAGGGTATGGCACCGCCCTCTGTCGGACCAAGAAACGCGGGATCTAGGCAATTTCCAGTTAGATGTTGACACCAAGAACCTACATATGTAAGTTTATTATGACAACGATGGGAAGCGCTATGAAACTCGAAGAGTTGGTCCAGTCTCTTTCTGCTTTAGGCAGTGAAACTAGGCTTCGGGCGATCGCTGAGCTAACAGACGGTCCATTGCATGTCAGTGAACTCGCGCGTCGCGTAGGAATATCACGACCACTTCTATATATGCATCTAGCCAAACTTGAAGACTGTGGAATAGTAAAAGGAGACCTCAAGCTGTCAAAAACTGGACAAGCAATTAAAGAATACGAACTCGTTAATTTCAACCTAATTATCAACATTGACACGGTAAACGAATCGATTCATCAGTCACTGACGATTGAATCAGATTAATCGATAGGATAAGTCATGGACTATTTTTGGATTCCTCTAATTATTATTGTAATCGCGACTCTAGGCTACTCCGCCTACAGCGTCTCGTCCTGGTCCAAGACCAAAACAGCTCAAGCCGAAAGCTCAGATAAGTTTAGCAAGTCAATCAATGAAGTGACCACCAAGTTAAACTCCATCGATGAAAGACTCGCAGTTATTGAGAAATCGCTGACTGAACTCCCATAGAAGAGTCCCCGCGAACCGAGCGCGGGGACTCTTCCACTACTACCGTAAAACATAATTCTTGAATCTCGAACGTATCGCCAAATGCGTGAATGAGACCTATGAACTATGCCGGTTGATAACTATCCCCAACATGAAGTTGTAGAAATCAACGTAGTTGTCGTGCAACGGGCAGCCATTGGCTCAAACAAATCAATTGAAGGCCCGTGTGTCGTAATACTCAATTCGACTACTGAAGGAATATTAATATCTTCCACCTCCTCTCAATTCTAGATTCGATATTGGATACATAGAAAACAGTTACCAGCGGAGACACATCTTACTCGACAAATCAGTCCACCAGCGCACTGCTCTCGTACATCAGGCTAAGCCCACGTACAAGTCGTTGAAATGAGAGTAGTCGTTGTGCAGCGAGCGGCCATGGGCTCAAAAAGCTCATTCGACGGCCCATGGGTTGTGATGCGCAGTTGACTAACTGACGGAACGTTCATTCAATTCACCTCCTTTCAATATCCAACCACTAAGGAAACACTCATCTGGTGCTACCGATCCAGCCATGGTTGAAATCTGCCGCAAAGCGGCCATTGTTCTAAAACCCATCAATAATTCTTGGGCCTTTTGATCGGGCAGGTTAAATCCACCAATCGGACCATTTCCAGTCTCAATCTCCAAGCCGGGCGCAGCCATCGCAAGGACCCCTTGGATTTCCGTCAGGTTGAAAGATGAATCAATTTGATCCCGGAGATAATCGCATTCGAGCTCATTCCTACCTGCCTTAATGAGGCCTTCGGCATCACTCGATAAATCCATAACGTAAATCAATCCCTCTTCAGGCAAGACACTCACTAGATTGATTAGCCCCTGGACCGGATCTGACCACAAAGCCAATGTGAGGTGTACAACAATCACGTCAGGTTGCACGGTCAAATGGTCATAAGTGCTAGCCTCTTCAGCCTCACCTACCCAGCAAACAATTTCGGATGAACATTCCGCCATACGAACCGCTTGAGTAGACGGGTCAAAGCCATGGCAATTTACGACACCAAGTCTTTTGAATTCTTGAAGCATGGCGCCACTGCCGCAGCCCGCATCTAAAACAGAACGCGCAGGCCGCCCGAAGAGTCTTTCAAACCGGTCCAAGGCAAAGGCTGGACCAAGAATCTGACTGAATTCGGATTCGCGGTCATCTACAGCAGAACTTATTTGATAAAGATCTTCGTCTTCAAACCACCGTATGGCGTTCCTTCGGCGAGAGCTTCTTGGCAAGGATTTCATCACTAGTTACCTTTATCACCATTCAGAGGTACGAGGAGGGACAACTTCATTTCTGACTACAACATGAGATGAAACCGTTCTTGAAATAACAAGATTGTGCATTACATGCATGATAATGGCCGCTGGCAAGCCCCCATCCATTGCAACAAGGGCCACACATATGGTGAATATCGATATATATGGAACGGATCTCATTCCAAAAGACACAATATGAACCACAATAAAACCGACTGAAGCAATGAAGTAAGACGTGATATTCGAAAAACCCAGAGATATGCAGGCCTGAACGGCCACCCATCTCCAAATGATTTCTTCGCCGGTCGCGCTCATTATCAACCACTGCAAACTCAATTTGGTTTCATGAAGCCCACTGGAAAACATCAACCTGCGACCGCGCAGTGCCGCTATCAAAAAAGGTAGTAAGCCTCCAATAAGGAGACCGACTACTCCACCCAAAATTGGGCGAGGACCCCACATAGATTCCACGGTTCCCAAGACGCGCGACCCGATACATACAGCTACTAGAGCTAGCGCAAAGGTGAACGAATCATAGAGATACTGTGCTCGCCCCCATGAACATAAGCCTCCCGCACGTTTGTTCCTTGCTAGCAGGCGAAGGAGTAGCGGGAGGGCCAAATGTACACAGGCCGTGGCGCCAAGTAGCACCGCGGTGGAAGAACTCATTCAACACGCCGGCCTGCTGTCAGCATATAAATAGGAGCTTCATCCACTCCATTCTGGTCGATGAGAATATCTGTTAGTTCGTCATCGATAAAACCTCCATAAGGCCTGGCCCCTATGCCATGCGCGTTCGCCATGAGAAGCATATTCTGCATAATATGGCCCGCCTCCAGAAAGGCGAAACGGTAAGCTCGAGGACCGTATTTGAAACGAGAGCGCCAGAATGTAGCTGATACAACCACCGAGAATGCCATGTTCTCGAGCGCATCGGCCCGAAGCGTTGAATTCAAGAATTCTGAATCGTCAAAATCACCCAGAGCGACCAGAAGTCTACGGAAAGGATCATAATGGTAGATCACGTCCTCAAGACCCTCGACATTTCGAGGGAGCAAGTAGAGATCCAGTGGATACAACGCACCGCCCGAAGGAACAGGACGACGTAACCCGTCTCGTCTGGAAATAACACCATATCCCGCTTCAAGAACGGCGGTTACGACATCAAGGCTAACGGGACCTGGCGCAAATTCATCATCACTCCATCGATTGGCTAGCAGATCAGTAAACGAAGCCTTCGTTTCCGCGGCCTTCGGAAGCCGCACGACGGGCCGGTTGGTATAGCGTTTTCCCGCTCGCTGACTCATCTTCTGCAACGCCTGAGATCTGAGCAGAGCTCCGACCCCTGGGGCGTCCCACGACATCGAGTCCCTGTATATTTTGGTGGCCTCGAACCAGTTCTCACCGGCGTCGTCAAATCGGAGGGATTCATTGCCATAAACGACGTCAGCCAGGTTCGTAGCGTGGCGGTCTATATCTGTTCTCTTAATATCAGTCACGATTTACCTCGTTATGGGAATGGATGAGGAATTGAATTGAGTTCTTCACGGGCCAGTACTTTTGTTGAGATACCTAGGTCATGAGCGTGTTTGAGTACACGTCCACCCCCATACATTCGTCCTCCATAAGGAGCGTCCAGTTGCATCAGACCCTTAATCAAAACTCTCATGACTGAGGCGCCGCCCTCGCGGACGTCGGGACTGGTCATGTCAAAGACGCCCACTTCCAGTCCTCGGTTCGTCAAATGTGAGACTAGGGTTTCCCAAAGTATTTCGGGATCACTGTCATCGAATCTCGGGATATCCTCGACCCTAGTTCGCTTGTCAGATGCATCCAAGAAATCTGCATGGTGCGTGAATTCCGGATTAGCGTAAAGCTTCACATGATCCTCAAAGCTATTAATGTCTCTAGTCCAATCGTCACTAAAGAGAACGTTGTCTGCTCTCTGCTCAGATTTTATCCAGGCTCGAGTGTGTAAGCCTTCAAACATAGCCTTTTCAGCTGCGCGTTCTATAGTCGCAGCACATGACGCTCCAATAGCGAATGGTGCGACACTGGTATTGGGATTTCTTACAATTGCGACCACTGCAGGTAACCCACAAAAGGCACTCATGTCAATCAGTTCCAATTTCAGCCCAGTAGTCTCAACATGCCGATTCACAAGTGCCGAAAGGATCGGAGAGGACTCGATGTCGATTAGAGGCATACTTAGCCTGTTGTACCATGCGATCATAAATGCGTCGCGCTCGACTGCCTCAAAAAGTCCGGAGAGGCAAGCCTCAACATCTTGAATTCCACAAGCCAGCCCGTTGCTTGTCGCATATCCCAAGACCGGTTCGCCTGGCCAATCCGGAACAAAATAAAGGAACTGGGCTGGAACCAGAACTTCAGTTCCTGTGGATAGGTTAGCTCCTCTTCGCCACACAATATCGGTATTTTGTGGAAGCCTTTTATATTTGAATCCCGGGCTATCGTACTGTTCTGGGGCAAATAGGCCGAGTGTCTCTGGCGTCCAGACTTCGCCGCCCTTGCCTACCACCGAAGCTTGGCTATCCTTGAATAAATCATCCGAGATAGTTGGAAGGTAAGCGGCACTATAGCGCTCGACAGTTTCTCCAATGCTAGCCAGACGAGCAGCTAGTCGGCTCCTAGCTCCCCCACCGTTATAGGCGTTCCCCCGGGCACCCAGAAGGTGAAGCGAATCTGTAGCATGGGATCCGAAGGAAAAGCCACGAACATCGTCTAAGTCATTCAGTTTCTCATATTCTTGACTTACTAGACCTACATAAGGGTCAGCAAATGTCTCTAGCACTCGATGTGAATCTTTAAGCGCAGTCCAACTACTCATTGTTAGACCCCGAAGCACCCACAGGAACTCCAATACTCATGTTGACTTCATGTTCGAAATCAAGATCAGTGTCTGCCCGATGGAACCATACTTGAGGAGATCCTATATCTCGGGCGGGCGAGCATTCTGGGCAGCGAGGTACTCGCAGAACACGACTCGAATCAACCGAAATTCCCGATGTGTCAAGAGTAATCCTCGATACCGCACCTGGGATAGCTGATGGCGCATACTCCCTTAGTGCAGCCCAATCTGACACAATATTTGCGACGATACCTGCCTGGACTAAAGTGACCGGGTGATCGAGGATAACGGAATTTGGAGTAGGAAGACCGGTAAGCTCGAGTAGCTCTCCGCGAACGACTTCATCACCAAAGTTGCCTGACCGCCGTAGACGATAACAGGTGTAGCATGCCGATCTGTGAGGCAGTTGGAATGGCCCAACCCAGGCATTTCCACCATCGAAGGGTACTACGGCTAGCCACGGTCCGATCGCAATGTCCGACAAGGCTTTTTGGTTGAATTCGAAGAGATCTGTATCGAGTGCAGATGTTCCTATAACAATAGTCAAATCCGCAGACTCGCTATCAGACACGCTCACCCCAACCCGATTCAAGGCAGCAGCGATTGCATCTGTAAGTGGGGAGTCTCTCTTGGAAAGAATCCTGATAGATGTTCGATCAAGATTGGCTTGAACATCAGCAGGCTTATGGCCCCCACCGGATCGTTGTGCAGCAAGCACAGCGAAGGAGGTGCTAGCCCCATCATTTACAGTTAGGACTCCGACTTCGACAAGCTTGTCCAGCATCGGTTGAAGCTCGTCTTCATTGACTTTGAGTGCGTGGCATAGCTCAGCACATGATAATCCTGATTCTGCATCAAGACCTATTTCGTTCAGCTTTGTTATAAATTCTGGCATGCCAGCAGCGCTAAGTCTGATTGCATGCTCACTCTCCAATGCAAATACTGATTCCTTGCCTACGGCAAGTGATTTTTGCAATGAAAATGAATATAGAAGAGAAACCATACTTATCTTTCCTAACTAAATATTTACAGAATCGAAAGGATTTGTGAGTGGTCGATCCAAAATTCGCTCTAATGTGGTGGAGGAATCCGGTAAACGCGTATCCGAGGTTGCGGCCTGAAGCTCTACGGTCCATCTAGCGAATTCTTTATCGACGCCATTCTGAACCAAGTACTTCATCATTTCCTCAGGGGATACATACTCTGCGGAAACACTAGAGCCCAGTTGATTGGCAAATATATCGGCCATTTCATTCATAGAAAACTTCCGAGGTCCGGTGATGTCATAGGCTTTGCCGGCTCTATTCTCAATTGCCGATGACATCTTTGTCATTGCGGCTACTAGGTCATCCAGAGCAAGCCATGCAACACCCGTTGGGTCAAAGGACGTCGCTAACAGGCCCCCATACGAAGACCACTCTCTATAAATAGGAATACTCCTGTCCAATGGAGAGCAACGTAGAATGACTGCCGGTGAAGCACGTTCCAGAATCCTCGCCTCTCTAACACCCAGCTGGTCATTGAGGTCGTATCTTCGAATAGAAAGAATTATGGTGGGCGCTTTCTCGTCCCACCACTTAGGACAATCGTCGCTGTCTAGTGGACCTCCAGGCGCAGCTAGATCCGCGATCTGCATGTTGAGTGACGGATCAAAGCGACTGGTAAAAATCTCAGATCTGGCTCCCCAATATTTAACAGCCACGTTATCGGCTCTCCCTTCTAGTACGGTCCCAAGTTGCACATGCCAAGGCTGCTGCCAAGGAAATTATCATCCAAACCAACCAAATCAATGCGTGATTTATAGGGAAGCTCCCACCGGTGGCGGCCCACAAACTCAATTCCAGTGCGCTTCTCGAAGGCAAGAGAGTAGAAACAACATCCAACCATGGAGGAAACGCGCTCGGTGGCATAAATAGCCCGCCTGCAAAAGCAAGACCAAGCATTAGCACCTGAACGATAGCAACCGATGTACGTGCAGAGACAATGAAACCAATTGCGGCGCTTATCAGCATAAAGGGAGCACTGGTAAGTACGAGTGTTAATAGACCGGGTATCCAGAATTTTCCATCAATGCGGGCTTCAGTGGTCAGGAACGCCACTACTAGTAGCGGAATAATTGAAAGAATCGCCAGCGATCCAGCGGAAAGCACGTAGCCCAGTAATCTTGACAAAACTGATCCCGGAAGCGACTTTAGAAATACGCCCCACGTTTTTTCCCGATTCTGTGCGATTTCTACTGCGAATCCAAAAAGGGAGTTTGCCATGACTGCAAAAACGCAGAACGCCACAAGTGCCGCGGTTGCGATACCTGGGTCGTTTGCAAGTGCACGTTGTGGCACGATGAAGAATGTGAAGGTCATTACAGGCGCCCCGAGCCCGAGTACCAAACTAAATGGCGATCGAATCCGATCCAGGAACTGGTAGTGGGCATGTGTGAGACCAAGTCGGAAAGTATTGACTGTTTCAGCTGTCACTTGAACTCCTGTCTGTTCGCAAGAGACCAACAAAAGCTTCTTCAAGATTTCCACGCTCTAAGGAGCGAATTTCAAATTCTACAAAAGACGTGTGGAGATTGTGAAGTATCAGTTCGGGTTGAGTCGTTTTGACACGTATGAGATTATCTTGAATATCATACCTATCAAGATCAGAGAAAAAATTTGCCACTTGTGATGGAAAGAGACTGTGAATTGTTATGACGGTATCATCGGTTTTTCCGACAAATTTGTCCAATGGACCTGATGTGCGCAAGTAGCCAGCTTGGAGTACCGCTACAGTTCCTGCCAATGCCTCAATATCGTCAAGATAGTGGCTCGTAATGACGGCAGTAACTCCCCGAGAAAGCTCGTATCGGATAGTTTCAATTATTTCCCGTCTCGCCTGAACGTCGAGCCCCGCTGTTGGTTCATCTAGCAGTACTAATGATGGGGAGCCAATGAATGCCATGGCAACTGACACGCGTCTTCGTTGACCGCCCGAGAGTTTCGACATACGTTGTTTCGCAATGTCCTGGATTCTAAATTGCTCGAGGATTGACCCAAGAGATCGAGGCGCAGGGTAGTGTCGTGCCACATAAGATAGGGCTTCGTTAACAGTGAGTCCTTCTGGAATGGCATCGTCCTGTGGTGTGTTACCACATTTCGTACGCACTAAAGACGCGCTAGGGTTTGACCCCCAGATTTCTACTGATCCTTGGCTCGGTTGCAAAACGCCTTGAAGGATACGAATTAAAGTAGTCTTTCCCGCACCATTTGGACCTAGAAGCCCAAGAACTTCACCAGACTCCAGTGAAAGATTAATCTCTGAAAGAGCTTTAACTTCACGATAGTTTCGACTTAAATTTTTTATAGCCACAGCAATAGCCAAATTTACCCCAAAGAGATTTGTCCAAAATGTTAAAACTGAAACTTTACGCCACAATTTCGGTACTTTTGAGTTGTTTCGAAGAGCATATATGACCTTGCTCAGAAAAACTAGAAACTCGTGGGGCCTCTCCTTGGAAAGAAGATTCTACAGATGAAATTTCTGCATCAAACTAACCAAAAGGGCAGTAATATTCGGTTGTTTCTGCCAGAAAAACTCGCTTTTTGGCGGTCAACTGACCATTCGAATAGTCTTTAGTGAACTGTCCCAGATTTGATGCCGCTGTCTTTCTTGAGAAAGATAGCAACCATGCCCAAAAAATACCCTGCCGAAGTCTCCGACCGTGCCGTGCGGATGATCAATGACCGACTCTCCGAATATCCCTCCGTGTTTGCAGCCTGCAAGGCCCTGGCCCCGAAGCTTGATGTCGGCCCCAAATCATTGCGGCGCTGGGTGCTCCAATCCCAGGTCGATACCGGTGTGAAGGAGGGGCCGACGACCGCTGAACTTGATGAGCTCAAGGCGTTGCGGGTCGAAAATCGGGACTTGACGGAAGCTAACGAAATCCTGAAAGCGGCATCGATTTTTTCACGAGGGAGCTCGACCCTCGCCGCCGCTAATCTGCCGTTTCGTTGACCAACAGCGATGCAAAGATCATGTGTAAAGAGTCGATCTGTACCTCTCTGCGTGAGCAGGGGGTGCAGGTCGCCGCACGAACCTACCGAGCCTGGAAAACACGACTGCCGGCCCTGCGGGCCATCGAGGACGCGAAGGTCATTGACACGTTACGCAGCCTCAAAGAATAAGACCGTAAGGGAAGACCGAGGCCAGCAATCCTCTACGGCCGCCGGAAAATGACGGCCTGGTTGCGCCGCAACGACTTCCCAGTGGTCTCCAAACACACCGTGGACCGGCTCATGCGTGACGAAGGCATGAACGGCCTGATCCGGGGGCGCAAGACCCGCACCACCATCCCCGCCAAGGACTGCAAACGTGCCGGAGACCTTCTGAACCGGAACTTCAGCGCCAACACCCCCAACCGCATCTGGGTCACGGACTTCACATATGTCCCGGTGTATTCCGGCTTCGTCTACGTGGCTTTGGTGATTGACCTATATTCGAGGGCCATCGTGGAGTGGGAAACCTCCACCGTGAAGGACACAGCGTTCGAGGAGCAATGCCTGAAAATGGCGCTGTGGCGTCGAAAACACAGTAATAGACCTGTTGACAAGGGGCTTTACATCACTCAGATGCCGGCAGCCAATATACTTTGATCCGCTACACCGACACCCTGGAAATTGAGGGACTGGTGCCTTCGATTGGCAGCGGCGGCGACGCTTACTATAATGCCGCCGCAGAAATGGTCATGGGCCTGTTTAAGAACGAAGCCGTGGCGAAGGGATCGCCCTTCCGCAGCGGTGCGTTGAAGACCGAATCTGACGTCGTAGAGATCGTCTTTGACTGGGTCCATTGGTACAACAACCTTCGCTTGCATTCTTCTTTGGGTCACCAGACTCCAGAGGAATTTGAGCGCATCTACTATGGTGAAAATTCCGGCTCGTTACCCGACGCTGCCGCCCACAAAACGGCGGCGCCATCACACCGACAATGGCAAACACGCTCTCGAGGCGTCGCCTGTCTTGCCTAGCGGTATCGACGAGACAATTCAGGAGCTCTGCAGCGTCTGCCCCGGTGGTATGGGTAGCCATCATATCGTCGGCGCTGGTTAGCAGGGGGTCTGCCCTAGGGTTGCGTGACAACTGATCGAGACACTTTACGATTCCATGTAATTCACGTGCGTCACTGACTTGCAGTCATGTCCCATAAACAAAAAAATGGAGTCGCGGTAGGCACCCACTGTTGCGCGACACTACCAAGCGCCTCGCGCCAGCCACAGCTCCGATAACCCCAATGACTAATTGAAAAAACCCGAACTGATAAGAATCCTCATTGCGACCATTCACTACTGACAGAGATTCACCTCCCGGAGAATCTGGGCAAAGCAGCGAATATAAAAATAAATAATTATGTAAAGATATAATTATTTTTTTTGTAACCTGTCCCTAAATGCTTCGTCCAGAAAGTCGACAACTGTCATCCTATGCTGTGCAAGATAGTCGTCCAGATCGTCTCGTAGGCTAATTTCTATCTTGGACGAGAAGGGCTCCATACGTCGCTTGGATCGGGGCCGGCCAGGGCCGGGGCGAATTACCTCACTACGCTCTTCGAGCCTGGTACGTCCATCCATACCTTGCTCGGATGATATGGTCTCTGACGGCCTCGTCAGTGACTCGACAACATCCGCAATCGGCGCTTTACGAATTGATGATTTGCGTTCAATCGATGCCATTATTTCTCCCCATTTAATCGTCGTGCGTGCTTCACGAAAATCTCCGTCAGAGCAGCGGCACCTGGACCGGACAATTTTGTTAGTGGCGTTCGTGAGCTAACGGAGTCCTGCATGGCTGTCCGTTGAGGTACGGCTGGCATCATCACGCTGTCACCATACTCGGCCTGGAGTTCACCTATTTGGTAGGAATGCTCCCCCGTCAACGGTGCACTAGTTTTGTTGATGATGATGCCAGCGAATTTAAGCTCCGGGTTCAGATGGGGTAATGACTGGACTTTGGCTACAGTTTCCAGAAATTCAGTCACTCCCCTTACGGAGAACGCCGCGGCTTCAGTGACTGCAATGACTTGATCTGCCCAAATCAGGCCGTTAAGAGTGAGTCGGCCTAGGGCCGGAGGGAGATCGATCAGAATGTGGTCGTACTTTTCGAGCTCTACTGAGGTCCACGCAGCCGTTTTTAGCCTTAATTCAGGTGTCATGAGCACTTCGGACTCGATGCGTGACAAGCTTTCGGAGCCAGGCACTGCATCAATGCCCAACCAAGAAGTAGCGACGATGGCCTGCCCAAGAGTGCCGGCCTCTCCCCCATAAAGGACATCAAAGATATTAAATTCACCCTCGGCTTCTAGTGCTGTCGTAGCGTTGGCCTGTGGATCAAGATCAACGACGAGAACTCGTTTCCCCAGCAGGCTCAACCCAATAGCGAGACCGAGGGTCACTGATGTCTTACCAACACCACCCTTACGGTTTCCCACCGCTGTTATCACCGTCGACATAAGCCCTCCTTGAAGAATATTTACTTAAAGAATGACAGATGTACGTCTATACGTCAATCTTTCATTATGTCCTGACGTAATTATTTAATCATCCCTATTTCTTCACTAGAATCGAATCTCACCGGTCCCCAAGGCGGTGGTTCAGTTGCCTCACTATTTCATTGAAGCATAGATCTAAATAATTATGGCTGTCTTTCATTACGTCATGACATAATTATTTATTATAATAACATTTGGCTTCAATCGTGTTGTGGTGTAGGTGAGACCCGGCTCGTGGGCCTATGTAGCGTGGGATCTGACCGATAGCCGGGCCCTTGCGTCTCAGCTAGGGCAAAGACCATGGAAGTTCAACCGGTACCTCCTTGACGCTTGACAGACGGCTCGCACTTGAAAACGGACGGATCCCGATCCAAAAGATGCAGCAGACATTCACTTCGCTGGCCATCGAACATAACTACGGCGTACCCGGATTTTTCTCTGGGAGCGGGCCAAACAATCCTCATGACCTCCCCGCCACTGGACTTAACGTTGATTATAACCGCCTCTTTCATACGTTGCCGGTCCAGTTCGATTTGGATGCCCAGCACGACGACATACGCAAGACCGATTACCGAGAACACAAGAGGAACACGTCTCTCAAAAGTCTTTTGCCTCCAGGAGCGGTGCTTCCTCGCAGAGCCCGTGGGGCTTGTTCATGTGAAGGCGTCTAGATACTGATTTTTTGTGTCGCTGGTGACGGCTGAAGCCCGGAGATGGTGTGACGGCGGCGAGGAGGAAGCGAGAACTCTGACTCTTTATCCACACCAACCGTCTAAACAGCTAGGAGGTGTCGTTCAAGTGCACTGAGCTCTCCGTAGTCATTGGGTATCCAGGGGTCCCATTCCGATTGTTCTTGGTCGTAGAGATCTTCTTCGTAAATCACGGGGACAAGATGCCGTTCAAGATGGGCGTGCCAAACTCGGCGTTGTGCTTTGACGATGCTGCGCTGTTCTTCGTAATCTCCTTGGACACCCAACCATTCGGCAATTGTGGTGAGGTTGGTGCTGTGGATGAGCTGCCAGTAGCCATGGTGGCGCTCAATCATAGACAGTTCCGCCAAAGTAGTGAGTTCTCTGGCCACCGTAGGTCGACTCATTCCTGTAGCCCTGACAATGTCAGCGGTGGTGGGGGAGTGCCGCCCTCGTTCAATGGCCTCGTATACCAGGGCTGCTGGTGCACCGAGAGCTCGAAATACAGGACGAATGCCGTAGATTTTACCTTTTCTCCACGCAGTAGCGTTAGCCAGGTCTTGCCAGTGTTCAGGGAGACCAAGCAGGTAGATATCAGCCTGCTTGCCATGAGCGTTCTCAATTTTAGAGAGAAGACCGCCGCTGTACTTCACTAGATGCGGTAGCAACCTGGCTATAGTCCCGTGGTGGTGCCCCATAGCGAGAGCGAACGCCCTACAGCCCACATTGATCGCTAAAGATCCTTTCGCACGCGCGAAACCTAGAACAGCCCGAAGAAGGAAGCGGAGAGTGATTCCTTCACGCCCGGTACGAGCGAGGCGTTGGTCAATAACGGAATAAAGAACATTTTCGATGTCATTGATCTCGCTCATCGTCGACAGACGAGATCGAGGTTCAGCGGCACCCCCGCTGTGGGTTAAGGGAGGCTCTGTGTCGTATTTATTGCTAGAACCTTTCCCCACTGGTTGATGGCGTTGTTTCTCGGTTACCCATGCGGATGCGTTCTCCCATTCCTTGACCAGTAACCTCTCCAGGCGTGTGTCGTTACCGTAGAGCGCCCGGAGACCAGCGAAATCGGTGCTGAGTCGTGCTTGTATCTCTGGCAGGCTGACCTGCCAGGCGCATAGGTGATTTAGTACAGCTATGCGGGCTTCTGAGTCGCTTTTGTACCGTGTGGGGTCATAGCGGCCGGTGCGAGCGATGTTGCGCAACACGGAGCCGCGCAGGATCAAGTCAGTGGAGGGACCGACCCCGGGGTTGGTGTCTTTGACAGCAAGGAAGCTTTTTTTGCTGGTCTTTTTGGCGCGTACTTGAAGAATAGATGCGGCCAGCGCCTGTCTTAGCGCTTGTACAGCAGCGGCCGGGTTACGGCGAATCAAAACGTCGTATGCCTCTGAAAGGGGTGTATCTAGGACTTGGTGTCCAGTGAGCGACTTGTGCAAAGAGCCAGGTGGGCGAATGCAACCATCAGTAATGTTCTGGTGTGGGCCTGGGTCCAAGCTAGGGAAGCGCGTAGCAAGAGCCTCTACGAGTTCTCGAGCGTCTTCAGCAGAGAGCCGATCAATAACAGGAACGTAAATATGGCGTCCACCGCTGGGGGAGTGGTCAGCCACAAACCTCAATCCACAGGATGTAAGTAAGGCGCATATCGCCTCCGCATCATCGTCAACCACTGCCTGCAGGGCTTTAGAGGTGTCAAGGTCAAGGCACAAAGTTGCTACGGAGCCATCTGCACCATGGACCATCACTGCGACAGCACGAGCCGGAAGAGCTTTGGTGATGTGGGGCGGATTGGAGCGAGAGCGAGGATATTTCCCGCCGCGGGTAGCAAAACGCATGACAGGGGCGCCGGCAATTAAAGGCGCGAGAGCAGCCCATGCTTGAGCATGGACAGAGCCACTCGCCGACACGTTAGGTGTGTCAGCGGAGTGGGTTTTACCCAAAAAAGCGTGTGCGTGTATGATGGAACCATTCCTTAGCAAAAGCGGGCATGACAAAGCCGCTGTTGTTGAAGTAGCTACAAACCGAGAAACTTGGCGGTTAGAGGTTTTTAGCTACAGATTGAGTTTCAGGCAAGGCCCGCAGTCTGCGGGCCTTTTGCCGTTTAAGAAGCCTTTGCTATAGGCAAAGCCTCCTGCTGTGCGTCGTCAATTTTGTTCGACAGCCCTGAGTCCCGATCAATGAGCGCACCTACATACTCACTCAGAGACAATCCATGTGCGTGCGCAGCCTCGTGGGCACGCTTATGTTGTTCCGGTAACAATCGACCCCGAAGGGCAACACGATTGCCATCAAGTTTGGGAGTGACATACACGGGTTGTGTGTTCATAGCTCCATCCTTCCCGAAAATATGCGCGATACCGGTACCGCGACACGGCGTGTCGCTAAGAAACATAATGTTCACGAGGGTCCGTAAGTGATCGAAGGTCTATTTGCGCGGATAACCATCTTAGCTATTCACTTTCCGGTAGCACTCCGGAGATGATGGCAACCGTGAGGCTACCGAACGCGAAAGTTTTGGGGCCACCCATAATGCTTGTGCGCTTGTGCCGCGGCACACTGATCGGTGACGTACTACAGGGGTATGAGCTTTACTGCTCGGTGTGTTTTCTGGACCACTGAGGACAGTTGCGTGTAAGGTAAATGACATACAGAGACTCCTTGAGGGTGTAACTGTCGAAGCCTTTCACCAGGACCCGCCAAGATCTGATGGTGAAAAGCTTGAAAAACTTTATACGGACCGAAGCCCCGCTAAGCGGGGCTTCTTCGTTTAACTCGTCTGTTCTAAGGGCAGCGCCTCCTGGTGCATACCGTCAAGTTTGTTGGGGCGTCCTTCTGCGCGGTCGATCAGCGCGCCTACATACTCCCCGAAGGACATGTTGTACCGCTGCATCGCCACCCAAGCGCTGTGGTGCTGCTCCGGGAGCACCAGACAGTTCAGTGGTGTCTTCTTTCCAATCAGCTTGGGTGCACGGTATTCCTCCATGTGGACCACCATAACTCCGTTTTAAGAGAACCTGTAGATATACAAGTCGTGTCGCGGTATAGAGATTCTGGCTTCATTTGCTAAGTAAGCGATAGTTTACATACATGCTTTGTACATGCACAACTCAATGGTTGCGCGCTTCTTATACGCTCCTGGTGGAATCAGGTAAGATTTGAAGTTAGCTGTCCCTCTACGTTGTGTGGCGGCCTACACTACAACCGCTGACCTTGGCGAGGAGCTATAAAGATGGCAAAAGCAGGCCGTAGCGTCTTCCTTACGCAACAGCAGAAGAAGGAACGGCTAGCGGACCGCATGGGCATCCTTGTGGATATTTGGGAATCCGACAACAACACCGCACTCACGTACCCGCATGTTGAGGAAGCACTCTCCGCCAATGGAATCCAGCTTTCACGGACACGTTGGTCCTACTTGATCAACGGCACCGGCAGTTTGGTGACGGATCAAGATCTCCTGAAAGGCATCGCAAAGTTCGTCTTCGAAGTACCCGCTACTTATCTGACTGATCTATACAGTGAGACACCACCTGATGTGGAAGCACGGATGGAGTTTCTTGATCAGATGCGAAAGCTCAAAGTGAAGAACTTCGCCGCGAGAAATTTGGGAGCGACTTCCCCGGAAATCCTTAAGACGATCACCAAGATTATTGATGAGTCAATGAATGGTGACAAGTGAATGGTTCTCCCTCCGGTTGAGGAAAAGATCCGCGATCTGTGCGGTACCGGTACTACCTCGATGACGGAAGTTATTGAGCGTTTGGTAGTGATCTGTCAGAAGCCGATTAACTTGGTTGAACATGATGGAGAATGGGGATCGCTGACCGCACTAAAGGTCGAGTTTGAGGACCATATCAACGTCCTCTTTCCGCCTCAGAATTCGTTGCAATACAAGCTTCACTGTATTTATCACGAGCTTGGTCACATTTATCTGGAGAAGTTAGATCTGGCCTTACCCGAGATTCCTCAATCGCTCTTGAATCAGACCGCAGACGCAATCAGCGTTAGTTGCCGGCACATTGAGGACGATCCCGTAGAGCGTTGGGTGGAGAATTTTGCTTTCATGATGTCTAAAAAGACCCGCGCACGCAGCCGTTCTGCTCTCGATCCTTTCCTCTGCTGAACGATGAGGCTAATACTCTTCACGCTGTTGAGCGCCCTCTGTCTACTTAGGGTCCCTACCGTGGTGAAGGTGAAAGAGGCCCGGGCGTCCTGGTTGGCCTCCGTGTTCGGCCTCATTGCTCTCTACGCTCTGGGGATTGTTACCCCGTTGGCGACTATTGACAGCTACCTCGGTAGCATCAACGTCGCAAATTTACTGCAAGCCATCTTCGCGTTGCTGGCAATCTTCTTCTTCAACGACAGCGTGCGACAGTTAGCGAACGTCCCCATTCTCAGCTGGACTTACTATGCCCCGTTGCTAAGCATTCCCATCATGATCACTTGTTTCGTGCTGATTGAAGATAAAGCACCAACCGCGGCGGACTTTATCTTTCCCCGAATGGGACAGCTAGCAACTGCCTCTTACAGCGGTACGTACATGTTCGCATTGTTATTTACTGTGCTCAGGCTTGTCTACATGCTTCGCCACAAGGCAAGAGGCCTGTTAGCAGTATTTTCAACGGGTATGCTCTTAGTTGCGGTGGGCTGTGCGTGCCACCTGGCATATGTAGCGCTCTTCCATTTCACCCCTTGGGATGAGCTCGCTTTGACGATCGGTTCTTGGTTTTATCGTCTTTTCTATCTCGGCCTTTCGGTGACAGCAGCCAGTTGGTTGGTGCTGTTTATTTGGAAACAGTTCCCAAGACTGCACCTCTTGATGGGTGATGCTCTCTGGCTCACTGCGATGAGAATTAAATTTAGTGTGAACCGCTCTCGATTCAAGCCCGTATGGGATTTCTTCAATGAGACGCTCGAAGACGGAATCTATAAGAGCCTCATTGACGTTCATAACCGCGAGCGAGCGAGCCTGATGACGTTCTCGGAACCTATTCAAAGCAGGATCCGCAAAATTGAAGCCAAGCTAAACGCTCAGATTTAGCCCTGCTCAGCCGAAATTGTTGTACTGACCCATGTCCTAAGTTCGTTGGTAAAGGAACTGGGCGAGGCGTTCCACTCCTGAGTATGGTGTGCTTCAGGAAGGGTGATGAGGGTGACAGTGTCGGGATTAGCCATTTGAAACGCGGCTGATATTTCCCAGGGAACTTCTTGGTCAGATTTGGAGTGTAGGACCAGCGTCGGTGTGGTTACCCGGCCTGCTGCAACGGCCCATTCGAGCTCTTCGAAATTGATTGCTTCCTTCAATCCGACAAACTTCGCGAAGAGAGAAAATTGCAACAGACGGATGGCAAGGCCGGCGCCAGCCGCAGGAACGCCAGCGCGCGCTGCACCTGCAATGATGGTTTTACGCCAGCTTGTAACAGGTCCCACTAGAACAATTCCTGCTATCTGCCTCCTGTAGGCGCTGCGCTCTGCCGTAAGTAGGGCTATGGTCCCACCCATGGACCAGCCAGAGAGGATAATTCTTTTGGCTCCATGAGCAACGGCGTAGCCCATCGCGCATTCCACATCATGCCATTCGGTTTGCCCAAGGTGACTTGATTGGGCCTGGGGCGGTATAACCTCTGGGTCGCTGCGAAATGAGGGTATTAGGGAGGTAAAGCCTAATGGTCTAAAAGCGTGGACATCTCGGAACATGATTGCGCGGTCGGTCCAGCTCCCATGGATATGGATCACCCATACGTCCGTGTTATCACCTTCGAATAGCCAGGCGGGTGCCGCACCGTAAGTGGTTGGGATAAGCACTTCTTCGTATCGTCCACCGACCGCAGATGGATCGAAGAAAACATCCGGAGTCCAATCGACCAGTGGCCCCAAATGGTTAGGTCTTGAGACAGGCGGGTCAATCCACCGCTCTAAGTACTTTTTGTCCTCATTGATCAGAGCGACCTCACCTACTCTTGTGTATCTTTCGGCTACAAGATCGAACACACCAAAGATGCCAGGAGCCTTGGTGTAGTCATCCAAATCGATGCGGATTCGACGTCCGTCATCTGTCAATTCGGCGTGTCTGTAGTCCTTTGGGGCCCGCTTAACAATTTTCCGAGCCAAAACAACCGCGAATCCAGAGAGCGCCGCTGTCGGCAGAAGCAACACCAAACAGGACAGTCCGCACCATCTCTTCAACACTGATAGTCATCCTCCGGTGGTGGTCCGTTAGTACCGCGAAATATTAAACCATCGTAGCTGTCGCCTACAACTAGCCAAATGGACAACCCATTTACTCTACAGGCGTTGCACATGTTCACTACAGGCGTGTATCGTTTTGTTAGAGCCATTCAATGCGACTTCCACCTGTTTGATCGACAAAAAACGCACTGCCTTGGATCTCTTTTTCTATGGTTCTAGCAGGCTGCGATGTTATTTCTGCGGCTTGCGATAGCAAGTTTGGAGCGGTGTTGCTGTGAATGAAGAATCCGGAGCGGGCGCTGTGGCTTTGTTGGCTGGTGCGTTCCTGTTGCCGGTTCTACTTGTGGTGCTGATCGTGTTGGGCATGAGCACGAGCTCACCAGCAGCAGCCGCGTGCTTGCCCGGTGCCTCTGTTGACACCACCAAATTGCCGACAACACCGGTTGCAGGGTTTGAGGGGGAACAGCTCAAGAATGCGGCATTGATTATCAATGCCGGTCAGAAACTGAACCTCTCTACTCAGGGTCAAACCGTGGGAGTCATGGTGGCTATTGGTGAGTCCGGGTTGCGTGTGCTGGATCATGGCGACGGGCCGGGGCCTGATTCACGCGGTCTTTTCCAGCAGCGCGATAATGGCGCGTGGGGTAGCTACACGGAACGTATGGACCCGACGATTAGCGCAACGAACTTCTTCAAAGCTCTGTTGAAAGTGTCCAGGTGGGAGTCCATGACTCTCACAGCGGCCGCGCACGTAGTGCAAGGCAACGCTGACCCGGACCACTACACAAAATATGCCCAACCTGCCAGCGCGGTCATCGCCTCATTGGCTGGTATCACGGTCGAGGAAGCATCTTGTGAGGGTTCACCCGGTATTCCGGGGGAGTCAGGCAAGGATGACGATTACGGGTTCAAGGATGGCCTATACAACGCCAATAACCCGGTGACTGGGTTTTCGTATAAGAACTGCACGGACTTCGCGTGGTGGCGCATGATGCAGCAACTCAACATTACTGATCCGTCCCAAATGGACGCTCGGGCGCTGGGACCTGGTCACGCAATGACGTGGGGACCGACGTGGCAGCGCGAGGGCTGGACCGTAACGATGACACCTAAGGTTGGGGCCATTATTTGGTACGGCCCGGGCAATCCTGGTGGTGATCCTCTCTATGGCCATGTGGCTGTGGTGAAGGCCATTGCCGCTGACGGCACGGTCCTTGAAGAGGGCTACAACATGGGTCCGGATCATTTAGGCGGGTACTACACACGCACTATCGCCGCTAGCTCACCCTCTGGGTACCTACTCATTCCTACCAGCGATCAGTTCGCTCAAGCCTCCTAACTAAGAAGGGAATTTCTGATGAAAGCAAAACTCTTCCAACTCGTGACCGCTGCGGGAATCGCTGTGACCGTACTTACTGCATGCTCCGGGCAACCAGCCACACCAAGCGCAGAAACCGAAGAAGTCTCTGCCACCGTGACAGCTACAGCCACCCAATGCGGTTCTTGCGATGGGTCACCTCAAGCGGACCATACCGGGATCAGTGATCCGGGATGGGATGACCAGGCTAAGACCGATGCTCTGGATGTGGCCTCACAGGCCATGATTCTCTACAACCGCCGCACGGTGGATAGCAAAACGTGGATTTATGAGCTGGCCCAATACATGACTAACGAAGCCGGGGCTAAATATCAGGGCGTAGACCCAGCGAACATCCCGGTCTTCAAAACCATTGGCGCCCCGAAACTACTCATAGATGAGGGAAATGGCTTCGCAGCTCATGTTGAATTTCCCACGACCATCGGTGTTTTCGACTTCGATCTGAACCGTCAAGGCGCTAATCGTGAGTGGAAGATCAAGTACATCAATATGCCTGACGGCTTCCACTAACCCTCCCTAACGAAAGAAGAAGATCACTATGGCTATTGATAAATCTCTTGTTCAACCCCTTCCGGTCATTAGCGCCATCATCAACAGTGACGACACCGGAGTGCTCACAATCGACTCCACAGAGGAAGCCCACACCGGAGAAACCGCCGATGCTTTACGCCAGTCTCTGATGGCCCGGGTCTTTGCTGAGGCCGCCACACATGGCCGCCCGGTGCGGGTTAGCACGATGGATGAAACGGGTCTTTCTACCTTGATCTGCTCGCCCATTGGTGAGGTTGAAATTGAAGATGACTCCCCAGCACCGGCCGCACCGGCACTGAAAATTCTTCCCCTTGATGTTCAGGACATACCGAAAGCGCCGGCTACCCCACCCTCTATGACGCGGGTTCCTGTAAGCACCCCAAAAGTAGCACAGGGGAGTGCTCCGGAGGCTGGCAGTAGTCGGCGTGCTTTGCGTGAAGCCGGTTCTTTTCTGGCTACACCAGCCGCTCATGAACCAGCCTCACAAGGATTTCGGGGAGCGTTGAACAATCTAGGGCTCTCCCTGGCACCCTCAGCGGGGGAGTTGAGCGAACGCGAAGACATTGCTTTAGTCTCTAAGCACTTCGCCGGGACCCGCGTGGTGGCTGTCGTGAACCAAAAAGGCGGATCAAATAAGACACCTACCGTCGCTAACTTAGCTGCCGTGTTCGGCCGTAACGGGGCAAGTGTGGTGGGTTGGGATAACAACCCCACGACCGGGACCTTGGGGTGGCGTACGGAAAAGGGTGATCACAGCAGAAGTGCCCTCGATGTGATCGCTACCGCTGATGCTTTGCTCTCACCTACGGCACAATCTGCGGATATTAACGCTTACGTGCATCACCAAAGCACGGATAAATACGACGTACTGCGCTCGGACTCGGATGTGGCCGGTACTCACGAAGTCAACGCCGAAGAAGTAGACGTTCTCCATCGAGTCCTCACGAAGTATTACCGGCTCATTCTGATGGATTCAGGGAACAACCATCGAAGTGCTGAGTGGAACCGCATGATTGATCACGCCGATCAGTTAGTGGTCCCCACGACCAACGAAGAAGACCGTGTAGAGGCGGCCCTTCTGACGTTGCAGGGCCTGGACCTTCGGTGTGAGCGCTCCGCTGCGTTGGCTGCCAACGCCGTCGTTGTCGTCTCCGAACGTCAAAGCGGGGAAGGACGCCTGTCATCCGCGACCGCTGATAAGTTTCGTCCCTATGTCCGGGCGGTCAAGATCGTGCCTTTTGATCCGGCGCTGAAGTCTGGCCAGATCCGGTACGGTGCTTTGCAGGCCCGAACTCAGAGAGCGTGGCTTGCGGCTGCTGCTGCGGTAGCGAGCGGATTGTGAACGTGACCGATCAGAGCCTCAATCCTTGGGTTCAGGCCGCACAGAACATCACACCAGAACCTGCCCACCAGGTCCTGCCCCCGGCTGTGCCGCGTGAGTTACCGGTCTTCCTTGCCGCTCACGGTGGGGCCGGTGCAACGAGCTGGGCACATATCCTCGGGGCCGTCGATGGGGGACTACTGAGTACCCCGGCGAAAGCGGCATTGCTTCCCGGAGCAGAAATTGTGTTGGTAGCCCGAGCCAGTCTCGACGGTTTAGATGCGGCGAAATCTGCGATAGCTATTCATGGCTATCAACAGTTCGCTTGCGTTCTGCTGGTGCCCTCGGGACCAGGGAAGATGCCGCGATTGATCACTGATGAGGTCAAGGTTCTTTCCGGTGCGATCACCATAGTGGCCGTTCCTTGGACACCGGCGCTACTTGCCCGTCGAGCAGCCCTGTTGGGCCAGAACGATATTTCCCTCAAAGAACTTAACAAGATTACTGCCGCCCTGACAGAGGCTGGCATCACTATTCAAGGAGAAACAAAATGAACATCATCACCAGCATCACCGTCTTTGCAGGGAACTTGACCTCCGAAGCTAAGCCACTGCCTCAAGAAGTCACTAATGGTCTGGACACCATCAAAAGCTGGGTACAAATCATCGGTGGTTCCATCGCCGTTATCGGACTCATGATGCTTTTCGTGGGCTTGTTCTTCGCTCACAAGCACGGCCATGGTCAAGAGTTCATGGGTAAGGCCGGCTGGTGGCTCGTCGGGGCCATGGGCTTCGGTCTTGCCGCCGTGATCGCCCCTATCTTCCTCTCAATGTAAAGAAGCGGTGATTCTTCAATGAGCAAAGCAGTGAAAACATCCAAAACACTCGGTAAAGGGTGGTGGATATCCCTAGGAATCC
Source organism: Arthrobacter antibioticus (assembly GCF_030063205.1). GTDB lineage: Bacteria > Actinomycetota > Actinomycetes > Actinomycetales > Micrococcaceae > Specibacter. The sequence goes on along the minus strand of NZ_JASISQ010000009.1, from coordinate 51,664 downwards.
TGATGATTGTTGCGTTCCTAGCTGTCCTGATTTTCGTCAAACCTGCCACGAAGACACCTGAACCAATCGCTCAGCCCACCACCAGCAAAACAGAGAAACCAGCTGGCGGTTGCGACGTCCCACTAGGGGATACCTCATCAAAACCAGCCATGCCAAAGGACCTTCGCTGGGAAGCCGCAAAAGGAGTATCTTGGCCTGTCTCCGACACCTACGGACCCACACAGGATAAGGACGGGTACGGAGTCTGCTTCGCCCGGACACCCCTTGGAGCGGCCTTAACCATGGCCACTTTCTCTGGTCTAACGAATACGCATGATTCAAAAAAGACTGTAGAAATCTACACGATAGAATCCACAGGAAAAAAGCAGCACTCGAAGCGGCAAAGGCTGCATCCAGTGATACGGCCAGTGATGTGCCTGTTGGTTTTGCCGGATTCAGCGTTGATTCATTCACTCCGGATGAAGCCCAAATGACGTTGGTTCTTGCTGTGGCGGGATCTTCTACGGGATATGTGGGCTTCCCTTCCACTCTTCTCTGGGTAGACGGAGATTGGAAAATTAAACTCCTCGACGACGGCTCACTATTTGCTGGCGCAGCTAGCAAACCTGTTGCTGGGCAATTCATCCCATGGGGTGGTAGCAATGGCGTGCAATAAATTCGACGTGGTTTGCAAAGGAAAAGAGGATCTGGAGAACGCCATTACGGGTGCGATTGATTCTGGTGCCCAAGATATGGGCAAGATCATGATGACTGCGTGGGATTCGGTGATGAAGTCTTTTCTGACTTCATGGCTTGATGTTGGTTTGATGGTGCAGTTGGATGCGGGTTCGGTGCCGTGGCTGACTCAACAACTGCATACGTTTAGCGTCTTCTTCGCTGTTATCGGGGTCATGATCGCGTGTATCTGGACGATGGTTCATGCACGTGGGGATAAGGCTATCCAAGTCAGTAAATCCCTATTCCGGGTCTTCCTGGTCACCACATTAGGAACGGTTCTTATCCAGGTGGTTCTGGCCGCTGGGGATTCATTCTCCACGTGGGTCCTTGAGAGCGCTGGAATTTCCTCTGACGGTTACGAAGTTATTGGTTACGCCGCCGGGCTGGCTCCTGGCATAGCTATCATCGCCGGAATATTCGGTGTGATAGCAACACTGTTTCAGTGGGGCATCATGATGGTTCGTGCCGTTGTTCTGCCCTTATTGGTGGCTGTCTGGCCGCTCTCGGCGGCTGCCTCGATGGTTCAAGGTGGGGAAGAAACCTTTTCAAAAGTCACTAAATGGCTGGTTGCTTTCTTGCTCTACAAACCGGTAGCGGCCATCGTTTATGCCTTCGCGTGGAAGATGAAATCCGGGGATGACGGTGTAGGCGGGGTCATCAGTGGAATGTTGCTTTTGGTGTTAGCCGTCGCGGCGCTTCCTGCCTTGATGAAACTTGTTTCCCCCGGTACAACGGCCCTTGGTGGGGCTGCTGGTGGCGGAATGGCGATGGCTGCTGGTGCCGCTGTCGTTAGTGCCGGTGTTGCTGTAGGTGCCGCTGTTGTCACTGGCGGGTCTAGTGCTGGCGCTACGGCCGGTAGCGCGGGAACTACGGCAGCTTCTACTAGCACTACGACTGCCTCGACAGCTCAAGGCACTGGCACGGCCATGACTGAGGGCGGTGCCGCAACCACTGGTAGCAGTCCTGCCTCCAATACAGGATCTTCGGCACTCGGTTCTGATTCTTCTAGCCCCTCGGGCCCACAGGGTGAGGGCGGTGCTGACGGTAGCGACGGTTCTGGGACCGCTGGCGATTCTGGTCCTTCTGGTTCCTCAGCACCAGGCAGTGGAGAGGGTGGTTCTAGTTCTAGCGGTGGAAGTTCCGCTGAGGGATCTTCTGGTAGTCGGTCTGGTTTACAGGCCGGGGCTCAATCACTGGGCGGCACTGTCGCTGATGGTGGAAAAGACTCTGATGGAACGGATGTGATTGGCGAATGAGCGAGAACGTAGGCCAAGAGAAATTTGGTAACTGGCTTGAACCCTCTTCTCCGGGGATGTTTGGCCTGAGTTTGGGTGCGTTGATTGTTGCTGGCGTTGGCCTTGTTTTCACGCTGCTGTGCCTGATGAAAAGTCTCTACCTTCCCGCGTTAGTCATTGTGGCTATTACTGCTGCGGTGGTGTTGTTCGGGTTGGTGAAGTGGTTCGGTGCCACCCTGCTTTCCCGGCTCACCGATAAGGCATCCTTGGCGCTGCGCCGGGTCAACGGTGAAACGTTCTACGTAACCGGGGCTTTATCCACGTTGCCTCATGAGGATTTAGAGCGTTTACCTGGTGCGTTGGTGAACGTTGATACCGTCTCGGGTAGGGATGGTTTAGGCCGTCCGTATTCATTGCTGCATCATAAATCTGTTCACCAGATCGCCGCCGTGTTTGGTTGCTCTCCGGATGGTTCGGCTATGCAGGAACAAGGGGTGGTGAATGCTCAAGTTGGTCACTTCGGTGCGTGGGTTTCTTCCCTGAGTGTTGAGGATGGTCTGAGTGGGGCAACGATTGTTGTTGACTCAGCCTCGGAATCCTCCGCTGGGACGTGCGCGGCCGTCCGTGACGCGGTATCCCCGCATGCCCCGGCCTTTGCTAAAGAGGTCCTTGACGCCGCTGTCGGTACGTTGCCAGCGCGCACCTCGGTGTTGAATGTGTACTCCACTTTGGTGTGGGACGTTGAAGCCCTTGGGGGTAAGGGTGATGATATTTCCTCACCCGTTGCTGAAATCGCTTCGCGTTTACCCAGCCATACCCAGCTCCTTGACGCTGCCGGTGCCGGTGCCCCTAAACCGCTAGTGGAAGCTGAACTATCCCATATTGCCCAGTTGGCGTATCAGCCAGGGCGGGATCAAGAACTGGCCTTGGATGCGCTGCAGGGCCGTCAATCGGAGAGTAAATGGGCCCATGCCGGTCCTAGTTTCTTCGATGACTCACGCGGCCGTGTGGTCTTCCATGATGGGGTCGCCTCGATGACGTTGATGATGACGATTCCTCCCGGCGCCCACATCACGGCGAAGTCCTTTGATCGCTTGTTCGGACCGAACGCTAAGTTCCTACGTAAGCGGGTCCTGATCACCTACCGTCCGGTGGATGGGGGAGTGGCCGCTAAAACGGTGGACCGTTTAGCGAAAACCGCTGATTGGCGGATCAGTACCCGTAAGGGCCGGCCAACGACCTTTGATGCAGCCCGGAAAGCTATAGCCGTTAAAACCGAATCAGACTTGCAAAAGGGTGCACGGTTGGCGATGTTCTCCATCATGGTCACGGTCACGTTCGCCCCAGATAAGAAGTCGTACGGGGAGGCGTTGAATCAGGTGAAGTCGTTGATGAATACGTTGATTATGCCGTACCGCTTTGTGGAACATGCTGGCTCGGCCGCGTTCCACACCACACTGCCCTTTGGTGTGTTGCCGTGGAAGTACAGTTCCAAGCCGTTGTGGATGGAAGGGGTTCTCTGATGGGAATTTTCAGCAACATCATCAAGCACCATAAGACCTCTCGCGGGTTGACTGGTCTAGGTGGAGGCCGGTGGGGGAAAGTTCCTCAACCGCCCCAGTGGTATTCATCCTCTACGCAGCTGTGCGGGATTTACCCTTTCTCCGCTGGTACCTCCCGCCCGAACGTGGGGACACCCTTGGGCCGGGATATGAACGTCAATACTGCTGTGTGTGGGGATATGAAGACCTGGTACGACGCCGGTCTGATTTCTTCCCCGTCGATGATGCTCTTTGGCCTCAATGGCAACGGTAAATCCAGTATGGCTTTGCGGTTCATGTATTCCATGGCTGCACGCGGGATTATCCCGGCAGCTTTTGACCCGATCAAGAATGAGTACGGGGAGGCCATTGAAGCAATCGGTGGGAACCGTTTCAGTTTCGGCCCCGGTAAGCCCGATCATATTAACGGCCTTGACCTAGGTTCCCTCGGTGATGCTGCCGCCGAGATTGGCGGTGAAATTGGGGACCAACTTTACGCCTTAGCTATTGATAAAGCGGTAGATACGGTGATCTTGTTTACCCAGATCAACCGTGGCTCGAACAAACCACTCTCCGATATTGAAGAAACTGTTCTAGAGGAACTGGTCAAGGTCGTCATTCACACAGTCAAAGATCCGTGGATGCCGGATCTTCTACAAGCCTTTGACCACGTTCCCCCAGACGTGCTGGAAATTTCTGGTTGTGACACTGCTACTGCGTTCCATGCAGAATTCAAGGGACTCGGCCAGTCTCTGCAAGCCCTCATCAAGGGCCGCATGGGCGCGCTGCTGCTAGGGCGTAAGAGCGTGCGGATACCTTTGGGCAATCCGGGCGGGTTCTGCTTCGATACCTCATCCATCCCCGAATCAAACTCTAAAATGCTTTCAGCGGCGATGCTGGGCACATGGAATATTGGCTTCTCTGCCATGGATGCCCACTGGGAACTAGCCGAATTTGAGCGACGTAAAGCGGCCGAAGCGGCCGCTTGCGGGGACTTCTACGAACCTAAAATGCGTTGGGGTTCCTACTTCGCTATTCAGGACGAATTTTGGTACCCCATGCGTGCCTGTGAAGGCATCATTGACCGCGCTGACCGGGTAGGACGCACGAACCGTGGCCAAGGGGTCAGCGAGCTAAAAATTACTCACAGCCCCAAAGATTTCCTGTCCCTACCCAACGCTAAAGATCGAGAGACAGCGAAAGGTTTCGCCCAGCGTTGCGGGATGCTGGGCCTGATGGCCCTCACCCTTGATGACCTGGACGCTCTGAGCGCTGTTCAACCCTTAAACGCTCGTGAAGTCGCCACCGTTGCCGGTTTCAACGTTCCCCCCTCATGGGCTCAAAAACCCGCCGCTGATGGAAGCCCGACACCTCCACCAGGGGCGGGAAAGATCCTGCTGAAAGTTCCGGGACGAGTCGGCATTGCTGTGCAGATGACCTTGACTCAGATTGAGGATGAAAAACACGTCACGGACGCTCGAAGCCGTATCTCTACTACCCCGGAAAGTTTGGTGGCCTAAATGGGTGCCCCAACACGCGCACGCTACCTTCGCCGTCGTGATCGTGCCACGACGATTCTCATTTCCATCGTCGTTGCTATCGCTCTTTCGATTACTGCCGGTTTCTCCCTCGGACAGTGGTTCCGCACGAGTGTGTGGGCCTCTCCGGCCGCCGTCATTCTCACCCTGACCAAAAAAGAGGCGACGTGGACACCGCTGTATTTGATCGGCATGGGCGTGGCCGCGTTACTCGTTCTTCTTCTTGTTTTTGCAGGCATGTTCGTGTGGCGGAAAATGGGGGGCAGGTCTGCGTGGGTAGATTCCGCGGCACCTCATATGGCTTCAGTTTCGGAAGTGAAGTCGTTGACGCAGAAGTCGGCCCAAGCCACGGCAAAGCGTTTGGGTGGTGGTACAGAGGGTTTCGTGGGTCTTCCCCTCGGGGCGCTTTTACCGGCAGGGAAGATGCTTTATACCTCTTTAGAAGATGTGGGATTGTTGTTCGCTGGCCCTCGTACGGGTAAGTCTTCCTGCTTCGGCATCCCGCACATTCTGGATGCCACCGGGCCGGTGTTGGTCACTGAGAATAAGCGTGGGCTTCACGATCACACTCGGGGCGTCAGAGAGGGTGTTGGAAAGGTCTTCGTCTTTGACCCGCAGGCGATTGTGGGGGAATCAGCGGATTGGTGGTTCAATCCCTTGGCGCCGGTCACCGATGAATCTAAGGCTTATGATTTGGCCGAGTTGTTCGCCAAGGCCGAGATGGAGGCGGTGTCATCCTCGGCTAACGGAGGGTTCTTTGAAGAACGAGCCACGACGTTGCTACGCGGATTGTTCTTAGCCGCAGCGATCAGCCAAGGCCAAGCACTGCCACACAAGACAGGGGAGGCAGGGCCGAAGTATTGGCTCCGTGATGTTCAAGAATGGATAGCCGCTCCCGAAGCAGAAGCGCCGATGGCGGTGGAACTGCTCGATGGCACCATGTACAAGGAAGTCTTGAATGAGCTGATCGGTATTTACAACGCGGCCCCGCAGGAACGCTCCGGTGTTTTCTCCACCGCCCAGGTCATGACGAAAAGCCTATCCAACCGCCAAATTGCCAGTTGGGTGAATCCTGCCGCCGGTGAAGAGAACGGTGCGGGCCGGAGGCTCTTTGACCCGGTGAAGTTCTTGGAAGGCTCTAATACGCTCTACAGCCTTTCCAAAGATGGTTCAGGTTCAGCCAAGGCGTTGGTCACCGCACTCACGGTGGCGGTCTGTGATGCTGGGGAGTTCAAAGCCTCCACCCTTCCTGGGGGCCGGCTAAAAACGCCCTTGGTGGTGGTTCTGGATGAAGCGGCCAACGTGTGCCGGTGGCCGAAACTTCCCAAGTTGTACTCCCATTACGGATCGCGCGGGATTCTCATCGACACGTTTCTCCAGTCCTACCCGCAAGGCGAAGGTGTGTGGGGCAAGGCAGGAATGGATGCCCTTTTGGAGGCTGCGAACTGGGTGGCTTACGCAGGAGGGAACAAGCCCGGACATCTTCTGTCCTTGTTCTCTGATGCTATCGGTGACTACTACTACTCGACCCTGGGTTCCCCGGGATCCCAGGGAATGCCGCGCGGGCCTCGCCAGGAACAAAAAGATAAGGTCTTTGATCCGGCAGAGCTCTCTGCGCTTCCCAAGGGACGGGCAGTGTTGCTCTCCTCGGGGAACCGGGCTGCGCTGCTGCGGACTGTGCCGTGGATGGTGACTAAGCATCAAGAAGGAATCCGGGCATCGTTGAAGAAGTACGATCCGCAGGCAGAAAACACCATCAAGGAAGCCACTGAATCTATAGAAGCTATGCGTCGTGATCCTGACGCCGTAGCCGGGGTAGCGGCATGAGTGAAGCATTCGATGAGGAAACCGGGGAAGTGATCGACGATGGGGGCTCACAGGACGGTGAAGAAGCTCAAGCGGCAGAACCCAAACACCAAGACGTGTACGAGTTCTTTGAACGCACTTACAGCCCCTATTACGAACTGGCTGACGCCAGGATGAGCGCTTTGAAACGCGATAGTCCACTCATGTCGTGGTGTGATCAGTGGTGGCTCCACAAGTCCGTCGTGGGGCGCATGGTCGCGGCCTGGTATGCCTGGGAAGACGCCTTCGCTGCCGGGGGAGGGGCAATGTCCTCTTGGATACTCGAACACGCGGACCGGCACTACGACCGGGTCATGTCCGAAGAAGGACCCTTCAGAAAATGCAAAAGCGGTCACACCGACGACCTCGACGAGTACCGGACCATTGCTGCACCCGACTCACTCAGGTTGCATGACGAAGCTAAAGCCGACCATGACATCGGGACGCAACAATGAGGACTTGGAACAGCAAGCAGCAGTGGCGTGCGATTACTGTCACCGCCAGCGGACAAGCTTTTATCATGAAGAAGATCTCGCGGCTGAACGCCCACACACACATTCTCTAGCAACGAGTAAAGGAGTCAGCCATGTCAGAAATGAAGAATCAGGAAGCTTCAGAGGCCCGCCTCGTTCTTCCAAGAATCGCCAATGTATTCCACGTACCAGGAGCGCCCGAAGGTGCCACTCGAGCAACTCTGATCGCTCTGGAAGCGGAGGCAATTCGGTTCCGTGTCATCGCCCTTAATGAACACGACGTCCCTGATCTAGGGTGGGATCAGTTTGCTGGGCCCGACCAGAACGTTCAATGGCCAGTCGTGGAGATCAGCTCGACCCTCGACTTTGACTATGTGCCTCTCGACGTGTGGTCCGGCCATCAGCCAGAGAAAATCATCGAGTGGGGCCAGAAGATGGTGACCATCGAAGAAGAAGAAATTGAGGATGCGGCCAAATTCATCCTCCACGCGATGGGTTCCAACCTCGAGGAATCTAACCAAGTAGCAAACGTTCGTCGAGCGGTTGAGGCCGAGAAGATGGTTGAGCGGTGCCTGGACCCCAACTCAACGCTACCCACAGCTGCAACCTCCCTGCTTCCGATCCACAGACTCGTTGTTTCACACCGTGGAAACCCGCAAGAAGTCATTGCCGATCCGCAGCTAGAACAGGCACTAGACGCGATGCTGCAGAACCAGCAGTTTGGCTTGTCCGACGGCGACGGTAATCCCCTCATCACGGCAAGGGAGGTTGTTTCTTTCATGCGAGGTACCCTCGCTGGCCAGGCTGGACTTCTTGCCCAGGACAGGGCAGCCGCAGTGGCCAGCGGAGCTGCTAAGGCTGCGGAGCTGGGCACGGAGATGCACTTTGGTGTGGAGGGACACAGCAAAGAGGACAACGCGCGCAGGCTGGAGGCTGCACAAGCCGTCCAGGCTGTCTTGATGCGCGACGGACTTGATGACCCCACTGAGCCGTTCGCCCTAACCTCTGTTATCGAGCATGGCGGGAACTTGTCAGAAGTAGTCAACGACCCGGGCTTATACGAAGACCTCCGCGAGAATTTGAACCTCCCCTTCGTTCAAGCAGCGACAGTCGAGGAGAAGTCCATCGACTACTTGGACCGTGGGACCAATCAGGTCTACTTCGACTCGGTAGTTTCATCGTTGAAACTGAAAGAACAGTACAGGACCGACAAAGTTCTCCAAAAGGCCATGCAAGCTGCATCCTTCGCATCCTCCCAGCATCAATTTCCGGTGGCCCACGCCGCAGCAGGTAAAGGAAAGACTGCCACCACGACCCGCGGCAGCGCTCCGGAACAGCGCCAGCGCCAACAACCCGGCCTGGCGAGATAGCCTGCCTGCCGTTCACATTCGGATAGCCGTTTAGGGAACGCCTCATATGCGGCAATGATAGACACGGTACAAATGGTGTACAAAAACCAAGGAGTTCTTCATGGCATTACCTGCTGGCCCCGCCGTCACGGCGCACGCCTCAGCTACTACTAACGATGGGCACAGCAGGGCCGCTGCTGTCGTCACTGTCACTGCCAGCTCGGCGGCCGTTGTTAACGCCTCAGTCACTGCCGACTATGAGACATCCCCTACACCCGAACAGAGGAAGAAAGTTCGGAAGAACACGATAATTCTTATCGCTGCTTTCGTTGTCCTTTTCATCCTCGCCTCAGCTCCCATCTGGCCTTTCGGAGTAACTTTCGTGGGGGCAACGTGTGTTGCAATCGGAGGGTTTGTGTCCATCAGACACCGCCTGATGGAGGAAAGTAACGTGCCGTTGAAAGACGACTATAAGAACTTTCCACTCGCGTGGGTGGGTGTCGGTGGTGTGCTGGTCGCCGCCGACACATTTGCACCTGCGTGGTCGATCATCACGGCATGGTTTGCCTCTTACTTCGGATAGAACATTTGCTGTGGCACGCAAAGAGCGGCCTTCGGCGATAGATTCGGAGCCGCTCTTTCTTTTCTACACTCTGCAGTGTCACCGTGCACCCCGTTCTGGTGCTGGACGCTGCGGCGCTTTGGCCGGGCCGGTGGTCCTGGTGGGGGTTGGTGGTGTGCGGTCCCTTTTCGCGGCTTTGTCGGGTTGGGGCCGTGGTGAGCTGTATTGGTTTTGCGCGAAGGCTTTCGCTTCCATTGCTTTGGCCAGCATCCTTTCCTCGGCTGTTTGGGGCTGCTGAGGTTCTGCAGGCGGGGTTTGAGCGGGTGCTTTCTCAGGTTCGAGGGATGCTTTGAGTTTGGCGTCGAGGTCTCTGCTGGTCTCGCGTGCTTGTACCAGCTCGTTCTCGTATTTGAAAGGCCGCGCTAGTTGTTCCTCCGCTTCCACGACGGCCAGTTGTTCGTTGGCTATCGTGGTTTGGAGCTTTTGGGCTATGTCGGGGATGGATGAGACCCGGTTTTCCAGTCGTGTAATGAGGCCAGCCCCGCTCTCCATGATTTCCCTACGCGCCAGAACAAGGCCGGTGTCTGGTACGCCTTTCGCTTCGATGAGCAGGTCTTGGTACTCACCGAGGCGGGATTGGTGGAAGGCGTTAGAGACGACGAGTTCGTGGCCACCAAGGGTGGCCACGGTGCCGTAGTCCTTGGGAGTACGGCCATAGTTCCCGTAGTCGGTGGTGTTGTCCTTCGTCCATTGGTACAGCGCTGCCAGGGCGTCGGTGCGTTTGTCCACTGTGCCGCTGGCAAAGCGCATTGTGAAAGCGTCGCCGTTGGTGGGAGTCACTAGCGGGATGGCTGCCAGCACGGCGGGCAGTTTCCGCTCGGCCGTCTCAATACTGGTGAGGGATCGCGATTTGGCCCAGCGGACATTGGTGTGTGTTTGTTCGTGGCTGCGCTTGAGGCGTTCGAACCTGGTCCGTGTGGCGTCGGCTTCGATCTTTTCCATCAGCAGTGGGTTCCCGCTGGTGACTGCTTTGATCTGTGCCGCGTTCAGTGCTTGGTCGCCTACATCTTCAATCTCTCGCACGTCCAGGCTGCCACGTAAGACTTGGTTGATCATGGTGGCTTTGCGTTGGATACCGTCCCACGCGGCACTATCTTGGCTGCCGACGGTGGCGTACTGGTAGATGTTGACCTCGGCGTTGCCGTTGCCTTGGCGGATGATCCGTCCGTCGCGTTGAGTCAAGTCTGCCGGTCGCCAGGGACAGGTGACGTGGTGGAGCGCTTTGGCGCGCAGCTGCACGTTCGTCCCGGTGCCCATTTTCTTCGTGGACCCAAGCAACACGGCAACCTCGCCGGTGCGGCACTTTTCAAACAGGGCCCCTTTTTGTTCGGGCTTAGGGAAGTCATGGACGAACTGGACTTGCTCGGGCTGGATGCCACCAGCAATGAGCTGGTTTTTGATCTGTTGGTAGGGAGTCCAAACAGGTCTGCCGTCCGGGTCCTTCTTATCTGAGGGTGTTCCTTCGTCGCAGAACACCAATTGCAATGCCCCGCGCCTCTCCGAGATGACCTCGGATTTGTCGTCGATCGTGTATTGGTTTTCTCGGTTGGCTTCCCAGACTTTGAGGATCTTGTCCGTGACCAGATCAAGTTTCGTGGTCGAGGTCGGTTCGATGCCAACCATGCGCATGTCCAGGGCAGCCTTGCGGCCCTCCCCGTAGATAGTTAGTGCGTTGTCCTCACCCTTTTGCGACCAGCCGCTGAGGCTGTCCAGCCTTTTCCCTAACGCTTCCATATACTGGCCAAGTTCAGCTGGGCGGGGCAGGAGAACTAGCTCGGGCTGGCGCGCCCCGTCGCTCTCGCGTGGTGCCAGGGCCGGGGTGGGGAGGTTGAGGTCTTCGGCCAGTTTCACGTCTGCGAAAACATGAAAGGTGCGCAGCATTTCGGGGACGTTTTTGAACTTGGCGAATCGGGCCTTGTTCTTTAATCGACCTCCGGCGTCCATTTCAATGGCCGTCACGGTTTCACCGAAGGTTGCCCCCCACACGTCGAAGTTATCCACACCAGCTGCTCGGAGCAGATCGGGGCGAAGGAATCTTTGCACCACATGTGCTTCGGTGAGGGAGTTGGCAATCGGAGTTCCGGTGGCCATGGTGCCGACTCGTTCACCATGGGTGGAGCGCAAGTATTCCAATTTCAGGTGCATATCGGTGGCTCGTTCAGAACCATCAATCGCTGCGCCCTTGATATTGGTAACGGTGCGCAGATTCTTAAAGTCGTGGGCTTCATCCACAAACAAATAGTCCACGCCCATATCTTCAAAGCACAGGCCTGGGTCCGGGGCGGCTCCCATGAGCTTCTTCATGCGCTCTTCTTCGGCCTGCAGTTTCGTTTCGAGCTTCTTCACTGTCGTCCGGTCTTCGCCGGCGTCCAGTGCGTTGTTGATCGTTTGGCGAACGTCGCTGATCAACGTGTCTTGGTAGGCCTCGATCGTTACAGGGCGCACACCAATACTCTCGAAAGCGGTCTGGGTCATAATGATGCCATCCCAGTCATTGGCTGCTGCCCGGGCAACGAATTGTTGCCTACGGTTGGTGTTGCTGCCCTTGGTGCTGAGGTCGTCGGTGGCCGCCGACAGCAGAACAGCTTGTGGATACAGTTCTAGCCATTCACGAGTGAATTGTTCGAGCATGTGCCCAGGCACCACGATGAGTGGCTTGTTCACCATGCCCAGACGTTTGAGTTCCATGGCCCCCATGACCATCTCCGCCGTTTTTCCGGCCCCTACTTCATGGAAGAGACCGACCGTTGGTTCGGAAATGATGCGTGCCACTGCGGTGCGCTGGTGCGGGTAAGGCTTAAAGGACGTTGCAAGCCCCGGCAGAGTGAGCCGTTGGCCTTCTTGGGTGTAATCACGCAGGGCAATGGAATTGAAGCGCTTGTTGTACTCACCAATGAGCTGGTTGGCACGTTCAGGCTCTTCCCACACCCACTCGGCAAAGCGCTCCTGAAGCTGATTCGCGGCTTCATTGGCGGCTTCGGTTTCCTCCATATTGGCAACGAGCTTGCCCTCGTCGTCCTTGTCTTCGACTTGAATCGTCTTCTGCTCCAAGATGGTCTGCAGCAGGTCAGGGGCAGGCCTGCGGCTGGTGCCCCACTCACTGGTCGCTTTCAGCGTTCCCCTGTTGGCTTTCACCCTCCAAATCCCGCTACCCATCCCCGTTACAGTCGCTGAGGGATCATTGAGGATCTCGCGCACGAATGCTTGGTGATGCTCGGGGCTGACCCACACCGCGCCCAGACGCGCTTCAACATCGTCCATGCCTACTGGTGTTGGTTGCACCTTTTCCAGTGACGCGACGTTGGTATTCCACTGCGGGTCTTTGCTCGCTGCCTCGCGCGCTTCCTCCAACTTGATACGCACATTCCCGGAAAGGTACTCCGGTGCTGTAACAAGTTTGCTGCTGGCAGGGTCGTCAAAGACGAGTGTGCCCAGCTGCACGCGGGCTTCGTCCGGGGTGCTGCCAACAAGGTCGGCAATGGTCTCTAGGTCTGGGACGCCTACGGTGTCCAGGCAAATGGCCAGGGCTTCATCAATGTTCTCTGCCCCTCGGATGGGCTTGCGCACCTGCACCTGTCGGTGCTGGAGCAGCCCACCAGGTGAGGCTTGCTGCGTCTCATCACGAAAGCTTTCTAGGGCACCGGGCAGGCTACCGAACGGATCTACCCTGCGCAGAGTTGCTACTGCGGTGGGAGTATTGCGGGATGTGCTCACGTCACCGGTTTTGGCGTTGGTGCGTTCGGTGAGTGTGTAGCGGTTGACTGGGCCGTATTTCTCAAAATAAACAGAATAGGCTCGCGCTAGGTCCTCACGTTTTACCGCGAGGTCGGGTGTGTCTTCCTGATCGGCGGCTTCTAGCTCCATCAAGGTCCGTGCACCATCACGCAAGCCCAGAAGTTGGCGCAGCTCGGCGGCGTGCGCCTTTGCGAACTTGAAGGGAACATAGCTGTTGTTTTCTACAATGGTGAACGTGCCGTCGCGTTCTGCCTTGAGCGTGCCATCCCACACGTCCTGACTAGTACTGAGTAGTGCTGCGGGCTGCACGCTGTGGGCTTGTTGGCTGGGGGTGAAAGCCCTGTCTTCGGCCAACGCTTCCGCGGTGATGTGTTCCAGTCGTGTCCCCAGCAGTGCGGGGACTTCCAACAATTCGCCTTCGGCTTTGACGGTCACGGTTCCTGGGCCATACATGCCTGTGCCCACGGTGATCGTGCCGAGTACGTTTTGCGGGTGGGTGTCGTAGTAGTTATTGATCTTGATGTTCGTTCCATCGACGATCTTTGGCCCCACGGTTTCCCAATCCGTGTTGGCCGGCTCCCGTCCTGATTCGCGCTTGCGAAACAGCAGAACGTCAGTGAGGGCGTCCGTGCCGGCTGCTCGGCGGTGTGCTGCCGTGGGAAGTCTTACCGCTCCTACGAGGTCGGCCATGGCGCTCATTTCACGCCGCGCGGAGGGGTTGGCCGCATCCAGGGTAAAGCTGGAGGACAGGACGACCACATAGCCGCCGGGCTTGACCGCTTCAAGGGATTTGATGATGAAGTGGTTGTGCATCGAGTGCTTGCCAGCATTAAACGACGGGTCAAGAAGCGAGTTTTTACCGAAAGGGACATTGCCTACGGCCAGATCGAAGCTGTTGCGTTGGATGGGCGTATCCGCAAACGACTCGTTGCGGATCGTGGCCTCTGGATACAGTGCCTGGGAGATGGAGGCCGTCAGCGGGTCCAGCTCCACACCGGTCAGGGACGCCCCTGTGGGGGCCATGCCAATGAACGTTCCTGATCCCGACCCAGGTTCCAGCACGTCTCCGCTGGTGAAGCCTAAGTTCTCTACCGCCCGCCACATTTGCTGGACAATGGCCGCATCCGTGTAGTGGGCATTGATGGTGGTGCGAGAGGCTGCGCTGTATTCCTTCTCCGTCAGCACCTCTCGAAGCTTGGCTCGCTCATCAGCCCAATCGGCCTTGTCGAAAAGCTGGGGCACCGCTCCCCAACTCGACCACTTCGCCAAGCTGCGCTGTTCATCAGGCGTAGCAATTCGTTGCTCTGCCTCAAGCAAGCGAACGATCCGAATCGCCTCATAATTGGATTCGAACCGGGACTTCTTGCCTGAGGGTGCCAGATCATCCTGGCTCAGCGGCCGGAAAGACTGCCCTTGCCCCGGTGGGGTCTGTGAGCGCTGATCCGCTGCGGTGGCCGGTTCCTCGTTTAGCTCTCTTTCTTGTCCGGCAGCGGATTGTTCTCCATGATCTCCGGTTCCGGGGGAATCGAGCCGTAAATCATCTCCTGGTACACGATCTCCCGCGCCCTGAACCGTGCCATGTTCGAGAGTCCCACGAACTCCATCGCTGTCTGCTCCTCGGTCCTTTGAGGTAGCAGTCCTTCGGTCGTCTGCCAGATTTGTTCCTGTATCTGTTGCCCCAAGGTCGAAAAGTACTCCTCGGGATTCTGAATCTGGGAGAACGTCTCCGGGTCGTGGTTCTTCATAGTGTCCATGGCGTGTTGCCCGTGCGTGTTCATTTCGCTGCTCCTCCGGCTCTGACCACAACGAGTCCAAACTCATTTGGCCATCCATTAAGTACTTAGACTTCTTCGCCACGCCAGGTTCCCCTATTCGATGGATACTCTCGTACCACCGTAATAGAGTGCCGAGGCATTGTGTTTTATTCTTTCTTCTTTAGTCCTTCCTCGCGCAGCGACTTGCGTTCTCTGGCAAGCTCACGCACTACGGTCGACTCACTAACCCCTATCAGGGCAGCGATGTCCTTGATGGTCCTTTTCTTAGCTCTCATCTGATGCGCCGTGGCCGCTTTGTCAGGGGTCATCTTCGTCGGCCTCCCACCAACACGACCCCGTGCTTTGGCAGCCTGCAGACCTTCCAGAGTCCTCTCCCGCAGCCGGTTTCGCTCGTACTCAGCCAGAGCCGAGAAAATCTGGAAGATCATCAACCCATGAGAAGTAGACGTATCCAAGTAGGGCTCGTTCAGGGAACGCAGCCCTATCTCTCTTTCCGCCAGCAAGGTCACAATCGAGGCGAGGTCGGCCGCACTGCGGCCAAGCCTTGTCAAGTCATTAACCAGCAATACATTGCCCGGCTGCAAATACGCCAAGCAGTCCACCCACCCGGGTCGTTCCATGGTCGCTCCCGAGGCGTGGTCGCTGTAGACCTTGATCGCACCGGCCTTCTCCAAAGCGTCGGTCTGCGCATCGAGAGATTGCGCCGTGGTGCTGACCCTCGCGTAACCCACCAAATTCATGCTTCTCCTCCCCAGTCACAAACGAATGGTCCAAGACTTTTGAATGCTTCCCACCTACTTAGTCCAACAATAGATTACGGAGTTGAGTTATGACAAGTAAAAGTCATGGAAAAACTGGCCACACACAAACTTTTGTGACTGGGCGGCCCAGTTTAATCGTCAGCCTTGCTGGACTGTCTTAAACGGTCGTTAGAGTTCATTCGACCATGGTATTGGGGAAGCCATGCACCGTCGAGGATGGCCATATTGCCTATCCGTAACCCGCATGGATGGAATCGGCCGAGTAGCTATCAACTGACTGTGATCGAACTCGCAGTCTTTAAGTGTGAATGCTACTCATAGACTGTCGCCAGCTTGGATGAATAAAACGAACAATGGGTGGTGACTACTGAAAATAGCGATGAATTCGACGACGTCGAACGTTCCGCTCTGATTGAGTTCGGCAAACATCTGCGGACGATGAGGGAAAGCAAGGGTCTCTCCCAAGATGCTCTCTCCCATGAAGCCGGGCTTCACCGCACATACGTAGGCGCGGTTGAACGGGGCGAACGTAACCCCACGTTTATCTCCCTTCGAAAGTACGCAAAGGGGCTGGGGCTCCCCCTCGAAGACCTTACGAGGGGTTTCTGATGCTGAGCGTTGATTCGATCCGCGAAAACATTGCACGAGACCTAGTGCCCTTATATGGGGCAGTCGCCGAAGCAGAGTCCCCCTATTTCTATCCGCCTGATCTGCTCGAGGCGCATCTAAAATCGAGACTGTTGGGAAGCCGGGAGTTCGCGAATTTGGCTGTCCGGACACGGTCTAAACGAGCCAAAGAGCGTATCTGCGACCTCCTGGGCTATCGAATTCCAAAGTCGTTTCAGAAGACCCAACCCCGACTTCAGCATCCCAACATCGACGTTTATGTCCAAAAGTCCAACAATCTCCAAGTGTGGAACGAAGAGTTGGACGCATCGCGGCGGTATGTAATTATCGGTTTGGACATGGATGAGACCGTATCTGGGCTGAAGGTAATCGCTGGTGCCGACTTGGTCGCGTTCGATACGACTGGAACCTTGACCAAGAAGTTTCAAGCGTCGCGCCGCATAAATAGCGGGTCAAAGCTAGTTAACGAAGCTGATACCGCGGCATTTACGAACTTGCTAGGTATTTGCCGCGAGTCTGAGCTTCTCAGCGGTATCTCTCCTGTGGCCATGCCCGCTGACGGTAAAACCTTGACGATCGAGGCGGTGCATGAAGCGTTACTCCCTATCGTAGGTATGACGTTCACGGATCCGGGGATGATTCAAGAACGCAATCGCGGGGCGGTAATCCACCGAGAGGCGTGTCTCCGTCTGGGACTGAGCGGCTATGCCGATCACGGCCAATTCCCGGACATTCTGTCTCAGGTATTGGAGGTGAAATTGCAGTTGGCGCGGACGGTGGATCTAGGCCTTGAGCTGCCCAGTGCTCTCACGCCGATAGCTTCCCTTGAGGGAAAGCTAACCGCCGCGGATGTCAGATATTCACTTTTTTATGGAGAGCGTGATCCTGATGGGCTGACCTTCACCATTACTGCTTTGGTCACTACGTCGGGTGCGCGCTTCTTTGATGAGTTTCAGCAGTTCGGCGGCAATGTCTCAAACTCAAAATTACAACTAAGACTTCCCAGCGACTTCTTTCTAAACTAGAAAAGTGTCTCTGAGGCCAACTCCACTTGCCGAGTTACTGCAAACGCAGCGTACACCTCTGCATCGAGCTCAGCCAGTTCAGTTGCGTTCGGAGGCAGATCTGACGTTGCAAACTTCGAGGCAAATTCCACTATTCGTCTAGCGTGAGCCGAATCCGGACTCGGTATAGGAAACTTGGACACGTATTGAGTAATCCAGCGACGCCGGCCTGAGTAGAGTTTGTTTCCACAGGCATGATCGTAGAAGCGAGTTGCAAGAGACGAGTTAGCGATGCCGATCATTAATAGCGCCAGGTCTTCGTCCTTAATGTCGTCCAAGCTCATCCAGTAGCAGTCGCCATTTACCACTGCCCCCGTTCGGTCTAGGGCGAACCGTGGCTCTTCACTGATGTCAGGAAAGACAATCTTAGGAATCATCCACAATGAGGGCTTCTGCGGTACCCAGATTTCGTACCATTGGCGTCCACCCTCGATGACGTATTTGCGCCCGCTGAGACGCTCATGATTTTCTTCAAGATAAGCCATGGCTTTTGGGTACTTGGTCATGTCTACGAGGGTTCGTTTAGGTACTGACAAGTCGTAGGGATACAAAACAGAGGTTGTCTTCGTACGATCAAATTTCCATGCAGGAACATTGTGGTGGGTGATAAGAGGTCGGAGCAGATCTTCCTCAGGCTGAAGCCCCTCTTCCAATTTGTCCCATTCATCTCGGATAAATACTGCATCAGCAGTCGTCTTAATTCCTACTCGTATTTTGGCTACTTCTCCAAATGTCTTCCATGTTCGAACGGTGATTCCTTTAAACCACTCGTCTTCAGCTGTATTTCCCATCGTCCATGGCTCACTGGGGGTCTTTCCGTGAACGAGAGTTCCAGATCGGACTTCAAAGGTCCGATCCTCGATTCTTGCAAAGCCGCTGGATCGCTCCGAAAGCACATCAAAATACTCACCTGCAATGACTTCCCTAGATGGAGACTCGTACGTCGATGTGTATGAGCATTCACGCTCAATACGAGGCTGTTTTTTGACAGCAATAGTAATGGCAGGAAGAACAGCGGCCTCGAATAATTTAGAATCGCCAAGGTCGTAGACTTCAACAGGCGATAAAGTGTCGCCCATAATTGCTCGCACGTTGGAGCCCGCTTTGGTTGTAAGAAACCTATTCGAGCAAAGAATACCTAGAACGCCTGTCGAGTTCAGGATCCGGGGGGAGACTGACACGAATGGGTGCGTTAGATCTATCCTCCCAGTAAGCCCGAACTTATCTGCCAATAGCTTTGCTGTCTCAGCGCCAAGTTGTTGCGTTCGCACATAAGGGGGATTGGTAATTATGGCATCGTATGCATGAAAAATTGTGTCCGAGGCGACGAGGAAGTCCGCTTCTTGAAGCTGGATGGTGATTCCTTTGGCCATCGCCCGACTATGCGCGACAGAGATTGCAGTGCCGTCCAGATCATAGCCGTGCAACGCAATCGTGACGCCCGGGTACTTTGCGCTTAGCACTTCGTGCGCCGCGAACAGTAGCTCTCCATCGCCGCAGGCAGGATCTAGGATCGAAAGGCTGCTAGGTTGATCTGGCAAATGTCCGGCAATGCGGCTTGCCAGGAAAAATGCCAGGTTCTCTGGCGTGTAGTGCTTCCCATGCCGCTTACGATCCGCGGCCACGTCGATTATTGTCAATTCAAACCTTGCTTCCTAAGTCGTTGCCCATCTTATCTGAAACGGCAGTAGCGACCGATACGGTTGTTAGCCTCGCTGACTCTTCCGGTGACCCCTAGGTCCCAAAATTCTTGGCTGTGGATTTTCTGGGGGCCTGGTCTAAAGGAAATCTTCTCGTTCTGGGCATGCGTCGGATGTGGGAGGACATGGTCTATATATCCGCGCGTCAAGCCATCGGCATTTGAATCGTCGTACGGACCATAGGCCTTGTACCAAACCTGACATCGCCAGGCAGGCCGCCATACCGATTGGTCCGTTACGGGGGCCATCCTGGATGGATGGTCAAAAACGGTCGTTTTGGAATGGGTCGTCGTATTTCTTCTGCGCCGCACACAGCTTTGGCATGGAAATCTTTAATTTTATTCACCCTTCCAACCTGACGCAGGGGCCGGCAATATTTCGAACGGTCTTGGACGCTCTAAAGACGCGCGACTCCTTTGGCGAATCAGGTGTGCGTCCAAAAACCGACGCTTCTAACCCCACCCGCCTAGCAGCATGGCCCAACCCACGTAACGATTCGACAGGCCATACTTGAACGATGATCGCCATCGTCCTGGACACAAATATCCTCCGCAAATCGCCCTACCTTTCCCGCAATGAGTGGGTGTTGTGCGCCACTCACAAGGACGAATGGAAAGTGAGAATTCTGGTCCCGGAAGTTGTGGTCATGGAAACAACCAACACCGTCACGCGGGATTGGACCACGGACAGGAACGCCTGTAGCAGGGTAAAGGTCGGGGGGTTCGGTCTACAGAAGGAAGTAGACACGATCGTTCAGGCCATCGACACTCATATCACGTCTTATGAAGATGACCTGAAAAAAAGACTGTCCGAGCTCGGGGCTGAAATACTCCCTGACCCTGCGGTCTCGCATACTGAAGTCGCTAAACGTGCAGCCAAACGCACGGCTCCCTACCAGGACAAATCCAGCAAAGACAACTATCGAGACACGATCATATGGCTATCAGTAATCGAGGCTGCTGGGAACAACCCGGAACATGAGGTGTGGTTTGTCAGCGAAAACCATGATGACTTCGGTATCAAGGGCAACAGTACTACTGACGAGGTACAGAAAGAGTTTCATCAAGGGCTCCATAAAGAGCTGGTGAGCTTGGGGCTTCAGGATCGGGTGAAGTATGCGCAGAACCTTGCTGACCTGGTGCAGCATATATCCTCTATCTACGGTCCGATAGACACCGAAGAGCTCAATGTACTGACAGCAGCGGTCCAGTACGACGAACTGAGACGTTGGCTGGACGAGAAAGTCCTCGCTATGACGATCGCTGCCAGAGATATCGCCCTTGATCCAACCGTATCTATTGCCGTGGTTAGCGAGATTCTTTCTCCCGCGTTGGAGTGGAAGTTCTCGGATGAGGCCAAGAACGGCGAAACGGAATGGACCGCAAAATATGTAGTTGATTTCCAAGCAGTAGTGCTCGGTTACTCCATCCACGCGGAAGAAAGCCGCTCAACCGACAACAAAGTACTCCGGGCTTCTGGGACAGTAACGTTCGGGAAGCAAGGAAGTGTACAGAAGTTTGAGATTGCCAAGCTGGAAGCACTTCCCGATGACCCGAACCGTTGGATGTGGGAACTGCTGGATCAAACTGGGTTTCCGGAACTAGGCGACTTTGGTCCAGCCTTGGCTGACCGACTCCGGAACGGATTCACCACACCTACTGGAACCATGGAGGCCCTACGCCGACTCGCCCAGCAAGCCAGCGGAGCCACGCTACCTCCCGGAACCATGGACGCCATCGAGACCATCCACAAGGCCCTCGATGTGGCGGAAGGCAGCGGAGAGCTAGACGAAGAAACTCCCCCAGAAGAAGATTCCGGGGAGGACCCCTCTCCCTGACAAACACCACCCAGTCTAAAGTCACGGCCCTTACTTGGGAGTGCGCAGTTTTCTTCCTCGTGGGAAGCCTGCGCCTACGCCTACGCCTTTAAGCCCTGGTAGCTCTGTTGCGTAGATGGCGGCCAGTTTCGCGTTGGCGGCGGTGGCGTGGATAGCTATGGGGTTGTTGCGTGCGTACTCGGTCAGGTGCGGGAGCAGTGCAGCTCGTAACCTTTTCCCTTGTCCTGTGCCGGGCCCTGCGCTTGCGTGGTCGCTTACGTGCCATCCTTTGCGGGTGGCGCTTATGGCGATGACGGCGTTCCGTTCGGCGCTCATGTAGTACCTCGCCCCTGGACGGTAGACCAGTGTGATCTGCAGGACGGCAAGAAGCGGGTACATGGGCCACCACATGACTGTGGAAAAAGGGAAAGGGCCCTGTCGACGACGTTGCCCTTTCCTAGTCCGTGCCAGAACCCTCGTTCCATCCACCAGAGCATACGTACGCAGTCGATAAATCGCGGCGCTGGCAACTCTCGGATGAGCGGGGGTGGCATTGTCACCGGCTGTGCTGCTTAGCTTGCGTCTGGTTCTTCTTCGGTGAGTTGGTTTTGACCTTGTTCACGGTTTTTCCCTTGCCTGCTGCAGCGTGGCTGATGGGGTGCTTCTGTTGTGATTCCGCGAACTGGCGTGCGGCGATTCCCTTCTCGGGTGCCCCAGCTGCACGCATCCTGTCTGCGAGGGCTTCTTGGCGCTCTGCTGAGTCATAAGCGGCCCCTGCGGTGACGAGGACTCGTTCGCCTTGTTGGTCGTGCTGCTCGGCTGTTTCCCTCAACGCGGATGCCTGGGTTCGCTCTTCCTGGGCTTCCGGTGTTTCGGTCAGGAACAGATCCCGATACCAAGCTTCTTCAGCGGCGGATGGGCCGTCATGGTCAACGTTTGCGGCGTGGTCATTGTCGTCTCTGGACTGCCCGAACTCATCTGCGGCTTCCCGGTTCTGAACGTCACCTTGTTCGCGGTCAACGGTGGCTGCTTCCTCTGCCCTTTTCGCTGCGGCCTCGCTTGCCTCGTAGTCGTTCAGTAGGTTACGCATCCGTGTGGCCTCTGGGTAGAAGCTAGGGAGGATGTCAGTGTGTCCTGTTTCCTTGGCCCAGCCCTGGGCTTTGGCGAGCTTGGCCAGTTCCGAGTCGAGGATGGGTGAGTCGTTGATCGCAGTCTCGTGGGCGAGTTTTTTGGCGTCGATGCCGTAGCGGGTGCTGGCCTCGGTGCGGAGGTGTTTCTCGGCGTGGGCGGCTTCTGGTGCGTGGTCTTTCCATGCCGTGGCTACACGGTAGGCGTTTATGAGTTCTCGCGGGTTCGCCGCATCCCACCATTGTTGTTCCTGGGTGGGTGCCAGCAGGGCCACGGCAGCTTGCTTTTCACTGTCGAACGCCATGTCCAGCCGTGCCGCTTCACGGCTGTTCATTTGGGACTTTTGTTCCATGTTCATCTGCCACACGCGTGCGACTTCTCGACCCAGTTGAGCGGAGATGGCCATACCGTGTTGCAGGACTTGCTCAAGGGGTGCGTCTATTTCGTCTGCTTCGTTCATGGCTGCATACCTCTCTCTGGGCCACGGTCTTTAGTCCGTGGAGTGTTGCGGATATGTCTGGACCCCGGTGGGGGTTTGCCAGCTGTGGTGTTGGTTTGCTGTTCGGCAAACAGTCGGGCCGCAATGGCTTTTTCGTCCACACCAGCTGCACGCAGTCGTGCCTCCAAAGCTTCTATCTGTTCCCCTCGAGGCATCGCCCTGCGCGCAGTTTCCGGTCGTGCCGCCAGTACTGCCGTGCCACCCTTAGCCGGCCCCTTGGCACCTGTGCGGGCCGGGAGTGGATTGATGACCCGGTAAGCATCATGCACGGTATCCAGTCGCTCTCTCAAATCGGTAGCGAGAGCTTCAGAGCGTTGCCCCCAGCCCTTCGCCTCGAACGCGCCGCCCAGCTTGGTGCCCATGTTCGCCCAGGCACGAACGACGGCCACCGCCCCTGCCCTGCGAGACATACCAATGGTTTGATGAGTACACAGGTCTGCGTACACCGCTGATGGGGGAGTGACGGCACGGACCGGCTTCTCGGTAAGTTCGGCGTGGCGTGCGAAAAGAGCTGCCGCTTCACGCAACTCTTTGGCGCTTCTATCCCCTTCATCCCCTGCGGCTACGGCCCATGCGGAGAACAAGCCGGCTCCTTCACGAGCGATCTGTGCATACTGTGCGGGATCGTTGACGTTGGCGTCAGCCAGAGTCTTCACGTAGGTGTCGAGTTCGTTGAAATACGCCCGTAGTTCGACCCCTGAAACGGCACTTCTGTCGGGAGTGGCAAAGCCACGATTCTTAGACGCGGCTGTCCATTCCGGCATCGCCTCGACAGCACTGTCCACCGGCCAGCCAGCACGCAGTGCAGGCAAGCTTAAATCTTTGGCAAGCGTTCCTCCTCCGTACCAGATGGGCCTCTCACCGTGGGTGGGTCGCATGGCGACAGAGTAGCCTGCTACTTTACCCGTTCCACCCTTGGCGAAGTATGGACGGACCAGTAAGGAATTGCCGCGTAGACGGCGAACGTACTCGGCTTCCGAACGCGATCCTGCTCCTGCTGCCCGTACCTTGAGAGCTATCTCAAAGCGGGGTTGTTCTACCAACGCTTGCTCAGCAATCAGGTGTTCGCGTGAAGTCGCATCCAGCATCGACCAGGGCACCATCCCAGCGCTCTGGTTAGCCTCGCGAGTGTGTTTGGCCATGGCACGACGACGGGCCACAGATTGCAGTTCACCCTCTGCATAGCCTCGGGTCTTCACTCCCTGTCCAAGGATGCGCAGACAGTGCTTCTTCTCGATGGTCCGCAACGTTGCAGAGCTTTTAATGAAGTCCTTATCCGCGTTCCACCACGTGCCGTCTTCACGGATCATGGAGACGGCAATGTGCACGTGGTCGTTGCCGTTGGAGGAGACGCCGTGGCGGATGGCAGTCCAGCGCATCGGCGGCTTACCGTCCGTGCCGTCCATCTCCATATCGTGCAAGTATTCACGCACCATCGTGTCCCAGAAGTCATCATCCTTGACACCCTGTGTGGGGTCCAAGGAGAGGGAGACGTGGAAGACCTGGGCACGCTTGCTGTTATCCGGGTGGTAGACCTTTTTGGGGTGGTTCATTTCATGACCCAAGGCCATGGTGATCTGGGCGTCCAGCTCCATGCCGTCGCTGACGGTGGCAATCAATTCTGAGGAACACACGACATGTATGTCGGTGTGTTCGTTGGCTCGTCCTGGGCCAGCCAAATAGCTGATGAGCCCGATCATGCGGTGACCCTTTTTGATCTTCCCAATCATCGCCCCGCCACTCCCCGCACCGTGTCATCAATGCGCAGCATGAGCTGGCGCATCGCAGCCACACTCGCGGCCGCATCGGCAGGGAAATCCCCGGTCGCGTTCGCGTGCCGAGCGATCTGATTAATGTTCGATGAGACACGCGAAAGCAGAGTCCTCACCTGTGCCAATTCCTGAATCAGAGCTTGACGGTCGGAGTGCGATTCACCCTCCCGCGACAGCGCCGACTCAACAACCAGACGAGCGACGGAAATACCGTATTGCTGAGCCCTTACTTTCAGGGCCGCTTCTTCAGCCACCGAGACCCGGTAAGTGTGTTGTTTCTTGCGTCCACCCTGGACGTCATCACGGTTGGTCTTGCCCCACGACACATCCGCGACATCAACTTCCGACAAGAATCTCACCCCTTCCATGGCCCAGCGCAGCGACTCCACACCGTGGAGACCGCAGACACCAGTCTGCCACAAACACAGGCCACCAACCAGAGTTTCAAGTAATTTGACTAGTCAAATTAGATAACTTGCTCTGCTGGATTTGGGTTTATGCTTTTCGCCTTGCATCCCCGGTAGGCAGAAAGCTACGCTTCCCCCATGGACATCAACGCGCTCACCCAAGAAGCTGAACACCGCCTCACCCGCGACCGAGAAAACAAGGTCGCCTCCGTCGTTGCCGCCGGGAAAACCGGCGCCGCTCTCCTTCAAGCCAGGGAAGAATTAGGCGTCGCCGAGCGTGAACACAACCTCACCCACGCAGCCGCACAGCGCCAAGGGTGGAGTGCTAAAGACCTGAAAGAACTCGGCATCGAACCAGCCACAAAACAAGCAACCGGAAGACCAAAAAAAGTTTCACCTGCTCCGGTCGCTGAGTAAAAGAAGCTACGCATCCGATCAGGGTGGGGGAGTAGCCTCCTGACCACAAGGGGCACGGCAAAAGATTCATCCTCCGGTCTTTTCCCGCACACCTGTGGACAGCAGGAACCAAATGAACACCCGCACACAACCACCAGCTCACCCTGGGTAAGTAACTCACCAGATCTACCGGTGGATGTGCACGGCCTCTGATCCGCTTCTGCTCACCAACGAAACCCACAAGATGAGCCCACCAATCATGAACGGAAGACCGCCTCTTCCGCACGTCCTAAACTGAAGATCTACACCTGACTTCACCACTGCCCCATGATCCACGAGGCTGTGCACCGGCGACGGCCCACCCAACATAACCACTGAGCGCATCACTGCCACTGTCGACGGTGTGCAGCCGGTCCTCTGGGTCCCGGTATCCACCTGTGGGCAGGAAAAGACCGAAGGATTAATCTTTTGCTGTCCACCTGTGGAAACGGGGAAACACACCCCACCAGAAACCCACCAAAAAATGGCCGCCGAAGGCGGCCACACATTTCCCACTACTACCGATCCCCCTAGCGCCATGCCGGCACCAGCGACAGTGGGGAACCGGGGCCGGTGACGGCACCAAATAGCACTGGCACCCTAACCGCTCAACTATGCCGTCACCGGCCCCGGCGCATTAAAAAAACCCTCCACCCACACCAGGTCCGAGACCTACTCACCAACCAAATCAGACACACAAAAGGGTGATCCAAATAATTGCTACCCATGGTCTCATCCGGCCCCTAGGCCGGCAGTCTGCAAGTCACCTTCTAAGAGAGCAACTCCTACGGTGGTTGAATCACACCACAATCCTCTAGCCCGTCATGTAGAGATACCCCTGAAACGACTAAGTGATCGGCAGCCCGGCGGTAAGTGACACATCTGGTCACTGGTCGACACCCGGTACTGACCCATTTTTTGCGGCCAAGAAGAACCCCCGTCAGCGGCCTAGCGTGCCGCCTTGAAAACAAAGAAACCCAGACCAATAACCCAGAATCCACCGCATCAGGAATTGCTCAGGCTCGTGAATCAGGGGTGTTCACTCCTGCTCATGATGCTTTCTGGGCCGCTGCACGAAGGACCGATGGTGATACGGCAGCAACCAAAGAGCTCATCGAGGTATTGCTGCTCCATCGTTCCATGGAAGCCTGCGATGTCATTGACGGGATCACAGCGGCGCTTCTGGTCGGCGCTGTGATCGCAGACGTTGTCACTGTTGAGGCCAGGCGTGTGGCGTTCGAAAGGAATGCTGGGTGGGCCCGCCCCGATTGCCATCCCGGTGCAAAAGGCGAAGTCGTTGAGCACCGCGTTGTCAGTCTCACTCAACGCCGTCTGGCAGACCCTGCTGCTGTCATCGCCGGTCTGCCACCAGATAAACGACCGTTGCCCTCTGTAGCCGGCTATGACGAGCTACTTAGACTCCGGCCCCAGCCATTACCGAACCCTCCCTCTAAGGAGCAGATTTCATGAGTCCCACCGTCCCAGTTGTTGTCTCTCAAACGCTTCGTCGGCGCCGCGGCCTGACCGAGCAGGCAGCCACTGATGCCGTTGATCAGGCTTGCCGGCGGTTGCGGCTGCCCACGATCCGTTCAGTGCTCGATGAAGCCCTAGCCGTGGCCGGGAAGGAACAACTCTCCTACCAAGGCTTCCTCGCCGAACTGCTACTGGCCGAGTGAGATGACAGGGACCGGCGCTCCTCTATCCGGAGGGTGAAGTCAGCGAACTTTCCGCGCGATAAATGGTTGGGCAATTTCGATTACGAGGCGAATCCGAACATCAACCCGGCCACGATCAACACCCTTGCCACCGGGGACTGGATCCGCAAAGGCCTCCCCTTGTGTCTCATCGGTGACTCAGGAACAGGGAAATCCCACCTGCTCATCGGGCTCAGCACCGCGGCCGCGGAGAAGGGGGTTTAGGGTCAAATACATTCTCGCTACCCGGCTAGTGAACGAACTTGTCGAGGCTGAGGACGAGGAGGTCTTGGCGAAGACCATCGCCAGGTACGGGAGGGTAGACCTGCTCTGCATTGACGAACTGGGCTACATGGAACTCCATAAGCGAGGTGCCGAGCTCCTCTTTCAAGTCCTCACCGAACGCGAGGAAAAAGCATCAGTGGCCCTCGCCACCAATGAGTCCTTCTCCGGCTGGACGAAAACCTTCACCGACCCGCGTCTCTGCGCCGCCATCGTGGACCGACTCACCTTCAAAGGCACCATCATCGAAACCGGCACCGACTCCTACCGCCTCGCCCACACCAAAAACCAACAACACACCGGCGCCTAACCCTCGGGGTGGCTACTGGTAGTGAGACATCGGTCGCGAGAGTTTTCTCACGCGTCCTAGTGGTCTGCGGTTTCCTAGTTTGAGGTGGTTGGTGCGGGCCTGGTGTAGTCGCGGGTGAAGTTGGTGTTTTTCTGGCCTTGGAGTGGGAGGAACCGTGGCATGTCAGGGCTGCGGCATTTCGATCCCTCATTGAAGATGGGTGGGGGGCTGCTTTTGCTCGATCATTTTCATTGTCCACGATGCTGGTCAAGACGGGCATCACCTCCGAGTGCTCGATGGTGGTGTGCCCGCGGGTCCACTTGATAGGTTTCGTGGCCCATCATCGGAGTATCCAGTGCTCCCTAGCCGGCGGCGAAGGAAAGTATGGTGGCGGAGAAATCTAGAAGGGTGCTGGAGGCGCGCTGTGCATGGCCGCCGCGATGTTCCTGGTGCAGCCACGCCCGGCCGCCCCGTCGCCTGATTTCTGAGACGAATTCCTCTGCCACGGTGTTATCGACTCGTTCGTCGTTGCCTAGTATGCAACACAGTATTGGAGGAAGGGAATCGGCTGAATCCATTGCGGTCAATAAGTGGAGAGGGGAATGGGCGGCTCGTTGCTGCCCGGTGGTTTCCCCGTCGGCCCCGAATTCGTGGAGCCACTGGGTTCCCAACCCGTGTCGCTGCAGGTCCACGGTGTCCAGCAAGGGGGCCACGGCTATCACGCGGCCGAAAGCGCTGGGCTCTAGCAGCGCGGCGGCACTGACCACGAGGCCGCCGTGGGAGGCACCGACGGCGGTGAGTTCCTTTTTACTTGTCCAGCGCTGTGCTACGAGTTCGCGGGCCACATCGATGAGGTCGTGGATGGTGTGTATCTTGTTGGCCCCGCGTCCGGCTTCGTGCCATTGCGGGCCCAGTTCTCCGCCCCCGCGTATCTGGGCTGCTACATGGATGCCGCCGGCGGCAATCCAGGCGGCCACGCTGGGTTCTGGCTCGGTGCGGTGCACTATCCCAAAGCCCCCGTAGCAGGAAAGCAGCAGTGGCCGTGGAGAAACGGGCCGGGATCTAGCCAGATCTTTGGAGCGTGCCGAGATAATCACAGGAATCATTACACCGTCCCGGGCCTGGACCAATAGGCGCAGGTGCGCGAACGCTCCGGTATTCTTGCGTGGGGGCGGCTCTGGGGAGTTCCCGGATACTTCCGGGAACTCCAGGCAGACGACTCCTGAAGCTCGTTCCGGGGAAGCGCTCTGGATCCAGAGCGCGCCCCCGCAGGGAGCCGTGCTGACCGATAGGGCTGTGAGTTGCTCGGCGGCCCCCAGCTTCCACAGCGTTGCTCCGTCACGGGTCACTGTGGTGCCGGCGGGGCCCTCGATGGCCTGCATATTTCCGTGCGGGCCATTCACTTGAGCCAATATTTTGTGCCCTGGGACCTCCTCGGGAACCGCGGCCGAGAGGGTCCACGGGATCCAGATGCCGTCTCGGTGAATCCAGCTCCGTGTTGCGGATCCGGGGGTGCCCACAGTGAGTTGCAGTGTGCCGTCTTTGATTCCCAGACGGATCCGAGCTCCTGCTGCCGGGGTTCCTAGTTCTTCGGGGAAAAGCAGGGTCTCGGGTGGTGCTACGGGGCCACTGACGTCAAACTCGCATCGCCAGATGGTTTGTTCTGGGGGCTTTCCTGAAAGTATCCATAGGGTCTTGCCATCTGGTGACCATACGGGGGCGGCATGCCAGGACCGGGGGCCGGGTAGCAGCACGGGCGCGGCGCCCGCTGAGAGCTGCCAGATTTCGGCTAGTTCGGTATCCGAGCTGCTCAGCAGTGCGGCGACGCGCGTGCCCGCCGGATCGAGGGCGAATCCACGCACCACCTTGTTTGCGGGCAACGGGAGCGCTGATCCCTCCGGAGGGGGTTCGGGGGCGTTGCGCGGGGCTAGAATTTGGCGTAACCAGGCCTCGGATACCTGGTATAGCGCGGGGAATTCCTCCTCGGGGCTCCGCCAGGTGTAAACGGCATGACCGCCGGCGAGCTGGGGCATGCCCTGCCGGGCCGTGGAATCCCAATGCCATACTTGGTTTCGAAAATATTCGTAGTGCCGGGGCTGTTGTTCTAGTTCCAGCGAGGCCGTAATCACGCCTGAGGCCTGTTGCGCACCGGTGGACCGGTTCACCGTCCCACCGTGTCTCCGGGGCCGGCGTCTGTGCGGTTGAGCCATGCGAGATGGCCTCCGTCGTTCAGTGGCGTGGGCAGCTGCATGGTGGCGAGCTCCGAGCCGGAGACCGAAGTATTGATCAGATGTACCTCGCCGTGTCCGCCGCGAGTTACGGCAACCCATTCATTGCTGCCGGAGGCGGCCACTGCCCGGCGGTCCGCGTCGTCCCATGGTTCGACGCCGCGACGCGGTGCCTTCTCCATGGGTGGCAGGGCCCACTGGCCGCGCTCGTGCAGGGTTTCGGTGTCGTAAACGCACAGGTCGTCTCCGGTTGGGTGGATGCGTGCAACGGCAATGGCTGTTCGGGTCAGTGCAAAGCGGAAAATCATCCCATCGCCCAGCGGTGCGGTGCGTGAGGTATTGGCGTCGATGTCATGAATCCAGAGTGTATTGCCCCAAGTGTCCCACTTGCGCGGGTGCTCACCACCTTCGCGCAACACGGCCACGAGCAGGCGCCGCCGGGGGCAAAAGCGCAGGAAATAAGCACGCCCTGGCGCGTCCCAGGGGCGTAACGGTAAGGGGTAGGGAACCGGTTCACGCACGTTGAAGCACTCAAGGCCGCGCTCGGTGGCCACGAACAGAGTGCTTGTTAACGGGTCGTAGGCGTCTCCATGGCCGGCGGCACCAACCGCTTCGATGCTCTCCCCGCGCAGCGGAGGGCAATGGACACCCCCGGTGAGGATGGCATCGACTGAAATCGATTCGATCTGCCCGGGTTCGCGGTGACGTAACACTACTTGAGGGCCGTCCGGGCAGCTGGCGACCACGACTCCCGGCTCGCCGGCTCGCGTCCGGATCCGGCGCGAGCGCGGCCCGCCCGGCATCTGCAGGTCCACGACACTGAGCAGATCACTCCATGGCTCCCATGATTTCCCCAAGCCCGTGCTGACGGCAACGAATCGGCCCGTGGCATCGCACGCGAGGTGTTCTCCCGGGATAGCAACGGAGATTCGGTGCTCTATCGCCAGCGTTGGATCGGAGTCCGTAGCCATAAAGGGATTCATGACGATAAGTGATCCACCCGCATCGTCAACCCAGGCGCATGTGCCGTTGCCTAGGGGCAGGATGCCGGCGTGCTCGGCCAGAACCATGCCTGGAATCCAGCCAGTCGTCGTTTGGGTCTCGGGATCGATGAAGCCAATAGTTTCGGCCTTCTGATCGACCACGACAAGTGTTTCCTGTTGCATGACGCCTCCATGATACGTATTTGATAATGATTCTCATTAAGCATAGTGTCTATCTTGTTGCCAAACCGGCAGCACCCATAACACCAGCGAAAGGAACCCCATGGAAAACACCGTGGTACTTGCAGAAGTTGAAGAAACCGAGCAGTTGGCCCACCTGTCGGCCACTCACTCGAACGCGCTCGTCGAGAACCCGTTCGACTAATCCCCCCTTCTCTGCTGCGGGGTGAATGCCTGGCATTCACCCCGCAGTGGTGCTCCACAAAATCAATTTTCTTGAAAAGGACCCATGAGTAGCCCGGCAATAGACGTTTTCGAACTCAATGGACGCTTAACGGTGCGTTCCTTTGACGGAAGATTCCTACGCGTTCAGACCCCCGCCGGGGCGCCGGCGCCCCTATTAGGGGTCTATCACAGCCAAATCAGGCAACAGTTGGAAGCTCGTGCGGTGCAAAAAATGCATCCGCATCCCGGGCGGGAACGCCTTGCCCTGTTAGGCCCGGACGCCGGGTGGGAGCCCGTCATCTCCGCACTGACTGGACTCGACGTCCACCCGGCTGATATTCCAGGGATATCGGTAGAACCCTATAAATTGGTCCTCCAAATGGCTCACACCCGGACGGATCGAGTCGCGTTAGATGACTTTCCGGCAGCAGGAACTGCGGTGCTGCGCTGCTACCGCGAAGGAGAAATCTTGTTTGTGGATCCGCTGGCGCTGAATTCCTGTGATCCGACCGGCTCGCAGGTGCTGCGACGCAGATTGGCAGCCTCCGCGGCCGCCCACGAACTGGATGGTTGGCTCAATACGGACCGGCCCGGCGATGCCACTCTTGCTGACTTGCCGCCTCTGGCCACCGAATTCCTTGGGGCACGCATCCGCTCCATGATTTCAGCGTGGCAGTATGACACCTCGGAACTCCCAGCCCTGCGTCGCACGCTCTGGCGGCTAGATGCACGGACGCTGTGCAGCAGTGAACACCCCGTTCTCGGATTTGCCGAACCAGCAAAGAGCCCGGTCCGTCCACGATGAACCCCAGAACCCTCCCCACACCCCGGCTACTGAATATAGCTCTTGGTGACGACGCCGAGCTGACGGGCGATCACTATCTCTGCGACCAAGGTACTGGCCGGGGAACGGTGCTGATTCGCACCCCCTACGACCGCCAGCAATACCAAGCCCAGGCAATTTCTTGGCTGGGACGAGGCCATGACGTGCTCGTCCAGAGCGTACGCGGCCGTTACGGTTCCACCGGGGTGTGGCTACCTTACTCGTCCGAGGGTCAAGACGGTGCCGAAACCGCGCGCTTCTTGGAACGCGAGGGACTGCTGAACGGTCCATTGATCCTGGCCGGAGCCTCCTACGATGCCCATTGCGCACTGGAGGCCGCACGCTGCCTCGAAACCAACGGACACCAAGTGCCCCTCACTGGGGTGGTTGCCATGGTCCCCGCCCTTGGACTCTTTGAGACCGCCAGGAACCCCGACGGCACCGCCCGCCTGCGCGACCGGATCGGCTGGTGGCACATGCATGGATTCACCGCCGAATCGCGCAATCCGCTGGCCCCCGCCGACCTGGATCGCCGGTGCCACGAGGCCACCGAACGGGGCCTGGCCGACACAATGCCCGCGAACATCTACGGAACGCACGCCCCGGGCCAGTGGGACAGATTATGGCGCGCGCCCCAGCTGGATATTGGCGCCCGCTACGGAAGCTGCCATACGCCCCTGCTGGTTATTTCTGGGCATCAGGACTTCTTTACCTACGAGGCCCTCAATTTAGCCGCAGCCTGGGACGCGGGCAACACCGGGTTCCTGACCGGCCCGTGGGGACACCGGCTTACCGCAGATCTGGATGCGGCCACTGCGGCCATGTTGCGCCGCCACGGCGGCCTCATGGCCCAGATTCAGGACTTTCTTGACCGCCCTGATACGCGCCCGTTCACCCGGGAGTTCACACCATGCCCTGAGGGCGGCGATCCTTGGACGCCGTCCGCCCCGCTGCGGCGCTCTGCCCAGAGCAAACCAACCGTCCTAGCAGAATGCGAATCATCCTCATGAGCACAGCCGAACATCTTGGCCTGTTGCCGTTACACACTCTGGTGGATGAACACACCGGAATTATCCGCCGTGTCCGTTCGGTGCTCACACCCGAAAACGCGCCGTCGAGCTACACTTCCATGACCGCCGAGGTCTCCGATGCCCGCTGGCTGGGAGACTGGCCTGCCGACCGGGTATCGCTGGGCACCACCTTTGGTGATGAGCGACAGGCCTGGATCGCGGCGGTCGCCGAAGGCATGGAACGCTATTGCGGCAACTTCATCCCGGCCGATGTCCCCGACGCCGAACATTTCATCGGCACCGCCCGGCAGGCCCAGGCGGCAGGGCATCGCGTCGTGCCACTGCGCGAGCTGCCCCGCTTCGCTCCCTGGCAGCTGGAACGCCCAGGCTTCCCCTACCGGAACCTGGCGGAGGACACAGAAACACTCTGGACTTCCTGCCGCCGACACGGAGACGGGGAAGAGGTCTGGTTGCCCGCCAGCCTGGTCTACCTGAACTGGCGGCAGCGGCGCTTCGCCCAGCTGCCCAGGATCCACCACCTCAACTACGCCGGAATCGCCACCGGGCAGGGGTTCGCCGACGCAAGGGACCGTGCCCTGCTGGAAACCGTTGAACGAGACGCCCTGGAATTGTGGTGGCACCTCGATGGCCCCACCCGGGGCATCCGCACCGACTCGATCCCGGGGCTGGCGCAGGCAATGGAAGGGTGCCGTCTTGAATACTGGGTTGTCGAAATGCCCAGCGAATTCGCCCCAGCCATGGCCGCACTGGTTTTCGACCCGGATACCGGACTCTACGCCGCCGGTTTCTCCTGCAAGAGCGACCCGGCTGAGGCCGCCCGCAAGGCAGTGCTCGAAGCAGTCCACACGTGGATCTACACCCAAGGCGCCACTGATGCCGACGGTTGGGTCTTCCAAGCCGTCGAGGCAGGGCTCATGGCCCGGGGCCTGTACCTAGAACATCGGGTGGACCGCCGCTACTTGCAGGACACCGGGGAGCACTTCGAGGCCGTGCGGGATCTGGGTGCGCATGTGCAGGTGTGGCTCGATTCCCGAATGCATGTCTTGGCGGAGCGCTTCAGGACACCAACGGGCGGGCTCGTAGACATCGAGAAAGTGGCAGCGGTACCCATGGAGGCAGTCCATCGGCGTCTGGCCCGCGCCGGACATGAGGTCTACACCCGCGAGCTGACAACCAATGACGTCGCCCTGACCGGGTTGAGCGTGGTGCGAGTCGTGGTGGGCGGGCTGGTCCCCAACGCCCCGGCTGCCTTCGCCTACCTGGGCTGCCCGCGCATCGCCGACATTGCAGTGGCTCGCGGCTGGCGGGACGTTCCGCCATACGGACCGGATGACTTCACTCTTGCCCCACCACCTCACATGTAGGAACCATGACTCCTGTTTACTATCCACGACCAGGCGGGGGCTTCTCCGCCGCCTGGTCCGAGCGCGTCCCCGGGGCCATGACGCACCCCGGGCCCCGGCACAACACGTGGGGCCAGTCCGCGAGCCCGGACCACGCACCTTCTGGCGCCTTGGTGCCGATCGCCGCAGTTCTGGATACGCTCTGGAAACCCCGCGGCTTCCATGCAAATCCAGCCACCGGTGCACCAGGTAGCATCGCCCAACGTGCCATTCCTTCGGCGGGTGCATGCTATCCGGTGCAGGTGCATCTACTCTGCGGTGCCGGCTGCGACGTACCTCCAGGTATCCACGCCTATCATCCCCAGGATTCCACCACTCACCGCCGTGCCGGATCCTCGCCAGATATGGCCGGTGCCATCGTCGTTTTCACCGTGCTGCCCCAACGCACCCTAGCGAAATACCATCACCGGGCCCTGCCGCTGCTGCTGGCCGACACCGCCTATGCGCTCTTGGGAGTACTCCACCATGCGGCTTCCCGGGGGCTGAAGAGCCGGTGGCTCACCGCGGATCCAGCCTCCCTGGCCGCTGCGGCCAGACTGCCGGACTATGCGCGATGGCAAGAACACTGGCCGGACACCGGACCGGAACTGGCTCTGGCCGCCCTCGCCGTGGGTACCGGAGACAAATTGCCCGAGCTGGCCCCCTGGGTCAGCTCCACTGAGCCTGTTGATCCTCCGCAACCGTGCCCGCAGCGACAACCACACACACTCGCTGCGGTGGCGCGCTGGGTGACGGGGCCAGGGCTCCGCCACCCGGAGGAGCCACTAGAGCTGGGGCGGGGCACCGGTGTCACGGCACGGCAAGTGTTACGCCGACGAAGCCTGGTGCTTGCCGCTACGGCGACACAAATGCCGGCCGCACCAACGCCACTTCCATGGCAAAGACTGCTGGAGAGCTTCGCACTGCCAGCTCCGGCCGGGTGTGGGGTCTTGGTCCTTGACCGGGGCCGTATCCGCGAACAGAAGTTGCACCTGGATTGCGCGGGACAACACTGGATCAAATCACTAGATGGCCTATTGCTTTTTCGCACCGATACCGAACCGAACCCGCAGGCCCTGTGGTGGGCTGCCGGGGCCGCCGCCCATGTGCTCTATTCCTCCCTGAGCGCCGAGCTGGACTTCACCTTCCGTCCGGTATCCGGTTGGACCGGGACCCTGAACGGGTTCACCACGCTGCATGCGCTCGGATTTCGGGCGCCCAGATCAGAAGGAAACACCCATGCTGGTTGATAAACGCCTGATGTCACTGACTCACGGATACCGCCGGACCCTAAACGCACTCACACTTATTGTGTGCCTGGGCACGGCCAGCTACTGGGGGCAGGCCTGGTTCCTGGCCAATGCTCTGGCAGGGCTACTGCCGAGCCAGAACCACTCCGCAGCCCAGGTGGTAGGAAGCCTGTTGGCCGTTCTGGGCTGCGGTCTGGTGCGCGCGGTATTGCAGCAGGTGCAGGTCCGGCTGGCTAGCGCCCTGGGCACTGCGGTGCGCCTGGAATTGCGTGCCACCCTGGCCGAAGCGCTGCTACTCCCGGAGCGGCTGCGCGATAGTTCTGAACGCAGCGGGGCGCGTCGGCTGGCCCTGAGCGAGAGCGTGGACGGGGTGGAACCCTATCTCACCGCCTACATACCCCATGCCCTGCAGCTGCAATTGCTCTGCCCGATCCTGCTGGCCGGGGTGGCAGTGCTAAACCCTGTGCTTGCGGCAGCGTTGCTGGCCGCCGTCGTGGTGGCCGTGGGCGCTCCCCGGCTCTGGGGCAGGCTTCTGGCCCGGCGCAGCGCCACGCATTGGGACTCCTACGAGGCCCTGAGCGCCGACTTCCTCGAGGCACTACAGGGCATGCGTACGCTGAAGATCCTCGACGCAGTCCCGCGCTTCCGTACCCGGCTCAATGATCGCTCCGAAGCGCTGCACCGGGCCACCGTGGCCACCATGCGGGTCTCCCTGGCCGATACGGCACTGGCGGACCTCGGGATCCAGGCCGGGCTACTGGCCGCCGCGGCACTGACCGCGCTGGACGTACTGGGGGCTTTTCCCGCTGGACTCGGCGGGGAACCAGCCCTGACTTTTTTCGCCCTCATCCTGGCCTCAGAGGTCTTCCGGCCCATCCGTGACCTGGCACGCCAATGGCACGCCGGCTATCTAGGCATCTCCGCACTAGGCAGCATAGAGGCAGTCATCGGTAGCGATGGCAAAGAACATTCCGGGCCCCCTGCCCGCCCAGAGGTGCGCCCCGCCCACGCCGCAGGCAAACGAGAACCGCACGGCCACACCATGGAGCTGGAGAACGTTTCCTTCCGCTACGAACCTGACTCCCCGTGGGTGTTGCTTGGTACCACAGCCAGTATCCGCAGCGGTGGAATCAGTGCACTGGCCGGGCCCTCGGGTGCCGGGAAAAGCACGCTCTTCGATATCCTGCTCGGATTCCTGCCCTTCACCGGCCAATGCCTACTGGACGGGCGGCCACTGCAAGCTGGGGACGTCAGCGTGGTATCCCAACACAGCTACCTGTTCCCCGGAACCATCCGGGCGAACCTTCAAGCAGTGCAGCCCGGAGCAGATGATGGTTGGATGCGTAGCGTGCTGGACCGTGCAGGGTTGGGTGCCGAACTCGCTGCCTGGCCCCGAGGGTTGGACACCGTCATCTCAGAGGCCGGTCACTCGCTCTCCGGCGGCCAGCTCCAACGCCTGTCCGTCGCCCGCGCCATCCTTGCCGACCGCCCTGTGCTGCTCTTGGACGAACCAACCTCGGCGCTGAACTCGGAGTTGGCCGCCGAACTCATGAATACCCTGCGTGCCGAGGCCCGACAGCGCATCGTGGTGATGATCGCCCACCGCACAGATGCTCTGGAAGCCGCCGACAGGGTGCTTCACCTGCGCGAGGGCGCCCTGCACGAAACCTTCCTGTCAACCTGCCCGGAGGCATCATGAACCCGCAACACACGCACACCGCCACCCTGCGGGCTGATCCTCTGTGGGGGCTCATCCCGTACCTAGCCGCACATCGCCTATCCTTGGCCTGGACCGGGTTGGTGGGCCTGGCCAACAACCTAGCCCTGGTCTTCCTGGCCGTGGCCGGGTCTTATGTGGTGACCCTAGCCTTGGCCGAGGGGCAACTGGCGAGCCCAGGGTGGTGGATTGCCGGGGGCGGGGCCGTGCTGTTGCGCGTGATCCTGACCTGGCACGAGATGGATTTGTCGCACTCCATTGCTTACCGGGTACTCGCAGCCCTGCGCATGGGACTCTTTGACGGGTTTTCCCGCGGGGTGCCGTCCCGATCGCCCGGGCAGCACACAGGCCGGCTGGCGGCCACCGCCATGGGGGACACAGAGAAGCTCGAGTTTTTCTATGCCCACACACTGACCCAGCTGGCAGCAGCCGTGGTGCTACTACTCGGCGGCACCACGGCGCTATATCAGATCGGTTGGTCGCTTGCCGCCGGGTTCGTGATTGGCTTGGCCACCTTGGTGCTGCTGACCCTGCCGTGGTTGCGCACCAACGTCCGCCTGGGAGAGACTGTGCAACGTGCCAAATCCAACCAATCGGCCCTCGCCGTTGACCTGCTCTCCGGGTCCCGTGAAATCCTGGGCTTCGGGCTGCAGGAGCAGGTGCAGCGTCAGCTGGCCGAGGCCACCGAAGTCGTGGCCCGGGCCGAACGGCACTTAAAGGTGCGTGAGGCTGCCGCCGCCAGTGTGCGTGAGCTGTGTTCCCTGGCCATCCTGCTCGTTGTCTTCCTTGCGGCGTGGAACCAGCCAGACCTGGATCCGCTGTGGGTTCCGGCTGTGGTGGCCGGAACCCTCACGCTGCTCTCCCCCCTGATGGATGCCGTCGCGGTATTGACGCAATTGCAGCCCCACCGTGCCAGTGCGGCCCGGGTGCTGGAGGGAATCTCCATGGCCGCGGAGGATCTATCCGCGGCACCAGTGCTTCCCTTTGCCACGACGGGGCCCCTGGGGATCAACGTCCGTGGGGCGTGTTTCTCCTATGCCGATGGTGCCCCAGCTTTGGAGCCCTGCTGGCTGTCCGTGGCACCGGGTGAGCATGTGGGCATTTCAGGTCGCTCAGGGGCAGGAAAGACTACCCTGGCCCGTCTCTTGGCCCGGCTCTGGGCTCCGGATGCCGGTTCCATCGAGCTGATCTCACGCACCGGCCGGTCCGTGGACGCCGCTTCCGTGGACCTGCGGGTTTTCCGCTCGCTGGTCACCCTTGTGGAGCAGGACGCCATAATCTTCCATGGGTCAGTGCTGGAAAACATGCGCCTGGCGGTCCCCGGGGCCACCGAGGGACAGGCTCTGGACGCACTGGGCCGTTCGGGGCTTGTGCTGGACGCCGGGCGCTGGCCTGATGGAGTTCACACCATGATCGGGGAGGCCGGCACCAGCGTCTCCGGAGGAGAACGCGCCCGCATCGCCCTAGCCCGTGCACTGTTAGTGCAGCCGCGCGTGCTGGTGCTAGATGAGACCACCGCGTCGCTCGATGCAGCCACCGAAGCGATCCTGCTGGACGCCGTGGCGGCGCTGGCCGGGGACACTACGGTGATCACGATTTCGCACCGGGAATCCACACTGGCACGCTGCGACCGCCGCATCGAGCTGGACAACCTGCACGCCCAGCCCCTATCCCTGCCAGCATAGCGGCGGGAGAACACGGGAATAGGCCGCAGCCAGACCGCAATCGCGGGCAGGCTGCGCCTACATCTTTGCGTTCTGGTACTTGCAGTACGCAGTCCCGGATACGTTTCGGTCGGAAAATGCTTCGAGGTCCGCCACACGGCGGACCTCGAAGTCATGGCAAATGTGTACGCGACGGCCCTAGAACGCGTTGGGGTGAAGCCCCTTGGCGATTTGCTCCACAGCCCGGATGTTGCCCCAGGTGCCCGGCATGACGTCGTCGGAGTCGATGGCTACCAGGCGGTTGTTTTTCACCGCGTCCAGCTGCGCGAACTTCGTGCGTAGGTAATCGAGGGTGGCCTGCTCGTGGGCCTTGTCGATCGTGGTGAAGATGATGACCTGCGGGTTCTTGGCGACCAAGGTTTCCGGGGAGATGACCGAGGAGAAGAACTGGGCGAAGGCCTTGTCATCGGGGCTGAAAACGTTGTCGCCCCCGGCGAGTTCGATCATGTTGTATTCGATGCCCGCGCCGATCGCGGCAATGGTGTTGCCCTCCACGAAAAGCTCGGCCACGGATGGTTTCGTGAGTCCGGAGACCCGCCGTTTCACATCATCTAGCGTGCCCTGCGCCTCGCCGGTCAGCGTAGCGGCCTGCTCGGCAGCGCCGAAAACTGTTCCCATGTTCTTGAGGTCGGTAAGTAAGTCCGTTACCTCGGCGCTGCTGCGCCGCTCCGGGCAGCCAGCGGTGGCGACATAGGCCTCGGCGCCGGCGGCCTTGAGTTGGTCAATGCTGGCGAAACCTTGCTCAGAGGTGAACTCGTAGCTGGTGGGCGAGTAGACCAGATCCGGGGCAACACCCAGCAATACCTCGCGCGAGGGTGGGCCCTGTTCGCTCAACTGCTTGGCTGTGCCCAGATCCGCAAGTTCTGGCAGGAGCTCCCGTCCCTTACTTTGGGCCTCCGCTACGACCTTGCCCGCTTGCCCCAAGCGCACCAGCATCTCGGACTGGCCCGGCGTCATCGCCACGGCGCGCTGTGGGGTAGCGGGGAAGGACAGTGTGCGGCCGCAGTTCTCGATGGTTGCCGCGGCGCCGGCGGATTCCTTGGACCCAGTGGCCGAGACTGCCTGGCCGCAGCCTGTTAGCAGGGTTCCGCCCAGCAGCAGGCCGGAGATGAGGTAGAGGGGTTTGATATTCATGCGTGTTCCTTGACTGTGTCGGTTTCATGGTTAATATGTTGTTGTTGCGCTGCAGACGCGGGCTGCGGGTCAAGTCGGGCGACGGCAATCAGCGGCCGGCCGGTGAGTGGATGCTCGAGCCGGCGTGAATCCACACCAAATCCGGCTCGGATGACGTTCTCCTCCAACACCTCGTGCGGGCGGCCGAATCCCTGAAGTTCCCCCGCCTTCAGCAGGGCCACGTTCTGGCAGTATTCACCCGCTAAATTCATGTCGTGCAGGGCGGTCAGCACGGTGAGCCCGCGGCTAGTGGCCAGTGACATGAGTTCAAGTTGGAAGGCGATGTCCAGATGGTTGGTGGGTTCATCCAACACCAGCACCGGCGTCTGCTGCACCAGGGTCCTGGCCAGCAGCACGCGCTGCTTTTCGCCGCCGGAGAGTCCGGCGAAGTAGCGTTCGGCCAGGTGTACGGCCCCAACCTCGCGAAGTGCAGTGTCGATGAGTTCGTGGTCAGCGGTGGAGTCGGCTCCGAATCCGCGCTGGTGCGGCACCCTGCCCAGCATCGCCATTTCGCGCACGGTGATGGGAAATTCTTGGGTGGATTCCTGGGCCATGACGGCGATCCGTCGAGCCACTTCACGCCCGCCCAGGGACCTGACATCGTCCCCGTCCACACGCACCACCCCGGAAGATGGCTTCTGGGCGCGGTACAGGGTGCGCAGCAGAGTGGACTTACCGCAGCCGTTGGGACCCAGCAGACCCAGCACGGTGCCAGAGGGCACCGTCAGGGAAACGTGGTTCACGATCCGCTGGCCCCCGAGGGTGACCGATACGTTGTCAAAGGAGACGTTCATCGATCAACCCCCGCCGCACGGGCGCCGGAAGAGCGCATGAGCCAGAGAAAGAAGGGGGCACCGACAGCTGCGGTGAGGATGCCCAGAGGGATCTCCGCGGGCTGGGCCACGGTGCGGGCCAACAGGTCGGTGATCATCAGGAACAGAGCACCGCCCAAG
The DNA here is from genome assembly GCF_030063205.1 of Arthrobacter antibioticus. Taxonomy (GTDB): domain Bacteria; phylum Actinomycetota; class Actinomycetes; order Actinomycetales; family Micrococcaceae; genus Specibacter. Next base: position 10,691 of record NZ_JASISQ010000009.1, on the reverse strand, counting down.
ATGACCAGCGGCAGCATCCGCCGGTGGTCCGAGCCGACAATCATGCGCACCGCATGCGGCACCACTAGGCCGACGAAGCCGATGCCGCCGCACACCGCAACGGTGGTGGCGGTCAGTAAGGCTGTGGCCAGCAGCAACGTCCGGCGCATGGACGTGACATTCACACCCAGCGCGATGGCCGTCTCATCCCCTGCGAGCATGGCGTTCAGCGCCCTCGAGCGCAACATGGCATACAGTCCTACCCCCGCCAAGGCGATCCCGGGTAGGATCAGCTGCGGGTAACTAGCCGCGGAGACGCTACCGAGCAGGAAGAAGAGCACACTGTAAACGTTCTGCGCCTCAGTGGTGATGGTCAGGAAGTTGGTGATGGCGGCTAACAATGAGCCCAAGGCCACGCCAGCCAGGATCAACCGGGAAGGTGCGATTACCCCACCCTGCCGGGCCAGCAGGTATACCAAGACCGTGGCCCCGGCGGCCCCGACGAAGGCGGCGGCGTTCAGGCCAAGCCCGGCCACCGCGGTGGATCCCGACACAATCGCCAGCACCGCCCCGACCCCGGCACCGGCCGAGACACCAAGAATGTAGGGCTCGGCTAGCGGATTTCGGACATTGGTCTGCAACAACGCACCGGCCAAAGCAAGGCTCGCCCCGGCAATGCCGGCCAGCAGGGTACGCGGCAGACGGAAGTTCCAGACGGCCTGATCCTGCGAGACCGAAATGGTGCCGTCCTGCATCCACACCATTCCCGGGAGAAAGTGCCCGGAAATGATTTTCGCGGCGTCCGAAAGGCTCGTAGTCAACGGCCCGGTACTTGCCGAAAGAAGAATGACGACCACAATGCCAGCAGACAATAATGCTGTCGCGCCGCACCTCCGCCAGAGAGTGGCTCTTCGCGCCGGGGCAAGCGCCACGACAGGGCGTGGCAGGGTTGGGATAGTGCGAGGGGAAGCGTTCATGCTTCACATCGTATCTTAAATGATAATCATTATCATTAAGAGCGACATCGGTTCGTTATTGATTGAATCCATTTTTTTGCACAACATTGCCCATCGTTTCGAACTTTTCGAGATCTCGATGCGAGCGGGGGCTGGGGGCGCTACTTTTTCATGATCTCGGGTGTTCGCCGGTCGAATATGCGACGGTTAGATCAGCCGCTCTCGCCGCTGCGTCCAGTGCGGCAGGCGCCCGTTTGCGATGGCAACGACACCACAACGCTCTTCGCCGACCCCTATCTCCCCTGAAACGGTCAATACCGTGGCGTTCCGCCGGAGACCTGCCTCATCGGGTCCGCGGACTTCCCAGCGCGGGGTCACTACCGCCCCCTGAAGACAAGCTGCATGACACGTACGTCATGGGGACCAGAAAATCGTCCTAGTGGCAGGCGGTGCCATTGGGATGGCTGTGAGTTCTCACGCATCCCAACGACATAAAGCCGGTGCAGTCTCAGTGCTCGTCGTAGTGTCCCTCATGGACAGCATGCTTGTGTCCGTCATGCACGTAGTCAACGTGGTCCTCATGCTGGATCGCCGCGTGACCGCAGTCCGCGCCATGTTCGTGATCGGACAAGGTGTGCTCAGCGACGGACTCGTGTTCGTCATAGTGATCTCCATGCAGGGCATGGTGGTGCGTGCCGTGGACATAGTCGACATGGTCGCCATGCTTGACAGCCTCGTGACCGCAGGAGGCGCCATGCTCATGTTCGCTCGTAGTGTGCTCTGCGTGGACGTCGGTGGTGGTCATAATGCTTCCTTCCATAATGGTGATTCTTCCGCACTTGCACGGGCAGGCTCTAAGACATGGGTGAGAGCATCGGAGATCATATGCGTTACATGCCGGTCAGCTACCAGGTACGTCACTTCCTTGCCTTGCCGGTCCGTGACCACCAGACCGGCTTGCCTTAATGTCCGCAGATGCTGCGACACCAACGGCTGCGACAGACCTGCTGCTCTCGCTAAGGCCCCAACCGTTCGAGGATCCTTCTCAATTGATCGCAGCAGCCTCAGTCTCGACTCGCTGCCAAGGACCTTGAATAGCTGTGCCGCCTCGGGCAGGCCGGGCTCTAGTTCCATAGGAACATTTCAACACATACATAAACATATTGCAATGTTACTATACTATTGAGATACGTTCTCAAATCGCTCCGACTGAGGGGATTGTGATGTAACCACCACAAAAACAAACCACCCGCGTAGTACTACCTAGAAAGAGGCAGTTTTGCGCGGGTTGGAGAAGACTTCCGGTTTCATCTCAGCTCAACAGCTCCACAAACGACTCATTGAAGACGGGCACGAGGTCGGGTTGGCTACTGTGTACCGGCAACTCAATGCTCTCGCCGAAGCTGGACACGCTGACACAATCCCAGTGCCTGGTGGACAGCTCTTCCGGGCGTGCCAACCTGAGGAACACCACCACCATCTAGTGTGCCAGGGCTGCGGCATGGCCATTGAGATCGATCCGCCTGACGAGAGCTGGATACACGCGTCCGCGAAGAAGAACGGATTCACCGTCACCCGCCACATCCTTGAAATCTTCGGGCGCTGCGGACAGTGCCCCGCATAATCGCACTGCACTCGCAATCGATCACACAGACAAACTGGGAAGCGGATGCACTTACGTAGTGCCCCGTCTAGATGGTCATCTGTCGCAATCCCACGAAACATATACGACTCAAATCTGATCAACATCCGAAGCTCAACAAGACGTCATGGGTGGTACCCAATCAAACTGCGATTCCACCCCAAAGTGGGCCCCAATCAGATTGAATTTCTCAACTATCGATGAACCGGAACCCACCCATGCCATTTACTCCTGTTAAACCCGAAGGCCCCTGGCCCATCAAGTGTGGGGGAGTAGGTTCCGGGAACTAGGGTAGATCTATGACCGAGCTCGAACCGGACCGCACCGCAGAGTACGCCGCCGCACTGACGACCCTCAAAGACCTCGTACGCCAAGCTCAACAACGCGCACAGCGCGTCGTCAATACAGCCATGATCGAGCTGTACTGGAACATCGGACGGACCATTCTCGCCAGGCAAGCCAACGAACCGTGGGGCAGTAGCGTTCTTAGCCAACTCGCACACGACCTGCGCACAGAATTCCCACACATGAAAGGGTTCTCACGAACCAACATGTACAACATGCGAGCCTTCGCCGCCGCATGGACTGATACCGAACCAATTGTCCAGACACCGTCTGGACAATTGAGCTGGAGTCACAACATCGCGCTCCTCAACAAACTCGATAACCAAGAACAACGTCGTTGGTACGCCCTCAAAGCCCTCGAACATGGCTGGTCAGTAGCCGTACTCGAACACCAGATCTCCACCAACCTCCACAGCCGCACCGGAGCGGCCCCGAATAACCTTCAGGCACGACTACCCCAAGAAGGCACCGACCTAGTCAAGGAGATCGCCAAAGACCCCCTGATCTTTGACTTCCTCGGCCTAAGCGAAGAAGCCCAGGAACATGCCATGGAAGAAGCCATGACACTGCGCATGGCACAGACTCTGGCCGAGTTCGGATCCGGGTTCGCCTTCGTCGGACGCCAATATCCTTTAGACATCGATGGAGATGACTTCTTCATCGATCTACTGCTCTACCACGTGCCATCCGACCGTTACGTCGTCGTGGAACTCAAAGCCGGCAAATTCAAACCCGCACACCTGGGCCAACTGAATTTCTATGTCGCAGCCGTCAACGACATGCTCAAACTGCCCCGCCAAACCCCCACCGTCGGGATCCTCGTCTGCGGATCAAAAAACGAACGCACCGTACGCTACGCACTGGACGGGTCAACCCAGCCCCTCACCGTCACCTCATACACCTACGAGGCACTTCCTGCCGATGAACAGGCCACACTGCCATCTCCAGCAGCCATCCGCGCAGCCCTAGAGCACGAGGAACCCACGATCACTCCCGGCGCGTAAGACAGAACATGGATGCTTTGGTTTTTCTGGAAAATGTCACTGATTTGCCAGTTATCGCATTAGCTCAAAGTAGCCATTATTTAACGCCGATAATTTACCTTATGTAAAGTAAAAGTTACTCTATGTGCGGCGGGCGCACATAGTGAAGTTTCGGAGACCTTCTTTAAAGTCCCTCCCTTACGGTCGTGGCCAGTGAGTTTGCTGATTTTTTGATTACCTTGGCGCCTTGTCGGACACACCTCGATGTATGCAATCGGGAGGATCGCATGTGGCCTTCTGACCTGCGAAGACATATCTGATGATTGCAATCATCGCGCTCTGCCGGCGTATATTATCGCCGTGGCCTTTGACCAGGCTGAGGGGGTCGTCAATCGCCCACCCCTTCCCCATCATGTCCTCGTCACTAACTATTTCGAAAGCACTCCCCTAGCAACTGGTACTCATACATGGCTTTAGCCATTTCATCCGGGCTAAGGCCGTCGAAGTCGTTGGTGTCACTGGGCCCTGCATAGGGCTTATCTCTCATGGTCTAGTCTCCCTTTTTGGGCGTCTGGGAATTGTGCCGGTTCTGGTGCTATACCTGATCGTGTTTCTTCTTTTGTGCGGCGTCCTGTGCGGAGTATCCCGGCGGGAATTCCGGGCCATGTTTTACCTGCATTGTGTTTACGTTGGAGTCTGCGCAGCTCCCTACGTAGCGCTCCCTCCATCAGGTCATTCACGGAGGCGTAGCCTTCCTGAATACCGGTGGCTTGCAGTGCTGCGCGCACCTGATTCGCCACATCATCCGGGAGGGTGACGCTGAAACTTGGGGGTGTTCGCTTAGCGTTCATCGCTTTTTTCATATGTCATCTCAAACATCCTTGATTCTGAAAGAAGAATTAAAGAGCGTGTGGCGTGGCCAGTGTCTTGACTGGCCACGCCGCAACATCTTTTCTAGAACGGTGGTTCGGACTGATCGGGTCCGCTCCCCCAGCCATCATTGCCTTCTCCTGGCGGAATGGCCCATGGGTCATTCGCGGTTGGATGGGACGAAGGGGCGTATGCGCTAGACCCTGCGGCGTGGAAGCCCTGGTTTCCTTGCCTACCGGGTGCCGGTGCGGCTGCCGGGTTGCTCTGGTTGTTGGTGGTGCGTTGGGTGCGGTTGATTGTGGCGTTGGCGTAGCGCAGCGAGGGGCCAATTTCATCGACTTCAAGCTCCATCACGGTGCGCTTTTCGCCTTCCTTGGTGTCGTAGGTTCGGGACTTCAACCGGCCCGAAACGATCACGCGGGTTCCCTTGGTGAGTGACTCGGCCACGTTCTCGGCAGCTTCACGCCAAATCGAGGCACGGAGGAACAGTGTTTCTCCGTCTTTCCACTCGTTGGACTGCCGATCGAAGGTGCGCGGGGTTGAGGCGATGGTGAAGTTAGCTACAGCAGATCCACTCGGTGTGAACCGTAGTTCAGGATCGGCGGTGAGGTTGCCAATGACGGTGATGGTTGTTTCTCCGGCCATGATCTTGCTCCTTGTGTGTAGGTTCTACTTGATGGTGAGGTGATCGCGAAGTTCCGCGATAGCGACTTCAATGCGATCCCGGATACGGGGATCTTCGGGGTTCTCTTGCTCAATGAGCTTGCCTATCGCGATCAAAGCGGTGCGGATTTCTGGGGTGGTATCGACGGCGTTCTCAATCTCCGGGAAGATACTTCGAATTTCGGAGGCTGCTCCATCGCTGACGCCTGTCAGGCCGAAGTCGCGGCCTAGGGCTAGCAGGTTCCGGTGGTAGAAAGCTTCGTAGTCCTGCTCTCCGTCCTCGTCATAGAGGGGAAGGTAGTAGCTGACGTCTTCAAGGCGGGTGATCCTGGGCTTCATGGCGTCCACTCCCCTACGCTGCCAGCTCTAGTGCAATGACCTGGTTGATCTTGGTGGGGTTCAGCCCTGACCAGTGATTGAGGGTGCCTTCACGTTCGTATAAAACGATGGGGGCTTGTGAGTATCCGAGTTCTTCGGTGACGTATTCAAGCGCTGCCTGGTTCGTGGTGATATCGAGTTCTACGTAGCTGATACCTGCGGCATCGAAGACGTCTTTGGTCTTCTTGCATCCAAAGCAGCCGCTTGGTTTGGTGTAGATGGTGATAGTCATCGGGTTCAGATCCTTTTGGTTACGTATGGGTTTTAGTTAGGTTCGATCTGCCGTGCTTATACCTCAATTATACTATTTATTCATATGAATAGATAGATGTTTTGTCTCTAGATATAGAGAAATTTTAGGTATTTATTGTCTAGAATTGGTGGGCGTTGGTGCTCGGTGAGTGTGGTGTATGAACGGATAGTAGCTCGCTGGGAATCCCCACAGGCGCATGAAAACTCACCACCTGGTGAATGTGACCGGGCGCTCGTGGACTCCCCCGCTCCCCGTCCTATGGTTGTCATCGGCTGAAAAGAACTGGCCCCGCTGGTTGGTGACTCGGCATCGCCTTGTCTTGGACCATGGGAAACTTACCCGTTGAAGCCCTATGAAGAGCCGGCTAAGTCGTTATGGGGTTCACTTGTTTGATGCTTGCGGCGGGGTGCCACTCCAACGTGGTCACACCGCGCTTCTCGATGATTCTGATGAGGCCATAGCTGCGGGTGTAGGCAACAGCTTGGCCTTTATGATCACCGAACTTCCCTTGCACTTTATCGGACCTCTGACAGGTTCACAGCGCGGGATGGAGAAATCCGGCAATAAGATCCACTTTCGGCAACGCAGCCCTACAGGTGATTGGTGGGGAAAGAGCAGGAGCTGCAGGTCATGATCAACCCATGGTAAGACTTTTAGATATCACACCAAAGTGCAGCCAGAAATGACATCCTGAGTTAGTGGAAGGACTGCGCCAAAAATTTTTATGATGCACCCGTGAATTAGTGAATGGCTCCGCGTCCCACGTCAAATCGGCTCATTTACGAGTCGGCGAAGTGATCTCAGAGCCGGCGCCCCCCATGTTACCTTCCCGCCCGGCTCGCCCCGCTTACCGGCTTCGGAAATGAAGATACTCGCAACTGCGCGCCAAATAGCCCAACCCCTAGCTCGACGCCACGTCTCGTCTCCGATTGATGGACAGTACGCCTCCTTAAAGCGCCCAATACTGTCACGATCGGGAAGTAAGATCCACGCCGCGGCGAGGTCAAAGGCAGGATTACCGGCGCATAGGTCGCCGAAATCGATGACTCCGGTCAACGCGCTATCTGTCGTTATCACATTAGCCGGATAGAGGTCGCCATGCAGCCGCACCGCCGGCGGAGCCCACAGAAACCAATATTCAGCTGACACTGCATCGTCCCAAATGGCCCGAATCTTTCTGGGCTCCGGTATCAATCCCAGGTCACTAGCTGAGGATAAAGAACCAACAAATCGATCCGCCACTTCGACAAGTGCCCCCGCCCTGTCACGGCCCACGGGTGCATTCGACGGAGCAGGTTGGTGGAAGGCGGTCAGAAAAGCCGCCAAGGCTTCGCCTCCTGCGCTCCCCTGGATGGGGGCCTTATCTGCTGGCTCACCTACTACCCATGTTGTGATACTCCAAGGGCGCGGAAATAGTTCCGACGGCTTCCCGACTCGCTGCGGCATTGGCACTGCAAGAGGCAAATTCCTCGTCAACCGAGGGAGCCAAGAGTTCTCTTTCAAAATTAGATCATCTGCAGCGTCAGTCGCCCACGGGAGTCTTACGGCGAGGTGCTCTCCGAGTCGCCACATTTGGTTGTCCCAGCCCAGCGCTCCGAGAGATAGCGCTTCTTCGGCAAGGTCAGGATGCTGTTCTCTCAAAAGAGTCCTAACCATGTCCGCATCGATGTTCTCCTGGTGAAGCCCCATCCTCCCACTACACCTTATTTCCTATAGCAAATCGTCCTTTTCGACAGCCCGCTCCCTAGCCCCGTCAGTTACTTAACGGCTGGCTCCGATTTTACCGGCGTAGGTCTCATGGCTTTAACCGTCGTGCCCCGTTTCACTTCTTAGATTTGAGTCACACGCTGGTGTTACTTCCTGAAGCCATAGGATCAAGATGCGACACGCTACTGAACCGCGCCCCAAGCGCTTTAACGTAGGTGAAGTAGGGAGAACATCAACCGGAGGTAACAGTGGCAGTTTTGCAAGAGGATTTTGAGGCTTACGCTCTTTGGGGCAGGTGTGAAGAGGTTCAGAGTCTGATCACTCAGACCATCAAGAATGTTAATGGACAGGAATTTCTTTCACTCCACCGCCTGTCAGAAGCTGTAATTGAAATCGCCAGTCTCCGCCATATCTCAGCATGGCGTTTCCCAGACGCTGGCGCTCCCCAGGCACTAGACACCCAATTGGAATCAGTTAAGTCACCACTTTTGAATTTGATCCAAAACCCCGAGGTATCTATTGCAGACTCGATTGAGGCGCACCTGCTGCAGATTTCTTCCCATTTATTGAACTGTCCCAGCCCGATTACGTCTCCTAATCACTTGGTCGAGGCGGCTGCCGTAACTGAGAAGTACAGAATCGGAATCTCTGAGGCCATAGATCTGGCGCGCGGGTTCACTGTCGAAGCCGAAGAGGAACTTCAGAAAGTGGTTACCGCCAAGGACGCCGCCATCGCCACTTTGACTGAACAGATAGAAGATCTAAAAAACACCATTGGGGTCGAGAAAGCGGCTGTTTCGGCTCAGGCTACCCGCTTAGACACAGCACTCACCACGAACAGCACGGCGCTCACTACCAAAATGACAGAGTGGCAGGATTCTTTTGAGAGTGACCGAAAGGAAGCGAGGGGGATGGCCAAGCGGCATCTTGCTGTAAGTCAAAACGAGGCAAAACAACACATTGCCCAGCTGAAAGAGCTAGAGAAACAGGCACGCAAACTGACGGAAGCAACAGCTCAACACAGTATTTCGACGGAATATGGAGCTCACGCCCAAAAACTAAGTGCGTCAGCAAACAAATGGAGTATTGCCGCAGTTGCCGTGGCAGTGACGGGACTGATTGCGCTCTTCTCCATGATGAGTGGCATTGAGAACATCACTCCTGCGGAAGCAATCTGGAAAACCAGCCTTTCCGCGTTGACCGTTGCTATTGCAACCTATATGGGGCGTGAATCCGCCGGACACCGCAAGGACGCCAGAGATGCAAAGCGGATGCAGCTGGACCTAAATGCCTTGGAGCCATTTTTGGCAAACATGAAAGAGGACACTGCTCAAAATCTCAGGGAACAGTTTGCAAAACAAATATTTAGCCGTCCGATGGCCAATTCTAAAGAACATGCCGGATTTGGCGTGTTGCCTGGAGGTTCAGCCGGGGGGACCGGTAATAAAAGTAAAGAAGAGGTAGCTGAGCAGAGCTGACCGTGCCAGTGGTTAGCCACCTCGTTTTTATTCCCGCAGACAGCAGCTAACTGCCTAGAAAGTTCCCCAAGATGCAAACCAAGTAAGTCTCCCAGTTCCTTCCTCTCTGGAACCGCCATGATGCGGCTTTTCAGCTTCGGTGCGTACATGAATCCTCGGCTCCGTTTCAGTCCCCTCCTACATAACGGCTCGAAAGCGTCTATGTGGGCCCGTCGAACTCGAAACAATCTCGTTTCACCGCTTCCTGCGGAGCCCGATAGCGCAGTTACAGATGGGTGCTGGATTCTGTGGCGTCTTTTGAATATAAGAACAAACAAAACCAAGAACAGTCTCGCTGGGTACTGCGTGGCACGATGTGGCGCAGGGCCGGGCAAAGTAAGGTAGATCTCTAACTACGGATGTGTTTCAGCGTCGAGAGGGAATGAGATTATGGTCAGGGATTTTAGAAAAGGTTCTATCGCCCTAGTGATGGGAGGATTGATTACTTTGTCACTGGGTGGCTGTTCGAGTGCAGAGACGTTGCCACTTTTCGAGCAAGTCCAAGAGCAAGCAGATACTATGCCCTCGATCGTCACAGCTGATGACATCGATAGTGCAAGCAGTAGGTACCTCGGGCGGAGCAAGAACGGCGTCGATTACTTTGCTGCTCAGACATTGACCGAGAACTCCTCTGCGAAAATGACTTGCCTAGTTATAGTCTCTCCAGATGAACAGTGGACCAAAGGATGCAGCGAAAACCTCCCGGTTACAGCAAGCATCAATTCCCTTAAACAGGAGGCCACATTGAATCCAATACCACAGCCGGATTCCGGCCAATGCTCGGGGGAGAGTGAGTGTGTAGGTGAATACGTCCAGCTCAGTCCGTTGTCGCCCTAGATAACGACAACGGCCAGAGGTCTATAGTCCATCACTGCATGATTGGGACGAGCCGTCGCTCTTGCCCTAGTTGCTCAAGCGCGTTTTATTAGATGCTGTTGGGTGTTTTTTGTCGATCAATAAAGTTGCGTAAGACAAGCCTAGTGCCTTCATAAGAACGTGCCAGTGCCCGCGGCCAGAACGCAGATGAGACCACAGTGAGCGTTCGGTTTGCGGCAACAGATTCGATTTACTGTTTTCGTGTGTAATGTTGCCGAGGCTGATGGGCTCTTACGGATCTAAGACGAGAATGTTTTCCGTAACTTTGGTCCATCCAGGTTCTAGCTTTGCCGTATCCGAACCATCCGCCAGGAGTCTTGCCGATGACACGCCTGCTCCAGCTGACTCGACAATCTGACCAGTGCCGGTATTCGGGCCACATCCCACAAACCAACTCGGGGGCTCACCAGGTGGAACTACGGCGAGGCAAGCAGTCTTAGAATCATCGCTTTCCGCAACGAAATAGCGGACCCCATCACGGGTTGCCAGTAGCCGCGCGGTTTCACCATTGACTGGCTCTGG
>NZ_JASISQ010000008.1:138308-172315 GCF_030063205.1 Arthrobacter antibioticus | reverse complement strand
CTAAGACCCACAGCGCCGATGGTACTGCATTCGTGAGGATGTGGGAGAGTAGGACACCGCCGGACAACACATAAAAAGGTCGAGGCCCCACACCACACGGTGCGGGGCCTCCCTCATTTAACACCCCCCCACAAAAGACCACCCCAAGATGGGGTTAGCGGCGCAGTCCCACAGGCCCGGAAATGAACAGTCCCGGCCCGGATGGGCCCCATGAATCTAGGAAGGTTCTCTTAGGACAATGTCAGTTGCGGTGGCCGGTGACCGACCAGTGTCAAGGAATCCAGAGACGTTTGCCTGCGGGTGCTTGATGATGTCTGTGATAGAGCCCAGGTGCCTTGACAAGTCCACCTTGTCCTCAGGGGCGGCCAGCAAGAGTTGAAAACCGAATTCCTGTAGAGCGTTGATGCCTGCGCCGGCGTATTCCGAGTTGGCCTGAATAAATGCTTCATCGATCATGACGGTGCCGTAGGTACTGTAACCCTGGGTGTCAATACCCAGCTGATAGGCAAGGGCGGCTCCCATAATAAAAGAGGTGAAACGCTGCCCCTCACCGCCTGAAAGTGTGCCGGGCTCCAAGCCGACTTCCACCTCACCGTTGGGACGGTGTTCGTTGCAGCTGATAGTCACATGCTGGCGTACGTCCAGCACTGTGTCCGCCCAATGAGACATGGTGGGATCCTGCAGAGCGTTGACCAGTCGTTCCAATTGCAGATAGCTGGCCGCCATGGTGTCCTCGGTGGCCTTGGTGTAAGCATTCCCCAGGGCTTCTTTGAGTTCGCCTCTGAAGACTCTGGCCTCATCGGGAATAGTGGTCTTCACTTCGAGGCGCAGCCGGCTGCCTTTCTCAAAAGATACGTCTGCAAGAATCTGGTTTAGTGGCAGGATTCGTTCCTCAATGGAACGCCGTTCCTCTTCCAGTAATTGCAGGAGATCCGAGAATCGTTCGTAGGAGCGGTTATTGAAATATTCTTTGAATTGTTCCTGTCGCTGCGGTAGCCCTTCGGAAACAATGCGTCTGTACAACTCCTCATAGTGTTGCGCTGCCTCGGCACCAGTTCCATGACTGGAGCTCATGAGAGGGCCAAACTGGCGGGCAAAGCTCTTGAATATTTCGCTTAATGCTCCCTCGGCGCGGAACTGGCGCTCTTTGATCGTGGTGATGCGCTCACCCAAGTCCACGGTAGCGTGGCTCAGCATAAGCTCCAGCTCATCCAAGGAGGTAGGACCGCCGTCGAGCAGATAGGGTGAAAACGCCTCCAGCGCCCAATCAGCCGCCCGGGCCGGCTGCATATCTCCTGACAAAACAGTACGAACGCTGCTGAGTTCCTTCTCGATCCCGGACAAGTCATGGTGCAGCACAGCCACGTTTCCCACAGCAGCCTCTAGATCTGTAGTGGCTTCAGCGAGAGAAGCACGCAGTTGGGCTAGCGTGGCACTGCCGGCAATAGTTTGATCCAGGGTGGTTTGTAGCTCTGCCTGACGAGCCACTAGTACGCCGGAGTCCAGCTGGTCAAAAGTGCGGACGTCTTCGGCAATCCGCTGCATGGCTGCGAGTCGTTTTGTCGATTCTTCCTTGGCCAGGCTGCTCTGCGTTGCGGCTACCGCTGATTGAGCATGATCGGTAGCAAAGCCTGTTACCTGCTGCTGCAGTTGCGCAATTTTCGCGACGTTGTTGAAGCCCAAGAGATAGTCGGAGGCGCTGATGGTTCGGGTGTCGCGTTCAAACACGGCGGCGCTGAGCTTGACTGTTCCCGCGCGGGAAATGGCCCTGGCATGTTGGTGCAGGGCGGCATCATCTGGTACGCAGGTAAAAGCGTAGTCTGCGGTGATCTTCTCGCGAAGCCATGACCCAGGCTCTGAGTCATGGAAGTCTAATTTGTTCACCAAATGGTCTTGACCCGGCTGCTCCCTTTTTGCAGGTTGAACTGACATGCCAAGGTTTATCCAACGGAGTTTGCCCAGGCCGTCAAGTCCGTCGATTGCCGAGGTGACAGCGCCAATATCGCTGCCTCTTACAAGCAGTGTGGTGGCAAGTGAGCGCAGGACTTTTTCTGCAGCAGGGCGCCACACGGTGTGCTCGGTGCCGATGTCCACGAGCTCACCCGCAAAAGGCAGGTCCTCGGGAGCCAAACCAGTAGCAGCGCAGATGGCTCGGCGAGCCGATGCGCTACGCGGATCAATATTCGAGCCCCGACGTTGGTAAGAGTCAATTTCGGCCAGCAACGCTCTTTCCTGTGCCTTGAGGTTAACACTCGCCGCCACTGCCTCATACTCGCGTGTACGAGCGGTTTGTGTTTCTGCCAGCTGATGTTCGACGCCGGCTGCCGCAGCTGTGCGGGCTGCATCCAGTCCCTTTGCACTCCAGAGATACTCGATGCGGACACTGTCAAGGTCCGCACGTGCTTCGGATTCAAGACGCTGCCGTTCAAGCAGGTCTCGTTTACCGCTCCGAATGTCCTTTTCCAGGCCTTCTATGGCCCGGCCGCCATGGTTGGCGTGCTGCTCCGACAGTGAAGCCACACTGGCAGCGAGGGCCTCTTTGGCCGTTGTTGCGGCCTTGATTTGTGTTTCTTTGTTTGCCCGAGCATCGCTAAGGGTAGACGCTTTTGTGGTGAGAAGTTCGTTTTGGAACTGGTGGCGCAACAGCGGGAGTTGGGTCTTCTGAAGATCAACTGTGCGGTTGTGTAACTCACTGAGTTCGTGGTGTTTCTGATGAAGTTCGGGCACCGGGGCTAGGGCGTCGCGCTGCTCGCGGGCATCCTCCAGCTGGCGATAGATACCGCTGAGGTGGTTGAAGTCCTCAACAGCGGCCGCTGCGGCCGTCAGTGTGGACGGTTTATCCAGCACCTCATAGCGGAAGAATCGGTTGACCCCTTTGTCTAGACCCTTTCCGTTTTGCAGTGTACGCAGCAGACTAAAAGCCTTGTCATTGTCAATACCGAGTTTGCGACGGAAGCGTTCCGCAAAGGTTCTGTGCACATCGAAAGTCTCCGCTCCCGGCAAGGCGGCATTTAAAGACGACGGCGAGAAGCGACGGCTGCCATGGTTTTCCAAGGCCGCTGTGTCCAACGGTCTGTCATGGATGACATAGTGCTTGCCCACCTGGCCTTCGAGCCCGTTGGCGGGAAGGTCAAAAAGCGCAGAGATCGTCACGTGCCTCCCCAGTCCGTCCTCGAAAACAAGGGCGGTGGCAGACCAGGTAGAGCTGGGCCGTTGGTACATCACGCCGTTGTCCGTCTTGATCTTACGACCGCGCATGTAACTAAAAGTGGTCCGACGGTCTTTGCGGTTAGACGCCTCGTGGGCCGATTCATTCAAGCGTGGGGAAGCATAGAAAATATGCTGAATACCATCGAAGAGTGTCGACTTTCCAACACCGGGATGCCCCGTGAGCAATGTGCCGGCCCGGTCAACGTACATACTGTGGCGGCCGTGGAAAGTACCCCAGTTGATGATTTGGATCTGGCTCAGCCGGAATTGACCGGGATTGATCTCTTCGCCGATGGGCAGGGTGGTTGCAATACTCACAACAGGCCCTCCTGTGCTGGGCCGTCGCTGGAGTCGGAGTCTAAGGAGTTGTGAGGCTCGTTCTTGTCAAGGGCGGAGAGATAAGCGGGAATTTGATCGATTGAGTCGAAAGGCAGAGCCAATGCCAGGGCGTTGCTGACTCGGTATTCGTTGAGCAGTTCGGTGGGCAGAATCAACTTTAGATTAAGAAGGCGAGCTAGTGCTGCGTCCGTTTGTTCATCCAAGCGTTTGTCATCAACTATGCCGGGCTGGCGGTGTTCGGCAAGTATTTCCCTGGCCCCGGCGCGAGAGATACCCACATCTGTGCCGGAGCCGGCATGGCGGTCCAGCAGTACACGAAGGCGCAAAGCCAACAGGGTCTCTTCGCGGCGCAACGGTTTGCGGGCAACGATCGGCTGTGTGTGAACGGCCTCAATGTCTGCTGGGGTTAGCAGTGCTATCTTGCGTTCAGAATCTACGCTCAACAACAAGAAGATCTCGCTGAGATACTGACGCAGAGACACGTCGTGCGTCAGGATTGTTGTCCACAAGGCGGGTTCTGCGCCGCCGTCAACATACGGTCCACGCAGCAATCGAACCAGCGCCTGGCGCAACTCCAGCGGGAAGGAGCCGGTGTCGCCGTCAAACAGGGTTCGCTCGGTGCCCCTAGAGTTGCTAATTTTTTGCAGCTCCGGCGTTGGGTGTGAAGTGCCGCTCATGGTGAAGAGTCCTTAACGAACGTGAATAACGGGACGCGAGCTGTGCGCGTTGTGCCGTCAATTTGGGTGAAAGTCAGTGTTTCGGTGCGATCTGGGTCAATGTCGTTCACGAAAGTGTTTGCTGCCCCCCGGGCAGCAAGAACCAAACCCCGGATGGAGTTTATGTGCTGCAGATCAGCTGGCAACGAGGCATACACCTCATGCAGAGTGGCGGATCCATGGCGGGTTTCTCTGGTCCGCTCGATAGCGGCATGCAAGCGTGGCATATCGGGTGCCGCTGTTGCCGGGGTGCGGTGGATATCTGCATCGCTCAACGCCGGGGGAGCGGCAAGCTTAGGTGGTGGGACGTGGTCTTCGGGATTGAAAATGCCAAGACCCGCGAGAGTTTCAAAGTTCGGTGCGTATAACAGCGGTTCAACCACCCCTGTACGGGAACCAAGCGATGCAGCAGCCACAGCCTGTTCGGCTAAATGGATGGCCTTGCGCAGCAGTACAGACTCTTTGAACTCGGCGGACTGGACATAGGCGTGCAGACTCTCGGAGAGGCGCCCATAAATGGCGTGTACCTCAGCAGCTTGACGGCGCATCTCGCGCAGCAAGGAGGCCAGATTTCTCCGCTCTTCCGCGCTGAGCTGACCGGTGAAGTCCCGCTCAAGCACCTCGTTGATTGATTGCCTGAAACGTCCCTGTTGTACCGGATCGTTGAGGAACTCGGTGAAACCTTGGAACGTCTCTCCTTCTGCCGTGCCGCGTAGTGCCAAGTCAGCGGCAAGCACCTGACCCACGGCAACACCTTTAGTGACTGAGGAGTCCATGATTTCTTGCCGGATAGAGTGCAGCATGACCTCGACGCCGTCGCGCATCCGCTTGAAATCTGCCGGCAGACCAGCCGCAAGATCCAACACACTCCGGGTGGCGGCAACGGCGGAGTCCTCGGATAGTACGGCTGGATTGGCGCCATTTCGCAGCGCAGTGATTTCATTTTCACGCTCAGCGATTTCAGCTTCGAGAGTGGCAATACGGGATTTCGGGTCGGGATCGCTTTGGCGTGAAAGCGCCTCAATACTGTTAAGCAGCGTGCTCAGTCGTGAGCTGTTCAAATTGGTGCGGCTGCCGGTCAGCGTATCCGTAAATGCCAGGACCCGGGCCGTGGAGGCAGTGGGTTCATAGAAGAACTTTCCGTCAACCATGGGCCGGGAAAGAAACTGGCTTCGCACCCAAGAATCGGCGAAGTTGGAAGCCTGCCAAGCCTCATTTAGGCTGAGGTTTTCATCGCGCAGTTCCTTCATGAATTCCGCTAAATCGCCGTGAAATTCCTCCAGCGGCATGCGTTGCCTGGTCGCCGTGAAGACGGAGCGCAGAAATGCCACCGTCCAAGGGGACCCTTGTAGTAGTTTCCAGGCGGGGCTGGCCCGTAGTCCTTTTTGCGCGTGCCATTGCGCAACGGCATTGTCAGTGAAGCGCATGGCAGGACCTTTCGGCAGGCAAAGAGCGGTGTTCATTCCATTTTAAGGCATGCGGCCAGCGTGGAGGGACGCCCCCAGTGGGTCCGGGGCACTTTGGGGCAACAGGATTTTGCTATTCAGCAGTGAAAGCCGAATGGCGATCTCCGGAGCGTTCTGAGCCACGGACTTTGGCCAGCCGTAGCAAGGCGGAACAGTCTCATCCAGTTGTTTGTGCAGCTTCTTGAGGTCTGCACAGGCGCCTTCGTCCGTCAGGTTGGACGAGCTCCTTGTAGTCCGCAGTGGTGGCGGGAAGTAGTACTTATGCGTCCTCCGCAGAAATGATGAACCCCTTGCCACCGGGATCTGTAGTGAGAACTCCGTTGGCAACGACATGGTCCGGCCACGCTGACCGTGCGCGGTTCTGTGGAACAGAGTTGGGTCCCACTAGCCCGGCTCGCTGGAGAAGGGAGATGTCCACCAATGGCAGGGGATCTTCAGCCCTGCATGTTGTAGAGCGGAATGATGAGGATTTCACCAACGGGGACGTGCACGCCCTTGGCTACCGTCACGATCAAGTACTTTGTAGTCGCAGAGTACTTTGTAGTCGCAGAGTAGATCGAGCAGCTCCACACCCGGGGTGGGGGATTCGATTGCTTGGATGCGTTCGCGCCACGGGCAGATCATGCTGGGCTCCACTTGCCGCCATTCACAAAGTGCCTCCAGGTCAAGTTCCCTACCTGGTTGTGGTTGCCTTCTCCCCGGAACAGCGATTGCGTCATCGAGTGCCAGCTTGGCGATGGCGTTTTCCTAGCTCAACAGGACACCGGAAACATCTTTCATGACCTGCTCGTGCGCGGCATAAAGTAGATCCAAAACATCCGCTGGGAACTATCCACAGCGTGTGGTGAGAGTTACGCACAGAGGTGAGTGTCCGGCGTCGTACTTACGGTAGGATGGGTGAGTCTGTGCTGGTACCAAGATCACTCACGTAGTGCAATAGGTACCGGTGCGGCACCGCAAATGAACCTCCTGTTACGGAAATGCCGTAACCGCCTAGACCAAAGGAGGTGGGTTCACATATGCGTCCTTACGAACTGATGGTAATCATCGACCCCGATGTTGATGAGCGTACCGTTGAGCCGTCGCTTCAGAAGTTCCTGAATGTCATTACCACCGATGGTGGAACCATCGAAAAGGTTGACATCTGGGGCCGTCGTCGCTTGGCTTACGACATCCAGAAGAAGTCTGAAGGTATCTACGCCGTGGTGAACTTCACCGCAGCGCCTGCTACCGCTCAGGAACTTGATCGCTTGCTTGGTATCAATGAGACCATCCTGCGCACCAAGATCACACGTCCGGAAGAGCAGAAGGTTGTTGCCGAATAATTTCGGTAATTTCTTTTTAGTTTTTTCTTTGTAGGAAAACACCAAGCAGGAAGCAGGAGCAGATGGCAGGCGAAACCACTATTACGGTTGTTGGTAATCTCACCAGTGATCCGGAACTTCGGTTTACCCCGAGCGGTTCAGCAGTAGCGAACTTCACCATTGCGTCGACTCCGCGAACCTTTGACCGCCAGAGCAATGAATGGAAAGACGGCGAAACGCTGTTCCTCCGTGCATCGATCTGGCGCGAAGCGGCCGAGAACGTTGCCGAATCCCTCACAAAGGGCATGCGCGTGATTGTTTCCGGTCGGCTGAAGTCGCGGACCTACGACACCAAAGAAGGCGAAAAGCGCACCGTCATGGAGCTTGAGGTCGACGAGATCGGCCCCTCGCTGCGCTATGCCAATGCCAAAGTAAACCGTACCCAACGCTCCGGCGGTCAGGGTGGCGGAAACTTCGGTGGAGGTAACAGCGGCCAGGGCGGCCAGGGCGGAAACTTCGGCGGCGGAAACGCCGGCGGGGGACAAGGCGGCTTTGGCGGCAATTCCGGCGGAGGAAACTTCGGCGGTAATGGCGGCCAGCAGCAGCAATCCGCACCGGCAGCTGACCCCTGGGCAACGCCCGGTGGTGGCTCCTCCGGTTGGGGCGCCGGCCCGGATAACTCCGAGCCTCCCTTCTAAAGCGCAGCGCGTCCCCTTTCGCTTCGGCTTCGCCGCCGCGTTAGGACTCGGGAGCGCCAAGCTTTTTGTTTTACAAGAAATGTGCGGCATCCGCCGTACGCAAACCATCCCGCGGATTAATATCCACGGGCTCCACGAATACTAAGGAGCTCCACGATGGCTAAGGCTGAACTCCGTAAGCCCAAACCAAAGTCCAACCCCCTGAAGGCCGCTGACATCACAGTCATCGACTACAAGGACGTAGCATTGCTGCGCAAGTTTATTTCTGATCGCGGAAAGATCCGTGCGCGCCGCGTCACGGGTGTCACCGTTCAGGAGCAGCGCAAAATCGCACAGGCAATCAAGAATGCCCGCGAAGTTGCATTGCTGCCCTACTCCGGCGCTGGCCGCGGTTAAGGGAGATAGATACACATGGCAAAGATCATTTTGACCCACGAAGTAAGCGGCCTCGGTGCCGCTGGTGACATCGTTGAGGTGAAGACCGGTTACGCACGTAACTTTCTTCTGCCCCGCGGCTTCGCACTGACCTGGTCCAAGGGTGGCGAGAAGCAGGTGGAAGCCATCAAGGCTGCCCGCCTCGCCCACGCGCACGCTTCAACTGAAGCTGCTCAGGAGCAGGCAACCGCTCTGCAGGCACACGCTGTAGTCCTGAAGGTAAAGGCTGGCGACTCAGGTCGTTTGTTCGGTACCGTCAAGGCTGACGACGTTGCAAAGGCTGTAGCCGCTGCAGGTCTGGGAACTATTGACAAGCGCAAGGTTGAACTGCCGGCCCACATCAAGTCGGTTGGCAAGCACACTGCAAATGTTCGTCTTCACGACGATGTTTCAGCTGTTATCACCTTGAACGTTGTAGCAAGCTAGTACTCGCTTCATCGTTTAGAAAGATCCGGCACCCAGTTATGGTTGCCGGATCTTTTTTGTCCAAAATGCCGCCGAACACGGTGGCTTGTTGGGGTTGTCGGGGGTACATGCGCGGGCATGTATGAAGGTCAGAGCTGCTATTGATGAGCGTTGTCGGGATATCCACAGAGGGACATATATCTGTGGATATGATCGCGCTTAGCCGTGTTTATGCGCACTGTCAAGCGGCTGCGGATGGCTGGTACGGTAGCCCAAAAATGTTTATTTCCACAGGCAGTGGACAGTGTTTGTGCAGGTCAGGGCAGTATTGCGCACCATTCTATTAGGTTGTGCACATCATTGTCCCCATGCTGTGCACAAGCTGAGGCACTTAATGCACCGGTTATCCACAGCATCGGTGGACAACGGGGTTGGTAGATGCTCTTTCACCGTCTAACGTAGCCATTGAGCTCTCCATAACGACGCCTTTGTCGGTACCAGCTGGTAAGGAGTAGTAATACCAAAGAACATGCCACCGCAGGGTGCGCAAAGGCCCGGCCAGCAGGGCAGAAAGAGAGCATCACACATGTCGGCTCCAACCAGAGAATCAGGAACATCCTCCCGCGAACCTGATTTCGCCAGGACACCGCCTCAGGACCTTGTCGCAGAACAAAGCGTTCTGGGTGGCATGATGCTCTCCAAGGATGCGATTGCCGATGTGGTGGAGGTTCTGCGTGGCACAGACTTCTACCGCCCCTCCCACGAGAGTATCTATGAGGCCGCGCTGGACCTCTACGGCCGCGGTGAACCTGCTGATGCCGTGACGGTGGCAGATGAGCTCACCAAGCGTGGTGAGATCACTAAAATTGGTGGCGCAGCCTACTTGCATCAACTGATCCAATCAGTTCCCACCGCAGCAAACGCTGGATTTTATGCTGAGATCGTTGCTGAGCGAGCCGTGTTGCGTCGCCTGGTCACTGCCGGCACTAAAATTGTCCAGATGGGCTATTCCCAAGACGGAGAAGTTGAAGAGGTCGTTAACGCCGCTCAAGCCGAGATTTTTGCCGTAGCTGAACGTCGCACCACAGAGGACTATGTGCTGCTCAAAGACGTCATGGAAGCCACCGTGGATGAGATTGAGGCGTCCGGACACAAGGGGCAAGGGATGACCGGTGTGCCTACCGGTTTCTATGAATTTGATGAACTGACCAATGGCCTGCACCCGGGGCAGATGATAGTGATAGCCGCAAGACCCGCTGTGGGTAAAAGTACTTTCGCGCTTGACTGGGCGCGTTCGGCAGCCATTGATCACAACATGGCCACCGTGGTGTTTTCCTTGGAAATGGGTCGTAATGAGATTGCCATGCGTCTGCTGTCGGCGGAAGCAACCATTAGCCTCCAGGACCTTCGCAAGGGAACAGTCAAAGATGATCAGTGGTCCAAGATCGCCACAACCATGGGGCGAATGAACGAGGCTCCGCTGTTTATAGATGATTCTCCTAATATGTCCCTTATGGAAATTCGTGCCAAGTGCCGCCGCTTGAAACAACAGCACGACCTAAAGCTCGTAGTCCTGGATTACTTGCAGCTCATGTCCTCAGGTAAACGTGTGGAGTCACGCCAGCAGGAAGTCTCGGAGTTTTCCCGTGCACTGAAGCTGCTGGCCAAGGAACTGCAGGTTCCTGTGGTGGCACTGTCACAGTTGAACCGTGGTTCTGAGCAACGTACGGACAAGAAGCCAATGATCTCCGATCTACGTGAATCAGGCTCGATTGAGCAGGACGCCGATATGGTGATTCTGCTGCACCGTGAGGACATCTATGACAAGGAATCAGCCCGTGCCGGTGAAGCGGATGTCATCGTTGCCAAACACCGTAACGGCCCCACGAAAACGATCGTGTTGGGTTTTCAGGGCCACTATTCACGGTTTGCCAATATGGCTAGCGACAACGGCCAAAGTTACTAACGCCACAGTGGTGAATATGATCAGGGAAGTCTTCAGGAACCCTGCGGGAGCCTCCGCAAAGGCGTGGATAACTGCACGGGCGGGTTCAAAGGTTGCCGATACTGTTGACCCATGCCTAAATCCGTAACGCCCAATGCTGCCTCTGCACAGACCCGGCGCTCAACATCGAAAGCGATTCGCGGCTTAGCTATCCCCGCCTTTGGCGCGCTCATTGCGGAGCCCCTGTTTTTATTGGCCGACTCCGCCATCGTTGGCCATTTGGGCGTCCCCCAATTGGCTGGAGTGGGCCTCGCCGCGACGCTTCTTCAGACGGTTGTTGGACTCATGGTGTTCCTGGCATACTCAACGACGCCGGCAGTTGCGCGGTTGCTAGGAGCTGGGAGACGCGCTGAGGCACTGGCAGTGGGCCGGGACGGGCTCTGGCTGGCGGCACTGCTAGGCATTGTCCTAGCGGTCGTGGGCATGTTTGCCAGTGGTGGCCTGCTGAACGCTATGGGTGCCAGCGGGGAAGTTCTGGGGTACGCAAACGAATACTTCAGGACCAGCTTGGCAGGGATTCCAGCGATGCTATTGGTCATGGCGGCCATGGGTGTTTTGCGTGGTCTCCAAGACACCAAGACCCCGCTGATAGTCGCTACGCTCGGATTCGCCGTCAACATCGTGATGAATTTTGTTTTCGTATATGGTTTCGGAATGTCCGTGGGGGGAGCGGCGCTGGGAACAGTGATCGCACAGTGGGGAATGGCAGCTGTATACCTCGCCATCGTTGTGCGTGCAGCACATCACTATGGTGTGGGGATCCGCCCCGACTGGGTCGGAGTGCGGGCGGTCTCAAGAGTGGGCAGCTGGCTTATGCTGCGCACCCTGTCTCTGCGAGCCGCCATTTTGGTCACTGTCCTGGTGGTGACGGCCCAAGGTCCCACAAACTTAGCAGCACACCAGCTTGCTATGACGCTCTTCAGCTTCCTAGCCTTCGCTCTTGATGCCCTCGCCATCGCGGCCCAGGCGTTGATTGGCAAAGAACTGGGGGCTGGCAATACTTCTCAAGTACGTGTTTTGACACGAACAATGACGAGATGGGGACTTGCTTTTGGTGTTCTCACCGGGTTGGGCCTTTGGGCGGTATCCGGCGTCGTTGGATGGATCTTCACAACAGATACGAACGTTCACGCCGCGCTGACTGCGGCATTGCTTGTTATGGCGGTTGGGCAACCACTGGCTGGCTACGTTTTTGTGCTCGACGGCGTTCTCATCGGAGCCGGCGATGCGCGCTACTTGGCCTTGGTTGGCGTGGGCAACCTAGTGATTTACCTGCCGTTACTTTTCTGGGTTTCGCAGCTGCACTTTGGCGATACAGTCCGTGGAATGTTCTGGGTATGGGCGGCATTTAGTGTGGGCTATATGGGAGCCCGCGGCTTGACGTTGGGACTGCGTGCGCGCACCGGCCGTTGGATGCAGGTAGGGGCTCCCGCTAGCCGGGCTAGACTTGAAGGGTGAGTGAAACCGCCCTTCCCCAGTCAATCAACGCCAACACCAAGACACGCAGAGCTAGCCCACTGTGGCGCCCCGTACTGCTGCGAGCCGTGGTCACCCTAGTTATTGGTCTCATTACGGTCTTTTGGGAGTCACCTGGAACCCTTGGCCTTTGCGTAATTTTCGCCATCTACTTTCTTGCGTTGGCAGCAGCTCAGTGCTTGCTTGTGCGCACCCTGGCCCTGCCTCTGCGGGACACAAGGAGGCTGGTTCTTTTGGGTGCAGCCGGTTTATTGGCGGTTAGTGGCGTGTTGGTGGCGGTTGCCGGCAGCGCAAGCGTTGCTGCCTGGCTCGGTGGCGCAGCGCTTGCCGTCATGGGTGCGGCCGAGCTCTTTGCGGCTCTGTTCAAGCCTGCGGGGAACACTGAAGCTAAATCCGTGCTTCGAAGTGACTGGATAATCTCCGGCGTTCTTGGCGTTGGCACTGGTCTGGTGCTGCCATTTTTTGTCGCAACAGGTGAGCATGCGTTGATGGGTGTGGCCGGAGGAGGTGCCCTGATGACAGGTGCACTGTGGACGTTATCTGCGCTCACACTGCGCCATGATGGCCGGAGGGCAAAAGGCCAGTAAGCTAGATATCGTATGTTCTACTTTGCGTAGAATCGTGTGGTGCGTGAGACATCAAACAATCTAAAGGACTAATTGTGGGCAGTATCGAGCCGCAGAACCCGAACTCGGGTAATTCCATTAAGTTTCCACTCAGCTTCTCCTTTGCTCTGGGTGGGGTTGCCGGTCTAGTCACCTTGGTAGTTTCCGCGGGTGGGCTTATCCATGGATTGCGCTGGGATTTGGCAGGCATTGCTTTCGGCATTGCTTTTGTTGCAACCTTACTTATTTCTTCCTTGTTGGTCATGGGACACAAGGAAAATGACCCCCACCTTAGCGAAGGCTCAGGGGTGAACCGGAAGTCCTCGGACCGCCTGGAGCAGGCAAAAAACAACGCCACAAACCACAACGGGACAGTGGCTGCGCCAGAGCAATCTGCGCCAGAGAAATCTGCGCCGGAGAAATCTAAAGACACTCCTCCTCACAACGATTCCAAGTAGCGAGTCCCCTACGCGCGAGCACCAGGCGGACGCTCGCGGGGATCGCGCAAGCCCCACGGAGTCATTGCCATCACCTGAGCGCCGCCAAACTCTCACTGATGCGGGTAAAGAGAGTTTCATCCACCTCAATGCCATTTCGTTTGAGCACCAAAACAGCGGAGCCCACTACGCCGTCGTGAACCAGCACGGGAGCGAACGCATCCACGCGTGCGGTTAGCCCGATTGACTTATCTTGTGCCGCCCCTCTCGCAGCGGATTCAGCAGCTAGAACGTCAAGCACGGCAGAAGCCAACGGCTCTGCCCTGGTCAGTACGCTCCCACCAAAAACTAGCGGCTGTGCACCAACGGAAGCCGGTTGGCTGCCCACTGACTGCTGTGGGCTGGCTTTTCCAGGCCCTTGACCAGCAGCCCCGCTGATCGCCAGCAGTGTGCGGGCCAGGGCTCTCGCTGCGCGCGCAACGATGTCTTGGGCAACGGGGTCGTCCGTTACGGCAAATACCATGGGTGCAAAATGTGAAAGTTCAATGGGGCTGCGCTCGTAAACCTTGGAAATTAGCTGCTGCTGAGCGCGGAGCCGGCCCTGGGTGCGAGCATCCATGACAAGCGGAATGTTCAGCTCACCCAGGACGAGTGCTGTAAGCGCTGTTGCCGGACCGCGGCCATCAAGAGCCGATGCGACGGCTTGTGCTACCTCGCGACCAAGCCAGAACCCTGACCCCGAGTCTCCCAGCAGCCAGCCCGTCCCATCTGCCACAGCAGCCAGGCGACTCTCGGCGATGCGGGCAGCAACAGCGCCGGTGCCTGCTATCAACGCGCACCCATCATCATGAAAAGTTCCGGAGTAAAAGGCAGCCAATAAATCAGATTCGATCATCACATTTTTCGTAAGTCCCAGTGTGAGGAACCGGTCCCGGTACAAATCTGCTGGCAGTTCAAGTGATGCACCGGCCATGGCAATAAGCGCATTAGCGAATGGCTTC
Organism: Arthrobacter antibioticus; assembly: GCF_030063205.1. Classification (GTDB taxonomy): domain Bacteria; phylum Actinomycetota; class Actinomycetes; order Actinomycetales; family Micrococcaceae; genus Specibacter. Next base: position 158,218 of record NZ_JASISQ010000008.1, on the reverse strand, counting down.
GGGGCTCCGCCAAGGGCTTTGATCGCGGCCTCCTCCAGTGCGTCCAAAGCGGGTCTAAATCCCCGCGAAACCGGGTTTCCACCCCCTGCCGTCCCGTACCCTAGGCAGTGCCCGGAAGAGTTGAGGAATACGGCGCGTGTGGACGTGCCACCAGCGTCAATGGCAAGAAAATTGGGCATCGTTATCATTCCGTGTCTAGATGTGACTTGACTTACATGCGGGATGATAATAGTTTTCATTATGTAGCCACCTCGAAGAAATGGATTTTCAAATGTTAACCTTCACGTCCCCACCTGCAGCAGCAACAGCTGCCGGTGTCGTGAACCGCATTCAGGCAAAGCTACCCGATATGTCCGCTGCCATGGCGAAAATTGGCGCTTTCCTGCTGGAGCGTCCACAGGCTCCGCTGGAACTTTCGATTATGGAGTTAGCGGAACAGACAAAAACGTCACCGGCCACAGTGACTCGCTTTTGCCGGCTGCTTGGCTATGCCGGCTATGTACCCTTCCGCGTCAGCATTGCCTCAGAGCTTGGACGAAGCGACGCCAGGGAGTCATGGAAGGCTGACATTGGGCGAGCTTTTGGGCCCGATGACTCTCCGCGAGACGTGCTTAGTACCCTTGTCAACGCACACACGCGTTCACTGGAGGAGACGGCGGCCGTCATGGACTTGGCGTTGATGATGAAGATTGCTCGTCGCATCGCCATGAGCTCCCATGTAGATATTTACGGCATTGGCGGCAGTGCTGTCATGGCCAAGGAGCTACAGTCCCGTCTTTACAGAATTGGGATCAATGCCCACCATTGGTCGGAAGTTCATGCGGGACTAACAAGTGCGGCCATCCAGGACGCCAATACGGTGGCAATTGGCATTTCCAATACGGGGCGGACCGAAGAAACTCTGCAAATGTTGCGTGAAGCAGGTGAGGCTGGTGCGCTGACAATTGCGCTGAGCAATAACCCGGGATCCCCTTTGGCTGAGAGTGCCGATGAATCCATCATCACCTCAGTTCATGAACAATTCCTCCAGCCGGATGACCTCTCCGCAAAGCACGTGCAATTACTTGTCATCGACTTGCTTTACTTACTCGTAGCCCAGGTTAATTTTACGCAGACCACATCAAAGCTGGCGGCCTCAGCAATGGCCGTCTCACCGCACCGGCGACCCACCAGGGCTGCGCGTCTGGAAGCTGGCGCGCGCCGTGGGCAGGGCAAGTTTGGAAGGGGTGAGGATCATTCCTGACGCACTGGCGGCCTTTAGCCTAGAAGTTTCCAACAGATTAGAGACCATCACTGCGTGGGCTGCTGCCGGAGGTGCCCGTGAGGCGGGCACTGCTATGGCCGACGCCCTGACCAATGGTGGCGTAATCCAAGCCTTTGGTACCGGTCATTCCGAGGCGTTTGCCATGGAAATCGCAGGGCGAGCAGGGGGATTGATCCCTACGAGCAAGATTGCTCTGCGCGATTTGGTGCTTCATGGGGTCCGTGACGTTGCAGAGCTTGACTCACTTGAAGGTTCCACTTTGGAGCGTGATGTTGGAGTTGCTGAGGAGCTCTTCAACCTTTCGCTGATCGATCCGCGCGATATCTTCATTATCGCTTCAAACTCCGGTGTGAATGGTTCAATCGTGGGGCTGGCGTTGGCCGCAAAGGAACGTGGGCACAAGGTCATTGCGGTCACGAGTGTTGAGCACACTAATGCTGTGGAGACAAAACATCCTTGTGGGCTGCGTCTCAGTGAGATTGCAGATATTGTTATCGATAACAGGGCTCCTTATGGCGATACAACCCTAGAGATTTCCGGCGGAGGAGGTGTTGGTGCTGTTTCATCGATCACTGCCGCATACATTGCGCAGGTGCTCACGATTGAAACGGCTCAATGCCTGGTCCGTGCGGGGAAAGAGCCGCCCATCTATATTTCGGCAAATATTCCGGGCGGAGACGAACACAACACCGCACTGGTGGGCCAGTACGTTGGCCGGCTCAGGCGTGAGGCATGATTCCAATGCAACGAGGTGGGGAACGCCAGTACCACGTGAGGTCAGCCGCGAGATTGCAGTCAAATGCAATAGCAGCACTAAGAAGTACAAAGCCGTACAGATTTAGCACACGTACCATCAATGGAAGGCAGTACACAGAATGAATATCCAGAACAAACCGCTGCAGCGTCGTGGATTCCTCCGCGGAGCCCTAGCCACCGCCGTACTTTTGCCGCTGGGTGGAGCCTTGGCTTCCTGTGCAGGTGGCGGCGATTCCTCGAACGCCTCTGCCGCCCCCGGTGGAGAGGTTGACCCTGTGAAGAACCCGTTTGGTGTTGCCAGCAGTGGCAAGCTTGACGCAGTCATCTTCAAGGGTGGCTATGGCATCGACTACGTTGAATTCGCTGGCAAGGCCTTCGCCAAGAACTTCCCCGACGTTGAAGTCAGCATTAACCCCTCAACAGATATTGCTCAGGAACTGCAGCCGCGCTTTGCCGGCGGCACCCCTCCTGACCTGATTGACAACTCCGGAGCTAAGGCCATCGGTTTCTCCGTCATCCTTGATCAGCTTGAGGACCTGCAATCTGTTATTGATGCCAACAACCTTGAAGGCACCAAGATCGCTGACACACTCTTCGACGGCGTGCTGGCACCGGGTACCTTCGACGGCAAGCTGGCCGCCATCAACTACGTACTGACGGTTTACGCATGGTGGTACTCCGCCAGTTTATTCAAGGAAAACGGTTGGACCGTTCCCACTACCTGGGATGAAGCTTACGAGCTCGGCCTCAAGGCCAAGGAGAAAGATAAGTACCTGTTTGTTTGGGGCAAGGAAGCTGCCACGTATTACCAGACCATGGCGATCGAATCAGCTATCAAAGAAGGTGGCGATGAAGTTCGTCTCTCCCTGGAAAACCTCAAGCCCGACTGCTGGTCACAGCCCGCGGTGCAGAGCGTCTTCGCTGGCATGGAAAAGATTGTTAAGGCCGGTATGTTCAAGCCGGGCGGCTCCGGCACGGTCTTCACTGCAGCTCAGGCACAGTGGAGCAACGGCCAGGAAGCACTGCTTTACCCGTCAGGTTCTTGGATTGAGAACGAGATGAAGGACCAGACAAAGGCCGGCTTCGAAATGACGGGTGCACCCGTTCCGGTTGCATCTGCCAACCCGAAGATTGCTCAGGCCGGCGTCCGCTCAGCAGGCGGCGAGCCTTTCATTGTTCCCACCAAGGGCGCGAACGTTGCCGCAGGCAAGGAATTGCTGCGCATCATGCTCTCAAAGGATGCGGCAACGAACTTCGCAAAGGAGAAGTTGGCTCCGACAGTTGTCAAGGGCACCGTCCCGGCCGACGGCTTCGGTTCCACCGCGCTGGTCTCGCAGACCACCATGTTGGAGAAGGCCGGTAAGGACATTTTCACCTGGAACTTCGTGGACACTTACGGCATGAACGCCGATCAGCTGGTGCCGTGGAACTCATTCCTTGACGGCAAATTGGATTCTGCGGGTCTGACCAAGGCACTGCAGGAGATCACCGACAAGGTGGCCAAGGACGATTCGGTCAAGAAGATTGAAGTGAAGTGACACAAGCAACAAAAGAAGTGCGGTCGGGCAGTGGCGTTGTCGCCACTGCCCGGCGGCGCCGGAAAAAACTGACATTCGATAAGGTCAGCTTCATGGCAGTCTTCTTGGGACTGCCCTTGGTGATCTATCTGGTCTTTGTAATCTCGCCTTTTGCCCAGGCGGTGTATTACTCTATGACCAGCTGGGGCGGCTTCGACAACAACATGCCGTTCATTGGCTTTGGCAACTATGTCAAGCTCTTTAACGATGACATTTTCATGTTATCCGTCCGCAACAGCGTTACCTTGGCTGTCTTTCTTCCGGTTATCACCGTTATTTTGGCGTTGGTTTTGGCTACTTTGGTCACTATTGGTGGCAGCAGCCGCGGCCAGATCAAAGGACTGAAAGGTGCCGGGTTCTACCGGGTAGTTTCATTCTTTCCCTATGTGATCCCTGCGGTTGTTATTGGTATTATTTGGCAGCAGATTTTCAACCCCAGCAATGGCTTGTTGAATGGAATCCTGACAGGCATTGGTTTTGATGGCCTGAAAGACTACCCGTGGCTTGGCGATTCGCGCACTGCCATGATCGCCTCGATGTTTGTTATTGTGTGGGGCTTCGTTGGCTTTTACATGATCTTGTTCGTCGCTGCTATCAAGGGCATTCCCGCTGAAACGTTTGAGGCTGCCCGTATTGACGGAGCTGGACGTTTCCGTACAGCCGTTAGCATCACCATTCCGCTCATCCGCGATAACATCCAGACAGCGTACGTTTACATGGGAATTTTGGCGCTCGACGCTTTCGTTTATATGTCTGTTTTGAACTCCACGGGTGGACCCGAGAACTCCACTTTGGTCATGTCACAGAAACTCTTTACCACCGCGTTTTCCAAGAACCAATTCGGTCTAGCCTGCGCCATGGGCGTGGTCTTGGCAGTAATTACATTGATTTTCTCGGCACTGGTATTCCTGGTGAACCGGATGACCGGCGGCAGTCAGGATGTGTCTGAATAATGTCACTGAAACTCTCCAAAAAATCCCCTTCCAAGACGCACATAGCTCGGAAGCCACAGGACACCAGTGGGGATAAGGTTGTAGCAGGCGTATCGCACACCATGTTGACCCTGTGGTCACTCCTGGTACTTGTCCCGCTCGGCTGGACCTTGATGTCGTCCTTCAAGACGACCACGGAAATCTTTTCCTCACCATTTTCCCTTCCGGCCGACTGGAAGTTCGAAAACTACGTCAATGCCTGGAACACAGCCGGCATTGGCACGTACTTCTTTAACACTGTCATTGTGGTGGGCTTCGCACTTGTCATTGTGATGGTCCTAGGTGCCATGTGCGCCTACGTTTTGGCCCGTTACGTGTTCCCGGGCTCGCGAGCCATCTATTATCTGATGCTCGCCGGACTGACGTTTCCGATCTTCTTGGCAATCGTGCCCCTGTTTTTCATTCTGAAGAACATGGGCCTGTTGAACACGCTGCCAGGTTTGATTATTGTTTATGTTGCGTTCGCGTTGCCTTTTACCGTCTTCTTCCTATTCTCCTTCTTCAAAGCCCTTCCGAGCGAAATTGCTGAAGCTGCTCAGATTGACGGGGCCGGCGAATGGCGGACTTTCTTCCAGGTCATGCTGCCTATGGCCAAGCCGGGTATGGCGTCCGTGGCCATTTTCAATTTTCTTGGTTTGTGGAACCAGTACTTGATCCCAGTAGCCATCAACACCAACCGTGAGAACTACGTGCTTTCTCAGGGCATTGCTGCCTATGCCGGGCAGCAGGGTTATGCGGTTGACTTTGGTTCGCTCTTTGCGGCCGCCGTCATCGTGGTTGTTCCCGTTTTGATCATGTATATCCTGTTCCAGCGCCAGCTTCAGGGCTCCGTATCTGCGGGAACTATGAAGTAGTATCTGTCCCAGAAAAATACCCAAGTGGCCCGCATCTGAGAATGATTCGGGCCACTTTCGCGTTAACGTCATGGCGGTGAATTGTTCACGCCGCGGTCTCGAGGAAGAGCACGCCTGGGCCGATTTACCCCTGGGCCGACTTACGACGGCGGTAGGCGGCCACGTGGGCACGGTTGCCACAGTTTCCGGTATCGCAATACCGGCGGGACCGGTTCTTGGACAGGTCAACCAGGACAGCGGAGCAGTCGGGAGCTGCACAGATTTTCAAGCGTGATAACTCGCTGCCACGAATTACGTCAACCAAGGCCATGGCAGCTTCAACGCCCATACGCAGCGACAAGGCAGCGCCGGGGGCAGTCGCGTGCAGGTGCCAGTCCCATTGGTCGTGCTTGACCAGCTGCGGTAGGGCGTCGGCGCGAGCCAACAAGGCATTAACCATGCTGACAGCTGTTGTTTCATCCGCCGTGAAGATACTGCGCAGTTCCGTTCGCATCGCCCGTACTGCCGTCACCTCCGCAGCGGAATTTTCCCGTGAACCAGTGAATTGTTCCCGCGCCACAAAATCATCCAGGTCAGCCAAGCTGAGCATTGAATCCTTTCCCGTGGTTTGGTTTTCGGGATCAAGGGAGATGGGGGCTGTGTTGATGAGATTGACCGCGGACATCAGCGCCATCTCCGTGTCATGACTAAAGGCCATATTGACTCCTGACATAATATGGGCGTAATGTCATCAGTCTAACGCTAATGACTGCTGACATACGGACTTGCCATGACCTCCCCCAATACTTTTACTTCGGTTCCTGACGCCAACACGCGCAGGGTACTGGCATCCCCGGTTCTTTTGCTGGCCTTTGCCTCCGCCGCAGCTTTTGCCTTGTCTGGTTCGTTTGCGAAGTCCTTGTTTGACGTTGGCTGGTCTCCCGGCGCTGCGGTGGCTGTTCGCATTGGGGGAGCCGCCGTTGTACTTTTGATTCCTGTAATTCTTAGCTTGGTGCGCAACTGGGCTCAGGTGAAAGGGTCGCTGGCGCGTATTGCGATTTATGGAATAGTGCCGATCGCGTTGTGCCAGCTGTTTTATTTCAATGCAGTCCAACATCTGTCTGTGGGTGTGGCCTTGCTGCTGGAGTACCTTTCGCCGGTGCTTTTGGTGGCCTGGGCGTGGGTCATGACCCGGCAGCGACCACGAGTTCTGACGATTGTGGGCGCTATTTGCGCCATGTCAGGACTGGTGTTGGTGCTGGATTTGGCAGGCAGCCAGGAAGTCAGTGTGGAGGGCATCCTTTGGGGACTTGCGGCTGCCGTCTGTTCGGCCGTGTACTTCATTATGTCGGCTCGAGCGGGAGATAATGTGCCGCCGATTCTCATGGCTGGTGGCGGAATGGCCGTGGGTGCTGCCATGATCGTGGCTCTGGGTGTGGTGGGTGTGCTGCCGATGGCTTTCACCTTCAACAACCCGGTATTCGCTGGAACCCAGGTGCACTGGCTGGTTCCCGTATTGGGCCTGGTGCTCATAACGACGGTTTTCGCCTACGTTGTGGGAATCATCTCCACGCGCGGACTGGGGTCCAAAGTGGCCTCCTTTGTGGCATTATTTGAGGTCCTTTTCGCTGTCATCTGGGCGTGGATACTGTTGGGTGAGCTACCCCGAATGATCCAGCTGCTGGGCGGGGTAGCCATTATGGGCGGGGTGGTCCTAGTCAGGCTGGATGAACTCCGCGGCTCCCCCCAGCGGGGTCCAGGGTATCCGGTGGACTTGGACTTGGACTTGGACGAAAAAAGTTCGCCACCGAGCGGCTAACGGAGCGGCAGCTGCCACAGCGGCAGCTACCGGCCGAAGCGCCGCAACCGGAGGGAGTTGGCTACCACCAGCACAGAGCTTGCGGCCATCGCCGCCCCGGCAATCATGGGGTTGAGCAGTCCAAGAGCTGCAATGGGGATGCCGACGGCATTATAGAAGAACGCCCAAAAAAGGTTCGTCTTGATGGTGCCTAGTGTCTTGCGGGAGAGGGCTATCGCTGTGGCTACTTGGCCCAAATCGTTTCCCATGACTGTCAGATCGGCCGCCGCAATTGCCACATCGGAGCCGGACCCCATGGCGATGCCTAGATCCGCCTGGGCCAAGGCTGCGCCATCATTGACGCCATCCCCCGCCATTGCGACGGTGGCTCCGCCGGCCTGGAGTTTCTTTACGGCAGCTACCTTCCCCTCAGGAAGCACCTCAGCGTACACATCCTCATCAGCGATACCCACGATTTCAGCCACCTGGGCTGCCACCGCGGCATTGTCGCCGGTGAGGAGGATGGGGCGCAGTCCCAGCTCTTTCAATTTGGCGATGGCGGTTACAGACCCACTCTTGATGGTGTCCTTAAGCGCAATAAGTCCAGCAGCTTCACCGTCTATGGCTACCCAAATCGCGGTGGTTCCGCGCCGTTGTTGGGTAGCTAACGCATTTCTGGCTTCCTGTGTCAACGGGACGTGATTTTCCTCCAGCCAACCGGCCCGGCCAGCCAGGACAGTGTGTCCCTCGATCACAGCACGCACGCCGCCGCCGGGGGCCGAGGAAAAGTCCGCAACCTCGGGGAGTGTGCCTGCGCTGCCACCATGTTCGCTGGAGTGTTCGCGGGCATGCGCCGTGATGGCGTGGGCAATGGGATGTTCGCTATGGGATTCCACGGCACCGGCCAGACGCAGGATCTTCTCGGCGGGCACCTGTGAAAGTGGTTCGATCTCAACCACGCTCAACTTGCCTTCGGTAATGGTGCCTGTCTTATCCAGCAAGATTGTGTCCACTGTGCGAGTATCTTCAAGCACTTGTGGACCTTTGATCAGGATTCCTAGTTGGGCCGCGCGGCCCGTTCCAGTGAGCAGGCCAACAGGGGTGGCTAGTCCTAAGGCGCAGGGGCAGGCGATGATTAGGACAGCCACGGCGGAAGTAAAGGCTCCTTGGACATCTCCGCTGAGGATTAACCAGAGGGCGAAAGTAATCACGGCTATCACCAGCACAACCGGTACAAAGACGGCACTGATTCGATCGGCCAACCGCGCAATGGGGGCCTTGGCCGCCTGTGCCGCACTGACCAACTTACCCATTTGTGCCAGCGTGGTTTCACTACCCACGCGCGTAGCGCGAACCAGTAGACGGCCGGAAGTATTGATAGTTGCACCGGTAACTACGTCTTCAACCGTGACGTCGACTGGCAGTGATTCGCCGGTGATTAGCGAAGTGTCTACGGCAGAGGAGCCATCCGTGACCACTCCGTCTGTTGCAATTTTCTCGCCAGGGCGCACCACAAAGATTTCATCAACGGCTAAGTCTGCGGCCGGTATTTTCACCTCGACGCCGTTGCGTAGCACCGTAGCCTCGTGGGCACCCAGGCTCAGCAGCGCCTTCAGGGCATCGCCGGCTTTCGCCTTCGCTTTTGCTTCTAGATAACGGCCCAAGAGCAGGAAAGTAACCACCACGGCAGAGACTTCAAAGTACAAAGGCGCATGCCCGCCCATGGCGCCGCTGGTATCTCCCATGGCGTTTCCATGAGCTGTCATCTGCGGATCAAGCCCCAATTCCACCGCCGAAAACAAAAATGCTGCGGAGACACCAATTGAGACCAACGTGTCCATAGTTGAGGCGAAATGGCGGGCGTTGATGGCTGCAGCCCGATGGAACGGCCATGCCGACCACGTCACCACCGGAAGGGCTAGGATCCCGGCCACCCAGCCCCAGTGAGGAAACTGGAGGGCAGGGAACATTGATACGAGGAACACCGGGACTGTCAGTATGGCGGCAAGAATCAACCGGGGGCGCAACGTGGCTGCTGTGCCACCGTGTGCCATGTGGTTGGTCTGCTCAGGGACTTTCTCCAAAGACGATTCGTCCCCGGGGGTAGCTTCGGCGAGCTCCGTGGACGGTTTGCGGGTAGCTGGCGAGCTTTTCAAACTAGCCGTGTAACCGGTTGCCTTGACGGTGTCGATGATGCGCTGATCGGTCATGCCAGCTGGCACCGTGACCGCTGCTGACTCCAAAGGGAGGTTGACGGAAGCGCTGACGCCCTCGAGTTTGCCCAATTTTCGTTCAAGCCGGCTGACGCACGACGCACAAGTCATTCCCTCGATGTCCAGCTCGAGGATTCGTGAACCGGGTGTGCTGGTTTGAGACAAAACTTCTGAGGGGCTCATGGCATTCCTTAGTGTGTAAGACGGTACTGTTATGCGTTATTTGCTACGACTTGGTAGCCGGCCTCGGCCACGGCTTCGCCGATTTCTGCCGGGTCAAGCGGCAGAGTTGAAGTGATGGTGATCTCAGAGACACTGCCGGGATTGAGATTAACACTCACATTCTCCACACCATTGAGCTCAGTCAGTTCTTCAGTGACGGAGGTGACGCAATGGTTGCAGGTCATGCCGGAAACGTTGATGGTGGTGTTCATGGTGTTAGCTCCTTAACAGGCGGGAAATCGCGGCGGTGGCTTCAGAAACCTTGTCGGAAACGATCTCCGGGTTGCCGGTGTCTTGGGATTCATTGGCTGCATTGACTACGCAGTGGGATATGTGGTCTCCCAATAACCCGATGCTTACCGCGTGCAGTGCTTTGTTGACGGCTGCCATTTGGGTGAGAATGTCGATGCAATACTTATCTTCTTCAACCATGCGCGCGATGCCTCGGACCTGACCTTCAGCGCGCTTAAGGCGGCGCAGGTAAGCCTGCTTCTCCTCGGAGTAACCCCGAGTCTGATCTTCTGTATCCATACCCTCACTTTATACCCCGCAGGGGTATGGGTCAAGTACCCCTAGGGGGTATGTGGCTCCACCGTGAATGCGTATATTACTGATCAGTCACCCCTTGTTGCCAAGCGGGGACGATGATGGACTTCAGACTATGAGCAATGAAGCTAAGCCACAAGATAGCCAAATGACCCTACTCGCTGTGGGCACCAAAAAGGGCCTTTGGCTTGGTACCAGTGCGGATCGAAAAAGCTACGATTTCACTGGACCACATTTCCTTATGCACGAGATTCCCAGCATCGGCCTTGATACCAGGGAGGGGCGCACCCGCATCTTGGTGGGATTGCGCAGTGAACATTGGGGACCCACCATTGCTCACTCTGACGATTTTGGCATTACCTGGCATGAACCCGACAATGGTGCCATCAGCTTTCCAGCCGATACCGACGCCGCACTTGAACGTGTGTGGCAGATTCAACCGGACTGCGCGGACCAACCGGGTGTGGTGTGGGCGGGCTGCGAGCCCATCTCGGTATGGAAATCCTCCGACGGTGGAGAGCATTTTGAGCTTAATCGTGGACTCTGGGATCATCCTCACCGCACCGAATGGGGAGCAGGATTCGGCGGCGCGGCGGCGCACACAGTCCTGCCCAGCCCCGCTGATGAGGCCATGATCCATGTGGCCATGAGTACCGGAGGCGTGTATGCCAGCGCCGATGCGGGAGAGACTTGGGAGCCACGGAACAAGGGTATAGGCGCCTATTTCATGCCGGATCCGCTCCCAGAGTTTGGCCAGTGCGTGCATAAAGTGGCTCGTGATGCCAACAATCCGGATGTTCTCTACGCACAAAATCATCATGGCGTTTATCGCACGGATGACGCTGGTGATAACTGGATCTCCATCGCCGACGGGCTGCCGGCAGACTTTGGCTTCACCATCTTCACCCACCCGAGTCGCTCAGGTACAGCGTGGGTGATCCCGATTAAGGCTGATGGGGAACGGATTCCCCCAGATGGTCAGCTTGCCGTTCACAGGACCGACGACGGCGGCTCCTCCTGGGAGCGGTTAGCCGTGGGTTTAAACGAACCGGAGTACAACGTGGTCCTCCGCGACGCAGCGTGCGTAGATGCCTCCGAACCGGCGGGCGTTTACTTTGGCACCCGCGGAGGGTCGGTTTACGCCAGTGCTGACGAGGGAAACCAATTTAGTGAAGTACTTAGCCGGCTGCCTGACGTTTTGTGCGTCCGTGCGGCTTCGGTTCGGCGCTGATCCGGTGACTGTGACAGCGCAGATATGACAGCGCGGATATGACAGGGGAAGTGAAGGTGCTGGTACCAACTCTGCTGCATCCGTTTGTGGGTGGGGTTGATGAGTTGCGCCTTGAGGTTGGGGAGTCTGCAACGGTGGAGGAAGTGCTGGATGCGATCAAAGTGGAGTTCCCCGTATTTGACCGCAGGCTCCGAGATGAAACCGGGGCGTTGCGCAGATACGTGAATATTTACCTTGGCCCCGACGAGGTTCGGCGCTTGGATGGCTTGAAAACACGCGTGGCAGCGGGCAGCGAACTCATGGTGGTCCAGTCTGTTGCCGGTGGTTGAGGAAACCTTCCCTTCCTCAACCAAGCAGTGCGTATCAGGGGTGGACCATAGCTTTCAATGCGCCGGGGTTGGCGCCTGCTGTGAGTGCCGCCTCGACGTCATCGAGGCTATGGCAAGAGGTGACAAGCCCGTCAAGATCAATCTGGCCGGAGGCTGCCAGTGCAATGGCCGTTGGCCACGTATTCGCATAACGGAATGTGCCCGTAATGCGCAGCTCCCTGCCCTGGACTAACGGCACAGGAAGTGCAATAGTGTCCGCCCCCATACCAACCAATACGCAACGTCCGCGAGGAGCTAAGCGGGCCAATCCCCCCAAAATGGCCTGTTCGGCACCGCTGGCATCGATGAAAACGTCAAACTCTGGCTCTACGGACGGTTGCTCGCCCGCAGTAAAAGTATGCAGAACCCCGTATGTTTCTCCTGCACTGAGCCGTTCGGCCCGCACGTCCGTCAGGGTGACACGTGCCCCTGCCAACTGGGCAACCTTTGAAATGAGCAAGCCAATGGGGCCGGCTCCAGCCACCAATACCGAATCACCAATCTGAATCTGCCCGGCGGCTCGTGCTGCCAAAGCCACACTCAGAGGCTCAAGGAGGGCCGCTGCATCATCTGAAAGAGAATCCGGTACCGGGTGGCAGAACGCGCTCGGGTGTACCACGTATTCGCAGAACACCCCGTCAATGGGAGGTGTAGCAAAGAACCGGACCCCCGGGTCCAGGTTGTAGCAGCCTGAAAGTGACTGCTTTGATAAAGGGTCCGGAATGCCCGGCTCCAGCGAGACACGCTGACCCGCAGCGAGATCGCGCACGCCTTGACCGAGCCCCACAATGACCCCAGCGGGTTCGTGGCCAAGAACAAGCGGCTCCTGGACAACGAACGCTCCGATCCGCCCATCCGTGTAGTAGTGAGTGTCCGAGCCGCAGACGCCAACGGAAGTGATCCGCACTAGCACCTCACCCGGGCCGGGAACTGGAACCGGGCGCTGTTCGGTGCGCAATTCCCCACGGCGAACTAGTACGCAAGCTCTCATGGTTTCAGGCACATGGTCCACTAATATCTGTTGACTTTTCATAGCTTATTTCACTGCACCCATGGAGAGCCCGCGGACAAGCTGCTTTTGTGCCACCCAGCCTGCAATGACCACCGGCAATGACGCCAGAACCGAAGCGGCTGAGAGTTTAGCCAAGAATAAACCCTCACTTGTCATTTGGGAGACAAGGAAAACAGGCACTGTGGAGGCGTTGGCCGCTGTGAGGTTCAGCGCGAAGAAGAATTCATTCCACGCAAAAATAACGCAAATTAGGGCGGTGGCAGCAAGCCCTGGTGTGACCATGGGGATCAAGATGGTGCGCAGTGTCTTGATGAGCCCGGCACCGTCCATTGAAGCGGCTTCGAGGACTTCGGCTGGTACTTCCTGGAAGAAGGATCGCATCATCCAGACGGCGATGGGCAGGTTCATAGCCGTGTACAAAACCACCAGCGTGCCGATGTTGTCCAAGACCTTCAGCTGTCCGGCGATCACATAGATGGGCATGATCACTGCCACGACCGGAAGCATTTTGGTTGAGATGAAGAAGAACAATACGTCTGAGGTCTTCTTTACTGGACGGATGCTCACCGCGTAGGCGGCCGGGACGGCCAACAACACAACAAGAATTGTGGAGACACCTGTGGCGATCAACGAATTCAGGAAGTACGCTCCCGCCCCGTTGCTCAGCACCGCCTCGAATTGCTCGAAGGTGGGGACAAAAAAGAAAACTGGCGGGTTTGACGCGGCAGCCGATTCGGGCTTGAAAGCCGTCATAACAAGCCAGATCACCGGTGCGAAGAAAACAAACGCAAGCAGCCATGTAACTGTAGTGATAGCGGAACCGGTGAAACGCCGTCGTACTTCACGGGACTTTCGCTCAGCGGACTTTTCGCTAGAGGAATTGGGGGCAGGGTCAATGGGGGTAGTGGTCACGGCTTAGTCCTTTGCGTCAAAGCTGCGGAAGATCAGGCGAAGGGCGAAGGTGGCGATGATGATCGTGGCGATGACAACCACAACACCCATCGCAGCTGCCTGGCCAATATCGAAGCCCAAAAATGCCCGCTGATAAATGTAGAACGGCAAGTTAGCGCTGGCAGTGCCCGGACCGCCGGCCGTCATGAGGTAAATCTGGTCAAAGGTGTTGACAACATAAATGGTGCCCAACAGCACACCCAGCTCAATGTAGCGGCGCAGTTGGGGCAACGTGACCCACAGGAACGTCTTGGTCCAGCTGGCACCATCGATCTGCGCGGCCTCCAGTACATCCTTGGGTTGGGACTGCAAGCCAGCCAGCACCAGCAGCATGGTGAACGGGGTCCACTGCCACACCAGCGCCATCAGGATTGAAATGATGGGGTGCGACGCCGTCCAATCGACCGGCGGAATCCCCACCAGCGAGATCACCCAGTTCACCAAACCGAAGCTTGGGTTGAGCATGGAGATACTCCACAAAGTAGCGCCAGCCACGGGCATGATCAAAAAGGGTGTGATGAGCATGGTGCGTACCACGCCCTGGCCTCGAAACTTGCGGTCAAGGAGGAGAGCGAAGATGATCCCAAGAATCATGGCGAAGAAGACGCAGCCCAACGTGATGACGATGCTGTTCAGTGCCGAGCTGCGAAAGGTGGAGTCCATGAAAATGTCCACATAATTTTGCAGCCCGGTGAACTGGTTGCCATCAGGGCGCAACAGGTTCCAGTTGCGCAGCGAGTACCAAATGGTGACCAGGAAAGGCAGCTGGGTAATGACAATCGTGAAGATCAAAGCCGGTAGTAGTGGACCGCGACGGCGCCAGCCCTCCGCCTTGGACATGCCGGAGCTGTCCTTAGCGCTCTTGCGATTATTTTGTTTACGGTTGTGTTCTTTGAGGTTGTGTTGATCAACCAAAGTGGTAGCCACTACTTGCCTCCTTCTTGGTATGACTGCGCAACAGGCAGGGCATATTGCTGAGCCTGGTTCAGTGCTTCATCAACTGATTTCTGCCCGGCAATGGCGGCAGAGATTTGCTGGCTGACCCGGGTGCCCAGGTCTTGGAATTCGGGAATTCCCACAAATTGCAGCCCCGGATAAGGCACGGGATTGACCATGGAGGTATCCTGCTTGGCGCCATACATGGCATCCAGGGTGGGCTTGGCGTAGGCCTTGGCCACGGCGGCATATTCTGGGATTTCATAGGTAGATTGACGGCTGCCAGGGGGGACGCGTTCCCACCCAATCTTCTTGCCCACTAACTTGATGTAGTCCTTGTTGGTCATCCAAGAGATGAAGTCCCACGCTATGTCTTTATGCTTAGTGGTAGTTGGGATAGCCAATGACCAGCTGTAAAGCCAGCCGGCCGATTCCGTATTTTTCACGGGAGCAGGGGCATACTGTGACTTACCGGCAACCAGGGATGATGCGGGGTCTTCAATGCTGGACACCATGGCCGTGGCGTCGTACCACATGGCGGCCTTGCCTTGGCTGTAGCGGGTGATGCAGTCGCCGTAACCGCTGGTTGCTGCGCCGGGCTGGCCGGCATCGTGGAGTAGGTCTACATAGTCTGTGACGGCGGCGTTGACCTCAGGGGAATCCAGCCTGGCGTTCCAGTCCTTATCGAACCACTGGCCGCCGTAGGTGTTGATAACTGTGCCCAGGGGTGCCATGACTTCGCCCCAGCCGGCTAATCCGCGCAGGCAGATGCCGGCGAAGTCTTTAGAGGGGTCATTGAGTTTGCGCGCAATTGCGCCAATCTGGTCCCATGTGGGGTGTTCCGGCATGGTGATGCCAGCTTCCTTGAACAGGTCCTCACGGTAGACCAGGAAGGATGATTCCCCATAGAAGGGTACCGAGTACATGTCATCCTGATAGCTCAGGGCGTCCTTGATGGTGGGGATGAAGTCGGCAGTGTCGTAGCCTGCGGTGGCATCGGCGAGAGGCTGGAGGTTCTCGATCCAGCCATTTTTGGCCCACATTTCGGTTTCATAGTTGGAGATCATAACCACGTCGAATTCGCCCCCACCGGTAGCCACCGATGCTGTAATTTTGGCCCTGGCTTCATTCTCGGGCAGGGTCACGAACTTGACATTGACATTGGGATGTTTGGATTTGAAGTCATCCTGCAAGGAGACAGCGTCCTTCATCTGCGGGTTCGCCACAATGGCAACAACAAGGGTGTCCTGAGTGGAGCCCTTTGGCGCGCAGCCGCCTAAGGCCAGGGCGGCTGCCGCAGCAACGGCCAAAAATTTCGCTACCCGGTGGCCCGAGCGGTGGTGATTGTGACTGTCGCTGTGACTGTCGCGTGGGGATGCCTTCGGGGCGCGGAATGGGGGGAACTTCATTGGTCACTCTCAATCTCGTTGCTCATTTGAGAACATGATCTTGCTCATTTGTTAAGTGACTCTAGTCATATATACTCATTTGAGCAATAGCAATCGCTCAAATGTAATTCTCAGGAAGGCGCACAGTGCCCGACATTTCTCATGAAGAGCTGCTCGCCCGTATTGGGCGGGCCTACTACCTTGAAAGTCAATCCAAGGTTGAAATCGCCGATGAGCACGGAATCTCGCGGTTTCAGGTGGCACGTTTCCTTGATGAGGCGCGTGCGGCTGGGATTGTTCACATCGAAATCCGAATGCCCGGAGCGCCTGTAACAATTGACACGGAGGCGCTCGCAGCAACTCTCGGTCTTCGGCGGGTAGTGGTGGTTAAGACAGTTGATGACGACTTTCAACAGCGTGACCTGCAGGCCCATGCAGTGGCTGAGGAGTTGATGCGAGAGGCACGGACCGGAATGAGCGTGGGTATCTCGTGGTCGCGGACCCTGGACCTGGCGGCAAGACACGTGCTGGAGCTACCCCGCTGCAACATTGTTCAACTTGCAGGGGCGCTACCCGTTCCTGGTGGGGGCAATCCCTTAGACCTCATTCAGCGTTTGGGGCGAGTTGGTGGGGGGAAGACCTGGCCCATGTGGGCTCCGCTGGTGGTTGATAGCGCAGCTACAGCATCAGGTCTGCGCCGCCAACCGGAAATTGCCGATGCCATGCGGAAGGCAGATTCATTGGACCTTGCGGTTGTGGCCATCGGTGCCTGGGCGCCAAACCTTTCGACCGTCTGGGACCGTGTGGACAATGCCGTGCGCCAAGACGGGATCGATCAGGGTGCGGTCGCAGAATGTTCCGGCCGGCTCATAGCTGCAGACGGAACGGCCGTGGCGGCTGAACTCGATGCCCGGGTTCTCTCTGTCACATTAGAGCAGCTTCAGCGTACCCCCAAGGTTATTGCCGTTGCTCAGGGAGCTGTGCGTGCCGAGGCTGTGCGTGCTTGTCTGGCGGCTGGGATCATCCACACCCTTGTAGTGGATGAATCACTGGCTCATGCCCTGCAGGCTGCCGGCGATAATGATGTGGTGTCCGCATGAGCGCCGCCGCTCAATCAGCTGCCAACGCAGACGCCCTCCCCGTGGGGGACCTGGTGGTGGGGGTTGATTCCTCTACGCAGTCCTGCAAAGTCGTGGCAGTTGATCTGGCCACGGGGTCCCAAGTGGCCACCGGCGCCGCGGCACATCCAGATGGGACGTTCATTGACCCACACCTGTGGACATCGGCACTAGAGGTCGCCTGGGAAGAGGCAGGCATTGCAGCTCTGGGACAGCGGGTTGCCGGAGTCTCAGTTGCCGCCCAGCAGCACGGAATGGTGGGTGTTGACGAGGACAACGAACCAGTCCACGATGCCTTGCTGTGGAACGATGTGCGCAGTGCAGAGGAAGCCGAGGCTATGGTTTCTGCGCTGGGCGCCAATGAGTGGATGGAGGCGGTCAATTTACTCCCCGTAGCTTCCTTTACCTTGACCAAACTGGCGTGGTTGACAAAAAACTCTCCAGAGGCCGCTGCGCGTCTAAAAACCGTCGGCTTACCGCACGATTGGTTGAACCTCCAACTGTCAGGGGCATGGAGCACGGATCGAAGTGATGCCACGGGCACAGCTTATTTTGATGCGTTGAGCAATGAATATCACCCGGAGCTGCTGAAGAGGTTCTTTGGCCGGGTTCCGCTGCTCCCTACTGTGCTTGCGCCTAACGCAACCGCTGGAATGCTGCTGCCGCGCTGGGGGGCAGGTGCCGCCGTCGTAGGTGCCGGTATGGGGGACAATGCTGGTGCGGCCCTGGGTCTGGAACTGGAGCCGGGGGAGATCGTAGTTTCGATCGGAACCTCCGGAACCGTATTTACCGTCTCAGAGGACCCAGTGCGCGATATATCCGGCCAACTTGCAGGATTTGCGGACGCTACGGGACGGCACCTGCCGCTCCAGGCGACCATCAATGCGGCCCGTGTCATGGTGGCAGGTGCTGCCATGCTCGACGTGGACTTGGCCGAGTTTGACCGGCTCGCGCTCGCGGCCGCACCCGATGCGGGAGGGATGACGCTGCTGCCCTATCTCGATGGCGAACGGACGCCCAATCTGCCCGATGCCACAGGATCCATGGTTGGCCTGACCCGCTCCAATATGACCCCCGAAAATATGGCCAGGGCTTCCGTGCTGGCCGTGTTGAACTCATTGGCGGATGCGCTGGACTCGCTGGCCGCCTTCAATGTTCCTGTGAAGCGCGTCCTCCTTATTGGTGGTGGGGCAAAGTCCCGGGCGCTGCGTGAGGCGGCAGCAACTGTATTCGGTGTGCCCGTGGATGTTCCCGAGCCGCGAGAATACGTGGCTCTGGGTGCGGCTAGGCAGGCGGCGTGGGCGGCCACCGGGGTATTGCCAGTGTGGGGCCGGCGGATCGAGGAGTCCTTTATGCCCCACGGCGAATGGGGCGCCGTGGTGCGTGAGCGATACGTTGCCGCGCGGAAGGCTGTGTACGGGCGGTAGTGGTACTGTTCCACAACTGGTGCGCGCCGACGGCGTGCCATCGTGGCGAGGGCCCCTGAAGTTACACACGCCCCCGCCAGCATGGCACGCCGTCGGCGGTAAGGGGCGCGGGACTTATCCACAGTTCGTTGGAGTGCCATTGAATTCAGCGCATGACAGGTCAAGGCTTACAAGATGGAAACCTCAGAACTTGCCATAAAAATTGACCATGATTGGCCGTCCGGCACCATCATCGCGACTAGTGCAGAGCTTGCCGGTGTTGGTTTGAGCCCACGTTTGCTGGCGGCAGCCGTGAAATCAGGGTTATTGCTGCGGATCCGTCATGGCGCCTACACCAAAATGGCACAGTGGCAAGGGAAGTTTCCATCAGAAAAAGATGCTCTGCGCATCGCGGCACACTTCAAAGCGACGCGGGGCAACTCCCTCTACAGTCACGTCAGTGCAGCGCGTTTGTTGGGGCTCTATGTATGGAACGCAGACGCGATCATCCATGTCACAACACCTTCTTCGTGCTCAGCAACCAGTGCAGTGCCCGGGGTGAGGGTGCATCGCCGGGCCCTAGAGGCCGGGGCGCACCAGCAGATCCGGCACCCCAGGCTCGGAACTGTCAGGGTGACAAGGCTGGAGCAGACCATTGTGGACTGTGCCCGTACGGAGTCATTTGTCACGGCCGTGATCATCGGCGATTGTGGGCTGCACAATGGGGCCAGCCTCGAGGTCATGCACCAGCTGTTGAGCATGCTGACTGGCCGGCGGGGAGTGCGTGCAGCACGGAGAGTTCTTGAGGCACTGAGCATTGGTTCGGAGTCTGCAGGTGAGACCCGCCTGCGGCTGGCAGTGGCGGAGATGGACGTTCCCCAGCCGGAATACCAGGTGTGGTTGAGGGCTGCGGGAAACAATTACCGGGTGGACGGTGCCTGGCGTGACATCAAATTAGCCTTGGAGTTTGACGGAAAAACCAAATACTTCGCCTACAAGCGCACGGAGGATGCTATCTACGAGGAGCGTCTTCGCGAGCGCGAACTCATGGAGGAGGGCTGGAGCTTTCTGCGGGTGGAGTGGAAACATTTAGCCGAACGGGAATGGTTGGAGCGCCGAATTCTGGCCTCACGGGAGTTAGCTCGGCGCCGAAACGGCCTCCAATGAGCCGACGGTTTCATCCGAGGGCGTGCCCAACCCGGGTGGGGGTCGGAACATTACTACGCCCGCACCCGGGTGGGACCCCCACGGGGCACGGGGCGGGGGCCGGGGGGGGAAGGTGGCGGCGACCTCTCCCGC
>NZ_JASISQ010000008.1:87521-138298 GCF_030063205.1 Arthrobacter antibioticus | reverse complement strand
TTGGGGGGTGGTTTTAAAAATTTTACCGGAAGGGTATGGGTGGGTGCGCCTATTTGGGGCCCCCGGGTTTTTTGCGGGGCGCCGAACGGCCCCAAATTGCGCGCAGGTTTACAGCCGGGGGGGGCCAAACCGGGTGCGGGGTTATCAATTTAAATACGCCCTCACGGTTTTGGCACGCCCTCGGCGAAGGAGGCGGGCGAAGGGGGTGGAAGTTGCCGGCTACCTATCCAGCGCCACGAGCTCTTCAACAGCGGCCCGGGCACCACGGGTGTGCAGCGTATTAAGGGTGCGCAGGTAGGCGTCGGTGAAGCGGGTGTTGTCCACAAGGTCGCCAAAAACGTCGCGGTTGCGCAGAAACGCCAGCTTGTCCTCATGTTGTTGCGCCGCGGCCGCCATCAAGGGCACCTTCAGGCGGTCAACCACTGTGATGGGAGCCCCGGATTCGTCCGTCCCTTCGGCATACCGAGCCCAGGAGGCAACGATGCCGGCGGAACGGGCAATCACGCCGTCGTTCTCTAGATTGAGGTTGATGACAGGGACGAGCCATTTGGGAATCCTGTCCGAACTCTCCGCGCAGAGGCGAGTCAAGGTGTCCCGGACGTGTTCGTTGGCAAAACGCTCAATGAGTGTGTGCTTGTACAACGGCAGGTCAACCCCGGGCAGGGGGGAGAGCGCCGGTGTGCCCTCAAGGTCCATGTAATCGAGAAGGAACTGCACAAATAGCGGATCCTGGCAGACCTCGTGCGCGTAGGTGTAACCCGCCAATGTGCCGAAATAGCACAGGGCCTGATGGCTTGCGTTGAGTAGGCGCAGCTTCATGAGCTCATAGGGTTCAACGTCATCAACTAGCTGTACGCCAGCGTCCTCATATGGGGGGCGGCCGAGCGTGAAATCATCCTCCAGAACCCACTGCTCAAAGGACTCGCACACTACTGGCCACTGGTCCGCAATGCCGAATTCCTCGGCTATGGCGCTTCGATCCTCATCCGTGGTGACAGGGGTGATTCGATCCACCATGGAGTTGGGGAACAGCACATTTTGACGCATCCAGTTCGCCAAAGCTGGGTCCCGCAATTCGGCAAACGCCGTAAACATCTTCTTTGCCACGTCGCCGTTGCCAGCAATGTTGTCGCAAGACATGACGGTGAACGGCGCCAGGCCCCGAGCACGACGGCGGGAGAGGGCTTCCGTGACGAGGGCGAAGGTGGTGCGCGGGGCAGCGTTAGGGGCAAGGTCATGAACAATGTCAGGATTTTCGGCGTCAAACTCGCCGGTGACGTGATGGAAGTTGTAGCCGCCCTCGGTCACTGTCAATGAAACGATTCGAGTGTCAGGGGAGGCCATTTTCTCAATAACAGCCTCGGGGTTGGCCGGAGCGAAGAGATATTCGGTGATTGATCCGATCACTCGGGCCTCGCGCCGGCCGTCTGGGTGCTTCAACAGCAGCGTGTACAGGCAGTCCTGTGCCGCCATGACCTGTGCCATTTTCTCATCATGCGGGAGCACTCCCACTCCGCAAATACCCCAATCAAGGGCTTTCCCGGAGTTCAGCAACCTGTCGATATACATGGCTTGGTGGGCCCGATGAAAACCACCAACGCCAAAGTGAACAATCCCGGTGCTGACTGCACTGCGGTCATATGTGGGCACAGCAACAGATTCCGGTAGTCCGGCGAGGCTCTGCGCATTGAGTTGGACCATGGTGGCGCTCCTTTGGCGAAGTGAGGTTCACCCCATTGTATCAAATGAGCGCTTTGATTTGCTCAAATGAGCATGGTGCGTTGTTGCGCCGGAATGTGAGGTTGGACTGGTTGGGCTGCATAGGCCATTTCTGGGGACTATATTGGCCAGTATCTAACGCAGGACTATTTTCAGCAGGAGGACAACGTGGCCAAGGAACTTGCCAGTCAACTTATTGAACAACTGCAGCTTGCCGGAGTGCGGCGCATTTACGGGATTGTGGGCGACAGCTTGAACCCACTGGTGGATGCCGTGCGCAAGACAGGTGGCTCCGCCAACGGAGGTATTGACTGGATCCACGTCCGGCACGAGGAAGCAGCCGCATTTGCAGCTGGTGCGGAGGCGCAGCTGACAGGGGAGCTGGCCGTGTGTGCCGGATCGTGCGGTCCAGGTAACCTGCACCTCATGAATGGGTTGTACGACGCCAACCGGACGGGTGCTCCCGTCCTGGCCATTGCCTCACACCTGCCCAGTGTGCAAATTGGCAGCGGGTTCTTCCAGGAAACTCATCCGGACAGACTCTTCGGGGAATGCTCCGTATATTCGGAGCTCATCAGCACCGCAGAGCAGGCGCCACGGGTTATGCGTAACGCCATCTCACATGCCGTGGGGCTTCGAGGCGTGGCCGTTGTGACTTTGCCGGGTGACATTGCCAGCCTCCCTGCCACTGCACCAACCCCACAGTGGCGTCCGCTCAAAGCGGCAAGCATGGTCCCGGCCCCCGAAAGCGTCACGGAGCTTGCGGACGCTATCAACCAAGCAGAAAAGGTGGCCATCTTTGCTGGCGCCGGCGTGCAAGGTGCGCACGCGGAGGTTATGGCACTCGCTGAACTGATCAATGCCCCAGTTGCCCACAGCCTGCGGGGGAAGGACTTCATTCAGTACCAGAACCCCTTCGACATTGGCATGACAGGCCTGCTGGGTTACGGCGCAGCAGCTGAGGGTATTGAGGGTGCTGATCTGCTGATCTTGCTGGGCACCGACTTCCCCTACGATCAGTTCCTGCCCGATTCGCGCACAGCACAAGTTGACCGTGCCCCTGAGCATTTGGGCAGGCGCACAGACGTTGACATCGCCGTCCACGGGGACGTGCTGCCCACGCTCCAAGCCTTGATGCCGCTCTTGACTAAAAAGAAGAATTCCAAGTTCTTGGATCAAATGTTGAAAAAGCACGACAAGCTGATGAACAAGGCGGTTGGTGCATACACCCGCAAGGCAGAGAAACTTGTGCCAATCCACCCGGAATACGCGGCCTCGCTACTGGATGAAATCGCCGACGACGACGCCATCTTTACTGCCGACACCGGCATGTGCAATGTGTGGACAGCTCGTTACATCAACCCGTTGGGCACGCGCAGACTGATTGGCTCGTATCTGCACGGCTCCATGGCCAATGCCTTGCCCCAAGCCATCGGTGCCCAGAGCGCATACCCACAGCGGCAGGTCATCTCCGTTTCCGGTGACGGAGGGCTGTCCATGCTGCTGGGTGAATTGCTCACTGTTGCTGCCCATAAATTGCCCGTCAATGTTGTGGTGTTCAACAACTCCACTTTGGGCATGGTGAAACTGGAAATGCTGGTTGACGGCCTACAGGACTTTGGTGTGGACGTTCCTGACGCCAACTACGCCGGGGTTGCTGCGGCCCTTGGCTTCCATGCGATCCGCGTCACCGACCCGGCCAAGATAGCCGACGCGTACAAGGCCGCCTTCGCCCACAACGGGCCCTCTCTGGTGGAACTGATCACCGATCCCAATGCGCTGTCCATACCGCCAAAAATCAAGGGCGGCCAGGTGTTGGGTTTCGCCACGGCAATGTCGAAAATCGTGCTAAATAAAGGTGCTGGTGAGGCTGTCAGCATGGCCCGGTCCAACCTGCGCAATATCCCGCGCGGCTAAGTGCCGGTCCAAGGAAAATCGCCGTGGCTGCGCCGTCGTTTCCGCGGCGCGGAACTGCGCCCGGGGAGTATGGAACCCGCCGTCGTGCGCGGGGCACAATGCCGAGACTTAATACAGCAGACACGAGCAAAAATGTGATCTTGGCGGCCAAGACAGGACAGTTTGGGGTAAGTGGGAGACAATGGAAAGGATGACCTCGAACAAAAGCAACCCCGGCCCTGCGATCGCAGTCTCCAAGGACTCGACCGCCACCACTTCGACGGCGCGAGCTCCTCGCCGTCCGGCTCAGGTTATGCCTGCCACGGAGGGCTGGAAGCAGGCGAAGGATCCGGGTGGACGCCCGCTGCTGCAATTCAAATCCCCGCGAGTTTCCCAACCTCCGGTGCATTTGGCGGACCTGACCTTGGCTGAGCGTGAAGCGAAATTCAAGGAGATGGGTTTGCCGGCTTTCCGTGCCAAGCAGCTCTCAGTGCACTACTTCCAGCACTACACCACCGATCCTGAATTGATGAGCGACCTTCCCAAGGACCGCCGCGCCGAAATCACCGAGACAATGTTCCCGAAGTTGCTCACTGAGATCAAGCGTCTTTCCACCGATAATGGTGACACGGTGAAGTTCCTGTGGCGTCTCTTTGACGGTTCGCTCGTGGAATCGGTGCTCATGCGTTACCCCGGCCGGGTTACTTTGTGCGTGTCCAGCCAGTGCGGTTGCGGGATGAACTGCCCGTTCTGCGCTACCGGACAGGCGGGGTTGACCCGCAACATGTCTACGGCGGAGATCCTGGACCAAATTGTCCAGGCCAACAGGGTCATTGCTGAAGGTGGGTTGGGTAATCTTCGCCGCGACGGCGGGCACGACGCCGAGCGCGTCACCAACATTGTTTTCATGGGTATGGGTGAGCCGCTGGCCAACTATAAACGGGTCATGAACGCCGTCCACAGGATGATTGCGGAGGCGCCCGAAGGGTTGGGCATGAGCGCCCGCGGTATCACCGTTTCCACTGTTGGCTTGGTTCCGGCCATCAACAAGCTGGCAGAAGAGGGTGTGGCGATCACCTTTGCTTTGTCCCTGCACGCTCCGGATGATGAGCTGCGTGATGAGCTGATTCCTGTCAATGACAAGTGGAAAGTAGATGCGGCGCTGGATGCTGCTTACAACTACTACAAGGTCACTGGTCGGCGCGTCTCCATTGAGTACGCGCTGATCAAGGACATGAACGATCACCCGTGGCGGGCCGAACTCTTGGCGAAAAAGCTCAATGCCCGCGGCCGCGGCTGGGTCCATGTGAACCCGATTCCGCTGAACCCCACTCCCGGCTCCATCTGGACGTCCTCGGAGCCGGAAGTCATGGCCGAATTCATTGACACGCTGATTGCAAACGGCGTGCCTACCACCCTGCGCGACACCCGTGGCAAGGAAATTGACGGTGCCTGTGGCCAGCTAGCCGCCGCAGAGTAACTTCTTTTGGAGCCGAGCTTCGGCTGGATTATCCTACTGAAAACGGCATTACAGAACGACGCCGGGACCTAGAGTCCCGGCGTCGTTCTGTGGGTTAAGCGCGGCCTTACGTTGGGCGAAGCTGCCTAGTGGAGGGGACTTTCAAGGGAATCCGCACAATTTTTTGCGGATTCGATTCTGGCAAATTCCGCGGTTATTCGATGATTATGGCAGGGATTCAGGTGCTTCTACGTAGTCCCGCTAGGGGGTTCCCCCAATGTTGCTGGAAGACAAGGCTGGCTAGCGTGGTCGTAGCCGCCAAGGAAGCACAGGCAGTATTCGCCACTTCGGGCGGGTAATTAATCACCAGATGAAGCGAGAATTTTTGATGATGCAACTCCGAGGGGGCATGCTCACGCTCGTTGTTGCTGCCGCAGTGGTGGTTCCGCTTGCAACTGCTACCGGATCCTCTGCACATGGTTGGGTGACCGATCCACCTAGCCGGGCAGAAAATTGCGCAGCCGGAACGACAAGCTTTGATTGCGGCAAAATCAAGTATGAGCCCCAAAGCGTTGAAGCTCCTAAGGGCTCCCTGAAATGCAGTGGCGGAGCGCCGGAATACACCGTTCTTGATGATGAAACTAAGCCGTGGCCACGGAAGAACATTGCTAGCACCATCGACATCAAGTGGAACCTAACCGCTTTGCACGCAACACAAAGTTGGGAATACTTCCTGGATGGCACGCTGGTTAAGACAGTGGATGCTCACGGTGCCAAACCAACCGCCGTCCTCTCTCACAGGCTCACAAATTTACCCCGTGGCCAACACACCATCTTGGCGCGCTGGAATGTGGCCGACACGCCCATGGCTTTCTACAGCTGCCTGGATGTCAACGTAAAAACTGATGGGTCGCTGGATCCGAGCACGGCACCAACCGAACCTGCGGTGACTCCCACACCCACCGAAACGCCCACCCATCCCCCGGCAGGGGTATGCGAGGCAGCCGAATGGAAGGCTGGCTCGTCATATAGTTCCAGTAGTCAAGTGAGCTACCGCGGCAGCATCTGGCGCGCCAAATGGTGGACTCTTGGAGAAGCTCCCAGCGTCATCACCAGCAACGGGGCTTGGGCCTATGAGCGAGTCTGTGGCGCAACGACGCCCAGTGCCACTGCCACCGCCACTGCTACCGCGACGCCTACCGCGACGCCTACCGCCACTGCGACCGCGACGCCCACCGCGACGGCGACCGCGACACCCACGCCGACGCCCACCGCCACTGCTACCGCCAATGTGCCAGGCTGCAGGTCCATCCCATGGGTACCCGGAAATATTTACGCCGGAGGAGACACTGTTTCCCGCAACGAGCACAACTGGTCTGCCCAATGGTGGACGCAGGGCGATGAGCCCGGCAGAGGTGACCCGTGGGGTGTCTGGAAAGACCTCGGGGCCTGCTAAAAGTTCACCAAACCTAAAGACTGGATGAGGGTTCCGCCGACGGCCGGCCACCTTGATCCCGCGAAGCCACAGGCTCAGTGTCCTTCCGCACCCCCGTTCAAGCCGTCCAAGACACCAACCCGGCCCCCCTGCGCGGAGCCGGGTTGGTGTCCTTTTCGTCTTTCTGCGGCTACGGTGTGGGCGTCGAGACTGCCACGTAAGCGGTGGTGGAGCCGGGTTCAATTTCGGTGCGTCCGGCGTCCTGAATAACCGGCCCCGCCGATTTCCGGGCTCCCTTGCGAAAGTCCTTGGCAGGGAGTTTCTGAATGCCGAGGGGGAACCCATCGGCAGCCCACGCCTCCACCGTGAAGGGTTTTGCCTGAAGCACCCAGGCGAAAAGCGCGTGCGCAGCCTGAGCCGCAGCTTTCCCTGTGGACATTTCTAAGGATCCATTGAGTACAATCGTCAGCGTCTGCGGCGGCAAAGGATCCCCAGCAGGCAGCGTGGTGGATGAAACCTGTAGTTTGGCCAGCAACTTCGGCAGATTCGCTGAGGGCATCGGAGCCAGTGCCATGGCGCTCGCCTGGCCAACAGAGACAAGTGCATGTTCGGGAAACGCTGTGAGTACTTTGGCAAACGTCTTGGCATCTGCGCGCCGGACGGATTTGGCGAAGGCCCCGGCGGCCCACTGCTGCCAGTCCGGGTTCTCCGGTTCCCGCATGAAGGCTTGTACGGATGCTAGAGCGGCCGCTGCTATTCCAAATAGTTCACCAGCGGGTTCCTCCCGGTCCACCAACAAAATAATGGGTTGGATTAGTTCCGCGGGAGTGTCTTGTGCAAATTCTTTCACCTCACCAGCCTAAGGGGTTCCCCAACACCTGAGCATTTTCCACGTAACCCCGCGGGTGGAGGAATGCCCCCGTGATGTCTGGCACATATGACAAGCTGGAGTGTCGCCACCATAGCCCGGCGCCATTGCCCTGCACCGCCCTCCACAGCCAGAATCTTTCGGGAGTTAGTATGAGCCATCCATTGACAGTAGCCAGCCGCGCCCAGGTGCCGCCGTTCCAAGTCATGGATATCTTGGCGCGAGTGGCAGAACTCCGTGCTCAAGGCCGCCCAATAATTTCCTTATGTGCCGGAGAACCCGGTAGTGGTGCTCCCACTGCGGTCTCGGCTGCGGCAGCAGATATCCATTCCACAGGTACGCCGCTGACGTACACGCCAGCACTGGGTATCGCCGAACTCCGCGAGGCCATCTCCGCTCACTACCGCCGCTGGTACGGCCTGGATGTGCCAGCCCGCAACGTGGCTGTCACCACCGGCTCCTCAGGTGCTTTCATGCTCTTGTTTCTGGCTTCCTTTAATCCGGGGGACAAGGTGGCACTGGCCCGCCCCGGCTACCCGGCCTACAAAAATATTCTGCACGCCCTCGGCGTGGACGTGATCGAACTCGATGCCGGCCCAGAGGCGCGATTCCAGCCCACACCAGTGCTACTGGACGCCGCCGTTGCCGAACATGGTCCGCTCACAGGGCTGGTGCTCGCTTCTCCGGCCAACCCCACAGGAACCATGGTCTCCCGCACAGAACTAGCTGCCCTGACGGTGTGGTGTGCGGAGAATTCGGTGCGGCTAGTCAGCGATGAAATTTACCACGGCATCACCTATCCCGCGCTCGGCGACCCCGATCCCAAGGGCGTATGCGCCTGGGAACTAGACCGGTCCGGCGTCGTCATTTCCAGTTTTTCAAAATATTGGGGGATGACCGGCTGGCGGCTGGGGTGGGCGCTGGTTCCGGATGACCTGATTGCAGTAGTGGATGCTTTGGCCGGCAACGTTGCCCTGTGTCCGCCAGCCCCGGCCCAAATGGCGGCCGTGGCGGCGTTCACGGAGCTCTCATACATGGAAGCAGACACGTTTGTTGCCGAATTTGCGCAGACTCGCGCTTACCTGCTGGAGAACCTTGACCGGCTTGGCTGGGTGGATGCCGCCCCGGCGGATGGCGCCTTTTATCTGTACGCGGATCTGGGCGCAGCCATGGACGGCTTCACGGACTCAGCCGGGTACTGCTCAGCGTTGCTGGAATCTGCTGGGGTGGCCGTGGTGCCCGGGCTAGACTTTGACGCCGTCAATGGCCGAGGCACGGTGCGGTTGAGTTTTGCTGCAGGGTACGACGCCGTCCGTGACGGTTTAGAGCGAATCGTTACGTTCCAGGCGGCCCGGTTGCGCGACGGCGCTGCGGAACACTAGTTGCTTAAACGGCTGACTGCAGGTGTGTGCTGGGCTTTCGGTGGCGGTCGTAAGTGATGTAAGCATAGCCATGTACTTCGTCACGGTTATGCCGTTGTCACGCTGGGCGTACCGCTGAATGAAGGTCCACCACTGAATGAAGGTCTACCACAGTGGTTCCTCCGCCATGCCACGTCATCTCTACGCACGGCAGCAACGCTCACCGCAGCGCAAACGGCACCCCCGATGCGCCTAGAACGCAAGGTGGGTGCCGCCGTCGCACTTTAGTTTGTAACTATTTTTTCAAGTGGTCCACCAGGGAATCAGCGATGCCGATGTACTTGCCGGGGGTCAGCGCCAGTAGACGGCCCTGGGCATCGGCGGACAGGCCCAGACCCGTGACGAACTCACGCATGCGGGCACCGTCCACGCGATGGCCCCGGGTAAGGTCCTTCAGACGTTCATACGGGTCCTGCATGCCTTCAACGCCGGCAATGGCCTCGGCGCGCATAACCATCTGGATGGCTTCGGCGAGGACTTCCCAGTTGTGGTCCAAATCATCGGCCAGCACCGCCTCGGCGGTGTCCAAACGACCCAGTCCGCCCAGAACATTGTTGATAGCCAACACGGAATGACCGAAGGCAACGCCGATGTTGCGCTGACTGGAGGAATCCGTGAGGTCCCGCTGCCACCGGCTGGTCACTAGCGTGGCACCCAAGGTGTCCAGCAGGGCATTGGAGATCTCTAGGTTGGCTTCTGCATTTTCAAAGCGAATCGGGTTGACCTTGTGCGGCATGGTGGAGGAGCCTGTGGCGCCGGGAACCGGGACCTGGGCGAAGTACCCGATGGAGATGTAGCTCCACACATCGGTGCACAGATTGTGCAGGATGCGGTTGAATCGGGCCATGTCAGCGTACAGCTCGGCCTGCCAGTCGTGGGATTCGATCTGGGTGGTTAGCGGGTTCCACGTTAAGCCGAGGGACTCGACGAAAGTCTTGGCAATGTCCTGCCAGTCGGCTTCCGGGACGGAGGCGTAATGGGCGGCGTAAGTACCGGTGGCGCCATTGATTTTGCCCAGGAAGTCGGTCTTTGTGATGCGATCGAGCTGGCGGGTCAGGCGGAACGCCGTGACGGCTAATTCCTTGCCCAAAGTGGTGGGTGTGGCTGGCTGGCCATGCGTACGGGACAGCATGGGCACGGCGCGGTTTTCTTCTGCCATGGCGGTAATCTTTTCCACGAGTGCGTGGGCTGCCGGAAGCCAGACATCCTCAACGGCGCCCTTAATACCCACTGCGTAGGAGAGGTTGTTGATGTCCTCACTGGTGCAACCAAAATGCACCAACGGCTTCAAACGCTCCAGACCCAGGGCTTCTAGGCGGTTACCGATGAAATATTCCACAGCCTTGACGTCGTGGAACGTCACTTTTTCAATACCAGCCAGCTCTGCAACGGAGGCCGTGTCGAATTCGGTGACGATAGCGCGAAGGCCTTCCTGCTGCTCAACCGAAAGCGGCTTCGTACCGGGCAGCGCAGCACTATTGCTGAGGTGGATGAACCACTCAACTTCCACTCCTACGCGGTCACGGTTCAGGGCGGCTTCGGAGAGGTAGTCAACCAATGGCGCCACTGCACCGAAGTAGCGACCGTCGAGAGGGCCCAAAGCGATGTGCTCAGAGGAGGCGGCCAGGGACTTCCGGCCGGAAGGGATGCGGGCAGAGGCATTTGCGGATTCAGACATGGCTCAATTCTTCCATGAACCACCAATTCCCCCACAGCCGGGGCTGATTGAGGTTAGATTCACAATCTGCCGGGATCCTGTGGCGCAGTGGCGTGGTGACTTCTAGGCTGTTTTGCAGGGGTTTCATTCCAAAGGTCGAGGGAGGGCTTAATGAGTTATGCAGGTGGTGGGGGCGCCGGGGCGACACATGGTTTTAGTGCGGGCGCGGCTGCTGGTTCCAAGGCAGGCCCTAGCGCGATCGCAGGCCCTTCCGCTGAGTCGGTGTTGGTGCTGGCCGAACGGTTGTCCGGAGTAGCTGCAGAACTTCAAAGGTTGCGGTTGCAATTGTGCGCCCTGGACAGCGTGGACTGGAATTCGGTTGCAGCTACTGCATTCCGGAAGTCTTTGGCTGAAGCGGACGCAGACTTCGTTGCGGTGGGCCAACGGACAGAGGCTGCTGCAACGGCGGCAGCAAGCTACGGAATGTACCTGCGTTCAGTAGCTGACTCGCCGGCAGGATCTGATGCGATCTGGCAGCTGAACCCGGGTATCGCTCCAACCTGGAGTGGGAACTCGGGGGTGGGCAGTTGGCGGCCCGCGTTCTAGTACAGACGGACCAGCGGTAAGGCAATATGCAGTGCCGAGGGTGGAGGGTGGAGGAACTCGGGCATGACTGTTTATTCAGAGGATGGGACAACGTTTAGCTTTGCTGGCGGTACTGGTTCCATCAGCTGGACCAGCGCAGAAATAACTGAAACCGGGGCTGTCCTGAACAGGATTGCTCAACTTTTGGATCCCTTGGTCGATCGGCTGCGGTCGGAATGGTCGTGGTTGGCTGATGCTGGCGCGGCACCTTACCCGTTCGAGTGCCTGGATCTTATGAGAGGAGCATGGTGGCAGTGCACAAGCCTGCAATGTGGCATTGCCAGCTTGGCCAAGAAAACAACGCAAGTAGGAATCAACTATGCCCAGGCTGAAACGCTCAACGCCAGAGCCATGACTGAGACTGAACGGGTGGCGAAAACCCGTGCGGGTCTGGACGTTTGGGCATGGGGTGCTTTGGCTCCAGCGAAGTTCGGTGCCGACCTGCTTAAAGTTCTCACCAGAGCCAAACATGAGGGCTTGCGGGACACTGTGGAGCAAGTTCTCCGAGAGAGCGGTGCATACCTCGCCGGCGCACAAGGCCCGGGTATTGCCATGATGTTTCTAATCTCGGCTATGGGCCGAAAAGGAAACGGCCCGGCCGGGGAACGGCAGGCCTTTCTTCTGCGAAAACTTTTTGATGCAACAACCTTGACCCTGCCCGGACATTTAGCCGTACGGGAAGTACCTGCACAGGAATGGGATCCAAAGAGCACAGAGTTTTATCCAGCCGGGCATGCGAATGCCACGGGCGGGGAACCGTGCACAGTTGAGGTGAGTATTGAAGGGATGTTGGCTGGCAGCAGCGAGGCCTATGACTACCCGCCTGGTTCTATCGGCGTTGTGCGGCTGAAACGCCCGGACGGGACGAATGCGTGGGTGGTTCACCTGCCTGGAACTGAAGACTGGTCCACGATGGATAGTTCAAACCCTTTTGATATGGAGGGCAATATCGAGGGTCTGACAGCGGCTAGTCAGAAAGAATTTGAGCAGCAGGAGGTGCTGGTTCAGCAACTAATCAAAACGGGACTTGCAAGTTCAGGGGCAGTAGCGGGAGAAGACGTGGTGCTGACGGGCCATAGTGGGGGCGGGATCCATGCGGCGGCCGCTGCAGCCGATCCGGCTTTCCTCGCTGACGTAAACGTGCGGATGATTGTTATTGCGGGAGCTCCGGCCAAGAACTCTGGAGTGGGTGATGAAGTCTCAGTATTGGACCTACAAAACGAGAACGATATTGTCACGGCTTTAGATTATGGGCCTCCATCGCCATCCAAAAACTGGGTGTCAGTAACCTCTCACCGTCCAGCTGCCGCAGAGGATGGCACTTTGGTGGGCATTGTGGCGGATGCACATTCAATCAAGAACTACACGAATGATGCCACGCTGCTTGATCAAAGCAACAACCCAGCCGTGGCCGGCTCGCGCGAGACGCTGAGGAATCTCCTCGGTGTAGGTGTGGCTGGGGCGGCCATTGGCGGAACCAAATGGGTTTATCAAGGACGTGACGTGAACAATGGGACCAAAGCCAAGCCGGAGCCCAAATCTACGTCTGCTCCGGTGTGGTCGAATAAAACTGGATCGGAAGACCGCTACAGGCTCGGCATCCGATGACCAGCAGTGGTGGCTTATCTGCGTGACTTAGATTTGCCCAGATTGGCCGTGACCATGGAAATTATGCTGATGATCAATGCAGCCAGAATTGCTGTCCAAAAGAAATCATCGATCGAGAACTGCACCGGTGTAAACGTGCTCACCCAGGCGGTCAGCCACAACATGGCTGCGTTGATAACAATGGTGAACAATCCAAGGGTCAAAATTGTGACGGGAAGTGAAAGCATCTTCACTATTGGTTTGACCAACGCGTTGACCACACCGAAAATGAGGCCTATGAACAAATAGGCCAAAATAGTGTTGATGGTGTTGGCAGTCTCTGCAGAACCGCCAACTTCGGTGCCAACAATGGAGTCCGATGCGATATGCATCCCGGGAAGAACCCAGCTAGCAACCCATAGTGCGGCGGCATTGATCACTACTCGAATAACGACTCTAAACATGTGTCCATAGTTTCACATTCCACATTGAAGGAGCCGGCGCTTCGGGCCCTGGCTTAAGCTTGTTGCATGACTGAGACAAACGGCACCGTTCATTCCGGCATTCAACCCGGCGTCCATCCCGGCATTCAACCGCGCCCCGTTGTGGGTCGACTGCCCAAATACGTTGCAGGCAAACCACCGGAGGCTGTATCAGGGCTTGAAAGTTTCAAGCTCTCCTCCAACGAAAATCCGTTAGGTCCGGTGCCAGCGGTCCTTGAAGTACTGCGGGGGACACTTGACGTTCATCGCTATCCGGACACAAGCTGTACGCTCTTGCGCAACGCACTCTCAAATTTTCTTGATGTACCCGCTGACGACGTGGTCACGGGGGCAGGAAGCCTGGGCGCGCTGAACCAGATTCTGGCCGCTTTCGCAGGCCAAAACAGCGACGGCAGCCAGGACGAAGTTGTGTACGCCTGGCGGTCCTTTGAGGCATATCCCATCTGTGTGGGTCTGGCTGGTGCTAAGAGTGTGCAGGTGCCTGTGCGCGCGGACGGTAGTCATGATCTGGATGCCATGGCAGCGGCAGTCACCAAGCAGACCAAAGTGGTGCTCTTGTGCACGCCTAACAACCCCACGGGGCCGGTGTTGGGTTCACAAGAGAGCGAGAGCTTCATCCAAAGCATCCCCTCTGACGTGGTGATTGTCATTGACGAGGCTTATCAAGAGTTTGTCCGCGCCGAAGATGCGCTCAATGGGGTTGATCTGTACCGCAAGTACCCCAATGTGTTGGTGCTCAGGACATTCTCCAAGGCGCATGGACTTGCCGGATTGCGTGTGGGCTATTCAATTTCTCAGCCTTCAATCACAGGATTCCTGCGAAGTGTGGCGACACCGTTCGCCGTCTCAGGTGTTGCCGAGCAAGCCGCTGTCGCCTCACTGGAAAACTATGACCAGGTTGTAGAAAGAGTACAAAGTCTTGTCGATGAACGCACACGTGTTGTAGCGGGTCTGACGGACCTGGGATGGGATATTCCGGATGCCCAAGGGAACTTTGTGTGGTTGAACCTAGGCACCAACTCTCAGGAGTTTGCGGCACTAGCGCAAAGTCACGCATTGTCCTTACGTGCCTTTGGTGATGAAGGCGTTCGTGTCACCATCGGTGAGGCTGAAGCCAACACTCGTTTTCTTGAGATCTGTACCTCCTATACAAAAGAGCCACGACGTTCCTAGCGGTTAACAAAGACGTGCTTTAGAGGTTTGTACCGATACAGTTGTAAATCGAAAACGTATATATATGCGCCCCAGCGAATGCATTCCTGTAGTGGCATATGTCGAGATCAACGTGTCGGGACAGGTCGCATGAGGCCTCCTGAATCGACAGACGAGGAGACAGCATGGGCGCCGCCCAGCAAGCTGCCAATGGATCATCTAGAGCCGACGCAGGCCCGGCAACTTCAGCCGGTTCGGCTGCCTCCGGAGCAGACTCGCCAGTACGCTCCCAATCAGGACGTTCGGAATCAGTACGCTCCCAATCAGGACGTTCGCAAGCCGGGCGTCCCCAACCAGGTGAATCACCTGGGGTTTTGCGTAGCAACACTGTTGGTTCCGATGACTCGGTCCAGCTTCTTGACGAGCACGGAATGCTCCATCATGATGGGGTTTTCAGCCCCTATATTGACAAGCTGAGCCCGGATGACCTGCGCGGATTTTATCGCGATATGGCCTTCGTGCGACGTTTCGATACTGAAGCGACGGCCCTGCAACGCCAAGGCGAGTTGGCGTTGTGGGTTCCGGTCGTTGGCCAGGAAGCCGCGCAAATTGGTTCTGGCCGTGCCATGAACAAGGCTGACTATGCCTTTCCCACCTACCGCGAACACGGTGTGGCGCTGACACGCGGGTTGGATCTGGCAGACCTGCTTAAGCTTTTCCGCGGTGTTTCCAATGGCGGCTGGGATCCGCGTGAAACAAATTTCCACCTCTACACGCTGGTCCTCGCCGCTCAGACGCTGCACGCTGTTGGCTACGCTATGGGTATCTCCCGTGATTTGGCTGCTGACCCTGCAACCGAGCCGGCCGCGGTAGTGGCCTATTTTGGCGATGGAGCAAGTAGTGAAGGTGATGTCCATGAATCGATGGTATTTGCCTCCTCCTATGACGCCCCTGTGGTGTTCTTCTGCCAAAACAACCACTGGGCAATTTCCGTGCCCTTTGAAGTTCAGTCAAGGATTCCGCTTGTCAACCGGGCCAGCGGGTACGACATCCCCGGCATCCGTGTTGACGGCAACGATGTTCTGGCGGTTTATGCTGTGACTCAATGGGCTCTGGAACATGCTCGGAACGGCTTTGGCCCGGTGCTGATCGAGGCCTCAACCTACCGCGTGGGTGCGCACACAACTGCCGACGATCCTACCAAGTATCGTCTGAACGCTGAAGAGGAACTCTGGAAAACGAAAGATCCGCTACAGCGTTTAGAGACGTACCTGCGGGCTGAAAAGTTGGCAGATGACGGATTCTTCGAGCAGCTAAAGAGCGACGCCGATGAGCTGGCTGCACATGTCCGCAGGGCCACGCTGGCGCTGGACGGAGCGGACATCCGCCAGAAGTTTGCTTCTGTCTACGCACAAGCCCACCCCTTGGTGGCTGAAGAGCTGGCCTGGTTTGAAAATTACGAGGCGTCTTTTGCTGATGCTCATACACAGACTTCCGAAACGCAGGGTGGTGCAGCATGAAGACCATGACCATGGCTAAAGCCATCAATGAGGGGCTGCGTGCCACGTTGGCCAATGATCCGAAGAGTTTCCTCATGGGTGAGGACATAGGCGCCCTTGGAGGTGTGTACCGTGTCACCGAGGGGCTGAAAAAGGAATTTGGGGCCCACCGGGTTATGGACACGCCACTTGCCGAATCCGGCATTGTCGGAACCGCTCTTGGGATGGCTCTGCGCGGGTACCGCCCGATCTGTGAAATCCAGTTTGATGGCTTTGTGTTTCCAGCGTTCAACCAAATCACCACGCAGCTGGCAAAAATCCACACCCGTTCAGACGGCCAGCTAAGCGCGCCGGTGGTTATTCGTATCCCGTACGGTGGCGGTATCGGTTCCATTGAGCACCACTCCGAGTCCCCTGAGGCGTTATTTGCCCACACGGCGGGGCTGCGCATCATCACCCCGTCAAATGCGAATGATGCCTACTGGATGATTCAACAGGCCGTTCAGTGCCAAGATCCAGTGATTTATTTTGAACCCAAGCGCCGCTATTGGCTCAAGGGTGAAGTGGACACGGAGAATTCCCCCGGCGATCCGTTCAAAGCCCATGTAGTTCGTGAGGGGAGTGAGGCAACCCTAGTGGTTTATGGCCCGTTGGTCCCGGTAGCTTTGGCTGCAGCTACGGCTGCGGCCGAGGATGGGCACAGTGTTGAGGTGATTGACCTGCGCTCCATCTCCCCGATCGACTTTGATGCCGTTGAAACCTCCGTGAATAAGACCGGACGGCTGGTGGTGGCTCATGAAGCCCCCACCTTTGGCGGGATTGGTGGCGAGATTGCCTCACGCATCAGCGAACGCTGTTTTTATTCGTTGGAGGCGCCCGCCATTCGTGTGGGCGGCTTCCACATGCCTTACCCGGTGGCCAGTGTTGAAGAACATTACCTGCCGGACATTGACCGCATGTTGGAGGCGTTGGACCGCGCCTTCGCATTCTAGGAAGGCCGCACTATGTCGACCCCGAACCTGTTCAATCTCCCAGATGTAGGCGAAGGCCTGACTGAAGCTGAAATTGTCTCCTGGAAGGTCAAGATTGGCGATGTTGTTGCGATTAACGACGTCCTGGTTGAGATTGAAACAGCCAAATCCATTGTTGAACTGCCCTCGCCCTATGCGGGGATGGTGGCCGAGCTAATGGTGGCTGAGGGTGAAACGGTGGACGTTGGTACCGCGATTATTGCCATCGGTTCCCAGATTTCTGCTCCTGCTTCCGCTACTTCTGCTGCACCCCCGGATCCGGTTGCTGCGGCTCCTTTGGCGGATGCGGAAGGTGATGTGCTCAAACCGTTGGTAGGATCTGGCCCCAAGGCCGACGCCGTTAAACGCCGTCCACGGGCGGGCGCGACACCCGTCAAACTCGCCACGGCTACGATCTCGCACCCACCCGCCGCTGTGCCAGCCCCTGCGCTTGGGAAGTCCAGCCGGGTGTTGGCGAAGCCGCCAGTTCGCAAGGCCGCGAAAGACTTGGGGATT
Organism: Arthrobacter antibioticus; assembly: GCF_030063205.1. Taxonomy (GTDB): domain Bacteria; phylum Actinomycetota; class Actinomycetes; order Actinomycetales; family Micrococcaceae; genus Specibacter. The sequence continues at coordinate 120,931 of NZ_JASISQ010000008.1, read as the reverse complement.
GACCTGGCGGTTGTACCGGCAACTGGTCTGCGGGGTGAAGTGACGAAGAAGGACCTGCTCGGCTATCAGGATCAGCGCACCGCAGCGCGGGATGGGGCCAACAACCATGACGGCCACAACAACCACAACCATCCAGGTGTCACTGGTTCGTTTTGGGCGTCTACCGCAGGATCCGCATTGGCTGATGATCCGCGTGTTGAACGCATCAAGGTCAAAGGCGTGCGCAAGGCGACTGCCAAGGCCATGGTGGAGAGTGCATTTTCTGCACCGCATGTCAGCATTTTTGTTGACGTTGATGCCTCGCGCACAATGGAGTTTGTGAAGCGCTTGAAAGTGTCACGAGACTTTGAAGGCATAAAAGTCTCGCCGTTGTTGATTCTGGCCAAGGCGGTGATTTGGGCAGCCGCTCGGAACCCGTCAGTCAATGCAACCTGGGCCGGGGAGCAGATCATCATTAAACACTTCATGAACTTGGGTATTGCCGCGGCCACCCCGCGAGGTCTTATGGTGCCAAATATCAAGGACGCGCAGGATCTCTCACTGAAAGAGTTGGCGATTGCCCTAAACTCTCTGGCAATAACTGCCAGGGCCGGCAAGACTCAGCCGGCGGACATGCAGGGCGGCTCACTCACAGTGACCAACATTGGTGCACTGGGTATAGACACAGGAACTCCCATCATCAACCCGGGGGAAGTAGCGATCGTTGCCTTTGGCACGATCAAACAAAAGCCTTGGGTTGTTGATGGGGAAGTGATCCCTCGCTGGATCACAACCCTGGGAGGCTCGTTCGACCACAGGGTGGTTGATGGCGACCTTTCGGCCCGGTTCATGGCCGACGTGGCTGCGATCATGGAAGAGCCCGCACTGCTCCTTGATTAAGCGTGTTCTTACTTTGTCCTGTGCAGCACTAGTCAGGGTCCGGCAGTAACCGAACTCCGGCTACTGCCAGGCCCTGACTTGGGTCTCAGCGATCAGCTTTAAGGGTGGTTGTAGTTCTCGAGGGCGTGTGCCAAAACCGGGGCCAGACGCTTCACGCCTTCCCGCAGCGCCTCAGCCGGAACAGCGCTGAACGCTAGCCGGAGATTGTTGCTGGGACCCGCCGTTGTTGAAAATGCCGCGCCAGGCACAAAAACCACACCGGCATCGATCCCCGTGTACAGCAAGGGGTACGTGTCGATTCCCTCGGGCAACGTGAGCCAGACGAAGAAGCCGCCTTCAGGACGGGTCCACGTGACACCCGCTGGCATGAATTCGTCCAGGGCCGCCAGCAATGCTGCGCAGCGTTCCGAGTACAGTCCACGGTAGGTGCTGATCTGGCCCTGCCAGTCGTAGCTGCGCAGGTATTCACTGACTAAGAGTTGGTTAAATGCTGGGGGACACAGAGTGACAGCCTCGCTTGCCAAGTAATAGCGCTGTTTCAGGTGCGCCGGGACAAGCGCCCAGCCGATGCGTAGCCCTGGTGCAAAGATTTTTGAGAATGAGCCCAAATACAGCACGTCGTCGGGGTTGGCCGCGCGCATGGGCAGCGGCAGAACGCCGTCGAACTTCAACAATCCGTAGGGGTTGTCCTCCAGCACTAAAACATTCGCCTCACGGCATATGTCGACGATTTCCTGCCGACGTTCCGGGGCCAACATGACGCCCGAGGGGTTGTTAAAATTGGGGATCGTGTACAGCAGCTTGATGCTTTTGCCTTCGGCCTGCACAGCGGCGATTGTGCTGCGCAATGCGTCGGGGATGAGTCCCTGTTCGTCTCCAGCCACCGGGCGAACATCAACTTGGTACGCTTCGAAGGTGTTGAGTGCGCCAACATATGTAGGGTCCTCAAGCAGGATCACATCACCTGGATCGCAAAAGACCTTGGCGGCAACATCTTGGGCAGACTGGGATCCGGAAGTGATAACGACGTTCTCAGGATCGGCGTCGAGAATGCCTTCGGCAGCCATAACATCACAAATTTGGGTGCGCAATTCAAGGGTTCCCTGGCCCCCGCCGTACTGCAGTGCTTCCAAGCCATGCTCGGAGATGATGTTTGCGGCCGTGGCGGCTAGGCGATCCAGCGGCAGAGACTGCAGGTAAGGGTTGCCGCCGGCAAGAGAAACCAGGCCTGGCTGCATTGAAATTTCAAATACATCACGCACCGCCGACTGCTTGATGTTTGCCGCTCGAGCGGACAACAGGGCGTCATGTCTGTGAGTGGCTGCGGCCGGTGTGGTGGAGGGCGTGGACGCCGCTTCGTTTTGAGCCCGGGCCAAAGCGTCGACGGTTTCTTCTGACAGGGTTTCGGCGGCTGCATTGGCGCCGGAGTTTGGAGTGTTCACCAGCTCAGGATATAGCCTTTGTTGCTAAATAGGCATCAAAAGTTTTCGCAGACGTGGGCTATTTCAAACTCAGGGCCTCACTCAACGTTTTCCCGTTGATGGTAATGGCCACAGGAGCTCCCTCCGCTTGTCCTGCCGTCAGCAAAAGCTGCTGCTCAACCCTAGGGATGTCGCACTCTCCTCCCAGGATTAGAGTGCCACGTAACTGTGCCGTAACAGTTCCGCCCGAACGCTCAATCGAACTCACTGAGAGCTCCGAGTTCCACAGTGCATTGTGCAGTCCAGACTGTCCCACCTCCTCTGAATGGTTCTCTAACAGCGTCCGCAATGCTCCCTCGACGGGGTCAGAGAAAGTCACTGATGGGCTCGTCGTGGCAACGGCACTGTCACCACAGCCAACTACCGGGCCCGAGGTCCCGCCGTCGCCTTGGGCAATATAAAACAGTGTCAGTGAGGCGCTGGTGGGTGAGGGCGTCGGTTGACTGCTCGGCGAAGTGGGTTCCGGGGGATTCGCTGAAAGCGTGGCACTTGCCCCATCGGTGGCAGTTGCCAGTGGTGTGCCGGGTGCCACGGCCGAAGACGAGAGCGAACTGCCGGATGCTACGTCGGAAGGCACAGTTCCCGTGCAGCCAACCAAAATCAGAGCAGCACCGGCCAGCAGTGCCAAAGCTGAACACATTGTTCTGCGACGCATGACGGCCTCCCGTTGGATTCGTAAGATCCGCAATATCCCCTGCTCCTAAATTAGAGGGAATTTCTCGTAGTGAACAGGCAACAAAGAGAAAGGAGGTTCAAATGCAATCTGGTTACGCTCGGGTCACGTGCCCTCCCCTGGCGTGGAGCCGGTGCCCAGCGTCTACAACAGCGCTCGCCAGTTTTCCTCAAGTGCAAGACCGTGTGCGCTTGAAACCGAATGGTGGGTGACAGAGCCGCCTGCTACGTTCAGGCCCGCCAGTAGGGCCGGATCAGCCGTGAGGGCGGGCACCACACCAAGGTTGGCCAGCGCCAAGGTGTAGGGCAGGGTCACGTTGGTGAGAGCGTAGGTGGAGGTGTTCGGCACTGCGCCTGGCATGTTCGCTACGCAATAAAAGACTGAGTTGTGCACCATGAAGGTGGGATCTGCATGGGTTGTGGGCCGGGTGTCGGCAAAACAGCCGCCCTGATCAACGGCGATGTCAACCAAAACCGATCCCGGCTTCATTCTCGAAACCAAGTCATTACTCACAAGCTTGGGTGCCCTGGCACCGGGAATGAGCACCGATCCAATCACCAAATCGGCCTGCAAGAGGGACCGCTCGATCTCCAGCGAATTTGAGGCCACAGTTTTTAGCCGGCCACGGTAATGAGCGTCAAGTTCCTGCAGCCGGTCAATGTTGATGTCCAAAATTGTCACGTCAGCACCGGCACCAATAGCCATGGCAGCGGCGTGGGTGCCGGAAACCCCTGCACCCAAAATTGTGACATTCGCCGGACGGACTCCCGGTACTCCGCCTAGGAGCATCCCCTTCCCACCAGCAGGGGCTGTTAGGCATTGGGCGCCCACCTGGACTGAAAGCCGTCCCGCCACAGCAGACATGGGTGCCAGCAGAGGCAGGGTGCGCCCAATTTGAACTGTCTCGTAGGCAATGGCAGTAACTCCGGCGGCCACCAGTGAGCGCGTCAATGCCGGCTCCGCGGCCAAATGCAAATAGGTAAACAACACCAGGCCTTTGCGGAAATACGCATACTCACTACTGATGGGCTCCTTGACCTTCACCACCATGTCCGAACGCGCCCACAACTCTTCGGCAGATGCCACCAACTGCGCACCCGCATCAGCATATTCGGCGTCGGTAATACCAGAACCCTCTCCTGCGCCATTTTGCACCAGCACGGTGTGACCGCTCCGGGTAAGTTCATGGACCCCTGAATTGGTCAGGGCCACACGGAACTCGTTATTTTTTACCTCTTCGGGAACGCCTATGATCATGATTGCTCTTCCTTGCTGGTGGGGTTTCTGGTGCCGCTAGATGGGTGACTGCCCAACTCGGTGCTGCCCAGTAGGTTGCGGGTGAGGGCCTGGTCGTCTGCCATTAGTTGGGCTACGGCCTGTCTAAGATGAGAATCTGCGGGGTCTTCTCCGGCCAAGGATGCGGCCACGACCGCGCGTCGGATGAGTTCTTTTGCGAACGACGCCGTTGTCCCTGCGGACTGCGCCGCTGCCGCCAGCAAAGATCCCGGTGAGAAACCGATTCCGTGAGCATACAGCTGCAAGAGTGCCTCGCGTTCGTGTTCGGAAGGCAGTGGTATTTCCACTGCCAGATCGACGCGCCCCGGGCGTTGCACAAGAGCACGCTCGAGCATGTCTACACGGTTGGTAGTCAATACAAAGGCCACGTCGCAGTCGCTGTCGAGCCCATCCATGGCGTCAAGGACTTCAAAGAGAAGTGGCTGCGGACCGTGGCCAAAGCTCCTGTCCTCGGCAATGAGGTCACAATCTTCTAGAACAACTATTGACGGGGCAAGGGCCCGGGCCATCGTGGTGGCCTCGGTGATACGAGCCAGCGAACCACCGGATAAAAGGACCGCCGTGACCCCCTCACTGCGGCTGAGCAAATAACGCACAGTGTGGGTTTTCCCGGTGCCAGGCGGGCCATAAAGTAACAACCCGCGCTTGAGATGCTGGCTGTGGACGTTGAGTGCTGCGGCGGCCCGCCCAATTCCCAACGTGTGTTCCTCCACCCGGTTGAGCACGCCGTCGGGCAAAATTACCTCTGCGCTGCTCAGGTCGGGGCGAACATTAAACGTTACGCCAGCAATACTTGATCCGTAGTCACTTCCCACCAGGGAGATTACTTGGCCCTTGAAGACGCTGCGCTTCTCCATGCCAGTACGTACCCCAGCCAACAACGCAGCTGCTGTTGAAGGGTGCAGTGCCAGGACCTCAAGGGAAGCGAATTGGCGGCCAAATTGTGGATTGGCTGCACGCTGAAGCACGGCCACAGGAGAGCCTGCATAGTTAAAGAGCCACAGTCCCATGGCCACTACTTGACGCTGCTCGACCGGGCCCACAGCCACGTTCGTGTAGTCCGGCTGAGAGAGTGGAAAGTTGTTGTAAGAAACTGCGTGCTGGATCATGTCGCTGAGTGACAAGTGGTTTCGCTGGTCGTTGGCTATGCCCAAGAGCTGGCTGTTCGGATCGGCAGCAGCCATTTCAGCCAAGAGGATGTCAGCATCGACCAAACGGTGAGAGGGGATTTCTTCCACGACAACGCTGAGCTGGACAGGTGGGATGCCCAGATGATCGTTCAGCTCCTCTAGGAACCGTCCGCCATCGAGCAAGGCCGTTGATTCTTTTTGAGCCAACGCCACAAGGGCAGCGAAGTCAGCGATGAATTTCCCCACGGTAGCGTCCATGGGCTGACACTAGCAGGGTGGACTCCTGCGCGGACCAGGCAGGCTACTCGTTAGCTGTTTGTGACGGATCTTGTGAGGGATCTTTTGGTGGCACACCCTTTTGTGTGGATAACCAAGCCATGATGTCTTGCCTGTGAATGCGCCTGTGCGAGCCACGGTATTGCACGCCTACTTCCCCTCGATCCGTGAGGTTGCGCAGGAATGTGTGTGAAATTCCCGCCAACTCCGCAGCCTGTGAGGTGGTGAGTAGGTCGGCAATACTGGCCACGCTGACAGTATCTCCACGGGAGAGGCGGGACAGCAGATCCACTACGGCATCCCTAGAGTTGCCGCCGAGACGGTGCGCAGTTCCGTCCACAAACACTGTCACGTCTCCCTCGCCGGTAAGGGTCCGTGCTAGCGCGGCCTGCTCAGATGGTTCCAGTGCCGGACTGACTTTAGGGGCATGTAATGTCATGGAACAAATAGTAGCCCGAGCTAAGGTAAGAGCCATGACGCCAAAAATTCGTACTGCGCTCCTAGGATTTGGGCTGGCAGGCAGTGTTTTTCACGCGCCGTCGCTGGCCTCACTGGAGCAGTTCAGCCTCGATGTGATTGTGACCTCGGATCCGGAACGCCAGGCGGCTGCCAAGGCCGCGTATCCGAATGCTGCAATCCTCACCCGGCTGGAGTGGGATCGCACGGGAAGCCAGGAGAACATCGACTTGGTGGTGGTGGCAACCCCGCCCGCCACACATGTTGCTCTTGCCACCATGGCACTTGAATCCGGGTGTGCCGTTGTTGTTGACAAGCCTTTTACGCTGACAAGTGTAGAAGGTGAGGCGTTGATTGCGCTGGCCAAGGAGCGTGGGCAGCTTTTGACGACCTATCAAAACCGTCGCTGGGACGGGGAGTTCTTAACACTGCAAAAACTACTCGGCGAAGGTGCTCTGGGAGAAGTGCGCAGATTTGAATCCCGGCTTGAGCGGTGGCAACCGGATATCACCAAAGCGTGGAAAGCGCAGGCGAGTGCGGCCGACGGCGGAGGGTTGCTTTTTGATCTCGGCACACACCTCATAGATCAGGCACTTGAGCTGTTTGGCCCCGTGGCAGCTGTCTATGGAGAACTTGCTGCGCGGCGACCAGCGGAATTAGCCGACGACGACGTTTTCGTGGCACTTCGGCACGTTAGCGGCGTGATTTCACACCTCTGGATGAATCTCAATGTTGCGCAAAAAGGACCGAGGTTCCGTGTTCTGGGTTCGGAATCTGCGTACGTAAAAGTGACCGCCGATATTCAGGAAAATCAAGTGATGGCGGGCATCCTGCCAGGAAATCCTGAGTATGGAGTAGACCCGCAGGAATGTTGGGGCCTGCTTGGCCATGACGGAGTCGCGATGCCCGTGCCAACTGTGCGCGGTAATTTCGCCTTATTCTATGAGCTACTTTCTGCGGCCGTCCTCTCCGGTGGAGATGTTCCGGTGGACCCAGCAGATTCCGTGGCGTCGTTGCGCATCATTGAACAAATTCGAAACACCAGCGATCACGGACGTGTTGACGGGTAAGCTGAGGCGGATACTGGTGTGACAAGGCACCAGACGGGGAAGGCTGAAGTCACCGTGAAGTACAAACATACCGAGGGTCTCCCTCAACAGGGGCCCGGTAATACGGCCTTGGCTGAGCCAACTAGCAATGTAAAACACCGGTGGACTGCCTCCATAGTGCTGGTCAATGTAGGCATCAATGCAGCATTCTTTGGTCCTATACAGGTATTGCTTGGACAACAGGCTGCAGATTTCAGCGAAGCTGACAAGGAAGGCATTCTAGCGCTGGTGACAGGTGCCGGGGCTGCTGTGTCACTTGTTGCCAACCCACTTTTTGGTACGTTCAGCGACAGAACAACCTCACGGTTTGGCCGGCGGGTTCCATGGGTGTTCATCGGAGCCCTGTTGGGAATCATTGGATTGTTAGGTCTGGCTGGGGCACCGAGCATTGCCGCCATGACATTACTTTGGTGCGTTGTTCAATTGGGTGCAAACGGTGCGCTCGCGGCCACGACGGCCGCCATTCCAGACCAAGTTCCGGTGCGACAGCGCGGCACCATTGGCGGGCTCGCTTCGATGGGCACCGTGGTGGGAATCCTTGTGGGCGCCGCCATTGCTGCAGGAGTGGCAGGGAATTTCTCGCTTGGATTCATTATTTGCGCTGTGGCCCTGTTGGTTGGCATGGTTCCTTACTTGTTCTTGGCAAACGATCAAGTGCTTGATGCGCGGGACAAACCACCCTTCACATGGCCGAATTTTATCAAGGGCTTTTGGATCTCCCCGCAGCGGTACCCTGATTTTGCGTGGGCGTGGATCACCAGATTCCTGGTCAATGTGGGCAATCATTTGGTGACTTTGTATCTACTCTTCTTCCTGACCGATGCTGTGGGTTTTGAGAACCCGGAATTCGGTGTTTTGATACTCACCGGTGTCTACGCCGTCCTGACGTTAATCACTGCGGTCATTGGTGGACGGTGGACAGACAGGGTGGGCAAACGTAAACCATTCGTCATCGCATCGTCAGCCATCATCGCCTTAGCTGCGCTGATCTTGGCGTTCTTCCCAACGTGGGCCGGTGCACTGGTGGGAGCTGCTGTCCTAGGGATTGGTTACGGAGTTTACTTGGCTGTTGACTTCGCACTTCTTACGCAGGTTCTGCCGTCGGCAACCAGTCGGGGCAAAGATATGGGAGTGATCAACGTGGCGAATTCTCTGCCACAGGTCATTGCGCCGATTATTGCTTGGCCGCTTGTCACAATTTTCGGTGGCTACGTGACGCTCTATGTTGTAGCAGCTGTCATCGGACTTTTGGGTGCTGTTTTCGTGGTGAAGATAAAGAGCGTCGATTAGGGCACTGAATCCTCGCCGATCCAGTTGGTGGAACTTTGGGCTCTGCGGCGCCGGAAACGACGGTCAGTGCCTATTCGGACCACCCTCAGTTTGAGGCTGTTTATATTCTAAATTGGCCGGGGGTTTATGGAGTTCTTAAGCGCACAGCACTATGCACGGAATTGCGGATGAGTGAGAGAAAGTCCACTCGTTCGAGCAGATTCTCAACCCCAAGGCCTAGAAGCTGGAACCTACGAGCCCGGGACCTACAAGCGCTCCTGCGGTGAGCTTATTGATACCGCACGGAAGACGCTAGCCACTATCTGAGAATCAGCGGTGCTGCCACGAAGGTGGTAACTCTGCTCTACTGGCGTTGAACCACTTGATAACGTGCGTCTGCAAAGACGGTGATGAAACGGGTGCCAGGGAAGCGCTGTTCGGCCTCAGTGGCCGCGGTTGTAGGAGTAATGTCGGAGCGCCCGGAGACATCAATCAGTACGTAATCTGGAGCCGGATTCTTATTGCCGATCCAATAAACTTCGGTTCGGTCGGTCAGGTAACTCATCAGTGAGATATCTGTCTCGACGCTCACGCCGTCGGGCACTGCCGCCAAGGCCCTCTGTGAAGATGACGCTGTGGTGAGCGGGAAGTTCTTATCTGGATGAGCCAGTTTCCCAAACGCATATTGGCTCGTCAGTACAATGGAAACCAGCAGAATACTTATGCCTGCAAGTTGTCTTAGCCGAATAGAATTGAGTAGTTTTCGGCGCGAGAGCGCATCAATGGCAGCGCAGAAAACAATCGGCATGAGCACCGCGCTGTACTGCCATTCCTGGCCCCAATAAACGGGCAGGTCCGAGAGGAAGCGCCATGCCAAGGTGGGTAGGACGATCAATATCAAGGGAGATAGTAGGGCGAGTCCGGCTGTGATGAGCAGAAGCAGCAGAACTGTTGTGACCTTGTCCGGGTGGAAAAGTGAGCCCGGGTCGCGGAGTAACCCATTGATATTCAGCTGGCTTTGATACGCCCACTGGTCCCCGGGGTTCATGGCCGGCAAGATGACCTTGGTTGCGAGCACAAACCAAGCAACACCCCAGAGGGCGAGCCATAGGCCTGCTGCGGTCCGGGCGCGCCATGCCATGACAAGGCCGATAACAAACACTGTCAGACCCAGATCTTCTTTGACAAACACAAGCAGGGACGCCCAGATCCATACAGATCGCCACCGCTCGTCAAGTAGGGCAACTAGTGAGAGTGCCAGCAACGGGACCGCGAAAGCAACCTCGTGGAACTGGGAATCGACCGCTGATGCCAGTCCCCAGCTCAGCGCGTAGCCGATCCCGATGCACACGCCGGGGAGTTTTCCTAGCCGCCTGATTGCGTAGTGGCACACAATCAGGACGGAGAGGGCCAGCAATACGTTTTGTATCACGAGCAATGTATAGGCGCTAGGGAATAGGCGATAAACGGGTGCAAGAAGGACGAGGAGGGGGTGGAAGTGATCGCCTAGTAGGTTGTAACCCTCGCCCTTGAGGCTCACGATGGGCGGCCTGAAGTTCGCGTACGCCTTGGCCAATTGAGTGAAGATACCCAGATCCCACGAACGGATGGTGAAGCCCCGCCATTGCAGCCAGGAGAATATTGAATACACGGTGAGAGAAAGCATGCCCACCAAACTGGAAAGGATGATGGGGTGCGTGGCCGAGCGGGCAAAAGCTGTAGGTCGCCGCAGAAAGGCTGAGGCAGAGCGGGCACCTGCTGGGGGGATGTTCTTTTGCAGTGTGGTCACACAGAAAGTCTAGGCCGCAGGTACTTCACTCCCGTGCATTGTTAACGCCGACGTGGCTACTTGTGGCGTTTTTTGGGGTGTTTGGTGGTGTTTTCTTTTGGTGGGTTGAGGGTGTGGTTGATGTGTTTTTTGAGCCAGGTGGGGTATTGGGTGCGTTGGGGTTCTTGATGTTGGGGTTTTTGGTAGTTCCCTGATGGGGTGATCCAGCCGATGCGTCCGTCGGGGGTGGGTTGAGGGGTCCAGCCACGAAGACGAATGTTTTGCCGGTGTGGTTCTTGATAGCGGCGGTAGTTACCGTGGCGGTCTTTATCGTCCTTGAAGTGCTTGAGGCGGTGGTGACGTGCGCAGGCAGGGCGAAGATTAGTCATGGCCGTGGTCCCCCCGTGTTCCCACGCGTTCAGGTGATCCAGCTCAGTGTCCATCACTGGATAAGGACAATTAGGGATGTAACAACCCCCAGTCAGGGCTTGCAGCACAGCTTTTTCAGCGTTGCTAAGTGTGTACCGGTCCGGGTTCAACGCTAACGCTTCCCCACTGATCGGATCGGTGAGCACGCGTAGGAACGTGTGTGAGGCTGCCATGAGTTTCCTTGCGATTTCTTCTGGTACCGGACCGGTGCCGATACCCACAAGCTCCGCGGGCTCATCAGTTATCCCTAACAAGCCCAGGAAAGGAACCTTCAGGAGAATCAATGCCTTTGGTAGCGGCGGATCCGTAATGACTTTCCCCTGCGCCAGTGCGTGAAGCTGGTCTAAGTATTCTTGTTGCTGATCTTCCACGATCCCGTCAATGACCCCATTGACGAAACCTGAACCATCCCCCACTAACTCCCCCATCACCAGAACATCCACCCCAACATCTACTCCAGCAGCTACACCACTATCGCCAGCGACGTCCTGGGCAAGGGTAGGGTGCGCATCATCCACCGCACTGCCCTCACCACCTAATCCCTTCCCAGCCCCCTTCTCAGCCGCGGGGCGCTCTTGAACAGGGAGGTACCCCTGAATCGGGTTACCTGGATTATGCAGGGAGTCAGCCTCACGTCCAGGGCAGGATTCACGCACGTCACCACCTATGGCACCACCGCCTGTGGCATCACGGTCTTTGGGGTCAGGGTCTGTGTGTGTCCAGATAGGCTCCGGATCAACCAACCTCACCCCAAAGCCCGAGCTAGATCCCCCGAAACTACTCTCAGGAGCGTTGCTGCGATCGTCGTTGTGCTCTGGAGCGCTGGTGCTGGTCTTGCTGGTGCTGGCGTTGTTACTGCCGGTCTTGGTGTAGTTGTTGGTGGGTAGTTCTTGGCCCATCAGTAGTAGTGCAGCAACGTCAACACGAAGTTGATCTAGTGTTCTGTATTCCCCACGATCTCCCCCAAACCCATTCCCAGCACCTGAACCGGCCCCATTCCCAAAACTGGGGCCGGGGCCGGGGTTAGGGTGTGGTGTGGGGTGGGTGTTGGTGTGGTTTTTGATGGCTCGTGCTGTGCGGGTGCAGTGCGTCATGATTCCTGCTGCGGCCAGGGTGGGTAGATGCAGGCTTAGCCAGGACATCCCGTCGCGGCCTTCTTCGCAGAACATTTTACGCCGTGTGAAGGCTTCCTTGGTGGCGGTGGTGAGGGTATCTGGGAATGTTGACTCACGGGCCCGGCGGGCTTTGGCGGCAAACACTGATGCGGTAGCCCCGGGTGCTAAGCACAGCAATCGGGTCTGGAAAGCGGCGACTTCAGGGGCACTGATGCCACTGCTCTCTTTGACCGTGGTGATCTCATCAGCGATCGTGCATGCGTGCCGCCAAGATAAAACCCCTGCTTGTAAAGCCTTGAAAGTGACTGGGTGTTTTAGAACCTCCACGCAGTGATGCGTGAGTGCGGCAGCTGTTCGTTCAGGGATCCCTAAGACCAAAGCTGCTTCCAACACGGCACTACTTTGCGCTAGTGATGATTGGTTCCGGTCTAGATCAACTAAAACTCGTTCTACTTCTACCGCACCCATTAATCGTCCCAACAGGGCCGCTTTACACGCCGCGGTAGCGTCTTCTAAACGCTTCACTACCGCCAGAGCGCCGATAGCACCATCATGAACACCACGCACCACACATAACTGAGAGGGCGGCTCCGGTTGTGGCGGGGGAAAGCCAATCAGTGGCGGTAATCCTGCCAAGGATGGATTGTCAGTGCCGAAGGGTTCAATAGAGGGAAGAGCGGCTATCGCACCAAGGAGTGCGGCCACATCCTGTGTGGCTTCCTCGCCCCGTTCTCCGGGGGCCATCACCGGAATACTCATACCACAAGTCTACGCCCGTCGTAACCGAAACGCTATAGTTCCTAGAAGAAACATTCTAAGCAATATCTACTCAGACCCCACCACGCCTCAGCTACACAAGCCGAAACACAAACCAAAACACAAGCCGAAACCCGACCCGCACCCACCCCCACAACGCAAGAACCGCCGTCGCCCCCCATCAGCAGCACCAAGCGTTGGAAGCCCGCAAGAAAAGCGCGCAAAGGGATTTGGCGCAGAGGGAGCCACCTTCACCAAAGCAGTAAGCCGCAGGAAATAAATGGGATCATTGCAGGATGGACGCTCAGATTATTTGGACAATTATTTGCGGATTGGCAATAGCGGTTGGGGCCGCGGGCATTATCATTCCCGTGCTTCCTGGCAGCATATTGATCGCCGTCAGCCTGTTCGTTTGGGCGCTGGTGTTGGGGTCTCCGCTGGGATGGGTTATTTTTGGTATCGGCTTACTGCTTGTTGCGGCGGGCATGGTCTCGAGTACTGTGCTGACGGGCCGCGTCATGAAGGAACGCTCCATACCTGGGCGGTCTGTGTTGATCGGCGTGGTTTTGGGCGTTGTAGGTTTCTTTGTAATTCCAGTGGTGGGCTTGCTGGTGGGCTTTGTTCTGGGCCTGTTTCTCTCGGAATTTGCTCGAAAGAAAGAAGTGGGACCCGCTATCTCTTCATCCCTTGCAGCTTTGAGGGCCATGGGGCTGGGGATACTGGCAGAATTTGGCTTTGCGGCCATGGCCGCAGGCACGTGGGTCACAGGGGTTTTGATTTACTTTGTAAACAGGTAGACATGCTCAAGCTGCATTATGTTACTAGCAAGTAACATGTAGTCATGCACCTCTTATTGCGTACTCTCTTTCATATTTTCTGTTCATGGCGCAGACCTGCCGCGACACTGTGGGGTAACTCGAGCGTGCCCATGCGTGTATGGCCAAGCGACATAGATGTAGCGCGTCAACTGAACAACGGTATGTACTTCTCCCTGATGGATTTGGGCCGTATGGATCTGATAGTCCGCAGCGGGGCATGGAAGAAAATGCTGCGCCGGGGCTGGAGTCCCGTATCAGGGGCGGAAACTATATCTTTTAGAAAGTCGCTGCAACTGTGGCAAAAATACTCCATGGAGACGCGGATTATCGGCACCGATGAGCGGGGCTTCTATTTTGAGCAACGAATGGTGGTAACTGGCGAGATTTACGCTCAGTCCATCGTGTGGATGCGCTTTGTAGGTAAGGGACGACCCATCCCCATGGAACAGCTGCTTGAGGTCTTTGGGCTGCCGCCGCAGGGTCTCCAGCTTCCAGCATGGGTGCACCAATGGCAGGCAAACAATGCGCTGCCCAGCGCCCGCAACCCGGCTCCACACAATTGGTGAGCCAGAAGGTGTGAGCTAAAAGATGTGCGCCACAGTCTTTACGGGCCGCGCAACTGGGTGAAGCGCGCTAGTGAGCCGCCTGGGGAAAGCCAACTCTAGGGGACGTCGAATGCCACGTTGATGTTCGCCATCCTGCCGCCGCAGCGCTCGTTGCCTGACACGCGTGTCCAGTTCAGTGCCGTGGATTGGGTAGCCAAGAGCTTGCCGTCTTGGTCGTAGACCCTGAAACTAACAGCTGTGGGAGGTGGCGCACCCAAGACCAGCAGCCACGATCCGTCCCTTTGCTGGGTGAGGATGCGCGAGTCTCCGAGAGAGCTCTTGGCGAACGTGGGAGAGGTCGGGACACAATCCGCGTCCGGACAAGCAGTGACTGCTGCAGCCTTGACGCTGCCGCTGTTTACCAATGACAGTGAGAGGTTGTTATCCCATGTGGGAGAGGGGCACGGGGCGCTGTCGCGGTCCAGTACTATTGCGCCGATGATGAAGGCCATACAAAAAGCGGAAACGAGTGGAACCAGAATGAGTTCCACGCGTCGGCGAGTTGTTGGAGCGGCAGGCATGAAGCTATGTTATCGAACGAGTCTGACTGTTTGCCGCGAGAGATAGCGCCTGAGGCGGCTCCTGAACTAGGGCCTGAACTAGGGCCTGAACTAGCGCCTGAACCGACCTCTGACCAACGGTTCAGCCGGCTCGAACACCTAGCAGGACGCGGGTGGGGGAGGGCAATATATCTATTGGCAGATGCTGTTCGGGCCTGACACGGGGGAATTCCATTAGGATCTGAACATGTCTTGTGAGACTTCAAAGGTCCCCGTCCCCGCACAGCCGATCTATCCGTTCCATGCTCAAGTCCCTGCCAAAGCGCCTGCCAAATCCTCTGCCAAGGCGCCAGCAGACTGCGGGGCGGAAGACATCCGCCTCCGCCCCATCGCGGTGGCGGATGCGCCGGCCGTGAACGCATATAGGTCGCTGGCAGAAGTGGCAAGATATCTCCCGCACCCTCCGCAGTCCTTGGCCGACACCGAATTGACGGTTGATGCAATGGTTGCCCAACGTGATTTTGCCACCCCCGGACAGTGGTTGGATCTGGCCGTTGAGCTGGGATCTTCCCCTGAAATCGTGGGAGAGGTACTGCTGAAGTGGGATGGCGATAATTGGCGGCGGGGAGAAATCGGTTTCGTTTTCAGCCCCACAGTCCAAGGTCGCGGTGTGGCCTTCGCTGCATGTACCGCAGCGTTGGACCTTGCCTTCAACCACTTTGGATGGCACCGGGTAGAGGGGATTTGCGATGACAGGAATGAAAAGTCAGCATCCCTGATGACCCGGCTGGGGATGCGCTTGGAGGCCACATTTGTGGAAGCTGACTGGAGCAAAGGCGAATGGATTACCCTCCGCCACTACGCCATCTTGAGCCGTGAATGGCCTTCCCATGAACCAGACTGAGGCCGCACGGCAGCGTGATGACTGGCTATCGTGCCCGAAGAGAAGACGTGCCCGAAGTAAAGATGTGCCAGGAGAAAGAAGCGGATTGAAATGAAAGTTGTGCAGGAAAAGTTCGACGACGGCCAGCGGCTCACGCTGGCGGTGCCCATGCGCTGGGGAGACATGGACGCCTATGGGCACATCAACAACGTAGAAGTTCTGCGCATCCTCGAGGAGGCCAGGGTGCATGCCTTTGGCCCTCCATCGGGAACCGGGCTCCCTGGAACTGATGTGGAGATGCCCATCTTTTCCGAACTGGCCGCCGGTGTGCAGGCACTAGTGGTGGAGCACAGGGTTAAATATCTGGCCCCGTTGAATTACCGCAACGTTGCGGCGAGCGTGCAGTTGTGGATCAGTGCCATAAAGGGGGCAAGTTTCACAGTGGCTTATGCCATTTTTGATCCGGTCACTGAAAGTAAATGCGTCATAGCTGAAACTGTGCTGGCGTTCTTCCATGAACCTAGCAATACCTTGGTGCGACTTCCAGCGGAGAAGAAGAACCAACTGGAGCCCCTACGCGGACCAGCTAACTTCAAACCCTGAGTCTCTCAGCTATGTAAGAGGCGGGGCCACAAGGATTCCGTCGGGGTCGGCGTAGAGCATCGCTCCGGGAACAATGATGACATCACCCAAGCTGACTGGGACATCAACGCGGCCTATACCGTTTTTATTGCTCTTGGCAGGATTTGTTCCCAGGGCTTTGATGCCTAGATTGATGGTTCCAAGCACCACGCTGTCACGGACGCAGCCATGGATAATGACTCCGGCCCAGCCGTTGTCCACAGCGAGTTGGGCGATCATGTCTCCCATCAGGGCAGTACGCAGTGAGCCGCCGCCGTCGATAACCAAAATGGCGCCCTCGCCGGGAGTTGCCAAAGTTGCCTTCGCCAAGGAATTGTCTTCTAAGCACTTGACGGTGCGGGCCGGGCCGCTAAACGCGGCGACAGCACCGAAATCCCGAAATTGGAGTGACACCGAGGTTAACTCTGAACCGCGCTCGTCATAAAGATCTGCTGTAGAGATGGTCATGGGGCTCCCAAAAATAAAGGTTGTTAGCTGCTAGCAACAGCATAGGGGGCATGAGGGCCCACTATTAGTTCATGACAGCCGGTTCATGCGAGCTGCTTGCTTTGCGGCAGACCCCGCACAAGACTAGCTAGAGGGCCAATTGGTTGCTGCCGCTTTGTGTTTTGAATGTGAAGCTCTGAAATCGACAGAAACAGAAACAGAAGAGGGAAAGGGCAGGCATGCCGGGGCATAGAAGTGCGGTTAACGGGGGTAACGCGGCGTTAAGTGGGCCGCTGCTAAAGGAAGTCACGGCGGCGATGGCGGCGCCGGAGCAAACTCGCACACGTGCCCTTGACCGCCACGCAAACGCCCATGACGCCTCACACTTTCTGCTGATCCCACAGGCAGTGGCCGTCCCGGAAAATGCTACTGAAGTGGCCAAACTGATGATGGTCAGCGCCGCTCGTGGACTGCCATTAACCTTGCGTTCCGGCGGGACAAGCCTGAGCGGTCAGGCGGTCAGCGCCGGTCTGCTGGTAGATGTGCGGAAGAACTTTAGAGATATTGAAGTGCTCGACGACGGTGCCCGTGTGCGCGTGCAGCCGGGAGTTACGGTACGGGATTTAAATGCCCGGCTGTTGCGCTATGGACGGAAATTTGGTCCTGATCCCGCAAGCGAGGTTGCTTGCACCGTGGGGGGAGTGATTGCCAATAACTCCTCGGGGATGGCCTGTGGCACCACGGATAATGCCTACCAGACTCTTGAATCAATGACACTGGTGCTCCCCAGCGGAACCGTTATCGACACGGGCGCCGCCGACGCACCTGCCCGGCTCCGGTCTCTGGAGCCGAAACTCTACAAGGGTCTTGGCGAGTTGGCGGAACGGGTGCGCAGGAATCCGCAGTCGCGTGCCACCGTGGAACGACAATTCGCCATGAAAAATACCATGGGTTACGGACTTAACTCACTCCTTGATTTCTCCGATCCCGTTGATATCCTGGCGCACCTTGTTGTTGGTAGTGAAGGGACACTTGGGTTCGTGGCTGAGGCCGTCTTTAGGACTGTTTCACGGCTGGCTCACGCCACGTCCGGGCTGCTGGTCTTTAAGGATCTCGAGGCGGCCAACACCGCGCTGCCGGCGTTGGTGGACAGCGGAGCAGCCACGGTTGAGCTCATGGATGCGCTGTCGCTGCGGGTGGGGCAGGGACTGAGTCAAGTACCCGCAGTTGTGCGGGATCTTAAGGTTGCACACCATGCGGCGTTGCTTGTGGAATACCAAACAGGCAACGCGGGCGAGCTTGCTGAGCTCAATGCGAAGGCTGTGCGACTCGCGGCAACGTTGGGATTGGAGGGGCCGGCGGGTTTTAGTACCGATGCTAAGGTGCGTGCAGAGTTGTGGCACTTGCGCAAGGGGCTGTACACCGCGGTGGCCGGGGCTCGCCCTCCAGGCACCACCGCACTGCTTGAGGATGTGGTTGTTCCGGTTCCTGCGCTCGCGCGCACGTGCCGGGAGCTGGGGGCGTTGTTTACCAAATACAGCTACGAAAACTCGGTTACTTTTGGGCACGCCAAAGATGGCAACATTCACTTCATGCTGACGGATAATTTTGCCAGCAAGGACGAGCTTGACCGCTATGCCGCCTTCACCGAGGACATGGTGAACGTGGTGCTCGGGGAGGGTGGCTCGCTTAAGGCCGAGCATGGCACAGGGCGGGTCATGGCACCGTTTGTGCGGCGCCAATACGGGGATGAGTTGTATGAGGTGATGCGCCGGATCAAGGCATTGTGCGACCCAACGGGCATGCTGAATCCAGGGGTAATTCTCGAAGAGAACCCATTAGCACACTTGAACCATATAAAGTCTGCGCCCCCGGCCGTAGACCCGGAAGTGGACCGTTGTGTCTCCTGCGGCTATTGCGAACCGGTGTGCCCCAGCAAGAATCTGACGCTGACCCCGCGCCAGCGCATTGTCACTCTCCGCGATATGGCGACGGCCCGGGCAGATGGCGATGATGCTCTCGCCGATGCCCTAGCGGCGGATTATGATTACGCCGGCGTAGACACTTGCGCCGTGGATGGCATGTGCCAAACCGCCTGCCCTGTGGACATCAACACGGGTACTTTGGTGAAGCGGCTGCGTGCGCAGGCTGCCGGGACAGTGGAAAAGGCGGTGTGGGGTACGGCTGCAAAGCATTGGGGGCCCGTGACTCAGGGGGCCTCGCTGGCACTGGACGTGGCCGCGAAGGTGCCAGCCGCCGTCGTGCTTCCCGCCAATAAGCTCGGGCGCAAGGTGCTTGGTGCTGACACCCTGCCCTTGTATTCAGGGGAGCTTCCCGCAGGAGGGGAGGCACGACGTCGGCCAGCACCTGTGGGGGAAGCGGTGGCCGTGTATTTTCCCGCCTGTGTGAACGTCATGTTTGGTCCTGCTGCCAGTGGTTCGGCTGGAGTGCAGGCAAGTTTTGAGCAATTGTGCTTCGCGGCTGGGGTTGAGTTGCTGGTCCCGGATGGTATTGACAGTGCGTGCTGTGGAACGCCGTGGTCATCGAAGGGGATGGTGGATGGATTGGCGCAGATGCACACGCGAACGCTGGCCCTGTTGCGTCAGGCAACGCGGGACGGGGAGTTGGAGATCATTTGTGATGCCTCCAGCTGCACCGAAGGATTGCTGCACACCCTAGAAAACGAGGTTTTGAGCCCGGGACAGCGGCCACTGCGGGTCCTTGACGCCGTGGCATTCACCGCCGAACGTTTACTGCCGCTCTTGGGTGGAACATGGGCGCGGCTGGATTCCCTTGCGTTGCATCCAACTTGTTCGTCGGTGCGCTTGGGACTGAATCCATCCTTGGTGGAGCTGGCACAGGCCGTTGCGGACTCGGTTTACGTCCCGGAAAGCTGGGGCTGCTGCGGCTTTGCCGGGGACCGGGGCATGCTGCACCCGGAATTGACGGCCTCAGCGACGCAAGCCCAGGCAGCCGAGGTGGCCACGATGGGCGCCTCCGCCCATGCTTCCTGCAATAGGACGTGTGAACTGGGTATGAGCCGAGCCACGGGGGAAGAGTACCGCCACGTGCTGGAGATCCTGGCCGATGCGCTCACCGAACCCTCGTAGCTGTAGGCAACGGGGCATCCGTGGAGCGCAGACGATTAATATTGGCGGCGTAACAGGAGGGTAAGTTCGGGCACGTTTAGGCCAAAGTGCAGGCATTTGTGGCTAAAGTAGGGGACAAGATTGGTGCTGGTGCGCAAAGCACCGGTGTTTCGGAGCAACCAAAGGATGAAGCAAATGGCTGGAATCATCATCGTCGGCGTCGACGGCAACACAACGTCCATGAAGGCTGCACGCGTTGCAGCAGAACTAGCCAAATCACTTGGCTACACCTTGCGCGTGGTTACAGCATTTGGCGAAGACCGAACCGAGAAGGTTTCCATCGGCAACGACGAGTGGTTCCTCTCCACGGCCGATGAGGCTGAGCGCGTTGCACAGCGCGTTGCGGAAGAGCTGAAGATTAGCGGTGTCAAGACCGAGTACTCCTCCGCCTTGGGCAAGCCTGCCGACGTCTTGATCGAAGAGGCCACCAAGCTCAAAGCCAAATTGATCGTTGTTGGCAACGTGCGTATGCAGGGCTTGGCCCGCGTTCTGGGCTCCGTGGCGAACGCCGTCTCACATAACGCCCCGTGCGATGTGTACATCGTCAAGACTGACGGCTAATATTTCTCGTTTCACCCAACGCGGGGGTGGTTATTACTATTCGCAGTGCGTCTACGCACTGCGAATAGTAATAACCACCCCCGCGTTGTTTTTTGCCGAGCATGGACCGTGTCAGCGATATTTGCGGTGTTGATTTTCCTGAAGAGACGCCCCGTCTGAGGCGTCGGCAATCCAGGCTCCTGTACCCTCCGAAGGATTGAGCACTCCCTCTTCAAGCCAGGTGAAGTCTCCGGCCAAGAGTTCCTCGCTGAGTGACTTATCCGAATCGTCGGTGTTGTGGCACAGCTCATTGAACAAGGTTTCCACGCGGAGCCGTGACTGCCACGCAACAGCTGTTCGGCTGGGATGGCACGCTCTCCTCGTGCGGCGAGGGACGCGGCGCTTTCGTAGCCGCGACCGCCGCGGATCTGAACCAGTTCATCGGCACACGTGTAGGAAAATTCGGAGGACCATAGCTTGGCGAGTGCCGCTTCGATACGGACGTCCTTCATGCCCGCATCGGCTAGGGCTGCGAAGAGCTCGAACACAGCTTCCAGGGCGAAAGTAGTGGCCGCCATGAAGGCCAGTTTCTTGCCAACCGCCTCATGCTGTCCAACGGGCAAGCCCCACTGGGCCCCTGCATTGGATCATTCCCGGGCGATCTTCAAACCCTGGCCCTCCCGCCCCAAACGATTTTCAGCGAGAACACGCACCTGGTGGAAACGAGTCACACCATTTTCAATACCGCGAAGTCCCATGAATTCATTGCGATTCTCCACTGTGATGCCGGGGGAGTCTGCCTCCACCACGAACGCTGTGATGCCGCCTGTTATGCGTCCTAGAGCATCGAGCCCCCGTGAGGGAATAAGAGCCATGACGACCACAAGTTCTGCAATGGTGCCGGTGGTTGTCCATAGTTTTACGCCATCCAAAATGTACTCGGACCCGTCCTTCGAGGGCACAGCTAAACACCCCATCCTGGCAGGGTCGGAGCCAACGTCCGCCTCGGTGAGCAGGAACGCTGTGACAGCACCCGCGGCACAGCGCGGCAAGTACTTTTGTTTTTGTTCAGCTGTACCAAATACTTTTACGGGTTCGGGTACCCCAATAGACTGATGAGCTGAAAGTAGTGCACCAAAGGCCGGATGAACGCTACCCAAGATGGCCAGCGCTCTGCCGTAATATGTGAGGTTCAAACCTAGGCCGCCGTACTCCACAGGGATTTTCATACCAAAGGCGCCCAGTTCCGCCAGTCCAGCAAGGTACTCGTCGGGGATTTTTGCATCCCGCTCGACCTTGGCGCCGTCAAGGCTTCTGGCATAGGCATCAACCTTTTTCAGAAATGCTTCACCGCGTTCGGCATCATCGGCAGTGGATTGCGGGTGGGGATGGATCAGATCGATGTCAAAATTGCCCAGGTACAGCCCCTTGGCGAAACTGGGACGAACCCATGCATTTTCACGCGCAGCTTCGGCAGCGCCATCGTGGCTCATGGCTTCCTCAATTCCGCCGGCGGACTGGCCGCTGCCACCGTCGGCTCGGGGTGAAACACGGTAATGCCTTGATGCTTCACGGGCGTAGGAGATGCTACGCGGGCGTAGGGGTGGCGGCTAGGGGCCGCGCGAATCCCCGGCAGCCCACGGGCCCTCCGCGCCTAGGGCTGCCGGGGCACCCTAGCGCGGGGCAGTGGCGTAAAAATCTTGCACTACCCGGTGAAACAGCGGTCGAAGCTTGGCCGGATGAGTCCCGTTTTCCCAAGCCAGGGTGATTTGTGACCCGAGCTCCTCAGCTAACGAAATCCCCACCGGCCAACCTTGCGGGAGGCGCAGGAACCAGTCAAAACCCGGGGGCCGGGCGGCGACCCCGGCATCGAGCAGAAACTCATTTACTGCCTCGTTCACGGTATGCCTGTCTTTCGCGGTGAAAGGCGCGGCGGTGTGGGATTCCACTTCGTGAAGGACTTGCATAACGCGCACCTTCTTCTCCGCATCTTCCTGGGCGGATCGGCTGAGATTATCCGGACCGGCCGTCCATGCCATCAGTGCAAACCAGCCGCTTTCTGGCAATAGTTCCCAACCTTGTTCGCAGTCCCTAGGCTGCACCTCATCCCACATGGAGTTCCCCGCTTTCTAGTCTTGGCACCCGGAGTGTGTACTGCTGTGAGCATCGCTGATATCTCTCACGTCGGTGATGCCGCGGGCAGCGAGGTAGCGGGAGTTCTCCCTCTGGGATGCTCGCACCAGGGCGGGCTTCTGACCGGAAGCGGTTAGTTCCAACCACGCCGGGAACAAGGCGCCGGAAGGATCAGCCACCGAGCGCCCAACACCTGTGGCTTCATCACCCGGGTCAAAGGACAGGGCCGTGGATCGCCAGACTGGCGCCGTGGGGTTGGTCTTCTCCGCGGCAATCAGTTCCGCCAATCGCTGCCCGCCCGGCTTAACCCGACGCTCAGAATCCAGTAGGCCTAGAGAGTATTCCAGCTCGGGGAAGTCAGCTAGTTTCCTGCTGACATCATGAGAACACCACCACGTCACACCCCACAAATTGGGAGTGTCCAGCACTGGCCTAAGGCTCTGCTCTAGGAAGTCCGCGGCACCTTCCACAGGGACAGCCGGATGTGGGGCACCGATTTCCTGTAGCCAGATAGGCCGTGCGGGGTCGTTGGAATAGGCATCCGCTAGCTGCACCAGGTAGTCAGCGAAAAGGGTGCGAGCGGGGTGACCCTGCGGGAACAAACGCGCCACGGCCACGAATACCCACGAATGCACAGTGGTCACGTCGCCCAGGGATGTCGCGTGTCGGGGAGTAACCGGACAGCTATCCACAAACCAGGCGTTGTCATCAAAGCTGTGTTGGTGCATGCCTGTAGGCCATGCTTTGCGGGCGGCAGCTAGCAAGGTTGCGAACCATTCGCCCATCTCCGCCGGTGAGGTGACCTGCTGTTCGGGGTGGCGCGCTACAGCAAACTGGTTCGTTTCATTGCCCAGCGTCATGCCCAGCACGTTGGGACGTGAGGTCACCTCGGCGGCCAGGGCCACAATCAGCTGCGTCTCGGCGTCCACTACCTGCGGGTCGGTGTACATGTTGCGCCGGTGCCAGCTCGTCACCCACGACGGCAGAAAATCAAAGCTTGAAAGGTGCCCCTGCAAGCCGTCCACGGAGACGTCCAAACCGAACTCCGCAGCGGCATCCACCACGCGGCCCACATCGGCAATCCCGGCCGGACGGATCAGTGACCGGTTGGGTTGCAGTAACGGCCATAGCGGGAAAATCCGCACATGGTCAAGACCCAGCTTGGCAATTGACTCAAAATCGGCCCGCACGGCATCAGCATCAAAGTCCTGCCACGAGTGGAACCAACCCTCGCTGGGCGTGTAATTCACGCCCCAACGCAGGGGATTTTTTCGGGCAGCAGCTCTCTGGTCCCGGTTGGTGGGGGTTGCGATAACGGGGCGGCTCATTTATTGCCTTTCTGCAAGCGTAAGGTAAGGATCTGGAAGGGGCGCAAGGCCAACAAAATAAGAGGATTGTTGGACTCCATGCTGCCCGGGGTGTCAGTACCTAAGGTGAGGGATCCGGCGTCGTACGGCTGCTCTAGGAGGTTGTTCTCCAGCACATTTGCCACCGGGAACGACGCCGAGAGGGTCACCTTGGCGCGGCCACCAAGCGGTTCGTAGAGACGGACGATCACGTCACCACTGCGATCGTCGGCCAATTTGACGGCCTCGATGATGGCGGCCTGCGAATCGGTGCGCACCAGTGGTTCGATGACGGTACGGCCGGACCCATCGCCCGGCACGCCGTGCCACGGCAGATTTAGTGCGTACCCGGCGGCCACCGCGTCCTGCACGTCCGCGCCTACCACGAGCCCGTAGCTGAAAGAATGCTGGCCCTGGTCAGTGGTTGGGTCGGGGAAGCGGGGCCCGCGCAGCAGCGACAGGCGCACGGTGGTGAAACTTGAGCCGTTGGTTCCGGGGTGGCGAGAGACGTCGTGGCCGTAGGTGGAATCGTTGATCACCGCAGCGCCAAAGCCGGGTTCGCCCACATGTACCCAGCGGTGCGCGCAGACCTCAAAACGGGCGTTATCCCAGGACGTGTTCTCATGCGTGGCGCGTTGAATGTGTCCATACTGGGTCTCAAAACGGGCGTGATCGGCGTGCAGATCGAGCGGGAAGGCAGCTTTAAGTAGGGTCTCCTGCTCATGCCAATCGACATCGTTGTGCACGGTGATGGTCTTAGAGTCCGGAGCGATGCGCACGCGTTGGGTGATGTGTGAGCTGCGGAAACTGCGTTTGATGGTGATCTGGGCCAGACTGTCCAAGATCGTGACCTCCATCGAGTCCAGCTCGCGAATGTCCGTCACTGTGTTTTTGTAAAACTCGTCAATGTCCCACGCATCCCACATGTTTGGGAAGTCGGTGTGTAACTGGAGCAGGTTGGCGCCCTGCCCGGACGGTACCAGCTCGCGGTTGGCCGCAATATCCACAATGGAGGTGATGACGCCGTCGGCACCGAAACGGACACGGATGAGTGTGTTCTGGACAACTATTTCCCCGTTCCCGTCCCGCTCCACCGTCACTTCCGTGGTGTCCGGTGACGGGACGCCTGCGCTGAGAGGGGCAATGCCGCGGCGCGGGTAGGGAGAGGCATTGAAATGCAGGGCGGTCCCTAGCCTCTCTCCCACCGCGGCGGGGCCGGAGCTGCGTGGTTCAGAGCCGTCTGGCCCAGAATCGGCCGGCCCAGAGCGGTCTTGCCCAGAGTCGGCGAGGGCGTCCACCGCTGCAAAGATGATTGCTTTCAGGTCTGCCGCAATCCGGGCGTAGCTTTCGGCTGCTTCACGGTGTACCCACGCGATCGAGGAACCAGGCAAGATGTCGTGGAATTGGTTTAAGAGCACCAGCTTCCAAATCCGGTCCAACTCTGCATAGGGGTAGTCGATGAGGCCGCGCACGGCTGCCGTGGTGCTCCATAGCTCTGCCTCGCGCAGCAGGTGTTCGCTGCGCCGGTTGCCCTGTTTGGTCAGGGCCTGCGAGGTGTACGTGCCGCGGTGTAGTTCAAGGTACAGCTCACCCTTCCACACGGGAGCATTCGGGTATTCGGCCTCAGCGCTCGTGAAGAACGCTGTGGGAGTTTGGATGGTGACCTGCGGGGAGCCTTCTAAATTTTTGGTTCGCTTGGCCCGGGCCAGCATTTCGCGCGTGGGTCCACCTCCGCCGTCGCCCCAGCCAAAGGGGACAAGTGAATTCTTTGCCGCACCTTTGTCGCGGAAGTTGCGCACGGCATGGGCCAGTTCAGTTCCTGAGAGCTGAGAGTTGTAGGTATCTACGGGAGGGAAGTGGGTGAACACTCGGGTCCCATCGATACCCTCCCAGTTGAAGGTGTGGTGCGGAAACTTATTAACTGTGTTCCAGGAGATCTTCTGAGTCAGGAACCATTTGGCACCTGCCTGTTTCACAATCTGTGGCAGCGCGGCGGAGTACCCGAAGGAGTCCGGCAACCACACTTCCTGGCACTGTATGCCGAAGTTTTCGGTGAAAAAACGCTGACCGTAGGTGAACTGGCGGGCCATGGCCTCGGAGCCCACCATGTTGGTATCTGACTCAACCCACATACCCCCGACCGGGATGAAGCGGCCCTCGGTGACGGCAGCCTTGACCTTTGCGAACACCTCCGGGCGGTGCTCCGCCAGCCACTCGTATTGTTGGGCGGAAGACATAACGAACTGGAATTCGGGGTCTCCGGCTAGCAGATTAATGACATTGGAGGTGGTGCGAGCCACCTTGCGTACTGTCTCCCTTACCGGCCACAACCACGCCGAATCAATGTGCGCGTGCCCAATGGCGGTGATCTGGTGGGCACTGGCGCTGGCTGGCTGCGCGAGCACGTTGCCAAGTTGTGCGCGGGCAGCGGCAGCCGAGCCGGGAACATCGGTGAGGGAAACGGCGTCGAGCGCGCGTTCCAGAGCGTAGAGGATGTCCCAGCGGCGTGGGTTGCCCAGATCAAGCTCATTTTGAAGCTGGTCCAGAACCTCAAAATCCTGGACGAGCTCCCACACCTCGGCGTTGAAAATATTGATGTCTGCCCGGGCCATGGTGTAACGCGGGGTATCCCCGGCGGTGAACTTCTCGCCCAGCTGGGTTGGGACAAAGGGGTTATCGGTAAATACGAAAGGGTTCGCCGCAGCCTCAACATAAAGGTCAATTGATTCCCCGCCCTGAGCCAATTCCGCCACTGGAACCCAAGTGTTCAAAGGGTTCAGCGCCTTGAGAGTGCTCCCATCAGGACGATAAATGAGCCCTTCGGCCTGGAATCCAGGCCACGACTGGCTAAAACCCAAGTCCACCACGAGTTCAATTGTGTGACCCCTCGCCTCAGCGGGAACGGTACCGCTGAGATGAATCCAGCTGGTGCCCCACGGTGGCCCCCACTGGTCTCCCACTGCGAAGGGCTGGTAATCCACGCCTGTGCTGGGAGACCCCGTGGCGGGAGACCCCGTGCTGGGAGACCCCGTTGCCGCGGTGCCGCCGTCGTCCGTTGTTCCCTGGGGAAGCGCCTCAGCCGGAGAGACAGGTTCGCCCTGGCCACCTGCAACATGCCAAGCCGTCAAGGTCAGGGCAGCGATGGGTGTGTGGATGGCCGGGATGATCCGCTCAACCAGGACTCGTTTGAGCCGGCTTTGGATTAGGTCGTGTTTGTCATGCATGGGCAGAAACCTTCCAGGAACGGGTGGCGAAGGGACGCAACCGCCAGTCTAGTGGGGTGGGTGTACCCTGTGGCGATTGAGACCAGCACAGAAGACGCATCGCTGGCCGCGATTTTCCGTGCCGTCATCGGCTGGCGGTTAAAACGTTAACGGTCAAAGCACGGTGGAAGACTCTCCTTGCCTTGACGGTGGCGCCTGGGAGCCGCTGCTATGGGGAAACCAGCACCCGTGAATGCTGTTATGAACCCGGTGGCTGGCCCAGAGACCTTCGCGTCGATTCAGAGATCTGCGGTTTTGTTCTCATTTTCCATCGGCGTAGTCCGGAGCAGTTCCAACGCTGCACCTTTACCGTTGGCGAGTGTGGCGAGTGTGGCGAATACGCCTATGGTGAGCAACAGCCACGAGAGCGCGTGGTCCCAATTTATCTTCGATCACCGGAGTGCAACGTATGCTACGGGCCAGCCGCTAGCCGAAACTCTCCGGGTCCGTGGTCAAGCGGACCTGCTGGCACACCGGCCCGCTATCGTAGTGGTATGAGTAGCGAGCCAGTGCCCGGAGGGGTAGTCCACGCTTTGCCGGCAGACCTGAGAGAGGCCCTGCTCGCCAACCCTGTGGCGCGAGTTCTGTGGGACGACATTACGCCGTTGGCTCGCAATGAATTTATCTGTT
The DNA here is from genome assembly GCF_030063205.1 of Arthrobacter antibioticus. Taxonomy (GTDB): domain Bacteria; phylum Actinomycetota; class Actinomycetes; order Actinomycetales; family Micrococcaceae; genus Specibacter. The sequence continues at coordinate 93,359 of NZ_JASISQ010000008.1, read as the reverse complement.
GGGTTGAAGATGCCAAACAAAAGACGACTCGAGTGCGCCGCATTCGCCGAACCCAGGAAGAGCTTGAGCAAGGTCAGCGACGGCCCTGCTGCTGGCCGGGGTGCAAACACCGCGAGCGAACGGACTGAGTATTTACAGGGGCGCCGGGAGTCACTAGTTCATCTCCGTAGAACGCGTAGCGGGTCAACCCGTGATCCACAAGGAGGCGCCGCGGGTGCGGTATTCCCTAGAGTGGTCCCATGACACTTTCACAGCAGCCGGGCGCCGGTGCATCCCAAGGCCTCGCCACCGAACAATTTACCGGTGTTCGGGAACTTTTTGATTCCATGCTCGACGCCGACCCCGGCTACAGCGCGCAGCTGGCCGTTTACTTTAACGGCGCCAAGGTGGTTGAACTCGTGGGCGGCCCTGATTCTTCCGAGAACTCACTTACGGGCGTGTTCTCGTGTTCCAAGGGAATTGCCGCGCTCGCCTTCAGCCTCCTGGTGCAGGATGGCCTGATCGATCTAGACGCAACCGTTGCCACCTACTGGCCGGAATTTGCTGAGAACGGCAAGAGTGCCCTGTCAGTTAGGCAGCTGCTTTCTCATCAAGCTGGCTTGTTGGGTGTACAGGGTGGTTTTGCCATGGAGGAGTACAACGATCTTTCTGCCGTGGCCGAGCGGTTGGCCGCGCTAGAGCCGATGTGGCGGCCAGGCAGCGGAACGTTCGGTTACCACGCGCTCACCATGGGTGTCTTCCTTGAGGAGTTGTGCCGACGCGTCAGCGGAGAGCGGTTACAGGACCTGTACAACCGTCGTATTCGAGCACCCTACACGGCTGACATGTACCTGGGCCTACCCGAATCTGAAGAGTCACGCTTCCGCCCTGTCCTGTTCCAGGAAGAGCCTGCGGCCGGGTTTTTTGAGCCGGGTTCCATTGCAGGCGTCTCAGCGAATGTGTTTGCAGGAAATCTTCTAGGAATGCCCAATGTCCGAAGTGTCCGAGCGGCAGGAAGTTCCAGCGGTGCAGGGGTGGGATCAGCTGATGGGCTGGCCCGTGTCTATGCCGGTGCAACTACCGGGATCGACTTGCTTCCGCCCTATTTGAATCCTGAAACTATTGCGCTCATGAGCCAGGAACAGGTGTGGGGGCTAGACAGGGTCTTTTGTGAGACCAGCTCATTTGCCATTACTTTCATGAAGGCCCACCCGCGCATGGACTTTGGCAGCGCCCAAGCCTTTGGACATGAAGGGGCCAACGGCTCATTGGGCTATGCTGACCCCCTCTACGGAATAGGGTTTGGATACGTCCCAGCATGGAACGAGGCGGGCGCAACCGGGGGCAGGGCTATGCAGCTCAGCGCAGCGGTACGAAAGGCAATTCTGGCATCCTAGTCGCCTCGTTCTCTTGGTTCCGGGGAACACGCCCATAAAAATAAGGAAACGAATTTGCGCAACACACTTAGGCGCATCGCAGCGCTATCTCTCACGGCTACCCTGCTGAGCGCAGGTGTGGGTCCTGTTGCTGCGGCGCGTTCAGTTTCACCCGGTTCCATGGTGCAGTGGCAGACTCCTTCGCCCACAACAGAGTCGGCGATGCCCGAGGTGCCGAAAAATCTGGGGGAGCCTGTTCCTAAGTCCGCGCCGACTCCAGAACTTGTTTCCACCCCGACTCCTTCGTCTTCAGCGTCGACTGCCCCCGCTCCGACTGCAATTAATCCTGCGCCTTCGGCCCCTTCGGCCCCTTCTGCGCCTTCGGCCCCCTCGGCGACTGCTAAGCCGGCGGTGCCCGCGCCTGTTCCGGCGACTGTCAAGCCGGTGACACCAGGCCCGGGTACGCCCCCAGTAGGTGTTCGGACTCCTTTGGCCCAGCCTTTGGCGGATGCGGCCACTGCCAGTAACCCTTACACGGCTCAGGTGCTGGTTTTAGCGAATAAATATCGGGCAGCCAATGGAGCAGGTCCGCTGGTGTGGAACAAGAATATTTCCACTGGATCTCAGCAGTGGGCCACAACGTTGAATACGCGAATCAACAAAGGTTCTCTGGACATAAACAATCTGCATCGAGCCGACGCCGGGCGATCTATTTTGCCTGCAGGTGCGGACATGTACTCGGAGATCATTGGTATCAACGGATCAGCTCAACAGATTGTTGACTGGTGGATGGGATCTCCGTCGCACCGTGCGGCTTTGCTGAACAAGCAGGCTACTGACATAGGCATAGGACAGGTCAAAATCTCTATGAGTGGCTGGAACGGGTCGTCGGTGGTGGTGGCCAATTTGGCAGGTTATGCGTCATCACGGGCCGTTCAGCCGCAACCCGCACCGGTTCCTGTAGCCAACGCGGGAGATGTGGCCGCCGTCGACCAAGCCGGGAATCTTTTCATTTACGGATCAGCCAAAGGAGGTGACTTATGGCAGCGTCGATTCATCTCAGGGGGCTGGAGCGGTGTGCAGCAGCTGGAAATCGTCGACTTCGATTCCGATGGCCGCCAAGACATCGTGGCTAAATGGTCAAGTGGGCATCTGACCGTGAGGTACGGGCAAGCAAATGGCGCACTTTCCGCACCGTTGCAGATCGGCAAAGGGTGGGGATCTTTTGACATTATGGTCATCAAATGGCGCACCAGCGACAAATTTCCGGCAGTTGTAGCTAAATCGCGCGTCACCGGCGAACTGTTCCTCTACCCGTCTCCGAATGGTCGCGGATTCTCTGTACGTACAAGGATCGGAACCGGATGGGGGTCATTAAACGTTCTTGCAGCGGACTTCGATGGTGATGGACGCAGTGATGTTCTGGCCCGCAATACTGCCGGAGCATTGTTGCTGTACCGGGGCAACGGAGGCGGCGGATTCATCGATGAGCCACGCAAGGTGATTGGTTCCGGCTGGAATGGTATGACGCACGTTTCAGGCATCAATAACCACCTCGGCACCCATCAGTGGGGCATTTTAGCGCGTGACCGTGCCGGAAACCTGCACCACTACCCAATGCTAAGGGGGCGCTTTGGTGTGCAGTCAAGAATTGGCTCCGGTGGCTGGGGGCCGCTCCAGCTGGGAAGTTGAGGAGATAGTCCTAGCCCACAGGTTCAGGCACCGGCATTGTCATTATCTCCAATCTCACCAGGGCAGGCTCAAAACGGAGGGCTACTTTAGATCTGCCAATGCCTCGGGGATAGCTCGGTGGAACGTGGGGTAGGCGTAAATCATCGTTTTTAGTTCAGCAACGCGGATGCGGGCATGCACAGCCAAGGCCAGCAGGGACAGTAATTCCCCACCTGTGGGTCCGGCGGAGGTGGCACCCACCAGAACGCCGGCCTGGGTGTCTTCGATCACCTTGATGAAGCCTTGGTTTCCGGACTTGTGAATCCACCCTCGCGCGGATGCACTGATTTCGGAGTAGCCAACTCTAATGGTCAGGCCAGCTTCTCGAGCCTGATTTTCGCTCAGACCGACGGCGCCAATTTCCGGGTCGGTAAAGGTTACATGTGGAACTGCATGAGACTCAGCGGAGCCTCGGTCCTCACCGAGGATATGACCGGTCACAATATTGGCCTGGTACATGGACATGTGGGTAAACGCTCCGGCACCTGCGGCGTCACCGATCAGATAAAGACCGTCGGTCAACTGCATGTGCTCATCGAATGACGGCGCATGTTTGCCGTCCCAGTCAATATTCGCTGCTGCCAGCTCAAGCGTCGCTAACTGCGGTGTTCGACCCGTGGCGACCAAGAAATTCTCCGCCGAAAGCTCTGAAACGCCGGCGCCAGGAGCAGTGCGACTGGATGCCGCCAGTTGCACTTTAAAGATCCCATCTGAATGAGCAACAGCTGTGATGTCCCGGTTATTCAGTATCTTTATGCCTTCGCTACGGAAAACCTTGGCCAGCAGATCTGCTGCTTCGGGTTCTTCGCGCGAAAGCAGGCTGGAACCGCGCAACACCATTGTTACCTTGGTGCCGAATCTGGTGAATGCCTGGGCTAATTCCACCGCAATGGGGCCGCCTCCCCAAATAATCAGAGACTTCGGCGCCACCTCCGTCTGCAGGGCTTCCCTGTTGGTCCAAAACGGGGTCTCAGCCAGTCCCGCAACGTCGGGGACTGCGGGGTTAGTGCCGGGGTTGAGCACCACTGCCCGCCGGGCCCGAAAGGTGCGTTCACCGCCGTCGGGCATAGAAACACAGACTTCTCCGGCTCCAGTGAGCCTGCCGGTACCACGAACTAAGCGGCCACCCTTATCCGTGAACCGCTTGGCGGCGACGGCATCATCCCAGTTGTCCGTAGCTTCAGAACGGATGCGGGAGGCCACCTTGGAAAAGTCCGGTGTGACCTCCACGCTGCCGGCAAGATCCGGAATACGAAGTGCTTCGGCCACCACGTTGCCAGCCCGTATCATCATTTTGGACGGGACACAGCCAAAGTATGGACATTCTCCGCCCACAAGCCGGGATTCCACGCCCACAACGTCTAAGCCCGCAGCGGCTAGGTCCCCGGCAACGGACTCACCACCTGGTCCCATGCCGAGGACTACAACATCAACTTCATCCGGTTCAACCGTGGTGGCCATGAAAGCTCCTTACTTGGTGATGCCCTTGTCCTTGAGCCACTGTGCTGCGGCGGCCTTGGGATCCATCTTCTGATCGCCCTCAACCTGTGTGCGCAAGGCAATCAAGTCTTCGGTGGTGAGCTGCTTGGAGACGTTGTTCAGTGCTTTTTGGCCAGCCTCGTTGACCTTGTCAGTCTTGATAATGGGGATAACCTGCTGCGCCCCGATCATGGACTTGGGGTCCTGCAGAACCACCAGCTTGTTAGCGGTGATTTCAGGAGAGGTAGTAAAGATATCGGCGAACTGGACCTCATCGTTGAGCAGCGCCTTCAAATTCAATGCTTCGCTGCTTGCGCTGAACGCTTTGAAGTCCTTGGGCACGCAATCATAAAGTTTTTTCAAACCGGGCAGACCGTAGGGGCGGGTCTGAAATTCTGATGGCGCGGCCAGCGTCAGTTCACTGCATACGGGGGTCAGATCGGCAATCGATTTCAGTTTGTACTTGGCAGCAGTTTCCGCAGTCACAACAATGGCATCCTTGTCTTCGGCGGATGAGGCGTCCAAAACACTGATTCCTGCTGGCATCTTAGCGGGCAATGCGGCAAGAATACCGGCTCCATCAACCACGGTGTTGCTGGCATCGAGATAGCCCAAGAGGTTACCTGTGTATTCGGGCACAACATCGATTGAGCCGTCTTCGAGAGCCTTCAAATAAACCTCACGGGCGCCAATGTTCAGCCGTGTGGTGGCATCCATACCGGCAGCACTCAAGGCGCCGGCATAAATTTCAGCCAAAATTGCGTTCTCTGGGAAGTTAGCCGAGCCAACCACAACGGCCTCTCCGCCACCGGCTGCGCCGCTGGAGGTGTTCTGCGCCAGTGGATCGCCGCCACCGCAAGCGGTAATGGCAAAAGCTACGGAGAGTCCAGCGGCAGCTCCAAGGAACCCGCGGCGTGTGGACGTGGAATTTTTATTCATGATTTATCTCCTGTAGTAAGAACTTTTTCTTCCATAGTTTCGCCGTCAAGGGCCACCTCATTAGGAGCAGCCTGCTCCGAGGGCGTTCCTGCGGTCCGCAACCCTGGTGAAACAACTGAACGCTGCAGTAAGGCTAACAAACCGTCAATCACAATGGCGACGGCGGCGATCGCCACGGCCCCGCCAAGTACCTGACCGTAATCCTGCACTGCAAGTCCGTCAATAATGTAGCGCCCTAGCCCCCCAAGACTAATAAAGGCCACAACAGCCACGGTTGAGACTACCTGCAGCACGGCAGATCGGAATCCACCGAGCATCACGGACAGCCCGTTGG
>NZ_JASISQ010000008.1:0-87422 GCF_030063205.1 Arthrobacter antibioticus | reverse complement strand
CACTGCAAGTCCGTCAATAATGTAGCGCCCTAGCCCCCCAAGACTAATAAAGGCCACAACAGCCACGGTTGAGACTACCTGCAGCACGGCAGATCGGAATCCACCGAGCATCACGGACAGCCCGTTGAGGACTTCCACTCCGAAGAGAACCTGGTGTTCTCTCATGCCCATGCTCCGGGCAGCATCCACAAGTTCTCGGTCCACGGCGGCAATTCCCGCATATGTGCCCGTCAGAATCGGTGGTACCGCCAGGAGTACGAGAGACCAAATGGCGGGCATCAAGGAAAGAGAAGATGTTGCCAGCAAAGCAAACAATGTCATGATTCCCAGGGTTGGCAGTGCCCGCAGCATCCCTGCCAGCGAGACGACTACTGCACGTCCGCGTCCGGTATGGCCCACATAGAGCCCGATAGGAACCGCGATGACAACTGAGATTAGAAGCGTCAGCCCTGCGTACCCCAAATGCTCAACGACTCGTGTGGGAACGCCCATGGAACCCTGCCAGTTCATCGGGTCGGTAAGCCATTGCCAACCCTGACTGAAGGGGTCCCTCGCTGTGTATTTAGTGCCCGGCAGGGTCGCTGCAAGAAAGCTCATGCCGCCACCTCCATGGTGGTTGAGGTCGGAGCAGGTAACTTAGCTTGTCGCAACCAAGGCGTTAGCATTTTCTGCAGGAACACTAGAACCACGTCCATGAGCAGGGCCAGCACCAGAGTGCCGACTATTCCGACAATGATCTCGGTGGGGAAGTTGCGTTGCAGACCGTCGGTGAAGAAGAAACCCAGGCTGGGAATACCCAGCAGTGAACCAACTGTCACCAAAGAAATATTACTCACCGAGATGACCCGTAGCCCGGCAAAAAGAACGGGAATGGACAACGGTAAATCCACCACCAGGAATCTCTGGAGAGGTCTGAAGCCCATGGCCGCAGCCGACTTGCGGATAGTGTCATCGACTGAGTTAAGCGCATCCAGGGTTGAACGCACCAGTAGTGCCACAGCGTAGATGGTCAGCGCCACAATGATGTTGGTGAAGTCCAAGATCTTCGTGCCCAAGATACTGGGCAGAATCACAAACAACGCCAGTGACGGGACCGTGTAAAGCAGTGATCCTGCAGAGAGAACAATGGCGCTGACAGCTTTGTTAATTCGAGCCAATTGGGCCAAAGGAATGGCGATGACAACGGCCAGCACCAGTGGCACCACGGCTTGAATCAGGTGGTAACCGGTGAGATTGAGTACCTGGGGCAGGTTAGCCAGAAACCACTGCATCAGCTGCGCTCTTCCCGCACGGCATCAATGACTGCCAACACCTCAGAGCCCTTAACTAATCCCCTGACCCGGCCATCAGCATCAACGGCAACGCCGAGCCCGGAGGGCGAGGACAAAGCCGAATCTAAGGCGTTGCGCAACGGGTCGCCGGCATGAAAGAGCGATCCTCCGGGAATGAGCGAGCTTTTGGACTGTTGTGATCCGGGAGGTAACCAACCCATCGGTCGCCGGTTAGTGTCAACAGTCAACACCCAGTTGGCCCCGTTGATGGCTGAATTGTTGAGGTCGGTTTCATCCCACACCACAGCGTTGGCGTTATGGACGGGCACGGATTCACCCGTGCTAAATGAAAGCCTTCGGAAACCACGGTCGCGGCCCACGAAGTTTGCTACAAAGTCATCCACCGGTGCGCGCAGAATTTCCTCGGGCGGCGCATACTGGGCCACGCGACCACCGCTGGCAAACACAGCCACTTTGTCCCCAATGATGGTGGCTTCATCGATGTCATGGGTAACAAAAATTATGGTCTTGGCCAGCTCGCGCTGGAGCCGCAACAGTTCCTGTTGAAGTTCGGCCCGGACCACGGGATCCACAGCGGAAAAGGGTTCATCCATGAGCAAAACAGGGGGATCTGCGGCTAAAGCGCGGGCCACGCCAACGCGTTGCTGCTGTCCACCAGAGAGTTGATTGGGGTAGCGGTCGGCCATGGAAGCTGGCAAACCCACTGTCTCTAACAATTCCAGAGAGCGCTTGCGTGCCTGCGCGCGCGGGACCTTGTTTAGCCGAAGCACGGTTGCGACATTGTCGATCACGGTGCGGTGGGGCAGGAGTCCGGCCTGCTGCATGACATAGCCCATTGAGCGGCGTAGCTCGTGGGCCGGGATAGAGCTGACGTCCCGGCCGCCAACGGTGATCGTGCCAGAAGTTGGTTCCACCATGCGGTTGATCATGCGCAAGGATGTGGTTTTTCCGCATCCTGAGGGACCAACAAACACTGTGATCTTCCCGGTCTCAACACTCAGGTCAAGGTTTGCCACCGCTGGCTGGGCCGATTCGTAAATTTTACTGACACCGTGGAATTCAACCATGGCATCTCCAGCTAGGGCGATGGCGTCTCGGGCGGAAATAAGAGAGTCCGGTGCTGCGACGATTGATTCGTGGGCCGGCATCTGAGGTCCTCACTGTTGGTGGAATGCGTGCGGATCGTTCACTCGGTATCTTTTTTGATCATAAGCGTTTGTTGATCATAAGCAGGGTCCTTTTGACCGGCAAAGCGCCCACAGGGCGAGTTGTGTAGTTTACGCTAGGCGCGGATGGTGCGGGGCATGAAACTCAAAAAATTGCCCTCTTACTTTGTGGACAGCATTAGATTGTTGGGTATCCCGGTGCAGACCCAAGATACTCCGTGGGAGATGCGTCTTGTGGTGACCCCGACGGTATCTGCGGAAAGCCTCGCGAGTCAGAGCCGAATTTTCGCGGAATGTAGGGCAAAACCTAAGGAGACACTCTCCATCCAGATCCGTAATGGATGGAGCAGGGTTGTGGATTCTAACGACTGTGGCGTTGATGACAAGTTCAGCCAAAAAGGTAGTTATGTGACGGGTGCGGAGTGCGCCAAGGGCGCGACTTACATCGAAACACGGGTCGTACGGGACGCTGTAAATCTGGACGGTACCGTCTGGGAGTTGCCCGAGTCTGGCCGAGGGCTCCAAGAGTCACTATTGTGCTTCGATTGCTGGGCTTCGAAGATGCCATTGCATTGGGAGTTTGCGGCCCACGCACGATTCCCGTTCATGGAGCTTTGAGATGGACGACGGCGCTTGGGCGGGAGTGTCTGGGTGGATGCCCCTTCGGGAAAAGAACGGTTCGTACCCATCCAGTGGACGCCTGGGGACCTTGAAGATGATGTGAGATTTCCATTCCCGGATTAGGGCAGCAAAATGTTTCTTAATGGAACCTGATGCCGTAATGTAGCTAAGGCTTGCCTAAATAGGCAAGGTTAGTGTTGGGATCACCGATAGGACATGTAGTGGAGTTTTCGCGTCGCCAAGGTCTGAAAATAGGCTTGCTCACATCAGTTGCGGCATTAGGAATGGGCCTAGCTGGCTGCTCCACCGGCGCAGTCGGCGAATCCGACTCGCAGAAGGCGCAAGCATCAGTTGACGCCTTCCCCGTCACTGTCAAACATATTTATGGCGAAACCGTCATCAAGTCCGTTCCCCAGCGCGTGGCAACAGTTTCTTGGGCCAATGATGATATTGCGATCGCTCTCGGTGTGGTGCCGGTGGGGATGCCCAGGAATGAATATGGCGGAAATGAGAAGTTCTCCACCGCCTGGAAGGACGCCGCGTTGGAGAAGGCCGGTGCAGCCATTGGTAGCGAGAAGGCTCCCGCCCAGTATTCCGAGGCTGATGGGATCAACTTCACGGAGATCGCCAAAACCACTCCTGATCTCATCCTGGCTGCCTACTCGGGCCTGAGCCAGGAAGACTATGACAAGCTGAGCAAGATTGCCCCGGTCATTGCGTTCCCGGAAACCGCCTATGGCACGTCCTGGCAAGATTCCACCACCATGATTGGTGCGGCACTAGGCAAGTCCGCGGCCGCGAAGGATCTCATAGCCACCACTGAAAAAACCATCACAGATCAGGCGGAAAAATACCCGCAGATCGCCGGGAAGACCTTTATCTACGGCAACCTCCAGCCAGGCAAGGGTGAGGGCGTTAACGTCTACCTCTCAGGCGACAACCGACCCAAGTTCCTAAGCAGCATCGGAATGGTACTGGCCCCTGTGGTGGTGAAAGCGGAGAAAGGTGTCAAGGATTTCTTCCTGCTCTGGTCTGCTGAGAAGGCAAACGAACTTGATTCTGATGTGTTTATCAGTTGGGTCCCCGATAACCAGACAAAGGAAGCCATCGCCAAGGATCCCCTGCTGGGCCAGATCCCGGCCATCAAGTCGGGCGCCTTCGTTGCCGATACCGATGAAATGTTAACCTTGGCCATTTCGGCATCATCACCCCTGAGCCTGCCTTGGGCCTTGGATACCTTCCTGCCGCAGCTGGCAGAGGCCGCGGACAAGGTCTAAGGATCCGCTCGTGACAAGCACGCCAACAAAGGAACGCCAACGCGTGGAACCGGGTTCGTTCCTGACCCACTCTGCCGCCGCAGACGCAGACACCGTGCCTGCGGAGAGCGTGCCTGCGGACAGCGGGCCTGCGCGCAAGAAGGCTGGACGCAAAAGGGTCAGTAATCGCCGCCGCCTGGTGTGGCTGCTAGCCCTCACGGCTGTCCTGGCCCTGATGGTGCTGCTGTCTTTAGCTGTTGGTGCGCGCAGCATCCCCTTGCCTGCAGTGGTGGATGCCCTCGTGAATTTTGATCCGGCCAACGGTGATCACGCTGTTGTTTCTGCGCGTCTGGTGCGTACAGCAACTGCCTTGATTGTTGGACTCTCGCTTGGCTTGGCTGGAACATCCATGCAGGGCGTGGCGCGAAATCCGTTGGCAGATCCGGGAATTCTGGGTGTGAACGCGGGTGCCGCACTTGCTGTTGTGGCCGGTATTTTCTTCTTTGGTGCCACAAACGTCTCCAGCTACTTGTGGTTTGCTTTCATCGGCAGTGCTGTTGCCGCCGTGGTGGTTTATCTGGTGGCAAGTCTGGGCCGAAGCGGGGCAACCCCTGTGAAGTTGGCCCTGGCTGGGGCTGCCATGGCGGCCGGTATGGGTTCGCTCATGAGCGCCATGCTCGTCACGAGTCAGAATTCCTTAGAGCTTTTCCGCAGCTGGCAGGTAGGTGCGCTCGCAGGAAAATCGTGGGAATCCATAGTGTCAGTCCTGCCATTTGTTGTGCTGGGTGTCCTTATTTTGCTTTGCACCGGCAAACTCCTGAACACCTTGGCGCTGGGGGATGACATGGCCCGCGGCTTGGGTCAGCATCCCGGACTTGGACGTGCGGTTTCAGCACTAGGGATTGTGCTGTTGTGCGGTTCCGCCACAGCGCTCGCAGGTCCCATTGCTTTTATCGGCCTTGTTGTCCCGCACTTGCTTCGCGGCCTGGTGGGCCCCGATTACCGGTGGCTGTTACCACTGTCTCTTATAGCTGCTCCAGCAATTTTGCTCCTGGCCGATGTGGTGGGCCGAGTGGTCCTGCTCCCCAGTGAAGTGCCGGCAGGTATTTTGGCGGCGTTGTTCGGTGCCCCGGTCTTCATCGCAGTGGTACGCCGCGGAAAGCAGGCGGAGCTGTGAGCATTATGGTAAAAGCCGATGGACGCCTGCTGCGTGAAGCGGCTCCGGCAAGTGGGGTAGCTATGGCAAGCGGTGCAGGGGTGCGCGAACAGCGCAGGGCTCCGCGCCGCCGTCGTACTATTCTGCTGAGCATCATGAGCCTAGTGGTCCTGGGACTACTGGCCGTGAACGTCCTACTGGGCAGTTACACCGTCACCATCGCCGATTTTTTTGCCATGCTTGGGGGTGAGACTATCCCCGGCGCCAGCTTCATCGTCATGGAAAATAAACTTCCCCAGGCTCTGCTTGGCCTCTTGGCGGGCGCCGCATTCGGAATGGCTGGCACTATTTTCCAGTCGATGCTGCGCAACCCTCTGGCGAGCCCGGACATCATCGGCATCAGCTATGGCGCCAGTGCCACGGCCGTTGCCGCGATCGTTCTTTTCGGTGCCCGTGGGGCGGGTATCTCAGTGGCGGCAATCCTGGGAGCGTTGCTGGTGGCCATACTCATCACGGCATTGGCGCGCGGTCGCGGGGGCACAGGGCTAATTCTCATTGGCATTGGCGCGGCCGCATTCATGCAAGCAGTCGTCACGTTTTTACTGTCCCGGGCTGACATTAATAACGCCCAAGAGATCATGGTGTGGCTGACCGGGTCATTGAATTCAGCTAACTGGGAGCGGGTGGCGATCCTGGCCGTGGCGTTACTACTACTTGTCCCTTTCACGGCGATCGGATCACGCGATCTACGCGGTCTGGCCTTAGGCGATGACACGGCTGCCGGGTTGGGTTTGAACGTCCCGCATGCCCGCCTACTACTCACAGTTGTGGGTGTGCTGCTCGCTGCGCTCCCCACGGCTGCGGCTGGCCCCATTGCCTTCGTGGCATTCCTTTCCGGGCCCATTGCAAAGAGGCTCAACGGCGGAGTTGCCAATCTTTCCCTGTCAGCCCTGGTCGGTGCGGGCATTGTGCTCGCCGCAAACTTTGCCGCAGTCAACGCCATTCCCGGAACATCGCTACCGGTCGGCGTGGTCACAGGGGCGTTGGGTGCGCCGTTCCTGCTCTGGCTGCTCATCACATCCAATCGTGCCAATCAAGGAGGCTGAGATGACCAAAAGCGCATCGAATCCCGCCGCAGAACTATCCGCCCGTGAGCTGTCATTGGGCTATGGCGAACGCTCCATCGTAGAAAATCTGAACGTTGAGCTACCCGCCGGCAAAATCACCATCATTGTTGGTGCCAACGCCTGCGGTAAATCCACCCTGCTGCGCGGTCTGGCCAGGCTGCTCAAGCCAAGCGCCGGCGTCGTACACCTCAACGGGGAGGACATCCACAAGGTCCCCACCCGCGAATTAGCCCGCCAGTTAGGCATCCTTCCGCAAAGTCCCACCGCGCCGGACGGCATTAGCGTGGCAGATCTTGTGGGCCGCGGTCGCAGTCCGCACCAGGGCTGGTTCCGGCAGTGGACCCCGGCCGACGACGATGCCGTGGCCGCCGCGCTGAATGTCACCGGCACACAGGAGCTAGCCGACCGGAGTATTGATGAGCTTTCCGGTGGGCAACGCCAACGAGTCTGGGTAGCCATGGCGCTGGCCCAGGAGACCAAGGTTTTGTTGCTTGATGAACCCACAACGTATTTGGATTTGGCGCACCAAGTAGAGGTTTTGGATGTGGTGTCAGAGCTGAACGCCCGCCGGGGCATCACCGTAGCGATCGTACTGCATGATTTAAATTTGGCCGCACGCTATGCCGATCACCTGATTGCCATGAAATCCGGCGCCATTGTGGCCCAAGGTCCACCCGGGGAGATCCTGAACGCTGAGCTGGTGTACAAGGTGTTCGGACTGGACTCGGTGGTGGTCCCGGACCCTGTAGTGGGCACTCCGATGGTGGTTCCCATAGGGCGCCGTGCTGCAGCGTTGGCTGATAAAGCGGCAACCCTATTATCTAATGCCGGTGTGGGACGCGTTCCCGCCGTAGAAGGAGTTCAGGTATGAGTGCGGCAATTCTGGCAGCGACCTCCATGCAGGAACCTCTGGTTGCGGACCCTATCAAGCCCATGCGGTCATTTGATTTACGGGTCAGTGCCGTTCAGCGCTTAAGCGAGCACTTCCGCCGTATCACCTTAGTTGGTGACGACCTTGCACTCTTTGGCTCCAATGCTGCCGGTGAGACCCTGGATTTGCGTGTCAAGGTCATGATCCCCTCACCGGGCCACGCGCTGCCTGAGCTGAACAACATCCGTGGCTCTTTGCAGGATGACTGGTACCGGAATTGGCTTGCGTTGGATGAGGCGGTGCGGGGAGTGATGCGCACTTACACGGTCCGTGCCCTGCGCCCCGAGGTTCCGGCTGCGGGTGGGAAGCCAGCCGTTCCTGCCGAGCTGGACATCGATTTTGTGCTGCATTTGGATGCCGGATCTGGACCAGCGGCCGAATGGGCCGCCGCTGCACAACCGGGGGACTCGCTGACGTTGGTGGGCCCGTGTGCGCGTTGGGGGGATTGTGTGGGCATTGAGTTTGCTCCCGGGGAGTCCCGGCGCGTCCTGCTCGTTGGGGATGAGACGGCGGTTCCCGCGATTGCCGCCATTCTTGAAACACTGCCCCCGCATGTCAGCGGCCATGCCGTGCTGGAAGTGCCACAGGCTGACGATTTCCTTGATATTACGACGCCGGCCAATGTGGAAGTTCGGTGGTTGGCGCGTGGTGGAAATCCGCACGGTGAGGTGATGTCGGCACAGGTGAGATCCCTTGTTGTGCCGGCGGCGTGCGCGGTGGGAGAGGAGCCCGAAGATGTGGATATTGACTCTGCCATCCTGTGGGAAACCCCCGTTACGGCCACCGGTCATGGCTTATACGCCTGGATTGCTGGAGAGGCGGCAACAATCCGTGAGCTGCGCCGCTACCTGGTCCGGGATGTGGGTATGGACAGGAACGCGGTGGCGTTCATGGGATATTGGCGCAAAGGTCAGGCGCTTTCATAATAATTGGTGGCAGCTCCCTGCCAACTACTGACTTTGGTGGCGAACCGGGGCATAATTTCACTCATCCCCACGAGGTTTTCCATTCGGTAAAATGTCCGCAAGGAGCAACATCATGGCAACACAACTGAACCCGTATTTGAATTTTAGTGGCAACGCACGGGAAGCCATGGAGTTCTATCATGGTGTTTTTGGTGGTGAGCTGGAGCTAAGCACGTTTGGAGATTTTGCGATGGCTTCGGACCCGGGCGACGCGGACAAGATCATGCATTCAAGGCTGGTGAGTGAGAACTCGTTGGTGCTGATGGGTTCGGACACACCCAGTTCCATGGAAATTTTCCGGGGCACTGACCACGCCGTGTCCCTCAGTGGCCAGGACGAGGTAGAGCTGCGCGATTATTGGGACAAGCTCTCCACCGGTGGTCAGATTGTGATGGCGCTCGAGGCGGCTCCGTGGGGAGACGACTTTGGCATGTGCACCGATAGGTTTGTTGTGCCATGGATGCTTAACATTGGTATGACTCCACAGGCATAACACGTTTTATGATGAAGAGGCTTCTGAGCAAGGAGTGGAGCAGGCATCTAGTGGGGTAACTGCCCGAGGATCCTGGCTAGTTCGGCACGGTCGTGTGCGTTGAGGGTGGCAAAGTACTCCGTGGACTTGTCGCGGCGCTCGGCACGGATGCTGTTATAAAGCTCGGCTCCGGCATCGGTGGCCACGATGAGCGTGGCCCGCCTGTCGGTGGGGTCCGGTTCTCTGCACAGAAGCCCCTTAGCCTCGAGTTGGTCAACCACTTCAGTGGCCGAACGTGGCGCAATACGCAAACGCTCGGCCAGATCCTTTAGCCGAGTCACACCGACCGCACCGGATGCCCCACTATTGCAGTTCGCAGCATTGCGGTTCGCAGCATTGCAGCTGGCAGAGCCCGGTGAGACATCCGGCTGCGCCCACTCCTGCTGCGCCGGCGATGGTTCACCCGGGACGGGCTCACCCGGCGCTGGACGATTGCGCTGCAATGTCATCAGTGCCCGCCACTGATGCGGGGTTAATTCCCAAGGGGCCAGCTGTTGGGACCACGTCCGGCGCAGCCCCCGAAATGCCGCGTGAAAGAGTTCGCCTAGATCGGTCGCGTCGTCAATGGATGCCATAAAAACAGCATACTAAATTTGACCCCCAACCACATAGTGAGGTAACCTCGCTAATAGTTGGTGCGAGTCCCGCGCCCCGCACAACATCTGGAGGTGGCGCCCTTGACTAAAAGAAACGTCAACCAAAAACAAAGGCCCAGCCGTGAACTGTCCGGCTCACCAGGCCTGAATTCACGCGGGCCCGCCCGCGTGAAACCCGGGGATGAAGCGCAAATCAAGCGCCACCCGGTGAGCATGCGCCGCATTGTGGCCCTGTTCGCACCACACAAGGCGAGTATTGCCGCCGTCGTACTCTTGATCAGTGCCTCCAGCCTGATCTCGCTGGCCCAGCCGTTCCTTGTCCGCGGGGTCATTGATTCAGCCCTGCCGGAAAAGAATCTCAAGCTACTGGCATGGCTGGCCGGTGCCATGATTGCCGTCGCCGCGGCCACTGCCCTGATCGGGGTGGTGCAAACCTGGATGACCACGGCCATGGGCCAAAAAATTATGCACACACTGCGAACAAGACTATTTACACACCTACAAAAGCAGTCGCTCTCATTCTTCACAAAAACCCGCAGCGGTGAAGTGCAATCGCGGCTAAATAATGACATTTCAGGCATGCAGTCCGTTATTACATCCACGGCAACCGGAGTCGCCTCGAATCTGACAACCGCGGTGGGGACAGCGATCGCCATGGTGGTCTTGTCCCCGCAGTTAGCCCTACTCTCGCTGATAGTCATCCCGCCGGCCATCTGGTTCTCGCGCCGGGTAGCCCTGCTCCGGCGCGACATCACCTCCACCATGCAGGCCGAGCTGGCCACCATGAACACCTATGTGGAAGAAGGCCTAAGCATCTCTGGGGTGCGATTGGCCAAAACGCTCGGCACCACCGGCCGCGACGCCGAACGCTACACAGAGAGCTCCGAACGTCTCATTGGTCTGGAGCTGCGCTCGCAGTTAGCCGGCCGTTGGCGCATGGCAACTATGAGCATCATTTTCTCTGCCATCCCGGCGATCATTTATTTCGCTGGCGGGTTGCCGGCCAGCTCGATGACCATCGGCACTATCGTGGCGTTCACGGCACTTCAAGCCACTATTTTCCGTCCCATCATGGGGCTGCTAAACCTCGGAGTCCAGTGGGTCACTGCGATGGCGCTCTTTAGCCGCATCTTTGAGTACATTGATCTTGTCCCGGATATCACCGCCTCCGAAAAACCCGTTCCGCTGGATCCGGAACTTGTGCGTGGCGAGGTTCGGTTTGAAGGCGTCCGTTTCGCGTACGACGGCGGCGCTGAAGTGTTGTGTGGAATCGACCTTGCGCTACCGGCTGGCACCACAACGGCAGTGGTGGGCCCCACCGGTTCCGGCAAGTCAACGCTGGGAGCATTACTGCCACGACTGCACGATGTCACCTCGGGCGAAGTCACAATTGATGGAGTCGACGTACGCGAAATTGCCCCGGATGTTTTGGCCCGCATTGTGGGAGTGGTGTCCCAAGAGTCATATCTTGTTCACGCGAGCATCCGTGAGAATCTCCAGTTAGCGGCGCCCGAAGCCGATGACGCCACCTTATGGAAGGCATTAGCTTCAGCCCAGATTGCTGACCTCGTGGCCGCACTGCCAGAGACACTGGACACCCTTGTTGGTGCCCGCGGACACCGTTTCTCAGGCGGTGAGCAGCAGCGGTTGGCGATTGCCAGGACTATCCTGCGCAACCCTCGGGTGCTGGTTCTTGATGAAGCCACATCCGCCTTGGATAACACCACGGAAGCTGCCGTGCAGTTAGCATTGGATCATTTGGCGGTGGGCCGCACCACGCTGACCATCGCCCACAGACTTTCTACTGTGGAAGATGCCGACCAGCTGGCCGTGCTTTCAGGCGGATCGGTCGTCGAAGTGGGGGAGCCTGCAATTCTGCGCGACGCCGGAGGTGCCTATGCCGATCTCATCGCTGCCAGAGAAGCGGAGCGCTCCCAGAGTGCGCTGGAACCGGCAAGGTAGTCACAACTGTTCGCGCTGGCAGCACCTAGACTAGGAACTAAAGACCTCACGAGTCGAGCAGATATTTGTCCGGGGGCTGCCGGCGGCAAGGAGCAGGCATGGAATTTTCACTACGGTACGTAGCCTTGGGTGATTCATTTACCGAAGGTCTTGGTGACACGGACCCTCAGCTTCCCAATCAGGTGCGAGGCTGGGCGGACAGGGTGGCCGGGCAGCTTGTGCTAGCTCATCCAGAAGAAACGGTGGGGTACGCCAACCTCGCCATTCGCGGTAAAAAAATGAAGCAGATCCTGGCGGAACAAATTGATGGTGCGGTGGCCATGGCGCCCACTCTTGTCACCATCTACTCCGGCATCAATGACATCCTGCGGCCCAGAGTAGACATCGATGCCATGATCGCCAACTACGCGGACGGAATTGCCAAGCTGACAGCTACCGGCGCGCGGGTACTGATCTTTACCGGCTACGACGCCAGTTCCTCCAAAGTTTTTGCAAGCATCCGTGGCCGCACAGCCGTCTACAACGAGCTTGTCCGCGAAGTAGCCGAGGACCACGGTGCCGAACTCGTTGACTACTGGCGCTTCCGAGAGTACTGCGACTGGCGCCTATGGGGTATTGACCGTACTCACATGTCCACCCCCGGCCACATTAATATGGCGAACAGGGTGCTGGGGCAGCTCGGCGAGACTGTACGCGTACCGATGCCGGATCTGCCGCCAATGCCTGTCAAAACTACCGCTGAGTCGATTAAAGACAATGCCGCGTGGACTAGGGAATATGTTGGGCCGTGGGTGGGGCGCCGCCTCCGTGGAGTGTCCTCGGGGGACAATCTCAGCGCGCGCTGGCCCGCGTTGCGTACGCCGCTGGGCTAACTACCGGTCCTACGATAAGGCTCATATAAAGGCCCGTATAAGGCTCCGCGTGAAAGTTGTGACCGTGCCGGGGCTGCTGTTGAGCCTTGTTCACTCAAAGGCGTGATATGTCAATTAGTACAATTACCCCGTTTGCAACTAGACTGGGTTAGCGCTAGGTAGCGCGGAGCGTGTGCAATTGCTCCGGTTTGCGGTGATTATCCTCCCGTTGGCCGGTAGTTAGGGGCTCAAGTTGCGTGCATTCGGGTATTCTCCGGACAGCCAAGTTCCTTCTCATCATGGAAATGACGGTGGGGAATCATGCTGTCCAAGGGCGGACGCTGCCTCTTCGCACGGTTTACACCAGTGAACCGTTTCCATTCATTTTTTAGGAGTGATCATGGCAGCACACTGCCAGGTGACCGGAGCCGAGCCGGGCTTTGGACATAGCATTTCGCACTCGCACCGCCGCAACAAGCGTCGGTTCGATCCGAATATCCAGAAGAAGCGCTACTGGGTACCGTCCTTGCGCCGCAACGTTACGTTGCAGCTATCCGTCAAGGGCATCAAGACCATCGACGTGCGCGGTATTGACGCCGTCGTCGCAGAAATTCTCGCTCGTGGGGTGAAGCTCTAGTGGCAAAAGACAAGGACGTACGTCCGATCATCAAGCTGAAGAGCACCGCGGGCACCGGGTTTACTTACGTAACCCGCAAGAACCGTCGTAACACTCCGGACCGTTTGGTTCTGAAAAAGTATGATCCCAAGATCCGTCAGCACGTTGAATTCCGAGAGGAGCGCTAAGACTATGGCTAAGAAGTCCATGATCGCGAAGAACGAGCAGCGCAAGGTCATCGTAGAGCGTTACGCCGAGAAGCGTCTCGCCCTGAAGAAGGCCCTCGTTAGCCCGACCTCCACCGACGAAGAGCGCGAAGCGGCCCGCCTGGGTCTGCAGAAGCTCCCGCGCAATGCATCGCCGGTACGTGTTCGTAACCGCGACGCCATTGACGGCCGTCCCCGTGGAACGCTCCAGAAGTTCGGCATCTCCCGTGTACGCTTCCGCAAGATGGCGCACGCTGGCGAATTGCCCGGCATCAAGAAGTCCAGCTGGTAATACCCAGTTCTAATTAGGGCGGTGACCTTCGGGTCACCGCCCTTTTTTGCTGCCCTTCTTACTTTTGCTGGTCACCCCTCCGCCACCACGGTCACAGCCGTGAGGGTTGCACCATAGGCCCCTAAGCGGGGACAAATCACGGACAGAGTAGTTGGCTGAGAGCGAAATATGCCTAGATTCCGGGGAAATTGACCCAGAAAACGCCGCAAAATACCGAAATTTACCGGAATCCCGCGGAATAACTGGTAAGTTCGCTAGCAGTGGTTGACACGCAACCGCGTGGAATTGGATTTACTTTACGTCCAGGAGGACAAACATGGCTAAGAATCGTAGCGAACTGGTTGCTGAAGTTGCAGCAAAGGCTGAGACCAGCCAGACAGCAGTAAACGGCGTACTGGATGCACTCTTCTCAGTATTCGAGAGCTCCGTTGCAGCCGGCGAAAAGATCACCATCCCGGGCTGGCTCTCGATCGAGCGCACAGACCGTGCAGCTCGCACAGGCCGCAACCCGCAGACCGGCGAGACCATCCAGATTGCGGCAGGCCACAGCGTCAAGCTGTCCGCTGGCTCCAAGCTGAAGGCTGCTGTCAAGAAGTAATTTCTTCACTGCAATAGGTGAGGGCGGCCGGCATTTGCTGGCCGCCCTCACCTATTTAACCCTCACCTAGTTAGGCTCGGGGGTGGATAATACTTTTCGCACCATGTCCACCAGGGGCGAAAAGTATTATCCACCCCCAGGCTTGAAAAAGGTGCACTCACCACTTCCTGAGAACTGCCTGATTCGCACTATGTTCCCCAGTTGCAGGAGAATGGGAGTGTGCCCCCCGTAGATTCTGCTCAAGCCACGTCAATCCGCCCTGCACCCGCTTCACACGGGGGCACCTTCGCTGACGGTATTCGTAGCCGTTGGTGGTGGCTCGGATTGGCGTTCGCGATGGCCGCGGTTGTTGCGTCCCTGATGTGGACCGGTGCAGCGGCTGTAGCCCAACTTGCCGACCCTGGCGCGTTTACCCGGTGGGGGCTTCCCATTGCCACCACCATTCACGATTTGTCTCTTTCAGCTGTCATTGGTGCGCTGATCTTCGCAGTGGTGATCTTGCCCAAAGACCTCCACGCTCACCGCCCGCATACGGGCAGGATCAAAGAGGATTCTGCAAAACGGACGCAAGTGCCGGAACACCCCGCCTTCACGCGCGTAATGACGCTGGCCATGGTTGCCGGTGGCGTATGGACAGTGTCCTCTATTGCAGTTCTCGTGCTGACATATTCAAGTATTTCCGGACTCGCGCTATCTGGATCCAATGAATACACCAATATGTTGGTGTTCTTCATGACTGAGCTGCCCGTGGGGCAGGCGTGGTTGCTGATCACTATTGCGGCGGCAGTTGTCACCACCATGGTGATTGGTCTGCGCAACATCAGCGCGTTGGCCGTACCCCTTGTGCTAGCCATTCTCTCGTTCGTTCCGCAGGCCTTGATTGGTCACTCGGCTTCCAGTGCCGACCACAAGGGTGCGGTAAACTCGCTCTTCCTACACATCACCGGTGCCTCGCTGTGGGTGGGGGGCATCATTGTCTTGGTGGTTGTCTCCGGAGTGTTGGGTGAAATCACAGCCCAGACACTCAAACGCTTTTCCGCCCTGGCGATCTTTGCCTTTGTTGCCGTGGCAGGGTCCGGGGTCATCAACGCGGCCATCCGCATCACCAATTGGCATGACCTCTTTTACT
Organism: Arthrobacter antibioticus; assembly: GCF_030063205.1. Taxonomy (GTDB): domain Bacteria; phylum Actinomycetota; class Actinomycetes; order Actinomycetales; family Micrococcaceae; genus Specibacter. The sequence continues at coordinate 72,126 of NZ_JASISQ010000008.1, read as the reverse complement.
CCTCCTACGGTCAGCTGATTTTGGCAAAATCGGCTGCCACCATTGTCCTTGGTGTTATTGGCTGGATGCACCGTGAATGGGTTATTCCTCGACTGGCCGGTGGCGAACGCAACAACGGCACGGCAAACACACGGCGGTTGCTGTGGCAGCTGATCTTCGTGGAACTGCTGATTATGGGCATTGTTAGCGGGCTGGCCGTGGGGCTGAGCCGCTCGGCACCGCCTCAGTCACGAGAACTCGCGCAAGAAGCTCTCACACCTGCCCAGATCCTTACCGGGTATCCGCTGCCACCAGAACTTGAATTTTCCCGTTGGTTTAGCGAATGGCGCATGGACTGGCTGTGGGTGGCCTTTGCCGTGTTGGCTGGAGCGGCATACATCATTGGGATGGTGAAGCTTTACAAGCGGGGCAATAAATGGTCTGTGCTGCGCAGCATCTCTTGGTTTGTTGGGCTCCTGTCCCTGGTTTATATCACCTCAGGTGGACCGGCAGTTTACGGTGCTGTACTTTTCAGTGCGCACATGGTTGAGCACATGGCGTTGATGGTGGTGGCCCCGCTATTTTTGGCGTTGGGCTCACCGATCTCTCTGGCTTTGCAGGCCCTGGTGCCCCGGCGCGATGGTTCCCGTGGTCTGCGCGAGTGGATTCTTGTCCTTGTGCATTCCAAATATTCCAAACTCATCACGCACCCGTTGTTTGCTGCGGCGAACTTCTCCGGCAGCCTGATTTTGTTCTACTACTCGCCCGCATTCAATCTAGCTATGCGTTATCACGTGGGCCACGAGTTAATGATCATTCACTTCACGCTCACTGGTTACATCTTTGTGCAGAGCATGATTGGCGCCGACCCCTTGCCGTTCCGTGCGCCCTACCCACTGCGACTGGTGCTCCTGCTGGCCACCATGGCTTTCCATGCTTTCTTTGGTGTGTCTTTGATGATGGCCACCGCACTGCTCTCGGGTGAATACTTCGGCAGCATGGGCAGGCCCTGGGGTGATGCGGCACTGATCGACCAACAGACAGCCGGTGGAATTGCCTGGGGTGTGGGGGAATTTCCCACTTTGCTGATCGCATTGGGGGTTGCCTATATGTGGTCCAAATCCGATGCGCGTGAAACTAAACGCAAGGATCGGGCCGCTGACAGGAATAAGGACGCCGAGCTGGGCGCTTACAATGACATGTTTGCCCAACTTGCCGCTCGTGACGCCGTCACGGACAGCTCACACCGGGGTCCGGCTATGCCTCATCGGCTGCAGCATAAGAGCAGCGAGACAAAGCCAGAGGCCAGTGCGAAGGACAACAGCAGGTCCCAGTAGGCAAACACAAGCAACACAAGGTTCAATAGCAGCATGAGAAAGTGAGCCGGGGTCCCCGGCCGGTAGGCAAGGAGAAACGTACTAGTGGATTCCGCAATGAAAACCAGCCCTGTCCGCATCAGGGCTTCGGAACTTGAAGGTCGCGGCTGGTTGAATACCGGCGGTGCAGAGCTGAACTTGGAAATGTTGCGCGGCAAGATTGTCATCCTGGATTTTTGGACATTTTGCTGTATCAACTGCTTGCACGTCCTTGACGAACTGCGCCCACTAGAAGAGCAATACAAGGACGTCCTTGTCACCGTGGGGGTGCATTCGCCAAAATTTGAGCATGAAGCGGACCCCGTAGCGTTGGCTTCTGCGGTGGAGCGCTACGATATCCAACATCCAGTGCTCGATGATCCTGAACTATTGACATGGCAGGCATACGCGGCCCGAGCGTGGCCAACGCTCGTTGTCGTTGACCCGGAGGGCTACATTGTTGCTCACCTCTCGGGCGAGGGTCATGCTGCCGGGCTGGCTTCATTTATTCCGGAACTCATTGCCGAACATGAGGCTAAAGGCACGCTCCACCGAGGTGACGGTCCCTATGTTGCACCAGAGCCAGTCTCTCGCGACCTGCGTTTCCCCGGCAAGGTCCTGCCTCTGGCGGATGGGAACTTTCTAGTTTCCGACACAGGTCATCACCGACTGGTCGAGACCGGTCCTGACCTGACAACAGTGGTTCGTACTATTGGCTCTGGCCAGCGGGGCTTCGTGGACGGATCGGCCCAAGAGGCAGAATTCAACGAGCCTCAGGGTCTTGCCCTGCTCCCGGGTGAGGTGGCAGCAGCAGTGGGCTACGACGTCGTGGTTGCCGATTCGGTGAACCACCGTCTGCGCGGGGTATCACTGGCGACGGGAGAGGTGCGTACGCTGGCCGGAAACGGGGTCCAGCGGCTCCTTGACGCTGGACCTGCCAGAGTCGCAGCAGATGGTGCAACCATCAGCGATACCCACCTTGGCACAGCACCCCTTGACGTGGCGCTGTCATCACCATGGGATGTTGCTTACTCCTCGACGCTGAAAACAATTGTCATCGCCATGGCCGGCACGCACCAGATCTTCGATTTTGATCCGGCAAGCGGTGCACTCACTGTGGTGGCTGGGAACGGTTTGGAAGGGTTGCTCGACGGCGCGGCGGAGCAGGCCTGGTTTGCGCAACCATCCGGCCTGACTGAGGACGCCCAAGGCAACATCTGGGTTGCGGATTCGGAAACCTCTGCACTGCGCGTGCTGAAATTTACGGACGACGGCGGCGTGCTGGTTGAGACGGTCATCGGCGAGGGTCTTTTTGACTTCGGCTTCCGGGACGGCGAGGCCGCGGCGGCCCGCCTGCAGCACCCTTTGGGCGTTGCGGTTCTGCCGGATGGTTCAGTAGCTGTGGCGGACACCTATAACGGTGCTGTCCGCCGTTATGACCCGGCTACTAAGACTGTTAGCACCTTGGCCCGTGGCTTGGCTGAACCCAGTGATGTTTTGCTTGATGAATCTGGTGAGATACCGCTGCTCATTGTGGTTGAAGCCAATAAACACCAGCTTGTCAGGCTCCCTTTGCCAAAGAATGCTCTGCAGGTGGATGAGGGTGCTGCCCAGACGCAGCGGCCCAAAACTGGGATTGCCCCGGGTGAACTTGCCCTGACAATCAATTTCTCCGCACCGACCGGGCAGAAACTTGATGATCGGTGGGGGGATCCCACCCAGCTGAAGGTCTCTTCGACACCGCCGGAACTGCTGCTTGAGGGGGAGGGGACGTCGGTGGGTCTCTCCAGGACCCTAGTGCTATCAGCGGACGTGCCTGAAGGTGTCCTGCATTTCACTGCGCGTGCAGCGGCATGTGACGGTGGCGAAGATGCCAACGGGGAGATCCCGGATCATGCAGCGTGCCACCTCTACCAACAAGATTGGGGTATCCCAGTTCTGATGAGTGCTGACGGGGCGAGCGAGCTGGCACTGGACCTGCGTGGGATCTAGCGGCGGGATCCAGGTGCCGAATGAGTGGTCAGTCTTAGTAGCTGACAACGGGGGTAACTGAAACGTCGGTCCCCGTGATTGACAGCTTGGCCGTGAAACCAAAGTCTTCTACCTCTTTGACCTCGGAGACGAGACCGGTGAACAGGTCCTGTTCTTGATACTGGACCTGAGCTTTTACGCTGAGCGGTGGGATGATCCACTGGCCGCCGTAGGGCGTGATTGTGATGGCCGGATACTCAACGATGGACCATTCCACAGGGGAGAGTACCCGGTTGTTTGTGCCTGCACTCATGGGGCATCCGGTGGGTAGCAAGACTGCTTGCTCGGCACAGGTGTCAAGATATTTACCGATGGCACCGCCTACCTGCGCCAAAAGGTCACTTGTGGGCCCGGTTGCGAGCCCTACCGCAGGAATGGCCTCGCCCGGAGCGCTTACAGTGCGTGTAACGGGAGGCGCTGCGAAGAGGGGGGAACGGTATTCAAGTTCATAGCTACCGGGGTAGAGCACGGCGAAAGAGTTTTTGCCCTCCGGCATATTGACGTCTACGCCGTTGATTATTGCTTGATTGGCGTTGACAACTGAGGCGTTTATTACCGGCAGAGTTCGCGGCACCATGACCCAGCTGTTAAAGAAAAGCCATTGCTGGGGACCCTGCGTAAGCTTGAAATCGGTGCTCATAGCTTTTTTGTTGAGTGTGTAACTGACGCTCACAATTTTGCTCTCGTCAGGGCCATCCACGGCGTCAGCAATCATCAGGTCCGTCATTGCTTCTTGGGAGGACGCCAGCGCTTCCCCGTCCAGGACTGCGGCATTCGCTGCGGGTACTTTGGCGTTCAGAAGACCAAGAGCCTTGGCCCCATCACCTTCTTTAAGCGCCGACAAATAATTGGCAACGGACTTTTCGGGACCAAAGTCGTTGGTGTTGACAACTGCAATGGTCACGATTGAAGCGGCGACTGCAAGCATAAATATGAGCAGCCACGTTGCTGCGATTTTGACGAGCTGGGTACCGTTCTTCACCCCGTCAACTGTACCGGGTTCAGGTGCTGGCTCTTGAATCTGGGGTTCCTTCTCGGTGCTCAGCGCGTCATCTACCCCTCGTTGTACGCTAACGACGACGCCTTCGTGGAGCAGTCCCAAACATGTCTCGCATCAGATTCCGGCCAAGTGAGCTTCCCATGGAACGGACCATACTTTTAAGTCCACCACCCAGCGCCCCACCCAAGACGTCCATGACATCTGAGGCCATCCCGCCGTCGTTGTTTGGCGCAGGAAGAGACACCGGAGGTGGTGGCGGAAGTGGCGAACCCGCCGCCGGGCCAGTCTTCGGTGCGGGCTCGGCTGCAGGAGCTGCCTGTAGTTTCTCGTAAGCAGAAATGGGGTCGACGGCGGTTCCATAGGTGGGTAAAAGCGCGGACGCCGCAATGACGGCCTTGAGTGTTTCCGCTGAGCAGGCTCCCATCACCGACCCGGGGGCCCGCAAACGTGTCAGAGCAACAGGTGTGGGCGCGCCATTTTCATTCATGACAGTGACAACTGCCTCACCGATTCCAGCGTTGGTGAGCACCTCGGCCAGGTCGTAGTCATTTATAGGGAAAGTTGAGACTGTGGCCTTGAGTGCTTTGGCGTCCTCGGGAGTGAAGGCGCGCAAGGCATGCTGGATCCGGTTGGCTAGCTGTGCCAGGACATCTGATGGCACGTCTTTAGGCGTTTGGGTGACAAAGAAGATCCCCACACCCTTGGAGCGGATCAGCCGGACCGTTTGAGTGATGGCGTTTAAAAATGCTTTGCTCGCACCGTTGAACAGCAAGTGCGCCTCGTCAAAGAAGAACACGAGTTTGGGCTTGTCTAGATCGCCCACCTCGGGCAGATCACGGAACAAGTCCGCCAGGAGCCACATCAGAAAAGTGGAGAACAGCAGGGGCTTGTCCTGGATGCTGGGGAGCTCCAGTGCGGTAATGACCCCGCGCCCATCCGGAGCTTTGCGCAACAGTTCTGCCGTGTCGAATTCAGGCATTCCGAAGAACTCTTCCATGCCCTGGGCCTCAAGGGTGATCAGTTTGCGCAGGATCACTCCCGCTGTGGCCTTGGATAGTCCTCCGAGGTCATGCAGTTCCGGTTTGCCCTCATCCGAGGTTAGGAAGGTAATGACTGCGCGTAGGTCTTTCAGATCGTATAGCTCAAGCTCTTTGATGTCCGCGTAGTGGAAAACAAGTTGCAAACTGGACTCTTGTGTTTCATTGAGCTCAAGCACACGGGCAAGCAGGATGGGGCCAAACGAGGTGATAGTTGCACGTACCGGGACGCCGTTGCCGTTGCCACCAAGTGCCAGGAATTCTACCGGGAAGGCCTGAGCTTGCCATTGCTGGCCAAGTGTTTGGGTGCGGGCTGTCAGCTTTTCGTTGCCTTCAGCCGCTGTGGCCAAGCCGGTGAGATCGCCCTTGATATCGGCCATGAAAACGGGGACCCCAGCGGTGGAGAGTTGTTCGGCAATCATGTGCAAGGTGACGGTTTTACCCGTTCCTGTGGCGCCTGCTACCAGTCCGTGCCTGTTCATCATGGCTAATGGGAGACAAATCTGCGCCTCGGGGGTGATTTCTCCGTCCACGATCGCTGCACCGAGAGCGATGGAAGAACCGCTGAACGTGTAGCCGATTTGAAAGGCGGCGATCAACTCTGCTGGGGTTTTTGTAGCCATAACGACAGCGTACCGCGCCCCAGCCCAAGAGGTCAGCCCAAGAGGAAGGCAACCGCGAACATGGCGGGAATGGCCAGAACCGTCGTGGCCAGCACCGTGTCTTTGGCAACTGTGACGCTCACTTGGTAGCGCTGGGCAGTAACGTACACGTTTTGGGCGGTGGGAAGTGCTGCGGCAACTACCACCGCAAACAGTCCTGCCCCGCTCATACCTAGGGCAAAGTGTCCCAGAAGAAACGCAACCGTTGGGTGGAGAATGAGCTTGAAAGCGGTGGCCAACAAAATATCGCTTCGTCGCCCGTCGGCTGCTGATAGGGGTTTACTGGAGCCCAGCGACATGCCAAAGGCGATCAAGATGGCAGGAATGGCGGCCCCAGCTATCAGGTGCAGTGGTTCGGCAACGAGGTTCGGCAGGTGCCAAGTAGTTGCAGCTAAAACAAGTCCCACCATTGTTCCCACGATCATCGGGTTACTGATGATCTGTAACAAAACACGTCCCGGTGTGGCGCGGCGACCACTGGTGAGGCTGTCAAGCAACAACAGATAGAAGGGAGTGTAGAAGGCCAGTTGAAACACCAGTACAGGAGCAATGAGTGCTGCGTCCCCTAGGACGTAGGCGGCGATCGGGATGCCTAGATTGGCCGCATTTGCCGTAGAAGAAGACATGGCAGAAAGAAGAGATTCCGCCAGCGATCGTTTGAGCCAGAACTTCACGATCAGTAGAAACGCTCCACCAGTGATGACAGCGCTTACCGCAGCCACTAAAAGAGGTTCTGCGAAAACACTCGCCAGGTCTGCTTTGGCAAGAGTCTCTACCAGCAGCGCCGGGCTAGCTAAGAAGAACGAAAGCCGGCTAAGCACCAACGGCGCATTCTCGCCAAGTACATTGCGTCTGCCAACAAACCACCCCACTAGGATGACGAGCCAAACGACGGAGAATCCCTCGATGACAGCTAACATTTAGGGGCAGCTAACACTGAGGGGCAGGGGAGGAGAAACGGCTAGTGGCTTTGCGCCATGGCGGGGCGCAGCAGGCCCGGCAGGATGGCCTCGGCGGGATCCGTGCCCAAATGAACTATGGCGTTCGCCGCATCAACGTGCACTACGGATGGGGCAAAGTCCAGAGCCTCCGCCGTGGTCATCTGGGCGTAGGTCATCAAGATGACAAGGTCGCCAACATCCACCAGGTGAGCGGCTGCGCCATTGATACCTATGACACCGGAACCGCGTTCACCGGCAATCGTATAGGTTTCCAGCCGGGCACCATTAGTGATGTCCACAATTGAGACAAGCTCCCCGGGTAGGATATCGGCGGCGTCGAGCAGGTCCGAATCCACCGTTACCGAGCCTACGTAGTGCAGATCGGCGTGAGTGACGGTTGCGCGATGAATCTTGGATTTAAATATTGTTCGAATCATAACCTCTCGAGTCTACCGCGTAAGGACAGGGCCGTGATGTGTCCGTCCTCACGGTGGGTGCTCACCGCCTGCCCACTGGTGTGAGTTTGCGCCCCATGATCGCTTGAGTCAAAGCATCCACAACCTCAGTGTTCGCAAGGGGATTTCGGATCAGGGTGAAGTCCACAGCGCCCACAGGCGGGAGCTCAAAGCGCTTCGTGATGATTTTCAGGTCCTCCGGAACAAGCGAAGTCGGCATGACAGCAACACCGATTCCGGCACGCAAAGCAGCAAGGACACCACTGATTTGTTTAGTGGTGCAGGTGACCCGCCATGTTCGGCCAGCATCTTCCAAAGCATCAAGAGCGAGTTTCCGGCTGAGGCTCGGCGCCGGATAAACAATGACAGGAACCGGGGCGCCAGGCTCAAGTACTGTTTGTTCCAATCCCACCCACGCGAACGTATCTTGCTTGACGACTTCACCCTCCTGCGCACCTGAAACCCACTTAACAAACACCAAATCCAGTGCCCCGGCTTTCAGGCGGCGGTGCAGCTGATCGCTCTGGCTCACTGTCAGCTCGAGGTTGATTTGTGGGTACAGCTGACGGAATTCGCGCAGAATTCTGGGCAGGCCCGTGATGGCAAGATCATCAGCGGTCCCGAAGCGTAACCGACCGCGCATCGCAGCACCGGAGAAGTACCGTGTGGCTACATTGTTGGCGGCCAGAATGGTTCTGGCAAACCCTGCCATTGCATCGCCATTATCGGTCAGACGTACTTCACGCGTGTCACGGGTGACAAGAACACGGCCGGCCGCCTGCTCGAGTTTGCGAACATGCTGGCTGACTGTGGGTTGGCTAATACCAAGACGCTCGGCGGCCCGGGTGAAGTTACGTGTTTCGGCTAGAACTAAGAAACTTTTGAGTTGGATGGGGTCAAAAATGGGGGTGTCGGACACTGTAGGACTCCCTTGTGTAATTACGAACTCCAATAGTACTTATAGGCATCATACTATTTCGTTATAGATCCCCACCGCCTAGGCTTGAAGAGGTAAACCCCTTCCGCCCTCAAAGTCCCAGGACCAAAGCGTTGACGCCCCCTCCAGTTTCACCAGATGCCGCCATGACCGCACCAATCAACCTAGTGAGAACACGTCCGCCGTGGAATCAGACTTTCTCGTCACTAAAAATCCGCAACTACCGAATCTTTGCCTCGGCGAACCTCCTTGCCGTCATCGCCTTGTGGATGCAGCGCGTGGCGCAGGACTGGATGGTGCTCGAACTCTCGGGGTCGGTCACCGCCGTCGGAATTACCGTGTTTATGCAGTTCATTCCTTCCCTTGTCCTTATGCCGTTGGGTGGAATTCTTGCCGACAGGTATTCAAAGCGGATGATCCTGATGATCAGCCAAGGTGTGGCTGGTGGCCTTGCGGCGATCCTGGCTGTCCTGGCGCTGTCCGGACACCTGGAGGTCTGGCACATTTACGTCATTGCTTTCGTTCTGGGCCTGGTGGTGGTTGCCGACCAGCCCGCACGTCAAGTCTTTGTCAACGAGCTTGTTGGCCCTGGCCAGCTACGAAACGCCATCAGCTTGAATTCCTCCATTTTTCAAATGGGTGGAATGATCGGCCCGGCCGTCAGCGGCGTGCTGATCATGGCTGTTGGCGGCGGCTGGGCCTTTGCCGCCAATGCGGTGGCATGCACAGTCACGGTGCTCTCGCTGCTGTTCATCCGCACCAATGACCTCATCCGGATGCCGCCGGTAAAACGTGCCAAAGGTCAGCTGATGGAGGGTGTTCGGTACGCCGTGAGTAGGCCGACCATTGTTTGGCCAGCGGCTATGGCGGCCGTATTCGCATTGTTTGGGCTGAGTCTTCCCGTGCTGATGGCTGCCTATGCCAACAACGTGTTCGACGTCGGTGCCGGAGGCTATGGTCTGCTCAATACGCTCGTTGCGCTGGGCGCGCTCTGCGGGGCGCTTGCCTCCACTCGCATTGCCACCCTTAGGCTACGCGGGGTCATGGCGGCTGCTGGTTCATATGGTGTGGTGTTGATCATCGCTTCGCGGGCACCAAATATGCTCACCTTTGGGGCAGTCATGGTAGTTGCGGGGCTCGCCTCGTTACTTTTCCTTACGAGCGCCAACCAATTGGTGCAAATGTCTACGAACGTACTGATCCGCGGGCGCGTCATGAGCCTGTACATCATGGTTTTAATAGGGGGCCAGGCGCTGGGAGGCCCACTGATGGGCTGGCTGGCCGAGCGTTTGGGCGTGCAGTGGGCCATGCTGATGGCCGGCGGGATGCTAGCGATGGCAGCCCTGGTGTTTGGCCTTGTGCTGGCTAAGAAGGGGCAGCTGACATTGCAGGTGAATCTGCGTAGCGTGCGACGACCCGTGTTTATTGTGCCAAAGACTGGCTGAGCAACTGCTTTGGGCTGCGCAGCAGCTGGGCTGTTTTACCCAGAGGTAAATACATCCCAGCTGCCCACGATCAGCCCGGAGACTCAGCCCCGGAGACTAAGCTCGGAGATTAAGCCTGGTCAAGCGGGAGGTGCGGATAACTTTCTTGGCGTTTTTGGAACTCCAGGATTGCCGGATTGATGATGACGCCGGCGGAAATCTCAACAGCGCGTTGGATGGTATCTGTTTGGGCCCACGTCTCACGGCCAGCCAGGACCGGTTCAATGAACGGCATCAGCGCTTCACTTATTTCCCACGTAGCCGAGTTCCACAGGTAACTGGGGCTGTGGTCAACCGCGTAGTAATTGATGTGGTCACCAACAGTGAACATGGGATCGGCAAAGGTTGTGCTGCGGGCCCAGCTGAACCCCATACCTTCATCGCAGGAAACGTCAACAATCAAGCTGCCCGGCCGGAGTGCGGCCAGGTCTGCTTCCGTCAAGTAGGTCATGGGCGCGTTGGGATCCTGCAAAGTACAGTTCACAATTATGTCCGCATCAGCCAGGAAGTCGCTCAACGGCACATCGCCGTCATCGAGCATGACAAAACCCATGTACGGCGGCTCAGGAGCAAAATCAAACTGCACCATTTCAACCGAGTGAATAGGTGCTGCAACTGCTGCAACGTAGCGGCTGGTCAAAACCTGAATATCGTAAATGCCCAGTGCCTTCAAGGCTGTCACCGCGCCACGAGCCGTGGCACCGAAACCAATTACCACCGCACTGAGGCGCCGTCCGTAGTCACCTGTTGAACCTGTTAACGCCAAGGAATGCATGACTGAGGAATAACCGGCGAGTTCGTTGTTCTTGTGAAACACGTGGAGCCCGAAACCTCCGTCTGAGGCCCAGTGGTTCATGACTTCAAAGGCGATCAGCGTCAACTTTTTATCGATAGCAAGTTGAGTTATGGCGCGGTCCTGGACGCAGTGCGGCCAACCCCAGAGGATTTGTCCGTCCTTGAGATCCGCCAGGTCTGAGGCCTGTGGCTTCGGTAGCAGGATGACGTCAGACTGCGCAATGACTTGCTCGCGGGAGGCGACAGCGCCCACCAAGGTGGCCAAGACGGCATTGGACATGCCAAAACGGTCTCCGTAACCCTCTTCGACCACCATCTGGGCGAGAATCTCCGGTTCCAGCCGGACGAAATGTTCGGGATGGATCGGTGCCCGCCGTTCATCAGGCTTGCGCGAGGCTCCCAATACACCCAGACGCAGCCCGTTTGTTTGGGCGCTCATTTCTTCTTTGCGGGTGTGGGCTTGTCCGCGATGGGGGCTGTGGATTCGCCGGCCCGTTTGTCAGCGCGCTTTTCCTTGATGGATTTGCTTGATTTCTTTGATGCAGTTTGCCGTGGTGATTTGTCGCCCATGTCAGCTCCCTAAGGTTGGGTCAAAGTGACCCCATGGCCTGACCTTACACTCCCCGGGCTGTGACAAGGACGTTGGCAGCATGAGAATGTGCGTTTCATGCTGTGTGTGAAGCGGCGCAAAAAGAAACACCCCGGCCCATTGGGCCGGGGTGTTTCGCAACGAGCGGGCGACGGGAATCGAACCCGCGTATCGAGCTTGGGAAGCTAGCGCTCTACCATTGAGCTACGCCCGCATTGGAAAAGATCCAGCAAGCTGACTCAATGTTCCGCTATTGATTGTAGCCGGTCTGCGGGCCTGCTTATTACCAGTGACACGCACTTTTTAGCGTCTGGCAACGCAAATACCTTACTCGTGGCACTCCGCCTTCGGCGGGAAAGCACCTTCGGCGGGAAAGCACTGTGGACGGGATATCACCGTGGGCGGGCTGGGGCAGTCGACAGCCGAGCATTGTCGGCGGACGGGCACAGTCGGTGAACTAAAAGACCGGCTCCGGCTTCTTGCCCTGGAGGGCGCGGACCAGTGGCTCCACATAACGGGCGGCAATGGGGCCGCTGACGGCCATGATGAGCACATATGTGGCGGCCAGGGCGGCAAGCTCCCCAGGTACTGCTCCGGAGGCCACGGCTAAGCCGGCAATGACGATTGAGAATTCTCCACGCGCAATCAAAGCGGCACCGGCACGGGCACGGCCGGGGATGCCAATGCCCTGCCGCTGCGCCGCCCACCAGCCGGTGGCCACCTTGGTGATCGTTGTGACAAGAGCTAGGAGGAGTGCCACACCGAGAACAGGAGGGATGCTGCGCGGATCGGTGTTCAGTCCGAAAAGAACAAAGAACATGGCGGCGAAGAGATCACGCAAGGGCTCAAGGACCCGTGTGGCGTTCTCTGCGGTGCCCCCTGATATTGCGATCCCAAGCAGGAACGCCCCAACGGCTGCCGAGACCTGCAACGCTGATGCCACCCCAGCCACAAGCAGTGCCGCACCGAGCAGCTTTAGTAGAAAAGATTCCCGGTCGGGGCTGTCTAAAACGCTGGAGACCATGTGCCCGTATCGCAGCGCACCCAGCAGGACCAAGGTGATGACGGCCAGCGAAATACCCACGGCCGTGAATCCTCCCATGAAAGACATGCCCGATAAGACGGCAGTCAAAATAGGTAAATAGGCCGCCATGGCGAGGTCTTCAATCACCAAAATAGCCAAAATGACAGGAGTTTCACGGTTTCCGAGCCGGCCAAGATCGCCAAGCACCTTAGCAATGATGCCGGAGGAAGAACTGTAGGTGATACCGGCCATCACCAGGGCACCCACGGGACCCCAGCCCAGGATCAACGCAACTCCTACCCCTGGCAGCATGTTCAGAACCAGGTCAACCAAACCTGCCAACCAGGACTGTTTCAGGCCTGTTACGAGCTCCTTTGCCGTATATTCCAAACCAAGCATAAGCAGCAGGAGGATGACACCAATTTCGCTGGCGATATGGGCGAAGCCGTCAATCCCACCCAAGTTAACGAAGCCACCTTCACCGAAAGCCAGGCCTCCAAGCAAGTAAAGCGGTACGGGAGACATCCCAATGCGCCCCGCGAGACGACCCAAAAAACCGAGCCCGAAAAAGACTATTCCAAGCTGGATGAGGGAGAGGGTCGTTGCTTCCACGGCGATCTACAACCGTGACTGCAAGATGAGTGCAGCTTCCGCAAGCCCTTCATCGGTACCAACTATGACAACCATGTCACCTACATGCAGGGTTGCGTCCGGACGCGGTGAACCAAGCACGTCACCGTCCCGCAGCAAGGCGACTATGGAGGTCCCTGTCCGGGTGCGCATCTGTGTATCGCCCAAGGGCCGTCCAGCGAATGCGGAGCCCTTGCGAATCATGATTTGGTGCGTACTGACACCCGAAACACTTTCCTGCTCGGCGCTGAGTTGAGCAATGAGCTGGGCTGATCCCAAGAGCGTTCCCAGCGCTGCGGCTTCCTCGGCGCTGAGCGGTATGGAAGCGGCACAAGCGTCCGGGTCATCCACACGCGAGAGGATCAGTTCTGTGTGGCCGTCACGATGGGTTACAACACCAACGCGCCGTCCGGTGGCTAGCCGCAGTTCTCTGCGCACACCAATGCCTGGAAGAGGCGTCTCTTCAATATTCATGGTTCTTACTTTAGCTGTGGAACGCGCACAAGGCCCACGCAGGACTCTTGCTGTAGTTCTTGGGGGTAAATGCGCTATTTTTAGTAGGTGCTGATCTCTGACCGCGATATACGTGCCGAAATTGCAGCCAAGCGCATTGTCTTGGACCCCTATGACCCTGCCATGGTGCAGCCGTCGAGTGTTGACGTGCGCATTGACAGGTATTTCCGCCTGTTCGATAACCACCGCTACGCTCACATCGATCCGGCGGAGGAGCAGCCCGAGCTGACTCGGATGATTGAGGTTGCGCCGGAGGAACCTTTCATTCTGCACCCGGGGGAGTTCGCCTTAGCCTCCACCTATGAAACCGTCACGCTGCCGGACGACGTCGCCGCGCGCCTAGAAGGAAAATCCTCGCTGGGCCGTCTTGGTCTTGTTACGCACTCCACGGCGGGCTTCATTGATCCGGGGTTTTCCGGTCACATCACCTTAGAACTTTCCAATGCGGCGACTCTGCCCATCAAACTCTGGCCGGGGATGAAGATTGGTCAGCTTTGTTTCTTCCAGCTGAGCTCACCCGCCGAGAACCCGTACGGCACGGGCCCGCACCAGAACCGCTATCAGGGTCAGCGCGGCCCAACAGCGTCACGTTCCTTCCTTAACTTCCACCGCACGAAGATCTAGTGGACACGAAGTCCTAGTGGACACGAAGTCCTAGTGAACCGGGGTTCGCTTAAAGTACGCACCCAGAACCTGTCCTTCCCTTAAGAAGGCGCCCGCCGTCGTCGTACTTCAGCGGGATGAGCGCGCCATAATTAGACGCGTGTGGCTGTGTGAAATTCTGGTTTCTTGACAGGTAATAGCAGTACCAGGCCCAGCACCAGGACCACCAAGATCCCTAAGATGCCCCAGCGCTGGGAGCCGAATTGGGTGATGAAGAGGGTAAAGAGTGCCGGTGCCATGAAGGATACGGCCCGCCCTGTGGTGGCGTAGAGGCCGAAGAGTTCGCCCTCTTGTCCATCCGGTGCAAGCCTTGCGATGAACGTCCGTGAGGATGATTGGGCTGGGCCCACGAACAGGGTCAGTAACAGTCCGAAGACCCAGAATGCTGTTTGGCCGTGGAGGAAAAACAAGAAAGTGGCACTGATGATTAGGCCCAACAGGGACGTCACAATGACTGCCTTGGGACCAAATTTGTCATCGAAGAATCCGGCGGAGAGGGCTCCCGCAGCAGCCACAACATTGCCGGCAATGGCGAAGATGAGCACATCGGCCGTCTTGAAGCCGAATGTTCCCACTGCGATGACGGCACCAAAAGTGAAGATCGCGGCCAGACCGTCGCGGAAAACTGCGCTGGCAATCAGAAAAAACAGGGTGTGACGGGAGGTGCGGAAAAGCCTGACGATTGTGTGCCACAACTCTAGGTAGGCCGCAAAGAAGCCCACTTTGGGCATGTTTGGGTTGCGCGGCGCTTCGGGGATGGCGAACATGAGTGGGATGGCGAAAATAATTATCCACACGGCGGAGAATAATGCCACCACACGGTAGGTCATGCCGTTCTCGCTGGTGATCCCGAAGATCCCGACATCCGGCTGGATCAAGGTGAAATAAACGAACAGCAAGGCCACGATGCCGCCAAGATATCCGGTCGCCCAGCCAAAGCCGCTGACCTTGCCAATCGTTGACTTGGTGGAGATTTGCAGCAACATGGCGTTGTAATTGACGCCCGCGATCTCAAAGAAAACATGCCCAGCCGCGATGAGCAGGCATCCCAGGAGTAGATAGGACTCCTGCGGTTGGACAAAAAAGCAGGCCGCGGTCAACAATGCCACCACTAAAGTGTTGATGCCTAGCCACATCTTGCGCCGTCCGCTATGGTCGGTGCGTTGTCCCGAGACTGGGGCAAGTAGCGCGATGGCTAAGCCACCTATGGACATGGTTAGACCAAGTAGCGCCGAGGCGCGGTCAGCACCTCCGAAAGCATCCCCTGTGAGATACAAAGCTGTGAAGATGAAAGTGGTCATGACGGCGTTGAATGCTGCACCACCCCAATCCCACAACGACCACGCAACAATTTGCCATGTTGTGCCGGTCGTTTTGCTCGTGCCCGATGGCGGCGAGGCGGCTACGGAAGGGTAGTCAGTCATAGGGCACATGTTATCCGGGGAAAACGATCAAGGAGGTAACCTCGGATGAACGTTTTGGGCGGACCGCTTCCTCTGGCCAGTTTTTGCGGTGCCACAATTGGGGCCGGCCACGCAGCGGGAGGGTAAATTCCGGGGTGCGAGTTGGTAGACTACAGGGGTCGGGAACCGACTTTAACCCCCGTGATTCGCTCATCTTCAGCCCGAAACATGCGGAGTCTTCAGTGTTGTTTGTCCTTTGCGCGCACTTCATCGTCGCCATTTTCGCGCCCATATTATTTTCTCGATTCGGCAGAGCAGCATTTTATTTTCTTGCTGCGGTTCCTGGAATCAGCTTCATCTGGCTCGTGTCGCAATACCAAAATGTGTATTCACTCACACACGCTAACCCTTCGTTAGAGATCTCCTGGGTTCACGCGTTGGGCCTGGAACTCTCCTTTCACATGGATCAACTATCTTGGCTGCTGTCTCTGCTGGTCCTGGGTGTTGGTGCTCTGGTGCTCGCCTACTGTGCCAGGTACTTTAAATCCAACGACGCCGGATTGGGCGGGTTCGGCGCGCAACTCCTGGCCTTTGCCGGAGTCATGTTTGGGCTGGTAACCGCAGACAACTTGATCTTGTTGTTTGTTTTTTGGGAACTAACCACAGTACTTTCCTACCTGCTGATCGGCTATGCCCGGACACGCGTTGCCGCAAGGCGTGCAGCGTTGCAGGCGCTGATGGTGACAACCTTTGGTGGGCTGGCCATGCTGGTGGGCTTGATCGTGCTGGGCGAAAGTGCCGGAACGTACAGTATTTCCGGGGTTTTGGACAAAGCACCGGAGCTGATGAGCGCCGTCGGAAGTTCTGGCACAATCATCGATATTGCCATCGCGTTGATCCTCGTGGGGGCCGTGACAAAATCGGCTCTGCTGCCCTTCCACTTCTGGCTTCCGGGCGCTATGGCTGCGCCCACCCCCGTCAGCGCGTATCTACATGCTGCCGCGATGGTGAAGGCTGGAATTTACCTCATTGCACGCCTGGCACCAGGTTTTTCCCAGACCCAGTATTGGCAGACAATAATTGTAGTGCTGGGTCTAAGCACCATGCTGCTGGGCGGTTGGCGTGCACTTCGGCAGCATGACCTGAAATTAATTTTGGCCTACGGAACTGTCAGTCAACTGGGTTTTATCACCCTAGTTGTCGGGTTGGGGGGTCAAGAAGCGGCCATGGCAGGTATGGCGATGGTGTTGGCGCACGGCCTATTCAAGGCATCCCTATTCTTGGTCGTCGGTATTATTGACCACCAAAGCGGAACCCGCGATATACGCCAGCTCTCCGGCGTTTTTAAATCCGCACCAAAATTAGGGGTTGTGGCACTGATAGGTGCGGCATCAATGGCCGGGTTGCCGCCTCTGGCTGGGTTTGTTGCCAAGGAAGCTATCTTTACGGCGTTCATCGCCTCGGCCGTTAACGGCCCTGCTGGTCCGTTAGTTGGCTGGCTAGTTTTGGTAGGCATGGTGGTGGGATCGGTGCTGACATTTGCCTACAGTGCACGGTTCTTCTGGGGTGGTTTCGGTACCAAGGCCAAGGGTATGGCTACCGCTTTTAAGCGAGTGGACTGGTTGTTCCTTGCCGCCCCAGCCACACTAAGTGCGTTGACGCTTATTTTTGGTTTCCTACCCCATGTGGTTGAACGCTGGATTGCACCCTACAGCGCACAGTTTCCCGCGTATGACACCGAAGGGATGCATCTGCTGTTGTGGCATGGTTTCACCCCGGCGCTGGGACTCAGTGCCATCGTGGTTGCGGGAGGAATCGGCCTGTTCCTGATGCGCGGCACGCTGGAAAGCTGGCAGCGTCGAGTCCAAGGCGTCATTGACTTTGAACGGGGATACCGCCAATCAGTTGTGGCCTTGGATGCCGTGGCCATTTGGGTTACCGGACGCACTCAGCGTGGTTCCTTGTTCTTTTACCTTGCGGTAATTTTATCAACAGCGATTTCTGCGGTGTTGGCGGTACTGTTCCTGAACGAACAGCAGTGGACTACGAATATTTATTTCATAGATCCTTCATCCCCGTTCCAAATGATCGCCGGTGCAGTGATAGTCATTGGCGCCGTTGCAGCCGCTAGAGCGAATAAAAGGTTCATGGCTGTTTTGCTTGTGTCAGTCACCGGCTACGGCGTCGCACTGCTCTTCGCGTTACAAGGTGCCCCCGACCTGGCGTTAACCCAGATGCTTGTGGAAACAATAATTTTGGTGGCGTTTGTCTTGGCCATGCGTTCTCTGCCGCCGCGTCTGCGTGAGCGCACGGCAACCGGTACGCACCGTATTGTGCGGTTGATTATTGGGGTTGGTTTTGGTGCAACCATGGTGGTGGTAGCCATCGTCGCCATGGGCGCGCGCATTCACGACCCCGTCAGCTTGAGTTTGCCGAAACTGGCGTATGAAGGCGGTGGTGGACTCAACGTTGTCAATGTGACCCTGGTGGATATTCGCGCCTGGGATACCTTTGGCGAGATCTCTGTTCTGGCCATGGCCGCCACAGGGGTGGCGAGCTTGATCTTTGTTAGGGGCCGTGGCCAACGGTTGCCGCGTGCTGAGACCGTGGAGACGGGCAGCATTGGCAAGTTGGCGCAGCCGGGGTTCCACCCAGCCATTCAAGTCGCTAGAAAGTTCACGGCATCGTCTGAGAATCCCTGGCTCGTAGCGGGCCGCACACTAGCCCCGGAACGGCGTTCAATCATTATTGAAGTGGTCACCCGGCTGGTGTTCCACAGCATTATCATCATTTCCATTTACCTGCTTTTGGCTGGGCACAACGGCACAGGGGGCGGCTTTGCCGGTGGCCTGGTAGCCGGGCTGGCGCTCACCGCCCGTTACTTGGCTGGCGGCCGTTTTGAGCTGGAAGAAGCTACCCGGATTTCAGCTGGTACGTTGTTGGGCCTCGGACTGGCCATGGCCGCGCTGACAGGACTGGTACCGCTATTCTTTGGTGGAGAAATCTTCCAAAGTGCCATTTTCGCTTTCGATCTACCCATTTTTGGACACGTGAAATTCGTGACCTCCACTCTCTTCGACATTGGCGTGTATTTAGTGGTGGTGGGCTTGGTCATTGATGTGCTGCGCAGCCTTGGTTCAGAAATTGACCAGCATGAAGAAAACGGCATGGATGGGTTTGAACTAATTGAAGACGACGAACCAATGGAGGTGGGTCGATGAGTGTAAACCTGACCCTGCTCCTGGTGATGGGTGTCCTGTTTGCCGTGGGCATTTACCTATTGTTGGAACGAAGCCTCACCCGTGTGCTGCTGGGCCTGATGCTGCTGGCCAATGCCACAAACCTGCTCCTGCTAACAACTGGTGGATACGCAGGTTTGGCACCGATCTTTGATAAGGATATTTCCCCCACAGAGTTCAATGATCCCTTGCCTCAAGCGTTCATCCTGACCTCGATTGTGATTTCTTTTGCGGTCACAGCATTCATGTTGAGCCTGATATACCGCTCATGGTTGTTGAGCCGCGCAGATGATATTCAAGTTGATACGGAGGATCTCCGGGTCGCCAAACAAGACCTGTATGACAACGAGGAGGACTCCGAGATTGCCATTGAGATCTCCGATTTTCACGAGAACAACCAGCCAGCGAACAAACGTGAGACAGTCCCTGGCATGCATTATCGCAAGGTAATTGATCCGAAGAAGCCAGCACCCAGTAGGCCGGCACCGAAGAAGTCAGCATCTAAGAAGCCAGCACCTAAGAAGCCAGGGAAGGAGCAGGAATGAATGTCGCTAGCTTTGCGCCACTGGCCGTAGTCCTGCCTTTCCTGGGTGCGGCTTTAGCATTCGTGCTGATCAGGCGCCCCGGAGCGCAGCGCCGGGTCAGTCTCACAACCATCAGCGCCACCTTGGCACTAGAAATCTGGGTGTTGGCCAGCGTCTGGACAAGCGGACCCATTGCCGTTCAGCTTGGTGGCTGGTCCCCTCCTTTCGGCATTGTGATGGTTGCCGACCAGTTCTCTTCATTACTGTTAGTTGTCTCCTCTGCTGTAAGTTTGGCGGTCCTTGCTTATGCCACAGGTCAGGGTGCCGCGGACGGTGAAGAAGGTGGACCCGTTTCGGTTTTCCACCCCACCTATTTGATTCTGGTGGCAGGGGTTTCCAATGCGTTCCTAGCAGGAGATTTATTCAATCTTTATGTGGGCTTTGAGATCCTGTTGACTGCCAGTTACGTCCTCATGACGTTCGGCGGCACCGGCTCCCGGATCAGGGCTGGCATCACCTATGTAGTTGTCAGCGTGGTTTCCTCATTGCTGTTTCTGATTGCCATTGGGATGGTTTATGGTGCAACGGGAACAGTGAACTTGGCTGATCTGGCGGTGAAGCTTGGCGAACTGGACCAAGGCACGCAGAACCTATTGCATGTGTTGTTGCTGGTAGCCTTTGGGATCAAGGCAGCCGTTTTCCCGTTGTCCTTTTGGCTCCCGGACTCCTATCCAACAGCTCCAGCACCGGTCACAGCAGTATTTGCGGGGCTGCTCACCAAAGTTGGCGTCTATGCCATCATCCGAACCGAAACACTACTCTTCCCCTCGAATGATTTTAACTCTGCGCTTCTGGTTGTGGCCCTGCTGACCATGATCGTGGGTGTCCTGGGGGCCGTGGCACAAACTGATATCAAGCGCATGCTCTCCTTCACCCTGGTGAGCCACATCGGGTACATGATCTTCGGCGTCGCACTTTCATCGGTGCTGGGTTTGGCCGCAACAATCTTCTACGTCATTCACCACATCACCGTCCAAACCAGTCTGTTCATGGTGACGGGGCTGATCGAACGGCGTGGCGGGACCTCCTCGATTGCGCGTCTGGGGGGTCTGGCGAAGCTCTCTCCCATACTGGCGGTGCTGTACTTTGTCCCCGCCATGAACCTGGCCGGAATCCCGCCGTTCTCCGGATTCCTGGGCAAACTGGGCTTGCTGCAGGCAGGTGTGGCTGACGGTACGCCGCTCGCTTACGCCCTTGTGGTGGGCGCAGTGGTGGCCAGTTTGCTCACACTGCTAGTCATGGCCAGAGTGTGGAACCGTGTATTTTGGCGTAGTACCGCAGATGCACAGGACCCGGATCCAGTGCTGCTGGCAACTGCCCCCGACGCTTCGGGTACGCCAAGTATGCGGGCACTTCGCACCAGTAAACATGTTGATGCCACCAAGGGGCGTTTTGCCGGAGACAATGAGATTCCGATCCTGCCCAGTGCAATGGTGTATTCCACGATGGGCTTGGTAGTTCTTGGGGTGGCCATGACAGTCTTTGCGGGACCGCTCTTTGAGCTGTGCCAGACAGCAGCTACAGGCATGCTTGAACGCACTCCCTATATCGAAGCTGTGCTGGGTCTAGGGGCGGGAACGCGATGAACCTCTCTAAGACTCCGAAGTGGAATCTTGTGCAAAAACTGCCGCTGCTGATCTGGCTAGTACTGGTGTGGGGTGCTCTGTGGCAGGATTTCAGTGCGGGGAACCTTCTTTTTGGTGCGCTGATATCGCTCGTCGTTTTCCAAGCGTTCTATCTCCCACCCATTGAATTGAGCGGCCGATTCAATGTCCTGCGTGCCGTGACTTTCTTGCTGTGGTTCCTCAAGCAGGTCACCATTGCCAGCTTTCAGGTCCTGTATTGGGCCGTTATGAAGGGCCCACGCATACGCAATGCGGTCATTGCGGTGCCTTTGCGCAGCCCCTCGGACCTGCTCATGACGGCAGTAGGGCACGTGTTGTCGCTGATTCCGGGTTCATTGGTGGTTGAGGTGGATAGAGGTTCGGCGACGCTTTATGTTCATGCGATGAACGCACCAACGGCGGAAAGTGTTGAACAGGTCCGTGCAGGTATTCAGGATATCGAGGCCCGGCTAATCCGTGTCATGGGGACCCAAGCTGAACTCGCGGCCTTGAAATCGGAGAAGGCAGGGGAGTTAATGCTTACGCACGCGGATCGCGTCCGGGCACTAGCGAAGCACTCCGATGCCGAAGCCCATTCCCACGGACGAGAGGCCACAACGGCTACGAAAAAACCTGAAGGTGAGGGATAATGACGGTCCTGGAAATTATTGCAATAATCGTCGCTGTGGTGCTCTCATTGGCTGGCGCTGGGACTATCTACCGTATTGCCAAGGGGCCGTCTCTGCTTGATAGGGTCATTGCCGCAGATGTTCTACTGGCCATTTTTGGAGCTGCGCTGGCTACGGAAATGGCTGTGAACAAGCACATGGACAACCTGGCACTCTTGGTGGTGCTAACAGTGATCGGCTTCTTAGGGTCAGTTACTGTGGCTCGATTCGTGGGACATAAAAAGGAGGATGCATGAACACTTTTCTAGATGTGCTCACGGCCATCTGCCTGCTCCTTGGTGCGCTCATGAGTCTGGCAGCGGCCATCGGGCTGTTGAGATTCCCGGATCTGATGAGCCGCATGCACGCTGCCACGAAACCACAGGTTTTAGGTTTATTGTTGATGCTTGCAGCCATGGGATTGCAACTGCGTTTATGGGTGCTGGCGCCGATCCTGCTTGTCGCGTGGCTCTTTCAACTTCTTACCGTTCCGGTATCAGCGCACATGGTGGGACGCGCCGGATACCGTACCAAGTATCGACGTCCAGAACTGCTCAGCGTTGATGAACTCGATGAGGTTGTGGCTGCCGTGATCGAGGACGCCTCACCCAACTAACGCGAGTTGCCACTTGTGGTGTCCACAATTGGGTTTTGGACACCACAAGTGGCAACTCGCGGTCGTGGGGTGAGAGCCGCGGGCGCCTAGACCTCTTCTGGGTGTTTGTTGAACCGTGCTATCGCTTTTTGAGTGGTCCGGCTGGCCAGTGTCTGGATTATGGCTGCAACAACCGAAGAAACCAGCGCAAACGTCAGCGCTGAACGGAGACTATTCTCTAGATCAGCTCCGTCCTTGGGCGGCTTATTGCCAGTGCTCTTTTCCCAAGCCTTATCAACGAGTTTGCTGGCCACAAACCCGGCACCCAGGCTCACTCCGGTTCCAAGCAATTTGAAGACGATGTTCATGAAGGACTCCTTTAGTCTTTTCGGGCCCCGTGGCGGGCAAAACCTTAATGTTAGCCTAGCCGCTCCCTTCCCTCCACAGGGGCCCGCTGCATGTTTGTGCGAATCCGTGTTCGCACAACTACGATGCGCAGAGCTTCTGCCGTGTGACTTCATCGTGGTTCACGCATTGTCCCTCTCTACATGAGCGAGGTATGATGAAGCCGCAATTCAAACACGACAGGGGAGCGTCTACCCGACCCGGGTATCGACGCTGAGAGTGCGGTTCGCCGCAGACCCTCGAACCTGCCCCGGCTAGTACCGGCGAAGGAAGTCGAGTTCTCTTCGGCTGCGCGGAAATACCGCCGCAACCGCCCCTCCTGAAAAGGAGGAAACATGAGCAAGTCATTAGCGGGCGAAAACGCCAGGCAAAATCAAAACACACCTAACAACGCTGCACCAGCCAAAAAGAGCACGTGGCGTGTAGTGGATATTGTTGTCCTCTCAGTGCTGGGCGTGGCCGTGGGTGTTATTTTCTGGCTCTGGTCCGCCGGCTACGGGTTGATCAGCGCACTCTCGATTGCCTTTCCACCCGCCGGGGCCCTGTACGGCGGCGGCTGGTTGATCGCTGGCATCCTGGGTGGGCTTGTGATCCGCAAACCGGGCGCCGCCTTGTATTGCGAACTCATTGCCGCAGCCGTCGAGGGTTTGCTGGGCACACACTTTGGATTCACTATACTGATCTCCGGACTGGTCCAGGGCCTGGGTGCCGAGTTGGGCTTTGCACTGTTCCGCTACCGCAAGTTCAACCTCCCCGTAGCAGCATTGGCAGGGGTGCTGGCTGGGTTGGCCATGGGCGTCAACGGAGCCTTTATTTATAACGTCGCCTGGGCAATTGAATGGAAGCTGGTCTACGTTCTGTTCTCCATGATCTCCGGTGCGCTCATTGCCGGACTGGTGCCGTGGCTGGCTGTGCGCGGACTAGCCCGCACGGGTGCACTGGCGAATCTGCCATCCCGGGGCGCTGCCACAGAGCGGGCCGTTTAGTCATGGCTGGTGTGCAGAACCGCGGAGCACCGGCGCGAGTGAATGCCAAGGGCTGGGGCTGGCAGCATTCCGGCCGCGCTGCCCGGGCCGTGCACGGACTGGATCTGGTGATCGAGCCGGGTGAGCGGGTCCTGTTGTTGGGGCCTTCCGGGGCCGGAAAGTCCACTTTGCTGCACGCCTTGGCTGGTGTCCTGGGAGAGAACGAGGACGCGAATGAGATCGGTGAACTGCTCATAGATGGCCGTCCCGCAGTGGAATCCCGCGGCCGGGCAGGGCTCATGCAGCAGGACCCGGATGCGCAGGTGGTCCTTTCGCGTATTGGTGACGACGTTGCCTTTGGAGCGGAAAACTTGGCAGTCCCACGGGATGAAATCTGGCGCCGGGTCAATGCAGCGCTGGAATCTGTTGGTCTTGATCTACCGTTGGATCATTCCAGTTCCGCCCTCTCCGGTGGGCAAAAGCAGCGCCTGGGGTTGGCCGGAATGCTGGCTATGCGCCCCGGTTTGTTGTTACTTGATGAGCCCACAGCCAATTTGGATCCCGCGGGAGTTGTGGAGGTGCGCGACGCCGTTAGTCGTAGTTTGGCTGAAACCGGGGCAACCTTAGTGGTTGTGGAGCACCGGGTGTCGGTCTGGTTGGATGTTGTGGATCGGATCGTGGTGCTGGCCCCAACACGGCTCGGTGAACCTGGCGGCGTCCTTTTTGACGGCCCGCCCGCCACGGTTCTTGCGCAAAGTAAGGAGCTTTTGGCCGGTGCAGGGATTTGGGTACCTGGGCATATCCCAGCGGTTCGGCCGCGCGCGCGTCCGCAGTTCCAGCATTCCCTGGACGACGGCGGCTCCCCACTTCTCCTTGAAGCGCACAATTTGGCTGTTTCCCGCACCAAAAGTCGACGCAAACATCCTGTGGTGCCGGCCGCTGTGGTGCCATCCGTGCTGGTGCGGGCAGGGGAAGCCCTGAGCGTGACAGGACCCAACGGTTCGGGAAAATCTACTCTGGCACTGACGTTGGCGGGACTGCTGCCGGCTGTTGGTGGCGAGCTAACAGCCTTACCTGAGCTGGCACGAGGGGCCGGAATATCCCCAGTGAAGTGGCGGGGCAAGGAACTGATTAGCAGGATTGGCACCGTTTTTCAGGAACCAGAGCACCAGTTCGTTACTGGCAGCGTCCGGGACGAGCTGCTTTTTGCCCCGAAACTACTGGGCCGTGGTGGAGATTCCGTGGACGAGCTACTGGTGCGGCTGCGGTTAGAGCATCTAGCGGAGGCGAATCCGTTTACTCTTTCTGGAGGCGAGAAACGGCGACTGTCCGTGGCGACGGTTCTGGCCGCCAGTCCGCAAGTCCTGGTGCTGGATGAGCCCACTTTTGGTCAGGATGCGAACACGTGGGCGGAGCTGGCATCGTTGCTGCGCGAATTACTTGATGCAGGAACTGCCGTGGTGTCTGTGACACATGATGCCGCATTTAGTGCCGTCCTGGGCGGGGACCGCCTGGTACTGGGGGCCGGCGTTGAGCCGTTTGAAAGTGCCCCTCCTGCTGCCACAAAAGACGAGCTAACGAAGCCGGTGCGGCGATGAGCGCGCAGATTATCCAGACCCAGCGCTCAGCGGCCTGGCTGGCGCAAATCAACCCGTTGGCGAAGCTGGGGGCGGGGATGTTCCTGACCGTGGTGCTGCTGATCAGTGTGGACTGGGTCTCGGCCACGGTTGCGCTGGTGATCGAATGTGCTTTGCTGCCGCTGGCCGGTGTGAGCGCCCGGCTGCTCTTGCTGCGCGGCTGGCCCATTCTCATTGCGGCCGTTGTGGGCGGGTATGGCACGGCGTTGCTGGCGCCCAAAACCGGGGAACTGCTGCTCGCCTTCGGCCCAGTCACTTTTACCTCCGGATCCTTGGAAGCCGGTGTGGCAATTGCCTTGCGTGGTTTGGCGGTAGCTTTGCCTGGCATCATTGTCCTTTTCTCCACCGATCCCACGGATCTGGCCGACGCCTTGGCGCAGAAGCTGCGCCTTCCGCACCGCTTTGTACTGGGGGCATTGGCAGCCATGCGCCTGGTCGGACTGCTTGTTGCTGAGTGGCAAACACTCGGTATGGCCAGGCGCGCACGAGGTGTCGGCGGAGAGCCCGGTTTCTTCCGCGGGATCGAATCACAGCTGGGCCAGGCCATGGCCTTGTTGGTGCAGGCCGTGCGGCGTGCCTCGCGACTTGCCGTCACCATGGAAGCAAAGGGCTTCGGAGCGGGACCGCGGACTTGGGCGCGGGAATCCGTCTTCGTCCGCAGGGACCTGGTGGTGGCCGCCGGCGGAGTAGCGATTGCGGCACTGTCGATGGGTGCCGCACTTGTTCTGGGAACATGGAATCCGGTACTGGGCTAAAGCGTCAACACGGTGCAGCCTCGCCGTGGGCAAGCCTGCCGTTTCAGCTAAAAATCTCCAGAGGGGGTAACGTGGAGGAATGCTGCGAGGCTGGCTGATCCGGCCATGGAAATTATCGCATGAAACGGTTATTTGACGAATAATTTGGCGTGAATCGTCCAAAATCGTCCAGAATTGTCCCGAAACTGCCCCAAAGGTCATCTGATTCCTTGGAAATATGCACCCTATGATATAAAAGTATAATGACTCAAATGGCTGCAGAAACCGTTGGCGTATTGCTCCGAGATGCGCGAGCCGAAAAAGGCTGGACCCAAGGGGAACTGGCCACCCAGCTGGGAACTAGCCAAAGTGCTGTAGCCCGGATGGAACAAGGCAAGCAGAACTTGAGTCTAAAAATGATCCAGCGAATGGAGACGCTGCTGGAAGCAAATCTCTTTAACGTTGGTGCGGCAAGCAAGAACGCCGTGACACACCTGCGGGTTCATGGTGGACGTGAACTCTCTGGCAGTGTTGAGGTTAATACCAGCAAGAATGCAGGTGTGGCCCTGCTCTGTGCCAGTCTAATCAACCGAGGAACCACCACGTTGCGGCGCCTGGCACGCATTGAAGAAGTCAACCGTATTGTTGAGTTGCTGACCTCCATCGGCGTTGAATGCACGTGGCTGGAAGACAACGACCTGCGAATCCGCCGTCCCGCCATGCTGGACTTGGCTTCTATGGACATCGCAGCAGCGAAGCGCACCCGCAGTGTCATCATGCTCCTGGGCCCGCTGTTGGATGAAGAAAACTCTTACCGTATCCCGTACGCCGGAGGCTGCGACCTTGGCACGCGCACGGTTGAACCGCATATGCAGGCACTTCGAGAGTTTGGGCTCACGGTCAATGCCCACGACGGGTTCTACCAAGTACAGGCCCCGTTCAGTGACAGCGAGGACAGGACCTTTGTGTTAACCGAGCGGGGTGACACAGTGACGGAAAATGCCATCATGGCGGCTGCCCACCGGGAAAGCAAAACAGTCATCCGCAATGCCAGCCCCAACTATATGGTGCAGGATCTATGCTTTTATCTCCAGGGTTTGGGAGTGCAAGTTGAGGGCGTTGGCTCCACCACGTTGACCATCACCGGCAAGGCCCGGATTGATATTGATATTGAATACGCACCTTCTGAGGACCCCATCGAGGCCATGAGCCTGATTACTGCCGGCATCGTGACAAAGTCAAAGGTGACGGTAACGCGCGTACCCATCGAATTCATGGAAATCGAACTGAAGGTGCTGGAGCAGATGGGGTTCCACTACCTGAAATCTGCCGAGTACATGGCTCGCAACGGCAAAACACGTCTAGTAGACATCACCACTTTGCCCTCTGATCTGGTGGCCGCCCCGGATAAGATCCACCCCATGCCCTTCCCCGGCCTGAACATAGATAATCTACCGTTCTTTGCCGTCATTGCTTCCTGCGCAGAGGGCACCACCTTGATCCATGACTGGGTCTACGAGGGCCGGGCCATCTATTTGACGGAGTTGAACCGTTTGGGGGCAGGTGTCCGCCTGCTGGATCCACACCGGATTGACATCACCGGACCCACCGCATGGCGCGCCGCAGAAATCGGCTGTCCCCCGGCCCTGCGCCCTGCGGCCTGCATATTACTGGCTATGCTCGCTGCGAAGGGCACCTCCGAGTTACGCAACATATACGTCATTGAACGCGGCTATGAAGACCTAGCCGAGCGGCTGAACACAGTGGGTGCTGAGATCGAGTACTTCCAGGACTAGCCCGCGCTCTGCACGGCTGGTGGTGGCCCAGGGCCTAAGCGTTCAAATGGCGGCCAGGGCCTGAGCCACGTCGGCGCGCAAATCGTCAACGTCCTCCAGGCCAATGGAGAGGCGCAAAAGGCCATCGCTGAGTCCGATAGCGGCGCGGGCATCGGGCCCCATGGCACGGTGAGTGGTTGTTGCTGGATGGGTAATCAGGGACTTTGCGTCGCCAAGATTGTTGGAGATATCGATAATCTTCAACGCATTCAAAAACGAAAAGGCCGCATCTTTTGCGGTGCCTACAGTAGGTTCTGCCAGCTCAAACGTCAGGACAGTTCCGCCGGCTTTCATCTGTTTTTTAGCTAGTTCAAACTGTGGGTGCGATGGCAGGTGCGGGTAGAGGACACGGCTGACAGCTGGCGCAGACTCCAAGAACTCACCCAATGCCAGCGCGCTCCTGCATGAATGTGAAACGCGCAAACTCATAGTCTCCAGCCCCTTCGTCAACACCCAGGCGTTGAAGGCAGATAATGCCGGTCCGGTGTGGCGCATCAGGTTTTTGACGGGGCCCTGGATGAATTCCTTGGTACCCAAGATGGCGCCACCCAATACCCGGCCCTGGCCATCAATATGTTTGGTGCCCGAGTACACAATAATGTCAGCACCAAAGTCCCCGCAGCGTTGTAGGAGAGGAGTGGCGAACACGTTATCGGCCACCACCTGCGCACCGGCTGCATGGGCAAGATCGCACACAGCCGCTACATCGATGATTTCTTGCATGGGGTTTGAGGGGGATTCAAAGAACACAGCTGTTGTGGGAACCGAGAGGGCGGTTCGCCACTGATCCAAAT
This sequence comes from Arthrobacter antibioticus, assembly GCF_030063205.1. Classification (GTDB taxonomy): domain Bacteria; phylum Actinomycetota; class Actinomycetes; order Actinomycetales; family Micrococcaceae; genus Specibacter. The sequence continues at coordinate 43,568 of NZ_JASISQ010000008.1, read as the reverse complement.
CGGGTCCGTCAACAAACACGGTCTCCACTCCCCAACGCGGCAGCAGTTCGTTAAGGATGACAAAGCAGGAGCCAAAGAGCGAGCGTGAGGCAACCACGCGGTCCCCGGCCGCCAGTAATGCACCCAAGGCGGTAAATACAGCAGACATTCCCGACGCCGTCGCAAAGCAAGCTTCTTTACCTTCCAACAGTCGCAGCCGTTCCTGAAAGGTGGCCACTGAGGGGTTCCCATACCGGGAGTACACAAACCTCTCCGTTTCGCCGGTGAAAGCGGCTTCTGCGGCTTCCGCCGATTCATACACAAAGCCGGAGTTTAAAAAGAGGGCTTCGGAGGTTTCTTGAAAATTGCTGCGGTCAAGGCCGCCCCGTACGGCTTGGGTGTCCTCTGCCCAGGTGGCTGCGTGCTGGTTGAAGTTGCTCAATTACGTATCCTTGGCTTTCGCTGGTGGTCTCTCAGTGGCGTGTCATAAGGTGCGACGGCGGTTCAGCGCCAGGGTAGTTGTTGGTTCTTCCAGCCGTTGATCACCCTGTCGCCGTAGGGGTCGGGGACGCCTTCGAAGCCTTCCAAGACGTTGTACGCCGTGTAGCCGACGGCCGTAGCAGCCTCGGCAGCGGCAATGGAGCGGGCGCCCGAACGGCACAGCACCACAAGGGGTGCCTGACGGGGTACCGCGGCCTGTAGCTGCGCCAAAAATTCGGGGTTGTGGCTGCCGTCGGCAAGGTTCCATTGGATAAAAAGCGGCTCGGTATTAAGGGCGGAAGTATCGGGAACACCAATATGCTCCCATTCACTGCGGGTGCGCACATCCAACAGAACAGCGCCGGCCGCCACATGCTCCCATGCTGTTACCGGCGGCAAATCCCCTGCGTAGCTCATTTGATGACCTCTCCATGAAGTGCCAACTCTGTATCCAGCTCGTCTATTGCCGTGGCCACTGCGGCGTCACTGGTGGCAACGGCCTGCGGAAGGATGAGAGCTTGGGCGCAGATCACGGAGCTGCCATCGAAGGTGAGCGCAGGACCCCCGTGCAAAACATAGCCCTCATCCAGGGCCGTTGAGATGCACTCGCAGAAGGAACGGTCATCGGGACCTGTAATGAGCCTGTAGGCCAAGCTGGATGGGTCAGTGGACATAATTTCTCCTCATTGCAAATGGCCGGAGGGCTGCAAGGGGGGAGCTGTGCAGGTATTTAGAAACTGAGCTCCTAAATACACACTGCAAGTTACGTCCACGCTTGCAAACTTAAGCCGTTGATAGCTTGATTTGCCGAGTATTCACCTGAGGCACCCCGCCGGAAAGAGGGTTGCCGGCCAGCAAGTCAGGGCTTGACACTGGCACTCATTACTCACTTTGAAGCTAACACACCGATCCCTTGCCAATACTAAAAACTGGGAAGTGTGGCGGAACATGACGGCTGCGCTACAGACACGCGGCCCACTGTACTGGCACTATGAAACCATGACTTCGCACCGCACATTTGCTGCTATCCGCTTCCTGTTTGGAGCGGTGGCCCTCACCGCCGTAGGAATCCAACTGGGCATCCATGCCGGCCACGGCTTCAGTGTGCTGAACTTCTTCAGCTACTTCACCAACCTCTCAAACATCTTCGCCGCCGTCGTCCTCGTTGTAGAGTCCGTGCTGACGTGGCGCGGGAAAGAATTAGGCCCGGTGTGGCAGCTGTTGCGCTGTATTTCGGTGGTGTGCATGGCGTTGGTTGGTATCGTTTTTCAGGCGCTGCTGCGCGATGTGGATTTGGGTGCGTTACTTCCATGGATCAACACATGGCTGCACTATGTGATGCCCGTGGTTGTGGTGGCAGACTGGCTGATCCAACCGCCTCGCCAGCGGATTCCCTTGAAGAGAGTTGGGATCGCCATGGTGTTCCCGCTCGTGTACCTGGCGTATTCGCTGATTCGTGGGGCGGCTACCAACTGGTATGCCTACCCGTTCCTGAACCCGGACGACGGCGGCTACGGTGCAGTTTTGTTGACCTGCCTGATCATCGCGGTTGCTTTTGTGATCATGAGTGTGTTGATGATTGCGCTGGGAAACAAGCTGCGTCCCGCTATTGCGCCCGTCGCTAGTGCCACCTAAAGGGTTTTTGCCAATAGCTCCCCAAGTTCGGTGCTCAGTTCTGCCCGGATCTTGGGGGTACCAATTTCCGTGCCATCGATCGTATTCACCGGCGCCAACAAGCGCAGGCTGGAGATGAGCCACACCGCGTCTGCATCGAGCAAATCCGCTGGGGCAACGGGGCCGTATCCCAACTCCCATCCGGCGGACTTTGCAGCAGCAAAAAGTGCCCCTTGGGTGGTGCCGGGCAAAATACCCGTGTCTAAGTGGGGTGTGATGAGTCGTTTGATGGGCGCACCGAATTCATCTGTAATGTGGGCCAAAAGCACCGACGATGTTGGGCCTTCCAGCACCAATCCGTCTGAGCTGGTGAAGATCACGTCATCAGCACCTTGCTGGTGCGCATACCGCAGGGCTGCCATGTTGAGCGCGTAGGAGAGTGTTTTAGCGCCCATCAGCAGCCACGGTGCGCGGGCGGCAATCTGGCTGTCGTAGCCACGCTCCAAGAAAATAACGTCCAAACCTTGGGCCCGTTGTTGCGCCAGCTTTGGCGAAATTTCCGAGACTTGCACCCAAGCGGAGGCGGTGTTGGCTCCCTCGGGGCCACGCGTGGCTACCAGTTTCACAACGGCTTGGTCGGTGGCGCCAGCATAGGCCTGCAACGCCGTCGTAATTGCCGCCTGCCATACCTTTGCCGCGGGTATCTCTAAGCTCATGGTGTTCGCGGATACGGCAAAACGGTCAAGGTGCGCCTGAATTTTGAGCGGGACACCGTCAATGGCTAGGAGGGATTCGAAGATTCCATCTCCCCTGGTGACGCCCTGATCCGTGGCCAAAATGGTGGGCGAGGCGGCGTCGGCCAACCGTCCTGCCGGATGGGCGGGGTCCAAAAATACCAAAACTGTCATGTTCGGAGTTTAGCGGGTGTGGGTGATTTTCTTGCCGAACGTTAGCGCCCTAACCAGACCAACTATGCCCAGAATGATCAACATGATGGCAGTCATCAGCAGCAACCACATGGCCGTCCAAGCGGGAACCGCCAGCACCATGATTCCCGCTAGGACACTGATGACGGCAAAGACTATGGCCCAGAGACGGGTGGGGCCCTTGCCAGCTTCGGCCATAGCGATGATGCCCTCGAAGATCCAGCCGATGCCGATCAAGATGACAGTGAACACCAAAAGGGCTTCGCCGGTGGCGGCAGAGTTCCGCAGGGCGATGATGCCTGCAACCATAACGAATAGACCGAGCAGGATATCTAAGACGCGCATGCCTGCGGAGAGGCTGTGGCTGAAAATTCCGAGCGCTACTTTCACGCCTCCGGTGATGAGAAAGTTGATGCCAAGGAAAATGGCCACGACAGCCAACGTCTTGGTGGGCCAGAGCAAAAGCAGCAGACCCAGGACCAGGGCCACTGCGCCGCTGATGGCAAACGCAATACGCAGTCCCTTGACCGCTGTTTGGGTAAGCCTGTGCGGATCAAGAGCAAAGACGTCGGTGTTGCTGTGGGGGCTGTCCGTGCTACTCATGACGGCGCTTCTTTCTGCTGTTGACCTGCACTTTATGCACAGCATAGCCGCGACAGTGTCCGGAGCGGCACAGGCTACGCAGATGCCTCATGCGGCTAGGCTATTGTCACTAGCGGTGGCATACGCTGTGTGGATTGCTTGGAAACAAACTAGGAGTCACCTGCATGATCTGGACGGCGTTTAGTCTGCCCACAGCTGGTTCTTGGTTTTCGGTGCTCATTATCGTGGTGGATCTAGCGATTCGAATCGTTGTGCTTGGCATCATCCCTGGAAACCGCCGTCCCACAACTGCCATGGCGTGGCTTTTGTGCATTTTTTTCTTGCCTTATATTGGGTTGATCTTGTTCCTGATGTTTGGAAACTTCCGGCTTTCCAGGCGCCGACGCGAGGCCCAGGATGCGGTTAACAAACGCATCGTTGAGGGCACCCGGGAGGTGGCCTCTCAAGTGGGGACATATGAGGGACCCGCCTGGGTGAGATCGGCTATGGAACTGAACCAGAACCTTGGTTTCTTCCCGGCGTTGGGTGGAAATTCGGTACAGCTCATAGATGGATACCAAGCCTCACTTGATGCTATGGCTGATGAGGTGAGCAAGGCCACCGAGTACGTCAACGCCGAGTTTTATATTATGAGCTCGGACAGCTGCACCAATAGGTTGTTTTGCGAACTTGAGGCGGCAGCGGAGCGTGGGGTCAGAGTCAGGGTTCTCTTTGATCACATCGGTTCTTTACGGGTGCCCGGATATAGGACCATGATTCGGCGTTTAAATGCCAGCCAGATTCAGTGGCGACGAATGCTTCCCCTGATGCCCGTCAAGCGGCAGTGGCGTAGACCAGATCTTCGCAACCACCGCAAAATACTGGTGGTGGATGGTCGAATCGGGTTTACGGGATCCCAAAATATTATTGAGCCTTCTTATCATAAAAGGAAAAACCACAGGGTTGGCCGCCAATGGGTGGAATTGATGTCTCGTCTAGAAGGCCCCATTGTGGGAACGCTGAACGTCATGTTCGCCACCGACTGGTCTGCGGAGACTGAAGAGACTCTTGAATCGCAGCTCGCGGCCTACCACTGGGACTCGTTCTCGGGTGGTTCGTTGTGTCAGGTGGTACCCAGTGGTCCGGGATTCGTTACGGAGAATAACCTGCGCTTATTCAACACGCTGCTGTATTCCGCGGAGGAGTGCATCACCATCTCCAGCCCCTATTTTGTGCCCGATGACTCGCTGCTCTACGCCATCACAACGGCCGCCCAGCGCGGGGTGCTCGTGGAGCTATTTGTCTCTGAGGTGGGAGATCAGTTTCTTGTCCACCACGCCCAGCGTTCTTACTATGAGGCTTTACTGAAGGCTGGGGTGCACATTTTCTTGTATCCCAAGCCATTGGTTCTGCATGCCAAGCACTTCACAGTTGACTACGACGTTGCGGTGATTGGATCCTCGAATATGGACATGCGCAGCTTCTCGTTGAACCTTGAAGTGACTGTGATGATGATTGATCGCGACGTGGTCAAACAAATGCACTTGGTGGAAGATAATTACCGCGCCATGTCGCGTGAGCTCAAACTGGAGGAGTGGCTCAACCGACCTATTCTTGCCCGGTATGTGGATAACGTGGCCAGGCTGACGGCCACCCTGCAGTAGCGTCGCTTCTGCGCGCCATTGTTAACGAATAGTGCGCCACAGTGCCCGTGGCGCACTATTGGTCAACAATGGTGCGCAGGAAAGGTTGAGCCCAACGTAGACAGGACGCCATGGGCTTTGGCCTGGATCTCCTGCCACTCTGCCTCGTCCTGGGAGTCAGCCGTAATGGCGCCGCCGATACCCAGGGAAAGGTGCGTGCCGCCGTCGTGCGTGTCCTGCAAGATTAGCGTACGGATCACAACAGAGAGATCGGTGGCCGCGTTAAGCGAAAAGTAGCCAATGGCGCCCGAATAGATCCCGCGGGTCCCGGCCTCGAGCGCGTCAAGGATGGCCATGGTGCTGATTTTGGGGGCGCCCGTCATTGAACCGGCCGGGAATGCTGCGGCAACGGCTTGTGCCCGCGAACTTCCGGGGGCCAGCCGGGCTTCGATGGTGCTGACCATCTGGTGCACGGTGGCGTAAGTTTCGATCTGGCACAGGCGCGGGACTGTCAGGGATTGCGGGATGGCGAAGCGGGAGAGGTCGTTCCGGAGCAGATCCACGATCATGATGTTCTCCGCCCTGTCTTTCTCCGAGACGCCCAGATCTTCCTTGAGCGCGGCGTCCAGCTCCGGATCTGCATCGCGGCGGCGCGTGCCCTTGATGGGTTCGGCGCGCATGAGTCCCTCAGAGTCAATGCGCAGAAAACGTTCGGGGGAGGTGCTGCAAACACTCATTGTGCCGAGGCGCAGAAAGGCCGAAAACGGTGTTGGGTTCCGCTTTCGCAACGCTGCATAGGTGCTCAAGGGCGCCATTCTGAGCGGTAAGCGGGCCTCCAACTGGGTGGTCAGGCAAATTTCATAGCTGTTGCCGTCGTGAATTTCAGCTTTCGCGGCGGCGATCATCGACTTGTAGCGCAGTTCCCCGTCACGGATTGTGAACTGCGGCGCGGCTCCACAGACGGACGACGCCGACTGGCCAGGTTCGTTGGGTGCGGCGGCCCTTGCGGCGGCAAGGGCCGTACGGACCCTGGCGCAAAAGTCCGCTGATTCTTGGGTGGAGCCAGGCTGGTGGGGGCTTGTCAGCGTCAAAACGTAAAGGCAGTCTTGTAGATGGTCAAGAACCACGGCGCGGCCGGCAAAGAGCAAAGCCGCTGCGGGGACAGTCACGCCAGGGGCAGTGTCATCAGAGGGCATGTCATCAGAGGGCGTGGCGCTCCTTGGGGTGGGGGACGCGCAACCGCCGGTTTCAGCTTTGAGGTCGTAGCCCAGATAACCTAGCCAGCCCAGGGTGAAATCACCGGGGTAATGCGATGGGGCCCGCACAGCTTTTCTCCCCCAGACAGAATCCAGCCACTGGAAGAAGGGGCCGCCAATACGGGTTGTAACCTGACTGGCCAACACAGTTGTCACACCATGCTCATGGCGGGCGAGCTGGCCGAAGCAACCGGAATCATCGGCCATGACTGAAAACCGTGAACGGGAGGCCGCTTGCTTATCCGTGGCGGAGTCGGAACTGTCCAGCCACACGGCGTTTTGTGCGTTGCCATAGAGTACGTCAAAGAGGATAGCGGCAGGTGGCAGACCGTCAAGGCAAACTACTGAAAAGTCCAGGCCGCGGCGGCGTGCAAGTTCGGGCCCCAGCACATGCTCCATGGCGGGAAGAGTTGAGAGCGCCTGAAGAACCACCGGAGGTGCGTCAGCGACGCCGTGGGTGCCGTCAATAATAATGTCGGCCACAGCAGCTGACGCGCTCTCACCTGCATCCTGCTCCAGCAGCCGTTCCTCCTGCTCGGCCCAAATATCCCAGAAAGGCGCATAGATGTCCCCGTCACGGGCCAAAGCGCGTTGCTTGCGAACCAAGCCGGGAGCATCAACCCAAATGATCGCGTCGAGGAACTCGGCAGCCTTCCCATGCGAGGAACCCACACCCTCCACGAGCACCACCGGGGCCACGGCGGTGGTGCGCGGGGCGCCGTCGTTCTTGGACTCCCAATCCCACGCGGTCCAGGTAGCGGGCAGGCCCTGGTGCAAGGGGCGCAGAACGGAGTCGATGTAGCGCTGCACGCCGCCGGCCAAGCCATCCCACCCCGGGTAGATGTCTTCCAGATGAAACAACGACACGGCCCTATGGCGGCGCAGTAGTGCGGCCAGCTCCACCGCCACGGTAGTTTTTCCCGCACCGGAGCGGCCGTCAATGGCGATGATGACAGGCCGTGGGGTACTAGCCACGAGTGTGTGCCAAAATACCTGGAATTGCTGCCGCAATCAGATCCCAGCTGACCTGAAAGTCCTTCGCGTCCCCAAACCAAGGATCGTAGATGCCCTGTTGTTTGGGTTTGGCGCCGGACAACGCCGGATCGAAGGAGCGCAGCATGCGGATCTTGGCGGCTGCAGCTGCGTCCGGGGCAAGCGCCCGCAGAGCTTGGAAGTGGTCTATGTCTAGGGCCAGGATGAGGTCCCGTTCGGCGAACCAACTAGGATTAAATGCCCGAGCACGATGGTCACTGCTCTCAATGGCGTGGCGCGCCAAGAGTGCTTTGGCGCGCGGGTCAATCGCGTTCCCAACCTCCCATGCCGTAGTCCCGCAGGAATCAATCTCGAGATCCAGGCCAGCCTCTGTTGCGGCGCTGACCAACATGTATTCGGCCATAGGGGAGCGGCAGATATTGCCGGTACAAACGGTCATGATCCGATAAGGAGTGGTCATGGGGTTAGTCTATCGGCGTGAAGTTTGGTGGATTAGCCTGCGGACCAGCGCGACGCTAGACCAGCGCGAGCAGGATCCCAACAACAATGAACATCACGCCAAAAATTCTGTTGAGCAGTAATTGCCCGTGCTCGCTGGCCGTTAGGTGTTTGAGTTGCTTTGCGCCGGCGGCAAAAACAAACCACATGACAATGATGTCAATGAGCACCACCGTCGCGGTCAGGACTACGTATTGCGGGAGCAGCGGATCCGCCGGCCGAATGAACTGGGGCATGAACGCTAGGAAGAAGACGATCGCTTTGGGGTTGAGGAGATTCACCCACAGGCCGCGACGGAACATCGAGAGGCCCGGCTCAACAGCGGCAGCGGATTTCCCGCCGTCGTTCTTCTCAACCTTAGCCAGCAGCGACCTGATGCCTAGATAAACCAGGTAGGCGGCGCCCACGTAACGGATGAGGAGGAAGAGGATCGGGGAGCTGGAAACGATGATGCCAACTCCTGCGGCCACGATGACAATATGAATTACCAAGGCCAATTGCTGGCCCAGGATGCCCCAAAATGAGCGGCGGAAGCCTGCCGTTAACGAGTTGGACATGGTGTTAATGGCGCCCGCGCCGGGAGTCAGGGAGATCATGGCGCCAGCGCCTGCTAGGGCTAGCCAAAGGGAGAATTGCACCCGTTCAGTTTAGGGTGCGGAAGCGGGTTCGTGCTGACAGGGTCGGCACTGGGCCCTCAGCCTGCGAACCCTGGATTTTACAGGCTAAGAATACTTGTTGAGGCAGCCTCGAGTGCCCCTGGCACCAAGGAGTAATAAGCCCACGTGCCGCGTTTTTCGCGACTCAGCAAGCCCGCATCCACCAGGATTTTTAGGTGGTGGGAAATGGTGGGCTGGCCAAGGTCCAGTGGCTCAGTGAGGTCGCATACGCAGGCCTCACCGCCGTTGCCCGCTTTAACGATGGAGAGCAGCCGTAAACGGTTGGGATCGGCGAGAGCTTTAAGTAGCCGGGCGGTCTGTTGGGCCTGGATTGCGCTCAGAGTTGGTTCAGTGCCGGGGCCGCACGCAGCTGCCGGACTGGCGAGTGTTGGGCTGGCGAGTGCAGAGCTGGCGAGAGCTGAGCTGGCGAGAGCAGGGCCCGGGCTGAGTGAGGGCGAAGTGTCCATGGCCCCATTATCCCCGCGATTGACGATTGTCGATATAGCAGCACCTGCTGGCCTTCTGGCCCGGTGGCGGGTCTGCCAGCCCAAGCCAGCCATCCGACGTCGCGCATGTTCGCCTAAAGTGAAAGTTGAGCCTACTACGCTCAAGTTCATTTGACATGGCGGCGAGGCTGAGTAAAGTTGAGTCCAGAACGCTCAATACCGCTGGTTGAGCGACCCGCCGCCATCATGGCGGATAAGTTCACGCAGCGGCTCATGAAAGGAACCACTTATGTCACGTGCCGTAGGTATTGACCTCGGAACCACCAACTCTGTTGTATCCGTCCTCGAAGGTGGCGAGCCCACAGTCATCGCCAACGCTGAAGGCGGCCGCACCACCCCCTCAGTAGTCGCCTTCTCCAAGAGCGGCGAAGTCCTGGTCGGCGAGATCGCCAAGCGCCAGGCAGTGAACAACATTGATCGCACCATCGCATCCGTCAAGCGCCACATGGGCACCGACTGGTCAGTTTCGATCGATGACAAAAAGTACACGGCGCAGGAAATCTCCGCTCGTACCTTGATGAAGCTCAAGAACGACGCCGAAGCTTACCTGGGCGAGAAGGTCACCGACGCTGTTATCACCGTCCCGGCCTACTTCAATGACGCTGAGCGTCAGGCAACGAAGGAAGCCGGCGAAATTGCCGGTCTGAACGTATTGCGCATTGTTAACGAGCCCACTGCAGCAGCGCTGGCCTACGGCTTGGAAAAAGGCAAAGAAGACGAACTCATCCTGGTATTCGACCTCGGTGGCGGAACGTTCGACGTTTCCTTGCTTGAAGTTGGCAAGGATGAAGACGAGTTCTCCACCATTCAGGTTCGCGCGACCTACGGTGACAACCGCCTCGGTGGTGACGACTGGGATCAGCGGATCGTTGACTTCCTGCTGAACCAGCTCAAGGTCAAGGGCATCGACCTGTCGAAGGACAAGATCGCCCTGCAGCGTCTGAAGGAATCAGCAGAGCAGGCCAAGAAGGAACTCTCTTCGGCATCCAGCACCAACATCTCCTTGCAGTATCTTTCGGTTACCGCTGACGGACCGGTGCACCTGGACGAGCAGCTCACCCGTGCCAAGCTCCAGGAGCTGACCAAGGACCTGCTCGAGCGCACCAAGAAGCCGTTCAATGACGTCATCAAGGAAGCCGGGATCAAGGTTTCTGACATTGATCACATTGTTCTGGTCGGTGGCTCCACCCGTATGCCTGCCGTTGTTGAACTGGTCAAGGAATTGGCTGGCGGCAAGGAGCCCAACAAGGGCGTCAACCCGGATGAGGTGGTGGCCGTTGGCGCAGCACTGCAGGCCGGTGTCCTCAAGGGTGAGCGCAAGGACGTTCTGCTCATTGACGTCACCCCGTTGTCCCTCGGAATTGAAACCAAGGGCGGAGTGATGACCAACCTGATCGAACGCAACACGGCCATCCCCACCAAGCGTTCCGAGACCTTCACAACCGCTGATGACAACCAGCCCTCGGTGGCCATTCAGGTCTTCCAGGGGGAGCGTCAGTTCACACGCGATAACAAGCCGCTGGGCACGTTCGAGCTGACCGGTATTGCGCCGGCTCCGCGCGGCGTCCCGCAGGTTGAGGTCACCTTCGACATTGACGCCAACGGTATTGTGCACGTCTCCGCTAAGGACAAGGGCACCGGTGTTGAGCAGTCAATGACCATCACGGGCGGCTCCTCACTGTCCAAGGAAGACATTGAGCGCATGGTTCAGGAAGCTGAAGAGCACGCAGCTGAAGACAAGACCCGCCGCGAGGCAGCCGATCTGCGCAACTCCGCAGAGCAGCTCCACTACTCCGTGGACAAGGTCTTGGCTGATAACGACGACAAGCTCGCTGACGATGTCAAGAACCCGGTGAAGGAAGATGTCACCGCGCTCAAGACAGCCCTGGCCGGCGACGACGACGAAGCAGTGAAGACTGCGTTTGAGAAGTTGCAGGCTTCACAGTCAACCCTGGGCGAGGCAATTTACGCCGCAGCGCAGGCTGAGGGTGCAACGGCCGACGCCGGAGCTTCCGAAGGTGCCACAGGCGCCGCACCGGAAGGTGACGCCGAAGAAGACATCGTTGACGCCGAGATCATCGACGAAGACGCAGACGAGAAGAAGTAAGCATGTCTGAGTCAGTAAACCCTGAAGAGGTTCCGGAAGACGGAATCCCCGAAGACGCTACTAACGAGGGCGATGCGCTCTCCCAGGCGGAAGATATCCTCAACGGTGTTGAGGTTCCGGCTGATGAGTCAGTTGCCCAAGGTGTGCTCACCGATGAGGCTGCCGAGTGGAAGAATGACCTTCTTCGCTTACAAGCCGAATACGTCAACTACCGCAAGCGTGTTGAACGCGACCGAGCAGTGGCAGGACAGATGGCCGTCATTGGCGTACTGAACTCGCTACTGCCCGTGGTGGATGACATTGACGCGGCGCGTGCGCACGGCGACCTCACCGATGGCCCCTTTTCGGCCATCGCGGCAAAGCTGGAAACAGCTTTGGCTACCTACGGTTTGGAAAAGATCAACACAACTGGTGTGGCATTTGATCCGACCATTCACGAGGCACTCATTCAGCAGCCTGGCGCCGATATTGAGGTTGACACTGTTAGTCAGGTGCTACGCAACGGATACAAGTCCGGTGAGCGAATTCTGCGCGCCGCACAGGTCATCGTGGCAGTACCTGAATAGTCCCCGATTCCTCCCCGGTTGAATCCGCTGGCGCAGATTCGACCGGGGGCCTCGGAACTGTGGGCCCACCAGTGCCTCCCGGGACGCGCAAGCTCGTCCCGGGGCCCCCTGGTGGGCCTAAGCCACCGGTGGGGTTGATCGAGGCACTTGTGTCCCGGTCAGCCCCACCCTTGGCGAAGCATTACCCCCAACAAACTTTTAGAAAGGAGGCGTCTTGGCAAGTCAGGATTGGGTCGAGAAAGACTTCTATAAAATCCTCGGAGTGTCCAAAGATGCATCGGACACCGACATCAAGAAGGCCTACCGGAAGTTAGCCCGTAAGTATCACCCGGACACAAACTCTGGTGATCCTGCGTCGGAAAAAACTTTCAAGGACGTCTCCGAAGCGTATTCAGTACTCTCAAGTAAAGAAGATCGCGAACAATATGACGCCATCCGTGCCATGGGAGGCGGCGCCCGCTTCAGCGCAGGCGGCACTGGTGGACACGGCGGAGGCGGTGGCTTCGAGGATGTCTTTGGCGACCTCTTTGGTGGCGGCCGCGGAGCGCCCCGGGGGAATCCCGGATTTGGTGGCTCACCTCGTGGGAACCCAGGATACGGCTCAGGCTTACCGCCGGAGTTCGCGGACCTCTTTGGCGGCGGTGGCGGCGGTTTTGGCGGCTTCCAGTCAACACCTACGAAAGGTGCTGACCGCAGCGCCTCAACAACCATCTCCTTTGGCGGGTCAATTACCGGAACCAAGATTGGTCTGCGTGAGCCTAACGGCGACGTGATCGATGTACGGATTCCCGCAGGTATCAAGGATGGTCAGAAGGTCAGGGTCAGAGGCAAGGGCCAGTCAGGTGCTGCCGGCCCGGGTGACCTAATGGTCACTGTTAAGGTCAAGCCGCACGACTTCTTCGTGCGTGATGGCAACAACATTCGTGTCCATGTCCCCGTGGCATTCCATGAAGCCGCGCTAGGGGCAGACATCAGCGTGCCCACGCTGACGGGAGAAACTGTGCGTGTCCGCGTTCCGGCCGGAACCCCTTCCGGACGGACGCTACGCGTCAAGGGGGCAGGCGTTAAAACCAAGAAGGGTGATGGTGACCTTCTCGTCACCATTGACGTGACAGTGCCGCAAAAGCTGAACAAGGAAGCTGAAGCCGCCGTGCGCGCTTTCGCTTCAGCAACAGCTGACGAGGACGTCCGTGCTGCACTCAAGGACAAAGCAAAGCTGTAGCTTGCTACCTGACCACTCTCGCGGACCCATAACGGGGCCCGCGGGACGGCAGGCTCCGTGAGCACCAGAGCCGCCAAAGACACCAGAGCCGCCAAAGAAAGGACGTTGCAATGTTTGTTGATCCCCACTCACCCATTTTTGTGATTTCCGTGGCGGCCGAGCTGGCAGAGATGCACCCACAAACGCTGCGCCAATATGACAGGTTGGGCATCGTCAAACCCCGCCGTGCCCCGGGCAGGTCGCGCCGCTATTCCCAGCACGATGTTGAGATGCTGCGTGAAGTTCAGCGACTGTCGCAAGAAGGGATCTCCCTTGAGGGGATCCGACGGGTCATGGAGCTGCAAAACGAGGTGGATGTCCTGCGCGCAAAAGTCGTGGAGCTCAGCGATGCACTCGAAGACGCCGCAGCGCAGATGGCCTCGCGTCCGCCCCGTGCCAACACCCGAGTATTTGCCGGTGGGCTCACCGGCGGGGATATTGTTGCGCTGGCCCGCGGTCAGCGCCCGCGTCCCCGTAGCCAGGCAGTTGTCATCTGGCGTCCACAGCGCTGAGGGCGTGCCATGCTGGCGGGGGCGTATGAAAGTTCACACGCCCCCGCCAGCATGGCACGCCCTCAGGTGGAAAATTCGTTAGTCCCGGAAGAGCCCGGCCAGGTCGGTTGCCGTCAGTGCCCCGCTGGAGAGCGAATCTCCACTCATTACATCTGAGAACAGCTGGGATTTCTTCGCCTTCAACGCCATGACCTTTTCTTCGATCGTGTCTTTGGCAACCAATCGGTACACCATGACGTTCTTCTTCTGCCCGATGCGGTGCGTACGGTCCACCGCCTGCGCCTCCGAGGCGGGGTTCCACCACGGATCAAGAATGAACACGTAGTCCGCCTCCGTCAGGTTCAATCCAAAACCACCGGCTTTGAGACTAATCAAGAACAGTGGTGCCGTCCCGGTCTTGAATTCATCAACGACGGCGGCTCTGTTGCGTGTGCCTCCGTCAAGATACGTGAAGTCAATGCCTTCAGCTATGAGACGCTCACGAACCTTACCCAAGAAACCCGTAAACTGGCTAAATATCAGTGCCCTGTGGCCTTCTCTGACCACGTCTTCTAGCTGCTCGAACAACACATCCAGCTTCGAGGAGCGTACTCCGGCATGATTTTCATCAACAAGGGACACGTCCAGACTGAGCTGACGAAGCAATGTCAGGGACTGGAAAATAGTGAAGCGGTTCTTATTAACATTTTCTAGCAGGCCAAGGATCTTGGCACGTTCCCGCTGCAAATGCGTTTGGTAGATTTTCTGGTGACGTGGATTCAACTCCACTTCCAGTATCTGTTCCTGCTTGGCAGGCAGATCAGCAATCACCTGTTCCTTGGTGCGTCGCAGCATGAGTGGCTTGACGCGCGCACGCAGCTTCGCCAACAGCTCAGAGTCTGCGTTCTTTTCAATGGGACGCTGGTAAAATTCGGCGAATCGCTTTGGGCTGGGGAAAAGTCCAGGAGCCACAATGGACAGCAACGCCCACAACTCCATGAGGTTGTTTTCCATGGGTGTTCCTGTGACGGACAGCTTGAAGGGGGACTTCAATTTCCGTGCGCACTGGTATGCCTTCGACTGGTGGTTCTTGACGAACTGCGCCTCATCCAAAATCAGTCCGGCAAAATCCTGCATTCCATATTCAGGAAAATCGATGCGGAACAGTGCGTAGGACGTGATGACAATGTCGGCATCGCCAAAGAATTCTGCCGAGTCCAGCCCGCTCTTGGCAAAGGTTTCAGAGACTGTCACGACCTTGAGCCCAGGCGCAAACTTAATGCTCTCACTGGCCCAGTTACCCACCACGGAGGTGGGTGCAACTACAAGAAACGGCGGGTTGCTCGAACCGCGTGCATCGTTATCGGCCTTGACCTGGCACATCAACGCCAGGGTCTGGACTGTCTTTCCCAAACCCATGTCATCTGCAAGGACGCCGCCCAAACCAAAGCTATACAAAAAGTGCAGCCAGTTAAAGCCATCCAGCTGGTAGGGGCGCAGGGTTGCATTCAACCCTGGGGGCGCAGGCAGTGCAACGGGGGGTCCGCCGTCGAGCAGGCCAGAGATGGTCTTGCGCCAAGCCTGTGCCTGCTCGTCAACGATGCCAAGCTGGGCCAGCTCATCCCAAAGCCCGGCCTGGAACCGGCTGATGCGCAGTTCGCCATCTTTGCTGTCATTGAGACTGCGAGCTTCATCTATCAAGGCACGCAGCTGATGGAGTTCGGGGCGGTCCAAGGAGAAGTAAGCTCCGCTAGGCAGCAGCATGCGTGAATTTCCGGCAGCCAAAGCCGAGAAGACGGCGGCAAAGGAGACGTACTGGCCTTCGAGCGTAATGACAATGCCCAGATCAAACCAGTCGCGCTCGTCGGTAGCCTTGGTTGAAATAGTGACGATGGGTGCTTCGGTAACTTCGCGGTAGCTGGCAATGTTGCCGGAAGTTTCAACCTGAACCCCGGGCAGTGCCTCTAGTCTAGGCAACACAGTCTCGGTAAATGTGAGCGTGTCCAAATCTGTCAAGGAAGCGGAACCTGCAAGTGAAGGCTCCCCCCACGCATGGTTAGCCGCAACGCCCATAGCCGTGATGTCCTCCCACGGCTGGCCCACACTCTCGATTAAGCGGGCCTCTGCCCCGGCATCCCGGACAGCGCTCTCCCCGAGCTCAGGCCACAAGGGCAGGGACGTCACGCGGGAGCCCACAGGGTAATGCCACTCCCAATGCAAACGCACAGTGTGGTCACCGCCATACGCCGCCAGAAGCGACAAGGTAGGTTCCACGTATGCGGGCAATTCCACCGAATGATCGGCCGAAACCACTGCGGCAGCCTGCTTGAGTTGCGGATAAATCTGGGTGAGGAACTTATCCCGCGCCTGCGCAGGGACGTGGACTGTTTCCTTCCGCAGTGCAAAATCGAGCATTTGGGCAGAGACATCTGCGGGCAGAGGTGCCAGCGTGATACTTCCGCGGACGACGGCGTCGCGGCCTTGGGCAGTGCTCCCTGCGGTGCCGCCGGTCTCGGCTTTGGAGCTGAAAAAGAGTCCACTGACGGGAGACCCAACTCGGCCAAGAACCTCAGCCTCGATCCGGACACCATCAAGGTCAATCAGCGGACTAACATCCAGTCCCCCTGAGTCCGCCTGGCTAACATCCAACTGCAGTGATGCTTCCTGACTGACAACTCTGATGGGGTCCCCGCCGCCTGACTGGATCAGGGCTATGCCGTTCTTGTGGGCACTGGACAGCAGCTGCCACAGGTTACGGCCAGCGAAGTCATTTATGGATAGCCACGCACCGGCGTTTCCGTGGTTGTACTGGCGCGGGCTGTGTGAGGACAGGAATTCGCTGAGCCATTCCAACTGGGTGCGGTCATGCGCGCCACCGTAGGCAAGGTAGCCCAGGGTTGCCCAGCTGACTCCTGTCTTGACCCATTTTCCGCGGGTGCCCATAACAACGGGACGGACGTTCAGAACAGGTTCGGAGGGCACTGTGTTGCCGCGGCCGCGGTAGGAAAAGCGCGGTGGCGGCAGATGAAGTTCAAACTGCAGTCCAAGCGCGGGCGTGTCCTGGCTGGGAGCGGCCGCCGCGGGAGGCAGCAGCGCTGACAATGCAGCTTCCCAGGAATCAACGGCCGGTTCGTCTTCGCTGTGAATGGGCGCCGCGGCTGCTGCTGACTTTCCGTCCTTGGCTTTTGCCAGCAGGGTCTCCAGGAATGTTGGTTCCCGGGGTGCTTCATCGGGAACAAAAAAGTCCGTGAATGACTGGTCGTGTTCGGCGGCAGAGATGAGGGCAACAACATGCTTGCAATTTTGGCGTACAGGGCAGTTGCAGATGCCCACTCGGCAGGCAATGACGCCGTCATGCTCACGCACAAGTTTCGCCGTGCTCCGGTATTCGTGGGTTCCGGTCACCCTGCCCGAAAGCAGTCCGGTGGCAGGTTCCAAAACAATGTCGCTGACCCGGCCCTGATCAGCATAGACCCGGCCAGCGGCAATGGAATTCTCGGTGAACTCGGCGATTCGGGTTAGGAGACGGGAATCAGCGGAGGAGTGCGTCACGGAACTTTTCCACCTGTCGGTTGAGGGTGGTCCAAGAGCAAGAACCACATCTATCAATCCTACGCAGTATTGAGAGACTCATTTACCCGACAGCGTGACAAGCCCGCCACACGAGGTTGAGGTTGGAGGTAATGACGTCCCGCAGGGACGTCATTACCTCCAACCTCAACCCACGAAGGAGAGGAAGGGGCGCAGCACGGAGAAGGAACTATTTCGTGGCTGGTACGGGCTCCATTGCGGGCGTCTTCACAAAAATCAATGCAAACAGCAAAGCCACCACGGCCGTGACCACCAGGAGTGAAAGTCCTATGGCGTACTTGTAACTTTCGGCGTCGGCGTTGTACGTCATACCCATAATCAGTGGTGGGAAGTAACCGCCCAAGCCACCGGCGGCACTGACAATACCGCCCACTGTGCCCATTTTTCCTTCAGGGGATAGTTTGCCTACCCAAGCAAAAACACCACCGGTACCCAGCCCAAGCGCGGCAGCCAGGCCAATGAAAATGGGGCCGGCCTGCACATCGGCGGCCGGTTCAAGGGCTACTATGAAGCCCAAAATGCCCACGCCCACAAGCGATGCAATCACTACAGGTTTGGAACCAATTTTATCGGCCAGCACGCCGCCAATGGGGCGGGCCAGCACTGCTGCCAACGCGAACCCGGCTGTTCGGGCACCGGCCGCGCTGGGATCAAATTCGTAGACGTCACGCAGGTATGTGGGCAGATACGTGGCGAAGGAAACGAACCCGCCAAAGACCACGGCGTACAAGAAGCACAGTTTCCAGGTGACAGCCAGTTTTGAGGCGTCCAAGAGTTTAGGTAGTACTGGTTCCTTACTGGGCACCCAGTCGGGGGAGTTCTTCATGAAAAACCAGACAAGGCCTGCCATGACAGCCAAGAGAACGGCAATCAATAGGTGGGTGGGAACGTAGCCTATGGACTTAACAAGGCGCGGGTTCAAGAAGGCGGCAAGGGCCGTGCCGCCCATTCCGGCCCCAAAAACTCCCGTGGCAAATCCGCGCCTGGCCGGCGGGTACCACGCGCTGACAAAGGGGATGCCGACAGCAAAGACCGTGCCGGCTACGCCCAGCAAAAAACCGGCGGCGAGTACCATCGGGAAGGAGTTTATTGCCCCGCCCCAAGCGACGAGCAGAACTGTGGGGATGGTGGCCAGCAAAACAAAGGTGAACAGTGCCCGTCCGCCGTACTTGTCAGTCATGGCGCCCACCACAATGCGCCCCAAGGAACCCACAAAGATGGGCATAGCCACCAAAATACCCATGGTCCCGGCAGAGAGTTCCATGTTCTTTGCATAGTGTGTGCTCAACGTGGCTATGACGTTCCACGCCCAGAAGCCCACCACCGAGGCGGCTGTGGCCAAAATAAGGTTCAGGGCCTGGCCCTTGACTGCTTCAAGCGCAGGCGCGCTTGTTGTGGTTTCTCGTGCCATGATTTCTCCTGTAGTGGCTGGTGCAGGCAATGGCTGATGCAACTAGTAGCCGTGCAACTAGTGGCGGTTCAAAAAGCAGTAATTAACGGTGTTTGGTGTCCCGGTCGTGCGTGCCCACATCGGACCAACCATGCTGGTTGGCCACGGTGGGGCCCTTGTCCCGTGAGCGGTACACAATGTAGGGCCGGAACAGGTAGTGCAAGGGGGCTGTGAAGGCGTGCACCAAACGGGTGAACGGCCAGATGACAAACAATGCCATTCCTACCAGTGTGTGTATGTGGAAGGCCGTCGGCGCAGCAGCCATGGCGGCAACGTCGGGGCTGAAGATAAACAGTGAACGGAACCACGGTGACACCGTGTCCCGGTAGGTCAAGTCGTGATCGGGCCAAAAAACGCTGGCCAACGTTGTCCACAAGCCAAACACGATGGCGGCCACCAGCACCACATACATCAACTTGTCATTTTTGGTGGTTGCCATAAAGACCGGCCCGGTTTTGCGGCGACGGTAGATCAAGAGAATGATTCCGCCCAGCGTGCCAACCCCGGCAACAGTACCCACAAAAAGGGCGTTGAAATGGTAAATATTCTCGCTCATGCCCACAGCTTCTGTCCACGATTTGGGGATGACAAGACCAAAGAAGTGCCCGGCAATGACGGCCAGCAAACCAAAGTGGAAGACCGGTGAGCCAATGCGCAGCAGCCTGGATTCATAAAGTTGGGAGGAACGGGTTGTCCACCCAAACTGGTCATATTTGTACCGCCAGATGGAGCCGCCCACCAGGATGACCACCATGAGGTACGGCAGCACGCCCCACAAAAATATGTCCATTGCTCAAGCGCCTTTCATGGGCAGCAGTCGCGGGTCGTAAGGGTCAAGGCCCACGGATTCAGTGGGCGGTCCGTAGCCTGCCATGCGCATCACGGCTTGTTCGTCCGCCGGAGAAGCTCCCGGAAGCGTGTTGCAAATGGCCTGCACAATGTGGGTATGCGGCAGATCGTCCCGAAGCAGACCAAATTTAATCAGCTCAAGGCTGGGCCGGTACTGCTGCAGGAGATCCTTGCCCGCGCCCATGTCTACGGTGGCCGCATACTCCAGCACCATGGGCAAATAATCGGGAAGTTCGCCTCGGGTATCCACTAAGGTGTCCGATCCGCGATACACCTTCTTAAACGCTCCCAGCACCTCGCCGCGGCGACGCGTATCGCCATCGGTCCAGTAGGAGAGGTGCAGCGCATGCCGCTTGCCAAGGTCAAACTCCTTGACATATTGGGTTTGCGAAGCCATTAAGTCTTTGCTTTCCAATGTGGAAAGTACGACGTCGAATGGCTTGGTTGCGCCGGGAAACTCACCGAGGGCTGCCCTCATCAGCGGAATGCGTTCAAGGAGTTGCTCATCCGGGTAGGACAGGCACCAGGCTGCGGCCAGAAATGTTACCTGATCTTTGCGGCTCATGCCCCCCCACCGCCTTCGAGGGCATCTTCGCGGTCAATCTCCCGTGGCGGCTCCGTGGGATGGTGTTGCGGGAACAGTCCGGCGGGTGCGCCGTTGCCGTCCCAGTTGAGCAGGTTCACCCGGCCGCGCAAGGTATCAGCCCCGGCCACCGAGTCAGAAGTCTGCCGGTCCCGCAGGGCGTTGAAGGTTTCCACGGCGACGGGGGTGGGCCGTCCGCTGGCTTCCCCGAACGGGGAGTCTCCCATGGCGCCCATGCCGGGTCCGCCGTCGAAGTCCAGGGAGCAGCCCATCTCCTCCAGGTCATGGGCCTGCTCGGCGTGCGCCTTGGGAATCACATAGCGTTCCTCGTATTTGGCGATGGCCATGAGCCGGTACATCTCATACATGGTTTCCCCATCCATGCCCACGGAGGCGGGAATGGACTCATCGGGATCGTTACCCAAGGAGATACCGCGCATGTAGGAGCGCATGGCTGCCAGCTTGCGCAGTACCTCGGTGACCAGCTCGGTATCTCCGGCCGTAAACAGCTCGGCCAGGTATTCCACCGGGATGCGCAAAGCGTCAATGGCACCGAAGAGAACGTCCTGGTTCTCGGCGTCGTGCCCCTGCTCGCGCAGAAGGTCAACCACCGGGGACAGCGGCGGGATGTACCAAACCATGGGCATGGTGCGGTATTCCGGGTGCAGCGGAAGCGCCAGCTTGTACACCTTTGTCAGCGCATAGACGGGCGACTTCTGGGCCGCATCGATCCAGTCTTCGGCGATGCCCTGTTCGCGGGCAGCTTTGATGACCGCAGGATCGTTGGGGTCCAGCAGCACATCCATCTGTGCCTGGTACAGGTGCTTTGGGTCGGTGACGGAGGCAGCTGCGGTGACGGCGTCGGCGTCGTACAGAAAAAGCCCCAAATAACGCAGCCGGCCAACACAGGTTTCCGAGCACACGGTGGGCAGGCCCACCTCGATCCGCGGGTAGCAGAACGTACACTTCTCGGCCTTGCCGGTCTTGTGGTTGAAGTAAATTTTCTTGTACGGGCAACCCGTCATGCACTGGCGCCAGCCGCGGCATTGGTCCTGGTCAACCAGAACAATGCCGTCCTCCACCCGCTTGTAAATAGCGCCGGAAGGGCAGGAGGCCATGCAGGACGGGTTCAGGCAGTGTTCACAGATGCGGGGCAGGTAGAACATGAACGTTTGCTCAAACTCAAACTTGATCTTGTCCTCGGACTCGCGGCGCACCTTCTCCACGATCGGGTCGAGGTGACCCATTTCTTCGGTGCCGCCCAGGTCGTCGTCCCAATTGGCGCTCCAGGTGATCTTCGTATCCTTGCCGGTGATCAGGGACTTGGGCCTGGCCACCGGGAAGTCATCACCCAGGGGAGCGTCAACAAGGGTCTTGTAATCGTAGGTCCAGGGCTCGTAGTAGTCCTTGAGCTCGGGCTGGATGGGGTTGGCGAAGAGCCCAAACAGCTTCTTCACACGTCCGCCGGCCTTGAGCTTGAGGCGGCCGCGCTTGTTCAGTTCCCAGCCGCCCTTCCACTTTTCCTGATCCTCGTAGCGGCGCGGGTAACCCTGCCCAGGGCGGGTCTCAACATTGTTGAACCAGACGTATTCCACCCCAGCCCGGTTGGTCCATGCCTGCTTGCACGTGACAGAACACGTGTGACAGCCAATGCACTTGTCCAGATTCATGACCATGCCCATTTGAGCCATTACACGCATTAGTACTGCACCTCCTGGGAACGACGGCGGATAGTGGAAACGTTGTCACGCTGGTTTCCGGTGGGGCCAAGATAGTTGAAGGCGTAGGTCAGCTGCCCGTAGGCGCCGATCAGGTGTGACGGCTTAACGAGCAGGCGAGTCAGGGAGTTGTGGATACCGCCGCGGCGGCCGGTGGCCTCGGACTTGGGTACATCGATGGTGCGCTCTTGCGCGTGATAGACGTACACCACACCCTCTGGCATGCGGTGGCTGACCACGGCTCGGGCAACGAACACACCGTTCATGTTCACGGCCTCCACCCAGTCGTTGTCCTTGACCTTGATGGATTTGGCGTCCTGCGGGCTCATCCACACGGTGGGACCACCGCGGGAGAGCGAGAGCATCAGCAGGTTGTCCTGATATTCGGAGTGGATGGACCACTTGGAGTGCGGGGTCAGGTAGCGCACCACCACCTCCTTCTCCCCATTGGGACCAAACTTCGGTTCACCAAACAGGCGCTGCATATCCAGCGGCGGACGGTAGATCGGCAAGGCCTCGCCAATGTCGATGATCCAGTCGTGGTCCAGGAAGAAATGCATGCGCCCGGTCAGCGTGTGGAACGGTTTGAGCCGCTCGATGTTCTGCGTGAACGGTGAATAGCGCCGCCCACCAGTTTCCGAACCCGACCACTCCGGGGAAGTAATGACAGGGACCGGCCCGGCCTGGGTCATGGCGAAGGAAATAATCTTTTCCTCGGACCCTTCGGCCAGGTCCGCCAGCTTGACGCCGGTGCGCTTCTCCAACTCCTTGAAGCCGCTGACGGCCAGCTGACCGTTGCAGGTACCGGAGAATGTCAGGATGGCTTCTGCCATTTTCGCGTCCGTGTCGATCGCGGGGCGCCCGTGCGCGAATCCGCCCATCATGACACCGTTTTGTTTGGCCAGATGGTCGAGGGCTTTATCCAGCTTGTAGTTGACGTCCTTGACGGTGAAACCCAGCTTGTCAGCTAGCGGCCCGACGGCGGAGAGCTTGTGTGCGATGGCTGTGTAGTCCCGCTCAACAATGGTGAAGTTCGGCATGTTTTGCCCCGGTACGCCGTCGATGCCGTCTTCGCGCCAGTCGCGAACCACTCCGCCGGGCTGGGCGATCTGGCCCACGGTGTCGTGGATCATCGGCACCGTCACCAGGTCCTTGCGGGTGCCCAAATGTTTGGCTGCCTGGCGGGAGAATTCCTCGGCGAGGAGGTGGAACATCTCAAAGTCAGTCTTGGTTTCCCACGGCGGATCGATGGCCGGGGTGAAGGCGTGCACAAACGGGTGCATGTCAGTGGAAGAGAGATCGTGCTTCTCATACCAGGTGGCCGCGGGGAATACCACGTCGGAGAGCAAGGTGGTGCTGGTCATGCGGAAGTCCGCTGACATTAAGAAGTCAAGCTTTCCTTCCGGGCCCTTTTCATGCCATTTGACGGTTTTCGGTTTCAGTGAGGACTCACTGTCTTGGCCCATCACATTGTTGTGCGTGCCTAATAAATTGCGCAGGAAGTACTCGTTGCCCTTGGCAGAGGAGCCAAACAGGTTTGAGCGCCACAGGATTAAGGTCCGCGGCCAGTTCTCCGGGGCATCGATGTCCTCGATGGCCAGGTCCAGATGACGGTTCTTGAGTTCCTGCGCCACCCACGTCTTTTCATCCGGGGCTTCGCCGGCGGCAACCCCCGCAATGGCCCGATCGGCGATGTCCAACGGGTTCTTATCAAAGAACGGGTAGAAGGGCATCCAGCCCAGCCGGGCGGACTGCGCCAAGGCATCGGCGGTATGCATGCCGTCAAGGCTGCCGGTGGATAGCGGCGACTTCAGCGCATCCGCCGAGTACCCGTCCTGACGCCACTGGTCAGTGTGCATGTACCAGTAGCCGGTGCCAATCATGGTCCGCGGCGGGCGCGACCAGTCAAGGGCGTTAGCAAGAGAGACCCAACCGGTGAGTGGACGCGTCTTTTCCTGGCCCACATAGTGCGCCCAGCCACCGCCGTTGCGGCCCATGCAGCCTGTCAACATGACGAGAGCCAAAATGGCGCGGTAGGTGGTGTCGCCATGGAACCACTGGCAGATACCGGCGCCCATGATGATCATGGAGCGGCCCTTGGACTGCTCGGCATTGCGAGCAAACTCGCGGGCAATCCGGATGCAGGCCTGTGCGGGAACAGAGGTGATCTCCTCCTGCCACGCAGGGGTGTAAGGAGTGCTGGTGTCGTTGTAGTCTTTGGCCCAGTCTCCGGGGAGACCGTCACGGCCTACGCCGTACTGGGCGAGCATCAGGTCATACACCGTGGTGACCAGGTGTTCACCCACTCGAGTGGTAGGAACGCCGCGCCGCAACACAGAGCCTGCCCCGCCCGGATCCTCAAAGCATGGCAGCAGAATTTCTGCGGATTCGGTGGAAATTTCATCCAAGCTCAAGGCCGGTTCAATGCCTGTTAGGTCAAGGTTCCATTTGCCCTCACCAGTCTTGGAGTACCTGTGGCCCAGCGTTCCATTGGGAATGATGGCCGTGCCGGTGACCTTGTCAAAGAGCATCGTTTTGAAGGCTGCATCTTCTTCGTTCTCGTTGCCGGGGACGAAGGCGGCGGTGAGAAATTTCCCGGGACAGTACGTCCCGTCGTCGTTCTTCACCAAACGCACCAGGAACGGCAGATCGGTGAACTGGCGCACGTATCCCTGGAAGAAGGGGACCTGACGGTCAACGAAGAATTCCTTCAGCGTCACGTGCCCCATGCCCATGGCCAGCGCGGCGTCGGTGCCGGCCTGTGCAGGAAGCCATTCGTCGGCGAATTTGGTGTTGTCCGCGTAGTCGGGGCTGATGGCGATGACCTTCGTGCCGCGGTACCGGACCTCGGTCATCCAGTGGGCATCCGGGGTGCGGGTGACGGGGACGTTGGAGCCCCACATCATCAGGTAGGTGGCGTCCCACCAGTCGCCGGATTCGGGGACGTCCGTCTGGTCGCCAAAGACCTGCGGGCTGGCCACGGGAAGATCCGCGTACCAGTCGTAGAAGGAGGTCATGACCCCGCCCACGAGCTGGACAAAGCGGGTTCCGATGGTGTGGCTGACCATGGACATGGCCGGGATGGGGGAGAACCCTGAGCAGCGGTCGGGGCCGTACGTTTTAATGGTGTTCACGTGTGCTGCGGCGGCGATTTCCAGGGCCTCAGCCCAGGAGGTGCGGACCAGGCCGCCCTTGCCGCGAGCATTTTGGTAGCGTTTGCGCTTTTCGGGGTCTCCGGCGACCGCGGCGAACGCCAGGACGGGGTCCTTCAGCCGGGATTTGGCTTCGCGGTACATTTCCACCAGCACGCCACGGGCGTAGGGGAAGCGCACGCGGGTGGGAGAGTAGGTGTACCAAGAGAAGGCGGCGCCGCGGGGGCAGCCGCGGGGCTCGTATTCGGGACTGTCCGGGCCCACGCTGGGGTAGTCGGTCTGCTGGGATTCCCACGTGATGATGCCGTCTTTGACGTACACCTTCCACGAGCACGATCCTGTGCAGTTCACCCCGTGCGTGGAGCGCACCACTTTGTCGTGGCTCCACCGGTCACGGTAGAAGATGTCACCGGCGCGTCCGCCCTCGCGGAAGACCACGCGGGAATCGTCGGTCTGGTCCCACTTGGTGAAGAAGCGGCCCAATTTCAACATGGCGTCCGACGCCGGTCCATCGACCCCAGCGACTAAAGGTTCAGCAGTCATGACCCCACCCTAGGGTGCGGTTGGGCCGATTTCTATAGCCATTTGATTAGTCAACACAAGGCTGATCTAATTCTTGCCCAAATTATGCGACTTTAGGATTTTGTGCTGACTTTTGTGTCATGGCAAAGCGCCTAGATGACGAAAGTAGGACGTTTACCTCCGCCCATGTGTTGGCTCCAAGCGTGCTAGTTCCGTCGAAAGGCCAGATCGAAAATCACACGCCCCGCTTTGTGGGCCTTGTTTTCAAAACTCGTCAGAACTCGACCGTCAAAGCGCGGCGCCCAACCGCCAATGTCATCCGGTTCGTTGCTTTGCTCGCAGTCCACGCCGCTGAGCCGCGCCTGGGTGAGGGGGCTCTCGGCGGACTTGCGCTCGCCGTCGTGCGGGTTGGTGAATTCCTTCGAGTCAGTGCCCACCTCGCGCATTTGCTCGGCATACGTTGACCAGTCGGTGGCCAAGCGCCATGTGCCGCCAGGGCTGAGTACGCGGGCAACCAATGGGGCGAAAGTGTCCTTCACCATCCGACGTTTATTGTGCTTGGTCTTGTGCCAGGGGTCCGGGAAAAATACCCACACCTGGCTGACAGATCCAGCCGGCAGCATAGTACTGAGAACTTCAGGGGCGTTAGCCTGGACGACCCGCACATTGGTCAGCTTGTTGGCAACGATTTTTTGGATGGTCTGGGCCAGTCCTGGTGTGTAAACCTCCACGGCCAGAAAGTCCATGTCGGGATTTTCTTTTGCGGCGTAGACCACGGCATCGCCCAGACCTGAGCCAATTTCAACAACGAGCGGCGCGGTGCGGCCAAACTCTTCGGCTGCGCTAAAAACGTACTCGGGGTGCACCGAGGTGTCTGAAATGTGGCGCGGAACATCCACTGCCAGAGTGTCTGAGTGATCGTCCCACGCCTGCTGGCGGCGACCCTGCAGACGTGTTCCGCGGCGCACAAATGACACCGGTTGGGCGCGGTAGGTACCTTCTGCGGCCTGGCTTCCCGGGGTGACAGGGCGTGCCGAGCCGTCTTCGGTGCGGGGGGCCGGCTGCCCGGTGGAGGTGTTAACGCGTGCGGAGGGTTCGGGGACTGGGTTTTCGCTCATCACTCTTAAGCGTACCGGTGACCACGGGCAGTAGCGCGACTTTCACGCCTGCGCATGGTTGGCGTGGGGAGCGTGCGCCACAGCCACTTGTGCGGCACGTACGCCACTGACGGTGCGCAGGGGTTCAACACGTACTCGAACGTGAGTTGGGGCACTAAGGGGAGCTCCGGCGTCGTACCGCTGCTAGACTGACATTACTTAATGCGCGTCTAGTGCATTCTGCGTCGATGAACGCATTCAACTTGTCCCGCACTGATTTTGCTTCAGGCAAATCGCGGTTGACACGCTCTGGCATTGAATCGGCGAACCCGCGGTCAAAACTGCTCGTGGGACGTTGAACCGCCTTACGAAAGATTCTCTCTTTACATGACAACTTTTGCTGCCCTTGGTGCGCCCAAGGAAATCGTTGCTTCACTCGCCGCTCAGGGCATTGAGGAAGCATTCCCCATTCAGGTCAAGACCTTGCCAGATACTTTGGCAGGACGGGACGTGTTGGGGCGCGGCCGCACCGGCTCCGGCAAGACCATTGCCTTCGCCATCCCGCTCGTTGCCCGTTTGGCTGAGCGCGAAGCCCCTTACTTCCGCAAGCCGGGCCGTCCCATTGGCCTGGTTTTGGCACCAACCCGCGAACTGGCCACACAGCTGAACAACACCATTGAGCCGCTGGCCAAGTCCATGGGCTTGAATACCACGGTCATTTACGGTGGCGTTTCACAGGCTCGTCAGGAAAAGGCTTTGCGCGCAGGCGTTGACATTGTCATTGCCTGCCCCGGCCGTCTAGAGGACCTCATGAAGCAGCGCATCGTGTCGCTGGAAAATGTTGAGATCACCGTTTTGGACGAGGCCGACCACATGGCCGACCTTGGCTTCTTGCCCGTTGTTAAGCGCTTGCTGGACACCACTCCCACGCAGGGCCAGCGCATGCTGTTCTCCGCAACGTTGGATAACGGCGTGGACAAGATCGTCCAGCGTTACCTCTCCAACCAGCTCACCCACTCGGTAGACGAGGCCAAGGCTGCTGTCTCCACCATGGAACACCACGTACTCGTTGTTGGTGACCAGACGGTGAAGAAGCAGGTCATCGTTGAGCTGGCATCGGGCGCCGGTCGCCGCATTCTTTTCATGCGCACCAAGCACCACGCCCGCAAGCTGGCCAAAACCTTGACCGACGCCGGTATCCCCGCCGTTGATCTGCACGGCAACCTCTCACAGAACGCACGCGATAGGAACCTGGCCGAATTCTCCACCGGCGGCGTCCGCGTGCTGGTTGCCACCGACGTTGCTGCCCGCGGCGTCCACGTCGATGACATCGAATTGGTCATCCACGTTGATCCGCCCACAGAGCACAAGGCATACCTGCACCGCTCAGGACGTACGGCGCGTGCCGGGTCCGACGGCGTTGTTGTTACCTTGACCTTGCCGGAGCAGCAGAGCGACGTCAAGAAGCTCATGCGTGCAGCAGGCGTTGACGTGAACTTTGAGCGCGTCACCACCAGCTCACCGGTCATTGCTACATTGGTGGGCAACGTAGCTGACAAGATTGATCCACGCACCCGCGCGGCACTGCTTGCCGCAAAGGCGCCGGCACAGGGTGGCGGTTCATCAACCGGAGCCAATGCTCAGCGCAAGCGCTCAGTTCGTTCCGGTGCCGCTCCCACAGCCGGTGGCCGGGGTGGCCGTGGTGGACGTGGCCGCGTCTCATCAGAAGGTGGCGAGCGTTCGGCTCCTGCGGGACAGGGTAACCGTTCAGAGCGTCGCGATGGTCAGGTTTCACGCCCAGCTGGCGCTGGGCGTCCGGCACGTTCCGGCGAGGGCCGCCCAGCTGGTGCTGGCCGTCCGGCACGCGATGGTGAGGGCGCCCGCGGCAAGCGCGCACCTCATTCAAGTGGTTCACGTGAAGGCGCCCGCGAGGGTGCACGAAGCAGCTCCAGTGTTGCTTGGTCATCCAACACCGGAGGTACTTCCGGTGGCAGCTACAACGCCAACGGTGGTGGCTCCTCTCGATCCGGCGGACCCCGCCGCGCTTCTGCACCGGCTTCGAACCAGCGTCGCAGCCGCTAGATACCAAAAGGATCGGGCCCGCTTCCTGCGGGCCCGATTCTTTTTAACTAATGCCAGTGTGCAACCCTCTGGTATCTGATGGACTGGTATCTGATGGACTGCCGGATGGCGGTCCCACTTCGTTTGGAGCTGGATCTCTATTCAGGTGCCGACCGGGTCGATGCTGAGCACAGCAAGGAAGCCGCGGCCGGAAACCTCCGGGGCATCCTCGGAACCTACCACCGTATCGAACTTGCCAAGCGCCTCAGCGGCTGGCACTGGCGAAGATGCCTGCGGATGGTCCGGGGCAACAGTCGAGGGCGCTGGCGTAACGCTGGCCGAGCCCTGAAGCAGCACGGCAAACTGGTCGGCAAAGACCGGGTGTGGACGCTTCTTGGACAGTTCGATGATGGCGGCGTAGCCCTTGAAAGCGCCACGTCGGGTCATGAGATTCAAGTCCTTGAGAGCACCTGTTGGTAGGGCTGCGCAGGTCTGCGAATCGCCTGAAAAACGGAACGGACGGTACTTTTCAAGTGCCTGCTCCACACCATCTATTGTCAGTGCGATCAGTTCGCCCTCTACCACCGTGATGATGCGATCCACCCCTGGTAGTTCCGAGAAGGGGCCGGCTTTGGAAACCTCTGCCAGACTCACACGCCATTGCCACGGCTCTGATCCTGCCGGGCCGGCAGCAATTTGCCGGCTTAGCCCACCGCCATTGTGCCAAGGCGTTGCTTCGAGTGCGGAGTAGCGGATGATTTGCATTATTTTTCGTCCGCATTCTTCACGCTGTAAACATGCAGCCGCTTCGGGTCAGATGGACGACGGCGGAGCTTTCGTTTGTAATAAGACCAACCACCTGTGATGGCCAGGGAAACAGCGAAGGCGAGCACAATCTTTACAGGCAGGCCGAATCTAGCAAAACTCAGCACTAAAATCATGGCCGCGAAACTGGCGAAGTTGACGATGACGTCCAACCAATCGGTCTTATTGCGCATGAGACAAGCTTACGCGGCAAACGTCTTCACCAGATTCGTGGACACCTCCTCTTTGGCGTGGATGGTTCAGGGGCTGACCGTTCTAGCGGTAACTGGCCACAAATGGCCGGTTGGTGGGCACTATCTCCTTGCCTAACGGCATCAAAGAAACAGGGATCATCTTCAGATTGGCAATAGCCAAGGGGATACCGATGATGGTGATTGCCATGGCAACTGCAGTGCTGACGTGTGCAATCACTATCCAGATTCCCGCCACCAAAATCCAAATGACGTTGCCCAGCGTACTGGCCAGGCCCGTGCCGCCGGGCTTATCAACAACGGTTCGGCCAAAAGGCCACAGGGCGTACCCGGCAATGCGGAATGAGGCTATACCCCAGGGGATGGTGATGATGAGAATGCAGCACAAAATTCCGGCAAAAAAGTAGCTCAGCGCCAACCAAAAGCCGCCGAACACCAACCAAATAACATTCAAAATTGTCTTCATCACCCCATTCTGCCCGCTGGCACCGACAAAGGGCGCTTTCGAACTGAAACGAAGGAGCCGCCCGGCATAACACCTCTCTTGTAGGAGTGAATCTCTGGGATAGCCTTGCGGTGTTACGCTGATCTGCAACGGCTCAGTTCCTCAATCTGGCAAGGAAACCTACCATTCCATGGACTTAGGCACAGTCTTTTTGATTCTTCTCTTGGTGATCGTTGCCATTTTTTTGGGCGTCGCCGTCACCTTGGGGATATTAGTTTCCCGGGGCGCCATTGGCTTAGCGAAACTTTCTAAGCCCAGGATCGAGTCGGCAAAGCGTAGCGCCCTGAAAGTTCGGGCCAGCTCCAGTACCGGCCCCGTTGCGGAGATCCTCAAGCAGCGTGTGGCCCTGCAAGAATCCCTTGAAGCGACGCACAGGTCGTTGGGTGTGGCCCAGTCCACCGGTCAATATACCGGAAATCTTGAGTCCATATTCAAGACCTTGCAGCAAACAGCCGCCGTCATGGAACACCAGTTAATTGTGGCACAACGGGAACCCGAACCCGCTGTTCAGGCCCTCTATGCTAAGACACTCAGCGTGCAAGTGGAGCAGATCACCCAGACCGCCAGGGGAGTCCGCAACGCTCTCGCCAGTGCTGGCGCGCCAACTGCCGAAGTTGACCTCAAAGACCTCACCCGGACGCTTGAAATTGAGGCTTCGATGCTTAAAAATTGGTCTAAAACATACACGGACCTTGGCGAAGACTAACTGAGAACGATGAGTTTTTTTGCGCGGATTGTGGGCATTTTTTCTCGCCCAAATCTCTCGGTGAAGTACGACGGCGGAGCCTCCAGCCGTGACCCGCTCACCTTGAGGGATGCCCAGTTTAAGCAAAGGAACGCCGTGCAAAAGATGCGCCGTGGAGTTGCCGATGTTTCGGTGAGTAGGCAGCGGTTGGACATCCAGGCCGCGGATCTAGAACAGGCCCTTGACAGACTGGTGCGGCAAGCGGAAAAATCTCGCCTTGACGGGGATGAGCTAGCTGCCCAAACTGCCATGGGCCGCCACCTGATTATGGGCGGGCAGCTGGCGGACATCGTCAACCAGCGCAACGCCCTGGCCGAACAGGAAACCATGCTGATTGGCGCCCTAGCTCAGCTCCAAGCCCGCGTCAGCGGCTTCAACGTCACAGTTGAAACGCTCAAGGCCACGCAATCTGCGGCGCACGCCGATCACGCCATCGCCCAAGCGCTCGAGGAATTCAAAAAGCCAGAGCGAGGGCAGGCGGAGCGCCCGTAGTTTGAGCTCTGCGCATGGTCAGTTGTGCCCGTGCCGCCACCGTCGAAGTGGCGGCACCATGACAACTCACGGTGCGCAGGAGTCAAAGACGCGAGCGTCAGCTTTCGGAAATATCGCCAGTGGCAACGTCGAAGGTGAAGGATCGTTTGGCCTCAAGACCCTGGCCGCAGTCCCGCACACCCATGACGAATGCAACGGTGAGGCAGCCGGCGTTAATGTCGGCCTGAGTCACCTCGTATGTGGCATTGAAACTACGAGCCGTCCCGGCTGGCAACGGTTCAGGGCAGGCAACAACCTCGGTAGAGCCGTTCTCACGAAGCACCGACACCACCGGAACATTGGTTTGCGCAGAATTCTCCACCCTCCCGGCAAACGCCAGAACGTCTCCAGCCTTGTAGCCAGGAATGATGGCACCGTAGTTTCCATCCTGTGATTCGCGGTTTGAAAGTACCTGAGGAGCCTCATCAGAATAGCCCTGACCGACTTCCTTCCAAGCGGCCGGGTCCCAATCACCTTCAGTCGCAGCCAATACAAAAGTCTCGCCAACACTGTTCCAAACCACTGGGCGTCCCGGCGTGATGGAACGCAGCACAACGCTCAGCCCAACGCTTCCGGCATAGGAGGTGCCGACGTCGTGCTTCAGTGAGCCGACAGGGGAGGTGAGGAGCTCTTGCGGATCGAAGGCAACAAAAACGATTTCCTGGTACCCCTGGCGCTCATACAACACACCAATCCGGCCGTCGGGCAGGCGGGCAGCGGTGGAATACTGTGAACTGCCTGCACACAGTACGACGGCGTACGGCCAGGTTGCGCCGTTGTCCACAGATAGCTTCAGGAGCGTATTGCGGCGCAGCAGGGGGTCATGATTGTGGGTGGCGATGAGCCAGTTCTCAGTCTCAGGTGTGGCCCACGCTGCCACATTGGGTAAGCCGTCGAAGCGTGCCACCGAACCGTTGTCGCTGGGGTCGGGCAATTCACGGTGCGGTTGCGCGGTTGTATAGCTGTGACCGCCGTCTGTGGAAAGGGCAGTGAGCCTGTGCGGTGTGGCGCGGGAGTGCATCAGCAGTGATCCGTCAGCCAAACAAACAACCTTGTTTTCATTGGCTCCAGAAATGAATTCGCCGAGAGTCCAAGTCTCGCCATGATCGTCGCTATAGGCGCTGGCGGCCTTAATGTTGCCCTGGTGAAGTAGCACGAACTGCTGCACAAGACGCCCCGTGAACGGGCCGGTGTGAATTTGAATGCCAGCGCCCGCAGCAGCAAAAAGACCGGTTATACCCGGGCGTTTGAGCATGGTTGTGAGGCTGCGGTGCTGCCACGTGAGACCGTCGTCGTCTGAGAAGCTCAGGTCCGCGTGCTGGATGGCATCCTTATCCTCTAGTCCTTCAACTGCCTCAAAGAAACCAGCGTGGGTCCCTGCCGCGTGGAAGCAAAAAATGCGCCCGGTTTCGGTGTCAACAAGCAGACTTGGATCCCCGTAACCGTCCAAACCGGTGCCTGTGCGGATTGTTTGTTGCGGACCCCACGAGGTTCCATTATCGGTGCTGCGGCGGATCAGCAGATCGATTGGGTTGGGGAGGTCATCCAAATTGGGCCGGCCGTCGTAGGCGGCCAGGAGTGTGCCGTGAGTGGATACCGCGAGGGCCGGGATGCGGTACTGGCGGTGCCCGGAAACACCGCGACGGGCAAGAACAAACTCAGAGGAGGTAGGACGAGTGGTCACATGATGAGCTTAGCCGTGATGGAACCCAGATGCGTGGGGCTAACCGACTGAGCGGGCCCGACCGATCTGGGTTTGCAAGAAATGCACCCTGTTGAACACATCGATCCTTTGAACCTCATTGCCCACGGGAAGCTGCTCCGTGTAGGAGTATTTACCGGCCTGAATATTCACGGCGATGAAACCCTCCATGCGAGTATCGCGGGCGAGGAGAAAAAGCAGGCTAATGAGGAAAAACCAAATGAATAAAAACACCATGACAATAGCCCAAGTAGGGGTGAAAGTGGTGACCCTGGTTTGATCAACGGATGTGACGTCACTTCGGCCAAGGGCCACGTTCCGGCCGGAGTTATGACGTATTGCTCGGTGACCTGGATATGCCCGAGCGAGAGCAGGATGGGCGGGTTGGCGGGGAATCCTGGGCTCTCTAACGTCATGGTTTCCAACTGACCAGCTTTGAATTATATCCAGCCCTGATGCCACGGGGAGTTCATGGGTATTGTGTGCCGCTGTGTTGGCTGAATGACTACACCGAACTGCCTCCAGTTCACGGTCCATGCTGTCCGGACTACTTGTAGACGGACTTTAGGCCGGCTTCATCGTATCGGGTGCCTGCCGCGCTGCCGGCAGGCACGGCTGCTTCAATAGCGGCAAGATCTTCGGTGGTGAGCACAATGTCCGGCGCTGCCGCGTTCTCCTCCAAATACTTGCGTTGTTTGGTGCCAGGTATGGGAACAGTGTTTTGGGCTATGACCCATGCCAGTGCCAGCTGTGCGGCCGTGACCTCCTTGGCTGCGGCAATTGCGGTGATCTGCTCAACCATGGACAAGTTCGTTGCCATATTCTCACGGGTGAAGCGGGGCATGCCTCGACGCCAGTCGTTCGCGGCGAGATCGTCTTCACTGGTGATCCCGCCTGTCAAAAGACCTCTGCCCAGCGGGGAGTACGCCACGAAGCCGATGCCGAGTTCGCGGGCTGTCGCTAAGACTCCGTTGCTCTCCGGCTCGCGCTCAAACATGGAGTACTCGGTTTGTAGCGCGGTTATTGGATGGGTGGCGTGTGCGCGCCGAAGTGTCGCCGGGGCCGCCTCTGAAAGGCCAAGAAACCGCACCTTGCCTTCGGCAACGAACTCGGCCATGGCTCCCACAGTTTCTTCGATCGGGGTGTTGGGGTCCACGCGATGCAGATAGTAAAGGTCCACGTAGTCCGTGCCAAGGTGAAGCAAGGACCTCTCCAGCGCCCTGCGGGCATAGGCGGGGCTGCCATTGACGGGCCGCCGGGAACCATCATCGTTAACTTCGCTGCCAAACTTCGTGGCCAAGGCATACTCGCCTCGGCGGTGCCCAATGGCCTGGCCTATGAGTTGCTCATTGAGGAACGGCCCGTAAACCTCCGCCGTGTCAATCAAGCTGATGCCCAAATCAATGGCGCGGTTGAGCGTGGCCGTTGATTCGGCGTCATCGCGGGCACCGTAAAACGCACTCATGCCCATGGCGCCTAGTCCCTCAACGGATACAACAAGTCCTTGGCCGCCTAATTTCACTGTTTGCATACTGCTTCGCGCCCTCACTTGGCTCTCTGCCCACCCGAATTGTCCGGCGTGGGGGCTGCCAAGCAAAATGCTGCCGTACTTTGGGTTGTGGGGCAAGGGTCCATGGCTGGCAAATTGCTAGGTGAGGGGAAATAGCGCTCGCCTTTGTTGATTTTGCTGAACCTAAGCGTGAGGGACTAAGCGCTGCCCCGATCATCTCTGGGCACGGGTTTCTCAATGGCCCAGGGGCTAGGCAGTGGTGACGCCAAGGTGCGCTGCCATGAAAGGGGCAAGCAGGCTTAGTTGGTAATCGTCAATGACAACCCCGGACATGGAACCGATGCCGTTGAGAATCCGAAAATCCGTGCTGCGCAGATCGAGGTCTTTGAGCTTGGCCTGCTGGAGGTCGAGGGTGCCAATCCGGCAGTTCTTCAGTGACATGCGGGTGACTGTTGCCCCGCCAAGGTCGAGTTCGCCAATGATGGCATCGCTGATCTGAAGGTCGGTGATCTTAGCGGTGCGCAGGTTCAAAAAGTCGATCTTCCCTCCGTCGATCCGTACCGACTGCCAACTGCTGTCATACAGTTCTGCAGAGCCCCACCGTGGGGCAGTGATTTCGGTATCCCGCCAGCTGGTTCGGGCGCCCTTCATGATCGGGGCGAAGCTGTCATTGACGACCGTGCCACGGAACCGCACACCACGAAGCTCGGTGTTATTCAAAGTTGGTCTATTGAGCTCACAGTCCAGAAAGTCCGTTGAGCTCAGATCGGCTTCATCAAAGGAGGTCTGCTCAAAACGTTGCCCGTCATACGTCTCACCGGGACCAAAGAAAGCATCGTCATTTACTACAAGGTCATGCAGCTCTAGGGGAGAGAGGCGGGGTGCGCGGGGTTCATTCTTCGAAGCCATGCACACAGGGTACCCGGCCGCGGTGAGCGAAAAAATCTGATAGCCACCAGCGGGAACGGAAGCCGCCGGTGCTAGGACTCGAGTTTGGCGATGACCCGAAAGCGCTGCAACACCAATATGGTGTCATCATCCACCGTAAACTTTGGGTCTCCCATGGCCTTGCGCATATCCGGGGAGTGCCAAAACTCTTCATGTCCGGCCCGCCACTGTGCCACGGTGGTGTAGTCCTCGCCCTCATCGATGACGTGCTGGAGATCAACGTTGGCCAGCTTGGCTTGGCGCACCTCGGTAGTTTCTATGACGGCAACACCTTTTCCGGCCGAATTAATCACCAGCTCCCGCTGGCCAATGCGGGGTAATTCTTCGTTTTCAACCTCATCTTCGATGAGTGTGGGGGTAGTGGAAGTTTTTGAGCCGTCCAAGATTGCTGCGAGCAGTTGTTCGCGTAGCAGTCCCGGGAAGGCGGACTCAACAATCGGCAGGGAGCTGCAGTCAGTCATACTATGAGCCCACGGCATTTATTTGGTTCAACTGTTTTAGTTCCCGACTGAGGTTGTGCTGTGCCTGCGCCGCCCACAGCGCCTGGCCTTTGCGCGTATGGAATAGCGGTCTCAGGGCTAGTAATTGACGTACTACGGTAGCTCTTCCGTTGGTAAAATTGCAGTCCGTAACGTGTGAATAGTCGCGTCGAATGCCAGCAATATAGTGGGAATAGAGTTCCGGCGTACCGCCAAGGATGGCTAGGTCGGCGTCGCAAAGCAAGTGCCCGGAGCTATCGCCAGGCTCGGGGGCATGGGTAGCTGTGAGGCGAACAAGCCGAGCAACTTCTGCTACTTCCGCGGGGGTCACTACATCTTTTAAGTACAGTTGCGCTAATTTGGCCGACTCTTCTTCGTCCGTGGCGGTGCCGTTGTAGACGGCGTCATGAAACCAGGCGGCTAGTTCCACGGTGCGGGGGACGCAGCGCTCAGTGAGCAGCTCTAGTGCTTCCAGTACCGCCAGTAGGTGCGTTCCCGAGTGGTAGTGCCTGTGCGGCTCGTTCCAGCGGGTGAGTAAATCGGAGCCAAGGTGTGGCTGGCCCGGCAGGAGGGCGTTCCAGCGCAACCCCAATACCGAGGCAACAGATTTGACTCGGTATTTTGCTTTGATTCGCAACCCAGAGTCCATCAGTGTGCGGGCCAACTCCTTGCCTGATACCGGAATTGCTCCTGCTGCGACCAGACCCTCGTAACGGCGCTTCGCGACGTCGTAGTGATCAAGGTCAAAAGCGCGTCTGGTGACTCCATTGGCTGCCGCAAAGGCGTGCAACTCATCAAGTGAGGTGTTGGAGATCAAATGCGAGAACACGGTTCCGTGCGCTGGCCAGTAGGGCGGATCGATGAAGATCATGCTTTTAGCTTAGGTGCTCGCTCCTGCCCTGGCTCCAAGTGGACTGCCCTGCGAATGTGCCGCAGAGCTGCGCCCGCATAGAATCGTTTGGGTCCAACACATCAAATGAAGGTCAATGGCAATGCGAAAAGAAGATTCTTCAGTTCAGGCTACTTTCAACGCCATCGCCCGGCGCTATGACCTAATGAACCGGCTCATGACGCTGAATTCACATAGGCGCTGGTGCAGGGACGTTGCCGCCATTGCCACCTCCGCGCCCGGACGCAGCTACCTTGATCTGGCCACGGGGACAGGCGTCATTGCCAAGGCCATCGCAGCGGTGCACCCTGCGGCTACCATCATTGGAGCTGATTTTTCCGAGTCCATGCTGGAGGTGGCCCGCCAGCAAGCGGGCAACGCAAATATCCAGTGGCAGTTTGCCGATGCCCATGAACTGCCCTTCAAGGACAATACGTTCGACGGCGTGAGTCACGGATACCTCCTGCGCAATGTCAGCGATCTGGATACGGTGTTGAACGAGCAGTTCCGCGTACTCAAGCCTGGCGGAGTAGTGGCAGCTCTTGAATCGTCCCCTCCCAGCGGCATGCTTTCCCCATTCATCCGTCTTGGCATGCGCATAGTCATCCCAACGTTGGGGGCAATCATTGGCCGCGACCGTGAGGCATACCAGTACCTGGTCGATTCCACCCTGGGCTTCCTGACCCCTAAGGCGTTGGAGCAAAAGTTCCAGCAGGCCGGGTTTGAGCACGTCCAGGTGAAGCCCAGGTTCATGGGCACCAACATGATTTGGGTGGCGCGTAAGCCAACCTGAGGAAACTTCCATGTTTTATTCGATGGGTGGGACGGAGGGGAAACCCTTCAGGGAATTCTCCCTCAACGCACACATTGAAAACCCGGACAAAAGGAACGCTACCGGCAGGCGGGGATTGCCGGGACGTCCGCATGGGTTGATGCCTGGCGTTGATGGATAATTCCGCCAACAGCCGTGCTTAAAGAGCCGTTTTTGGCGCAGGATTTTTCGAGGTCTAAAAAATCTTTGGAATAAGGCGCCCAATTTCAAAGTTGAGCGTAGTAGACTCAACTTTATCGGGATGGGTTTTTACGCCCTCCCCCAGCCGATGAAAGGACTTCTCTTGGACGCCAAATTCACCACTAAGAGCCAGGAGGCTCTTTCCGCCGCCGCCATGAACGCCTCCACCGCCGGGAATCCTGCGGTGGAGCCCGCCCACCTGCTCAAGGCCCTCATGGATCAGCGCCAAAGCGTTGCTGTGGCCCTTTTGAAGGGCGCAGGAGTGGACCCGGATGAGGTCAGTGTTGGTGCCAGTACAGCCATTCGCAACCTCCCGTCGTCGTCCGGGACCTCGGTAGCCCAGGCACAATTGAGCCGAAACACCCTGTTGGTGGTGCAGGCCGCGCAGCAGACCGCCGAGCGCATGGGAGATAACTATGTCTCCACCGAGCACCTGCTTTTGGGTCTAGCGGACGACGCCGGAGCAACAGGAAGTGCCCTGCGCCAGAGTGGTGCCACTAGAGCCGCGCTGGATGCGGCGCTTCCGTCAGTGCGTGGCGATGGCAAGGTCACCACCCCCGATCCCGAGAACACGTTTGAAGCACTGGAAAAATTTGGTGTTGACATGACAGCCATTGCCCGCTCCGGCAAGCTTGATCCGGTGATTGGCCGCGATGCCGAGATTCGCCGGGTCATCCAGGTACTGAGCCGTCGCACCAAGAATAACCCGGTGTTGATCGGGGAGCCTGGCGTTGGCAAAACAGCCGTTGTTGAAGGTCTGGCCCAGCGGATGGTTGCAGGGGATGTGCCCGAATCGCTGCGCGGTAAGTCGTTGATCAGTCTTGACCTCTCAGCCATGGTGGCCGGGGCCAAATACCGTGGCGAATTTGAGGAGCGCCTCAAAGCTGTCCTTGAGGAGATCAAGGCCTCCGATGGGCAGATCGTGACGTTCATCGATGAAATCCACACGGTTGTGGGTGCTGGTGCCTCGGAAGGTTCCATGGATGCGGGCAATATGCTCAAACCCATGCTGGCGCGCGGTGAGTTGCGCCTGATCGGTGCCACAACCCTCGATGAGTACCGGGAAAACATTGAGAAGGATCCGGCTTTGGAGCGCAGGTTCCAGCAGGTCTACGTTGGTGAACCCAGTGTTGATGACACCATCGGTATTTTGCGTGGGCTGAAGGAGCGTTATGAAGCGCACCACAAAGTGGCCATCGCAGACTCTGCCCTGGTCGCGGCCGCAACACTGTCCAACCGCTACATCAGCGGCCGCCACCTGCCTGACAAGGCCATTGACTTGATGGATGAGGCGGCTTCCCGGCTGCGCATGGAGATTGACTCCGCGCCGGAGGAGATCGACCAGCTGCGCCGCGCCGTCGACCGCCTGACAATGGAGGAACTGGCCCTCAGCGGGGAAACTGATGCGGCATCCATGGAACGCCTTGATGCCCTCCGCGCGGATATGGCTGACAAAAAGGAAGAGCTTTCCGGATTGAACGCCCGGTGGGAAGCCGAGAAGGCCGGCCTGAACCGTGTGGGTGATCTGAAGGCCAAACTTGATGAGCTGCGCTCCATTGCGGACAAGGCACAGCGCGACGGCGATCTTGAGCAGGCGTCTCGGGTCCTGTACGGGGAAATCCCGGCTTTACAGCACGAATTAGAGGCTGCTGCGGCTGAGGAGGAGTCCGCTGATAAGGCAGAACTCATGGTGGCAGAGGAAGTCACCGCTGATGATATAGCAGAAGTCATTTCGGCCTGGACAGGGATTCCGGCCGGACGGATGTTGCAGGGTGAAAGCCAAAAGCTGCTGCAAATGGAGCAGGTTTTGGGATCCCGACTAATCGGCCAAGCCTCAGCTGTCACCGCTGTCTCTGACGCCGTCCGCCGGGCACGCGCCGGCATCAGCGATCCGGACAGGCCCACGGGCTCGTTCCTGTTCCTTGGACCCACGGGTGTTGGTAAAACTGAGCTGGCCAAGGCGTTGGCTGACTTCCTCTTCGACGACGAACGCGCCATGATCCGCATCGATATGAGCGAATACTCTGAGAAGCACTCCGTCTCGAGGCTGGTTGGTGCGCCCCCCGGTTACGTGGGTTACGACGAGGGTGGGCAGCTGACTGAGGCCGTACGCCGCCGGCCATACTCCGTTGTGCTCTTGGACGAAGTTGAAAAGGCGCACCCGGAAGTCTTTGACATCCTTCTGCAGGTGTTCGACGACGGTCGGCTCACCGACGGTCAGGGTAGAACAGTTGATTTCCGCAACGTCATCATTGTCCTGACCTCGAATTTGGGCTCCCAGTTCTTAGTTGACCAGTCACTGTCAGAGGATGAAAAGCACAAGGCAGTCATGTCCATTGTGGAGTCCTCATTCAAACCTGAGTTCCTGAACCGGCTCGATGAGATCGTCATGTTTGATGCGCTCACCGTGGATGAACTGTCGCGAATTGTTGACCTGCAGGTGCAGTCTCTGGCAGCCCGGCTGTACCAGCGGCGCCTGAGCCTTGAGGTGACTGAGGCTGCGAAGGCATGGCTGGCTCTGACGGGTTACGATCCTGCCTACGGTGCGCGGCCCCTGCGCAGGTTGGTGCAACGACAGATCGGTGACAGGCTGGCCAAGGAAATTTTGGCTGGTGCCATTACCGACGGCGACACAGTTTTGGTGGATACCTCGGCCGACTTCGATGAACTGGACCCGATTTCAGGTGCTACCTCCGGACTGACTGTCAGCCGGAAATAGAGAACCCAGGGAATCCTGGCCGGCTAACTGGTGAGAGGGGTGGGAAACGGGTAATCCGTTTCCCACCCCTCTCGTATTTCTCGGTGCTGGCCTACTTCTTGCTATTTTGTCAGCGAGGTTTCCAGCGGATTGCCGTCCCGCGTGTCATGAACCATGCAGTCGACCCGACGATCATCGCGTTCAGTCCAGGTGGACTCCGAAGGATAAGCGGTGGTTTGTTTCAGGGTCGTGATTTTAGCGGCCGCTGACGTTAACTCAACGCCGTTGCACACGTCAGCAGCTTTAGCTTTAAGCGCTTCTGCCCCAGGGAAGTCGTCCGAGATTTCATAGTTGAAAGTGCCTGCGAGCTGGGCGTTGTGAGGTGTGCTGCAAAGTACAACGTCGGCCGGTGTGGAAGCATTCTTAAAATCTCGCAAACAATCCCCCTCCAGCCATTCCAACGGTGATAGAGCGGGGAACATTAGGCCCGTGTCAGGATCCGCAGCTCCGTCAGTTGACGTTGCATCTTCGGTGGGTGAGGCGCTCGCAGCCGCAGTGGCATTGTCACTGGGCTCAGTGGCTGGACTCTGCTGCTGCGACTGCGAAGCGGCGACCGGGCTGGGGTCTGCTTTGTTGATATTTCCAAGGATCAAACCAAGGAGAAGCCACACGAAGAAGATGATCAGACCTAAACCAAGTACGGCAATACCGAGGATAATGAAGAGCTTCTTCTTGCCACCACCGTTTCCACCAGGGCCACTTCCGCCAGAGCCACTTCCATTGGGGCTGCCGGGGCCCTGGGGACCGCCAGGATACCCTGGCCCCTGTGGCCCACCGGCGTAGCCTGGTCCTTGTGGGCCGCCGGGGTACCCGGGGCCTTGATTACCTGGATAGCCGGGGCCTTGCGGTCCGCCTTGGTATGGAGGGGTGCCTGTTCCCGGTGCCGGCGGAACACCGGCTGCGCCGTACTGCTGTGCGCCGTACTGACCTGCGCCGTATTGACCTGCACCGTACTGCTGTGTGGCCGGTTGGGTGGGCGCTCCCTGCTGACCTGTTGCGCCAAAGGGT
Source organism: Arthrobacter antibioticus (assembly GCF_030063205.1). Lineage (GTDB taxonomy): Bacteria > Actinomycetota > Actinomycetes > Actinomycetales > Micrococcaceae > Specibacter. Next base: position 1,884 of record NZ_JASISQ010000008.1, on the reverse strand, counting down.
GCCTGGCCGCCAGGAGCAGGCTGCTGGCCAAACGGAGCCGGTGCACTGTGCCCAGCCTGATACTGCTGCTGTTCGAGGGGCAGCGTGGCCTCAGAGAAGCCTGGATCCGCAGTGGGAACTTCGCCGGTTGCGGAGGTAGGGGCGCCGGAATTTTCAGATTGTTGCGAGCTTGCCAGTGCAGCCGCGGCGGCAGCATCGGCTTCACCGCGGGCCAGCTGGGCAGGGGATTGCCAGCCTCCGGCCTTCGGCTGCCAAGGCGTAGCCGATTGCTGCCATTGGGTTTCGGGACGACGCCAGCCGTGACCGTCAGCCACGCCAGGACCAAAGTGCGGTGCAGCTGCAGGGGGTGCAGTTTCAGGAGCTGCAGTTTCAAGGGGCCCTGATGCATCGGGGGATGCTTCAGACGCCACGTCAGGGGCACCTCCACCGACAGAGTCTGCGGTTGCTGCCTGCTCTGTGAGCGCGGCAGCCTCAGTAGCCTCAATAGCCTCAGTAGCGGAAACTGCAGGGGCGCCGTCGTCGGACTGGTTCTGTGGCTGCGCAGCAAACTCTTGCGTGGGCTGCTCGTTCTGCGGCTGCTCTCGGGGAGGGGAAGCAGGTGGCATGGTCGGGGGCGCTGGAGGCGTTGCGGGAACCTGCCTCGGGGGTGTCACCGATTCGGTGGGGGTAGCCATTTGCTGAACTGGCTCCACGTCAGCGACCTGTCCTACGGCGGCCTCTGCCTGGGCGGTCTCTCCCTGTGCGGCCTCCCCCTGTGCGGCCTCCCCCTGGGTCCAGGGATTGCTCGCAACAGGAGGCTTAGAGAAATCCGTGCGCATAACAGTAGGCGCATCGTCCCAATCGATCGGTTGCTCCGGGGTGGACTCAGGGGATTTGAATGTAGGCGCGGGAATGTCAGTGGCGAGGGTTGAGGACACTCCCTGGGCGGCCAATTCGGCTTCGTGTTCTACCTTCGCTGCCTCAGCGGCAGCAGCCTGCAGGTCAACGCTTTCGGCGACCTCCTCGCTGATTTCCGCGGCCCCAAGCTGTGGCTCGTCAAAGGTGTAGTCCGAGCCTGAAATGACAGGCTCGAGGTTTTCCTGAGCTGGTGCTGCTGGCTCTGGAGCCGTGGTTGGCTCAAGCGGCTCCGGTGGAGGGCTGTTCTGGGCGCCCTGATCGTTGGCGTTGCTGCTCTCGTTCATGGGGACTAACCTTCCGTGCTGCGCATTTTGCTTTGGGCAAACGTTGTGCGTGTGGTGAGGGAAAGTGTTTACAGACACTTTGTGGATGCCGTCGGCACGCCGCCCTCATGGAATAAATACTCTACTTGCACGTGACTCTACCGAATAAAGCGTTCCAACCGGCCCAATCCCACGGTTTGGCTATGGGCAGAACACCCCATGGTGGGACACTACCGTCGCAGAACTAATGTAATCTAGGAATACGACAAATTGACCGAATATTCCGGAGCCTCGCTCTTAGCCCGAGCGACCACCTCTGGTCCAAGTGTAAAAAGGGGGTCACGCCATGGGGCGCGGCCGTCAAAAGGCGAAGGCAACCAAGCAGGCTCGGGACATTAAGTACTACTCCCCGAACACTGATTATTCTGCTCTGCAAAAAGAGCTCGGTGCGACTACTCGGCGAGCCCCGAGCCATCACGTTGAGATTCCTGCAGAGCCGGATTATTCGGCATATGAAGATAAATATGCGGATCAGTTTGAGGACGACGACGAAGTGGACACCCGCCGCATTGGCTAGGGACGCTTAGACACCAAACGTAACAAACCCTGCACGACGCTCAGCAGAAAAGCTGAAGCGACGTGTGGGGATTTTGTTGCGCTCAAGGAAATTCGTCCACTTACTGAAAAAGCCGCCGTTTGCGGATAAAGCCACCCGGCGCCGGGT
>NZ_JASISQ010000007.1:170971-217435 GCF_030063205.1 Arthrobacter antibioticus | reverse complement strand
GAACCCGGAAGCTAAGACCCACAGCGCCGATGGTACTGCATTCGTGAGGATGTGGGAGAGTAGGACACCGCCGGACAACACATAAAAAGGTCGAGGCCCCACACCACACGGTGCGGGGCCTCCCTCATTTAACACCCCTCCACAAAAGAGCACAGTGTGCAGAGAATGAACAGCCTCAACTAAAATGGCACACACCGGCGTTGAAAGAAGGCTCTGCAGGACATGGCTGTACAGGAACATCACTTAAATGAAGAGTTTGCAGCTGCGCTGCGAGAGTCCCTCCGCGAGAATCAACTTAGCGTGGCCACAGCGGACCTGCAGACATACGCCGTCGACCAGGGGCCCGTAACGGACTACCAAGAACCAGTTGCTGTTATCTGGGCGGAAAACGTGGCCGATGTCCAAGTCGTAGTGCGGGCTGCTGCAGCCCATAATGTCCCGTTGGTGACACGGGGCGCCGGCACCGGTGTCTCTGGCGGAGCTCACGCCACCTCCGGCTCAGTGGTGTTGAACCTGACGCGGATGAATACGATTCTAGAGGTCAATGCGGCCGATGAGATCGCTCGTGTTGAACCCGGGGTGATCAACGGAGACTTGAATGCGGCGGTGAGCGAATTTGGGCTGATGTTTGCACCAGATCCGGCTAGCTACAAGATCTCCACCATCGGGGGGAACATTGCCACCAATGCAGGTGGTCTGCGCTGCGCCAAGTACGGGGTTACGCGTGACGCTGTGCTGGCACTTGACGTGGTGCTGGCAGACGGGTCCCTGATCCATACAGGTCACAGGACGTTCAAAGGTGTTGCGGGTTACGATCTGACCAGTCTCTTCGTAGGTTCTGAAGGTACGCTGGGCATTGTTGTTGGTGCAACCCTCCGGCTGAAGTACCTCCCAAGCATTGTGCGGACACTGGCCGTATTCTTCCCGGATGTACAGTCGGCGGCTGCAGGTGTTTTGGCTCTGGGGACAGCCCGCGTGCAGCCGTGCATTCTTGAACTCCTGGACGGGCCGTCTCTCAAGGAACTAGATTTCCGCAACGGGACAAAGCTCTCCAGCCGCGGCACAGCATTATTACTGATTCAATTCGACGGTCTAGCGGCTGAACTAGAGGAATCCGTAGCTGCAGAAGTCCTTGAAGAAATCGGTGGCATGGTCAGCCGGGAGGACCCCATGGAGGCGCAACGTCTCGTTGACTTGAGACGGAATAACCGCGGGCTAGATGTGGACGCGGAAAATCGTGTGGGAGAAGACGTTGCTGTTCCGCGGTCACAGCTGGTGCACTACATCACTGCCCTTGAAGAGATGGCTGACCGCCACGGTGTTCAATTGCACGTGATTGCCCACGCCGGTGATGGCAACCTGCACCCCACGTTCTCGGTGCCAGGGATGGATGCTGCGAGTATCAAGGCCCTCAACGATGCGTTGGATGAATCGATCGATAAGGCGCTTGAATTAGGCGGCACCATTACAGGTGAACACGGGATCGGCCAGTACAAACTGCGGTGGCTGCCCCTGGAACAGTCGGCGGAGGTGCTGGAGCTGCAACGCAGCATCAAGGCGCTCTTAGACCCGCAAGGCATCTTGAATCCTGGCAAGGCCATCCCCTAGACCCTCGCTCACTCCACGTCGTGTTTATACGAACGGTCCTGCAGTAACTGCGCTTGTGAAAGCAGTCACTGCAGGAGCGTTCGTCATTTGTGGACGTGGAGTGAGCGAGCGTCGAGAAAAAGGCGACGTGGAGTGAGCGAGCGTCGGGTTAGTCTTCGAAGTCGGCGTCGGGGAGGACACCGCCTTCTAGCATTTTGATGGTGGCCGTATCATCGCTGAGCATGATGGCATCCTCATCCCGGCGGAAACGCAAGATGTCATCCACATAAGACTGCACAGCCTCGGCCAGGGGCACGTTGCGCTCCTCCTGCTGAGACTTGTACCAGCGGTGCTCCAGGACCTCATGAACCACCTCGGCTGGTTCCAGCTTCCCGCCCAGCTCACGCGGAATAGAGCGGACTATGGGCTCAAAGATGGTGCTGACCCACTCGTGGGCGCTGATCTCCTCATCCTTATCCGGGGAAACATCATTGCGGAATGAGTCCATGTCATTGAGCAGACGGCGTGCCTGGTTTTGTTGGGCGTCCAGACCGGTCAGGCGCAGCAAGCGGCGCTGGTGGTGCCCGGCGTCGACCACTTTAGGCTGGAGCTGAATAGTAGAGCCGTCAGGAGTTGTTTTAATGGCGTACTCCTCAACATCAAAGCCCAGATCATTCAGGCGACGGATGCGGGCGCCCACACGCCAACGGTCCCCGAGCTCAAAGGACTCCTTCTCCGTCAACTCTGCCCACAGGCGGCGGTAGCTGTCCATGATCAGCTCGCTGGTGGCCACCGGATCCACCTTCTCCTCAATGAGCCCCCCTTCGAGTAGATCCATCAGCTCCCCGGCAATGTTCACGCGGGCAATTTCAAGATCGTATTCACGCTGTCCAGTGGAGAGATCGGGGTAGAGCTCGCCCGTCTCGGCATCCACCAGGTAAGCGGCGAAGGCGCCAGCGTCGCGGCGGAACAAGGTGTTGGAGAGGGAAACGTCTCCCCAGTAGAAACCCACCAGGTGCAGACGCACCAACAGCAGGGCCTGGGCATCGATCAAACGGGTGAGGGTATCCCGGCGCAGCTTCTGTGAGAACAAAGCGCGGTAGGGCATGGAGAACTTCAAGTGCCGGGTAACTAGCACCGGATCAAGCGGTGAACCGTTGGGGGTGGTGCGCCCACTGATCACAGCGACAGGCTCCACGCAGGGCACATCCAGCCGGGCCAGTTTACGCAGCATGTGGTATTCATGCTTGGCTACGTGCTCCGAGGTTTCCTTAATGGCAATGACGGAGCCGTCAAGGTGGGCAAAGCGGACCACGTGCCGGGAAATGCCGCGGGGCAGGGCAGCCAAGTTCGCGGCCGGCCATTCCTCTAATTTGATATGCCAGGGCAGATCAAGCAGACCTGGATCCGTGGTGGCCGCGGTGATGTTCAGTGAACCCATCACCTGTGCCGGCGGCACACTCTTACGCGGCAACTTACCAATCTGCTCAAAGTCTGTGGGTTCGTTGTTCCAATTGGCGCCGGGATGCTCAGTCATAACTTAAGTCTCTCTTAAAAGGAGCGACGCGGCTGCCTGCTGGAAAAAATCCAGGAGGCAACCGCGCCGCAAATTCTTGCCCCAAAGGAGCGGGTAGCGATTAGAGGTCGCGGGTCACTGACTTATCTCCAACACGAGCACCAGAGGTGGCGTCGAAGAGGTGAACGTGGCCGGCCTGCGGGCGGACGTGGATGGTGTCGCCCTTCATCGGTGGGCGGCGGCCGTCAACACGAACAACCATGTCGCGCTCGTTGCCGTCGATGATGGCGTGACCGTAAACGTAAGCATCGGCACCCAGCTCTTCAACGACGTCGGACTCTACAGCCAAGCCCTCACCAGCGCCAACAACTTCAAGGTCCTCGGGGCGGATACCAACGGTGACAGTATTCCCTGCAGCCTCGCCCAACACGGCGCTGGGCACGGGGTAAATTGAACCACCGAACTTCACTCCGCCGTCAACAACAGGCAGTTCCAGCAGGTTCATGGCTGGGGAGCCGATAAAGCCGGCAACGAACACGTTCTGCGGGGCATCGTAGAGGTTGCGAGGGGTGTCAACCTGCATCAGCAGACCGTCCTTGAGCACTGCAACGCGATCGCCCATGGTCATGGCCTCGACCTGATCGTGGGTCACGTAAACGGTGGTGACGCCCAGGCGGCGGGTCAGTGAGGCGATCTGGGTGCGAGTCTGCACACGCAGCTTGGCATCCAAGTTGGAGAGCGGCTCATCCATGAGGAAGACCTGCGGGTTACGCACAATGGCGCGGCCCATGGCAACACGCTGACGCTGACCACCGGAGAGTGCCTTCGGCTTGCGGTCAAGGTAAGCCTCCAGGTCAAGGAGCTTTGCGGCTTCCTTTACGCGGGTGGCGCGCTCTTCCTTGGGGATGCCGGCGATCTTCAGGGCAAAGCCCATATTATCGGCAACGGACATGTGCGGGTATAGCGCATAGTTCTGGAAAACCATGGCAATGTCGCGGTCCTTGGGCGGAACGTCTGTGACGTCGCGGTCGCCAATCAGGATGCGGCCGGCGTTGACATCTTCCAAGCCTGCGAGCATGCGCAGTGATGTGGACTTTCCGCAACCGGAAGGTCCAACGAGTACAAGGAATTCGCCATCGGCGATGTCAATGTTGAGCTTGTCAACAGCGGGCTTGGTGGTGCCCGGGTAAATGCGGGTTGCGTTATCAAAAGTTACTGTAGCCACAGCAATAAATCCCTTCATCGGCAGGTACGTGCCGAACGATCCTCAAGTGAATGGTTTTTCAAAGCATTAGCCGCGCACTGACAAGGCAGCGCATAAGCCAACATATGAAGTATGACACATTTGCGCCCAGTTCCCCATGGCGGGCGTCACGTTGGTGTGATTAGGGTTAGCCGCCCGGGAATCCGCTGGGGTTTGCGCTGGCGTTTGTGCTGACGTTTGTGTTTGGGTACTGTGCCGGATGTGTGCGTGAGCGGGTTTCCAGGAGTAGTTCCAAGAGCTCAGGCAGTGCGCTCTCATCCGGGATGCGGAAGGCGGCTGAGGTGTCCCCGGGGCCCACTTTCACACCCAGGTCTCCGGGTTGCAGTGCGGCAAAGGCGTGCTCATCCGTGACGTCATCGCCGGCGAAGAAGGTTGCCGTTGCACCGCTAAAGGTGCGCAGTGCGGTAAGACTCTCACCCTTGTTGGCGTTGAGTACCGAAATTTCCAACACCATTTTCCCGGTGGTGATGTGGAACGCGGGGTCACCATCCAGTGCTGTCCTGACGCGGTGGACGGCGGCCTGCCCATCGGTGTCGCTGGCCAGCCTGTAATGCAGGACGACGCCGGCCGGCTTTTGTTCCGCGACGGTGCCGGGAAAGCTACTGACGGCGCTGGCAACCGCGGCGCGGGCATGCGCCAACGCCTCTTCCTGGGCTGGGGCGAGTTCCAGGGCAGGAGAGTTGGGCCCCCACCAGGTTTCCGCGCCGTGACTGCCAACCAACAATGTTGGTGGCGGAGGGGAGGCAACCAGACGCAAACTTGCCAGTGCCCGGCCTGAGATGAGTGCCGTCGTCGTACCTTCCAAAGTGGCTAGTGCGGCAAAGGCTGCGGCAGAGCCAGGGAGTGGGCGGGCGTCCTGGGCTCGGCTGACGAGAGGGGCCATGGTGCCGTCAAAGTCCAGGGCAAGGAGCAGGTGCGGGGTTTGGGCAAGGGTGAGGACGGCCTCGCGCAGATCGGTGGGCAGACTCATACCTGAACGGCATCCGTTTGGAGGGTGGCTAGGAATTCCTCGCTCCAGCGCTGGACGTCGTGCGAGAGGATCTGCCGGCGCATGGCACGCATGCGGCGGCTGGAATCGGCGGGGGAGAGGTTCATGGCCCGCACAATGGCGCCCTTGAGACCGTCAATGTCATGCGGGTTCACTAAGAGGGCTGACTTGAGCTGGTCAGCGGCGCCGGTGAACTCACTGAGCACCAGGGCGCCGGTGTTGTCGCTGCGGGCGGCAACGTACTCCTTGGCCACCAGGTTCATGCCATCACGCAGAGAGGTGACAAGCATGACGTCGGCAGCCAGGTACAGGGCAACCATTTCCTCCACAGGGTAGCTGTGGTGCAGGTAGCGGATGGCGGTGTTCAAGATGGTGTCGAACTGGCCGTTCATCCGGCCCACCATGCCATCAACTTCCTCACGGAGCAGGCGGTAGGATTCCACCCTCTCGCGGCTGGGACTGGCCACCTGAATCAGTGCGGCATCCTGGACTTTGATGGTCCCCTCGGCAAGGAGTTCGCCATAAGCCTTGAGCCGGTGGGTGATGCCCTTGGTGTAATCGAGCCTGTCCACGCCGAGCAGAATAGTCTTTGGATTGCCCATATCCTCGCGGATTTGCTTGGCACGGGCAATGACCTCAGGTTTAGCCGCAAGTGCCTTGATCTGACCCACGTCAATGGAGATGGGGAACGGTGCGGCACGGGAAATGTGCACCACCTTGCCGTCATTGTCCTTGATCTGGACCTGGGCAGCCTTGACGCCGGCACCAACAAAACGCCGGGCTGAGCGCAGGAAGTTCGCTGAATCGCTGGCGCGCTGGAAACCGATGAGGTCAGCATCCAATAATCCAGTGATGATTTCCTTGCGCCAAGGAAGCTGGGCAAAGATCTCCGGGGGAGGGAATGGGATGTGGTTGAAGAAGCCAATGCGTAGATCGGGGCGCAGCTGGCGCAGATAGCGCGGAACCAGCTGAAGTTGGTAATCCTGCACCCACACGGTGGCGTTGGGTGCGGCGGTGTCCGCAGCGGCCTGGGCGAAGCGGTGATTGACCGTTCGGTAGGCATCCCACCAGGTGCGGTGAAATTCCGGTGGGGCAATAACGTCGTGGTAGAGCGGCCAGAGCGTGGAGTTGGAGAAGCCCTCATAGTAGAGCTCCACTTCTTCTTCGGACAAAGGCACCGGAACCAGGTCCATATTGCCGTGGTGGAAGGGCTCAAGAGTTTCATCCGGAGCGCCATGCCAACCAACCCATGCGCCATCGCGGGTAGCCATGACGGGGGCAAGGGCGGTGACAAGGCCTCCAGGGGAGCGCCGCCAGCCGTCCTCTGACTCTTCAGCCGGGACCCTGTCCACGGGCAGTCGGTTTGAGACGACAATGAAGTCGGAACTGCCCGGATGGTGGACAGGATTACTGATCGAATCGACTGGCACGTGCAACTCCCATAAGTAGATCTACACTTTGGTCCAGTTTAGCGTGTGGTAAGAAATCGGTCCTGTGTCTAATGACTTGTGGTTGTGCTGGCTTTGTTCGTGTCTTGTTTGTGGTTTGTTCGTGCCTGTGGTGGGCGTGACGGTTCTATACGGCTACTTCCAAGGTTATTCATTTAGGATGATGGAGGACTTGCCGTTGAACGGCCTTTTTCATGCCCAAAGACTTGAGGAACTATGAGCTCTAAAAACGAACCGCGGATGACAAATGCTCAGCGCACGGCAGCTGCCCGTGAAAAGGCAAAAGTTATTCGTGATGCACAGCTGAAAAACCAAAAGCGCAACAGTTGGCTGATTCGTGGTGGCGTTTTGTTGGGCGTCATTGCGGTCATCATCATCATTGCCTTGATCGTTATCAACACCACCAAGGCCAATGAGCCTGTGGCAGATGCCGGCGCGGTGCCTGCCAACGCCAACGTTTACGGTGGTGTCACGGTGAGCAAGGACGGGGCCATTGTTGCCCCGACCACCACTGAAAAGACTGTTGATATCACTTCAGTTCCTGAGCAGCCTGCTGAGCGGCCTACCACCGTGGCCGATCCTGCCGCGATTGGCATCAAGGCATCCGCATCCGGTAAGCCTGCGCAGGTAGTGGTGTACTTGGACTTCATGTGCCCCGCGTGCAACGGCTTTGAGCAGAACTACGGCCCCGGACTTGATGAGCTGCGCAGTACAGACAAGGTGAACGTGGAATACCGGGCCTTGCCGTTCCTGGACCGTTTCTCTTCCGGCACCAACTACTCCTCACGCTCTGCGGCCGCTGCGTCATGCGTGGTTGATCAGTCCCCGGATAAGTACAAGGCGTTTGTCGATTCCCTCTTCACCAACCAGCCTGCTGAAAACAGCAAGGGCCTGGATAACGCCAAGCTGGAGAAGCTGGCTACCGAAGCTGGTGCGGCCGATATCAGCAGCTGCATTAGCGAGAAGACGTTCCGCCCGTTCGTTGCCTACGCCGGAGCAGTTGCCGGAGCCGCCGGTGTCAGTGCCACACCGACCGTCTTTGTTGACGGCCAGCAGTGGATGCCGGAGACCGATAAGGACTTTGCAGCTTTCACAACGAAGGTGCTGGACGCCAAGAAGTAGGTTGGTTCTGTCTTAAGTTCTGTTTTGGGTTTCTGTTTTGGGTTTAGCTAGGTGCTGCGCTCGCCGGGTGCGGGCGCGGCACCTTGTTTTTGCGGCGGTTTGAGCTGACTCTGCGCAACTTCCTGTTCTAGGCTGATCCTGTGCAGAGGGTGCGGATTTTCATTTTCAGCAAGGCGTACGGTAGCCTTGTCTAGCGCTTGATTGCGTTTGCCTCCTTAGCTCAGCTGGCCAGAGCACCGCTCTTGTAAAGCGGGGGTCGTCGGTTCGAATCCGACAGGGGGCCCAAAAAGCCCGGATTTACAGGGATTTTGGATGTGAGAGTGGCCCCGAAAGGGGCCATTTTCGGCTTAACTCATACTTAACTCATACTTTTGGGTCATCCTTTTCATCATTTTCTGTCTTGTCCTCCTCGTCTGGTAGAGCTTGTTCAGGCTCCTGCGTTTCCGGTGTAGGAGACACTTCATCCTCCTCTGGGTGAGCTTGTCCGGCCCTGTCCTTCGGTTTGAACGCATCCACGACAGACCTGGTGTCGAGCGCCTCGCGAAGCTCCTCAATATAATGCTCCTGGGTCATGGAGACCTTGGAGTGGCCGGCTTGATAGGCCGCAGCCTCTGGACCGAAGGCTCTGGCGATGAGGGTGGCATTGGCCTTTCTAAAGGTTTTCAAAGTCACCCACTCGTATCCCAGTGAGTCCGCAACCTTGCGCCACAGCTTGCCAATGTTGTTGGCGTCGCAAACCGTGCCGGTTGACGACGGAAATACCAGGTTCTGTGGATTTGGCACCCCAGATTCTATTTGACGCTGCTTGCGTTCCCGCAGCTGTTCCACCAGAAAGTCTGGAACGGTGACGTGGCGTATACCGTGCTGGGATTTGGGATGGTCTTGGATCCGAACTCCACCGGCGCTGGTTCGGATGACCGTGGCGTTGATGAAAACTGTCGGCGGTTCAGCCTCCAAGGCAATGTCATCCCAAGTGAGCGCAAAGAGCTCACCTGGCCGTGCCCCAGTCGCGATGAGGCAATCGGCGATTTCATGCAATTCCTGGGTGCGGGGCCGTCCGAGGGCTGGGGCCGTTTCCCACGAAATGAGCTTGTCCCGTAGATCTTGGTATTGCGCGGCATCCAGAGCCTGCGGTTTGGTGGTCTTGTTCCTCGGAATCGAAACACCGATGACAGGATTGACGGTGATGGCATCGTGGCGAAGGGCGACTTTGAACATCCAAGACATGACGGCACCGCAGCTCCTGGCCGTTGAGGGGCCGACGTCTTCAACAAGCTTACGGATGAAGTTGTCGATGACGCCGGAAGTGGCCTCACTGACACGTACTTCTCCAATGGCGGGTGCGATGTACTTCTTGATGCAGTATTCGTACTTGTCCTTGGTGCGGTCCGCCCTGTCTGACGACTGCATTTCAACGAGAAAAACCTCGATGAGCTGGTGATCTTACTTCTCGGATTCACCAGTCCATATCGCGGTGTTTTACGATCGGCAAACTTTTGCAGCAGGTTTCGGCGAGCCGATGCGGCCGAGGTGCCCCGTGCCTCGACTATCCGTACTTTGCCGTCCATGTCGCGGTATTTGGCGCGTGCGTTCCACGCGCCAGACGTGCTTCGGCTGACTTTGATCTGACCCCACGTGCCAAGTGGCAGTGGTTCCCTGGCCATTTCTGGTTCCTTAACGTGGGCGTTCAGGGATCGGAACGGAGCTCAAGCCAGGACTCGAGGTCAGCACGGCTGACTCTCAAATGCTTGCCGATCCGGTAAGCATGAGGTCCAACGCCCCGCGACCTCCACTGGTAGAAGGTCTGCAGAGGAATCTGCAATTCGTGGCAGATCTCTGACGGAGAGAGCCAGTCTAAAGCTGTCTCCGGCATAGTAATGACGGGAAGTTCCTGCTTGTCCATGATGTCCTCCGTGAGTTGTGGGTACTTACACCTACTTCATGGTGGTTGCCTTGATTTACTACGTGACCGGGTTCGGACGTATGGGCTGATTGCCCCTACAAACTGATGCGGGGCCGCTTGTGGTGCTGTAGGTAGAAGCAACGCGTCATGTGTGCGTAGATACATTCAAGGCTCAATTCGCGTCGAATCAGGTTTGGCGGGGTCTTCGAGAAGTTCTACGCATGTTTCCTGACATGAAGAGCTCAACGTCTTACTTGATCAAGTCCGTGCCTAGTTTCGTATGGCCGCATGTCTTCCCTTCGCCTGAGGCGCCCGTACTTGGTGGCGACATTAGCTGGTCCATGCTGATTTGGATGCATGTCATCTTTATTGGTGTCTGTCTTTCTAAATTGATCATGTGTCGATCTGATCGCTGTGACTGAGCGCGGGGCACGGGCCTGACCGGCCGGCCATGGCATTCTTGATGCGGTGCTTGTTCGACGGAAAGTACATCGAGACGGACAGTTGCTGGCAAGCCTGTCCGACAGTCGGCAGTCCTGCGCATTTGGCAACGGAAAGTTGGTCACCAAGCCCGGCTGGACGTCCGTGCCTGCCACCACAAACTGCCGGCGACGTTGCTGGCGGATACACTGATGCAATCGATGACACACGATCGGGGAAAGAGTCTCCGGCCAAGAAGTATGATCGTGATTATGACGACCAATTTTGTTTGCCCGCGACGGGACTGCGGGCATACGTGGGTTATGGAAGCCGACGAAGACGGCTTGTTCGACGGGTATGGCCGCCCCCCTTGCCCGGCGTGCGGCACAAACGGGGACGAGACCAGTGACTACCGAGATTGGGCGTGCCCGAGTGCGCACATTTGGCGCGTCTACGGAAATGGCGGTCTCGTGCAGGGCATGGTGCCACGCTGTCCCGAGTGCAACGAGCTACCAGCCGAAGCCTAGTCAGCATTTCAAGGCTTTCGGAGCTATATGGATCGTAGAGCATTTCGACCTCATCCGTCCCAACTTTCCGGAGGACGTCGGTGATCTGGAATAACTCCGTGGACCGCTGGGTACCGAACTTCCGTTGGGGTGATGCGCGAACGGCGCGGGTCATTATTTACTTGGAGACGTGGGCTTTAGCAGTTGCCTCATCGCCATCAGTTACGTGCCCCGAGAATTTGCCTCGACAAGGACCGGCGCCTCACATTGACGTTGATGTGAGGAAAAGCAAGAATTCATCGAGCTCCGTGTGCTTCATCTCTTGACCCGAAGCTTTCGCCGTGGTCCGACAGCCACTCGTCGAATTCGTTCCGGTCAATCCTGAGCAGCTTGCCGAACCGATATGCTGGCGGCGCAACGTGGCGGGCGCGCCACTGGTAGAAGGTTTGCTTAGGGATACGCAATTCGTCGCAGACCTCTTGCGGCGAGAGCCAGCGGTGGGCTGCAAGTGACGTGGTGGATTCGGAAGCACGGTCGATGGTCATTGCGGGTTCTCCTTTATGATGGCTAGCCTGGTGACGCGGCGGCGTGGCTTGATGCCAGCTTTAGCTGTTCATGGGGAATCGTCCTCCGCACAACGTGGTCGTCACCAGCTACTCTTCTGCGACTCCCAGTTCCTGCGCTGCAACGGCCAGTGCGTTCTGCAACTGCCGAGTATTCACAGTGAAACGGTCGGGCTGAAGTTCAGATTTGGGTCTCGACCGGCTGACGAGGCGAAGCCGTCGCAACTCCCACAATTGGTGGCGGACAAGGCTTGGCCGCGCGGCCAAGGCCCAGCTGATACTCCGCACGTCGAGCGGGCAGCTTACTTTCAATAGGTGCAACAGCCTGGTGTTAGCTGGCGTGAACAGCGTTTTCGACATGACAGGAACCATCTTCTGCCACCTCCCTCGGCAAGGGGGATCTGTTGTACATGTCCAAATCGTAAGCTTACGCCTCTTGGGCCGCACGTCGGAAGAGCGATTGGGAACCATTAAAAGGCAATTGGATTCCTGCGCCGTCACGGCGCGGGATCGAGGCCAATCTCAGGAGCGTGCGACATGTCCGAACATCCACAAATTGCAGCCTTCCACCGGGCCGCGGGCATACTCTACGATGAGCGGTACTGGGCGCGCAATGAGGCTGAGGAATTGGAGTTTCTGAGAACGTTTATGCCCTTGCTGAGGGAGGTTTCCTACCATTTGGATGCGATGCAGGCATTGGAGCCACCTGGTCTGGCAGCATACGAACGTACCGCAGGAATAGAAGGAGGCATCGGGCATGGTAGTGCTGAATTGCTTTTGATGGCGGCACTGGACCGCGCGATTGAACGATTGCTTGCGACAGGCACCACAGCGAGAAATACTGGTGTCAGGCCTACCGCGCCTGGCGGAAGGATGGTTCCGCCCCAGATATGACTGGCAGGAGCAAGCCTTGACTGATGATCGTGGCGACTCGGACGTTGAGCAATCCGCCCAGTTCGTTCTAGCACGTCGGCTAAATCTCTTGCTTGACGTCGTCATAGCCGAACGTGGATCACCTATGACCTTTCTGGAACTGCAGCAAAAATTATCTGATCGAGGTGTGAAACTTTCGCGGGCCCGTTGGTCGTACATGAAGGATGGAACTGACCGCCTGGTTTCGGACCCGAGACTACTGACCGCCATCAGTGAAATCTTCGGCGTTGACCCTTCCTACCTGCGCGGGGATGGGGAATCAGGCCTTCCCGAGCAGATTGACTCGCGGCTTGAATTTCTTAAAGCGTTGAGAGCTGCAAAGGTGAAGTCGTTCGCCGCACGGGCGCTCGGGGAAGTGTCTCCCGAAACTCTGCGTGCCATCACCGAGCTTCTGAACAACGACATCAGGCTGCACCAAGCTAAAACAGATGCTACTGATCCAGAAGATAGCGGCGATGGGCAGCCATTAGCTCCCTGATTCGGGCCTTGTTCGTTGAATAGCGAGGGGCCCGCCCGTGCCTTTGCCCGGGTTCGCGGTCAGCAGTAATGACGCCTGCTTCTTCCAGAATAATGAGGTGTTTGGCAACGCTGGGCGCCTCTGAACTGACTGCCGCAACAATGTCGCCCCTCGTGGCAGGCGAATGGTGCGCTAAATAGCGCAGGATCTCATTGCGTGCCCGGTTTCCGAAAGTGGCAACAGCAGCCTCGATCTCAGGTGACCAGTCATCGTCAGCTGGTTGCGTAATGTGCGGCATGGCACCATTCTGCCCCAAAGATATCCACAAGTGAACATATGCATCTTGACAATAACTATGGTCACTCTAACAATGGAGGGATAACAACATGCCGGGGCGGCCTCCAGATATTCATCGGGCTGCCTCTGAATTGGGATACCAGTTCGCTTTCCCCATCTCCCAGTGCGAGCTGCTGAAAGCACCACCAACGGCGCCAGCCTCGACGCCGCTCGTCGACCATCACCAAAAAGCACGAGAACGGTGAAGATGATGGGCATCAAGTCCAGAGAATCACAGCCAGAATTCCGAAACACCAGCATTGACGTCTCACTGGAACACCCTCCAGTTCCAGAAATCCCCATTGACCAGCTCATGACTGCGGTTGAAAACGTCCGGCCCTTTGTGCGGTCGCGACTTTTGCGTATCGGACACGTTGACGACGTCGATGACGTTATGCAAGATGTCCGTGTCGCCGCCTGGGAAGGACTAGTCAAGCAGCGATACCGTCAATTGCCTGGCATTACCTTCGGGGCGTGGGTCCAAGGGATCGCAGTGCACCTGTGCGCTGACCACATTCGCCGCACCCTTGCCCACCCATGGATGTCCCTGAACGCAGATCCCGAAGTTTCTCCCGTGGCACCCGTCGACTTCGCTGCGACAGAGAGCGGTGAACGCGTTGCTGAGCACGAATGGGCGGTCGAGGTGCTCACGACGGTTCGTGAACATGTGACGGCGGAAACGTGGGAACTGGCGGTGGAGTGCCTGACTGCGCCCCGAGAGCGCCACCCGGGGCACGAGTCTGGGTGGGAAGAGCGGAAGGGTTGGCAGGCTGTCACAACGCTCCGCCACACGGCAGTGACCGTCCGCGCAGCCATGGACGTGGAGCCAGCGGCACTCTGCGATGCAGCAACAGTGATTGCCACCGCCGTGTGTTGCTTGCCAACAGTTCTCCTGCAGGTCGTCGCAGAACGGCTGGTACTGACGGGAGTTCGCGGAGCTGACAGGGCTGCCAAGGTCGCCGAGCTGTCAGCGGAGACTGGGCTCAGGGCAAATTACCTCGAAGGCCGGATTAGCTACGCCCGCAAGCTGTATGCCGCCGCCTTGGACGTGTTGGAGCGCGCCGTGGCCAAACAGCCCACATCTGGACCTGCAAATTCCAACACGTTGGCTTCGGTAGGTCCTCAGCTCATGTCGTAGTTCCGTTCCTCAACCATGAATACGGTGAGAGGGGTTACTCATGTCCCGATTTGCCAGAACTGCCCGATGGTTGGCTCGACGCCGCAAGTTGCTTCTACTTGTCGCCGTCATAGCCACGCTGATCGTCGCTACCGTGGTTGCTTTTGCAACCAGACCGACGGCTCCTGAGTCATTGGCGTCCCCTTCGCCCGCCACGCCAATGGCGGCGACGCATGCAACCGTGAGTCCCGCCGTCGCCCATCCAACGCAGGAATCCGAACCTGTATTGGCCCAAGATGAGCCCAAAACAGCGGACTACAAGACCCTAGCTAAGGCTGCTGCGGAGATGATCTATACATGGGATGCTAGGAACTCTACGTTCTCAGCGGTCTATGAGAGGGTGCGGTCGTGGTGGGATGTGCTGCCGGATGGGTCCAATCCATTGACGGTACTGGCTCAGGAGTTTCAGGCCACCGGGGTGACTGCGGCGTCGTTCGCCTCGCTATCCGGCATGCATGCCTACCGCACGGCCACCGTCGTCAGTTCGGCTTGTGATGGCCAGCTGGCACAGGTGAAGACCCAACCTGCCCCGTGGGTGGGGCTGCACGTCTGCACGTTCACGTTGAAGGTGACGGAACATCAGATTGGTGGCGGCAATTCTTATAGTGCGCCCGTGAGTGTCATGGTCAACTGCCCGCCAGCTGCCAATGCGCCGGCCGACCGGTGTGTCATGGTGGGGTTCTACGCCTCGCCCGATCGAATCGTTTACTGATGCCTGTCCCGGCAGTGCTGCTCGCCGTGGTCAAACGGCGTGCGTTGCTGCGGATTGTTTCAACAGTCGTCGGTGTCATGGTGCCAGTGCTGATCATGGCCATGTGTGGGGGATTGGCACTGGTGGCTTCGGCCACCCAGGAAAGTACGACGTCGTGCCTCACCGATGTATCGACCGTCGCGAACACCGGGGCCCAGCCGGCAACGAGCGCGGGGCTGTCGATTTCATCCGCTGGTGGAACACCGATTGTGCTGTCTGCTGCGCAAGTGAAAGTTGCTCAGGCGCTCATTGGGGTAGGCAAGCAGCTATCGGTGTCGGATGCCGGGCTGCAGATTGCGATCATGGTTGGGTTGCAGGAGTCTGGGCTTCGCATGCTGGCCAACAGCTCGGTGCCATCATCGATGGCCTTTGCCCACGACGGTGTCGGCTCGGATCACGATTCGGTTGGCTCCGCCCAACAACGAGCATCAGCTGGATGGGGGAGTGTGGAAGAGCTGATGAATCCTGGGTACGATGCCCAGGCATTCTTTGGTGGCACAACCGGGCCAAATCACGGATCGCCACGCGGACTGCTGGATGTACCCGGCTGGGCGTCTATGAGCAAGGGTGAGGCAGCGCAGGCCGTCCAAGTATCTGCTTTCCCTGAGCTCTATGACCAGTGGGAAGAGGAAGCCACGTCGATCGTTGCAGCGCTGAAATCAGGCTCAGCCGTGGATGCATGTTCTCCAGATCCCGGAGTCACTAGCGCACCGGACGTGCCCGCCAATCTTAGCGAGCTGAGACGCGACATCATCCACTATGCGCAGGAAGGCGTCGGGGGCACCTACATTTGGGGTGGAACCGCGTTCAAGGCGTGGGACTGTTCCGGCTACGTGCAATGGATCTACGCACAGGTTGGGATTAACCTGCCGCGGACAGAGCAGTGGATTGCCGGCAAACTGACGTCGACGCCGCAGCCTGGCGACTTGGTTGTGCAAAACCCCGACGGACCCAACCACTGGGGACATGTCGGGATCTACGCAGGAAACGGCATGATGTACAGTGCGCTGAACCCGACGGCTGGGACGTTGCTGCATCCAGTTGCTTGGAACGTTAGGACGGAGTACTTCACGTTGATTTCTAGGGGCGTGTAGCGGCCAAGGGACCATCTGCCAGAAATCAGCCGACCTCCTCTTGACTCGCGATGGTGAAAGGCGGACAGTGTTGAACATGGGCGACGATAGAGTTCCGGGTAACGATAAACCCCAGCAGAGAGCATTTGAATGTCCAATTTGTGGCAGGCGACTAGGTTCCGAGACCGGGGCGCCGAATTGCCCAAGAGATCATATCAAGATGGTAAGTGTCCCTGGAAGGTAGTCTGAACTAGGAAGACTTGACGATCCTGTCAAGTTCTTTCAAGATGCCACAGTAGGCCTCGGCGCTTGCAATGGCCGCCTGATAACCCGCTATACAAAGTGCAATGAAGAACCCTGAAATTGTTGCAATGGCCCACGAGTCACAGACTTTCCCTGCGAGCATCAGTGGTGATAATACGGCAAGGAACGCGCCAATGAATACGAACATCGCATACATGTCTAGTCGAGTTCTGTAGTGATCGTGGTCATGCTGAAGCCTAAGAGGTAGAAGCTGCTTATTCCTCATTACGAAGCTTTGGAGGTTGCCTTCAGTCATTTCAAGGGTGTCTTCTGATGCGCGAAGCACATTTCCAAGCCTAGTGGGCATCATTCGTAACGGCTCCGGGTAGCGAAGATACTCGTTTCCTAAAGAGTCAATTCGCGCCAGTCTCCAAGGTTCGCAGAAAGTTCGCCAACTGGCATGTTTCAGGATCCGCAGTTCTTCGTCTGAAAGTTGATCTTCCTCGATGCTCCGCTCTCCGGTTGCATCTGGATCGATTCCTAATGCAATTTGTTCAAATCTCATTACCACGAGTCTCGTCCAACCGGCTTCCAGCATTTTAGGTCGAGCAAGTCCAAATGCATTCTCGACGGCCTTCTTTCGTTGTTTCATGAGCGTTGATCGCCTTCTCAGTTGACAACGAATGAGTAGAGAACGACAAACCGAAACGAGACCTCCCCGGCTCCAGTAGCCTTCTAATACTCGGATCGCAATGTAGGAGAACGCTTGAGTGATCATCGTTGCAACCAAGAGAAGTGGGACGGCAAGCAAGACTATTCCCCAAGGATTGTCTGTGATTCTGCCGATGGCGGCAACTAAATTAATGCTCCTTTCCTGACGAAAGCAGACAAGTAGAGTCACTGATGCTGACAGCAGGCCCGCAGGAAGCCACGCGCTGAGACTAAGTTGTTCGAGAATACGGACAATGAAAGCCGCGAGTCCACCGGTTGTCGACGATGCTGAATCTTCCGAGGAATCGTCATTCATATCCAAGCTCCATACTTTAGTTTGCACTGTCCCACCTTCGAGTGGGTGCTGACTCGCCGACGAGTACTCAGGCGGCCTGTTCGAGGCTCTGCGACCACTATCGTGACTGTTACCCGAACTCTCGCAACTGGCAGGGTGTATCTCCCCACGTCGTGTAACTCTCCATCCACCATGAACATCGTGAACCCTTCCTTCAAACGATGGAAGGTCTCGATAGGAGATCACGATGTTCCTAGCAGCGCCGGTGGATCCCGGCATTACACCAAACACAACCTTCCCGTTCCTTGAATCGCTGAAGGAGATCGGCGGCGGCATCCTTGTTGGTGCCTTCATCATCATTGCTATCGTTGCCATTCTTGGTGCAGCAATGTTGCTCGCCGGCAAGTTGAGCCAGTCCTCCAGGCTGGCCTCAGGCGGCGGCATGATCTTGCTCTGGACAGGCCCCGTGGCCGCCATCCTCGGCGGCATCAACGGTTACATCCTTTGGTCCCAGACGGCCTTTCATCTCGGCTTTTAGGCATGCACCATGTTGCCCATGATCAAATGCCAGGCCAATGGGTGGTGGCCGCCCGGATGCGGACTCATCTCCCAAACCCAAGACGCTGCAACCCAAACCATTACGAACATGTTCGCTGGCATTCTGGAGAGCATGGCGTCGTGGATGTGGTCGTTCATCTCAGGTGCATTTGGTGTCTCCGACCTCGGGCCATCTGACTGGACAGCCGTGAGCGGTGTGACCAACTGGTGGATCGTGGTGATGATGACCCCGCTCGTGGTGGTTATGATCTTGCAGCTCTTGAGTGGAATGATCAGCCAGCAGCCTCGCCGGATCGTACGCGCCGTTATTGCTGGCGGAATTGCCGTCCCCGTCGTCATTGGTGCTGTGAGCCTCATGCAGAAGCTCACCCAGTTCACTGATTCTGCTTCCAGTGCAGTCCTGCAGACGCTGGGATCAGATCCATACGTCGTGTTCATGCGGCTCTTTGGGTTCACTCGGGCGCCGGCAGGCAGCGGACACGAATGGGACCTCATTTCCATGACCAGCCCGGGAACGTCCGGCCCCACAGGACCGATTATTGTGACGGTGGTAGCAGTGGCCCTGGTTTGGGTGCTCGCGTTCGTTCTTATGTGCTCAATGATCTTCCGCTCCTTCGCGCTTCTTGTTCTAGCCGCTACAGCACCTGTCGCCCTCATGCTCATGCCGTGGGAACACACGATGTCGTGGACGCGGCGCTGGTGCGAAACCGTCGTGGCGCTGCTGATCGCCAAACCCTTGGCTGCCACAGTGCTTGCGGTGGCGGTCAAACTGTTTGCCAACTCGACATCGTTCGCGGGTCTAGCTTCCGGCGCGGTGGGCATGCTTCTGGCCTGGGCGGCGCCGCTGATGGCGTTGCGGCTCGTCAGTTTTGCCGGAGGCGAGCTCGCAGGAGCCGCTCAAGTTGCTGGCGGTGGCCATGTCTTATCGCGCAGCGGAAGTTTCGCCGCCCGGCAAATCAGCAGGCAAGCCGGGGGCAAGCTCTCGCTGTCTAGCCTGGGGTCCCAGAAACCGACCCTTGTCCCATCCAGTGCCGAACCCACGGTCAAGTCCGGTGCAGAACCGAACCTGAAACAGCTCCAGAAAGTGGGGAAGGTGAGCGGCCAACAGAATATGAAGAACGACGGCGGCCAGCCAGTTCCCAGCGGAGGTAGCCAACCGCCGGGGTCGGAAACCAAGACCTACGGGCAGCCGTACATCAAACGCGCTGGCACACCGCATCGGGACCCCACTACACCGACTCCAAGCAGGCAGCCCAGGTCTGATTCCGGGCCACTGACAACGCCAGTAAGCGCCGTCTCGGAGCCTTCCCCGTCGAAACAGAACGGTGTTGCCGCAGGCGGACAACGGGCAGGTACACCAGTCCCAAGACCTGTGGCACCGGCATCTACGGCAGCCGAGGCACCCAAGCCACACCCGCCTGCAGCGCCACTAAGCGCACCACAAGCGCCCCCGGCCCCGCGGCCACCAAGAATCAACCCGGAAAGGGAGAAAGATGTCTGAGAATACGCGCACATTGCAGCCGGTGAAGTTCCCCCGGTATGAACGGCATGGATTGTTCATGGGATTTCAGTGGTACCAACTGGGGCTCGTAGCTATCGGTGTTCTGGCAGGAACCATTGCCTCCGCAACGGGTGGACCTCCCGCACTGATATTGACGATGCCCATATGGCTGGGGCTCATCCTCTTTGGTGTGCTGCAGTACCAAAGGATTCCCTATCCCGTTTGGGCCTCCGCAGCAACCATCTTTCTGTTGCGCCAACAACTGGGTCAAACCAAATTCCTGGCTAAACCAGAACAGCCACGGCCAGCCGGACACTTGGCCCTCCCCGGAGGACTGGGCAGTCTTGAACTCCGGCAGACCCAGGAAGGTGCCGCATTCGTCGTCGACCGCCAGGGCCACGAAGCAATAGCTGTCCTGCGGTGCACTACAACGTCGTTTGCCCTGCTCGACGATGACGACAAGGCCTATGCAGTACAGGCATGGTCCCGGGTGCAAACAGCAATGGCACAGCGGCCCGCCGTCGCACGGTTGGCGATCCAGGACTACACGGTCCCATATCCGTCCACCGCGCTTCGTGAATTCTATGACCGGGCGAAAGCTCCGACGCGCATCGAAGACGTGCGGTGGGGTGACAAGTCCTATCTGGACTTGATAGCGGCTGCTGGTTCGACCATGATCCACGAGCTCTTCGTCTGTCTGGTCATCGACACGGCCAAGGCACGGCGGCGCATACGGGATGCCGGTGGATCGTTGGTGGGGATGGAGCATGTGGTTGCCTCGGAAGTGGAAGCACTCACCACAGGGCTGAAGTCACATGGCGTCACCGTGGATGAATGGTTGCCCGGCACCAAGCTAACAGCCGTCATGCGGGGCGCCTTTGACCCTGAAGCTGTCACCCGACTTGCCGCTTTGGAGCAAGGCACCGAGGCTGCGCCGTTGACTGCTGGCCCCATGGCCGTGGAGGAACACTGGTCTTACCTGCGCACAGACTCCGGTTTTCACCAGACATTCTGGATCGCCGAGTGGCCGCGGCAGCAGGTTTTTCCCGGGTTTCTTCACCCCGTGGTCTATGTGGGCAACTTCCGGCACACAGTCACGGAAGTCATCCGAGCAATCCCCAGCGACCAGGCATTGCGCGACATCCGTTCGGCGCACGAAGCCCACGACACTCGCCGTCGTATCAACGCCCGCTTCGACCGGCCACTCACGCGCGAGCAACGCGCCGAGGAAGAAGAGGTGGCCGAGCGTGAGGACGAGATCGTTGCTGGTCATGGCGATGTGCGCCCCGCTGCCTACATCACCATCACCGCGGACACTCTCGATGACCTTGCTCGCTATCGTCAAGAACTTGAATCGGCGGCGGCCGGCGCATTTGTTGAGCTGCGATTACTGGCCGGGCAGCAGTGGCCGGCGTTCGTCGCCGGGGCGCTGCCGCTGGGAAGGGGATTGAAATGAGCAAGCACGATCAGCATGTCAGCTTCGTTCCGGCGGGTGAATCCCGTTTTGAGAGGGAAGCACGACGGCGGAACGAACGTTCGCTGTCCAACTCGCCACGCGCTTCACTGTGGGACCGGTTCGCACATCCGGCAGGAGATGGTTCACAGAAGCGCTCGCAGGGTGACTGGGGGAGCCACGATCCTGCGTCGATGCGTGGACCGCATCGGTTGCGGCTCGCACCGCACAGAGCGTCGACCATGACCTTTGCTGCTGCCTATCCGTTCCTGACGGAGTCCGGATTGGGACACGAGGGTACGTACATCGGCACGGATGTGTTCGGTTCCGGCGCGTTTTCCTACGATCCTTGGATTCTCTACGAAAAGGGTGTGATCAGCGGGCCCTCCATCGTGGTGATTGGGACTGTTGGCACGGGGAAGTCCATGTGCGGCAAGTCTCTGGTGGCCCGGTCAGTGACACTTGGCCGCAAAGCGGCCGTGGCCTCCGACCCCAAAGGGGAGTGGGTTCCGCTTGCTGAAGCGCTTGGTGGCAAGGTCATTTCAGTGGGCCCGGGGAAGCCAGCCAGAGTCAATCCGCTTGATGCCGGTCCGAGGTCACTCCTGCTCTCGGATGAGCAGTGGCTGGCGGTTGTCCGGCAGCGACGCCGGCACCTATTGGTCGCTTTGGTGTCACTAATGCGTCAAGGCCAGCCGATGAGCCCGGTGGAACATACCGCGCTGGACATGGCGCTCACCGATGCAGTGGCCGCCAACAGCACACCAACGTTGCCCATGGTACTGAAGTACTTGCTCGACCCAACCCCGGAAACAGTGGCGCTGGTCGGACGCGACGGCGGGACCGGCGTCGGACATTCACTGCGGCGCACCGTGGCGGGCGACCTTGAAGGGATGTTCGATGCACCCTCAACCGTTGCCTTTGACGCGGATGCACCCATCATGGTCATGGACACCTCAGCCCTGATCGGCGCCTCCGAACAGGCACTATCCCTAGCCGCTGCCTGCGGAGCCACATGGCTGGAAGCGGCCGTGACGAACCCCGACGGCGCCAAACGGATCGTCGTCTATGACGAGGGTTGGCGGATGCTCTCGGACCCGTACATGCTCGCCAAAATGAGCGAGCAATGGCGGCTGGCGCGCACTTATGGGATCGCCAACCTGCTGATCATGCACAAGGTTGCAGACCTCAATGAGATTGGTGATGGCAACAGTGGACTGCGGCAAAAGGCGCTGGGCCTACTGACGGAGGCAGACACCCGTATCATCTACCGACAAAAGCACGACGCCATGCGCCTGACCAAGGAAGCCTTGGGTCTCACCGAGGCCGAGTGCGAGCACGTCGAGAACCTGCCCAAGGGCATGGGGCTGTGGAAGGTGGGCAACCGTTCGTTCATTGTCGCCAACCGCATCACCACAGATGAGATGGCCGTCTTCGGCACTGACGAGGGGATGCGATGATGTCTCGCCGATTCGATGATGGAAACCCTCTGCTGAACGCCGCGTTGATTGCCGTTGCCGCGTATTTGGGATTCTGCTTCTTCGTTCAGCTAGCCGCAGCTGCAGTTGTCGGTTGGGGCTGCCACATGGCGGCATCCTGGACATTCAGTCCCTCCGCTGGCGTGGGGTTGTTCGCAGGGCAGATGAGATGGATCGTTGCCTCACCCGCTCAATGCGCCATTGGTACCGGGGCTGTGTGGTGGATAGTTGGTCCCGCGCTCGCAGTCTTGCTGATTCTTTTGGTAGCCGGGTATTTCCTGTGGCGTGTTTGGCGGCAGTCCGGGGCTTGGCTGCGAAAGGACATTCTCAGCCGTGACGGTGTTGCCCGGCGGGCGGAGGTGGTCCGAGACTTTGGTGCGCGGGCTGTCGTGAAAAGAGGGAAATACACTCGCCCTGGGCTGGCAAAACCACGTGTGGACGAAGTTTCCTGGACAGTTGGTCGGTCCCGGGGTGTGACGGTCCATGTATCCGCTGAGGAATCCATGGTCATTCAGGGGGCGCCACGTTCCGGCAAGGGCCTGTACGTGATCATCAATGCCATTTTGGACGCTCCAGGGGCGGTCGTCACAACGTCGACGAGGGCAGACAACTTGGTGGTGACCATGAAGGCACGAGCTTCTGGCGGCCGACCAGTGACGGTGTTTGATCCACAAGGAATGTCGGGGCTCCCAACAACGCTCAGATGGTCTCCAGTTCGGGGCTGCGAAGACCCCGATATTGCCACCCGGCGGGCACTGGTGATCACGGCCGACACGGAATTCAAGGGTGAAAACGCCGCGTGGCAGAAACGAGCTGTGATTGTCCTGCAATGCCTCCTGCATGCCGCCGCCCTGTCGGGTGACGGTGTGAGGGCTTTTCGCCGGTGGTCGTCTAGCCCGATTCTGGCGAAGGAAGCGCTTGCATTCCTGGAACGGCCTGAGGCCGCGCTTGGCTGGCAAGCCGACCTCTTGGGCATCATCGACGACGACCCCCGCAATACTTCCAACTCGTGGATCGGCGTCAGCGCCGCCGTCGCGCCGCTGTCGTCTCCGAAGGTTTTGGCGGCACTTGACCCGCACGGTGAAGCAGAGCAGTTTGAGCCCAAGGAGTTCATCCGCCAACGGGGAACTCTATACCTGATTGGCACGAAATCAGGCGCCGCGGCGGCTGGACCGTACCTTTCGGCATTGATTGATGACATCGACTATGCAGCAAGGGAGATGGCCTTCGTCGCGGCAGGAGGCCGGCTGGATCCACCGCTGTCGCTGATTCTGGATGAGATTGCGAACCTGTCGCCGTGGCCCGGACTACCTGTGGTGCTTTCTGACGGTGGTGGGATTGGCATCTCCACCATTGTGGTGCTCCAGTCACTGTCCCAGGCACGTTCTGGGTGGTCGATCGATGAGGCCGCAACCATATGGGATGCCGCCATCATCAAAGTGATCTTCGGCGGCGGATCCGACGAACGAGACCTGCGTGCCTTGGCCGGCCTAATTGGTGAACGAAGCACCACTGTCAACACCCGGTCATGGTCATCTCAAGGACGGCAGGACGGCGAACAAATCAGAGAATCGCCGGTCATCCCTCTACACGAGATCCGAAGGCTTCCTGCCGGAACGGCGATCATGCTGGGGAGGCGCACCCGCCCAATTCTGCTGGATCTAACGGAATGGCATAAGCGTAAGGACGCTGCTCAGTTGGGCGCCTCGAAGGAAGAAACAGAACGTGAGCTCGCGGCCGGTCACCGGCTGAGGCAGTCAGCAAGCGTGAACACCGAAGAAGAAAGTTGAGAGGAGAAAACCATGGACGAGGAAGAGTCTTTTGAATACACGGTGGGTGGAGGAGCAGAGGATGAGTTTGCTGCGATGCTGTTCGGTTCCACCGAAGGCAGGCGCTCCAACCGAATCCCCGTGACGTACCGCTGGCGTGACATGGATCCGCGCACTGCCGAAGCCGTTTGGAAGCATCTTGGCCAGTGGGTCCAATGGCTCAATGACACATATCACCTGCCAACCTCGGTGGTTCCAGACTGCTGGTGGAAGCACAGTGACATGGTTGCCGAACTCTACGGACTTCAACGCGCGGAGCAGGCCTCCTACACCGAGGACGACGGTGGCTTCGGCCCCATCACATTCCACGAACGGCTGACGTCCGGTATTGAGCGAATGCGTGAACATACCCGGACTGCAGGGTGCGTGGGTCTGCAAGCCCACAGGGTGCCTGCGCGCAGGACATTGCCGCCGGATGGCCCTGGAAATCCCAGCTGGGCTCCTGAATCGGACTGATGAGGATTCAACATGCCGTTAAGCGCTCAGATCACCATGAACAAGTATCCGGTGTTAACGCCTTAAGGGTGTGATTGTGGAGGTAGTGGCAATGAGTGCAGAATCGTTGGAATCCATTCCTGAGCTTGGAAATGCAGTTGTGGAGCCCCATATAGCGCCACCACCAAGTCATATGGCACCGGCAGAACGAGTTGAAGCGCTGACACAGGGGCTCGTTGACCTGCTGGACCAAGCCGTCAATGAGCCATGGCGATGGCAAAAGCTTCTCGACAACTCAGCCACCTTGTGGCGATACTCCGGCGGAAACGCAGCCATGCTCATGGCGCAGATGCAGGAACGTGGCAAGGAGCCGCCCACATTGGTTGCCGGCTACAAAGAATGGCAACGGCACGGTCGATACGTGCTCAAGGGTGAGCATGCGCTCTGGGTGATTGCGCCAATGACTGCCCGTGCAGACTCAAACGAAGAAGGTGAGGTGGCAATGAAGCAAACCTTCAACGCGCCAGATGACCTGGCGGGCCACAGCCGGACCCGCATTGTTGGATGGAGGGGGCAGTCCGTCTTCGACGTTTCGCAAACTGAGGGTGAACCACTGCTGGTTCCACGTGACAATGCCGAACCTACGGCAGAGGCGAATATCGCCCACGATGCGCTGTGGGCATCATTGGTTGATATCGCAAGCGGCCGCGGATTTGCCGTGGACCTTTCTGACAGCCAACATTCTCTGGCCAGCGGTTACACGAACTTCACTTCGCACCAGATCAGCATTGGGGAATGGCTCGATGCCGACGACAGACTTGCCGTGCTTGCTCACGAACTTGGCCATGTCATGCTCCACGGTCCTGATGACGCTCTCGGTCAGCTCTACGGCAGCAGCGCTGAACACCGAGGCCTGGCGGAAGTCGAAGCCGAATCGGTTGCGTACACCGTGCTGAACGCCCACGGCATTGACCGTGGGCCGCAGTCCTCAAGTTATCTTGCG
Source organism: Arthrobacter antibioticus (assembly GCF_030063205.1). Classification (GTDB taxonomy): domain Bacteria; phylum Actinomycetota; class Actinomycetes; order Actinomycetales; family Micrococcaceae; genus Specibacter. Next base: position 191,888 of record NZ_JASISQ010000007.1, on the reverse strand, counting down.
GGGTGGGCAGATGCCGTCATCGCAGCTGAAGCCGACTCCATAGTTTCGCCAACAGCTGGCTGCAAGCTGTTGTCCCGGACCGACATCGCCAAGTCCGTACTGGCACGCGTAGCAACCACTTGTAGGAATATTCTGGACCACTTGGACGATTCCGCTGTTGGTGGACGGTTGCCGGCTCTCACTACGAATTTTCTAATCAGAAATGGAGAGAAGTACGTTTCACCGGTGAGATCGTTGGAATGGACATTCCAACATCGACCTGCTTTGGGCTGACCAGCTGAAACGCGGCTTCGGCACTCCAATTGCAGCTCTCTTCGTGTCGCTCAGGCAGCCAATGGTGCCTCTATGGCTACACTCGAATGAGGCGGATTAGCCGCGCTGAGGCATTCGACATGGGCGGTGATTCGCACACAGTGACTTGATGCGCGTTGGTACTGCGCGGGGTGACGCCAGCGTAAGCTCTTTGGTGACTCAATTCACGAATGACTGTGGGTAGGGTCCGATCACAACTGGCACCATCGCGACAGGGGACCGAGTGGAACAAGTAGGCAAACATTTTGTGTTGGTCAATGGCGAGCAGCGCGTGGGAGGACTATCAACGGTCCGCCGTGGCTTCGATACGAGAGACGCTTCGCTCGTCGCCGTAAAGTTTGTCAGCGGTCCGAATGACGAACTCTCAAAGAAGGTTTTTGAGCGTGAAACTCGAGCCCTGCGAAACCTCAGCCACATCAATATCGTCAAGTTCCGCGAAGCCGGAATAGACGACACGGGTACCTATTATCTCGTGTTGGATTGGGTCGACCGCAATCTTGCTGACTTGCTAAAGGAGCGACCTTGGCAAGGCTGGGATGAGCTATATGCAACAATTGGGCGGCCGCTCATTGATGCGCTCGCATACGCCCATCTGAAACAATTCGAACATCGCGACATAAAGCCAGCAAATATCTTGATTGATGCCAGCGGCGCTCCGCTACTCGCCGACTTCGGCATAGCCAAAATTCGTGGCGACCAACTCCACAGTGAACTAACCGTCCAGCACTTCCGGTCTGGGCCCTATGCGCCACCGGAGCTAGAAGCTACTGTCCCCTATGTTCGTGATGTCTACAGTCTTGGCGTAGTTCTAATTCAGTGTTTGAGTGAATCGCTGATTCGCGACTTTCCGGATGTCAAGACGGCGCTTGAGTCCATCGATGTACCAATGGAGATTCGTGCACTTCTTGAATTGTGTGTTAGTCCTGACCCGACCGAACGGCCTGCGAACGGTAGCGAGTTAGCCTCAGAATTTCGAAAACTGGCCGGACAGCGTATTGCTCAGCAAGAAAAGCCCCGGAATCCAATCTGGCTCGACTTGACCCGTTCGGCTCAAGAGCAACTAGCTGGCGAACCGGTCGACAGGGAAAGGGCTGCTGAACAACTCCAGAGGGATCTTTCTGGTGAAGTGTTCGCTTCGTTCGGGCTGGACAGGGAAACTGGGAAACGCGACCGAAACATCATCTTTATATTTGGCTCGGAACATCGATATACGGTTCGCCGTGATTATTCTAGAAATTGCTATAAGGTCACAGCAGCTCCGGCATTGGAGCTTGAGGTGCTCGAAGGCGGTCGGCGTCACAGCCTCAGCCTGCCACCAATCTTCAGTTGGACGGTTCGCCAACCTGTAAACCGTTCTCTGAGCGACCACGCCAGCCAATCCCTCATCCAACTGATAGAGGACTTCTATGACCGTAAAGATGCGTCACACAACGAACCATCTCAACAAGCTGGTGATGAGCTTTTTGATCTATGGCTACGTATTCTCGATGCGAGAGAAGACTTAGCACGAGGCGAGCATAAGCCACTAACCTACAAGAAATTTCGTTCCGATGGACGCCGCACTTACTTTACATTGGCTGAACCTCATGAAAAGGAACTAGTCGGTACCGATTGGGAAATTGTAGACCAACACTCGGGCAGGAAATTCGGGCACGGTGAAATAATCGATCAAAACGCGGATCAATTGACCGTATTATCGCTTCGTACACTTAGTGGTCTTCCTTCGTTTGCTACTCTAGTTCCTTACGACCGGCCATCCGCCATTTCAATAAACCGCCAGCGAAATGCCGTACTCGCTGTAAAGAGTGGGACAACACCGAGCCCCGACTTGCGCAACATACTTATCGACCCAACTTCAAATGCTGAACCATCAGTCCCAGACATCACCGAATGGGCCAGCGAGTTGGACCCCATCAAGAAGCACGCCGTGCAGCTGGCACTCGGTACGAAAGAAATTCTTGCAATCCAGGGCCCACCAGGAACGGGAAAAACTCGTTTCATCACGGAAACGGTGACTCAGTTCCTGAGGCATCAGCCAGACGCCCGAGTTCTCATCGCCTCGCAGACTCACGTGGCCGTCGACAATGCCGTAGAACGACTTCATAATGCCGGTGTGCGAGGGCTGGTCCGACTGGCTGGAGTCGATGATTCGGTCGTTGAACCAGGCGTCAGAGAACTACTTCTAGATACCCAGACGCGCCGGTGGGTCGAAGATGTCCGTTCAAGAGCCGAAAAGAATATTTCCAATCGCGCCCATGAGCTGGGCATTGATGCTAATCACCTGCGCGCCGCACTGACCTTGGAGCAGTTGGCAGCCGTTTCGAGAGAACTTGAAACCGTGGAGCAGCACGTCGCCGATCTCATAGCGTCTCAATCAAGAAACGCTTCAGACCTTGCCACGGCCATTGAGGACGAAAACCCAACTGACCGGCTTCAAGCAAGACTCGATCAGCTTAACGATAGGCGAACAGAGCTTGTTGCAACCGCCCAAGCCGATCTGGCTGGCGACTTAACGATTCCGAACAATATCAAGAGCGCAGAGGCACAAAATGCCATTGATGCACTCCTAGGAAAGAGTCCGCGAGCCTTCGAATTGCTAGATCGATTGAAGCTCCAAGCAGCTTGGCTTGAAGCCATCGGTGCCGAGGATAGCCTGACCTCCATTTTCCTTTCAGGAACGTCAGTCGTTGCAGGGACATGCACGGGATTCCTGCGTAACAAAGCTGTGGGCCAGCTCGAATTTGATCTTTGTATCGTCGACGAGGCCTCAAAGGCGACCCTAACCGAGGTGCTGGTCCCGATGTCGCGAGCAAAGAGGTGGATTCTGGTTGGCGATACTCGCCAGCTTCCCCCAACTGATGAGGACCTTCTTCGGTCCTCAAAACTGCTCACGGAACACGAACTCTCAAAAGATGACGTTACTGAAACGCTATTCCAGCGACTGGTCGATTATCTACCCAAACATTCCCAAGTCATGCTCGAAGAGCAATACCGCATGGTGCGACCAATCGGTGATCTCATTTCAACCTGCTTCTATGACGGTCGTCTCCGATCACCGAAGACGGAAGGTCTGCCTGGATATGAAGAGGTGGTCGGTCGACCAGTAACTTGGATTGACACCGGCACTCTCGGAACGCATAGGCATGAGAGTGGCACAGAAAGTTTTGCAAACCGAGCAGAAGCGCAGCTCCTCGTTTCACAATTGGAAGCAATCGACAAGGCCGTGGACTTCGGACTTATTAAACCGCCGGATCAAGGGCAACTCGAGGTGCTTGTTATCGCTCCATATAAACGGCAGGTCGAAGAATTAAGGCGCAGGCTGGCTCCCAAGACATTCAAATACTTAACGACTGCAGTCATGTCAGTCGATGCCGTCCAAGGACGTGAAGCCGATCTAGTGCTCCTGTCGCTTACCCGTAGTAATCAAAATGGGAAACTTGGATTTCTTGGTGCCGACTACTGGCGCCGCATAAACGTTGCACTATCTCGCGCCCGATACGGTCTAACAATCATCGGTGATGCTGAGTTCATCAGAGGAACCAGCGGTGCCTTGCGCACTGTTTTGGAGTATATCGAGAAGCACCCCGCTGACTGCATAGTAAGGGCGGCCGACCGTGACTAGACAATTTCAAATACTTCAACGTCGATTTGGTGACGCGAGGCCAGGCTTGCAGCTCATTGCTGTCGAGAATGCCGCCATTCCAGTCACTGTTCTGCGATCCGACGTACTTGCGCAGGAGAAGAAGGAGCTACTCATAACAGAAGCATTTACTATGCGGTTCGTTAAATTGGGTGTCGACAACCCAGATGACATAGCCGCATATCTGGGATTGGAAACTATACACGTCCTAGAAGCAGCTGCTGCGCAGCTAGGTGAAGGCCATCTGCGGCGGCGAGACAGAGACGGGCGGCTGGCGTTGACGCCAATTGGAGCTGACGTTGTCCGTGAGCTGGCTGCAACCCAGCCCGTCTTGAAGCAGCTGCCAGTTGCATTCGATCGTTTGTCTTGGACTCTTGCTGATTACCAAGAACGCGACTTGATCGAGAAAAAAGACGCCCAGGAGAAGGGCATGACAATCCTTCCAGCGGCTAGAAACGCTCACATTGGAATCGACGATGTGAGTCCTTCAAGTTTTAATGCACTCTTCAAGGGCGACCGACTTCAAGTACTCAGGATTCACAAGGTGGCAGCAAAGAAGCATCGATACCTCCCCGTAAAGATGCTGGTTTATGCGGATGAAAACCGTCAAGAACTTGAACTCGCGATTTGCATCGAAGACGACTTGGCGACTGCCCACGGACTAGCCCTTGACAGTATCGGTGCCGTTGAAAGGCTGGGTTTGTCGTTTGGACAGCCGGCCGAACGGCCAATGTTGGAGCCAGAGTTGGAGGCCCTGAGAACTGAACCTAGCAACAACGGCACCCAAGAAGAACTGCTTGGCATGGATCGTACAGGCATCGATAGCTCGCCCACCGCCCTCGTTAGGAGTGTTAGCGTCTTCGAGCACGCCGATCTGCTGGCCGATGCTCTATCGACAGCCAAGCAGCGGATCCTATTAATTGCGCCATGGGTACGTCAAGCTGTGGTCAACACCGATTTCGTCGCGAAACTAGAGCAACGGCTCCGCGCTGGAGTAACGGTGACTATTGCACACGGATATGGTGACGATGACAGTGGCTCTGACGAATTTGCCCTCAAGAGGTTAACCAATCTGGCAGGCAGATATGAAAAATTTACATTTGTGCGCGTTAGAAACACCCACGCCAAAATACTCATATTCGATGATATCTGGGTCAGTACTAGTTTCAATTGGCTGTCCTTCCGGGGAGATTCAGGACGGACATATCGCATGGAGGAGGGGACACTTGTGGGTATCCCCGATCGTGTCGAGAAAGAGTACAAGCGATATCTTGAACTTATCGATGCTCAGCGTTCCTCCTAACATGTGCACAGTTTAGCCCGGAATCACGGTGTGCTACTTTGGGGAAATTCCACTACGAGTGTTAAAAGAGTAGATTTCTTTCTCGATCCAAAATTGTTCCGACAGGGATCGGCCGTTGTCCCAATCGTTAATAGGGGCTTCTTCACTGCACCAGTCCTACTAGAAAGTTGCCATGAACGACAGCCGTGAGCGGGCACAACTCCGTTTGTCCCTGATTGAGAATGCTTATGATTCCCTTAATGAGTCCTTAGCCTATGTAGAGGCCGCATCGGCAGACCCCAAAAGATGGAAGTTTGCTGTCCTCAATCTCGTTCACGCGGTGGAGTTGGTGATCAAGCAGCGCCTGCGCGATGAGCACGACCTGTTAATTTGGGAGAACGTTGATCGGCCGGGCAAGACTGCTTCGCTGGACACGGCACTCACCCGTTTGTCCAACATACGGGTGGGTGTTCAGCAGTGGGAAATGGACGCCATCAAGACTGCGATTCGATGGCGGAATAACATAACCCACTATGAAGTAGATCTCATCGCCGAAGAGGTAAGACAGAACTACCTCCTCATTTTTGAGTTTCTCGATAGCTTCCACGATCAGCATTTCGACGGATCGCTTTCCGAACGAATCAGTGATGCCCACGTGAAGACTGCGATGGCGCTGGTTGAATCCTTCAAGAAGGAATTCATTGAGTTCCGCGGGCGTCGAATGCATCGGAGATGGCCGGGGCGTTTGATTGCCGCCCAGTCAACTACGAAGTTCGAGTATCAGAATTCCGATTTCTCACGGCTTTGTTGGAGCGCGGAGATACATTGGTCTACGTGGATGGAGCACGATTCCCCGCTTGACTACTGCCCTGATTGCGCCGCAGCCATCGGCGAGTTTCATGGACCGAGCTGCGACAAGGAAGAGTGCCCTCGTTGTAGCGGTCAACTGCTTTCATGCGAGTGCGACTTCGACGAGAGTCCCTTTTGGTTACTTGAGGAGGCTAGTTTTGACGAGCCTCCTGCCGCAACTGTGAAGGAATGATCCACGACTCCACATGTTCGCTTCTATCGAAGCAGGCGAGTGCTTCGAAGCGGTGGCCGTACTGGATCGATAGGTTCTTATCGAGCCGTCCGAGACTCTGAGAAATTCGGCAGTTATCTCAACAAAGGGGCTATAGCGCGGCAGTCGTTTTCGGCGATTCTATACGTCGGTGGCCAGGGCTGGCCGACGTGCACCTGCATTGGGTCGGGGGTAATGAGAACGACTGAGCCGGGCCAGTATGTTCCGCCCCTCCCTTCAATCCATGCTGGCTGTGTATATCCGAACTGGTCCCAGTTTATGGTCACCCAAGCACCAGTGGGCTGGACTTCTTGGACGCTGAGGACTGTGACCTCGGTTGTCGTTCCGCCGGCAAGACGGGCAGCCTCAAACTGCTGCCAAAGCAACTGAGCACTCACATCCCAAGCCCGGGCACGGCGTACTTTGAGCGCCCAGCGAAGTGCCAGCGCCACCGAGAAACCTGCAAGCAACGTGGTGATGGTTATCAGCCATGGTGGTGCTGGCCAGTTCGCGAGTGTTGCTGGCACCAAGTAGAGCGTGCACAGGCCAATGGCGACGCTCCACATGACGAGTGACGTCGAGGGAACTGTTGGTCTGATCATTGGGTTCATGACCGCACGACTTCCTTTCGACTTCCAGTTTAGAGCGTGGGTCCGACAGGGATAAAGGGTTGGTGCACAATCGGTGCTGGCAGTCCGGCCGCACGTTGCCCCAACGAACGAGGTGCGTGTTCGTTCAGCGATTGAATCCGCCGCTGCAGGGACTCTCGCTGGGCTGACTGTTCCCACTCATAGTTGGCGGGAACTGCACCAAGCGGATCTGTGGAGGTGGCAATCTCCCAGCGGTCGCGGAATGCCGCAACCTCACTGACAGTCTCAGCCCGATGCTCCGGGTTTACCGTAGTTCCGAGAATTGTTTCCAGCGCGTGGACCCACGGAAATCCAACGCTGAGTGCTTCCCTAGCCACTCGGTCACGGCGTTTGATCGTGCGGGCGCGTACCTGGCCGATCAAGTCTGCAAGGTCCGCGCGCTCGGTGAATAGCGGCTCGTCAAGGACATCCGGAGAAGCTTCCGAGGGGCTATTGCTGGCTGTCTGGCGAAGGCGTGCATGAAGGACTGCCATTTGATCCTGAGCATCGCTAGGATGCCTCAGGGCACGTTCCAGAACTCTTTGAGCAGCAGCTGGATTGATAGACATTGCTCGTCGCCAGGCGGCTACCCCAGCGCCCCAAGACGGCGATTCCTGAATGTGAGTGACGACGCCGGGCATCACCTTTGAGATAGCCAGGGTCAGGTTTTCGGCGGCGGCTAGCTGGGCAAGGTAGTCGTACTCGGCCGCAAGTCGCTGGAGGGTGTCGCCCTTGGCAATTTCCGTAGCTTGAACTTCGTGCGCAGAACGCTCGGCTCCCTCAGCGGCTAGGACTTCGCCGAGGATCTGTCGCCAACTGGCGGTTGGGCCACCCGGCTGTGGTTCGTCGAGGGCGGGGTCGGACTCGCATACGTAGACGGTGTTGCTGTTGCGGCCGCGAGTCATCCCGACGTAGAACAGCTCGCGGGTGAGGCAGCCTTGTGTCAGGACGATGTGGCTGGTGTCCACGGTGATGCCCTGGGAGCGGTGGGCGGTGGTTGCGTAGCCGAGCTCGGCGGAGGTGCCGAGATACACGGAGCTGAGCATGATCTTGGCGCCGGTGTCCGTACGCCGGGCGGCGACGGTTCCGTCCCTGCATGGACGCTTGGTGATCCGCAGGAGAGTGCCATTGCGGAGATATTCGCCGTGGCTGTCAATCAACGTGCGGTTGTTTTTTCGGGCGATGATGGTGTCGCCGCGGCCTGCAGCTAGACCATCGGCGAGGGCGACGGTGTGCTCGGCATCGACGCGACCCGATTCAACGAGCTCGGCGTGAGCGCGCTCGTTCAGGGTGGTAACGGTATCGTTGTCCGGGGCGATCAGGATGGAAGAACTACCCGAGCCCAGATCGGCAGACCAGCTCCGGTAGGCATTTTCAACCATGTCCGTGTAATCGCCGTACCGGATGCGCTCGTGAGCAGAGTAAAGGTCGACGGCGTCGATGTTACCTTCGCGCAGTTGAAGCGACGCCGGGCCCTCCCAGCTGTGGGTGAAGCGGTGAATGGTGGTGAGTTCCACGGCTTTGCCGTCACGGTGCAACCACCCGAGCATTCCACCGGCGTCAATTGCGTCGAGCTGAGCGGGATCGCCTACTAGTAGGAGTTTGGCACCTGCATCTTGGGCTTGGTGGACCAGACCGGCGAGTTGGATAGTGGAGATCATGGACGCTTCGTCGATGATGACGAGCTGGTCCTTCCTGAAGCCCCAGATGGACTGTTGGAGTGACAACGCTGCCAGTTGTGCTGCAACAGCTGTATGGCTGGTTCGTGGCATTGATTCCAGAGCGTGGAACCGGTCGGCACGGTTGTTTGCTCCTTGTCCTGCGCTTTCATAGAGCCACTTGGCGACGTTTTCTGCCGCAATGCCGAGCTCTTTGCCAAGAACTTCGGCGCTGGCTGCGGCTGGGGCAAGTCCGACGACGCTGCCCTCACCATGGGTGTTTTCCCACACGACCTTGATGGCAGCCATAGTGGTGGTTTTCCCGGATCCGGCAGGGCCCACAATGGCGTCAAGCTTGTTGCCGCTACACAGCACGTTTTCCGCAGCGGCGAGTTGGTCTGGGGCTAACCCGTAGCCGGCCGTGTGGCGGTAGTTGAGGAGTTGATCGCATGCTGCAGCAACACGGACAGTAGGCCCATCTGGTGTGCTCCGGGCTTCCACGACAAATTGCTCACTGGCTAGGGTGCTGGCATCCGTGTAGAGACGAGCTCCGGGGAAGTCAAAGACGGAGTGACCAGCGTATTTCAGATCATCTGCAGCAGTCACAGGAAGGCCGTAACGGGTGTTGTTGAGTGGTACTGATTGGGATTCTGCAGCAGTAGTGACTGAGTCGATCAGGAGCCGGCGGTCGGCGGGGGACTGGCAACGGATGCCGGCGCAGACACGCTCGGATTCTGCGAGGAGATTCCAGCGGTTCCACGTGGCCCGACGCTGGGCGACTCCAGCCCTGACCATGGTCGCGACCGCATCATTCCATTCCAAAGAGACGTCTGAATATCTGACAGGCCGTTGTCTGGAGCGTTGAATCGTATTCTCGACGACGGCCCTGGGAGTTTTTCCTGTGGCGATGGCACGCTGTTGCCAGCTTGCGCGAAGTTCTGTCAACGGTCGTGGGGATTCGTCCTTAGGTTGTCGTGTCGTCAACGTGGCAATTTGGCGGAGCCTGACGACGGTGGTGGAGCTGGGTCGTTTGCCGTGATCGGCAGTCCAGAGCAGTGTGAGCCTGTCTGTTTCAGCATCGATGAGTCTGCTCCGGTTGGAAAACTCCTTGATGAGCTCACGATCGATTCCGGTCAATTCGAGACCCGAATTGCGCTCTACGTTAGTGGGGGAGCGAAAGTCTGTCACTGTGCCCAGAACCCGCTGGAGTTCGTCCAGAAGCAGTCCGTTGTAGTGTTCGCTTGCTGCGACGACCGCCTTATAGAGCGTTCGGGAGTCGACGGTAGTCCATGCACCGTCAGTACTGCGTTGAACGCGATTGGCAATGACAAGATGAGTGTGAAGTTGTGGATCGCCAGCCCGGGACTCCCAATGATCGAATGCCGCAGCAACGGCACCTGTTGTACCAACGTGAGCCACCCCGTTCCGCCCAGTCCTTGTGTGGATGACCTCATTCTCAAGCCAGGCAAGCACGGACTCCACCGCACGGTGGTGCGCAGCTACGACTTGCTGCTTGATATCCTTGTCCGCGAGAGCCCATAAAACAGAGACAGATTTGGGGACGCTGAACGTCAGGTCAAACCCAGCCACGGCATGGCGCTGTTGTTCTTCGCCATTCCGGTAGGCGACCGTGGTTTGGCCATGGGCGCGGCCAAGTACCACTTGTCTGTCGGGATGCTCCGCGAGTGAGAACACCGCTTTGGCATCAGCTCCAGTCACAACTTGATGCGGACTGCGATCGATGCCAGCTAGACCCTGCCCGAGCCATTTGCCTGGCGGTGTCCCAGCTTTGACGTAATAGCTGGTGGCGTCATTGAGTGGCTTGACCAGGTCGTCCTGCATAGTCGTCTTCAACAGATACTTCAGCCCAGCAGCTGCCGTAAGTCGCGACATGGAGACAGTCATTGCTCGGGTACCAGAATGCTGGTCTGCCAACCACGACGCTGAAAGATCTCCTTCGTAGCCTTGTCCAGAGGGAGACCCAGCCGCGAGCACAGCTCCATCAGCCGACCTGCAATCTGCGTGAGCTCCTGAAAGTCGGCGCGCTGGCCATGGATCAGGCGAGCATTCTCCAGCTGCAGCTCGGTGATCTGGGCCTTCAGTTCCGGGACTTCACAGGCGATTTCGACATTGATTGACGCAAGGTCGCGCAATCGGGTGCGTAGAACATCGGTCTCACGCTCATTCCGGTTGGCCTGAAATGTGAGTCGGTCCCGAGCCTTCCGTTCTGCCGCATCCAGCTGCATCTGAAACTTGGCCATCGTTACTTCCAGGATGACGCGGTTCTCGATGACTGCAGATTCAAGCTGCGCTCGCAGTGTCTGGGTAGTGTCGGCGTGGTGCCGGTTTCGCCACTCTCGATCTCGGTGCCGGCGTGAGCAAGTGGGTGAACAGTATTTCTGAGTTGTGCGACGCGGCTCAAAGGCGATTCCGCAGAGCCTGCAAGTTGTAGTTTCCATGCCAGTTCATGGGGCAAAAGGGGATCAACGACGTGCTTGACCGTCGTGCCGAAAACCGACGGCCAGGACCTTGGATGCCAGACGTGTGAAGGATATTTTGGTTTCGACAGCATTAGGGTAGTTTGAGCGAATTTACTGAGAGGACTGGCATTGATGGCATATGGCTGTAGCGGTGTTGGGAAAGGGAGATGGTGGTGGCGTAGGGGAGTGCTGCATGAAGTTCTCATGCGGTGCGGGAACTCCTGTTGGGGATGATTCATCGGATGACGATCCGAATCCACTTCGTTTCGTTGGAGTTGAATCCTGACCGATTATGGTGGTCAATGGATTCGGGCCCTATTCGTGGTGGATACTGTGACTGTCTGCTGACAGGAGCCTCCAACCGTGCAGTCTTCGGAGTGCGGTTGCGTTGGAGTGGTAGACGGCAGGTATGCCGTGGACCGCTACCTCTCATTGGGGGATCCAAGCCCCTCCGGCGACTGTGGCGTAATTGGTCGCCGTGAAAGGTCAGCCGTGGATTTTGCTTCTCTAAGCCACGCCCGCATAATCAGAGGACTGTTTCACTTGATGTTGAGGAAACACCAAAGAATCAGTGGCGGCCGCTTGGCGCCGTGAGCGAAAGGTTGGGGATGGCGCTCGAAGTTGTGGGAGGTGGCTCTGGCGCTGTTGCGTCATCAACTCATGCGGCGTGTGGACGGTTTCGTGGCACCGATCCACTAGTTACCGGGATGACTCGTCGTAAGCTTGCGAAGTCGGTGGGCGTCGCAGATACTATGGGAACGATTCCACAGGCGCGATGGATGCGTGCGATGACGTTCGAACGGATGGTTCGCAATGAAAAATTTGCCGGGCAGATTGCAACACGTACCGTAGGCGCACTGTCTCTCGACCGCCCGACTGAGGTCGTCACCGTGGACGCCAACTCACAAGTTGACCGGACGGCACGAGTGCTCGAAGCAGCGCACGACCGTGCCATCAAGACTGGCGCAGCCACTCTCGTATTCCAGCTGGCGGTGCCGTTCGTCGGGTTCGAAGGGACGCGAGCAACTGATGTGATGCCCGACTTCGCAATCGTTGCACCAGCGCTAGGTGACAAGACCTCATCTTGGCTAGTGATGGGCGATGCAAAAGACTATGAACGTATACGGTCACGCATCAATGACGAGCGCATGCTCAAAGGATTCCTACAGGTCGCAGTTGGAGCGGAGTCAGCCCGAGTGTGGTCGCGCCTTCCCAAAGGCATGGGGGTGCACACTTTCGGTGTTCTCGTAGTGCCTAAAAATGCGTTCTTCCAGCCTGAACCGGTAGTAGAAAACCTGCACGACTACCAAGAAGAAGTAAGGTTGCGCATCGAGGAACGTCGCCGCGAAGCTAATGAATCCGGTCACGAACCTGGCCAGGACGTACGGTCGCTTGTTGAACATCTCGAGGCGACATTCGACCCAGCTTCGTGTACGAGCTGCACGCTATTCTCCTACTGTCGCAATGAATTGCGCAGCTCGCAAAACCCCTCAGACCTGTTGATTGAGATTGGCGTCGGCCGCGACATGCGTGGCCAGGCGTTGGGTCTCATCGACGGTGTCACCGAGGTTGGTCGCGTTCCGGCATCCACGGCAGCGAATATTGCAGCAACCCTAACAGGCGTGGCGCACTTGACGGGACAACGACGCGTCGACCAGGCCGGGATGCCGGGAACAGTCAACGTCGTGATCGTCAAATCAGATTCTGCACCGCTCGATGTTCACGGTATCGGCGTGCAGCGCGTCTCAGACGATGGACGAGGAGAGTGGGAATACACGATCTTCGATAACCCTCAGTCGCTCGAAGCGCGCCGATTGATCGTGAGGCGCGTCGGTAACGCGCTGAACCACTCCATGCGTGATCAGCGTAAGGCTGCAGGGAACGGAATACCCGATTCTGTGCACCTCTTAGTGCCTGACAGTGACACGGCGGACGTACTTGTATCCATAGCGGACAACCTCGCGGGCATTGAACTGAGCCGCCTACGATGGCAACGCGACAAGGAACAGGGACGTCCGGTCTTGACCTACGATGGCGATCCAGCAACGGTCCCGCGTGCGATTTCCGAAGTAGAGCGTACTGCCATCGCATTGCTGCTCGAAGAAGACCGTGCCCGTGCGTTCCAGCTGCGATCGACTGTCATCGATCTGCGAAAGGTCCTCGCACATCGAATCGTCGCCGGCGGGCCGAGTATGAACTCGGGTCGCCTCGACTATCTCGTCGGTTGGGCCGAGGCTCGGGGAGAGGCGCCGATTGAACATCGGTCTTTCGCTGATGAGATCGAGGAGTCTGTGCACACTGCAGGAGGCAGGTTGACGACCGCGGCGTCCGATGCGATCCACAACGCGCTCGTGGGTCGTTCTGGCAAGTCGAACGACGCACCCGCCGCTTATCCCGTGCGGTACAAGGACCTTGTAACCGAGGAACTGGAGTACAAGGCACAGATCCTTGAACGGGCACTGGACTCTCTCGAGGGGTTTCAATCGTCCACGTTGCGCGCGGTATACCGTGCGATTGAGTCCGATGCGCAGGTGGTGTGGCGGCGGCGTCTTACGCTGCATGCGTCTGATCTAGTGCGCTTTGGCCGTACATATCGACCCTGGCGCAACTCTCTCGTGCCGATGATCGAGAGCGACGGAACCTGCGCCTCTCAGCTATTTGCGCTGTCGAATCCACAAGCGGCACGCGACCTCGCGTCCGACGCTGGCAACCGCTTCGTTTCCTTTGCAAAGGTTGTGTCTGTCAACCCGCTGGTGATCGACGTAGATTCACGTCGCATCACTGCCGAATCACGTGTGGTGCTACTTGCCCACAATGGCGAGGCGTGCGCTGAAATGCCCGGCATTTCAGTCGATTCGAAAGGGCGTGGAACCTTCAAGATTGATGGTCTTGCGATAGGGCCGCTTGAATTAATCGACGATAACTTCCCGAAGCGACTGTGCTGGGATCCGCAAGTCGTTCCCGTGGTGGCGAGGGGCGATGAATTGGTGGTTGCAGACTTTGCGTGGTTTTCCGCGTTGAAGGGAAACAGGTGGCTTTCTGTGCAAAAACCGCTGCCAGACATGACGGCGGCGCCGAAGGGCGATTGTCTACCGGAATCTTACGGCGACGAACCTCAGGCGCACCTGTGGTGTTGTCGTCCGCATGAGGACCGTGAGGCCGAGTTCGCAGATCTGCTCGCCGACAGACGGGCACGGGGTGAACTTAATCCCGAGACGTGGCCACCGGTACGAGACGACGACGGGTTCGAGGTCTCGTCGGACGGCGACGCGGCCGGAAACCCATTCGAACTGGGCCCGCTCCCTGTGCCAATTGACCTGACGATTGACGACTTGGAGTGACTGTGGAACATAAAGAGGCGAGCCACTTCGCTGACCCGCTAGTTGTCGCTAACAGCAGCGTGCACCACGAAGAAGCCGCGGTCCTCAACAGCCGTGTTGCCGATGAAGCTAGTGTCGAATTGGCAGACATGCTGTCGGGCGTATCGCCGATGGAACGCATGCTGCTCAAGGCAGCGGCCGGCGCTGGCAAGTCGTATGCGCTCAAGCGACTGGTGGTCGAGGCAGCACAGCATCCGCGAGATGAACGCATCGCGGTCACGGCGTTCACGAACAAACAAGTGCGGCCGCTCGCTATCTCACTGGGGGAGTCGCTAGGCAAGAACGCGGTGGCTCTCTTGGCAAGTAAAGCTGCATACGATGAAATGCCGGCTGAGGTGCTCGAATCCGCAACAGTAGTGACCTCCACAAAGGACTTGCCAAATACTGTGAAGGTTGTGATTGCTACTGTTGCGCGCTTTGGCGCGATGGGAGAGATCAAACGCTTGCGTGACCACTTTGGCGCGGCAACGTACGGAGCCAATCCCTTTGGCTTGTTGTTCGTTGACGAGGCCTGGCAGATCGCACACCATCTCTTCGACAAGGTAACGAAGCTTGCGCCGCTTTGGGTGGGTGTGGGCGACGTCGGACAGCTGCCTCCACTCGAAATCGGCGAAAATCCCTGGCGTGGCGACCCCGGGTACAACCCATATCGCGCCTGGCCCACCGACTACAACAAAGATCCGCGTACTTGGTCCAAGGAACTGCCGGCCGTATGGCGCCCAGCGGTCGGACATCTCGCGTTATGGAGGGCCTTCTACCCGGAATGGGAGTCGCTCGACTGCGTCGCGGGACCGGGCGATCGATCGATTGACATCGGCTCGATGGACGAAGACCCAGCCGCGATATGGCAGCAGGTGGGCACAGGCGTGCCGACCCTGCTCGAAGTCGATGGACTGCCCCAACCAGAAGCCGCCGACATCGACCTTCCGTTGATGGGTCTCGTGGAGGCTCTGCTGGAGGAGTTCTTTGCGGCTGAAGCATCGCTTATATCGGCTGTTTACGACAACGATGTCTCCGGGCGTTCGACTGGAACATGGGAGACCACACGCCCCCGTGGGGAGCACATGGACCCGATGGTCACGATCCTGGCGACGCGGAACCAATCGGTAGACGATGCTATTGAGGCAGTCGAGCGTCTCCAGAAAAAATACGATCTGACCGACCGGGACATCGTCGCATCGACGGTCGACTCTTGGCAGGGCCAGACGAACGGCATCACTGTCGCAATTCACCCCCTCAACGGCGCGACTGACCTAGATGCTTTCAACTCGGCCTTCGGGCGCCTCGCCGTAACGTGTACGAGGGCCACACATGGGCTGTTGATAGTGACACGACCGGGGCTCGATCAATTGCTGGCCGCGGCGCCCGCGCGTCCGGGTACACCTTTCGGCGAGCCGGGCACTAGGCAACTGCCGCGGCAGACTCACGCACGTATCCTCGCGACATTTGCGCGTAGCACAATTGATGTGTCGGATGACGAGTGATAGGCCTCCAGCTGGAAGAATTAAAACCAAATCCGTTCCCGATGAAGGAGAGCCGTGTCCCGGCTAAATGATCTGCTGAGGCGGCTCGAAAACAGCGACCCCGCCCTCGCAAAAGATTTGAAGCGCGAGGTAGACGCCCTCGCCGGGCGACGCGCGTTTGGACTGAATTTCGAGCGCCATGTGCCAGAAGCTGTTCAACTCCCAGGACGACCCGTACGGCGCGGCGACAAGGTGCGCATCCTCCCTCCACGCGGATCGAAGGCGAGTTCGGGCGACGGTACGTTGTGGCGTGTCCTTGCAATCTTGAAAGATGGCGGGGACCTCCGCACTGCGTCTCTCCAATCGATTGACGGCACAGCGGAACTCAAAGAAGAACTAGTTGAGGATCTGGTAGTGGTCGCAGAATTTCGGGATCCCATCTATCCAGGCCTCGTCTCGACTGGCAAGGTGGAGCGAGGCGGAAACAAGCCCTACCAGGTTGTCATTAATGCTGAGAACTACCATGCTCTCCAGACACTTCTCTTTACTCATCGTGCAAAGGTTGACGCAATCTATATCGACCCGCCATACAACACAGGAGCGAAGGACTGGAAGTATAACAACGACTACGTTGACAGTGAGGATCTATACCGCCATTCTCGATGGTTGGCGTTCATGGAGCGGCGGCTGCATCTGGCAAAAGGGCTTCTGAACCCCCTCGATTCTGTGTTGATAGTTGCGATCGACGAGAACGAGTTCCCTAGGCTCTTGTTATTAATAGAACAGCTCTTCCCGGAAGGTCGAATATCGACGATTTCTGTGTCGATTAATCCAAAAGGAACTCCGGAAAATGGGTTCGCGAGAGTTGATGAATACCTCATCTTCGTCGCATTTGGTGATGCCGCGCCCGCGCGTGTATTTGATCCGATGCTTGGTGAGCCTCCTGCGACCGATAGCGTTCGTGTGCGTTGGAGAGGCTTGACTCGAACGGGGGCAAACGGCGTTCGTTCAAAGTCGCCCGGAGCGTACTATCCGATATTCATAAGTACAGCTGACGGAAGTATTCATAGTTCGGGTGAAGTTCCTCCTGACGGTGACGACGGGCTTGACATTGTTGCTCCGGCCGGCACTGTCGCCGTTTGGCCGACTCCTCGCCCCAACGGAACGCCCGGCCGCTGGTCAGTTATCAAAGAATCGTTTGACGAACTATTTTCACAAGGTGCCGTCAAGACTGGACGGGTAAGAATTGAACGGGGAGAGTTCCCTCTCTGGTATCTCACCGAACCGATGTTAGAAAAGCTCAAGAATGGTGAAATTGTTGAGACTGGGCGGGATTCGCAGGGGGCAATGATTGTTGAATGGTCAGACGCTACCAACAAGAAATCAGCCCCCCGCACATTGTGGCACCGTGCAGCTCACAGTGCGAGTGAACATGGCACCGGGATTCTTGCCAAGTTGCTCCCCGGAGTCGCATTCGATTTTGCGAAGTCATTGTACGCAGTTGAAGATGCCTTGCGTTTGTACGTGGGAGACAAGCCCGACGCAATTGTCGTCGACTTCTTCGCAGGTTCCGGGACGACGGCGCACGCGGTCGCGCGTCTTAACCGGCAGGATAGTGGCAGGAGGCGTTCTATTAGTATCACAAACAATGAGGCAAGTGAGAGTGAAGAGCTACGGCTCCGGCGTGAAGGATTTCGGCCCGGTGACGATGAGTGGGAACAGTGGGGTATCTGCGATTACATAACAAAACCCCGAGTCGCTGCCGCAGTCACGGGCACGACTCCGTCTGGGAATCCGATCCAAGGTGACTACACATTCACGGACGAGTTCCCGATGGCTGACGGATTCGAAGAAAACGTCGAGTTCTTCACTCTTACATACGAGGCGCCGCTACGTGTTTCCTCCAATCGCGAGTTCGCGAAAATCGCACCTCTGCTCTGGTTGAGGGCGGGCGCCGAAGGTCGTCGCATCGACGACATCTCCTCCGGATGGGAAGTCACAGATACCTATGGCGTCATTGTCGATTTAAACCAGGCGGGAGCATTCCTCCAGGCCATCGCAAAACTGGAGGGGATCCGGATTGCCTTTATCGTGACGGACGAGGATCGTTTGTTTGAATCAGTGGTGCGCGAACTGCCTGATGGCGTCGAACCGGTGCGAATGTATGAGGCTTACCTGCAAAACTTCGAGATCGAGACCAGCAGGAGCGCGCTGTGAAATTTACCCTAAAAGATTATCAAGAAGACGCCGTTGATGACTTGCTGACCTCCCTCGAACGAGCGCGTACCTCTTGGCAGCGTGACGGAATCGAAACGTCGTTGGCGCTTACTGCTCCAACAGGTGCGGGCAAGACCGTAATAGCGGCCGCGGTGATTGAGGCCCTGTTTTATGGATCTGAAAAGTTCAACATCGAGCAAGACGAAGGAGCCGTGGTCATTTGGTTTTCGGACGACCCGAACCTGAACGACCAGACCAGAATGCGGCTAATGGACGCATCGGAGAAGTTCACCTCCTCCGACCTCGTTACCATCGAGCCGCCGTTCTCCAAGCCTAAGTTGGATCCAGGCCGCGTGTACTTCCTCAACACGCAAAAATTGTCGAAGACTTCGAAGCTCACACGCGGCCACATTGTTACAGATGAGAATCAAACTGATATCTCGGCGGTCGGAGTTCCAGATCTGCAGGGTTACACGCTCTGGGAAACGATCTCCAACACAATCCAGGACGATGATCTCACCCTCTATCTCGTGCTCGATGAGGCGCATCGTGGGTTCAATACCACTACCAGTCGTGACAAGACTACCCTCGTGCGTCGCCTCGTTCAGGGGCATTCAGGCTATCCATCTGTCCCTATCGTGTGGGGAATTTCGGCGACCATCGAGCGCTTCAACAGGGCAATGGGGGAAGCTGACGCTTCCAAGGATCGGCGTGCTTTCCCCGCAGTCATGGTGGATCCAGTCCGAGTGCAGGAGTCTGGGCTCGTCAAAGACGTTGTCAGTCTTGACATCCCCAACGAAGCAGGAAATTTCGACACAACGCTCGTGAAGCTTGCGGCACAGAAGTTAGTTGCTTCAGCCGATCGGTGGGCCGACTATGCGCAGGCTCAGGGCCTCACCGAAAGAGTCATTCCGTTGCTCGTACTTCAGACACCGAATACTCCTGACCATGAAGCGATCGGTCGGGCGCTCGATACCATAGCTGAAGTCATGCCCGACCTATATAGCGGCAACGTCTCCCACGTGTTTGGCGAGCACACCCGTCAACACTTCGGAGGCTGGGACGTTGAATGGATCGAGCCGCAGCGCGTACAGGATACGTCTTCCATCCGTGTGCTTATCGCGAAAGACGCGATTTCGACTGGGTGGGACTGCCCCCGTGCAGAGGTGATGGTGTCGTTCCGTCCAGCGAAAGACAGTACTCACATCACGCAGCTCCTAGGCAGAATGGTGCGAAGCCCGCTGGCCCGTCGTGTGCCTGGAGACGAGGCACTCAACTCAGTGGAATGCATCCTCCCGTTCTTCGACCGCACGACCGCCGGCCAAGTTGTTCGGTACCTGACGGGACAACTCGAGGAGATGCCCGGCGGTGTCGGAGGCAAGAAGATCTTGCTCGACGGGCGAGAGCTGCGACCGAACCAAGATATCCCGGAGGCTGTCTGGGAGGTCTGGGACACCCTGCCGACGCAGACGCTTCCGAAGCGCGGTGCTCGCCCAGTGAAGCGAATGGTCGCTCTCGCGCAAGCCTTGGCGATGGACGGTGTTCAACACCGTGCCTTAGCTGACGCGGAGGAGGAGATGCACTCAGTGCTCGACGGCTATTCTGCTCGATACCAACAACTACTCGACAAGCAGATCGACGACGTGTGGCGAGTCAACGTGCAGCAGATCTCGGGCACCTCAGGGTCTACCAAGCTTAGTTATCGTGACTTCTCGATGCGCGCCGACGACCGAGCTATTCGCTCGGCCTTTGAGGAGGCTAAGAAGGCGTTCGGTGCCGATATCGCCCAGTCATATGTTAATCACCTTGCGGGCACTGACGAGACGGACGACGACGGATTGCGGGACGCATACGTCAAGACCGCGGCGCTAAGCATGATCAAAGAGATCCGCGAGAAAGTCGATATTGAGGCCAGCCAGCTGGTCGACCGATGGTTTGCGCAGCATCGTGTATCGATCAAGTCCCTGCCCGACGTACGCCAGCAGGACTATGAAGAGATCCGAGCCATGACAATTCTGCCTCAGAAGGGCGAATTGGGGAGGCCTCGTTCTCGAATGGAGGATTATCAGACACTCGATTCTGATGACCAAATCGCTTTGGCGCCTCTTGCAACCCTTCACCTAATGTCGGACGAAGAGGGGTTGTTTCCATTGTCGTCCCTCAATGCGTGGGAACGGAAAGTGGTGGACGTCGAGCTCAAGCGGCCAGGGGCCCTTGCCTGGTACAGAAACCCTCCGCGTTCGGCGGTAGATTCGCTCGGAATTGCCTACCGTGACCCACAAGGTAACTGGCGTAGCATGCACCCCGACTTCGTGTTCTTCCACGAGGTCCGCGGAGAGGTGAAGGCATCGATCGTAGACCCACACGGAACGCATCTCGACGATGCGGTAATCAAACTGAAGGCCCTCGCAGAGTTCGCGAAGGATTTCGGCGATGCATTTCACCGGATTGAGGCTGTCGCCATGGCGGGGAGCTCGATGCGGGTTCTAGACATGACGATTCCCGCTGTCCGTGACGGAGTGCTCTACGAGGACAAGCCTGCCATGGAATTTTACAGATCGGACTTTGCCGTCGAATTCGAAGGGTTCCATTAAGTCGTGGCGAGGCGGCCACACCCCCACGGCACGACGTTGGTGGTGCCCCGCACATAAGCCCCACCTCGCACACGCGGCCCATGCGGCGGCCCGGCATCGGATCGAAAAAGCCGCGGCGGAGGCTGTGGATCGTAGCGATGATTTGTTTATCGGCCGGTGGGATAGCAATTAAGACGAAATCGAACTCAAAGCCTTTGTGCCC
>NZ_JASISQ010000007.1:0-170961 GCF_030063205.1 Arthrobacter antibioticus | reverse complement strand
TGGGGGTGTGATTTAACCGTTTTTGGGTCGGCCGCTTGGGGGGGTTCTGGTTTGGGGTTACTTCAATTGATTTGCCGCGGTGCCTGACTGTCATGGAACGACTGTCACACCCTGGCATTTTATTTTTACCTCTGTGATTTGGCGGCCTACTATTATGGTTACTTTCTCGGCGTCCGGTGGGGGAACGCCGGCCCCCCCACGACTTTGGTGCTGCCGAGCAGATACGCCGCACGTCGCACTCGCGGCACTTGCGGCGACCGGGCTTCGGATCGAAATCGCGGCGGCGAAGGCTGTCGATCGTAGCGATGATTTGTTTCTCGGCCGTTGCGATCGCATTGACGCCGATATCGACGTCATAGCGTTGCTCCGCGCCGAGATCGTGGATGAACGCGGCACCGACATTCAGGCCCTCACGGCGGCCGGCCTCGGCGTAGACTTGCAGCTGCAGAGGGTCGATTTGACCGCCCGTTGATGTCTTGTAGTCGACAATAGCGAGGCGACCAATTTGGCCGTCCTGGGTATCGTAAATTACGTCGGCTCGGCCTGCGATTACCGCACCGTCCAGATGCAATTCAAATGGCCGCTCTGTTGCCCAGGTATTCAACAAGTCGGTTGAATTCTCGTTTACGTATCGCAGAACTAGCTTGCGGGCTTTCTCCCTCATTTCCTTGTGACCAGCCTTGTTTGCATACGGCAGGAAGAATTCGGCTTCAAAAAGCTGGCTGACTTGCAGGGCTGTGGGCACAGAACCCGTCGCCTGGGTGAGCTCGGCAAGTACTCTCATCGTGTGGTGCACTGCGTTGCCATAGCCGAGTTCCTGTTGGATCGTCGGCATGAACCCTAGCTCGTTCTTCAACAAGTAGCTGCGCGGGCATGTCTCGAACCCCGCCAATTCGCTGTACGTGATCGCCAATTCGGACGCTGATGCGGACCCTTTACTCGTCGCCGATGTAGGGGTTCCCACATTCGTAAAGGCGCTCACAACCTCGTCGAAGTAAGGTGAGGCGGCGCGGTGGTTTCCTCCGTTTTGCCGGGAGAAGCTTGACAACAGCACCGCGTCACGGGCGCGCGTGATGGCAACGTAGAATAAACGGCGCTCATCGGCATCGGTGCCTTCGTAGCGCTGCTTTTCGAAACGATTATGCAAGTCCTCAGGCCAGTCCTGGGCGCGGCCGTTCATACTCGAGGGGAAACGCGTTTTAACTAATGAGGGCAGGAAAACGACCGGCCATTCGAGTCCCTTGGAACCGTGAATGGTGCCAAGCGCGACGCCTTCGTCTAAGTGCCCGTCCTCGCCGGCGAAGTCGTCGTAGTTGCTGACGGCATAATTGGAAAGGAGGATGGCCAGGTTTTTGTAAAACCATTCACCTCCGCTGCGGCCGCCAACCTGCTCACCCGGCACATCTGGGTCCTTGCGCGATCGCCAACTTACTCCCTCGTAATCGGCGAGCACCTTCGTGAACCGCGCAATTGTTCCCAGCCGGTTGCGAACCAGATCGTCTGATAAGTCCCAGAGCTTGACGCCGAGCAATTCGATCAGCGCGTAGAAGTCGCCTACGAGACTCTCATTGAACTTGCTATCGAGGGCCTTCTCCTTCCAAGACTCGAGATGTGCCGACAACTTCGGTCGCGTCTCAACCGAGAGACTGAAGGTGGCTGTGTAATCGTCGAGGAGTTGCTCAAGAGTGACCTTGTGGCCACGAGTGTACTGCGCTTCCTTCCAGTCGATTGCGCTTATCCATGCGTAGGTCGAGCCGAACACCTGCGGTTCGACCTGCGTAAACAGACCAGAACGTCCGCCTGCTTGTACAGGGATCTTGGCCTTTTCTAACGCTTCCATTAATGACGGGTATGCAGAACGTCCGCGCACAAGGATCGCGATGTCACGGTAGGCTAGTCCTTTTGCCTGAAGATCGAGGATCTGACTTGCGATATCGTCAGCTGAATCATGTTCATTTCCCGGGTCGCGGGAGAGCGCAACACTCGGTCCGTCGACTTGTCGGAATGGCAACATCTGCTTTTCGATTCGATCTGGGATCGACTGGGCGAACTGGTTTGCGACTTCAACGATGCCAGGGCGAGAACGCCGGTTTGTGAGCAGCTTGAACTGCGCGACATTTCTGTACCGGTCGGCGAAAGTCACGATATTCTTTACGGACGAACCACGCCATTGGTAGATCGCTTGGTCGTCGTCACCCACGACTACGAGGTCGGCCGTGCCGTGTGGCTTAGCGAGGAGTTCGATGAGCCTCTCCTGCGCGGGGTTCACATCCTGGTACTCGTCGACGATGAGATGACGCAGCGGAGCGGTGACCGCAGCGTGCACAGCTGGGTTGCCCAGTGCTTCGACCGCGCGCACTATCTGTGTGCCGAACGACATGAATTGATAGCGATCCAGTGTGTCGTAATATGCCGCCACGGCGGCCTTGAATTTGCCTGCTGGCAGTGTTTCGATTCCGATTAGTTCGTTCTCGATCACGTCGATGCCGCGCTGAAACTTCGCGATGCTCTTGAACGTACCGTCGGCGGGTGGTAGATCTTTGATCCCGAGGAGGCCGCTTTCCTTGTAGACAAGGTTTGTCAGCTGGTTCGTGTCGAGCGGTGTGTAGGTTTCGTATCGCGGCACATATATTTGCAACATGCGGAAGCAGTAGGCATGAATTGTGCCGACAAAAAGCTGCCCCAGCTGATCCGTTGCTGCTGCGCCCATGCGCGCCGTCACACGCTCGCTGATGCGCTCCTTCAACTCTGACGCTGCTTTTTCAGTGAAAGTGAACGCCACGATTGAATCGGGCGCTTCACCCTCGGCCAGTAATGCTGCAACTCGTTGCGAGACAACTTCGGTCTTCCCGGACCCGGCCGCGGCGATGATCTGAATGTGGCTACCGCGATGCGCGACGGCATTCGCTGCGTCGCCTTTGAGCTGTGGGATGTCGGCTGTGGTTTCCGTCGGTCCTTGAGTGACGGGGCCGACGACTGGCCCAAATGTCACGGGTACGGTTGAGATAACGAAGTCTGGTGACACTTGGGATGCTGGTTGCTTCGCGGCGAACGGCCTCGGCACTTGTGTCTCCGGTGTCATTGCCGGCGATATCCACTTGAATTTCATAGCGCTCCCCAAGTTAGGCTGAGACAGCGAATGCCCCGGCTAACTTCATAATGCCAGATCTATGACCACCGGGGTGATTTAGCAACTTTCCTTCCGACCGGTCTCAGCCGTAGCTGGCACGGAAACTTGTCGAGCCACTCGTTTGAGTGCCCAAGTGGAGACTCAAAATCAGCATGAATTCGAACTGACTTATGGTGATGAAAACGTCAGATCGTTGTCCAACCATGCCACCAAAAAAGGGGACATGATTCCCGACGATCCTTCACATCGCTCTGTACTTCAGCAACGGATTGCCTAGCGTGCTTTAGAGCTTGTCGATCCATGTGTCTTCGTCACGCTGGTCCCATACCGATCCAGTTTTGGTAGGCCCTGCAGTCCGCAATTGCTTCAGACGTTGAATGATTGCGTGTGCCTCGTGGGCATGCAGGTCGCGCAACGACGATACTTGACGGGCTACGTAGCTTTGAATAGTCCGTTGCCGTTCGTCTTGGTCCATGACTTCAGCTGCGTCGAGCCCTTCGCGGATCTGCTGGACTTGGTGGTCCTTGACAGGGATATCTCGCTGATGGACTGGTCCAGTTTGGGGCTCGTCTGTGGATCCAAAGTCAAATAGTGCATCGCTCATAGTTTAACCACGCTACTTCGTTGACGGTGGCAATAGGGGCCCATAGGCAAATATCACTCTGCGCTTCGTCTCCGGCGCCTGGTATCGATCGTGTGGGGAGCACTTTACTGGTCGGGGACGGGAGCTCCCGAACCGAATCTGACAACCGGTGAGGCGTGGATGCCCTGTGGTGGTCTGTGGCACAGGTTAGGTTGATCAGGAATCCCGCCGTGCTAGCGCCTCGAACTGCCAACGGGCGTAGAGGCCTGCTCGCGATTCGGTTGGCTACGGACGCAACGGTGGCCTGCACCGGGGCCAGGCTTCGTGGTGATTGAAGGCCGGCAGCCGGAACGATGCCGCCGCACACGGCAAGCCATCGCTGACCAGATCCCGTCGAAGATGCTCGGCGGACTTATAGAGCCGGTGGAGTGTGAAGACTGGTGCGGCCGCTGACAAAGTCCGCAACTGTCCCCTAGTGTGAGTGCATGTCTCCCCAATCTTTCTCGCTTCACCCAGCGTGGGACCGGATGTACTCGTCCGGAATGACGGTGCAGGAAATCGCGGACTTCACCGGCCGGGCCCGCTCCACCGTGCACCGGCACCTGCGGCTCCGCGAGAGGAGTAGCGAGGGCCTCCGTGCTGCGCATGATGCTGCCAGGAAGGCCCTCGGCCCCGACTGGCCACCCACGCGCTGGCAGCATAGGTACAAGGAAGTGCAAGACTTCTGCAAGTCGAATGGGAGGCTCCCCACCGTCGACGGCGATGAAATCGAGCGCGATCTAGTTAATTGGGTCCGGAGTCAGCGCACCTTACATCGCCGCGGAGCTTTGTCGGCAATTAGAATCACGCTGATGGACATGATCCCGGACTGGGATGTGACTCCGCCACGGACATCCCTTGATGACCACTGGCAAGATCGCCTCTGTGAGCTGGTGGTGTTCGTCGCCGAGACGGGACAGATGCCCCGCTATAAGAAGTTCAGCGGGGAGCATGAGCATGTCTTGGGAGTTTGGCTTCACACCTAACGCCAAGCCCGCGCCGAGGGACGGCTATTGTCGTGGCGTCTCGTGGCACTCGACGCGTCCTTCTCCGGCTGGCGCAGTCGAGAGTAGCTGGTGCCGCTAAAGCGCACCTGTTGTCTGGTCTCGGTAACAGCCTTGGGGCACGAGACTTTGTTAGTAAGTGTTTCGTGGAATATTAATCACGCAGGTTCATGCGGCAAGTTAGCCATAAATTTCGCCTACGCCATCCCCATTCCCTCGATCCGGGGCCCGCGGCTCATGGGCGGCTGGTACGCCGAGTTCTTGTCCATGGCCCAAGGCGCAAGGATGCCGGCGCCGACCATTTGGTCGCTGAGTTGGGCAAGCCGATAGTGGGGGTCGGCTTCGAGCGCGTGTTGGAAACACTGGTGGGCGCGAGATCCTTTGCCTTCCCACCACTGGATGATGCCGAGGCTGGTGAGAACGGGCGCTGCATCGGGTCCGTCGGCGCGAGTGTAGAGGTGGAGCAGGAGTTCCTGGGCGCGGTCGACGCGCTGCCAATGAGGCGGCCGCTTAGTTTGGCCCAGCAGCAAGTCGCCCAGACTGTCTTCCAGTCCTGGAATGTCAGCCAAGAGCCGGTCTCGTACGGAGATGAACTTGAAGTCGGCCAGCAGTTCGGCCGACTGTGCATCAGTTGGTAGGTCGGCACCTTCGAGAAAGCCGCCCCACAAGGTTCGTGCCTTGGCAGTGGCGACGGGTGGGGTCATGGACTCGATTCGGATGCAGTGTTTGAATACTTCTTCGCTCAGGTCCCGCCGGGCGAGGATGGGAATGCGAAATCCTGGGTCGGGCTCAATGATGGAACCGCGAAATACAAGCTCCGCGTTGAGTTGGCTCGTCTTGATTTCATCAAGCGGAGTGCGGGCCAGCGGGTCGGGAATCAACTGGAAGTAGCTGGTGAACGACGTCTCCCCGATGAGCCAACCGTCACGCACGTTGATGTTGTGCCGAGATAGTTCCTCGGTCAGGGATTCCATCACGTCCTCGTAGGGCCGGTCGTCCAGCGGTTCCCACTGCGCAGGTGTGAAGATGCCGAATACGACGCCGGTTGCCTCACGATCCGTAGCGATGAACTTGACGACGTCCTGCACATACCTATTGGTGTCCGCTTCCGCTTTGGGAAGTCCTACCCGAAGGGTCGAACCTATGCGGCGATCGTCGAGAGTAATACAGACTAGGCTTTCCTTGGGCCAATAGCCCAGAGTATGTCCCATCAGGCTAATGAAATCGTCCGGTGTCTTAATGCTGAGCCGTTCCACAGTTCCTCCGACCATGCGCGGATCATGAGCTGAAGCTCCTGTCACCAGTTCATGGGCCGGAGGATTTAAAACGACGTCGGTTAGCCGAGTTCAGCCTCCGATCAGCGCATCTTCAATGTGACTGACCAACGCCAATGATTTAGTTCCGAGTGGGTGTTCTGGCCGCTTGAATTCACAGTCTCTCACTTCGATCACTCTGCGGTGCAGCCGCCTCACAGGCTTGACTGCCAGGAAGTCGAGCAGTGAAATCTCGTTGGGGTTGAGGATGACATCGTGGGTCCCGGCGGTTACCTGCCGCCAGGTGATGTGAATCTTGATCAAGAGCAACCGGGCTTGTAAATCTCGCTGAAGATGCTTGATAGGACCGAGCAATCGCGGGAGGACGACGCCAATGCCAACCAGCACGACGGCGGACGTCTCTGTCACGCCATTGAGCGTGTTCAAGAAGAGTAGGGTGCTGTTGCTGCCGTCGTGCGCGGCCATGACCACCCCAGAAAGTAGCCGATCCGCGAGCATGAGGCAAAATGCTGCGATCCCTAGGCTGATCAGGCGGAATCCCATGCGAAAAGTCAATGCGTGCAGGGAAGCGGTGCGACGGCGCAAGATAAGCATGATGTCGAGGCACACCCAAAGGATGAACAAGGAACCGCTCCAGAGAAATAACTGCATGCCGAACTGGTCACCGTAGGTGATCGGCAAGTTCTGGTCGGTGCGGTCCGTATGGCTTACGAGGAAGCCGACGGTGACTGCCGTCCCGGCCACCGCTATTGCTGCGTTTCCCAGCGCAAGGCGGTGCCGCCGTCGTACATTGTCAGCAGAGACAGCCAGCACAATAGCCGCGCGGAACTGCCAAAACCCGGTCAACAGAAACAGCAGCAGGACGAGTCCGACGGTGTTGTGCCCGCCAAGCACAGGATCCACCGCGTAGTAGACCGGGGCTATGTGAAGTGTGCAGGCCGCTGCCGCAAAGACCGTGGCCCGGAATAGATGGGCGCGGCGGGGATCGACGACGGCCGAGAGCCGGACAATGGCCATGGCCCACAGTGTCAGCGCTGGCACAAGGAGCATCAGCCGAAGGCTTCCTGGAGTCCGCCGGGTTCGTCAGGGCCCTTCCGGCCGTTGCCACTGATACGGTCGGCGAGGAGATCGGCCAGAATTTCGGCAGTTTTCTCTTCATCGTCAGGGAAGCTCTTCCGGCCCAGGAGTTTCCGCGGTTGGTTGGGGAAGGATCTGCTGAATTCGCCGATATTGATGCCCGGCGCAGTGTGCTCGTGTCCCAGAAGCAAGTGGCTGATTTCGTGGAGGATGCTGTGCTGTCGGTGCCATAGGGACAGTTGCGGCGCGTAGTAGATTACCTTCAAGTTGTCGTCGTAGTCGGCAGTCAGAGCAGACAGATCGTGCTGCTCGATGTCCAATGCCGAGATGACGATGGTGATGCCCCGCAACGCCTCGACGGCCTTCTGGATCGATTCCAGGGAGGCTTCGCCATCAAGAATTAGGGCCTTGTTGGCGCGGGCGGCGGCGCGGCGGGCGTCACGATGGCTCATGATTCGGCTCGCTGGCTGGGGTCATGATGTTTTCCGGGCCGATGTCATCGAGGCGGTAGCCGTTGGGGTAGAGGCTGGAGCCTGCCTCGCCTGGGATGAAATGTGGCTGCGTTGCTAGCGGGCGCCGGCGCTGGATTGCGTTGCGTGCCGTCAACACGGCGTTGAGTGTTGCTTTGCTCAGCTGTGTGGTGCGGGGTAGGCCGAGTGCGTCGGTGAGGCGGTCGTCGTCGAACATTGCCGTGAGCATGGTCTTGGCAAGTGGCCGGGAGGGCGCGGGCAGTCTAGATTTGAGGATTTGGACGGTGCTGGCCATCAGCTCGGCACCACCGGGGGAGTGCGCGATGTTCGTGCGCTCGTAGTCGTCGAAGAACTGTTCCGCCTCGGCGAATGTCGAGGGGATGGTTCCTATGTTCATGCGGGCGCCGAGTTCTTGGTAGAAACGTGTTGCTGCCGATTCCTCCGAGGACGTTGGAGCTCGCCAACCGTATGCGCGGGCCCAGCGGATGGGGACGACAAGGAGGGTGAGTAGGACATAGAGGAAATCGTCGTTGTTGCCGGGGACGTGGCGGTGGACGTGGTTGAGCAGGCGGATCATGTAGCGGCCGCGGTCGCTGTTCAGTCCGTTGCAGATAAGCTCGTAGGTCACGATGGCCGTGTCGTATGAGCGCTTAATGGGGCGTTGGGTGATTTCGCCGTTACGTTGCAATGTTGCAGCAATGCTGGGGACGGCGAAGTTGCGGTAGTAGGCGAGGAAGAAGCCGAGCTCGATGTCGGCGGCAAGATCGAAGAGGACCATCTGGCGGTAGGTGGCTTCCCATCTCTCGGGGGCCGCTTCTGTTTGGCGGCGGGCGGACGAGGTAAGGGATGGGTTCGTGCGCATTGGGGGACCTCCTGTCGCTGTATCTAATATCTATGTGCCGCTCGCGGACCTGGGAAAGAGGCTCCATTTCATCGTAGAACCGATGCGTGTGTGCGGCCAGAGCTACTTGACTTTTCCAAAGACATTATCCTGAACGGAAACGATGAATCTCGTCAACTTTGTACGTCGCAAGTTGTGACGCAAACGGCCAAAGAACGCTTGGGGTGGCCTATCGAAAGCAGCCCAAGTACGGTTGCAGATCATCACTAGGACCCTGGTGACAACGAAACTACCACTAGCCCCAGGACAGCAATCATTTGCGGCGATTGGGACAATCAGATCTTTCCCGGCAACTAGGTAATATCCACCGTCTTGTCGTTGTGTCTCGTAAACCCGAAGGTCTGATCTCACAATTCGCCAAGAATTTCGGCATGGCCGATAGTATGAGGACATGTCACAGACTTCGGCTCTCAAAGGGGCATTCGAGGGCCGCGTCGTTGGCCTCATTTCGGGCGATTTCGTAGTTCCTAGCTATCAGCGAGGTTACCGCTGGGGCCGACCGGAAGTTCAACGTCTACTCGAAGACATTCAGGCGAGCGAGGGGGCGACCTATTACCTCCAGCCGATCGTGGTCAAGCGACTAGGGGAGGACCGATGGGAGCTAGTAGATGGGCAGCAGCGACTCACGACCCTCTTCCTTATCCTCCAATTCATTAAGCAGACTGCTCTGCCATCCGCCGAAGTACCGTACACGCTTGAATATGAAACTCGGCTCCGAAGCGCCGAGTTCCTTCGAGGGCCAAGTGCCGAGGGCGCGGCGAAGAACATCGACTTTTTCCACATCTTCCAGGCCTGGAAATGTGTCGAGGAATGGTTCGATGGGCAGGGTGCCGGTAGGACGCTGGCTGCCATCAACCTTTACAAAGCACTCTCTGAACGGGTGAAGGTGATCTGGTACGAAGCTCCCGACTACGTTAGCTCGACAGATCTCTTTACTCGTCTCAACGTGGGTAAGATCCCGCTAGCGGATGCTGAATTGGTCAAAGCGCTTGTACTTTCCCGCAGCCAAGATCTAGTGGCTCAAACCGATCGTGCCCAAGCGATGGCTGCCGAGTGGGACGTCATCGAGCGCGATTTGCGAGCCCCAGAGATGTGGGCCTTCTTGACCGGAAGCCCTCGACCAGAGGCAACCCACATCAGCCTCCTGCTGGACACCCTAGCTGGCGGTCCGAGGGGCCGTGAACGGCCGCCGTTCCACACATTCGAAACATTGCGTGAACAAATAATGGACGATGCAGACAAGTTTTGGGACAAGGTGGTGAATCTCCACTCACTTGTTGTCGGCTGGTTCGAGGATCGAAATTTGTTCCACAAGATCGGGTATCTTGTAGCAACGAACAGCCGGTTCGAGGACATTCTGGATCTTGCCCAGGGCGCCAAGAAGTCAGAATTCGAGACAAAGTTGAGTATTCAGATCCGGAATCGACTGCGGTTATCCGTGGAGACCCTTCGCGAACTGTCCTATGAGTTGACTTATGACCGGCAGCGGCTATCAGCTGCGCTGCTTCTTATGAACGTCGAGACCGTCCGGAAGCTAACGAACTCCACCGAACGATACTCGTTCCGTGCGCATGCGGCCGGCCAGTGGTCCCTTGAACACATTCACGCGCAAAACGCAGAGGAGCTCCGGACCGTCCAGCAGTGGCGCGAATGGTTGCGGCTCCACCGTGATGCGTTATCGAGCCTGCCGAACTTACAGCAGGCCGACCGGCTGGTCCTCGAGGAGCGCATCGAGGACGCACTGCCGGACCTCACCGAAGAAAAGTTTCGCGAGCTTGAGCTTGAACTGGGTCAGTACTTTGTTCCGGAGGGCGGTGGCGTCACGGAGGGCGATGTCCACTCGATCGCGAATCTAGCCCTTCTCGACAGCCGCGACAACAGCGCACTCAGCAACTCGTGGTTCGAGGTCAAGAGACTTGAAATTCTCAATCGAGACCGCGAGGGATCATACATTCCAGTGTGCACGAGAAACGTGTTCCTGAAGTACTATACCGGTGAGCGTGCCCAGCAGGTGCACTACTGGAGCATGCAGGATCGAGAGGCATATTTCACAGCCATCGAGCGAGAGATCGGCCCCTACTTGCTGGGCGATTCCGCCGACGGCGCTTGAAACTGAAAGGGAACCATTGAGCCGGATCGAATCATTCATCAGCGCATTTAGTACGGACGTCGAGGCCGGAGATCTGGTCCAAAAAATCGAAATCCCACTCATTCAACGTGACTACGCTCAAGGTCGTCGAGGGATGAAAGTGGATGAGATTCGCGAAACGTTCCTAGACGTACTCCATGACGCACTCGCTGGGCCGAACCCGCATCGTGTCAGCCTCGACTTCATCTACGGTGAGATCGACCATGGAACGCTCCAACCCCTCGACGGACAGCAGCGACTTACGACTCTTTTCCTTCTCCACTGGTACATCGCTGGGCGTGCAGGAGTACTTGATAGCACTGCACCATGGACTCGCTTCTCCTATGCCACGAGGCAAAGCGCCCGACGATTTTGTGAACGTCTAGTCGCTGCGGTACCGCCTTCCGACGTCAAGGAGATATCCCAGTGGATCATCGACCAGTCCTGGTACCTTTTCGTTTGGCGTCACGATCCCACGATCCAGGCGATGCTCGTGATGCTCGATGCGATCCACCAGCAGTTTGCTGAAGTGGACGCCGTCATTGCGTGGCAGCGCCTCGCGAACACTGAAGAGCCAGCCGTGTCGTTCCATCTTCTCCCGTTGCCCGACATGGGTTCGGCCGAGGACCTCTACATCAAGATGAACTCGCGTGGAAAACCCCTCACTGACTTTGAAAACTTCAAAGCTCACTTTGAAAAGATAATAGAGTCATCACCGCGTGCGTCAGATTTCGCGCGAAAGGTGGACGTCGATTGGATCGACGTCTTTTGGCAGTTTCGGGGCGAAGACGATCTCGTCGATGACGAATTTCTCCGATACCTTGAGTTCGTCACCGAAGTCTGTGAATGGAGCGACCCCGTCTTCCAGTCGGCATCAGGGCTGCCGCTCGTCAAAAGGGCCGAACGCATATTCGGAGATGCGAACCCGAGCAGTGACGAGCACCTTGAGTTCCTATTCTCCGCATTCGACGCCTGGGTGGATCGCGACATTCCTGCGACCTTCAATCAGCTGTTTGGGCGGAGTTCTGAGCCAAATGCAGGTGAGAGCAAACTTCCTCTCTTTTTTCGCGATACCGATGTCAACCTCTTCGAATCCTGCTGCAAGTCTTACGGATTGCGCAGTGGCGGCGGTCGACAGTTCACCTTTGGGCAGACTCTGGTCCTCCTGGCGGTTCTGCTTCACGCCACCCACACCACAGAGGACTTTCCTCGTCGCATGAGAGTGCTTCGCAATCTCATCGAAGGCTCCACGGTCGAGATGCGCGCATTACGAATGCCTCGCCTGATCGCAGACACAAAGCGCCTTATCCTTGACGGCGTCATGCCCGAGCCGGGCAACGGCTTCAGCTTGCCTCAGATCGATGACGAGCGAGCCAAACAACTTTTTCTCGCAGCTAGTCCGGAAATAGAGAAAGTGTTGAACGAATTGGAGGATCACCAACTCCTGCGAGGATCACTGAACGGGTTCGAGCTCGACGCGGCGAAACTTGAACGGCGCGCAGAAGCATTCCGCGAGGTTATTCGGTCGGACGAGCTATGGAGTGACGTGGCAGGCGCTTTGCTGACCATCGGTGAGTACGAGCGGGCGCGAGGCCGCGACCCGCAAAACACGCGGTCGTTCCAATTTGTAACGCCCGACAAGGCGTACCGGGACGTGTGGCGTGTACTCCTTACCGGGGCGACACGGAAAGGACTTGAGCCAACAAGTCGGGTGCTTGCTGATTTTCTGGACAACATTGGGCTTCGCCCGTCAATCTTGGGCGAGACTTTGCGAGATATGCAGAGCGAATGGTTGGCTGAGCGGGAAGCAACGGCGGAATTTGACTGGCGCTACTACATGGTGAAATATTCGGACATGCGGTCAGGAGGGTCAGGAATCTATTTCGCTGAAGGTGGCAAAATGGGATACTCTCTCTGCAATCTTCGAGGCGGCAGGACCCAGATGAACAGTCGATACCGTGACCCTTACCTCTTGTCGATTTGGCGTCGACTAGGTGAGCCAACAGAACTCGAGGACCCTTGGTTCTTCGGTTACGAGTCGAACCCACGGTTCTTAACGTTCAGAGCCAGCGGCGCGGGAATTCAATGCTTAGCCGATGGATACCGGCTTTCGGCGCCCACGGAGGGCGAATACGGGCGAGTTTTTAGGGACGCACTCTTGGAGCTCGGCATCGGTGATGATGGCGTGTTTACTGTTGCGCAGAGTGAATTTGGCGACCGCCATGTTGACACCGAAGATCGAATCGAGGTCGGGGCAGAACTTGTGCGGACCCTCATAAATAGGGGGCTCTGAGAGCCGCAGTCACCTACGACGTCGGTGGTGGCGCAAGCCTGTCCGCCGCACTGTCCGGTGATGGCCTCATTTGGTTCGCGCACTTGCTACGTTGGCTCGTACGTCATCGGCCTGGGTTTCATCCAGAACCCACCGCTGGTACTTCGGATGGTCCGGGTATTTCTTGCGGAGGTAATCCCGGACGATTTTCCCCGGGCGATACTCGTTGGTGTAGCCAAGCTCCCGAGCAAGGTCGGCAGGTTCATATGTAGCCATGTATCTGAGTCTAGGCCGCTAACAGACCCAGCCTCATCAAAGATGATCGGTAGAACTGAAACATCCCGGAAATCATTCCGCCCACAAAACGGCGCCATGGTTTCCGGGACGGTTCAGGGTACCTTGGCCCGAGTAAGTAGTTTTGAGACACAGTCAGGAGAATTGCCAAGCGCAGACAAGCTTGCCCAACTCAGGCCAAGTCGCTGAGTTACCACACCGACGGCTACCCAACCAGCGAGACGTCTCAGATCCGTAGGGATACGAGACGCAAACGGTGATGCATTTCGCACGCGGTTACCGGGCATTTTCTCGCGCGGGGTATACGGGAATCAATCGCCCGCGAAACAACGTTGTTTCGAAAGTTTCAGAAGTCGTTTCGGCACGCTCCGGTCGCGGACCGGCTTGCGGGCATCCGCCATCGGTCGCAAGGAGAGTCCGGAAGCACGCGCCGTCGCGGCCGCGATAGCCTCGGAGCGCGGTAAGTCAGCGCGTGGGGCGCGCAGCTGATTAAGTAGCTCACGGATCGCATAGGGTTAGTTTCGATCCGATCTTTTTCACGCTAGGGAGTAGCTCCAATGACCTCAACGCAACCTTTTCGACTACTCCGCGCCGAGTTGTGGGATCAAGAGGAAGTCGAGGTCGACGTCGACGTCGCACCGCTGGCAGGAAAAGGGTCATGGACAACGTTGGTCACGGGTCGGAACGGATCGGGGAAGTCACGCCTTCTTTCAGCGATCGCCGGGGCTTTCGATGCGCTAGACGGCAGACATATTCGTAACAGGCAGCCGATCGTCGTGGAGTATCGACTCGGTGAGCGGGAGTGCGCCTTCCGAATAGATGGGACAAAAGTTATTGCGTACCTCGATGGAAGGAAGGTGGAGGCGGAGGAGTTGCCGCGCCCGGGCGCTGTGGTCGCCGCGACGGCAAGCGCTTTCGACAAGTTCCACTTGCCTCGAGAGGCTCGATTTCTTGATCCCAACTTAACCGAGTCGAGCTATCGATACCTGGGTTTGAAAGATGGGCGAGGGCGTGTGTCCGCACGTGCAGGCATCTTCAGGGCACTAGAGCAACTGTTCGACGTCAGCGACGAGAACCAATACCGTCGCCAACGCGTCGCTGACGTCTTCCGATATCTCGGCTACAGACCAACCGTGGAGGTCACCTACACCTGGACGATTCGCGGAAAGGACCTCGCGAAGGAATCCGGGACCGATTCGACGCGTGCGGTCGAGCGGTATCTTGAGAATGCGAAAAGTCGAGGGATCGGTGCGGCCCGAGCCGCTATCCCGAAATATTTCTTTGAGGGCGCGCGGGTTGCTCGGGAACTCGCAGCATCTGTTGACTTATTGCTGGGGTTCAGTAATGGTCGCGAAGTGCGATTGGTGGCCGACTATAGGCAGCTGAACTCCGGGGGCGAAGACCAGCTGAGAATGGCGAGGCAGCTCACGCGCGCAGGAATCATCCAGATGACGGAGGTGACTTTGTGGCGAGAAACTTCAGGTCTTCGCGTTGAGATCACCGACGCCAGCTCCGGCGAACTTTCCTTGGTCGTAACGCTACTCGGCATCGCTTCATCGATCGAGGATGGCAGCCTGATTCTCATCGACGAGCCTGAGATCAGCCTCCATCCTCAATGGCAATCTGAGTACCTCGGTCGACTAACGGAAGCATTCTCAGATTTTGGTGGCTGCCATTTCATAATCGCGACGCACTCTCCAACACTCGTGGCTGGCGCGAGTCATGAGCTGACAAATATTGTCAATCTTGAAAGGCCGGCCGCAGCTACGAGCGAACCCTCGTCCGGTCGATCGGTCGATGAAGTGCTTTTCAGCATTCTTGGGGTCGTAACGAAAAATAGTCTGCACCTCCGAGACCTCCTAGTAGCGGCGTTGCGGGGTGCCGAGGACGGCGAACTCGCCCTGGCCAAGTACGACCAAGAAATGGCGGCACTGCAAGCAGCCCGACCCGAACTGCCCTCGGACGATCCGGCTGGCGAACTCATCGACAGCCTTGTCCGCATCCGAACTCAACTCGCGGAGAAGACCGTCTCGTGATCTTGAACCCAATCGTGTACTGCGAAACATCCGCCGCACTCGTGGCGCGGTACGACGCGGACTCAGACAAGGTCCCAACCTATTGGAGTGATCCAGAGGTGACCCCCGTCCGCCTGGAGATCAAGACGCACTACATCAAAGAGCAACAGCATCTTTGTTGCTACTGCGGGATCCCAGACCCGGCAACGCACGGGCTCGATTGGGATGCCGAACACGTTGTGCCGAAGAAGCGGCGCCCGGAGTTCTTGTTCACGCAGGTGAACCTCGGAGTCGCCTGCAAAGAATGCAACGGAAGTAAGAGCAACAAAGAAACTCTCGTAGATCCCTCGGTCACCGCATATCCATCGACGTCGGATGCATTTCTTGTCGTCCATCCGCACTTTGACGAGTGGACCGATCACATCCTGCGTGACCATCTCACGTACGCTTCGTTCACAGATAAGGGGAAATGGACGATCGAGAAATGCAGGCTCAACCGCTTCAACGAGCGAGTAATCGGGCTTCGGTATGCGATCTCGGACAGTCGCTACGAAGACCTGGTGCGAAGTCTCCTCGCTGGCGGTTCGACCCTGCAACAGATCGCCAACCACATCCGGCTCTCTGTTCCCACCGACGCTGCGGCGGATTCTGACGACCACCTCGCAAGCTGACTTAGACCCGTCTGAATCAGGCTTTACGCCCGACGAAAGCCAGCAACTCACTCAGTTGCTGCTGAAATTGGTGGCCGCCAACCAGTGGTCAGGACGCCTGCTCGGGCCTCGACGTTCGAGGCGGCGATGTGCACACATGCCCGATACACGATCATTTGCGACGCATGGCATGCGGCCCTGTTCTTGACTCAAACGTGGGATACACCCCGCAGCACTATTGCCTGGGTTCTGTTGTACGTGGTTGTTGTCATTGGGCTTTCAATGATCATGGCTCAGGCGCGCAATGGCAGCGCCGGTACCCTTGCTGTGGTCTTGGCCCAGTCATCCACCAATGGCTCCCTCGGCGTCCTGGTGGTCGCATTTTCCGGATCGCTCGTCGAAACTACGAACTGGTGGGGACTTGGCGTCATCTTGGCCGCTGCAGTGGTTGCTATGTTGACAAGAGGTCGCCTCGGTGAATATGAAGTCACCGGAGCCCTCGCTACAATAGCGCGTCCCGCATAGTCCACGGTGCCCGATAGATAGAGGTTCCCCTTACGGGCGCCTATCGCCGGTGAATCAGGCCGCCGTGAGTCTTGCCTGCGGATTTGAACAGCAAAGTCTCACCCCTTAGCCAATTGCCGCTCGGATGGAGCAAAAATGGCCTTGAGGTGTCTCATAATCTAAGTGTCTCGAATCCCATGAGTTGCGAGACCCTCCCGAGCATTGAGGCCAGCTCGGATAAACCAAGAGTAAAATGAAAAGCGCAAGGTGTCGCTTCCTTGGCCATGCTCGAGGTCGTGCAGCAGTCAGCCGGGAGTTCCCACCACGTCATACAAAACTCATACTTTTGAAGACACAACGACGGCTATTTAGTAGCTTGCATTGTTGCAAGTGCGCCATGCAGGAAAAGGCTAAAATGGCCTATTGGCAGGTTTGTATTGACCCCTGATCAGCAAGCGGGGGTCATCAGTTCGAATCTGATAGGGGGCCCAAAAAGTCCGGATTTACAGGGATTTTGGAAGTGAGAATGGCCCCAAAAGGGGCCATTCGTCCTTAACTCTCCACAAACTCTCCAGATTAACTCTCCACTTTGGTTATTTGCCGCTAGGTTCCGCTGTTTTTGGAGGGTCTTCATAAGGCTCATGATCCTCCGAAAGTGGGGACTTGTCAGCCTCCGGCGGAGCACTTGGTGCTGCCGACTTCCCAGCTGTGGCTCCTTGGGTGGAGGCGCTCAGTCCCTTGCTAGGGACTGTTCATGCGTGGGTAGTGTCTTGCGTGGCGGGCTGAAGGCGTCAACGATCGCCCTGGTGTCTAAAGCCCCGCGGCGTTCTTCAATGTAGTGCTCCTGAGTCATGGACACCTTTGAATGGCCGGCCTGGTAGGCGGCAGCCTCAGGCCCCATGGTTCTGGCGATGATGGTCGCGTTGGTTTTTCTGAAGGTCTTCAGTGTCACCCAGTCGTAGCCAATCGCGTCCGAAGCTAGCCGCCAGATCTTGCCGACGTTGTTCGCATCCATCACAGTGCCGGTGGAAGATGGGTAGATGAGGCCCAGTGAGTTGGGCATCGCGGATCTAGTTTGGCGTATGTGGCGTTCGCGAAGTTGCTGGACCAGGAAGTCGGGGACGGTGAGTTGGCGGATGCCATGTCTAGTTTTCGGATGGTCTTGGATTCTCACTCCGCCAGCGGTGGTTCGGATGACCGTGGTGTGGATGAAGATGGTGGGCGGGTTGGCTTCCATATCAAGGTCTTCCCATAGCAGTGAGAACAGCTCCCCTGGCCGGACTCCCAATGCGACCAGACCGTCCGCTATTTCGTGGAGTTCCTGTGAACGCGGCCGACCGAGCGTCGAAGATCTTTCCCAAGCAATGAGCTTCTTCCGCAGGTCCTGATATTCCCCTGCGTCTAGGGCTTGAGGTTTCTTCGTACGAAGCCGGGGGATTTGCACCCCGAGGACTGGGTTGACGATCACGGCGTCGTGGCGGAGGGCAACTTTGAACATCCAAGAGAGCACGGCGCCGCAAGTCCTTGCGGTGGACGGCCCCGAATCCTCGACAATCGAGCGAATGAAATGATCAATCAGGCCTGAGGTCGCCTCACCTACTCTGACCGAGCCAATCCTGGGGGAGATGTGTTTCTTTACCATGTAGGCGTATTTGTCTTTGGTACGCGCTGCCCTGTCGGATGCCTCCAGATCAACGCGAAATATCTCAATGAGGCGGTCAATCTTGTCGGTACTGGTGACCAAACCGAATCGTGGGGTCTTGCGGTTGGCAAGCTTTTGTTGCAATTCTCGGCGGGCGGCAGCAGCGGATGGACCGCGCGCCTCCACTCTCCGGACTATTCCGTCCATGTCCCGGTAGCGGGTCTCCGCCAGCCAAGACTTGGCCGATGAGCGTTTGGTGTGAATGGATCCCCAAGCACCGAGGGGGAGGGGTTGTCTGCTCATTTGAAGGGCTCCTAGCCTTAGCCGTCAGGTCTCGGACTGGAGGGAGATCCATGCATCAAGGTCCGAACGGCTGACGCGAACGTGCCTGCCGATCTTGTAGGCATGGGGACCGATTCCCTTCGAACGCCACTGGTAAAAGGTTGGCAGCGGGATCTGCAGCTCCCGGCAGATCTCCGTGGGGGACAACCACTCTTCAGCGAGGCCTTGGGTGGTTGTTGAGTTGGCTGGCTGATCGGTCATTGGGGGTCTCCTTAATTGTGCGGTATTCATCAGTCCATGACATATACCCATCGAAGTTGCATGACTTGAGTTAGCGGCCAGGTGATTCGGAGACAAAAGCCGAGCACGGGGACGAGGCAGCGAAAGGAACACGACCGTGCGTAAATAGATGAATTCCTGATGTGTGCCTTACTCCGTGGCAATTCCTGAATAGTTGCCGTTAGATGTCCTCAGACCCATCCACTAGGGTTGGGTGGCAGGTTCTGTCTTGGGTCTGGCGGTCGTCCTAGCTAGTGGACTGCGTCTAGGATGATCACCACTGTGACTGGTAATTGTGTGGGCGCTGTGGGGTAGGTTCGAGGCGAGAAGAAAGATCGGCCTGTCTGGGGACCACAATGTAGGGAGAGTAATGACGACAGCATGGGTGGTCCGACAGGGCTCGGGTGGCAAAAACGCCGAAGAGATGATCAACGCTGGATACCTGGGTGTTGGCTTCATCCGCGACTACGACATTAAGCCTCACCTTGGCAGTGGAGCAGCGGCCTTCCGAGCGGCGATGAACACTGTGTACTTGGAGATGTACCCGGACAAGTCGCGCATCGCTGCGGGGCTGGCCATGGGCAACCTGTGGGCAGCGTGTGAGGGCATCAGCGAAGGCGATATGGTGCTTGCACCTAAACCGGGCCGTACGTACCAGTTCGGGATCGTCACAGGGGGATACGAATTTCATTCTGGCACTGAACTGCCACACCGGCGTCGGGTTGAATGGAAGGGGGCATTGAACAAGGATGATATGAGCCCCGTCCTGGCTTCCTCGGCAGGGTCATTGATGACGGTCTTCCAACTGTCCGCGCACGTCGCAGAGTTGGCCGCCCTCACGCAGTTGGCAGACCAGACTCAGCCAATCGCCCAAGCAATCTCCTCCCAAGTCGAAGATCAGCTCGCTTTTCAGATGGAGAAGCAGCTTGAAGATTTTTTGGTCCATAACTGGCGTAGCACCGCCCTTGGCCGCGAATACGACATTTACGAAGAAGACGGCCACCTGGTCGGCCAACAGTACCCCTCTGACACCGGACCCATGGACATACTCGCGATCAGCAAAGACCGCACACGGCTTCTGGTAGTTGAGCTGAAGCGGGGCAGGGCCAGTGATGCTGTAGTTGGCCAGATCCAGCGCTACATGGGGTTTGTTCAAGAAGCACTGCTTGAACCTGGTCAGACTGTTGAGGGCGTAGTTATAGCCCAGGAAGACGACCTGAGAATCCGTCGGGCACTGTCCATTGCCAGAGACATCCGGTTTATGAGGTACCGAGTTGAATTCCATCTAGAGGCCTGACCTCTGCTCCCAATGCTGGAGTGCAAGGCGAGTACTGGCAGGAGAGCTTTACCAAGGCGTGACGGTGCTATAACCGTGCCGCTGGCGCTGATCCATGCGCTCCCATTCTTCCGGGCAGTCTCCTATGACCAAACTGCATTGAGTTGCGACTGATTTTCAACCGGTCGTTCAAAATGAAGGCGCGACGTCCACCGTATGTCCATGCGGAATCTCCGATTTGGGCGACGGCCACGTATTTAACACACTCATGTCAGTCAGTATTCGTTAGGTCCCGGGAGATGGAAAGGTACTTCGGACGCCCTTTCTGCAATGGTGGACAAGATTCCTTGGGGGA
This sequence comes from Arthrobacter antibioticus, assembly GCF_030063205.1. Lineage (GTDB taxonomy): Bacteria > Actinomycetota > Actinomycetes > Actinomycetales > Micrococcaceae > Specibacter. Next base: position 150,786 of record NZ_JASISQ010000007.1, on the reverse strand, counting down.
AATTATCCAGCTGCATGAGAGCTGAGCGCGCCGCGCCTGAGCTATATCCAAGCGTCGATACAGATGTGAGTCCAAGCTGGGGCATGCATGAGCGTATCGCCTATCATGGTTCGGCTCGTGAGCCGCAAGACCAGACGTCACTCGCACGTGACGCCAGTCCAACTCGGTGCCAGAAGTGTAAGGATTTGAGGCAGCGGCGCATCAGGATAGCGGATGGCGAGACAAGTTGTGGCATGACTGCTGTTTACTGTGCAGCGGTCGTTCTGTTGCCGCAGCATGTGCTGAGATTCGGTACATCAATATGTACGAAGACGCCGCTGGATGCTTCTGCGGACATTTCGTTTCGATCCCTACTGTTGGGCAACACTGTTGAGCAACGGCTCTACGTTACGCTTGGTAGTTCCAATGATTGCGTATGAGGGGTGTTCGTAACGATGAGTCCTGGCTCGGCCGAAGTTCAATTGCGATCGATTCGGGCGCATGAGGGAAGCCAAGCGCGCGCCTGGGAAGAGCTCGTCTATCAACTGCGTCCTGCCGTAAGCTACGGTCACATCGAAACTCGTAAGACGCGTGCCCCGGACGCAGGTGTCGAGTGGTACGAGATCTACGCGGATGGACACCAAGAGGGATTTCAAGCCAAATTTCATGTCAGCCTCCAAGACGCTCTGGGTGGCATGCGCGAATCTGTCCAAGCAGTTTGCGCCAAGCGCCCACAACTGACGAGGCTGACGTTCGTTGTTCCTTACGACTTCACGGACTCCGGAACTTCGAGTGCGACGACCGATCAAGACCGTTGGGATAGCGCAGTTGCTCGATGGAAAACCGACTTCCCAAGTGCCGAGCACATAGAGTTCTGCACCATTCGTGCTGGTGACATCACTTCAAAACTAACTCTTGGGGAGCATGCGGGCCGACGGGAGTACTGGTTCGGAGGGCTCGACATTACGGATGACTGGCTCAGCCAACGGTTCGCCGAGGCAAAAGAAGTTGCGGGCCAGCGTTACACGCCGGAGGCTGACACCACTACAGCTGTCAACATCAGCATCGATGCTGTTATGCAGGGCCCAATCTTTATCAGTGAACTAGAATCTCTCGTCATACGAGCCGGACTAGCCTGTAAACGCGACCCTGGAATGTGGGGTGAAAACACTGCAAAAGTTTCTGTACTCGTGGAGGAGCTCGAACGGATCCGGAGAGTGTCGCTTGACAGTTTAGGCATCACGGTTCCAACGGTAACTCCAGACCTCGCCCGAATAGCGGCAATTGCCTTGGAGCTGCTGGACTTCGTTGAGCATGCTTCATCCCATTTGGCGGACTATGAACGCCGCAATTTAGAGAAAGCTGGCTCCGAGCTTGTAGCACTCCAGGCCTTCGCAACTAGTAGAGCGGCCGAAGCCACGATGAGTCAACGGTTCGCGTTGGTTGGCCCAGCCGGACAAGGCAAGACCCACTCGCTCATCGCTGCCGTCGAGGGATGCCTGAAACGAGGAGTACCAGCTCTCGCGATTCTTGGACAGAGACTCAGCGATAGAAACTGGTGGCCCGCCATCGCTGAGACTCTTGATGGAATGCGGGCCACCAGCGACGTATTCTTACAAGCGCTGGATTCATTGGCTGAAGCACGCAACTGCCGTGCCCTCATCGTCATCGATGCGCTCAACGAATCACAGTCACCCCAACGGTGGCGGAATGAATTACCAGCCCTCCTAGCGCAGTTTCAGAGATATCCCCACCTGGCTCTCATAGTTTCATACCGGACCGACTACCGAGACGTGGTGGGCGCTCCAAAATCGCTACTGAAAATCAGCCACCCGGGCTTCACCGGGCATGAGGTTTCAGCGGTGGAGGCCTACTGCAACATGTTCGGCATCACGATGCCTTCGAAGGACCTTTTTGACCCAGCTTTCAGCAGTCCACTATTTCTTCGCATGTACTGCAAGGTCGTGGCCACAGAGCGACATTCAGACTTCGAGACGCCGACGAGATCCAACTTGTTTCAGCGGTTTGTCAAGGCAGTTGGCAAGGAAGCTGCCAAGAAGCTTGGACTTTCACCAACGAGCAAGACTATTTCCGACGCTCTCGCACTGATTGCAGATTACATCCTTCGAAATGACGGAAGGCCCATTCCTCGTGCAGAGGTTGAGCAGGAGGTAGATAACCTCCTGCCTGGCCGTACTTGGCCCAATACGCTCTTTCAGCAGCTCGCTAGTGAAGGCCTAATCGAGCTCTTGCCTTTAAGCCGAGAAGTAGAGACTGTTGGGTTTCCCTTCCAAGCTTATTCGGAGTACCTCCTCGCCAGTAGGCTCCTCGCTTCTGTTGAGCAAGAGTTGAAACATCAGAGCAGGACTTTGAACGATGACTTGCGATTGCCAGAGAATACCGGGCTGATTGCTAGCCGTGTGGCCGCGGCGCCCTGGTCATGGCGATCATTGGCCATCATGCTTCCGGAAAACCAAGAAATTGAGCTTGTCGATCTCCTGCCAAGCAAAACGGGTGATTTTCTGCTGTCGGAGGCCATGCATGAGAGCCTTAAAGATCGTGACGCCTCTGCCTTCGGCCCACGAGCCCTTGAATTGCTTCATAAGAGCTTCGCCTCGGATCCTGCAGACGCAGAGGATGGGGTTGAGTTAGCCCTCTCTCTTGCCGCAAGAGAAGGGCACCCTGGGAACGCTGATTGGCTTCATAACCATTTGTCAGGGTTGCTGATGGCAGATAGAGATGCAACTTGGTCCATCAGTACGTTCTCATGCGACCAGGACTCGGACGCGTATCGGCGGCTGACGAACTGGGCAGAACGACTAGGGCCGGCGGCTGGTGACGAAGGAGTGCGACTCGCGTCAGTCGCACTCATGTGGCTTCTCACCTCTTCCAACAGATTCCTGAGGGATGGAGCTTCTAAAACACTCGCAATGCTGATGTCTTCGCATTTGAGCATTGCTGCGGTCCTGATTGGGATGGCAAGAGAGGTCGATGACCCTTATGTACAGGAGCGCGTGCTCACCTGTGCTTACGGAGCCGTTCTGGTAGGGGGAGAAAATGACCAGAGCGGGGCGCGGGCAGTCATGGAGGCAGTGTCTTACTGGCAACAATCAGGACTCCCCATCGACGTAATTGCACGTGATTCAGTTAGAGGCATCGCCACGTGGTGTGCCCACCGAGGCCTGCTAGAAGAAGCTGCGCTGCCGATTTTCTCGCCTCCCTACGATTCAACGCCTCCTGAGGAACCACCGACACGAGAAGTCCTCGAAGCTGCCCATGGTGTAGTTCAAGATAATGAGGGTAACTATTCAGAATGGCGGGCCTACTCGATACTCAGCTCATGCCTTGACTGGATGGGAGATTTCAATAAATACGTCGTCAAGAGCGACGTAGGCTTCTTCAGCTGGTACCCAATGTCTGGCCCCGTGCCTCCATCAAAGAATCATAATAATCCACTCGCACAGGTAGAGGCTGACTGGGCTGGTCGATGGATTGCCCATCGGGCCATTGCCCTCGGATGGACAGTGGAGAGGTTTGAAGACTTCGAACAACACCACGACCTCAGACGGGGGAGAGAGGGCCACAAAGGAGAACGAATTGGCAAAAAGTACCAGTGGATAGCCCACCGTGAATTACTTGCGAAGCTGGCCGATAACTTTCATCCCGCACGCAACGCTTGGAGCGCTAAATCTCCCGTGTACGAAGGGCCGTGGGTGTGGTATGGGCGTGACTTTGACCCAACCTTGCCCCCAAGCGCCACAACCGATGGCTCTCAAGTTTGCCGGATCACCGAAGATCGCCAAGCTGTATGGGGAGCGCTGCATTCCCCGGACATGGACGGCGAGGCGTCACCCGATGTCTGGACGGCCATGACAGCAGACCTCCCCAAAGTTCGTGACATGTTTTCATGTATCGATCCCGAAGGCCGTGAATGGGTCGCCATACAGCGACACTCGAGCTGGGATCGCGACAACTCGAAACGAATTGGAATATCCAAACGTGAACGCGATGTCTTCTTCCTTCAATTCTCTTGGCTTGTTCCGACTGCACAAGGAAAACCACTGTTTGATTTCATTAAACGAGAAGGACTAGCAGGTCGTTGGATGCCGGACACGAGCCGTCCGCATCAGCAGTACTTAGGGGAGACTTGGCCTGCACCTATAGTCGCCGCTGTGGAAGCTGATTTCGACGATTACGACTTTCCTGAAGAGTTGCTAGAACTGGGCATTCAACCACGTCCCGCCGTTGAAAATTACTTGTGGGAGGGTGGAAATCTTGACTGTTCGATCGACCAGTCGGTTGACTGCTACGCGCCGAGTCCTGCTCTCCTTGGGTCAGCTCGTTGGGTGGGACACAAGGCAGAATGGTCAGCAGATGGGCAAGTAATTGCGCGGGCAGTTAACTATCCGGATTACCAGAATGGACAGGACATGCTCTTGGTCGACGCCGCTTGGCTCACGTCTCGACTGCGTGACATGGAAATGGACATGGTCATTGGCACTCTCAGTGAACGGCATGCGATCGCGAGTGAGGCATCTGATTCGGAATCCATGGCATTCTCGGACGTTCACTACCTGCGACTGGTAACAGCCGAAGCTGCCGCCTGCGATGAAGTAGGTCCCATACTGAGGGTTCGATCAGGGCCGGAGGAAAGCGCTGGGAACGAGGCGCCGAACCCAGAACAGCTGCCTAGTCCATACCTTGATCTCATCGCCAAATACACCACCGAAGAGTCAGGATAACTTTCCATGCTGGGCGGTTAGTTTTCTACACCATCCCCAGCCCACCAATTTCTGGTCCGCGGACGTGAGGTGGTTGGTAGGCCGTTTGTTTGTCGGTGGCCCAGTCGGAGAGGATGCCGTCTCGGACGAGGTGGTCGGTGAGTTGGGCGAGTCGGTATTCGGGGTCTGCTTCGAGGGCACGCTGAAAGCACTCGTGCGCTTTGCTGCCGTGGCCTTCCCACCATTGGATGACGCCCAGACTCGTGAGTACGGGCGCGGCATCGGTGCCGTCTGTGCGCATGTAGAGCTGGAATAGCAGTTCGGAGGCACGGTCGACGCGGTTCCAGTGTGGACTCTGTTTGGTTTGTCCCAAGAGTAAGTCGCGCATGCTGTCGTCGATGCCTGGGATGTCGGCGAGGAGCCGATCTCGGACGCTGATGAATTTGAGGTTTGCGATGAGTTCCGCGGCTTCGTCGTCGGTAGGTTCGCCGCCGCCGTCGAGCATTGTGTTCCAGAGCATTCGCGCGCGGGTGATGGCAGCTTGTGGGTTCATTGCTTCGATGCGGAAGCAATGCCGCATGATTTCGGTGCTGAGTGCCGGGCGAGCAAGCACTGGGATGCGGAACCCGGGGGAGGCCTCGATGCTGGAGCCGCGAAAGACCAATTCTGCGTTGAGCTCACTGGACAGCACTCCGTCCAGTGGGTAGTTGGTGCTGTCGGCGGTACCCATGCGGAGGTAGTTGGTGAAGGTGGCTTCTCCAATTAGCCAGCCATCACGGACGATCACTCCCCGTTGGCTGAGCTGGCCCGTCAGTTCCTCCATTACGCCCTCGTGTGGGCGCGATTCGTTGGGGGACCAGACCTTGTTGGTGAACATGCCGAAGACGACGCCGGTGGCCTGATGGTCTGTGCCGACATGATGCACTACCTGGTCGATGAAATGTTTGGTGTCTGTGCGGGGGCCCGGAAGGTTGACCCTGAGCGTGGCGCCGATCCGCTTGTCATCCAGGATGACGCAGACCAGGCTTTCGGTGGGCCAGAATCCCAGACTGTGGCCCATGAGGGCAATGAAGTCGTCCGGGGTTTTGATGCTGAGCTTTTCCATGATGCCTCCGCGTGCAGGTGCCGCCGGCAGATGCCAGTTACACACCTTCATGGTTCGCGGGGGTGAAAACTCCATGACCGCGCTTTGCTGCAGATCTAATGTCCTTGGAGGAGTTGCTCGGCTTGGTTGACGAGGATGCGGTCGCGGGGGAGCAGGCTCATGCCGCGCAGCTGACAATCGCGGATCTCGATGACACGACGGTGAAGGTGGGCCGTGGTGTGGCCAGCGACTGGGTCAAGGAGTGGCGTCCAGCGGTTTCGGAGGAGGTATTTTCGTTCGGTACTGCTTCGGCGCCAGACCGGAGTCAAGAGCACCATGAGCCAGCGGGATCGGAGGTTACGTTGCAGATTGCGTGTGGATTCGCGCAAGCGGGGCAGCATCAGGCCGACACTGACCAAGAGCACGGCCAAACTTTCGAGAACTGTAAAGGACCAGTTGAGTCCACCAATGAAGGGGCTGGTATGGGTGGGCGATTCTTCGATGAGCCCCAGCGCGAGTCGGTTGCCCAGTGCCAAGGCCATCAGAGTACATCCGGCCGCGAAGCAGATGACTCCGGACTTGACAGATTTGCCCAGCATTTTGGGCAGGAATCTCAGGCAGTTTAGTGCGATGTCGGCGCAGACCCAGATGATGAATGCCGATCCTACCCAGAGGAATAGTTGCATGCCTGGCTGGTCGCCGTATGCGATGGGTAAGTTTTGGTTGGTCTCCTCCACGCGACTGGCGAAGAAGCCGACGATGACGCAGGTGCTGGCCACGGCGGAACCCAGCCGTCCAAGCACGAGGTGGTGGCGCCGTCGTGCTTGATCGGTAAAGACGGCAAGGATCGTGGCGGTATGGAATTGCCAGAAGCCGACAATGATTGTCAGGACCAGAAGTAGACCGACGTGGTTGTGCCCGCCGAGGAGGGGATCTACTGTGTTGTAGACGGCGGGAATGAATAGGGTGCAGGCGAGGGCGGCGAAGAATGTGGCGCGCAGGACGGAGGCCCGTTCCGTATCTGTAGCCGTGGGAATCCTGATGAAGGTGAGCAGCCACAAAATTGCGGCCGGCACGTATTCCATTATCCAAAGACCTTTTTGAAGCCCGATTGGTCATCGGGAGGATCCTGATCGCGGGCGTGGATACGTGCGGTCAGGAGGTCGGCCAAGTATTCTGCCGTGGCTTCGTCATCGTCGTCGAAACTGGTTCGGCCGAGTACTTTCAACGGAGTTTCTGGGAACCCAGGGAGGCGTGCAAGTTCTAGGGACGTGGCGGTGAGCTGATGGTTCAGGATCATATGGGAAAACTCGTGCAGGATGATTTGTTGCCGCTGCCAGGCTGAGCGTGGAGGAGAATGCACGACGACGTCAAAATCCTTGTACGAAACGTACATTCCGCAGAGGTCATCCCCACGCATGGCGGGTAATTCCATGATGGTGATGGGCCGGCCGGTTTTTGCTTCGAGCCAGGCCTGGATGCTGTGAAGGTCAGGTCGATCACCCAGTTCGAGCTGACGGTTGGCGTCTCGGGCTTCGTGGCGGATCTTCCGGTCATTCACGACGTGGCCGTTGCCCTGCCGCCGGCCTGCTCTGCGGCCAGATTGCAAACCGTGGTGAGGTAGCTCTTTTGGTGGTGCTGGCGGACTTTCATGGCTGGGCCCCATCGGCTTGCTTCAGCGGTTGCGGTGATTCGCCGTGTAATCCATGCTAAGTCTGTCCTCTGCGGGTGACCATAGCTATTTCCGACATTGCTGACTATTCCTTGGCGTCCCGGCGTGCTAAGTAGTCTTTGAGGCCATCCTCGCCGCGCCGCATCAGGGCAGCATGGGCGTAGGTGAAAGCCGGACTTGCTATCGGGCTGAGGATTGCCATCCAGCGGCTTGTTGGCCGCACACGCCATTCAATGTCCATTTGCGTTTGGCCGCTGTTGATCGATGAGAGGATGACACGGCCTTCGCCTTCCAAGTCGCCACCGGCATCGAAAGTGATTTCATTTGGGCGGTCGACGAGGGTGGGGTGGTAAGAGACGGACAGTGTGTAGCCGAGTGACGCCTTGAAGTTCAGGGTGGCGGTCGTTGCGAGAAGGGTATCTGCGGCCGACGCGCCAGTGTGGGGTGACCTTTCCAGCGGTTTTGCTAACGTGCAGCCTGGCCACCAATCCGGCCAAGCCATATTTGGATCGGCAATGACGTCCCAGACTTCTTGTTTACTGTTTGGGAACGTCCATGAGGAAGAGAGGTCGTATAGTCGGGCTGTCATGGGGATATTGTTGCACGCCGGTTCGCGGATTCGGGCCGCGCTGCTGTAGTAGTTTTGCCTACGTCACGGGTGAGACGTTCCGCGGTACATCCTCCAGGGTAATCATCGAGTCGAAATATCAGGTTCAGTGCGGTGGGTGCCGGTCGTCCAATCAAAATCTGCAAATGGAAGTGCTTCTTGTGGTCCAATTCGAGGCGTTACAGCCAATTTTGGCATCAACGAGTTGTGGTGACGCCAATGTGGCAACAGATGGCTGTCTTTTCCGCTGTAGACGATTGCGACACTTTGTTGGGCTCTGGTCACGGCAACGTAGAACGGTGCCGCCTGTCCGTCCTCAAGCGTTTTGCCTGTTTTCATGAAGGCCTTGATCGGTCCGGTTGGCACGATTAAGATGCGCTCCCGCGTCAAGCCCTTGGAGACCCCAAAATTCATGAAGTCGAGGTCGTATCCCTTGCCCGAGGCCCTGGATATTCGAAGGCACAATGGCTTAAACCTTGCCACGTACGCATCAACGTCCGCGGGTGCCACAATGAACATGCCATCATGATCGCTAGTCGTGGTATTCAATGAGATCGTGGCCGGAAATTCCCACTCAGGGCCAAAGATCTTGTCCGCAAAAGCCGCGACATCGGGATGGCAACGCCATGTTTCGTGGTTTTGCGTGATCTTGAGACGTCCCGCCCTTTCTCGTTGTTGGAACCAGGGGAGAATATTGGCTCGTCTGAATTGCTTGTTCTTCGGTGTTCTAGGATTTGTAGAAATTATTGCCTGGCGAATATCACCGACCATATGGATTTCAATCTTGCTGTCCAAAAGCTTGTCGATAATCTCCCAATCATGACCGCTGAGATCTTGTACTTCATCAACGTAGATGCGGTCATACATGCATTCGAGCCGATGCATGAGAGCTCCTTCACTAACGTCTTCTATTTCCGTTGCCAGTTTCGCAAGTTCACAGCCATAGGCGGCGCCTGAAGAATCAAAATATCGTGTGTAGCCTGAAGCGTATTGGGTTGGCCTACCTTCGTAGTTGAATCCCTCAACATGCTTTCCTAAAAACATGTATGGAATGAAAGGGCGCGCCCAATGTCTGAGGAGAAAGGTAAACCAGCCCAAGACCTCCACTTCAGAAGTATCCCCCATTACCGACCGCAGTCGGCTCACGATCTGTGCCTGATTGGCGGTCGTGAAAGTCAACACCAGGATTTTCGTTCCATGCGGTGCCGCTTCGCAGTTGTCGACGATTCCTTGAGTTTTTCGTGATCCTGCGACAGCGAGAGTCAAGTGATTATTGCTGTTTGACATCGAAGAATTCCGCTGCGGCTTTCATGTACTTTGGTGGATTGAGCGTGGAATCAGCCTCGGCGATGCGCATTGCTCCTTCGGTTTTTTCGCGCTCCATCCACGTGCTCAGCGTTGCGTCACGGCGAATTCCCAATATTTTTCGTACCGATTCTTCACTATTGTGGGCAACAATTTGGGGTTCTAGGGTTGCGCCCAAAGACTTATCCCCGATGAAAACTTCTCGCTTTCCCCCATCTAGGAACTCACCGATGGGGTCACGTAAGTCTCCGATTTCCTCGTTGTCATTATCTCTTGTGGCAGCGACGCGTTTGTCAAGGGCCGAGGTGAGTTCCAAGCATCTCTGTAGCGCCAATCCCCGCATACTGATCACGTCAATACCGTCCTGCATTGGCGAACGCCCTTCGTGGAGATCTCGATAAAATCGTTCAAAGACAATCTCGTCAGAGGGGCCTTCTACGAGTACGATCTTTTCGGCAAGGACCATGCGAAGCGTGTCGTATCCCGGCAGTTTTTTGAAATAAGCAGTGGTGCCAGCAGACAGCTGACCGAAATTGGCTTGCCGTCCGTCGGAGAGCAGGATCAGGGTATCCAGGCCCATCCGGTTCAACACATAGGAACTATGAGTGGTGATAAAAATTTGCTGATGCTCCTGCGACAGCTCGTTGATTCGCCCGACAAGTTTGGCAAGGCTGGTATGGGACAAATGGTTTTCTGGCTCTTCGATCATCACGACATTAGTGGCATCACCCGTTCGCTTCATCGCCAAAGCGATTTTTACGGACGCTTGTTGTCCTTGCCCTGACATGCTGAATGGGACGGTTCCGACGTGTGGCGCGATAGTTGTTTCCCACGACGTTCGTGACGTTTGGTCCATCGCGAGCCTAACCGGCGAATCATCGAGTGCCCCTCCCAGCGTAGCCATTTTGGTATTGACGTGTTCCAAGGGTCCCGCCGTCATCTCTCGTTTCATTTCCCTGAATGCTAGAGATACATGGGCTTTTTCGGTGGAGTCCAAATAGTCACTCAGAATTTGACGCATGTGGAAGTCCATGCCCGAGGTAGACCGGACTGTTCGGGAATCTATGAGGGCGCAGGTGAGCTCGCGCGGACGATGAGTCAGGATGTTCCAAGCGAAATCACGCCACTCCACTTTGTAGTACTCGACAGGCAGTAGTCTTGTTTTGGAAAAGTCTGGAGCTGTCATAAACGCTTCGAACTCCGCGGCATACTCCCGGTTGGGCAGGACATGGATCCGCACACCCGGTCTGGTCGTAGTGACACCGTCCTTCTCGGAGATCAAATTGTGTGGACCAGCTAGCTTTTGAAGCTCAGGGACGTCCTTCAGATAAAGTTCAATGAATATTTCTGGTGGCGCAGGCCGCATCCCAGCGGCACGATGGGCGAAGTACTCATTGACCAGTGACTCGTTGAACCAATGGGGACTGAGTTCTTCCTGAGCGCTCCGGCCGTTTACTCGCTGCGTCAGCGCCAGTCCAATTGCTTCGAGAAGGGTTGATTTTCCGCTTTCATTGCCACCGACAAGAACGTTCAGCCCAGGGTTGGGGTGCATCCTAAGTTCTCGGTACTTCCGATACCCTAAGATTCGGATCTCTTCGATCAAGAGTCTCTCCCATTCACATTTTGAAGTGGGGCCCTCTTCGTACGGTCCAGGTATGAAATTGAGTCCGGAAGGCCCATCTGTGAGCCCAGTAAAGCACGGATGGTCACTTTAGATGGTGAGACGACTTCTAGGACTCAATGTGCCGTCGATCCGAAAGGGGGCGGATTTGATCGCTTGGTGTCGCACCTGTGTCTGCAAGCCGACAATTCAGCGCGCCGTTCTAAGCTGATGTGAGGTGGCGAGTGTCTGTCTTCGGGGGCAAGGGGAGTGCCAGCCACCGCTCAATGGGTTGATCGCGGCACTTAACAATCACCGACTAAGGTTCGGTGTTGGCGTTGGCCGCCGCTGGGGAACCAAGTTGGGAACGTTGAATAGGGTTTGGCGAGCTCAAAAAGGGAAACTGCTTGGCCAGTGTGCCTTCAAGTTCCTCATTCTCGTAGACTCAGAGCATGGTACAGAATGTAGAAGAATCTGCGCACACTGATCGAATGGGAATCGCCGGGGTGTCATTGATTGTGCATGGAGATCTCAAGTGGATATTGCGAGAACAACCCACTTCAGATTTTGGAATCGACGTTCAAATTGAAGTGGTGGACGGTAGAGCACTGTCGGGGAAGCTCATTGCAGCCCAGATCAAATCGGGGAAAAGCTATTTCAAGGCGACATCTGGTGGTTGGTGGTTTTACCCCAAGGCGAGAAACCTGGACTACTGGCTTGCCCATGCACTACCTGTCATCGTGGTCTTCTACAATGCTGAGACCAGAAAGGCGTACTGGGAGTCTGTAGAACCCGCAAAAATACTTCCCACTAGAAAAGGTGGACGGAAGCTTCTCATCCCTGAATCGAAAGAGCTAGGCGCTGATTCGTGCGTGGAGCTTTCGAAGCTAGCCGACGGCAACCCCTACGACTTGCGAGTTCGGCAGCTTCGCCTTGCTCTGCCCTGGATGAGGCTCCTCGACAGCGGCCGACGCGTCCTTCTCGAAGCCGAAGAGTGGATCAATAAGACTTCTGGGCGCGGCTCGCTCACTCTAGTCTCGGTAGATGACGCCAATGAGGATCGCCAGCTTCTGGGTGAATGGGGGTTGTTAGCTGGACTTGAGTCCTACGACTCTGTCTTGCCGAAGCTCGCCCCATGGGCCGACGTGGGGTTGCATGAGGAGACTTACGATGAGGCTGATCATGACGAGTGGGAGGCCGAATGCGTGTTTTACGATGAAGACTGTAGGGTTGAGCGCCAGTCATACTCCGAGTGGCATTCAAAGTTCGACGAAACGCCACTGCGGCCATATTCAAATGTTGCTGGGGAGGTTGATTTCTGGCGGCTGGAGATGGAGCTAAATGACCTCGGCCGCGGCTTTCTCCTGCTTGATGAGTTTGCCAGCGGCGACGGTTTGATCATCGTGCCGGGTGAAGGAGGGGAGTAACCGCCGAGAAACTCTCTGCAGTAGCAGAACCGCCAGCGCGAGACCGTCGCCCACGGGCGGCTACTACTGACAGGCCTTCCCGGTAGGCCGCCTACTTCCCAGCTAGAACCTTCTCCCCGTCTGCCCGAAGCTCACCTGTCGGAGACATGCCGGTACAAAGTTTGACGGCTTACACCAAGCTCAGCACAAAGTTCGCCCACGACCGTCCCAGGCTTTCCCATCGAAGCAGCTGCCAACCGAACTTTAGCCGCGGTCATCCCGCGAACCCGATGCCCGATCCTCATAGGTGTGCTCGGGGGAGCATCCGGCGGCTAAAAGCGCGTCCCTCTGCAAATCAGTTGACTGGCTGCCCTCTGACTTTGATACTCGTGCGTAGCCTACAAGCATCTGATTTTCTCCTTGATTTTGTGCGGCCCGAAAACGGTCTTTTGTGGGGCAGATACTTCTCCTGGGCTGGATTTGGGGAATTGGCGCTCCAAAACCCGTCACTCTGTCGCTGCAACTCATACCCCTCATCTTCGCGAATAGGGACACTGTGTGCGGACGAGGCCGTTTGTTGTCAGCCTTGGTGTCCTAGGAAAGAATTACCGCGATGAGAAGATGAGGCATGCAGCAGAACAAAAGCGATGACATCTGGGATCGGATGTTCGAGGACCTGTCCAACTTTGCCCGCGAGCTGCCAAGCCCGCCCCGGCGCTGCGTCGCGGACGCCGATCGGACCCAGAGCAATATCGTGGAAACGGTCGCTGTGGCTTGGGGTTGGATGCAGAGGGTTGTTCGCACGTCGGAGGCAGTGCACATACTCGGCCGTAGCGGGTATACCCATGAAGCAGCGCCGCTCAGGCGATCAATCATGGAGCACGCGACTAGATTGAACTGGGCGGTGGGTATCGGTGGTGACCGCCTGATGGAACTGCTTCTAAAGGTGCGGGCGGCGTCTGATGCGAGATACCAAATAGCTGCCAAAGACGGGTTCAGTCTCGACGATGATCAATTGGCCTGGCTCAGTTTTCGCGAACAAGAACAAAGTGATCGGTACGCGGAGGATTCGCAACTGGCGCACATCGGTCACGTCTTCAACTCGGACCCTTCCCTTTATGGCGCCACCCGCCAAGGCTGGCTTTGGGAAACTGCCAGGAGCCATCCGACACTGGACACCGCAGAGATCTACTACTCGATATCGGACGCAGGGAAAGTCGTGTTGCGTGACAGCCCGAAGAACGTGAACGCTGTCCGAGACATCAAACAAATCTGCGCTTATTTGTTGATCGCGATCGAGGCCTACGTGGAGCTGGTTGGGCTAGGCGAAACTCACGCAGAGAGAGTCCAAGACCTCGGAATCCGGCTGAAGGAAACGGCTGCCAAATGAAAAGCCCCAACTCACAGACCTAGTCTCGACCCTGTCGCCAGCGACTAGCTGCTGGCCGCGCGTAGGAGCAACCGACCACGATGAACCTTAAGAGGCCTTGCATAAGGCCCTTTTGTCGCATGGTCATAGTTGAGCGGCGGGGTGAGCTTCTTGATGATGTCCTTCTCGACGTCGGCTGGCGTCGGATGGAGAACCCACGTCACCTGTAAGTTGCCCACCATCCAATCTGTGACGCGATGCTCGGTTTCTGGGGCAAGGTCGAACTTGGCCCGTTGGCGCTGGTCGACAACAAAACCTGGCAAAATATCGAGGTCGTCGACAAGCAATGCCGCAAGAGAACGACGAATAGTAGACCAGTGGCTAGTGCGCTTTAGGTGCATTTCACCGCCACGCAATGCGAGAGTCTTTTTTGCAATGCCGACATACAGCGGCTTGGCCACGTTCACTTCGGGAAAGCCTTCTGGCCAGAACGGTGAGAGAGCCCCTTGCAGATCCCACCATGCATAAACACCTGGCATCCCGACGTTGAAGAGCTCGAGAGGGGACGTCGGAGTTGCAGTCAAAAGTGCAAGTTGTACTTCGTTCCATTCCATGGAACCGATACTATTGGCCCCTGCCCAGCCTGCTTTCACCGACACCTACAGGCACTGTATCGGTTGCGATGTGGTGAGCGGATTGGTGGGGAGGGCGGACGCCCAGCGTCAGAGCCGACAGATGGAAACGTTGGACGCGCTGCAGATCGGTTTGGAGAACGAATCGTTGGCTGGTGCTTCGTGACGAGCCATGCCAGCAAAGGAAAGGGCTGGCTTTTGAGTCACGGGGTTCTCTGCGCATAAACACTTCGAAGGATAATTCCCGAATTACCTATCAGAGACCTACGAGTGAGGGCAGATTACTTTCATGGGTCACACAACGAAGCTGCGGACACCCATGGACGACAATGGTTCTTATGAATGTTGAGTTGCAAGCCGTCTATAAAATAGGCCAAATGGTCTCGAAGTGCCCACATTTGGAACCGGTCATTGACTCAAACGACAAGACACTACTAACTGACGGACACATCGATGTTCATTCATCACAACCGCATAGCAAGGCGAACTATCAGGGTCGTGTAAGCGTCCAAGTCAAAGGAAGAAGCCTGACAGGAGCCAAGAAGCCCCCGCGCACAATTCGGATTACGAAGACGGATCTCGCTGGCTACCTCAAGAATCATGGCGTCCTCTATTTTGTCGTGTTCCTTGACCCTAAAACCGGAGGGCGAATGCCAACCTACGCACTGCTAAACCCATTCAAGATTCAGTACCTGATCAAGAAAATGGGCGGTCAGAAATCGATCGGCGTAGACCTAAGGCCGTTTCCCTCGGACCCTTCAAAAATCGAAGGGATAGTCAAATTGGCGTTGCAGTCGGCCGACGAAAAACCCTCCATGCGGATTGATCTAAATCAACTGAAGGACTTGACTCGCATTACCCTGTTTACCGATGGGAGCTTGAATTTGGACGCTCCGGTAAAACTGACGCGCGATGACTACGATTTCACCCTGGTCTTCGAAACCTCTGGAGGCATGACTCTGTCCGTTGATGAGGAACTGGTCATCACTCCGTCTGAATATGTTGGGGAGGTGACGGAGCTTGCTGTTGCCAGTGGAGACTTTGTATTTCGCAACCCAACAAGACGACGAGTAGACAAGCACACTGTCGAGCTTGAACTCAGTGAAGGTCTGAATATGCAAAGGTCTGACACAGGGGAGACTTCCACCGGCTCTGTATCACTGACGATGCGCAAGACTCTGAGGGAGCGATTCAACGACATTGGCTTCTACCTCACGTGTATAAGCAAGCAAGTTTTCAGTATTGACGGCCTCAAAATTAAGGTTGATGTTGCCTCAGTCAACGACCAAAATGACCTACGTGAACACTTTCAGTACCTGAAGACGCTGATGTCCTTGTGCGCCCACTTGGGAGTTGACTCAAGTCTTGTCGAGCTAGAGCCGTTGGAGGGAAAGAGGGGATTGCAACTCCTTGGCTTGCATGACGTCATGGTTGGGGGCGAAGAGATCAGTGACGCACATCATGAACCAGGCCGAATCTTGCAACCTATGGGCCCATGGAGCCTTCAATTGCTTGTCACGGAAGACAAGGCCGAAGGCAAGTGGCTGTGTCTTGACCTTTTCCATCCAGAACTCGGGCAGCAGTTCGTCCTGAGTGGAGAAGACGATGCGGGCGTGCCCCAATTTAGCAGGGTGACTCCTTACGAGGTGGTGGAACGCGAAAGACTGCCATTCACACTAAATTTGCACCTGGATAACTTGGTCAGCGCGTACAACAACATCTTTGAGTATCCCGATGTTGCGGCCCGTGCCAACACGACCGTGCTCAATCTAGTTCGTGCCGCTGATGTCGTTGCAATCCGAAAGTCTGAGTTCTTGGACGCGGCCGTCGGCCTCAACGACTGGTTGATAACGAAGGAGGGTAATCTGCCGATTCACCAGATCAACCATTGGCAGATTGCTGCTCGGAACGGTCAACTGACGCACGAGGATAGACCCGCGATCCGCTCGTTGAAAGGCCAAGCGAGCCGGCGCGAAATTGGCCAACCACACTTTGTGGAGACGGCCTGTGCCATTCTGCTTGGCGACGAGGAAGAGGTCGCATATTGTCTAGAGCGCCTGGATGAAGCGCAACGCCTCGAGTTTCAGGACTGGCCCATTTGGGATTTGCACAACACGGCCTACGCCGCCACGGACGGGCAACGAGCGGGCCAATGATCCGGTATGTGGTCTGGCCGTGGCATCTTCAAACCGGTTTTCTGCGTGCTGACAATTTGAAAGCAACAAATGCAAACCAGCAGGCTCTGGACTGCCGTCATTGTGAGTCGGCGCCCTAACAAGATGCTAGCCAGGACATTTTCTCAAACGCCATCACTCACGCCGCTACGTCGAGCTTTAAGGGCTCCTATCCCGCCGCCGACCGGCAATCGCAACAGCTCTTACCACAACACACGCAGGCAGCCTTCCCATAGGGCCTCAGGACGGGTGGGTCGGTGAGCTGGTTGGGAGACTTTGTGCGTTGACTTGAAGGGTTGGGGTGCTGGTGTTATGACTCGACGGGAGGCCGCTGGATGAACCAGAGACGGTAGCCGAGTCCTCGCGTGATACCTAGGTCGCGATCTGGGTATAGGCCGAGCCTGATGCGCTTGATGCTGGCACCAATCGCCTCAGCGAAATTCTCGTTCAGCGCTCGTGCTGCGATGTTTGAGTCCTGTGTGGCGAGGGCGATGTTTCGCAGGGGATCCTGCTTCGCTGCGGCGGTGAGCAATGCCAGACCGATACCCCGGCCCTGCGCAGCTGGAACCACTCCAACTTGCTGGATGAACAATGGGTCGGATTGATCAGGTCCCGTGGCTGAGACACAGAAGCCGATGTGAACTCCACGGATCTCTGCGAGTAAGACGCGACGCTCGGCAATCTGTGCGACGTTGTTCCGTACAGATTGGACGGTGATCGGTTCACATTGGAACTGTAAATCCTTCAGCCGGCGGCCGTCTGGGGGCGTCAGTTGCGCTTTGCGGATGAACACCTCAGCAGATGGAAGGGATGCCAGCTGCTCGAGCCATGCGTCGTAGCGGGGGTCTCTGTCGAACAAGGCGGGCTCGTGTGCATCGCATTCTGCATCGCTCACTGGTATGGCCATGTCCAAACACTACTTCGAGCGTTCGACAATGAACAATGATGGGGCTGGGCCGGTCTTACCGGCACTCATTCACCGTCACCTACCTGCCCTGTGTCGGTTGCGATGTGGTGGACGGATTGGTGGGGAGGGCGGAGGGTTCTCTGGAACCCAGCAGCAACATTCACGTTGTCTGTTGCACGGGGGTTAGCCTGATTGAACCCGGATCCGAGCGGGGGTTTGCAGGCTAACGAGCGACCGGGCGACGAGCAACCAACATCACCTCCTACCCGGCCAAGACATCATGGCCAAGATCGGGGATGGAGGGTATCCACAAGTGCCACAGACAGTGTCACTAGGCATCGGTATCATGGGCAACAACCCCACCATCATGAAAGAGCTGATATTGATGACGTCGCCCGATGACGAATTTGATGACGACAAACACCACGCAGACGAAGTCGTCGGCCCCAATGTCGATGACGGTATTGGCTTGGACGATTCCAAATCCAGAAACGTCGTTCATATTGACGACATCAAGGCAGAAGCCGAACGCAAAGACCAGCAGCGCATAGCGGATGGGAAAATGAGTCTGCTCCGATACCAAGAGATCCTTGATGCAAAGAAAGCCGGAAAAGAAATAGAACTATCCGAAGTAGAGCAAACGCAATATGAGGAAGCTGGTCGACACATACAGGAAACTTTTCAGAATGCTGGCAAGGCGTTCAGCAAGCAGTTCGAGCAGATCAACAATAAAATCGGCGAGACCATACTGCGGAACACAAAAACACAAAAGTCCTTTGCAGCGAGTTCCAAGCCAAACCCCAGCCAGGACAAAACCAAGAGGGCATCGAATCCCGTAGTAGGCGCACCCTCGATGATGCCGATCTACCGCCCAGCCGTCATACCTACTCCTGACTATGCCGCAATTTCTGACAGTATCAACCAAGCGAACCATGATCGGGCCAATCGTGAAGAAGCTGACAGGAAGGTCGCTGCCGATCACCTCGAAGTAACCCAAAAAATGGCCACGGCACTCATCGATCAAGCAGCCGCCACTGAGGAGATGGCCAGGCATCAGAGAAAAATGAACTGGTGGATTCTGGGCGCCACATTGGCCGGAGTTTCCGCCGCTATCCTATTCGGGCTGTTTGGTGGCTGAGTGCGGAAAACGTCGCCATACAGGCAGTGGACGGCAGCAGGGCTTGTGGCACCAATAAGCGTGACAGGAAACCGTGCGGCGCCGCCCCGCTAAAAGTCGAGGAATGGACAGAGATAGTTTGTATTATGACCACGGCGAAGGCAGCCCCGGCCATTGCCATCCGAGCCTATACACCTGCCTAGGTTGTGGAGATGCTGCAGGAGCCGGTCCGTACCATCGTGATCCACTGCCGCACCCAAGCGCTGAAGGGCGCGTACAAGACGGGTGGCCGGACGAGTCCTTGGCGTATTCCCATGTCTGCGATTGACTACTACCAAGCCCGCCAACCCCGCGGCTAACCGCCGCACCACGCGACAGCTCAGAGGATGCGATCTCCAAACGCACCCTCTGGGCTTTTCTGTGCCTAGGCAGCCCAATGCGTGCTGTGATGTAGTACGCGCCCATTGCCCCGCGCATTGGCGCGGGCAGCCGCACACAGAAGGGCATGAGCAAGCACGAGAGTAACGCAGCCCAAGCCGCTGTAACAACAGTCCTGTCCATCGTCGCCATCTGCATCGTCTACGGTTCACCGCTGTGGCAGTACATAGACCCCGTGGCCATCATGGGCACCATCATCAACGCTTCATCCAATAGCGCGTGGTCAGGGCCTCTGACCGAATCGTTAGCGCGATCCCGGCAGTAACGGGCAGGTCGCGTTTGAAACGCGAGTTAATAGTGTCGGTAGTACCGGAGGTATGGACTCCATGCGCTTGGTACTGCCCACCGTTTACCCACCGAAAACCGTTCAATTTGGTGCACATTGGTTTGATGACTCCTGTCAATTTCCCTCATGCTGCCCCCGTATTCTAGGCTTTGCTGCAAGTAGGCGAAAAGCGGTGAAATGCGGCAATTGCTAATCCTAAGTTCTGAGGTCATCAGACCCGCGATAAAATATCACGACCAGCTTTGAGGTCGAATGAAGTTCGCGTTAATCTGGTCGCAACAGGGATTTGCTATACCGACGTACTGGCCCGTGATGGCCTCTACGCCACACCGCTTCCTGCTGTTCTGGGGCATTAAGGGTCAGCTCCGTACCGCAGGTCTTCATCCCTCGGCTGATCCAGCTCTGGCGAGAGGGACGATTTCCCTTCGAGAAGCTGATTAGCGACTACAAACTTGAGGACATTAACCAGGGGCTCGAAGACTCCAATAGTGGCAAGATGATCAGCCGGTCATAGTATTGTGACGCAGTCTGGATGGTGGGCTGCAGCGTAGCCCACCATCAAGACTGCGCAGCAATTCCCACCCACTTCGCCGCGTGTCATTTGAGAAACGGCACTACTGGCCTGTTCCCATCGCTTGGTCGGCGAAGAATGGGACCAGGATGTCACGTGAGCGGCTGGCCAGTCAGTTCCAAGTTGCAATTTACATACTTTTGGTCATGAGGTCATCGAAGCCCGAGGATCAGATGGTGGAGCTGATCGCGAGGGATCGTTTCTCAGAGGCAAGTTCTCGTCATGTTCGTGAAGTTTCGCCGCCGGTTGATGGAGGTCCTTCAATGCGCCAAACAACCGTCTTCCACTTGGAGTCTTTTACGTTGGTGTGGTGTGCCAACTTGGTATGGATCTCAACGGGCACGCGAGGTAATGATTCTCGAATCAGATCCGGAACTGTCCACCCGCTAGGTCGAAAATGGCGCGAGGTGGCCACTCCATTCTTTTTCCCTGGAGACTGCAGTGCACGCATTTGGCGCGAATAGTTAGCTTGCCACACACTGGGCATGCTCTCCAGTACGGCGTCTACTTCTGCAGTGGGGCCAGCTAGCACGAACAAGCACTCAGAGTCAGGGCAGTGTTCCTTCACCAAGGCCAACCGATAGAGGTCCAGAAGGACTCTGTCCCATGTGCAATAACTCGAGCCACCCCATTTCGCTTCGATACATGTGCGGGCCACGTTTGTGTCGCGATGTTCAATGTAGAAATCGACCTCGCGGCGCCGCCCTGAGCGTTTTGGTTCATCCAGGCCGGTAGCATTGTTAATCGCAGGGTGAGGATATCCACCATGTAATTTGAAAAGCCCAGGATCGATAATTGCGGAGATTATCTCGTTGATTACGCCATGAAGATGATATTCACCGAAGGAGTGCCCTCGGTCGCAGGCGAAGTCGTACTCCAGTCGCGCGGTGATCCCGTCACGCAGTCGTTTCCCCATGTCTTTTCGCATCCGGCAAGTATAGACCAAGACTCCATGACTGAATCAATTTCCACTTCGATTGTCGGCATTCTTTCCGCGAGCTTGGAACTTGGACACCAAGTAAGTGGCGCCCGGGTGGCGGGTGATTCGACCGTTTCTGGTGAGACCAATACCTGCGGGCTAGACAAGCAGTCAGCACCGAACGTTATCTAGGAGCAGAGACTCCCTTGCCGGACGCTGTGTGACAGCGCTAAGGTTCCTACCACGTAAGCAGCACTTTCAGGCCATTTCAGCTGCATCTTTGGTCTGTCGCAACGACCATACTTTCAACAGCTGGCTTCGGGGACCGGCCACGTAACCCAAGTTCCTTTGCAACGTCTTGAAGCAGCAGTGGGTTGCGTCCCGTGGAGTGGTGGAGTTTTCCTCAACACCGTGCGGGTCAGTGCTTTGACTATGCTGCAGTGAGTTCTGGGAACAAAATTCCTTCTTCTACTGGGGTGGGTGTTGTGGTGTTCATGGTCTTGAGTTCGGTCATGGAGGCTTCGGAGAGGTAGCGGCGGTCCCCGGCTTCCCATTCATCGTGTTGCTCGACGAGGACGGCGCCGGCGAGCCGGAGCAGGGCTGCGGGGTTGGGGAAGACCCCGACGACATCGGTGCGCCGTTTGATTTCCTTGTTGACCCGTTCCATGGGGTTGGCAGACCATATCTGGCGCCAGTGTCGGGTCGGGAAGCCGGTGAACGCGAGCACGTCTTCTCGGGCGTCGCCGAGCATTGCGGCGACTTTGGGGTGGGATTTTTGCAGCATTCTGGTGACTTCATCGAACTGTGTGTTCACGTGTTCGGCGTCGGGTCGGGCGAAGGTGGTGCGGATGATTGAGCCGACCATGTCCGGAGATTCCTTGGGCACGATCGAGAGCACGTTTCGCATGAAATGCACCCGGCACCGCTGCCAGGAAGCACCCTGGAAGACCGTGGCAATGGCCTTCTTCAAGCCTATGCGGGCATCGGAGATCGTCAGCTTCACCCCGTCGAGTCCACGGGTTTTCATGGAACGCAGGAACGCGGTCCAGAACCCTTCGTTCTTGCTGTCGCCAACATCGAAGCCAAGGACTTCCCGGCGCCCGTCCTCCGCCACCCCGATAGCGACCACGACGGCTTGGGAGACAACCCGGTGCCCGACCCTGGCCTTGCAGTAAGTCGCATCGAGGAACACGTACGGGTAGTCCATGGTGGAGAGGTCACGGTCACGGAAAGCACCGACTTCATGGTCCAGGTCCTCGCAGATCCGGGAGACCTCGGACTTGGAAATCCCGGTGTCAGCCCCGAGTGCCTTGACCAGATCGTCGACCTTGCGGGTGGAAACCCCGTGCAGATAGGCCTCCATCACCACGGCGTAGAGGGCCTGGTCAACACGACGGCGCCGTTCGAGCAACGCAGGGAAGAACGATCCGTTCCGCAGCTTGGGAATCTTCAGGTTCAAATCCCCAGCCGTGGTCGTCAACGTCTTGGTTCGGGAGCCGTTGCGCTGGGTAGTGCGCGCCTCGGAGCGTTCGAAGGTGCCGGCGCCGATGAACACGGTGGCCTCAGCCTCGATGAGTTGTTGATACAAGGTTTCGGTCGCGGTACGGATCCGGTCGGAGACATCGGTGAGTTTGAGTTGTCCCAGAAGATCGAGCAGGGCAGACTAGTCTAGAGCCATCGTGTGTTTGTGTCCTTATGTGAGTAACTTTGATCGGTTCTCACTGACCATCGCACGATGGCTCTTCACGTCGGAAATCCGATACTCAGACGCCGGGAACAACACCACTCCACGGGACGTAACCCCTAAGTTCTAAAGCCGGCAGACCCGAGAGGAAATATCGGCACCAACTATGGGGAACGGTGGCTGACTGGCTAGCCAGTAGTGGACCAAAGGCCGGTGTGGAAGTTCCGACCGACGCGCCACAAACCCTCCAGAATGAACGATAACTAGAGACTACTTAGTACCTTCTATTGTTCCGATTGTCAGCCTAGAACAAAGGACTAAATAGGGTGTTGACAAGCACTAATAACCCTGATTCTCTAAAGCGGGGTTGATAAGCGTTGAAAACTATTGATAAGTCTCAGGTGTCGAACATGCCTCTGACCAGCGGCGATAGTTTTTCACGTGGACTGCATAGTTTGATTTCAGCCGTCTATCCCATGAAGCAATATCGGTTCGAATTCCAAGGTTCCCCGACGACTGGATTGCCGCTTTCCCGCACCAACGTTTATGGCCCAGCGCCGGTGGCGCGCAAGGGGTTGTCGCGGTTTGAGTGACTTCTTGACCTTGGGATTGGTGGCCCTTGAAGGTTGTTGACTATGCACGCGGCTTGAAGAATAGGGTGCATCCAACTTCATTTTTGGACGGGGCGTGGAGGGCGGGCTCCCGCCACGTCATACCAAACTCATGCTTTGAACGCCCATTGACCACTATTTAGTATCTTGCATCGTTGCAATAACGCCATGCAGGAACAGGCCAAAACGGGATGTTGGCAACCCCGACGGACCCTGATATGCAAGGGGGGTGTCCCTATGTTCTTCGTCAAGGGGACTAGCCGTTTTTCTTCAAAGATATTGTTGAACTATTTTTGGGCAGGGAGTAGTGGCTGCAGGGGCGTGTCTGGCAGCTGCTTTCTTTGAGTGGTTATGTAGTTTTGGTGGTCGGGGCGTCGTAGAGGGCACCGTCGCGGAGCATCGCGAAGAGCACGTCGCAGCGGCGCCGGGCGAGGGCGATTAGGGCTTGGTTGTGTCGTTTGCCCTCGGCTCGTTTCCTGTCATAGTAGGCCCGGGAGAGTGGGTCTTTCAGTGCCGCGAACGCGGAGAGGAAGAACGCCCGCTTCAGGGACTTGTTGCCCTTCTTTGACGGGTGGTATCCACGGATCGAGGTGCCCGATCGCCACGTTACCGGGGCCAGTCCGGCGTAGGAGGCGAGGTGGCCGGCAGTCTTGAATTCCTTGCCAACAACCTCGGTGAGGATGCGCGCTTCCGTCCTGACACCGACCGCCGGCATTGAGGACTGGACGCTGGTGTTGAGGGTGGGCCTCCACGAGCGCTTCAACTTGGGTCAGGAGCTCATCGCGGGCGGTGCGCAGTTGTTTGAGCATTGCGGCGAGTTGGGGCAGAACAATGCCTGCGGCACCGGTTCCGGCGACGACGACGGTCTGCTCGCCCAGAGCGGCAAACACATCGGCAGCCCACCCCTTCCCTGCCCGTGGCGCGTACTTCGATAGCAGTGTTGCCACGCGGATTTGCCCTGCCTTGCGAAGCTTGTCCGGGTATGGGTATCTGATCAGTAACTCGGCCATGGCAGGGTGATTCAGGTGCGTGCCGATGACACGTTCTAGGGCTGGGTGAACTTGAGTGAGTAGACCCCGGGTCCGGTTCGAGGTCGCGGTGGCCTGCTTAGCCAGATCGTCATCAAAACCGCACAGCATGGAGAGTTCAGCGGCTTGTTCATCGGCGAGGACGACCGAACGCAGCGTGTGCGGCAGGGACCGTGCAGCCTCGGCAATGATCGCAGCGTCTCTAGCATCCGTTTTGGCTTCTCCCGGGTGTAAATCGGCAATGCGGCGCATCGCCAGACCGGGCAGATAGCCGACCATGATGCCCTCGGCCTGGGCCACAGCAACCGGCAGCGCACCAATGGTCGAGGGCTGATCCACGACCAGCAACACAGTGCCCTTGCCAGCCACAGCCTGGATGATGGCACGGAGTTTAGCCTCGTCTTGGGGTAGGGCCCGGTCGAGAGCTTTCTTGCCGTTGCGGTCGATAGCGACCGCATGATGATTGCTCTTGCCAACGTCAACACCAATAAAAATATCGACGTCCTCGTGTCCTTTGATCACCGCAAACCTCTCAGAAATAGTCCTGTGAAACTAGCGTTGGCATGTCCTACGGCGGCAAGGCTCGGCATCCACGTTACGGCTGACCTACACGCTCATTCCTTGTGCTGGTCCGGTCCCCATTAGCGATCCCCTGGCGCCTATCGAATCCCGGTGACAACACCCCCCCTGTAAGTATTTGAAGTGGCTGGTCTGTGACTAGCTGGCAGGGTAGGTACTGGTTGTTCTTTCATGACGGTGACTCAACACCCCCTCGGCCTTTGGTAGGCCTTGGATCCGAATTGTCCCGCCATCGTAAGGATGACCTGTACCTACCTTGTCCGCTTCGAAGGCTTGATAAGAAGATTGCCCAGAGCTCGTCTTTGTGGCCCATTACAGGAATGCCTCGTGAGCGACCCCACGGTAGGCTGCCGGCTGCTCAATGGCCGGCAGGTACCCGAACTGTCGATGAGAAAGGAATGAGTATCAATGCCCACTGTTGCGCATCTATATCCATTCATTATTGGTGTAGACACCCACGCCCGAACCCATACCTATGCCGTGACTGCCGCTAATGGCGAGCAACTTGGCATTGAGGCTTTCCCTAATACAGCCCCAGGTCGAAAGCGGGCGATTCTCTGGGCAGCACGCCGAACCGAAGGTGATGCGGACACTCTCTGGGTCATTGAAGGCGTTGGCAGCTACGGTGCTTTGCTAGCTGGCACGGTTTCAAGAGCCGGCTACCGTGTCGTGGAAGCTCCTCGGAGCTACGCGCCTGTCCGGCGTGGTGCGGGGAAGTCCGACCCGTTGGATGCTGCCGCTATTGCCGCGGCGGCGCTGCCACTTGAAGAGTCGAATCTACGCAATCCACGACAGGACGATGGAATCCGTGCCGCTCTGCGTGTGTTGGTGGTCGCTAGAGAACAAATGACCCTTGAGCGGACCGCCAAAGTCAACGCACTCACAGCCCTGTTGAGGACCGTGGATTTGGGGATTGATGCCAGGCGGCCTCTGACTGATGCGCAGATCGCGGCGTCAGCTCTTTGGCGTCAACGCGATGAGGAATTGGCTCTTGCCACGGCACGTTCTGAAGCTATCAGACTTGCAAAACGCATTACCGCACTCGATGGTGAGCTCAAGGAGAATCAAGGGCGCACCACGGAGCTGATCGAGGCTAGCCCAGCGGCACCGCTACTTGAGGTAACTGGTGTCGGGCCAGTGACAGCTGCCGTGGTTTACACCGCGTGGTCTCATCTGGGCCGGGTGCGTTCCGAAGCAGCATTTGCCGCTCTTACCGGAGTCTGCCCCATCCCAGCCTCCTCGGGCAATACAGTCCGGCATCGGCTGAACAGAGGAGGCGACAGACGCCTCAATAGTGCCTTGCACATGGCCACGATTGTGAGAACGATACATGATCCAAAAACCCGCGAGTACGCCGAACGACGGAAAGCTGAGGGCAAAACACCCAAAGAAATACGGCGCATCCTCAAACGCTATCTATCCCGACGTCTCTATCGTCTGCTGAATGCTCTCCACGCCCCGGACAACAGGACCACGATCGCGGCTTGACAGATATAGAAGATTCGGATCATCAATGACTGGGGGCAAGAACCATACCGGGACCGACAGGCCAACAACCCCAATTCTTACTCTTTAAGGGGCTACTAAAAAGGTAACGGGGGCGTCGAGGGAAACCGCGGTGGCGTCGGCAGGTAGGGCATCGTTGGAAATATTTTAGATTTGTTGGCTTCCTGCCGCTCCGGAACCAACGCAGAAGCCATTGACGGCAGCCCCCGTGATGGCGGCCGCCACATTGTTTGGCGTACCAGGTCCTTTGGCGCTGAGCTCTGGCTCTTGCCAACACCCTAACCGCTGTAATAGGACTCGTCTACTGCTATCTCCGACGCCTCCTATTGCGCCTCGATTTCTGGTGGGGTGGGCGCTGGGCGCGTCTGCAAGGGGACATTGAGGCTGATGGCGTTGTGTAGCGCCAGACCTGCTGCACCTACTGCGCCTTCGGCGTCTGTCCACGCCTTGATAGTGATATCCAAGGGGTGAAGAAAACTCAACACTGACTCCTTTAATCCACGCTGGAATCCGCCAGTTAATGCATCCCACAGTTCTGTGGTTTCTCCAGTCACCATGATGGTTCCGATGCCCAGAAGGTTCACTACGCCGCCCACAGACCGGCCCAGCCGGTGGCCGATATCGGCCATGAAGGCGTGGAGATCCTCGGTGTCTGTGGCCAGACCAGCTTTGAGTGAGGAGATGGTTCTTTCTCCATCGCCGAGGGGAGAGTTGCGCAGCAGTTCAGCCAGACCCGCATAAACCTGCAGGCAGCCACGGTTCCCACAAACGCACAATGGGCCTTGTGGATCCACAGACATGTGGCCGAATTCCGTGGAAGTGCCGCCCGAGCCGCCAAAAACCTTTCGGTGATTGACTATCCCTAGGCCTACACCATAGCCAAGCCCCAACAAAAGGAAGTCGTCCTTGTCATGGCCCAACCCGAAGCTAACCTCACGGGTGGCCAGCGCAAAAAGGTCGTTGGAGACAAAGACGGGAATGTTGACTTGCTGTTGCAGCTCCCCACCTAGATTGAAGTCCTGCCAGTTCAGCGTAGCGGAGATGCGAATAGTGGACAGTGCCTGGTCCACCGCACCTGACACGGAAATTCCGATGGCAACCACACGCTGGGGATGTTCCAACGCGGCGCGCTGTTCGCCCACCACTGCGTAGAGCTGAGCTACCACTGCGTCGGAAGGGTCAAATTCCACGGTCGTGGCGTTCGCAATGGTCCCGTCGATGAGCATGGTCACGACCAGTAGGCTAGTGGGCCGCACGCTGATGCCGATCACAAACGCTGCATCGGGTACTAACTCCACCGGAACGCGTGGACGCCCAGCTCCTGCCCGTGTATCTGCGGGCAATTCTCGGACATAACCATCAGTCACGAGCTTGCGGATTTGGGCTGTGACAGTTGCCGGTCCAAGTCCCAGGTGTTTGGCTATTTCACTGCGGCTAAGCTGGCCTGTCTGACCTAGTAGGCCCAATATTTCGGCGCGGCTGACGGCATCACGGGTGGCTGTGATGTGGGGA
The DNA here is from genome assembly GCF_030063205.1 of Arthrobacter antibioticus. Classification (GTDB taxonomy): domain Bacteria; phylum Actinomycetota; class Actinomycetes; order Actinomycetales; family Micrococcaceae; genus Specibacter. The sequence goes on along the minus strand of NZ_JASISQ010000007.1, from coordinate 123,079 downwards.
CGAATGTGTGCAGTTGAGATTTCTCCCCCTCATGGAATAGCTATTGACTACCACCTAGATTAGTGATTAGTATAACATCACGCCATTAATTCGGCGCCGAATTAATTATACGCACAAGACCATCGAGCCTACGGTTCTGACAAAGGAATGACATGAAATTAGCAACGAAGCTAACAGCAATCGCACTCGGTGGCGCACTCGCACTTGGTGCCAGCGCCTGTGGCTCCTCCACTCCGTCCGATAGTGGCAACGCTGGCGGAGACGTCACGCTCGACTGGACCTTCTGGTCCCAGGGCGACGAAGGAAACCAGACTTGGAAAAATTTGGCTGCGCAGGTCACACAGGAGTATCCGAACATCAAGGTAAACCTCACCACTGCACCCTTCTCTGACTACTTCACAAAAATGCAGTCGCAGCTGGCATCAGGTACGGCTCCTTGCATTGTCAGTATGCAAAGCTTGAGGCTGCCAGCCTTCGCTAAAGCCATGACCCCCATCGATGGCGATCTGGCAAAAGCTGCTGGCTTCACTGAAAGTGAGTGGCAATCCGGGGCGTTAAAGGCATTGCAGAACGACGGCAAGCAGTTTGCCCTGCCGTACGGTCTCTCCACCATGGTCATGTACTACAACAAGGATGTCTTCAAGGCTGCCGGTGTGGATGAGCCCAAAGATGGTTGGACCACCGACGAGTTTGTCGCTACGGCCGAGAAGATCACCAAGGCAACCAACAAGCCCGCGTTTGGCCAGACATTCTCCGATCTGCACATGTCTGCGCAGCTATTGGCGTACAACGGTGCAAAGCCTGTCTCCGCCGATGGTCAGTTGCAGATGAACGACCCAGCTTTCGAATCAGCCTTCTCCTGGTACACATCGTTAGCTACCGAGAAGAAGATCAGCAGCATCCCGGCAAGTTCCTCCGATGTGCCGTGGGGGGAGCAGCAGTTCGTGGCAGGCAACGTGGCCATGGCGGTTGATGGATCATGGAATATGAAGAGCAATGTCACTGATGCTGCAGGTTTCAAGGTGGGTGTGGTTTCCCTGCCGCAGGGTAAAGATGGTGGCGGCACGTTCTCGGCCAACTCCGGTTTCGGTATCTCCTCCACGTGCAAGAACAAGACAGAGGCAGCCAAGGCCATTGGTGTGTTGACCAATGCCCAGTCGCAGCAAGCTTCAGCCAAGGCAGGTAACCTTCCGGCACGCACGGCCGCCGTTCCCGCTTTCATTGAAGGTTTGAAAGCTGACGTTGACCCGCAGAACCCGGGCTACTCCGATCAGGTTGCCGCGGTTACCAAGACATCGTCAGACATGGCTGTGCCGTTCATCAGCACCAACAACTGGGACAAAGTCACCAAGCTGATGGCCCAGCAGTTCCAGCTCGCCTTTGGCGGCAAGAGTACCCCGGAAGAGGCGTTGAAAAACGTGCAGCAAAGTGGAGCGAAGTAACCCTTGCAAACATTTCCGCTCATCCTGACAGCCGCAGAAAGGTGCCACCGTGACGGCAGTAACTACTAAAAGCGTGCCACCAAGGGTGACCAATCCTGTTGTACTGAAGAAGCGGAAGAATCCTGATTCCCGTTCGGCGCTGGGGTTTCTCACCCCCAGCGCCGTGGGGATGACCGTTTTCATCCTCTTCCCCACCATTTTGGCAATCACCACCAGCTTCTTCCACTGGCCCACCTTCGGGGAAGTCACTTTTGCCGGACTAGATAACTACCGCAATCTTTTTGCCCCGGGCAACCAGTTCACAGCAGCTCTGGTGAACACCTTCATTTTCACCATTGTGGTGGTTCCGCTTAACCTTGTTCTGACACTCGCTACAGCGTTCTGGGTTTCCAGCAGCCGTTTCAGCCGCCTCTACAGAGTCCTCTTTTTTCTGCCGGTAGTTACACCCACAGTGGCAACTGCCGTGATTTGGAAACTGATCTACCAGCCCAACGGACTGGTTGACTCAACGCTTCAATCCTGGTTTGGCATCCACATGCCCAACCTTTTGGGTGACAGTAGTACCGCCTTGTTAGCTGTGGTGATTGTTATTGTGTGGCAGGGTTTTGGCTACAATATGCTCATTTTCTCGGCGGCGATTGATCAGCTTCCCCAAGACATCATCGATGCTTCAATGTTGGACGGTGCGCACGGTTTCACACAGTTGCTGCGCATCAAGATTCCGCTATTGACCCCGGCAATTTTCTTCGCCTCCACGGTAACCATGATTTCAGCGTTCCAGATCTTCTCAGAACCGTTCGTCATGACAGCTGGTGGGCCAGGAACGTCCACGGTGACCGTGGTGATGAACGTTTACCAAACAGCATTCCAAGATGGCGAACTAGGTGCCGCTGCAGCGCCTGCCATCATCCTCTTTGTCTTAATCCTTGTTGTCACAATGCTGCAGTGGCTGGGACAGAAGAAATGGGTTCACTATGACTAATAACCAGGTCCAGATCAGATCGTCGCGCCGCGTTGAAACACCGGCAAAGGACGGCTCAAGGAAATCCCGAGCGCGATTCCGCCCTATGAAGTTCGGCAGTGAGATCCTGCTAGCCGTCGCGGCGCTGCTATTTCTCTTCCCCATCATTTTCACCTTCTTCTCAGCGTTCAAGCCCAACGGCGAAATCTTTTCTCAGCCGCCCTCGCTTATTGGCTCGGAGTTCCGCTGGCAGAACTTTGTTGAGGTATTCAACTACACCCCTTTCTTCCGGTTCATCATCAACGGACTGATCGTCTCAGTGGCGGGCACTTTGATTGTGGTGGCTGTTTCCTCCTTGGCAGCGTATAGCTTCGGCATTCTGCGGTGGCGTGGGCGAGACAAGTTCATGTTGCTTTACCTGGCCACGATGATGATTCCCCAGGAAGTCCTAGTAATCCCCATGTTCTTGCTGATGCAAAAGCTTGGCTGGATCAACACCTGGCAGGCACTGATCCTGCCGTGGGCCTTCGGAGCGTTCGGTGTTTTCTTGCTGCGACAGTTCTTTGTGGGTATTCCCTACGAGTTGGTGGAAGCCTCCCGCATGGACGGTTGCAGCCAATGGCGCACCTTTACCCGGATCATCCTGCCCCTGGCCAAGCCGTCGTTGGCTGTGCTGGGTGTGTGGACATTTATCACCTTCTGGAACAGCTTCCTATGGCCCCTGATCGTGGTCAACGACGTCAATGAACTGGGTAACGTTTCACTGGGTCTTCAAACGTTTTTCGGTGAGCACGGAAGTTCCTGGAACCTGGTGATGGCTGCATCAGTGATCGCCATTTTGCCCACACTGATCATCGTGATTGCCCTGCAGAAACACCTGGTCAAGGGAATCGCGACTGTCGGCCTGGCCGGACGCTGATCTCCACTTTTTTACTCACACAAAAGGTATCAAATGATTAATTTTGAGGATCGTGTTGGGCCGGACTTTGGCGAACACAACCCCAGCTACCCGGACTGGGACTTTCCCACCTGGTTGGCCGACGCCAAATTCGGAATCTTTGTGCACTGGGGTCTGTACTCCGTGCCAGCCTGGGCAGAGGTTGGTGACGCCCCCACCGCAGTGGAGGATGCCTACCGCGACCACAAGTACGCAGAGTGGTATGGCAACACCGTGCGTGTTGAGGGCAGCAGCGCCCAGGCCTACCAGCGGGAGACCTTTGGCGCCGGAAGCAGCTACGAAGACCTGGCTGATGAGTGGAAAGCTGAGAAGTTCGACGCCGATGACTGCCTTGCGTTGTTCCGCCAGGCCGGTGCCAAGTACGTTGTGCCGACCGCCAAACATCACGATGGATTTTGTCTGTGGGCCACTGAAACTACTCCTTTCAACAGTGCAGCACGCGGACCCAAACGGGATCTCATGCAGGAATTTGCTGATTCCACCCGTGCTGCCGGGCTGAAATTCGGCAGCTATTTTTCCGGGGCCCTAGATTGGCACGTCAGCGATTTCCCTGCGATTGATTCGGACGCCGACGTATTCCGTCTGCGCCGTAACGACGAACATTTTGCTCGCTACGCACACGCACAGGCAACTGAACTGATCCACCGTTTTTCACCGGACATCTTGTGGAATGACATTGAATGGCCGGACGCCGGGAAGTCAGATGCCGACTTCGGTGTGGCAGCACTTTTTGGCGAGTACCTGAAGTCGGTGCCCGGCGGGATCGTCAATGACCGCTGGGGGGTTCCCTCCCACGGCTACCTGACGCGCGAATACAGTGACATTGGTGGTTTGGCCGACAAGCATTGGGAGAGCTGCCGCGGGCTGGGCCGGTCCTTTGGTGTGAACCAGCAGGAAACGGAAGCAGAAGTGCTTAGCATCGCTGAACTCGTTGCCCACCTGGTTTCGGTGGTTTCGCGCAACGGCAACTTCCTGCTGAACATCGGCCTGGCAGCCGACGGCACGGTCCCGGACATTTACCGCGAGAGGTTGTTGGGGCTTGGTGCGTGGCTGGAGACCAATGGTGATGCCATCTACCACACACGCCCCTGGTCAGGGACGCTTAGCGATGAGCAACTTTGCCACTACGCCGTCACGGTCTCGGCGGACGCAAGCTATTTGTGTGTGCTGACCCCGAATGAGCAGTTGCCAACTGCGCCGCTCCTTGTTGGTGGCGGTTCATGGCTGGGCACCGACACAGTTTCAGCGCAAACCCTCGTGGTGCCGGAGGCGCTGAGGAGCCAGCCTGTGGCCGTACTGCGTATCCCGCATCAAGGTACCACCGTAGATCCGGCATGAGCAAGCTCTGGATTGGCGTGGACATCGGCGGCACAAAGATTGCTGCCGGTCTGGTTGATTCCCACGGACGGGTGATGGCGCGTGTGCAAAAGCCGACCCCGCAGGGTGAGTCTGCCATTGCCGACACGGTGGTGGCGGTAATCCTTGAACTGATGCCCGAACCCAGCGGGCTTTTGGTGGGCGTGGCCGTTCCCGGATATGTCTCCACAGATCACCGATCGGTGCTCTATGCAGCCAATCTGGAATTGGAAAACACCATGTTGGCGGACCTGCTGGAATCCCGGCTGGACATCAGATGCCTTGTCATCAATGATGCCAACGCCGCCCTCTGGGCGGAGCACCGCTTTGGTGCTGCCCGGGAAGCACAAGATGTTGCCATGGTCACTGTGGGCACCGGCATCGGGGGCGCGCTGCTGGTCAATGGCCAGCTAGTGGTGGGGGCTCATGGTTTTGCCGGGGAGATCGGCCACATGGTGGTTGACCCTGATGGCCGGCCCTGCGGTTGTGGCAGCCGTGGCTGCCTGGATCGTTACGCCAGCGGCAGCACGCTGACCACCGTGGCCCGGACAGCTGAGGATTTTGCCGATATTGCCCACTGGTTGGGATTTGGACTGAGCCAGGTGGCGATGCTGTTTGACCCGGGCCTGTTCATTCTGGGCGGAGGTGTCAGTGCCGCCGGTGACGCACTAACACAACCAACTCAAGCCAGATTGACCGAACTTCTTGCCGAACACGGACGTCCGTCGGCGCCGCTGATCCGTGCGGCGGAACTGGGGCCAGATGCTGGATTTATTGGAGCCGCCGCCTATGTGGCGGACAACCTTGCCACTGCCCCGGCACCGGCGATATCACAGGGTTTATTAAAATAGGAAAGTAGGGTAGCTCCTTGGTAGCTCAACCAAATGTAGTGGTGGTCCTAGCTGACGATCTTGGCTGGGGTGATCTGTCCTGCTATGGTGCGGAACAGATACACACCCCCAACCTGGACAGACTGGCCCGCGATGGGGTGCGTTTCACTGATTCGCACGCGTCCTCGGCTGTGTGTACGCCCAGTCGGTACAGTTTGATGACCGGGTCGTACCCGTGGCGCAGCCCCTTGAAAAGTGGAGTCCTTGGTGGTCTTGACCCGGCCATCATTGATGCCGACGCTCCCACCCTGGCACGGGACTTCAAAGACGCAGGTTACGCCACTGCTGCGTTTGGCAAATGGCACATGGGCTTGGACTGGACGGCCCACGACGGTACCAAGCGCAACGCTTTCGCTCCCGGGTTCGCATCCCAGATGCAAGGCCACGGTCGGGAGATTGACTATGCGACCCCGTTTACCGGCGGTCCGGTGGCGCTTGGTTTTGATACGTACTTTGGAATATCCGGATCATTGGACATGCCGCCGTACTGCTTTTTGGAGCAGGACGGGGCCGTTGGGCTGCCGCTGGAAGAGAAGATCGATCTCGTCTCCTCCCAGCGTCCGGGTCTGCAAAGCCCGGGGTGGCAGGACGATGCCGTTGACACCACCGTCGTGGCGAAAGCTGCGGACTGGATACTGGAGCAGCGTGGCCGTGCCGAGCCCTTCTTCGCGTATGTTGCCACCGCCGCGCCCCACCGTCCGTGTGTTCCACCGGCATTCATTCAGGGGCGTTCCAACGCCGGATTGCGCGGAGACGGCGTGATCTTGGTTGATTGGATGGTTGGCGAACTGATGAAGGCCTTGGGCGATGACTATCAAAACACTGTCTTCGTTTTTACCTCAGATAATGGCGCCCCCACCATGTTCCCGGAAGACGGCGACGTGGTGGTGCACCGTCCCAACGGGCCGTGGCGAGGCCAAAAAGCTGATGCTTGGGAAGCTGGTCATCGGGTGCCGTTGATTGTGGCTGGCCCAGGCATTGCCCAGGATCAGATTCGTGATGAGCTGGTAAGTCTCATGGACATTCGTGCTACTTTGGCCGATCTGGTCTCCGGCGCCCATGAGGGGCCGGGGGAATTCAAAGAGCCAGGCACACTCAATGACGGCGTTTCCTTTGCCCCGCTGCTGGAGTCCAGGGACAAGAATGCAGTATCCGCTCGGGTTCTGGGGCACCAGGCTTTTGATGGGACGTTGGTTTTGCGCAGTGGTTTAGGCAAGGCAATATTTGGCACAGGATCCGGGGGCTTCTCGGAACCTGTGGGTGTCCCGGATGACACGGGGCACGGCCCCGGGCAGTTCTATGACCTGGCGCAGGATCCCGCTGAGACCACGAATCTTTGGGCCGAGAATACCTCCAAGGCATTGAACATGATTGAAACTTTTGAGCACTCCACCGGATTCAAGCGAGGCACACGATGACAGCACAGCACAAACTATTAGACCTTCCAGACCAGTCTGAGGTGTGGTGCCCGCCGCTGTCACCGGTGCAGGACGGTGGATTGGTCCGCCCCAGAATTGGAATTGCCGGGATATCGATTGAATCCAGCACGTTCTCACCCCATATCAGCGGCGCCGAAGCGTTCACCGTTCGGCGCGGTGCAGAGCTGACCGGCTATTACCCCTTCTTGAACGACGGGAGCGAGCTCAAGGAGGCCGCCGAGTGGGTGCCGTTGATGCATGCACGCTCGCTGCCCGGCGGTGCCGTGGACCCCGATCTCTACGTGGCTTTCCGGGACGAAATTGTGGAGCGCATCAAAAGTGCAGGGCCCCTTGATGCCTTGTTCTTTGACATTCACGGGGCCATGAGCGTGATCGGGCGACAGGACGCCGAAGGAGATTTGGCACACCACGTGCGCGCTGCCCTAGGTGACGCCGTGCTTATTTCAACCTCGATGGACCTCCACGGAAACGTCTCCTGGAAACTGCTCGAATGCGTTGATCTCATCACGTGCTACCGGATGGCGCCGCACGAGGATGAAATGAACACGAAGGAGCGCGCTGTCCACAACCTTCTGGGTCGGCTGCGGGCATCCAACGGCTCGGATGTGCAAAAGCGCCGCCCGCTTAAGGCATGGGTGCCCGTGCCGGTACTCTTGCCCGGTGAAAAGTCCAGCACGCGACTGGAGCCTGCCAAGGGAATCTATGATCAGGTTCCTGCCGTCACCGAGCTGGGCGGTGTCACTGACGCCGCCATTTGGGTGGGGTACGCATGGGCCGATGAACCTCGCTGTCAAGCGTACGTAGTGGTCACCGGCGATGATGAGGCAGTCATCACCCGTGAGGCCGAACGTCTGGCGCACCTGTACTGGGATGCGCGGAACGATTTTGTGTTTGTGGCCGAGACAGCCACCCTGACGGAGGGCATCCAGGCGGCAACTGCCCCTGATGCCCCGCGGCCATACTTCCTCTCCGATACCGGTGACAACCCAACAGCTGGCGGAGCCGGGGACGTTACCTGGACACTGGCCCAGTTGCTGGACAGCCAACAACTGGCGGAGGCCGATGTGAAGCTGGTGCACGCATCGATCTTTGATCCCGGTGCGGTTGCCCAGGCGGTGGCTGCCGGAGTAGGCGGTGCCGTGGATGTGGAAGCTGGCGCCCGGGTTGACCACAACGCCCATGGTCCGGTCAGGCTGCAGGGGACCGTGTATTCGATCACCGATGGTGATGCGACGGCGGGAACCCAGGCCGTCATCCAGGTAGGAAATGTCTTCTCCATTGTGACGCAGCGCCGGAAACCGTTCCACCATGTCTCTGACTTCACCCAGCTGGGTCTGGACTTGAATGAGTTTGGCATCATCGTGGTCAAGATTGGCTACTTGGAGCCGGAACTCTTTGACGCCGCGGCAGGATGGAAGCTGGCACTGACCCCTGGGGGTGTGGACCAGGACTTATTGCGTCTGGGACATTCTCATCTGGCCGATGGTGTGTTTCCTTTTTCTACGGCAGGGAACACCCCGCCCCTGACCGCCGTCGTGCATCGCCGATAGATTGTTGAAACCAGTGATGGATTTGGAAATTGCCGTCCAGGATGCTGCAGGAGCACATGCAGCCATTGAGGGTGGAGCCACCCGGGTGGAGTTGTGCACTGCGCTGCGACTGGGCGGTCTGACGCCGTCGAACGGCACCGTTGAGGCCGTGCTGGCGCAGTCACAGGGCAGATCCCATTTCTTGCAGGCACTGGTGCGTTCCCGCGGGGGAGGGTACGTTTACAACCGCGAAGAAGTGGCGGCGATGGCGTTGGAAATCAAGCATTTGAAAGCTGCCGGTGTGCATGGGGTGGTGGTTGGTGCGCTAACGCCCGAGGGGGACATCGACCTGCGGGCGTTAGACCAGTGGGTCGACGCCGCCGACGGACTTACCGTCACGTTCCACCGGGCGTTGGACGCGAGCATTGATCCGTTGGCGCAGCTCATGCGCCTGACGGCTTCGGGAGTCCGTAGAGTTCTCACCTCCGGAGGTGCCGCACGGAGCATCGACGGGCTGGCCGTCCTGGCAGACATGGTGGCGCACCGCCCCGCGGGTATTGAGATCATGGTTGGTGGGGGCGTTCGGATACAGGACATTCCCGCGTTGGCTGGGGTTGGCGTCGATGCTGTGCACCTGTCGGCACGGACGGCATTCGTTGACAAGTACCCGGCCGGACCCGGCGGTGGGACACAGGAACTGGATGCCACAAGCACCAGCCTCGTGGCACAGGCCAAAGCTGCGCTGGGCTGAGCCACTTGTTTGTCATCCCCACCAGTTCGCCATCGGCCCTTGACGAACAATGGAACAGTATTCGGCGCTAAGTGCTCGTGAACTGCCCGTCGTTCGAGAACATGGACAATATTTTCGGCTGAGCATTCTTGTAAGCCATCGGATTTGAGGCACTTAGGTTTTTCATGGTGCGGGCTGGCAGCGGTGCCGGGTCCATTTCATGCGTAACGTGCTCTCGATCGTGCCGAAGGGATCCCAAGACATGGTCGCCTCAAGCATCCGCACCGCCTTCGCCCAGCCCGACGCTGCACACGTGAACACCCCGTTCGACGAGGTCACGCGGATGCTGGCCAAGTCCCATCCGAAGGTCGCCGTGATGCTCGTCGACGCCCGGGATGACGTCCTCGCGTTCACCCGGTTCCCGGCCAGGCACTGGGGGCAGATATGGTCCACGAATCCCATCGAACGGGTGAACAAGGAGATCAAACGGCGTGCCGACGTCGTCGGACTATTCCCCAACCCGGCAGTCTTGTTGCGGCTTGCCGGCGCGGTTCTCGTCGAGCAACATGACGAATGGGAAGCAGGGGACCGCCGCTACATCTCCGAAGCGTCCATGGCCGAACTCAAGGCCATGAACACAGCACCCACCGAACCCGTATAGGAGGCGATTTTGCTCCCAGAACTCACTGCAGCATAATCAAAGAACTGACCCGCACGGTGTCGAGGCAAACTCGACCACTCCACGGGACGTAACCCGCTGACACCGCTGGTTTGCCGTGCGAGAGGGTGCGCCGCAGTTGGGTGGGAGTTCCTACCACGTCATACAAAACTCATCCTTATCAGTGCAAAGTGGAGAGTATTTAGTATCACTCGTTGTTGCAGTCGGGCCATGCAGAAACTGGTCAAAAGGGCCTATTGGCAACCCGAAATGGACCGATGGCATGACAGCGGGGTTATAAATGTTGATAACTACTGAGGGATTTTGAGCACTCAACACACTCTGACATGCGGTGACAGTCTCGGTTGGTATTTTATTACTTCGCAATTCCGGGTGTTCAGCACTGACTGTTTCGGTTCGAATATCGCATGCCGCAGGCCCACTCGATTCCGTTAGAGCATATAGATGCAACCGCGTTGGATTACTTGGCCTGTGCCCAGCGGGGGACGCTCAATGGAGATCATTCACTTGCAAGGTAGATCCGGTTAGGTCGTGGTGCAAAGCAATCAGGATGACGTTGCTAGTGCACTGACGGAGGCAGCCGATATTCGTAAATTTTTCTTCTCGATCTGCATCGAATAAAAGATCGTAGAATTCTGCTTATTCTCCAGGCAACAGAGGCGCCTCGGAGGGCGGGTTAGGCAGCGGGAGTGTCCTTCCGTGAGCATTAACTTATCCATCGAAGTATTCACTCAGAGTGTGGGTAGATCCTCAGGTTAGAGCTTGTCCACAGTCACCCTCGACGCAACTTGGAATTGAAGGTTGCGTTTGTGTCGAAAAAGTTGTTCGTTTGCCCCGGAAATTTGCCGCAGATTGGGCGCCTACACAGTGTTTCCCCACATAAGCAACGCTGCCGGTAGCGTGGAGCTATGACAGCATATAAGGTAGTGAACCCCGCCACTGGCACCACACTCGAGGAATTCCCAGAAGCAACCGATGCCGAAATAGCGTCCGCCATTGCCCAATCCCATGAGGCTTTTGCCAAGTGGCGCCACTCGCCGGTCCATGACCGCTCTAGCGTTTTACACAGGGTTGCGGACCTGTACCGCACCCAAAAGCAGTTCTTGGCGATGCTTATTACCGAGGAGATGGGCAAACCGCTGCGGGAGTCTATGGGGGAGGTAGATTTGGTGGCTGACATCTTCGACTACTACGCCACGGAGGGTCCTGGCTTCCTCGCAGATGAGTTTCTCACCGTTAAAGGCGGGGGTGAAGCCATGGTCCGCACTGCACCGGTGGGGCCGCTTCTTGGAATCATGCCGTGGAACTACCCCTACTATCAGGTTGCCCGATTTGCGGCTCCGAACCTCATGCTAGGTAATACAGTTGTGCTCAAACACGCCCCGAGCTGCCCCCGCTCAGCGCTGGCCATCGCACGGATCTTCGAAGAAGCAGCTCTTCCTGATGGCGCGTACATCAATCTCTTCGCCACTAATGATCAAGTCGCAACCATTATTGCCGATCCCCGGGTCCAGGGTGTTTCTCTGACGGGCAGTGAACGGGCGGGTTCGGCGGTCGGTGAGATTGCGGGCAAAAATCTGAAGAAGTTTGTCCTTGAACTGGGCGGCTCAGATCCCTTCATCGTGCTCGACTCCCAAGATATGGCGGCCACGGTCAAAGCCGCGGTGTCCGGGCGCATGGGAAATGGTGGACAAGCTTGCACTGCGTCTAAGCGATTCATAGTGCTGGAAGATATTTACGACGATTTCCTCGAGCCCTTTACTTCTAAAATGGCGGCTGTTGTCCCAGGCGACCCCACCAATGCCTCCACTCGCTTTGGGCCCTTGGCTTCTGAAGCTGCAGTGGAAGGAGTTATCAGCCAAGTGGATGACGCAATCGCCAAGGGTGCAACGTTGTTGACAGGAGGGACGCGCCTCCAAGGCCCAGGCGCCTTCATGCACCCTACTGTGCTGGCAGACGTGACTCCTGACATGCGTGCTTTTCACGAGGAGATTTTTGGCCCGGTGGCTGTAGTGTACAAAGTCAAGAATGCAGAGGAGGCCATCGCCTTGGCTAATGGTTCGGCCTACGGTCTCGGCGGATCGGTCTTTAGCGCCGACCCCGAAAAAGCAAAGCAGGTGGCGGATCGCCTCGACACAGGGATGGTCTGGATCAACAGCCCCACTGGAACCCAAGCCGATCTCCCTTTCGGTGGTGTCAAAGCTTCCGGTGTTGGCCGGGAACTGGCTAAGTACGGCATGAGTGAATTCGTCAACAAGAAACTCATCCGTACTCCGCTTGCATAGCCCAAAAAAAGTAGTGGCCCCGTTTCCCTTGAGAGAAACGGGGCCACTACTTTCGCCTGCAACTCCTAACCCAGTGCCAAGATGTTCTCCAGGGGCTCGTCGCTGGCAATTCGCCCGAGAATGGCTGGCTCTGCAAGATCTGAGGCTTGTGCCTTGTCGATCACAGCAGCGGCTGTGGCTTTGCTCAGAACCACCACGCCGTTGTCATCACCCATGATCAGATCACCCGGGTGCACTGTTGCGCCCCCGATGGTAACCGGAACGCCAAATAGGCCACGGCCAGAGTTGTGCCGCTTGGTTGTCAGGCAGGTGCTGCCCTGTGAGAAGACCGGCAGCACGGAACCGTCCTCCGCCGGTTCGCGGAGCTCGGCCACATCGGTGACGGGGCCGTTGACCACAATTCCGGCGGCACCCTTTGACCTGGCAGCCGCAGCAGTGACTGCGCCTACCGGGGCATGGATGGTATCGCCGCCCATGTCCAGAACCAGCACTTCGCCTCGGCGCAACCGAACCAGAGCTTGATTGACCGCGATGGCGTCTGCATCGGGAATGAGAGCGGTGGAGGCGACCCCGAGCATCCTGCTGCCAGGGACAACAGTGGCAATCATTGGCGAGCAAAAACCATCTTCCAAAAAATGCCCTAACGTGGGCAGGCTGAGCGTCCCGAGCTGGTCCAATAAGTCTTGCTCTGCCAAGTCCACAGATGGTTCAGTCATTCGCTACAGCTCCTTGACTGGTTCGATGAGTGCGGCAACGCATTCGATTTCCAGGCTGACGCCCCACAGCGAGACACACACTGAGGTTCTCGCCGGCTTGTGCGTTCCGAAAAACTCCTTATAGACGGAGTTGTACTCAGCCAGCTGCTCGATGTCCGTTAGGTAGGTGTTCACTTTAATAACATGCTCCAAGTCCGATCCGGCTTCTTCAAGAATGGCTTGAAGGTTTCGAATGGTCTGGCGCACTTGGTCCGAAAACTCCGCAGGCTGGTCAGTGAGGTCACTCCGGGCTGGGATTTGACCGGAAGTGAACACCAACCCGTTGGCTACTACGGCCTGGGAGTAAGGTCCCACGGGCGCGACATGGCCAGGTGCGGCGTGAATGCGCCTGATGCTCATTTGGAGACCTCAACACTATCTGACGGGGCATCTTCGACTTCGTGGATATTTCCGTATCGGGTTTCAGTAAGAAGCAGAAGGGCCAGCAACGAGGCGACTGCCGCGCCCATGACGTACCAAGCGATGGATGAGCTCTGACCTGTCGCGGCAAGTAGAGCCACGGTGATAGCTGGTGTGGCAGCGGAGCCCAACAGTCCGGAGAGCATGTAGGCGATAGATAGGCCGGAGTAACGAACTTTGGAGCCGAACAGTTCAGCGAGGAACGTAGCGATGGGTCCGTAGTTGGCGGAGAACGCTAGCATCATCAGGCCATAGCCGAGGAACAATAATACGGGTGATCCAGTATCCATCATCCAGAAGAGGGGGAAAGCGAGCAAAGCCTCGGCGATCACGCCGGCAAAGATGATGGGCTTACGCCCCACCTTGTCTGACAACCTGCCAAAGAATGGAATGGCAAAGAAGGCCACGATGCAGGCGAACATGACTGCCCACAGCAGCAGTGTCTTTGAGTGGCCTAGCTCCTTGGTTCCGTAGTTGACGCCTGAAGCGACCAAGAGAGTGAAGGTGCTGCCGGTGGACAGCGTGGCGATGCCGCCAAGGACTACCTGGCGCCAGTATTTCTTCATCAGGACGGCAAACGGAATTTTGGCTTTGGCGCCGGTTTGCTGGACCTTCTTGAAGGAGGGCGTTTCTTCTATGTGCAAACGGATGTAAATTCCTACTGCAACCAGAACTGCGGAGAGCAGGAAGGGGACGCGCCAACCCCAACTCAGCAGGCTTGCCTCATCGAGAGTGCTGGCCACGATCAAAAACGCAATATTGGCCAGCAAGGTTCCGATCGGGACACCGATCTGAACCATGGAACCAAAGAACCCGCGCCGATCCGCTGGAGCGTGCTCCACGGTCATCAGGACAGCACCACCCCATTCGCCACCCAGCGCGAGCCCTTGGCACAGTCGCAAGGTAAGCAGCAGTAGGGGCGCTGCGACACCAATGGTATTGAAGTCTGGAATCAAGCCAATTCCGAAGGTAGCAACACCCATGCCGATCAGGGAGATCAACAGCATTGATTTGCGGCCCACCCGGTCTCCGAAATGACCGAAAATGATGGCGCCAACCATGCGGGCCACGTAGGCCGAGGCGAAAGTCATGAACGCCAGTATGGTGCCAATCGCGCCGTCGAGATCCGGGAAGAAAATCTTGTTGAATACGAGGGCTGATGCCGTTCCGAAAAGGAACAGGTCGTACCATTCAACAGTTGTGCCAATGACACTGGCAGTGGCAATTTTCCGCATTTTGCTGCGGTCCAGTTTTTCGGCTTCCGCAGTGATACGTGTTACGTCGGTTGTCATGTGGGGCTCCAATGGTGATGATCCGGGGCGAGGAGAGTAGGAAGGAGTAACTTCAACATCTTGTTCTACTATCCATTCGAGGTGCTGTGAGTCACAAGGCGGATCCGCACACGTTTGGGAGCCTAGGATTGGGCAGATGCACACTTACGATCCGTCATTACAGCAACAACGATGACTGATTACGCCCAGGCAACAACGACGCGGGCTATTTCGGCGGGAACGGTCAGATCGATCCCGGTCACTTCTTTGAAACGTCGCAACCTGTTGAGGATGGTATTTCGGTGGCAGAACAAGGTCTCTGCAGTGACCGCAACATTGCCGTTGAGTAAAAAGCAGGTCACCGTTTCCCTTAGCCGTTCAAGCTCTTCCACACGGCAGCTGCCTAACTGCAACTCCAGGAGCGCCCTGAGGTCGACGCCAGTTTCGTCTAAGCGAGTTCTCGCAAGTCGCGCCCAGTGCTTGTCCACCGTTACGGGAGCGTGGTCAGTGGGTTTGGCCAGTTCCGAGAGAGCGGCGGCGACTCGTGCCGCGCTTGCCAACCCCATCAGGCCATCTGCAGAGACTGCAACCCCGCAGGGGATGGTTGCCACCCCAGTGGGTAGTGCATCTTGGGTACCGAATTTAAGTTCCGTGATAGGCCAGAATACGTAGGTGTAATCGGCAGACTCGTGAAGAAAGATTGGATTTGAGGGGGTGGGAAACGCGGCCAGTTTGCGGAGCTCTTCCGCCCGCTGCCCTTTGCCGGCAGCAATGGCGTATTGGGCGTCTGCATTGACATCGAAGGCACGGGCAAACCGCTCCCGTGTCTCAACATGTCGACCCTGAGCGCTGAAAAGAGCCGAGATGAATTCCTGTTTTACCCCGGCTTCTTGCTGCGCCATAGCGACTCGTGTTGATAGGTAGCTTGAATGGATCGCGGAGGCATAGTCGTCGACCACGCGCCAAACATCCTCGGCTCGTGAAGCCATTAGAGATGCATCAGCGGGGGTGGACAGGCGCAGGAGTGTGGACCAGATGATAGGAAAGTCTAGGCGCACTGCCGACATTAGGGCCTCGGCCGCCACTCCCTGGCGGGCGCGGCGCGCGCCCAAGCCGGTGGCGAACTCCACCATGCGTGGATAGTGTTCTTCGCCGGCCATGGAATTGAGGATGAGACCGATAGATACGACCGCTGAATTTTCCAACTCTTCGACAGCAAAGGAATCGCCCGAGTAACCTGCAATGGCCTGCACCCGCTCCACGAATAGCTTTTGCATGGCGGGGAGCCTGCCCTTGAGTTCCGTCACCAGCAGAACCCAGCGACCCTCGCTCGTCTCAGGTTCATCGAGCGATGGACGGAGCGGAACAGAAGGAATGTGCATAAGCACAGCCTAGACGAGGAAAATCGTTGAGCCTGGCTAGTTCCCCCCACAACCACAACTGCCATCATGGGTAGTGGCGGTCCTCACGGACGCCACTATTGTGAAAACACTTGAAAGGTTGTCTGACATGAGCTCCTCCACTTTGGCACCAGAGCGGGCCGTCTCCGCAGGGCATCTCATCGTCGCCCAGCTCGAAGCGGCAGCCATTCCTCGGGTCTATGGTGTTCCGGGGGAGAGCTATCTCGACGTGCTTGATGGGCTCCATGAATCACCTATCACCACCGTTGTCACAAGACACGAGGGCGGTGCCGGTTTCATGGCACTAGCGGAGGGAAGACTCACAGGGTTGCCGGGCATCGCCATGGTGACCCGCGGACCAGGCGCAGCCAACGCGTTCATCGCCGTTCACACCGCATACCAAGACGCCACCCCATTGATTCTCTTCGTCGGGTTGATCCCCGTAGCGGACCGAGGCCGCGAATCGTTCCAGGAATTCGATATCACCTCCTGGTTTGGAAGCACGGCCAAGAAGGTCCTGGTCCTGGACGATGCTGCCTCAGCGGCCTCGATGGTTGAGGATGCCATTCACACTGCAATGAGCGGCAGGATGGGCCCGGTGGTCATCGGACTGCCAGAAGATGTGCTGACCCACATGGTCCCCGGTGGCACCACTGTACCCATGCGCGCACGGGCCCAGAGTGGGCCGACGTCGACCGCGCTCGCCGAGCTGGGAGGCAAGCTGTCAGAGGCAAAAAAGCCACTGATCATCGTGGGCGGCGAAGGTTGGACGCAGGACTGCGGCACAGCGCTGGTATCTTGGGCCGCCAGCCACGGAGTGCCAGTGGTATCCGATTTCCGGGCCTACGACGCGGTGCCGCACGCGCTCCCGGGCGGCAACAGCTACGTTGGCAGCCTCGGCTACGCCCGAAGCGACGCGAACGCCCAGCGGCTAGACGAAGCAGATCTGCTCTTGTTCATCGGATGCCCCCGCGCAGACGTTCTCAGCGACGGGTTCACTCGGGGACTCACTGCAGAGACTGTAGTGGCAATGCCTGGAGACACTTTGGGGCACTACGGTCGGATTGACCAACACATCGTGGCAGATGTCAGTACCTTCGCCAATGAACTCGCCGAGCTGGACTTGAAGATGTCAGTTCTGCCGGAATGGCTCAAGCGTGCACGTGACGAATATGAAGCATACTCAACGCCTCACCTAGACGGCGGTTCCCACGTAGACATGAGTGCTTGTATGACGGTCCTGCGCGAAGAGCTAGAAGCAGATGCGATCATCACCTACGGTGCGGGCAACCATGCCCTGTGGCCCGCGCGGTACCTCCAGCACACTGCGGCGCAGTCCTTGGTGGCCCCCCGAAATGGCGCCATGGGAGTCGGCATCCCTGCAGCCGTGGCGGCAAGCATGGTGTACCCAAACCGCCAAGTAGTTTCCGTTGCCGGAGATGGCTGCTTCATGATGAACGGCCAAGAGATAGCAACGGCCATCGCCTACGGTGCGAAGTTTATCGTGATCGTCGTCGACAACCAATGCTTCGCAACCATCCGAGAGCACCAAGAAAACCACTACCCCGGAAGGCCATCCGGTACGGGGCTCGTAAACCCGGACTTTTCCGCACTAGCCCGGTCTTACGGCGGCTATGGGGAGCGGGTGGAGCGCACCGAGGATTTCCGCGGCGCGTTCCAGCGGGCGGTCCAAAGCGAACTACCTGCCATCCTGCACGTGTTGCAGGATCCACTAACCAGGTCCCCGAAAACATCAGATTAGCCGTCTCGCTCCGCGGTAGCCTCCCCAGACAATGCTTAAGGAACCCTCATGTTGAAAACAATTCTCGAACCCAATCCAGACAACTTCACAGGTGACGACGCCGATTTCATGGCAGACTTCGCCATGCTGTGCACCTTCGGTGCCACCGCCAACGGAGGCGTTGACAGACTAGCCGCATCCGCCGCCGACGGCCTACAACGAACGTGGTTCACACAGCTGTTGACAGACCAAGGTTTCACCGTCGAATTTGATCAGATCGGCAACCAATTCGGGACTTACGAACTGGTTCATGGTGCCCCTTACGTTCTCGTGGGTTCCCACCTCGACTCCCAGCCCACTGCCGGCCGGTACGACGGCGCATACGGCGTACTTGCCGCTGCACACGCCGCATTCCGCGTAGTTGCTGCCTACAAGAATTCCGGATCATTGCCGAAGTACAACATAGCCGTTGTCAACTGGTTTAACGAGGAAGGTTCACGCTTCAAACCCTCCATGATGGGCAGCTCCGTCTACACCAACAAGCTGGAACTCGATCAGACACTGTCGACGCAGGACCGCGACGGCGTGACGGTAGCCGAGGCGCTCGCAGCCATTGGATGCCTCGGTGCGGGGGCAGGGCCGCAGGCCGCGTGCTGTGCGGAAATCCATATTGAGCAAGGGCGCAGCATGGAGCGCGGAGGGATCACCATCGGCATTGTCGACTCAAACTGGGCCGCCAACAAATACGAATTTATTGTCAATGGCGAGCAGGCCCATACCGGATCCACTATCATCACCGACCGCAAAGATGCCCTGTTGGGCGCATCCATGCTGGTGGTAGCCGCTAGAGAGCTCGCTGATAGCTTCCCCGGCGTTCTCCACACTTCCGTGGGTCAACTAGATGTTTACCCCAACTCACCGGTGGTGGTTCCCTCACGAGTCACTTTGTTGTTAGACCTGCGCTCTGCGGATGAAGACGTGCTAGCGCAAGCCGACCTCCAACTCCACGGGCACATTGAAAAGATCGAGAGGCTGGCCAATGTGACGATTGCTAAGGAGGATTCGCACTGCTGGCCGGTGACACCTTACCAGCCAGCCGGCGTCGAACTAGCAGAGAAAGCCGCAGCCAATCTTGGACTACGCCACCAGCGTGTAAAGACCTTAGCAGGCCACGACTCCACCAATATGAAAGATATTGTCCCCACTGTCATGTTGTTCGTACCTTCAGTTGATGGCATCTCGCACAATGAGCATGAGTACACGCGTGATGAGGATATTGTCTCCGGCCTCCACATGCTCACAGATGTAGTGGGCCGACTCGCGGAAGGTGAGCTGGATTAGGCAACGTATCTGGGACGGCTCAGCTCACCTACTTAGGTATAAAGCCAATTGACGACCCTCGTTTTTCACTCTGCCATGGGCATGCGGTGTCTGGGATTCGGAACGCCGGGATGGGCTCTCACTGTCGCTTGTTGGCTGCGCTCTTGTAGGGATGAACGCTGAGTTCATCCCTACAAGGATGCCGCCGCGGCGAACTGGGGATGAATCATTGCTTTCACGGACTTCGCAACAATTTCTGTACTGTTGTTCTCGATATTTCTCTAACGGGCGACCCGATGTTAAGCCCAGGGCGGCTGAAAGGTCGTTTAGCTGGTAGTGATGCCGGCTAGCTTAAGTGCCCGACTGGGGTAGTTGCGGGCTGCGCGAGTAGCTTTGGCGAGGTTGGTTTCGCCTGTGAGCCGGAGAGTGGTGATCGCGATGTTCCTTAGAGATCCCATAACTTGTGGTGCTTCACCGTTTCTGACCTGGGAATGTTCTTCCCTCCAGGTCACGTTGCGCCGGTGGTGGAGCCCTTTGTCAATGGCCCAATGGCCGCGGATCCACACCCCCTATCTCTGAGCCGGCCCGGGAATTATGCCGCCGTTTTATGGGTGGCGACGCCGTACATAACCCCGATGGTGCCGATTGAGGCCACAACAAGTTCAGGATCAGAGTGAGGTATGCCCGATAGCCAGGAACCACGTGGGGGCGCCCAAGTCCGGTACCTTGAATTGCGCTATCTGCAGGTTCAGCGTCATGGATCGGGAGTAAAATGAGAAGGGCAATGTGTCGCTTCGTTGGCTCGACTGCGAGGACCGTGGCGCAATAGGCGGGAGTTCCCACCTCGTCATACAAAAATCATACTTTTGAAGATAGAACAGCCACTATTTAGTATCTTGCATTGTTACAAGAACATCATGCAGGGACAAGCTAATACGGCCTATTGGGAGGTTCTATCGACCCCTGATAAGCAAGCGTGGTTCATCGGTTCAAATCCGACTGTGCCCATTGATGGCCGGTAGTTGCCGATAGCCCGTAACGGTACGGGTTTTGGACATGTGGAATTATTTTCAGGGGCACCTGCGCAAGAACGCAACGTTTATCGGTTGTGATCAATCGGCAGACCGAGGTATGGGTTGCTGACCTGCCGTTTCGGCGCAGAGGAGTGATTTCAGGGTGAAAAGGCCCGCCCGAACTCATTTGAAACCCACTAGACAGGGGCTGAAGCGTGAGCACTTCCGGCGGAGAGCTTTGGATAGCTCAGTGAAACCGACTTCCGCCGCTCCGAGGGCGGCCAGTCTTCGGCAGATATCCGCCAGTATTCCTTGAAGCCCAGAGGCTGTCACCATGAGCTACTACTGCGCCCTGAGATGCGGATCAGCTAACAAATCTGGGGAGGTGACAGCGCCAACGCACTGAATCTGGAGCCGGGTATGGGGGGCTCTGTTGCATCTCACCTCCCCATTAGAACTGTGGCCAAATGCCGTTCATGACCGGCACTGCAAGTCAGTGTCTAGGAGCTCGGCGAGCCCGTGGATGAGCCAGGTGTTCCACCAGGCCCAGTCGTGACCGCCGGTGACGGTGCGCAGCCTGACGTCGGCCCCGAGCGGGACAAGGTCTGCGTAAAGCCGTTGCGTAGTCTCGTGGATGTCGGGTTCGTAGATGCCGGCTTGGAGGCGGATCGTGACCCGGTCCACCACGTCTCGCAACGGCCTGGCCAGGTCGTAGCGCCACAGCGAGGGCGACTGGGCCAGGGCCACCCCCACGAGGTGAGGGTGCCGGGCCAATTGCCACAGCGAGGCGAGTCCGCCGTAGCTGGCGCCGGAGACGATAGTCCCCGCGGCGTCGGTACGGACGGGCAGGCGTCGGCGGAGCAGCGGCAGTAGGTCAACGGCCACGAAGTCGACGGTACCGGTAGGTCCGCTAAGCTCCCGTGAGCGCGTCTCGACGTCGAGGGAGTCGATCATGGCTACGTGGATGGCGGGCACGACGCCGGCGCCCACGGCCGCGTCTAGGGTCGCCTTGAGATTGAGGTACTTCGCCCAGACCTGCCCGTCGTGCAGGAGCAGCAGTGGTGTCGGGCCCGTGGCGGATCCCGGGGGCGGGGAATACAGCCACACCGTGCGCACCCGTCCGGCGCCCGAGTCCGTGACCCTGAGGCATTCAAGGCCCGGGGCATCCTCACTGCAGGGCAGCCCGCCCTCACTGGGGTCCCCGCCCATGGCCGGGCTGCCCGCGAAAGGGCGGGGAGAGACGGTTGCCAGCCACGGGGCGGAAGGGGCCGAGGGCAGCCGCACCACCGAGGTGGGCCCGCCGTTCATGCCCGCACCCAGCAAGGGGTTGAGGGGGTCGGGCCCTCCGGCGTCGGCTGCCATGCGGATGGGTCGGCGCTCCTTGGCCGCCCGCCACGGAGCCGGGCCCGGTCCCGGGTGGACGGTGACCCGGTAGCCTGACTCCCAGTCGGCCGGCATTAGGTAGGTGAGCGCCCAGAAGCCGCAATTGCCGAGCCACTCAAACTCGCTAGCGCTCACATCCAGGTGGTTGACGAGGGCGTTGGCGGAGAGGATCACCGCCGAGGCAGCCGGATCCAGATGAAAAAAGGTCACGGCGCGGTGGGTGCTACGGCCGTCCGGGGCAGGCGCGACCAGGGGCGCCCCTGTGCCGCCTGCGAGATTCTGGAGGAACGCGTCCCGGCGCCCGGGCCCCCAGCCATCCCAAGAGGAACGGAAATGACCGCGCAACACGGGGATGGACGGTGCAGGCCCGGGAACTGGGTCCCGCGGTGCGGGGAAGGGCTCCGGCATGGCACCGGGAATTGAAGGAGCGTTCATGCCCGGGCCCTTGTTCCTACGGCGGTGGTCGCCGCCGGGCCTGCAAGCTCGTCGGGTTCCAGCGGGACCACGAGCGGCCCGCCTGTGGCCGGGTCCTCGATGACGACCGACTCGATGCCGTATACCTCGCGCATGAGCTCTGGCGTGGCGATCTCCGCGGGCGGGCCCTGCGCCACGATGCGCCCGTCTTTCATGGCGATGACGTGGTCGGCGAAGCGGAACGCCAGGGAAAGGTCGTGCAGGACCGTGACGAGGGTGTAGTTGCCGGTGCGATGAAGTCTGCGGCACAGTCGCAGTACGTCCAGCTGGTGGGCGATGTCCAGGTAAGTGGTCGGTTCGTCCAGCAACATGATGGGAGTGTCCTGTGCCAGGGCCAGGGCCAGCCACACGCGCTGTCGCTGGCCGCCGGACAATTCCCGGACGGCCCGGTCCGCGAGCTCGGTGATGCCGGTGGCGGCCATGGCCGAAGCCACCGCGGACCTGTCCTGATCCGTCCACTGCCGCAGTAGCCCCTGGTGGGGGAAGCGGCCGCGAGCCACGAGGTCGCCTACCGTGATGCCGTCCGGAGCCGTGGATGACTGCGGCAGCAGCGACAGGCGCCGGGCCACGTCGCGGGTGCGGTACCCATGGATGTCTTTGCTCTCCAGCAGTACTGTCCCGGCCGTGGGCTTGAGCAGGCGTGAAAGGGCCCGCAACAGGGTGGACTTCCCGCAGGCGTTGGGGCCGATGATGGCTGTGAAGGACGCCGGTGGGATGACAACGTCCAGCCCACGGGAAATCTGGTGGCTGTCGTAGCCGATGTCCAGGCCGTGGCCGGAGAGCACATCGGCATTCCCAGTTCCGCCGTTATATCCCGGCGAGGTGGAGGTGGTGGTCACGGAGGTTCTCCCATCAAAGGTCTTTCTTGTGGCGTGCATCAGATGTTCTTGCTCCTAGTGATAAGCCACAGCAGGTAGCAGCCGCCCACGAGCCCGGTCATCAGCCCAATCGGCACGTGCGCGCCAAGGGGCAGACGCTGCGTAAGCAGGTCGCAGGCGACCATGAGCACGGCCCCCATCAAGGCCCCGGTCCCTACGGGCACCTGGACGGAACGGGTGAGCCGGGCGGCAAGTTGTGGGCCGGCAAGCGCGACGAACGCTATCGGCCCCACCGCGGCGGTGGCCACGGCCGTCAGCCCAACGGCGGCCGCCATGGAAACGAGCCGGCTTGCCTCGACTCTCACCCCCAAGGCGCAAGCAACGTCGTCGCCCATTTCCAGCAGCCCGAGGCTGCGCCCCTGGGCGAGCAGGATCGGAAGGAGCAACAGCACGGCCACCAGCACAGGGACTGCATGATCCCAGGTTCGGGAGGCAAGTGAACCGGACAGCCACAGGTTGGCTTGGGCCGCCAGATCCTCGTTGCCCTTGGCCAGCATCAGCGTGTTCACTGCTGCAAGAAGAGCCCCGACGCCGATGCCGACCAGCACCAGGCGGAAACCTCCAGTGACCCCGCCGTGCAGGGACAAGATGTAGACGACGGCGGCCGTCACAAGCCCCCCGCAGATAGCCGCCACCGCTGTCGCCGCGGGCCCGGCGTTGAACAGCATGATCTGCGCGACAGCGCCCGTCGCGGCCCCCGTGGTGAAGCCAATGATGTCGGGAGAACCCAGGGCGTTACGTGAAATTGACTGGAACGTGGCGCCGGCTGCACCGAGGCATAGGCCGACGCTCAAGGCAGTTACAGTGCGGGGGAGGCGGATGTTCTGGACAACCAGGGAGGCTCTTGGGTCCGGCGAGGAGCCAAAGACAGCGACGAAGACTTCATGGAAGGAAAACGCGATGGTGCCTGTCTGCATGGAGATGATCCCCAGTACCCCTGCGGCCGCGGCCAGGACGAGGCCGATGCCGACAGTGCGGCCAGGCCGGGCCGGTGCGGGGATGCCGAACCTGTTCCTACGGTCGGTATAAGTGGCGCTCACAGCTGTACCAACTTCCGGCGGCGGGCCAGGGCGATGAACACCGGTGCGCCGATGACGGCGCTCATGATACCGGCACCGATCTCGCCGGGGGCAGCAATGACGCGGCCAAGGATGTCAGCGACGAGCAACAGGAGCGCGCCGATAAGCATGGAGTAGGGGAGCATGCGGCGATGGTTGGGTCCCACGATCATGCGGGCCATGTGCGGGGCTGCCAGGCCGAGAAAACCGACGGGACCGGCGGCTGCCGTGGCCGTCCCTGCCAGCAGTACGATGGCTCCAGTACCCACCAGCCACGTGGTCCGCATTTTCAGCCCCAAGGCGTTACCTAGATCGTTGCCGAGAGAGAGCGAGTCCAGACTCCGGGCCGTAGCCAGCCCTGCTAAAGCCGCAGCGATGCACGCCCCCAGGACCCACAACAGCACGTCCCAGCCCCGTCCCTGTAGGGAACCGCTGGCCCAGCTGACGTAGTTGCGCAGGCGCGTCGAGTCGCCGGCAATGATGATGATGGCGGTAAGCGAGCCGAGCATGACCGACAGCCCGGCACCGGCCAAGATTAGTCTGACAGGGTTGTTTCCGGCGTCGTGGGCCCGTCCCAATGCGTGGACCACCAGCGAAGCCGCCCCTGCCCCGGCGAAGCCGAACCACATGTACTCCTGTGGTGCAGTTGCGCCGAAGAAGGCCAGCCCTACGGCCACAGCTGCAGCCGCACCTGCGTTGACCCCGAGTATGCCGGGCTCGGCGAGAGGGTTCCGTGTCAGGGCCTGCATCAGCGCCCCAGCCAAGGCCAAGGCTGCGCCCACCACTATGGCTAATACGGAACGGGGCAGTCGCAATTCAACAACCAGCAGGTGTGTGCTCTTCCCCGGGTCGAACGCCGTCAGGGCCTGCCAGGTTTCGTTCAGCGGGATGGTGCGACTGCCCGTGGCGACGCTGGCCAGAAACAAGAGCCCCAGCAGGGCCAGGCCCAGCGTCCATCCCATGGCCGGGTGTGGGCGCCGGCGGCGCGGCGCTGCTGTCGCTGCGGGCCGCAGGTGGATGGTGGACATGACCGGGGATTCTCCTTTGGCGAGGGGGCGGGTGGCCGCAACAGCTGCGACCAACCGGGGCGGGGCATTGGATAGCCTTACCTAAGACATTGACACACTACCCTGCGGTGGAAGCCCGTTGCGAAACATGAAGAACATGCCGCAATGGCGCAAAAGTGTGGGGCGTTTCACATTCGCTGCTGCCGTGGCTGCGGGGCCCGTGCATGGAGGGGTTGTGCTGCCGAGGTGCCCGCAGCGTCCGCCGGGCGCGGGAAATCCTGCGGAATGCAGGGAACTTCGCCGCAGCTTCGCCGCAGCGAATTCCATTCAGGAAGGGGACTTGCCCATCCCCTTCGCATCCGCACACCGAGGCCGCCGGGAGTGTCGCGGGCCCTGTGGATTGAGATAACGTTACGAAAATGTTCCCTAAATAAATTAGGTAAGGCTATGCTAAGTCAGGTCAGTTAGCCGGAAGCCGGTATACCCAACAAACAACAGTGAGGCCACGACAGTGACACCAGGGACAGTGGTGCTTGTGACAGGAGCGGCAGGGGGCATCGGCAGGGCATGTGCCCTGCGGATCCGCGCCGAAAGCGGACCCGACTGCATGCTGGTTCTTGCCGACCATGATGCGGCGGGCCTTGACGGCGTGGCGGGTGAGCTCGGCGGCCCCAACGTGGTGACCGTCCCGACGGACGTGAGTGACCCGGATTCCGTGGACGGACTCTTCGAGACCATCGCGCGGCTGGACGGCCATCTGGCGGCAGTGGTCCACGCGGCCGGTGTCCTGTCGACGGGTTCCGCCCTGGCAACAGGCCTTGCGGAGTGGCGGCACGTCATGTCCGTCAACGCCGACGGTACCTTTCTGGTGGCGACCGCGGCGGCCCGTCAGCTGCTGGAAAGCCCGGCCAGGAACCGGTCAATCGTGTACATCGGATCCAACGCCGCCGGTGTGCCACGGGCCACGATGCCGGTCTATTCAGCGTCAAAGGCGGCCGCCGCCGCGCTCATGCGAGCCATCGGGCTCGAGCTGGCGCCGCAAGGAATCCGGTGCAACACCGTGTGCCCGGGATCGACGGACACCGACATGCAGCGTCGCATGTGGGGCTCTGACAGGGAAGGGGGCCTGCACTCGGTGCTCACCGGGGATCCGGCACAGTTCCGCGTCGGCATCCCGCTGGGGCGGCTGGCCGACCCCGGAGACATCGCCGACGCCGCACTTTTTCTCCTCTCCGAGCGCGCACGGCACATCACCATGCAGGACCTGTACGTCGACGGCGGCGCCACCCTGCGCGCCTGAACCCAAGGAAATCTTCAATGAAAGGCATTTCATGACCATTCAAGCAAACGAACGGCCGCTCCCCGGCCCCGCATGGCTGCGTGACCCGATTGCCGAGTACCGGCCAGGGGACTTCCTGATGTCCGGCACTGCCGGCAGCATCCTTGGCCGCGGAAGCCGGAGGCTGCGCATGACGGCGGACACCGCCCGCAAAGAGCTCGCCGACCATTGTGCGGCGACGAGCCAGCCGTCGGCCATCGCCGGCGTATTGCCTTTCCGGCCCGGCGGGATGGGTGAGTTCATCGCCCTGGACTCGACGTTGCGCGGGCCGCGCCTTCACGCCGGCACGGCGCCGCACGAGGGCGGCATTGCCGGACATGGAGCGGCCATGGCGGCTGATTCCCTTGACCACCACTACACCACGGCCGTGGCCAAGGCCCTGAAGAAGTTCTCACCGGAAGGCCTGCAAAAGGTGGTGCTCGCGCGCTCGTTGCGCACCTCGCTGGCGTCCCCGCTGGACATTGCCGAACTCTTCGCCCGGTTGGTGGGGCAAAACCCTTCGGCCTACGTCTTTGCAGCACCGCTGCCGGAGGGGCGGACGCTGGTCGGTGCGAGCCCGGAGCTCTTGGTCCGTCGCAGCGGATCCCGCGCCATCAGCAACCCGCTGGCCGGTTCGATGCCTCGCTGCGCGGACTCCGCAGCCGACCAGGCCAACGCCCGCAAGCTGCTCGGGTCCTCCAAGGACCTGCGTGAACACGCGATCGTGGTTGACATGGTTGCCGAGGTGCTCAGCGGGCTGTGCACGGGGCTGCGGGTCCCGGCCACACCCGAACTGGTCCGCACCGGCTCCATGTGGCACCTGTCCACCCACATCGAGGGACGGCTACGTGAGGAGGAAACGACGTCGCTGGACCTGGCTTTTGCGCTGCACCCGACACCGGCCGTCTGTGGCTGGCCGACCGAGGCTGCCTGCAGCCTGATCGAGGAACTCGAGGAGACAAGCCGCGGATTCTATGCCGGTGCCGTGGGGTGGATGGACGCCCAGGGCGACGGCGAATGGGCCGTGAGCATCCGCTGTGCCGAGATCGCCTCCGATGAGCTGCGCGTCCACGCCGGGGCCGGCATAGTCCCCGGCAGCGACCCGGAACTCGAACATGCCGAGACCGAGGCGAAGTTCCGCACCATCCTTGCCGGACTGGGGGTGTGCTGACCATGGGGGCGCAGGAACGGGAAATGGTGCCGTGGCCGGCCGAAGCGGCCGAGCTCTACCGAGCCCGTGGCTACTGGACCGGTGAGCGGCTCGACGCCATCGCCGCCCGGCATGCCGTGGCGACGCCGCACAGGGTGGCCCTCGTCGACGCCGACGAACGCGTTAACTATGCGGATCTTGAGGCCCGGGTCAGCCGGCTCGCGGCCGGGTTGGCCGGGTACGGGATCGCCGCCGGGACCAGGGTCATGCTGCAGCTGCCCAACAGGGTGTCCTTCGTGGTTGCCGCCCTGGCCCTGATGCGGGCAGGTGCCGTGCCCGTCTACCTGCTGCCGGCGCACAGGATCAGCGAGCTGTCCGCCATTGCCGTCCAGGCGCGCCCCGTCGCCTACATCGGGCCCGGCATCCACGACGGGTTTGACTACCGGGACATGGCCGCAACACTGGCCCGGGGCATCCCCGGGGGGCTGAAGGTTATTATCGACGGCACGCCCCGGGCAGGCCAGGAGTCCCTGGACAACGTGGCCCGGCTTGGCGCTGCCGCACCACGGGAGGCCGTGGCCGTGGACACCTCGGACTTGGCGTTCCTGCAGCTGTCCGGGGGAACCACGGGCACGCCCAAGCTCATCCCGCGCACCCACGACGACTACCTGTACTCGGTGCGCCGGAGCGTCGAGGTCAGCGGCTTTGACCGTGACACCGTGCTGTTGCTCGTGTTGCCCGCCGCACACAACTTCCCCATGAGCTCCCCAGGATTCCTGGGTGCGCTGCTCGCCGGCGGCAAGGTCGTCCTGGCCTCAAACGGTTCACCGGGGCAGGCCTTTGACCTCGTTGAGCAAGAAGGGGTCACCTGCGTGCCGCTCGTCCCGCCGCTGGCGCTGGCCTGGATGCGGGCTGCACCTGGCAGCACGGCACGGCTGGGGAGCCTGAAAACCATTCAGGTTGGCGGAGCCAAGCTCCTGCCCGAAGCGGCCCGCCGGCTCCCGCAAGTTCTGGGGGCGCGGCTTCAACAAGTTTTCGGCATGGCCGAAGGGTTGGTCTGCTACACCCGGGAGGACGACGATGAGGAAACCGTCGCCACCACTCAGGGGCGGCCCATGAGCGCGGCCGACGAGGTCCTGGTGGTCGACGACGACGGTAACCAGGTGCCCTACGGGACACCAGGACACCTGCTGACTCGTGGGCCCTACACGATCCGGGGCTACTACAGGGTGCCCGAACACAATGCCACCGCATTCACCCTCGACGGCTACTACCGCACAGGCGACATCGTGCGCGTCCTGCCCGGAGGGCACCTGAGCGTCGAAGGCCGCAGCAAGGACCAAATCAACCGCGGAGGGGAGAAGATCTCGGCCGAGGAGGTCGAGGACCACCTGCTGGCACACCCGGGGGTCCACGACGCCGCCATCGTCGCCGTCGCCGACCCCTTTCTCGGAGAGGTGTCCTGTGCCGTCATCGTGCCGGCCGAAACGCCCCTGACCAGGACGGACATTCTCGACTTCATGCGCAGTCGCGGACTCGCCGCCCACAAAATCCCGGACCGCGTCCATATTGTCGACGGATTCCCCACCACGGGCGTCGGCAAGAACAGCAGGGCGGATCTGCGCCGCACCCTAGCCGGGCAGCTTGCTGCAGTCCCGTGAGAACACCGGCGACCGGCATCCCTGACACCACCCATCAAGCACCAGGAGCAAACCCATGAAGAACGACCTGCCCCAGACCATTTCCTACACATTGCCCGGCCGCGGCGAGCTGCCGAGGCCTGCCGTGCCGTGGACCGCGGATCCCGCCCGCTCCGCGCTGCTGGTCCATGACATGCAACGCCACTTCCTGCGGCCCTATGGCACCGGGCTGGAACCAGCCCGATCCGTCGTAGCGAACACTGCCCGGCTCATTGGACAGGCCCGGCAGCAGGGGATCCCCGTGTTCTACACGGCCCAGCCGGCCCACCAGCAGCCTCGGGACAGGGCACTGCTGAACGATTTCTGGGGTGCCGGCATCGGTGCCAACGAGGAAGCCGCCCAAATCATTGACGAGCTGTCCCCGGAGGACGGAGACACGGTGCTGACCAAATGGCGCTACTCCGCTTTTCAGCGCTCCAACCTCACCGAGACCCTGCGCGAACTTGGGCGGGACCAGCTGGTCATCACCGGTGTGTACGCCCACATCGGCTGCCAGGTCTCGGCCGCGGACGCTTTCATGAACGACGTGCAGCCATTCATGGTGGCCGACGCGGTGGCCGACTTCAGTGCCGGCCACCACCGACAGGCCCTGGAATGGGTGGCGGGGCGTTGCGGGGTGGTCACCGACACCGACTCCCTTTCCACGGCATGGGCCACGGGCCAGAGCATCCGCAGGGGAATTGACGAAGTGGTGCGGGGCCATGTTGCGGAGCTGGTCTACTTGGAACCCGCGGAGATAGGCGACCACGACAACCTGCTCGAGCTCGGCCTGGACTCGATCCGGCTCATGGACCTGGTGGAGACGCTGCGCGGGGAGGGGCTGCAGGCCGCCTTCGAAGTCCTGGCCGCAGCGCCGACCATCCATGACTGGGCACGGGCGCTGGAACCAGGCGCCCCGCAGGAACTGAGCACGGCAGGGGCACCGGCATGAGCGCCACCGGCAACCCGTTCGACAACGAAGACGGCAGCTTCCTGGTCCTGGCCAACGCGGAGCAGCAACAGAGCCTGTGGCCCGAATTTATCCCGGTCCCGCTCGGATGGCACCTCATTCACGGCCCGGACTCGAGGCCTGGATGCATCGACTACATCGAACGCGAGTGGACAGACCTGCGTCCGCTGAGCCTGCGCGATCAGATCCGCGCCGCCGCACGCCAGACCACCCGCAACTGAGAAGGAAGACTCCATGACCACCCAGCCATCATCAGTGATTGATCTGCCGCAGACACCCCTTGATGCGACAGCAATGATGCCCCTTGCCGGGGCGCAACCCGGCATTTGGCATGCCCACCAGCTCGGTGGGGAGTCCGGCAGCAGCTTCAACGTGGCGCGCTGCATGCATATCGACGGCGTGCTCGACGAGGACGCCTTCGCCACTGCCGTGCATCGCACACTGGTGGAAGTGGACACGCTGGGGTTCCGTTTCGGCGAGGTTGGCGGGGAACCGGTGCAATGGCAGGGCCCACCCCAGCGGTACGGGCTGGAGGTCGTGGACCTGCGAGGCACCGGCAGCGGGGCGGCCGAATCATTCATGGATGCCGACCTTGGCACCGCGGTCTCCCTGGGCGGCGCGGATCGGCTCTACCGCCAGGCGTTGCTGCGTGTCGGGGACACCCGGTGGATCTGGTACCAGCGCTTCCACCACATCCTGCTCGACGGCTACAGCTTCAGCGCAGTCACCCGGCAGGCCTGCGCCCACTACCGGGCGATTGTGGAAGGCACCGCCTGCCCGCCCGCAGCCTTTACGGCCTTCGCTGACGTCGTTGCCGCCGAACGGGACTATCGAGACTCGGCAGCGAAGGGGGAGGATGCAGCCTTCTGGCGCAGTTACTGCGCAGGGCTTCCCCCGGCGGCCACCTTGGCCGTTGTGGACACCCGGGCCGGGGGGCCGGGACGGGTGCGCCGCCACAAGGTTCGACTGGGCACGGACTTGTCCGCAGCAATCTCCACGATTGCGCGCGCACACAAGGTCACCTGGGCCGACGTCCTTGTGGCGGGGATCGGCTCCTACGTGGCCCGCATGACCAACAGCAGGGAGACCGTGCTCGGCATCCCGTTCATGAATCGAACAGGCGGGGCCGCCCTGCGGGCCGGGGGCCCCGTTGTGGCCGTCATGCCGCTGCGGCTGGCACTGGGCAATAATGAGACCCTCGGCGGGCTGGCTGCGGAAGCCGCTGCGGAACTGGCCGCCGTCCGCCGGCACAGCCGCTACGGAGCGGAACACGTCCTGCGCGACGCCGGCCTCGTCGGCAGTGGCCGCCAGCTCCACGGGCCCGTGCTGAACCTGAAGATCTTTGACTACGCCGCGGAGCTGCCAGGCGCCACGGTACACACCGAACACCTCTCCGCCGGGCCCGTGGACGACCTCGAATTTGCCGTTTACCGCCTGAACGGCGACATCGTCCTCGAGCTGGAAGCAGCCCCCGGACGTTACTCCGCCACGGAATTGGCGCTGCACGCTGCCAGGCTCCAGGCCTGGCTTGCAACCCTGGCCGACGGTGAGGACGCGGGCATCCATGAGGCGGCCCTCCCGCTCGCAGACGAAATCGCCGCCATTCAGACGGACTGGGGCAGCGGGCCCGCACTGGAGGCAACCGGCGCAACTGTCATAGACCGCCTGGACCGGCAGGCCGCCGACCGTGGCAACGACACAGCCCTTGTGGCGGGAGGCGAACGGATGGACTTCGCCGAGCTGAGTACGAGGTCCAACACCCTTGCCCGTCACCTCATCGCACTCGGTGCAGGCCCCGGTTCAACGGTCGCCATTGCGCTTCCACGCTCACTGGACACCGTGGTCGCGGTTGCCGCCGCGCTCGCCGCCGGTGCCGCCTACCTGCCGCTGGACCTTGATTACCCCGAAGAGCGTCTGGCCTACATGCTCGACGACGCTGCGCCCCAGGTCCTTCTCACCACGGCTGCCCTGGCGGACACGCTGGACTTTGCCGGCTGCGTGGTGTCCGTGGACGACGCAGCCACACAGGCAGCGTTTGCCGCGCTGGAGCCGGGTCCCGTGCGGCAGGACGAAAGGTCCCGTCCCGTCCAGGCAGGCGACCTTGCCTACATCATCTACACCTCCGGCTCCACCGGCCGCCCCAAGGGCGTCATGACCACCCATGCGGGACTATCCAACCTGCTCGCCAACCATGAGTGCGGCGTCTTTGGCCAAACGGTGGTGTCACTCGGCGGGCGCAGGGTGCGGGCAGCCCACAGCGCCTCCTTCTCCTTCGATTCTTCTTGGGAACAGCTCATCTGGATGTTCCTGGGCCATGAACTTCATGTCATGGACGATGAGCAGCGCCGCGACCCCCAAGCCATTGTTGACTTGGTCCGCGCCGCGCGCATCGACGCCATGGACGTCACCCCGTCCCTGGGCACGCAGCTGCTTGAATGCGGGCTGCTGGCCCCCGGTGAACACCACCCAGCCCTGCTGCTGTTCGGCGGGGAGGCAGCCCCGGCCGCGCTGTGGGACGTACTGCGTGCCACCCCGGGCACCCATAGCCACAACTTCTACGGCCCCACCGAATACACGGTGGACACGCTGGGTGCCGCGACCACGGACTCACTGCACCCTGTCGTGGGCAGGCCCATCGGCAACACCCGGGTATACGTCCTTGACAGCGCACTGCGTCCAGTCCCCGTAGGGGTCGTGGGAGAGCTGTACATTGCCGGCGCCGGGCTGGCCCGCGGCTATCTTGGCCGTCCGGACCTGACGGCAGCCCGCTTCGTGGCCGACCCTGCACATCCCGGCGGGCGCATGTACCGCACGGGAGACCTCGTCCGCTGGCAGGACGACGGACAGAT
The DNA here is from genome assembly GCF_030063205.1 of Arthrobacter antibioticus. Taxonomy (GTDB): domain Bacteria; phylum Actinomycetota; class Actinomycetes; order Actinomycetales; family Micrococcaceae; genus Specibacter. The sequence continues at coordinate 90,124 of NZ_JASISQ010000007.1, read as the reverse complement.
CGACTGCCTCGGCCGTGTTGATGACCAGGTCAAGGTGCGCGGGCACCGGGTGGAGCTTGGCGAGGTGGAGGACGCCGTGGGCGCCCTGCCCGGCGTCGGGGCCGCCGTCGTGGTCGCCGAGGCCCTCGGGCACACCAACAGGCTTATCGGTTATTTTGTGCCCGCCGCCGGCAGCCCCCTGTCCGGGGAGCGGGCGCCCGAGGCCCGGCTGCGGGCCGAGCTGGCCCAGACACTGCCCGATCACATGGTCCCCGCTGTCCTGGTGCGCATCCCCGCCCTGCCGCTGACCGTCAACGGCAAGGTCGACCGGTCATCCCTGCCAGCGCCTGCAGTCGCCGTGCCCGTCACCGGGCGTCCCCCCGCCAACCAGGCCGAGGCGCTGCTGTGCAAGGCAGTTGCCGACGTCGTCGGTCTGCCCGCCGTGGGCCCCGACGACGACTTCTTTGTCCTGGGCGGGGACAGCATTTCCGCCATGGCTGTGTGCGGGGCGGCCCGCCGGGCAGGACAGGCCCTGCGGCCCCGTGACGTGTTCGCCCAGCGCACCCCCGCGGCCATGGCCGCCGTGCTCGTGCCGCTGGAGATCGCGCCGCAACGGGCCTTAGAGGCAACGGGCGACGTCGAGCCCCTGCCCATCCAGCGCTGGCTGGGCGAAACGGCCGGGCTGGGCAGCCGCTACGCCCAAGGCACCTGCGTCACGGTCCCCGGGGCCGTCACCGCCGAACTCCTGCGCGGCGCCTTGGCCGAGGTGTTCAGGGTCCACTCGGCGCTGCGGGCCCGCGTGGTCGGGGACGTGCTGCACATTCCCGCCACCCCTGCGCCCGCCACCCCTGCGCCCTCCGGCCTGCCGGACGGCACCGTTCGGGAGAGCGGGGGCGGGACGGGGGAGGCTTTCGGTGCCGCAGCCGAACGCCTGGACCCCGCGGCGGGCGCCATGGTCCAGGCCGTCCTGCTTGACGGCGCGCTGCCCGGGAAGGAGGTGCCGCAGGCACGCCGGCTGGTCCTGGCCATCCACCATCTGGTGGTCGACGGCGTCTCCTGGCGCACACTGCTGGCCGACCTCGAAGCTGCGGTGACAGCCTTGCTGGACGGCCGTGACCCCCAGCTCGAACCGGAACAGACATCCCTGCGCCGGTGGGGACTGCTCATCAGCGGCCAGGCAGCCTCCCGCCGCACCGAGCTGGAGCACTGGCGCCGGCAGTTGCAGGGCGGTGCCGACCCGCTCGGGCGCGGGCTACTGGACCCGGTCCGCGACACAGTGGCAACGGCCGGCAACGCACGCATCAGGCTCAGCGAGGCCGCAACCGCCGCGCTCCTGGAGTCGCTGCCGCAAGCCTGCCAGGCGACGGTGGAAGAAACGCTGATGACAGTCGTCGCGCTCGCAGCCGCCCACCATTTCAAGCTCGGAGCCGTGCCACTGACCCGCGAGACGCACGGACGGCACAGCGACGAGGAGGACCTCGAACGCACGGTCGGGTGGCTGACGGCGGAACACCCCGTCCTCATTCCGCTGGACGGGGTCGACACCGCTGCTGCGCTCGCCGGATCCGCCGACGCCCTGGCCGCCGTGCGCGCCGTGAAGCAGGCACTGCGCTCCACGCCCGGCCACGGCATCGGCTACGGAATCCTGCGCTACCTGGACCAGGGCAGCACCGCCGCCCTGGCCAGCGCAGCCGCGGCCAACCCGCCGGCCCTGCTCGTGAACTACCTCGGACGGTTCCCCGCCCCCGGCCGGCATTTCACGCCCGTTCCGCACGGCACGGTCTTCGCGGACGCCTTTGCCGTCGCACAGGACGGGCAGGCACCCCTGGGCCATCCGCTGGAACTGAACGCGTTTCTCGACGGCGGGCGGCTCGCCCTGTGCTGGAGCTGGGCGCCGCGACTGCTCAACGGGGACGACGTTGCCGCCCTGGCGGGCCTCATTGAACGGGCCGCCATCGCACTGGGCGCACTTGTCGAATGTGAACCGGTGGCGGCCGCCTCCACGCTGGTGCCGGCCGACGCCCCCGGCACGGGCCTGGACACGGCCGCCATCAGCGCCATCGAGGCGGGGCACGGGCCCGTGCTGGCCGTGCTGCCTCTGGGCCCGCTGCACGAGGGCCTGCTCTTCCACGACCAGCTCGGAAAGGATGGCGAGAACTACTGCTCGGTGACCGTCCTGGAATTTGCCGACGATCAGGTCTCAGCAGACAGGCTCCGACAGGCGATCGAACACGTCATTGACACGCACCCGCAGCTGGGCGCCTCCTTTGACACCACCGCCGGCCCCTCTCCCGTGCAGGTGGTGCCGCACCCAGCCTTCCGCCGCCCCGTGGACTTTGTCGAGGTCGTGATCCCCGACGGTTCCGAGGCACCCGTGGAAACTTTGTTGCTGGAGCGCCGGGAGGCCGCCCGGGTGTTCGACGTCGGGCGCGGCCCGCTGCTGTCGGCACGGCTCGTCCGGTGGCCCGACGGTTCCGCACGTCTCCTGCTGGGGATGCACCACTTGCTGGTCGACGGCTGGTCCACCCCGCTCATCGTCCGTGCACTGCTTGACTGCTACGAGTCAGGGCAGGCCGGGCCCAGCACCCTGGGGAAGTACAGGGAGGCGTCGGCATCGCGCCTGCCGGCGGACACTGATGGCGCTGCTTGGTCGGCTGCCTTGGAAGGCGCCGTCCCCACCCTGCTGGAGGGCACCCTTGTGGCCGCCGTCGACGACGGGGAGCCGGCCGAGGCGACGACGCTCCTGGACGCTGGGCTGCTGCGTGGCCTCACGGACGCCGCGCAAAGGTACGGCGCCACCCACAACTCCATCTTCGCCCTCGCCCACGCCCTCATGCTGGGGGAACTGACCGGCAGGACCGACGTCGTCTTCGGCACCACGGTGTCCGGCCGCGAGGACGAGCGCTCGCAGGAGCTCATCGGGCTATTCACCAACACTGTCCCGGTCCGCGTGATGCTGGACCCGACTCTTCCGCCAGCCCTGCAACTAGGGGACCTACAGGAGCAGCAGGCTGAACTGCGCGAACACGCCCGGCTCGGCCTGGCCGAAATCCAGCACCTTGCCGGCACCGGAACGCTGTTTGACTCACTCTTCGTCATGGAAAATTACCCGGCAGACGGGGACCCTTCAGGCCGGGAAGGCTCCGGGCTGCGCCTCTCCGGTGTCCGCAACCGCGGCTACACCCACTACCCGCTGACGGTGCTCGTGCTCCCGGAGAGCGCCGGGTACCGGGTGGTCGTTGAACACCGCCTCGGCGAGGGGGCCGGCGCCTTCATCCTGCCGCGTTTCCTGGCCGCAGTCTGCCGAGTGGTTTCCGATGGCGGGAAAACCCTTGTGGCCGCCGAGACCCTCCTGGACGCTGAACGTGCCGCCCTGCAGGCCGCGAACGACACCCGGCATGCGCTGCCACCTGTGACGCTCCGGGACCTGCTGGATGGCAGGGGCGTGCTGGCGGACGGCGCCGTTGCCTTGCGCGACGGCGCCCGCAGTCACAGCCATGCTGAGCTGCGGGAACGGGTCTTGGCCCTGGCCCGGCGCCTGCGCAGCGCAGGGGTGGCCACGGGGGACATCGTTGCCGTCAGCGTCCCCCGCTCCGCGGAACTGACCATTTCGCTGCTGGCCGTCATCGAGGCGGGGGCCGCTTACCTTCCCCTGGACACCGAGTACCCGGCAGAGCGTCTGGCCTATATGCTGGCCGACGCGGCCCCGCAGGCGGTGCTGACGACGGTGGAGTTGGCGCCCGGGCTGCCTGCGGGCACGAACACCATCTTGGTCGACGGAGCGGCCGTCGGTGCTGTCCAGGTGGGGGAGACCGGCTGCGCTGCAGGCTGGCGCCTGCAGGTGGCGGCGGAACTCACTCCCGACCACCCCGCCTATGTTATCTACACCTCCGGTTCCACGGGCCGCCCCAAGGGGGTCGTGGTGCCCCACCGTGCCATCGTCAACCGGCTCCTGTGGATGCAGGACGCCCACCCCCTGGGTGCGGAAGACGTCGTGGTCCAAAAGACCCCGTCCAGCTTTGACGTCTCCGTGTGGGAATTCTTCTGGCCGTTCCTGGCCGGGGCATCCCAACTGGTTGTTCCGCCCGGGGCCCACAAGGACCCCGTGCTGCTGCGCGAACTGATGCGCGACGGCGGCGCGACCACGGTGCACTTTGTGCCGTCCATGCTGGCCGCGTTCCTGGCCGACGCGGGCGAAGGCCCGGCAGGGGCTGGGCTGCCTGCACTGCGCCGGGCCTTCTGCAGCGGCGAGGCACTCTCACGTGAGCTGGCCGCGAAGGCCGAGGCCGCGTTCGGGGTGGCCGTGCACAACCTCTATGGGCCCACCGAGGCGGCCGTGGACGTCAGCTGGTTCCGGGGTGTCGACCCGGTGCCCGGGCAGCTGACCGGATCGGTGCCCATCGGTGCGCCCGTGTGGAACACCGAATTGCATGTCCTTGACGGGATGCTGCGTCCGGCCCCGCCGGGCGTTGCGGGGGAGCTGTACCTGGCGGGAGCGCAGCTGGCCACCGGATACCTGGGCAAGGCGGGGCTCACGGCCGGGCGCTACGTGGCCAACCCGTACGGAACCGGGGTGCGCATGTACCGCACCGGCGACATTGTCAGACGGCTGCCCGGCGGGGACGTGGAGTACCTGGGGCGTGCCGACGACCAAGTCAAGATCCGCGGCCAGCGGATCGAGCTGGGCGAGATTGAGTCCGTGCTGGCCGATGTGCCGGGCATCGGGGCGGCCGTGGTGGCGGCCAGGGCCGCCGGGGGCTCTGGCGGCGGGGCTGCCGCCGGGCTGCACGGCGCCGACGACCGGATCCTGGCCGCGTACATCGTCCCGACCGATCACCCCGGGCAGGGTGCCGAAGCCGGCCCGGAGGTACTCGTGGCACGGTGCAGGGAGGCGTGCGAACGCCTGTTGCCTGCCCACATGGTGCCTGCCGCCGTGCTGGTGTTGGGGGCGTTTCCGCTGACCAGCAACGGAAAGCTTGACCGCAATGCCCTGCCGGACCCGGCGCCGGACCGCCGCTCGGGCCGTCGGCCACGGGGCGTGCTGGAAGAAGCGGTCGCAGCCGGCTTCACCGCCGTTCTGGGCGTGCCGGACCCCGGCGCCGCGGACGATTTCTTCGCCCTGGGCGGCCATTCCCTGTTGGCCATGCGCCTGGCCGCCTGGCTGGGCCGTGAGCTGGGCCGCAAGGTCCCGGTCGGCAGCATCATGGCCGCCGGCACCGTCGAGGCCCTGGCCCGCCGGATCAAGGACGCCTCGGACGGGCGTGAGGCGTTCGGGGAGGTCCTGCCGATCCGCCAGGGCAGCGGAAATCCGTTGTTTTGCATCCACCCGGCCTCCGGATTCGCCTGGCAGTACCGGGCACTGGCACGGCACCTCGACGGAGACCAGGCGCTCGTCGGGCTCCAGTCCCCGCGCCCCGTCGGCGCCCTTGCGGGCGCCTCAGCGTTGTCGGACGTCCACGAGCGGCACTATGCCACCATCCGCTCGCTGCAGCCGCACGGTCCCTACAGCCTGCTCGGCTACTCGCTCGGTGGGACCATCGCCCACGCCCTTGCCGCCAGGCTTGCGCACGAGGGCGAGAAAGTGTCCTTCCTCGGGTTGCTGGACACCTACCCGCCCGAGGGACAGGACTGGAGCGCCGGGGAGGCAGCTGCCGAGGCCGAGGCCGAACGTGAACAGCGGGACCTAGGCCAGGCCGCCGGGCAGGGGCCCGACGGCATGGATGCGGACATCGTGGCCAACTACAAGGACTCCGTTCGGCTGCTCTCAAGCGCAGTCACGCCTCACTTCCCGGGCAAGGCGGAACTGTTCGTTGCCGCCAAAACCCTGCCCGAGGGCTACGACCCCCAGGCGGCGTGGGCGGGCCGGGTCCAGTCGCTTTCCACCCATGGGGTGGACTGCCGGCACGAGGACATCCTGTCCCCGGAAACGCTCCCCGACCTCGGTCCGCGCCTGGCCAGGCTGCTGGCCGGAACCAAAGACCACCACAGCCAAAACAACCACACCCACCGAAAGGCAAACCCTTGAACACCACTGCCGTTGACGGCCAAGAGATCCAACTGCGCATCCACCGGCTCGTGCCGCGCCTGCTGTGCGTTGTGGACGACGTGATGCTGGCCCCGTCAATGCGGCGGCTGGTCTTCGGCGGGGACGACCTGCGCGAACCGTTCCCGTTCCTGCCGCTGGCGGTTGCCGACCACGTCAAGCTCGTCTTCCCGGAACCCGCGACGGGGGAGATCCACTTACCCGCCGTCGCCGACGGCAGGCTCGTCATGCCGCCGGGGCGCCCGCGCCCCCTCTTCAGGGACTACACGGTGCGGGCCCTGGACCGCGTCGCGGGGAGGCTCACGATCGACTTCGTCCTCCACGACCACGGCCCGGCCGGCCGGTGGGCGCGGTCCGCCACCACCGGCGACCAACTGGGGTTCCTGGGGCCCAGGGGCTCCCACCTGTACCCCGGCGGCTTCGAGAACTACCTGATCGCGGGCGACGAAACGGCGCTGCCAGCCATGGCCCGCTGGATGGAGGAGCTGCCGGCCGGCGCCACTGCCCACGTTTTCGCCAGCCTGGCCTCCATGGCCGAAAAGGTGGAGCTGCCCCGGCGGGCGGGCACCACGCTCAGGTACCTAGACCGTTCCGTCCACGGGCCAGGCGTCTTGGCTGACGCGGTCCGGGCCTTCGCCGCCCCTGTGGACGGGCTCTTTGTCTGGGTGGCCGGAGAGGCTTCGGCGGTCCGTCCGATCCGCAGCCACGTGCGCGACGTCCTAGGTGTACCTGCGGGCCACACGGACATCGACGGGTACTGGAAGGCCGGCGTGGCCGGTCTGGACCATCATGCCGAGGACAACGATGACCAAGACTGAAACTACCAGCCGCTTGCGACAGCTGGTCATCGATACGGGGCCCCTGCGAACCAGCCCAGCATTCCGACGGATCTTCATCGCCCGGACCATCTCGATCTTCGGGCTGGGCATGCTGGCCGTGGCCATTCCCCTCCAGCTCTATGGGCTCACCGGCTCGACCCTTCAGGTCGGTGCCGCCGCAACGGTGGAGGGGCTGTGCGCCTTTGCCGGCATGCTGGTGGGTGGCGACATCGCGGACAGGATGGACCGGCGCAAGATCATTCTGTACTCCCGCATAATTGGTGGAACGGGCTTCGCCATACTTGCCGTCAATGCCTGGCTGCCCGAACCCTCCGTAGCGGTGGTCTATGCGGTCGGAGGACTTGACGGATTCTTTGGGGCACTGAGCGTCACGGCGCTCATGGCAGTCACCCCGACCCTCGTGCCGCGGGACAAGTTGGCGGCAGCGGGTGCACTGAACATGCTCACAGTGAGGTTGGGAACCATGGTGTCCCCCGCCCTGGCTGGATTCGTCATCGCCGTGGCTGGCGTGGGTTGGGCCTATGTGGGTGCAGCCGCGGCGACGCTGCTCACCGTCACTTTGTTAACGGGCCTGCCGCCGCTGAAGCCCGATGCCTCGGCCCCGCCAGGTCACCCCTTGCGGGCCGCCGTCGAAGGTGCCGTGTTCGTGTATCGCCAACCGGTGATCAGGGGTGTGGTCCTGCTCGGCACGTTGGAGACGATGGCTTCCGGAATCAGGGTCATGTTGCCTGCCTTGGCAGCTGGGCCCCTCGGCATCGGCGCCCAGAGCACGGGTCTGCTGTATGCGGCTGTGCCCTGCGGAGCCGTGGCCGCAACGCTGCTGAGCGGCCCGCTGGCCGGCCTGCGGCGCCCGGGCAGGGCGATGATGCTTCTGTCCATTGGGTCCTTTGTCAGCCTCGGTGCGCTAGGGGTTGCCAGCTGGACGGGGGGAGGGCTGGGCTCGGCGCTGATTTTCCTGATTATTTTTGGGGCACTGGGTTCCATGAGCGGCATCCTGCAATACGCGCTGGTGCAGGCGCACACCCCGGACCGGCTGCTGGGCCGCGTCAACGCACTGTGGATGGCCCAGGAAGTGGGCGGCGACTCCGCTGGGGCGCTGGGACTGGGCGGACTGGGGCGCGCTGTGCCGGCCGCTGCCGCCGTATCCGTGTTCGGCGCAGGGGCAATGGTTCTCGGACTTGCTGGCCTGACCGGATTCGGGCCCCTGCGCCGTGCGGACCGGATCGTGGACAGCGATCAGGGGGAGGGCGTTGAACAGGCATCACGTTCCACGAGTGAACCGTCAATTGAGGCCAAGCGATGAACGCCGATGCGGCGCGGGACAGGAACGGCTGGGTGCACCCAGCCACGGTCTGGATAGCTCAGGGCCCGCCCGACCCAGCGGCCGCTGCTTCCCCACACTTGAGCGCGGCCGAGCGTGAACTACTTTCCGGCAGACGGCGGCAGGGGGATAGGGACCGTTCGGCAACGGCCAGGGTCCTACTTAAGGGCCTGCTGGCCAGGGACTTCGGCATCGAGCCCGCAAGTGTCCACCTACCGGCCGGGACCGCACCGGAAAACAAGCCTGTGCTTCGCTATGTCCGCGGAGGGCGGCCAGTGGAGCAGCTTCGCGCCAGCGTCTCGCACGCACAAGGCCACGTCCTGGTGGCCGTGACGGACGGTCCCGCCATCGGCGTCGACGTCGAAGCGCACGCATCAACTGCCTTTGCCGGCTTTGACAACATTGCGCTGTCGGCTGCGGAACGGGAGTGGGTCGCCAGGATGCCGGTATGGCGGCGGGGGATGGCCCGCGCCGACTTCTGGGTCCGCAAGGAAGCGCTCCTGAAGGCAACGGGGGTGGGGCTGCGTCAAGACCCCGCGAGGCTCTGCTTCGCGTCCCCGGTTGCATGGTCGGCATCCCAGCAGCCACTCCAGCGCCTTACTGTGCAGCTCGTCCCGACGGGTGCCGGGCACTCGGCAGCCGTGTGCGTAACTGGTGTCGCGACACTGCTCCTGCGGGGGAATTCCGGTGACCTGCGCTCCGGCCAGACGCCGCGCATAATTACGTCATAAAACCATAGGCAATTATGTTCTTAGGTAAGCCTATGCTAACTTTTCAGCATTGACGATCCGGAAAACCGGAGCCGCGATCTGCGGGCACACTCGTCCACCCCACATGCACCACCCCTTTGAGGAGAAAACACTGTGAAGTTTAGAAGCAAACTACTGCCTTTGATCGCGGTCGCGGCCGCGGCGGGCATAGCTCTGAGCGGTTGCTCGGGGACCACTGGCGAGGACGCGGCGAATGCGGGAACCGTGGGTGCCGGGAGCGAGGTATCGTGGCCTCGGACCATCACGCACGAGGACGGCGAGACCGTCATCCCGTCCCAGCCGAAGAAGATTGTCTCCACGTCCCTGAGTGTCACGGGCACCCTGCTGGCTATTGAGGCCCCTGTCGTCTCATCTGCGGCAACCAACCCCAGCGACGTCACGGACAGCCAGGGCTTCTTCTCGCAGTGGGCTGACGTCGCCAAGGAACGCAACGTGGGCGTGCTGTACCCCAACCTGGAGTTTGACCTCGAGTCCGTCGTGGCAGCAGCTCCGGACCTGATTGTGGTCTCCACCTCCGGCGCCGACAGCACGGCGGATCATTACAAGGAACTGAGCGCCATCGCGCCGACCATCGTGGTGAACTACGGCGGCAACTCCTGGCAGGACCTGGCCCTGGAACTGGGCAAGGCCACCGGCCATGAGGCGGATGCCGATGCCGTGATCGGCAAGTACGACGCCCACGTGAAGGATGTTGCGGCCAAGATCAAGCTCCCGGCCGGCGAATCTAACATCATCAGCTACAACGGCCCGGGCCAGGACAACGGGGTCGCCAAGCTGACAGGCACGCACGCCAAGGTGCTCGATTCCCTCGGATTTAAGATCGCCGACGTACCGGAGGGCCTTGACACCAGTGACCAGGCCCGGCAGGACTTCGCCTTCATTTCCTTTGAAAATCTGACCAAGGCGGCCATGGGCAACACCGTCTTCCTGCTCGCCGCCGACGACTCCGTCGTGAAGGCGTTCGAGGGCGAGAAAGTCCTCGCCAACCTGCCCTCGGTCAAGTCTGAACAGGTCGTGGCCATGGGGCCGACGTCCTTCCGACTTGACTACTACAGTTCCATCCAACTGGTGGATCTGCTCGGGGCAACATTCAGTTAGGCCTGGTCCTTAACGGTAAAGGGCCTGGCGGCCGCACGCGGCTGGCCGGCCCTTTACCGTTTTTAGGATGACTTCAAAGGCTATTTGTCCCTCAGGGGCCGCAGAGTTGTACTACTCGGCAGAGTTCTCGTGACGGCCATCATTAGCAGGTCGAGAAGCCTGTTTTTGCACACGGGTGAAAGCGAATGACTGAAACAATCAGCTTTATGCAAACTCATTAGACGCTCATTAAATTCATCGACAATTGCTTCACTTCCATTGCCATTCATTGTCATGCGCTTGGTGCACTGCCAAAGCCTAGAAACGGGTTTTGACAAATCGATTTGGTCGATCATGGCGACAGCGCGGGTCATCGGTTCGATCCTGACCGGGCGTGGATAAAGAAATATAGTGCGGACATGTAACGATAGTTGTTGGTGCTGAACCAACACCATTTATTTAACTTGTCACCAGCTCTGTCCCATACATCGGCCAAAAACCCCCGGGGACGTCCGCCCAGCTCAGAGGCTCAACCCGCGCCTCATGAGCGCGCAGTAGCGCAATTGTGTGCGTGGCTTGATGGGAGGCGCCAGGATCATAGACATGCGTTTCAGCAGCGCTGCCAGGGTCCCCAGCGCTCGTGAATTGTTCTTCAAACATCAACAGATTCTCCAGCGCGGTATGAACATCTTTTTCTGCCATGGTGGATAGTTCCTTGGCGGAAAGCACAGCAGAGGTGGATCGCCTCCGCAACGTCCACCGTTGCCAGCCAATAAAGACTGCGAGCCCAATGACTATGCCGATACTGACGAACAGGCGCCGCAGGTTGACCTGCATCCAAGTAAACCTAGCGCCACGATTGCCCCAGAGTAATCGATTCGTCGATGCGTGCGGGATCCAGTAACGCTTCAAGGGCCAGTTCGGCGGCACCGGTGAGTCCTGCCGCGGAGCCCACCACTGATGGGCGGATCTCCAACCCGCTTGTCAGGGACGGGAGGAAGTGGCTGTAAATGGACTCGCGAATGCCTGCCAGTAAAGGTTCCGGCGATTCTGCCAAGTTCCCACCCACAATGATGATGGAAGGGTTCATCACCGCTGCAACCAGTCCGAGCATTTCCCCTAGCTCCCGACCTGCCTGGCGCACAAGATCCAATGCCTGCCTGTCACGTTTTCGCACCAAATTAACAATGTCGCGGCTCGTGTGAACCTCCTGCCCTGCATCAAGTAGTGCCTTGGCAATGGAACGCCCACTGGCCACGGCCTCCAAGCACCCCCACTGACCACAACTACACTGCACGTTCCCGCCCCGTGGGATGTGTCCAATGCTGCCTGCCGCGCCCGCTGCACCTTGCAGGATTCGGCCATCGACAACAATTCCGCAGCCCAACCCCATCCCTACTTTGAGAACCAGCATGTTCTGGTATTTCTCGGGATTCTGACGCTGTTCACCCCTGGCCATGATGTTGGCATCTTTATCCACCAACACGGGGACCTGCGGAAAAGCCTGGGCAAAGCAACCCGCCACAGATGTGCTTTCCCACCCCGAGATTTCCGGGCGGGACAGCACTCCCTCGTGGACCGCGCCCGGCACACCCACACCGATGGCGCGGATACGGGAAGGATCCAGTTTGCCCGTCCGGCACAGCCCGTCTAGATCGTCGATCACACCGCCAAGCACAGCGTCCGGCCCGTCTTCAGGATTTAGATCTCTCTCCGAGGTCGCCAGCAGGATACCGGCTAAATCGGTGACACCCACGCGCACGTGACTTCCACCAATATCGGCAACCAGCAGGTACCCTGCCTGATCGTTGAAGGAGTAAGTCTCGGCCGGGCGCCCGCCGGTTTGGGTGGGCTGCTTATTGGAAGTTACATAGCCTGCACTCTGGAGGTGTTCAAGGCGCTCAATAAGCGTAGTACGCGCCAAACCGGACTCGCGGACCAGCTCTGTTTTGGTCCAACGGTCCGCGGTCCGGATCAGCCGCAGCAGCATCCCGGGACCAGTTGATCCCCAAGACTGGCTTGCGTTGCCTTCTTTGCCCATGAATTAGCGCCCTTCGCTTGCTTTGTCCCACCAATGTAAGGGAAATGCCAGTGAGGCACTAATGGGGCCCGAATCCGGGATTAGTAGCCGGCGGCTCCGGAGGCTGGTGCCGCTTCAGACAAGACGGCACGGGAGCCGGAGACGCCCAGCCGCGTGGCGCCGGCGGCAATCATCGCCAGAGCAACTTCTTGGCTGCGGATACCACCTGATGCCTTGACGCCAAGCTTGCCGTTAACAGTTTCAGACATGAGCCTGATAGCTTCCACGCTTGCTCCACCGGCAGGGTGGAAACCGGTGGATGTTTTCACGAAGTCAGCCCCGGCTGCCACCGCCGCACGGCAAGTGCCAACAATCTGCTCAGGGGTGAGGGCAGCGGACTCGATAATGACTTTCAAGACAGTAGGGGCCGGGACGGCCTGACGCACTGCCGCGATATCTGCTTGAACGCTGGTGAAGTTCCCGGCAGCAGCGGCACCAACATCAATGACCATGTCAATTTCGTGAGCACCCTGAGTCACAGCAAGCGCCGCTTCACTGGCCTTGATGCTGGAGGCGTGTTTGCCGCTGGGGAACCCACACACGGCTGCAATCTTCAGCAAAGACGATTCTGGCAGGGCGAGCGGGAGCATGTTGGGTGAGACGCAGATGGAATAGGTGCCCAGCTCAAGAGCTTCGGCAAGCGTTGCCTGGACATCTGCGGCAGTGGCCTCTGGTCTGAGCAGTGTGTGGTCAATGTAGTGGGCCAGAGCCGCTGCGGAAATCGAGGGGGAGGAATCATTGTTCGTCATGGAAAAGCTCCTTTTGTTTCAGTTGCTGAGAGTTGCGGTCAATGATGCGCTGCTGCGCAGAGTCTTTTGTGCTGCCGCCAGCACGGCTTCCAAACTGATGCCCTTGCGGCTAAGCACCTCAGCGCCGTTGCCGGAAAGGCCGAATCCTTCAACAGAAACAGCCTCACCGAACGTGCCAAGGAAGCGGTACCAGCCCTGGTCGGATCCGGCTTCAACGCTGACGCGTGCACTCACTGAGCGGGGGAGTACTGACTGCTTGTAGTCCTGCGACTGAGAATCAAACCATTCAATGCACGGCATGGACACCACACGAGTTGCAATGCCCTGTTCGGTGAGAGTGCTGGCGGCTTGGACTGCCAAGTGAACTTCCGAGCCAGTGGCGATAATGATCAGCTCAGGGGTGTCTGCACTGTCCTGCAGAATATAGCCGCCCTTTTTTGTTCCTTCGCGGACAGCATCCACCTGCTCCAGTGTGGGTATGTTCTGCCGGCTAAGGACCATGGCGGTTGGGCCGGAGTTTTCCTTGAACACCCGTTCGTAGGCGGCAACGGTTTCATTGGCGTCCCCGGGGCGTACTACTGACAATCCCGGGATCCCCCGGTGTGCCCACAAGTGTTCCACCGGTTCGTGGGTGGGGCCGTCTTCGCCGACGGCAACAGAGTCATGGGTCCAAACATAGGTAACAGGTAGTTGCATCAACGCGGCGAGCCGAACCGAAGGGCGCATGTAATCAGAGAAGACAAAGAAGGTTGCCCCGAAGATTCGTGTCAGCCCGTTGAGGGCGATGCCGTTGAGGATGGATCCCATGGCGTGTTCACGGATGCCGAAGTGCAGGACTCGGCCGTATTCGTTTCCGGGCCACTGGGTGCTTTCAACTCCGGGAGGCAACATGGACGGAAACTCGTTGGACCAGGTCCCGTTGGTCTCGGCCAGGTCGGCAGATCCGCCCCAGAGTTCTTCAACACTGTGACCGGCGGCCGCGAGAACCTTGGCGCTGGCAATGCGGGTCGCTACACTGCTTCCCGGTTCAAAGGTGGGGAAATTGGCATTGAAGCCTTCGGGCAGTTCTCCCTTCAGTAGGCGTGTCAACAGTGTGGCCTGGGCAGGGTTGGCCTTCTGCCACGCGGTGAACTTCTCTTCCCACGGGCTCTTGAGCTCCTTGGCCCGTGCGGTGGCAGCGCCCCGGGTTGCCGCCAACAGCTCGGTGGGCATGAAGAAGCTTATGGCAGGATCCAGACCCAGGGCAGACTTGGTTGCGGCCACTTCATCGGCGCCCGGAGCGCCCGCGTGTGCCTTTGCAGTCCCGCCAAGGGTGGGCATGGGGAAGCCGATCCGGGACTTTAGTCGGATGAACACGGGAGCACCGCTCACCTCAAGGGCAGCATCCAGCGCGGCGCGAATGTCCGTTTGTGATTCGGCATCTGAGATTTCAAGGACCGCCCAGCCGTAGGAGGCCATCCGGGCGCAGACATCATCACTGGTGGCGATAGCTGTTGAGCCCTCGATGGAGATCTCATTGTCATCCCAGATCAAGACGAGGTTTTCCAGCTTCCAATGGCCGGCCAGTGATGCGGCTTCGTGGCTGATGCCTTCTTGCATATCCCCATCAGAGGCCAAGCAGAAGATCTTGTGGTCAAAGGCGCTGGCGCCTCTTTCGGCGCCGGGGTCCATCATGCCCCTTACCCGGCGCGCCGCCAAGGCCATTCCAACAGCGTTCCCGATGCCTTGTCCCAACGGTCCCGTTGTAGTTTCAACGCCCGCGGTGTGGCCAAATTCGGGGTGTCCTGGTGTGAGTGAGTCCAGTGTTCGCGCTGCCTGCAGGTCCGCCATTTCCAGCCCGTACCCATGCATGTACAGCTGGACATACAGCGACAAGCTGGTATGTCCGCAAGAGAGCACAAAACGATCCCGGCCCAACCATGAGGGGTCCTTTGGGTCATGGCGGAGGTATTCCTGAAACAGCGTGAATAAAAAGGGAGTCAGTCCCACAGCTGTCCCGGCGTGCCCTGATCCCTTGGCCTGGACCACGTCCAGCGGAAGTACCCTCGCATATCGAATGGCATCAGCGGTGGATTCAAGCGTGAAGGTGTTCGTCATGGGCGCTCCTTGAGAGATCTACGGGCAAAATAAAGCACTTATAACTAAATTCTAAGCACTAATAACCAAATAAGCAATAAGTGCGAATGGGAGGAAAGGCAGCAACCTCGGCGGGGTTAAAGCCGAAACGGCTGGAGCGCACCCACAGGTCCGCCCAGCCGTTTCAAATCCAGGTTGTGTAATTATGCGTCGTGATCTGTTTCCAAAATCCGAACCAGCGTCTCCAGTGCCTTCTCAGCTCCGGCGCCCTCTGTGCGCAGGATAACTACCTCGCCACATTCAATGCCCAAGCTCATGAGTGAGAGCATGCTGGCAGCGTCCATGGCATCCTCAGCCGGCTCACCCGCGCGTGCAATGGTGATGTCCAGGTCAAATTCGGCAGCGGCTTCGGAGAAAATTGCTGCCGGGCGTGCATGCAGGCCTACGCGAGTGGCAACGGTGGCGGTACGTTCAATCATTTGTATTCCTTTGGTCGATGGGTCAGAAAGGCTTAGAGGCCAAGTTGGGCAAGGATCGGAAGCTGCTCACGCACCGATTCCCGGGCGGATGTGGCACTGACGGCTTGCAGCGCCACGGCAGCTAGCCGCTGAGCTTCCGCCATTGTGAGCGTTGCAAGAACAGCGGCCACAGGCGCCAGGGAACGGGCACTCATGGACAAGGTTGAGACGCCCAATCCCACAAGTACGACGGCGAGAGCCGGGTCCGCTGCCGCCTCACCGCAGACTCCCACAGGCTTGGGTGCGCCTGTGGAGACTTGCGCTTGGCAAGCGCCCTCAACCGTCAGCTTGATGAGCTTGAGCACGGCAGGCTGCCACGGGTCATTTAGCGTTGCCAGCGGGCCCAATTGCCGATCGGCCGCCATCGCGTACTGAGTTAGATCATTGGTACCCAACGAGGCGAAATCGGCTGAACTAAGAATGGCGGAAGCCGTCAAGGCTGCCGAGGGCACCTCCACCATGACGCCTGCCGTTTGCAGTCCGGCAGATTTGGCCAGTGTTGTGAATTGGGCAGCTTCCTCGGCGGTGGAAATCATCGGGGCCATGACCCACACCTCCGCTTCATGAGCGGCCGTGGCCGTGGCGATGGCGGTGAGTTGACGTTCCAGTACACCGGCGGAGGTGGCAACGGTGCGGTACCCGCGCACACCCAAGGCAGGGTTGGGCTCATCGGCCTGGGTCAGGAAAGGCAATGGCTTATCGGCACCGGCATCCAGGGTACGAATCACAACTTTTTTCCCCGGAAATGCTGCAAGCACAGCGCCATAGGCTGCCACCTGTTCCTGAATTGTGGGTTCTTTCTCGCGGTCCAAGAAGCAGAACTCGGTGCGCAGCAAACCAACACCTTCTGCTCCCGCTGCCGCTGCCTTGCGGGCATCCTCTCCGGTGCCAACATTGGCCAGCAGCGGGATATGCAGTGAGTCGGCCAGCGTGTTTGGGCCGGTAAAGGCGGGCATCTGTGCTGCCTGCGTAGCCCACGTGGCGGCCGCTGTGCGCATGCTTTCATCAGGGTTGGTGGTGACGCTCCCGGCTGCCCCGTCAACGTAGACCTGCGTGCCATCGACAATGCCGTCCACGCCGGGGGCCGCAACAATGGCCGGCAAACCCAGCATGCGGGCCAGAATAGCTGTGTGTGATTGGGGGCCACCCTCTGCAGTGATCAAAGCCAGGACCTTTGTGGGGTCCAATGTGGCGGTGTCTGCCGGTGCCAAGTCAGTGGCTGCCAGAATATACGGGGCTGGCGAGACTGGAATACCCGGTCCCGGAAGGCCCTGCAGCTCGGCAACAATGCGTGAGCGCACGTCCAGAACATCGGTTGCGCGATCCGCCATATAGCCGCCCAAGGCCGTGAGTGTATCTGCCACCGTCTGACCGGCTTCCCAAATGGCCCGTGCCGGGGATCGCGGACCCCCGGGTGCATCCGGTGAGAGTAGTTTGCCGGCCGCCTTGATCAGCATGGGATCGCCAGCCATCTGGGCGGTCGCGTGCAGGATGTCCTTGCTCTCTGCAGAGGCAGTTTCGGCACGGTTGCGCAGCTGCGTTTGGACCGTCTTGGCAGCGGACTTGATGGCGGCCTTGTTTGCCTCCAACGATGCCCCAGCGTCCTTGGGGGAGGTTGCTGCTGGTTCGGCGACAGTTGCCGGCATTTGTAACACCTGTCCAAGCACTCGTCCAGCATTGACCCCCACTCCGTGGAACACGGCGGCTGCGGTGTGGGTGTTGCGCGCTCGCCGCAGAGCAGAGTCAACATCCGCGAGTAAATCCTTCCAGCTGGCCACAAATTTCTTCAGGCCTTCAGCCTCTAGGAGTGCCGTGACGTCTTCGTAGGAGACACCGGCTTTGTCCAGCGCTGCCAAGGTGTCAGCGGCGGATGCATAGTTGCTTGTGATGGTGTCTGTGGTGAAAACGCCATGGTCAAAGGCGGCCAGCAATGTTGCCTCCGGCATGGTGTTGACCACTCCGGCGGTGACTAATTCACTGACGTACTTGGTATCGGAGTAGTTAGCGTTCTTGGAGCCAGTGGAGGCCCACAACAGGCGTTGCGGCACGGCGTTGAGCGCTGCCAGCGCCTTCCACCGCGGTGTTGAGAGGTTGTTGGCAAAAATCTGGTGAGCCAGCACGGCGTTGGCAACACCGGCGGCTCCTTTCAGATCCGAGGCATCTGGGGTACCGAGGGCATCCAGGCGGCCATCAATCTCAGCATCTACTCGCGATATGAAAAAAGAGGCAACGGAATGGATGGTGGAAAGGTCATGACCGTTCGTTGCCGCTAACTCCAAACCACTCTGGAAAGCATCAAGAACGGCGGCATACCGGGACAGGGAAAAAATGAGGGTGACGTTGACGCTAATCCCATCACCGAGAACGGTGGTGATTGCGGGGAGGCCTTCATTAGTGGCCGGAATTTTGATCAGGACGTTGCTCTTGTTCACCGTGGCATGCAGGGTCCGTGCTTCTGCAATGGTGCTTTCGGTATCCCACGCCAGGCGGGGGTCCACTTCGATGG
This sequence comes from Arthrobacter antibioticus, assembly GCF_030063205.1. Taxonomy (GTDB): domain Bacteria; phylum Actinomycetota; class Actinomycetes; order Actinomycetales; family Micrococcaceae; genus Specibacter. The sequence goes on along the minus strand of NZ_JASISQ010000007.1, from coordinate 72,166 downwards.
ATGCACGACCGTCGACGCCGTTGCTTGCTACCGCGATGGGGGAGAGGAGGGTGCACGCCTCGGTGACATCCGCCGTCGTAATATCAAAAACGGCTTGTTCAGCGCTGGCTCCCTGCGCGGCAAGATCGGCAATGGCGCTCTTGTAATCGCTGCTGGAGGTAATGGCGGCATGGAAAATGCTGGGGTTAGTGGTCACGCCAACCACATTTTTCTCGGCTATAAGCGTTTGCAGGCTGCCGCTGGACAGCCGTGACCGGGAGAGGTCATCGAGCCAAATGGACACTCCTGCCTCTGTTAACTGGCCGGTTGGTGTGGAAGTCATACAATGCTCCTGGACGTTTCAAAAGGGTGAGCCTGCACGGAGCGTTGCGCTCCGGGCAGGCTCACGGGGGTGGTGATAAGTGGTGCCAGAGCCCACATTCTTTGACGAGTCAGGGATCTGGCGCTTAGATGATTGTTAGGAACTTGCGTTGGCAGCGGCCTTTGCATCTTCCTTCTGGGCAGCGAGTTCCGCCTTAGCCTGAGCGGCAATGGCAGCCTCTGCAGCTTTTTCTTCAGCAATCCACGCATCGCGTTTTGCGCCGGGTACCCAGCCGCGGTTGACGACCTTGACCTGGAAAATGATGGCCGCTATGACAAGCACAACGGCGATCAGAACAGTCAAAACTGCTCCCAGGGCCGTACCGCCGCGCAAGCTGACACCGATCAGTGTGCCGAACCAGCCGAAGTCTGCATCGCCAAAGGTGCTGTTGGCAAAGCCAAAGTCACCCAGTACCAGCAGCAAGATCGCTGGCAGGATGGTGATGATGACTCCGTTGATGAACCCGCCAAAGATGGCGCCACGACGGCCACCTGTGGCATTGCCGTAGACACCGGCACCGCCACCGGTGAAGAAGTGCGGCACCATGCCAGGCAGAATCAATGCCAGTCCGAAGGCCGGGTGCAGCCAGATAGCCAACAGGCCCAAGGCCAGGAGACCACCGGCAAAGGAGCTCAGGAAACCAATAAGCACTGCGTTGGAGCCAAACGGGAACACAATGGGGATATCCAGTGCAGGCTTTGCGCCGGGAACAACTTTTTCAGCGATGCCCTGGAAAGCGGGGACCAGTTCGCCCAAGACGGTGCGCACACCGTAGAGAATGATTGCCACACCAACACCAAACTGCAGGGCCTGAGACAGGCCCGCCATGATGAACGCGCCGCCATCAGCAGCACCGAAGATCGGCAACGCTTCATCCATGGGCAGGGCGATCAAGCCCCACACGGTAAAGACCATGTAGATCAGAACCATGGACAGAGAGGTGGAAACCATGGAGTCTCGCAGGAACTTCAGGCTCTGCGGGAACTTGATATCTTCTGTTGACTTGCTTCGCTTGCCTGTAGCTTGACCGGCCGCACCAGCAGCCAAGTATCCCAGCGAGCCGAAGTGACCGATGGCGATTGAATCATTGCCGGTGATTTTCTTGGTCCATGGGTGGATGAATGCTGGCATGACCACCATGATGACACCGAGCAAAATAGCTCCGATCAACACAACAAGCCAGCCAAGGTCAGCGCCGAGGCCTACTGAAAGGACAACTGTGAGCATGGTGGCCATGAAGACCATGTGGTGGCCGGTCAGGAACACGTACTTTAGTGGCGTGAAGCGGGCGAGCATCAGCATGACAACAAAACCAAGTGTCAGTACGTACGCGCTCTGTGCGCCAAAGTCATCCTGGGCCATGGCCGTGATGACTTCGTTGGTGGGGATGACGCCCTGTGCACCGGTGACCTTGAGGATGAGCTGGCCCAAGGGGTCCAGTGAGCCAACCACAACATTTGCACCCGCACCGAGGATCAGGAAGCCGATGGCTGCCTTTAGCCCACCGCCAATGACCTGTCCGGCGTTTTTGCGAAGGGCCATCAGGCCCAAAGCAGTGATGATACCGATGAGATACGCGGGGACATTGAGGATTTGCTGCCCAATGAAATTGAGTACTACAACGAGCCACTCCATAATGGATGGTCCTTTCGATGCGGGTGGGCCAGGTTACTGGAGGGCTTCGGTGAGTTTGGTAGTGATCTCTTCGAGATCAAAGAAGTTATCGATGATGATGACCTTGGCTGGCACATCCCCGAGCTCGCCAGCGAGCTCATCAGAAGTCAGCACGATCTCAGCCGTCTGGGCCGCGCCCTTGGCAACTCCAATATCTGCGGCTTCAACATCTGCGTCGATTCCCAGCTTGTCAAGTACTTTTTCTGCGTTCATTTTGAGCAGCACTGAGGTGCCAATGCCCATGCCGCACACTGCAACTATTTTCATGGTGGTGCCTTTCGTTGAATTTGCTTAAAATCGGGTGGGGACGTTTAGCGAGAAAACGGTGAGGATTTAGGCAGCGGAAGCTGCGTCAGTCAAAAGTGAGCGCAACTCATCTTCCGTGCTTGCAGCCACGAGCTGTTCCAGCTTGCCCTTCTGAGAGAGGATCCCTGCCAAAGCCTTCAGAACGTCCATGTGAGTGGTGTGGTCAACAGCGGCCAAACCAATAACAAGGGAGACGGGATCATTCTTGGGGTGGCCGAACTCCACAGGCTCCTTAAGGCTGACCCAGCTAAGGCCACCTGTCAGGACAGCATCGGAGGGACGGCCATGGGCCAAAGCAATGCCAGGGGCAATGACGATGTACGGGCCGTGTTCCTCAACAGCGGCAATCATCTGGTTGGTGTATTCCTTTGTTGCGGCCCCACCGGCAACGAGCCCTGCGCCAGAGAGACGGATCGCATCGCGCCAATCCTTGGCGGTGGCTTTGGTGGTGATTGAACAGAGGGTCTGCGCCAAATCTATTGCCATGGTGATTCTTTCGTCAGTGAAAATTGAGAGCATCAACCCCGGAGGGCTTGTGCCGTGAATCACGCTACAGGCATTAAATCCTTTTGTCTACAAATAGACCAAAGTAACTATTTGTGTGAATCGTTGTGGAGGTCTGAGGTCTAGGACGCCTACACTGCTGGTGTCTGCATCGGCGGGCGCGCTCTGGTGTAACCCCCGCCGCGTCACGGGGGAGCGCGCTGTGAGTGAGGCTAGAGAGACTTGGTGTTGGTGCGGGTTAGTTTGCTGATCCTGTCGGATTCAAAGAGGGCGTCTTGTGCAATGAGGGACGCTCCGGTAACGCCTGCAATTGAGCCAAGTCGAGAAGGCTCAACCACCAGAGATTTCAGGGAGTAGTCTCTGGCTCCGGAAAAAATGGCTTGCCGGATGCTTGCTACGAAGGCTTCGCCTGCTTCGGCCAAGTTGCCACCAACAACCACTGCCTGGGGGTTGAGTACACCGACTATGTTGGCGAGAGCTTCCCCGATGATGGTGCCGTTTTCCGCGAGAAGGCGCAACACTTCTGCGTTGCCGACCCGTGCAAGGTTGACAATATCTTTGCTTGTTCGCACCTTGTGGCCTTGTCGCAGGAGTTCTTTGCGGATGATGCCGCCGCTAGCCACATGTTCCAGCCGCTGGAGGCGGCCGCTTCCAGCGTGGGTGTAACTTAGATCGCCGGCTCCGCCGCGGGATCCCTGGTAGATGGCGCCGTTCAGCACGAACGCAGATCCAAGGCCGATGCCGGCTTTGAGGACAATGACATCGGTGTATTCTCGCCAGCCGCGCCGCGCTTCGGCCAAGGCAAGTACATTGACGTCCCGGTCAACAGCAAAAACAGCGTGACCATAGCGTTCTGCAAAGAATTCCTTGACCAGTACGTTTTCCCATTGTGGATCAAGCTGGGGGCTGCCCAGCCGGCCGCTGCCAAAATCGACGGGGCCAGGAACCCCAACTCCAATGCCAACTACATCCTGATGGGTTTTTCCAAGCCGCTCCAACATGTGGTCGAATACTTGGCCGGCCCAATCAAATATCTCGGTGGGACCTTCGCTGGGACCAATGTCAGCCTCATCTTCAATGAGGACAGTGGAAACTAAATCAGTGATAGCTAGCCGGGTGTGGGAGCCGCCAATGTCCACGGCCAGGAGGAGACCTGCAGAAGGGTTGACGGCAAATTCTTCCGGTGGGCGGCCACCCTGGGAGTCTGACTGGCCCACACTGATAATGATCTTTGCTTCAAGGAGTTCATCCAGGCGCCTGGCCAAGGTTATCCTCGACCAGCCAAGCTGATCAATGAGGTTGCGCCGTGAGGTTGCTTGACCGGAACGAATCAGGTTCAGGGCAACTCCGGAACCCGTGGAGAAGACATGTGCCATGAATTTCTGCTCCCTTCTGAAGGCCTACCGGATTTGCCTCCGGGAAACGACTTAAGACTACTTTTACACTAAAGGTAGCAGAGCGGCACTGAGCCGGGCAGCTCGGTAGCGATTCCAGTCAGCAGGTTGATGCGTCGGGTGCGAATTATTCAACCGCTAAGTCAAGAACTCTTGTCCCCGGGACCCGGCAATAGTTCTCATAGCCTGCCACGAGACCCTTTTTACTCCAGTGGCTGTGCCGGGGTCCTTGACAATTTGAGCCTATATGGACCGCCTGCGTGTTTGGCAGTTCGTAGGCCGTGACCACAAGATCTGTCAGCAGTAACGCAGGTGCTGCCTGAGACGGGGCCCCGCGGGCGGAGCCCCGTCTGAGATGAACCCCAGCCCCGTCTCAGGCGACTGTTATTTCTGCAGTGCTTTGATAACTTCCTTGGCGACGTCTTCGCTGGACTGCGGGTTTTGTCCGCTGATGAGGTTGCCGTCGCGGACCACATGCGAGCTCCAGGGATCAGAGTTTTCGATGATGGCGCCCTTTTCCTGCAGGGCATCCTCAACGAACCAAGGAGTGTTGGGTCCGGTCCCGCCATTGAGTTCTTCCTCGTTGGTGAAGACCGTTAGACGGCGCCCCGCGAACGCGAACTTACCCTCATCATCCACGGCGCTGAGCAGAGCCGCTGGGCCATGGCAGAACGGGGCAATGATCTTCCCGGCCGTATTGGCGTCAATCAGCAGCCTGCCCATATCCGCATCCTTGTAAAGATCGGTCATGGGGCCGTGTCCACCGGGCATGACCACGCCGTCATAGTTCTTGGCGCTCACCTCAGCCAGCACCAGTGGGGCGCTCAGCTCAGCGTCTATCGAGGCGATGTAATCGCGGAAACTATCCGCCCTTTCTTTCCCCCCTGCCGAATCGTCCATCAGGCTCACCTGATCCACAGTGGGCTTCACGCCTCCGGGAGTTGCGATGTGAACCGTATGGCCGGCGTCGAGCAGGGTCTTGTGGGAAACCACAAGCTCCTCTGCCCAGTATCCGGTGGGGTGCTCGAAGCCATCCCTCATGGTGAGGGAATCGGCTGCGGAAACAACCATCAGTATGTTAGCCATGTTCTTACTCCTGCTCTGCCAGCCCTTCTGGGCCAGCGAATGGTGTGTTGCTGATTCAATAGAAAGCGGTCAGCGCGCCGCTTCGAGTTCCGCGTAGGTGTCGTCATCGAGAACGACGGCGGCCGCGCCCAAGTTTTCTTCGAGGTGCTTCACTGAACTGGTACCGGGAATTGGCATCATGACCGGCGAACGGCGCAGCAGCCACGCCAAAGCCACCTGCGAGGTTGTGGCACCGAGCCTTTTAGCAGCCTCATCCAAGGGTCCACCCGGCTGTGATAGTTCACCAGCGGAAATTGGCGCCCACGGGATAAAGCCAATACCGTTCTTCTCGGCATAGTTCAACACGTCCTCGGAACTGCGGTCCGTGAGGTTGTAGCGGTTCTGCACAGTGGCAACGGTGAAGTATTTCCCGGCTTCCTCGAGCTCGGCCACGCTGACCTGCGACAGGCCCAGCGCCTTAACCTTGCCCTCTTTCTGCAGATCACGCAGAACTGAAAATTGCTCTTCCATATCCACCTTGGGATCTATCCGGTGCAGTTGCAACAGATCCAAGGAATCCACCTTGAGCTTGCGCAGACTCAGCTCGGTCTGCTGACGCAGGTACTCGGCGCGGCCCACCGGCACCCACATGTCGGGTCCAGTGCGGGTAAAGCCCACCTTGGTGGCGATCCTCAGGCCATCCTTGTAGGGGTGCAACGCCTCGGCCAGGATCTCCTCGCTCACGTTGGGCCCATAGGAATCAGCGGTGTCAATGAAGTCGACCCCGAGTTCCACGGCACGGCGTACGACGGCGATCGCGGCGTCCCGATCCGCAGGCTCACCCCAAACCCCGTCCCCGACGATGCGCATTGCACCGAACCCCAGACGATGGACCCGTCCAAGATCCAACAGATCGATGGTGGCTGATACTTGAAGATTCTGTGCGTTGTCATGGTTCATAGGGGCGATAACCGCCTATGCTTACCCTGTATTCCCTCATGCCTCTGGAGCGGCGGAGGAAACAACTCTCATCCGTATCTAGGCCCAGAGGAGAGTGTTTAGTCACATTCAGTGCTGCAACTCTCGCCTGGATTCTGCGTAGGCCCTTCTTTTCAGACCAAAAGCGCTCCGCAGCTTACTGAGTTGTCGTGTCGCTGCGCGCAGACTGTCAGTAACTCACGTTTCTCCCACCAGCACAGCAGCAGTTCCTCGCTGCGCCAATAGATTGTGTGACCACTTGAGAAAATCAACGCGAGCCCTTGCGCCTTGAGCTCTCAGGAGTACTCTGAAGAAATATCTGCCTTTGCGGTTGTTCAGAATGGGAATGACAATGGCTTCGTTTCAGGATCTCCATCACGCTGAAGCTCCACTCGTGCTCCCGAATGCCTGGGATGTTGGCTCAGCCTTAGCCTTTGCCGCAGCAGGCTTCCCTGCCATTGGTACTACAAGCTTCGGTATCTCAGTCAGCACGGGCAGCCCCGACGGGGGACGGTCCAGCAAACAGGCAACCGCCGCCCTCACAACGATTCTGGGTCGGCTACCTGTGCACCTCACCGCCGATATTGAAGATGGCTACTCAGAAAACCCCAGTGAGGTGGCGGATTTTGTGGCTGAATTGGCAGCCCATGGAGTGGTGGGTGTGAACATCGAAGACAGCACCTCTGGACACTTAGTGGATCCAGCGATTTTTGCCAGCAAAGTCCTTGAGGTCAAACGGCGAGCCCCAAGCGTTTTTGTTAACGCACGGGTGGACAATCTCTGGTTTGCCGAACAAGCAACCGTAGATGCCGTCCTGCTGCGCATCCACGCCTACGAAGACGCTGGTGCTGACGGAATATTTGTCCCCGGTCTTGCAGACCCTGAAGGGATTAGAGCCATCGCTGGTGGCACTGAGCTGCCTGTGAATGTGTTGGCCCATCCCTTCCTCACAGTTGCTGAGCTGGGAGAGTTGGGAGTACGGCGAGTAAGCTCTGGCTCATTGCCCTATCGTGCAGCAGTGGACGCAGCTCTGGAAACTGTCACGGCCTTGCGTGCTGGTCTAAAACTACCGGAGGCCACTGCCTACGCGGAGGTGCAGAGGCAACTCGTGGCCTTCAACGCGCGGCCTCCCCGCATGATGCCCACCCCTGACTGACGATATTTTTAGAGCTGTACGTTGGCTCATTGATCTGTGCGTGGGGACTGGAGGCGCCACGGCTGCAGTTTGTCCCATCCACGGATCTAGTGTTGTGGGCGGGAGCTTTGCTGCCGAGGCCAGTGCAGCGTGCGGGTGCTATGAGTGTGCTGGTGCTATGCGGGCAAGGCGCGCATGGCCACGGCCCGGACGGGGGAACCGTCCAAGCCGATCAGACGCAGCGGGAGTGCCGCAAATATTGGGTTGTTCCAGGTCACGGCGGCCAGATTGCTCAAATTCTCAATGATGGCCCCACCTGCTCCGAGAATGTGCTGATGCACAGGCAAGTGCAATGGCCCATCCGTCTGGGCCTCCGGTGTGGGGTCAGGGTTCAAGGCGTCCACACCGATGACTGAAACGCCTTGTGCCAGCAAATGCTTGGCGATGTCCGGGTCTAGATGCGGATGCTCAAGGTAGGCAGGTGTGTTGAAGTGCACGGACCAGCCAGTGTGGAACAGCACAATGGTCCCGGCGGTCAGGTTCTCAAGCTGCGCGGCTACAGTGCTGAATTTAATCATGCTGCGTGGTTCTGCTCCCAGAACGCGAATGATGCGTGCGGGCCCGCACAGCGCAGTCAGGTTCAGCTCGTCAACGGCCATACCGCCGTCGATGGTGTGAAGTGGGGCGTCCACATGGGTGCCTGAGTGTGTTCCGAGATGGAGCTCAGCGACCTGGAATCCATCCGCGGCGTTGGTGGCGACTGCTCGCGATGAAACCATGGGATCGCCGGGAAAAACCTGCATTCCGGAGGAAACGGGCTGGCTCAGATCAACGATGTGCATTTTCTTGACTCTCTGGGTTAGCGATTGCATTCTCTGTCTGCGTCAGGTGGTGGGAGATTGGCCTGTCCGCCCTGATACGGCGGAAGAGCAAGGCCCACCCCAGGTACAAGACAAACGAGATGACAAAGGTGGGAATGGTGGCGCCGATAGGACTGGGAGTCACGTAGGTCAGGATCACTGAGGTGCTGGCGCCAACCAGCCACACAACAATAGCGGCTATGTTCACCCCGCCTTGATACCAAAACTGTCCGCCGCGGCCGCGTAAAATATCTGGCCCATAGTGGCCTTTATGCACAATGTAGTAATCCACAATCATGATGGCAAAGACGGGGAGGAACAAGGCGCCAACAACGGTCAAAAATGAGGTGAATTGCTCCAAGAGCGCCAGCCATGTGGCGCCCAAGACCGAAATGGCGCCCAAAACCAGCGCGGTTGGAAGGAAACGAATCCTGCGGGTGGGGGCCATATTCACCACTGAGGAAACCATGCCGTAGACCACCATTGTGTTGGTGGCCATCACGGACAGGAAAATGACGATTGCCAGCGGAGCGCCGAAGGCGCCAACAATAACGCTCGGATCGAATCCAACAGGCTCCCCGCCTGCCAGTACCACGTAGGCGATTGCCGTGGCGCCCAAACTCATCGACAAGACCGTTGAGAGAACGTAACCAATACCGGAACCCACAACCCCCGCAGCTTGCGTCTTGGCCAGCCGGTTGAATTCAGCTGAGAGTACCGTCCACGAGATGGCGGTGGCGATAACCACGTCCAGCACGGTGATTCCCGACCAGCCCAAAGTGGCGTCAACCTTGAGGGCGGCAAAATCGGCAGGCGGGTATGAGGTGAAGGCAACGAAAAAGATATACGCCATGATGGCGAGGATGACTAGGGCAAGCCACGGCTCAACCTTGGCGATCCCAGCGTGGCCAAATATTGCCAACCCCACAACGAATAACTGGCACATGACCGAGAAAAGTACAGGATTGGAGAAACCAGTAGCCTGCTCCACCAGAAAGTTGACCGTCACGCCAGCCAGCATGGCTTGAACCCAGCTCCAGCCCATCAGGATTACCACATTGGCGGCGACTGCCAAGAAGGATCCACGAAGACCAAAAGCACCTTTGGTCAGTGACATGGTGGGGAGGCCTGTTCGGGTGCCTATATTGCCGATGAGTACCAGTACCACGCCGCCCACAAGAGATCCTGCAATGATCAGCCCGATGGCCAGAGGCCACGAGACGCCTGGCACAAACAAGGTTCCCGTCAGCAAAGTAGTGACCACCAGATTAGCTGCCAGCCAGATAAGACCAATACGCCGGGTGCCGAGAGTGCCCATAATGGGACCGTATCCATCGGAGTCAGCATTCAATCGTTTGGAGAGTCGGCTCCAGGGGGAGGGGCTGCTTGATGATGAAGCCCTCACATCGGTATTCATGGGCACTGTCGCCTCAACATTCATTAGCGGATTAGTAGGTAAACAAATGTTGCCCCCAAGAAAACTTTTGTCGTACTATCTTGTGTGTTGTTTGACACATTGTCAAGGTGTGGCGCTGACGCATGTAGTGAGGTCCAGGGCAATTGTTTCGGATTCCTTGCAAGAACTGGGTTTCATGTTTTGAAAGCTTCTGTTCACTGCCTCCAGAATCAGCAAGTCAAACCCCGGAGCAAGCAGTACCGGAACGCTCCCTCCTAGCTGCTAGAAAACTGAAACTTTAAGATTTCATTCAAAGCCATCACGACGTAGCCGGTAGTTCACCAGCTGGTAATCTTTGCACGATCAAATCAATTCGAAGCCGTTCCTCCTTACTGAGGAACCACGGCCATGAATTGAGGGAAAACAGTGCCACGTTTGATCGCAGCATCGCCGCGGCTATCCAACCTCCGCAGGGTCCCGGCCCCGTTGTTGGCGAAGTTCTATCGCTCCGCGGCACCCACAGGCTTTGACGCAGAGGCCGTTGCGCAGCTTGAGCGCCTTGAATTGCGCACTGTTGTTGACCTCCGCGAACCGTTTGAGTCCTTAGCTCCTGTCGATGGGGTGCTGACGGGCACTATTTCCGTCTCGGCTCCTCTTTACAATGGTGCTTTGCCGGTTTCCACTCCCATTGAACAGGTCTATTCGGATCTGCTGACCACGCGTGGAACCGAAATTGCCAAAGCCGTTGGCATTGTTGCTGCCGCACTTCCGCACGGAGTCCTGATCCACTGTGCTGCTGGCAAGGACAGAACCGGGCTTGTGGTGGCGCTCATTCTTGAAGCCGTGGGGACGGATAGAACCACCGTGCTGGCTGACTACACACTAAGCGCGAAAAGCATGACCGAAAGCTACCAGGAAATGAAGAGGGACGAGCTTTCCCTGGCACTTGGTAGCGCGGAGGACATTGCAACAGCCTTACAGCTGCATTTGGAAAGTCCTGCAGAGGCTTTGGAGACTTCATTAGATTGGGTGGCTTCTCACTTCGGAAGCGCCGCCGGGTATCTCCTGGCCAATGGATCCTCCTTGGCTGAGCTGACCCTTTTGTGCGCGCATTTGGCACGTTCCCATGACGCGGCTGTGCCGGATACCCCATGCTGAAAAGCAATGTGCTGCGGCTTGTGCAACTCAGCGATACCCACCTGCTGGGCGAAAACGGTTTGCTACACGGACACATCAATACCTGGTCCCGCACCGTTGCCGCTTTCAGTGCAGCCGCACATTTCAACCCTGACGCCGTGCTGATCACAGGCGACATTGCTGACCGCGGCCAAAACATCCACCCCAGCGCCGCCAGATTGTTTGCCCAAGCTCAACAGGACCTGCAATGTCCCATCATCACGATGCCAGGCAACCACGATCCGGCCGGCTCCGTGGGCAACGAATTCAACCGCGCCCGGCTCGCCAGCGGACCGTTCCCTGGCGATACTATTCACGAGGTAGCGGGACTGCGAATCATCAGTTTGGACAGCCATGGATTTGGGAAGCGGGCCGGCTGGCTGACGTCGGAGCAACTGCAATGGCTCGCTGATTTACTAACGACGGCGGCCCCGCGCGGGTCTGTGCTGGCCCTCCACCACCCTCCGATTCCTTCCGTGCTGTTGGCACAGGCCGGACGAGGGCTAGCGGAGCCAGAAAATTTGGCAGCGGTTCTTGCCGGCAGTGACATCCGGGGTATCTTTTGCGGTCATTACCACTCCTCTGCCGTGGGTGCATTGGGTGCCATCCCTGTCTGGGCGGCTCCGGCAGTGTCCTACAACCTGAACCTGTTCGCCCCGGAGACCCACATTCAGGGCCTGGATACCAGCTGGTTAAGCGTCATCACCCTCGACGCCGAAAACCTCTCGGTAACACCCGTACACATCAACGCACCCGCTGCCTCCTTTAGCTGCGAGATCCGCGGTTTAACCCGCGAACCAGCCATCGCCTAAAACCAATACGCACCCGTACCAACCCTCAAACCACGCAGTAAACACTTAGGAAAAAATGAAAAATCGCCTCCACCTCATCGCTCCCATGCTTCTCGTCACAGCACTGGGGCTGAGCGCCTGCTCAGGCACCTCAAGTGCACCCGAAGCCGCTCAAGACAAGAAGCTCATTGTCTACACCTCGGAGCCACAGAAGAAGATCGATGAGATAGTCCAAGCTTTTGAAAAAGCCAACGACGGCGTCAAGGTGGAGGTTTTCCGTGCCGCCACCGGTGAGCTCAAGACGCGCATTGCCGCCGAACGTCAAGCCGGAAAGATCACTGCCGACGTGATTCTGGCCGCAGATGTGCCCACGTTTGAAAAGTACGCTTCAGAAGGTGTGCTCTCCAAACTTGATGTGCAAAACAGCTCAGCACTGGATAAGAAGTTCATTGACCCCGAAGGTTACTGGGTTGGCACCCGGATCATCCCGACGATCATCGCCTACAACACCGGTGCGCAGTCTGAACCCCCGGCCAGTTGGATGGCCCTGACCAACGAAAAATACAAAGGGAAAATCGCCATGCCCAACCCGGATGTCTCCGGTGCTGCCGCGTTCAACACCTCTGTGTGGTTCCAGGAACCGGTCATGGGCAAGACCTGGCTGCAGGACCTGGTGGCAAACGCCCCGCTCGTGTTGGAAAGTAACGGACCCGTTGGTCAAGCAGTGGCTGAGGGAAGCTCCGAAATTGGCATCGTTGTTGACTATGTTGCACGTGAACTGGCAGCCAAAGGATCACCCATCGCGGTGAGTTACCCCAGCGACGGTGCACCATACGTGTCCCAGCCTGCAGGGGTCTTCACGGACTCTGCCAACCACAAAACAGCCACGGCATTCGTGGATTTCCTCATCTCCAAAGAAGGCCAGGAAATTGCCGTGCGCCAGTCCTACCTGCCGGTGCGCGAGGATGCAGGCGTGCCCAAGGGCGCCCCGGCTCTGAAAGACATCAAGCTAGTGGATCCGGACCTGAAATCAATTGCCGGCGGCCAAACTGAGGCAGTAGATTTCTTCAACTCTTTGTTGAAATAGTTGCAATTGATGGTCAGCCAAACCACTACTTCTCCACCTGCCAGTGACCCGGGCGCTCCAATGGAAGCCCCCGCACGCGAAGCTGTGCCGGCTCCCGGCCAGAGGTACCGGCGCCTTCGCCCAGGGACGGCATTGCTTCGCCTGAAAAGTAGGGTTTGGCCCAACGCCCAGACACGGCTACATGATGGCTTCGGTGTTTTACGATCCGTGGTGTGGCTGGCGCTAGCCCTCCTGATTGGGATGCCACTAGCGGCCTTGGTTTTGCAAGGCACAGGCACAGAGGCCATCGCCATCTTCGCCGATCCCGCCGTTGCCGAAGCGGCGCTGAACTCTTTGGGAAGCGCCGGGGGATCGGCGGTACTAGCCACAATTATTGGCGCCGGGCTCGCCATTTTGCTAGAGCGCAGCAACCTGCCATCGAGAATGATGCTGCGGTGGCTTGTCCTCTTACCATTTTTGATCCCACCTTTCATCGGGGCCATGGCGTGGATGTCACTGCTGGGTGCCAACGGTCCCGTGAACAAAACCCTTCAAGGGTGGGGGAGCGGGCAATCCGTGAGTATTTTTGGCGGATGGGGTGTGGTCTTCTTACTGACGGTGCACTCCTACCCCATGGCGTATTTGGTGATCAGTGCTGCGCTCAAGCGAATTCCCGGGAACCTTGAGGAAGCCTCACGCATTTCCGGGGCAGGAACAGTGAGCGTGTTACGGACTGTCACCTTGCCATTGCTGGGTCCGGGACTTTTGGCAGCTTTTGTTCTGACGATGGTCGCCAACCTCTCGGACTTCGGCATTCCAGCACTCATTGGACTACCGGAGCGTTATACAACGCTCACCACGCTTGTGTACCGTTTTCTGGCCTCAAGTACCACGAGCAATCCCTTACCGGCGGTCTCCGCCATTGGATTGGTCCTGCTGGTTATGGCGATCCTTGCTGTTATGGCGCAACGCAAACTTCCCACAGGTACCGAACTGGGAAGCGGGCCCTCGGGCATGGCCCTGGAGCTGGGCCGGGCACGAATCCCCCTGGCAGCGCTGCTCTGGATCTGGACCATTGGCATCTGCCTGGTACCGCTGCTGGCGTTGGCCGCGCAGGCTTTGCTCCCAGCGCCGGGTGTGCCCCTGACCTGGGAGAACCTGACACTAGAGAACTTGATGGTGGCTGCCAGCTCACCAAACACACTCCAGGGTATAGGCAATTCGCTGATGCTCTCCGGGCTGGCTGCTGCATGCTGCACCGTTCTTGGTTTGGCCGTGGCACTGTTGCTGACCCGCAGTCAGCATCGAAGCAACGGGGCATTGGATGCTGTGGCGACCCTGCCGCAGGCACTTCCTGGTCTTGTGGTTGCTGTGGGCTGGCTGCTTATTGCGCCAATGCTGGGCATCTTCAATACGGGGTGGGTGATTCTAGGGGCCTACATCATGGCCTTCCTTGCCCTAGTGGTTCAGGCTGTGCGTGCGCCTATGAGTTCGGTGTCATCAAGTTTGGAGGCAGCCGCACGTGTTGCCGGTGCCTCTCCGTTCAGGGCGCTCTGTGATGTCACGGCCCGGTTGGCTGTCCCTGCGGCCATCACCGGTGGTGTGGTGGTACTACTGACAGCCGTGCGTGAATTGACCATCTCCATTTTGTTGGTGGCACCGGGCTCTCAAACCTTGGGTGTGAGCATCTTCAATCTTCAACAAGCTGGAGACTATGGCGGTGCCGCAGCACTGGCGCTGCTGGTGGCGGTTGTGGGAATTGTGGGCCTGTCGATGACAGCTGCCGTAACCAGCCGCCTGGCTAACAAATAATCAACCTCTGAAAGGCCACCATGGCAAGCATTGAAATGGCGCAGCTGAGCCACCACTATTCCAATGGTCACGTGGGTCTGGATTCCATTGACCTGCACATAGCCGACGGCGAATTCCTGGCTTTGTTGGGCCCCTCAGGTTCCGGTAAAACCACCCTGCTGCGCACTATTGCCGGATTTCTGCGTCCCACGTCCGGAACATTGGAGATTGGCGGGAAGAGTGTTGCGGGACCAAAAAGTTGGATCCCGCCGGAACGCCGTGGGCTGGGAATGGTGTTCCAGGACCACGCGGTCTGGCCGCACTTAAACGTTGCTTCCAATGTGGGCTACCCGCTGAAACGCGCGGGTGTGCCCCGTCCCGAGATCAATAAAAAAGTCACAGCGGTGCTCGAACAGGTGGGGTTAGCGGAGCTTGCTAAGCGCAAACCATCGGCGTTATCCGGTGGACAACGGCAGCGCGTGGCTTTAGCACGGGCCATTGTTGCCCAACCGCAGGCACTGCTTCTTGATGAGGCGCTCTCGGCTTTGGATGAGCCCTTGCGTGCCAGGCTTCGTCTTGAGCTGCGCTCGCTGACACGTGACGCTGGTTTGACAGCCATCCATGTGACCCACGATCGTTCCGAAGCACTTGGGCTGGCGGATCGTATTGTGGTGCTCAATGACGGGAAGATCCAGCAGATAGGTACCGCTGCGCAGTTATTAGAGGAACCAGCCAATGGATTTGTTGCCTCCTTCGTCTCGGATTCAGCGTTGTTTCCCGGCACACTTGTCAATGGGCGATTCCACGCCGATCATCCGGAATTACGTTTGCCTGCGCGCACAGAAACCATGACTGGAAAGGGAACCAGGATGGTGGGCACACTCACCACTGCCTGGGCACGGGCGAGGCGTGTTGTTGCCGCGGTGCCACCAACGGGGATTGAGCTGGAACCCGTCCCGGCCGGAGAAACAACGGGTGCACGGGTGACCTCGGCCCTTTATGGCCAGCATGGATATGAAACGAGCCTGGATTGGGCAGGAACAAGCGTGCGGGTGCTGGTTCGTGGGTGGATACCCTCCGTGGGGGATCTGGTGCGGCCGGTGGTTTTTCACGCGCATGTTTTTAGCAATGAATCAGCCCCATGCCTAGCTACGGAGTCCGCGGCGTGAGCACCGTGGCGTGGGCAATGGTCCGGCATGGGCAAACTGAATGGAACCTCCAACGCCGCCTGCAGGGTTCAAGCGACATCCCCTTGAACAACCGGGGAAGGGAGCAGGCTGCGCGGGCGGCTGATCATTTGAGTTCCGGAGTGTGGGACGTGGTGGTTTGCTCGCCCCTGGCGAGAGCTCGGGAGACTGCACAGATCATTGCCTCCCGTCTGGATCTTGAGAACGTTGTTGAGGTCCCTGACTTGGTGGAACGCTGCTATGGGGCCATGGAGGGCAGAAGTGTGAAATATCTTGACGAGGAAGCTAAACATGCCCTGATGCAGAAGGGGGAAGCTGAACAAGACGTGATTGAACGCGGCATATCAGCCTTGGTGCGGCTTCGCACAGACTACCCGCAACAACGGCTTGTTATTGTTAGCCACGGCAGTCTCCTGCGACTGGTCATGGGGGAACTTACCGGCCGCGCACACACGCGGATCACCAACGGTGAAGTTCTTATTCTTCAGCAGGAACTTGTACCAGCCGGGCGCTGAACTAGGCTCTGAGGGGCATATTCAGTGCTCGCAGTTAACAATCATGCGTCCGGTGTTGCCGCCGGATAGGAGCGCGGCGAACGCCTCCGGAATCTTCTCAAAACCGTCCAGAATGGTGTGAACACTGCGAACTTTCCCTGCTTTTAGCCAGCGGGTGGCATCGGTTTCAAAATCGTGGCGCAGGTCTTCATTGTTTGTCACATCGAAGCCGCGCATGGTCAGTTGTTGGTGGATCATGGCCATGTAGTTTGCCGGGCCACGGCGCTCGCCGGCCTTGCCGTATTGAGAGGCTGCCCCGCAAATTACGATCCGCCCACGAAAGCGCAGGGATTCCAGGGCGGCCTCGAGTTGCTCCCCGCCAACGTTGTCATAGAACAAATCGATCCCGTCCGGGGCTGCAGCTCGCAGCAGGTCAAAAGCACCGCCGTCGTGGTAATTAAAAGCGGTATCCGCGCCCAACTCCTTCAGTAGCTGTACTTTCGCAGGGGTGCCTGCACTGCCAA
Organism: Arthrobacter antibioticus; assembly: GCF_030063205.1. Lineage (GTDB taxonomy): Bacteria > Actinomycetota > Actinomycetes > Actinomycetales > Micrococcaceae > Specibacter. The sequence goes on along the minus strand of NZ_JASISQ010000007.1, from coordinate 55,464 downwards.
TCACTGTGGCGCCAACGGCCTTGGCGAATTGCACGGCACAACTACCCACCCCGCCCGCCGCACCAGAAATATAGACAGTGTCTTGCGCATCGACACTGCCAAAACGCATCATTCCCGTATATGCGGTGAATCCAACGTGCCCCAGAACCGTCAGATGGCCCTCTAGCGCGACGCCCTCTTCCAAAGCGGCGATGGGACGCAGTTCGTTGGAATCGGCAACGTCAACACCGCGCCAGGGAGACTTGCGCACAGCGAGATCGCCCGTACTGAAAGCATCGCTACGGGATTCAAGAACCTCCACCACGCCATCACTGGCCGGCACATCACCAATGCTGATGCCCGGACCGTAAGCCGTATCGGGGCCGCCAATGCGGTTGGCCATGCCCGCGTTCAAACCCAGCCTGCGCAGGCGTACCAACACCTGTCCCTCGCCAAGCGGGGGTACCTCCGCTGTAGTGACAAAAAAATCCTTGGCTTCGACGGCGTCGTCCGGGTAACTGGCCAGCTGAACTTCGTAAGAATCCATGGCTACAGCGTATGCCTCTCACCGGTGAGTCGGTCAGAAAAACCGTCACACTACGGATCGAGTGTGTCCAATGTTGCTGGCTGCCAGCCAGCAATTTTAAGTAAGCGCGCAGCATTGCCGCCAAAGATCTGTTGCACCTCAGCCTCTGGCATGCCCATCTCCCAACAGATCCGCAACTGATCAACTAGATAGCGGCGGGCAAAGCCCCGCGGGAACCACGAGGAATCAGATCCAAAGACGATCCGATCCGGACCCATAGTTTCGTAAAAACGGCGAAACAAGTCATCTAAAGTGAGCCGCTGCGCCATATATCTGACCCACTGGTTCGATCCAGAAGTGTCAACAATGACATTAGGGCAGGCCCACATCAAAAACAGGACCTCTTGAACATGCTGAATACCAAAATGCGGGATCACAAATGTAACCTCTGGGAAACGTTTGGCAGTTTGTTCCAGGGTGGCAGGATTACTGAATGCGTTATGGGCAATGCCGCCGGCCGAACCGCAATGACCGAAATGGATAAGTACGGGAACCTGATTCCGCGCAGCCACCTCCCACACGGGATTTGCCGCCGCATCATCCATACGCGCCGACGCCAAGGGAGCGAAGAGCTTCAACCCACGGAGGCCACCTCGTGTGATGCCGTCTTCAAACGCCTTGGCAGCGCCCGGCACAAAAGGATCGGCCATGGCGGCCATGCCCAAAAATTTGCCGGCGCCACGGTTTACCAAGGCAGACATGGGCTCATTCCCGCCTGCCGTAACAAAAGCCGCGTATTCGATTCCATTCGTAGCTAACTCGGACGTCCACCTGTCCGCCTCCGCTTCCCAACCGGCGTCGGTTGAGAGCGGTTCGGGATCAGCAAAATCCCAGCTGCGACGCCACTTCGCTGATGTTTGCGCAACAGCTCTAGTCCGCGCTGCCTGACCGGCATCGAACGCGTCGCAAGCATCCCTGCCAACAGCGGAATCTTCGCCGAATTGGCCGCCGGCCAGCACCTGAGTGAGAGGATCGGTGGGCATACGGAAGTGTAGGTGGAAGTCAACGATCGAGAGGCCCTGAACAGTGGGACGCCCATTTTTCATCTGATTATCCATTTCAGCTCACTACTATCGCTGCAGGGATCGCGCCCAGAACCACATGGTCGCGTTCTTCCGGAACTGTCGAGACCATCTTGGTGGCGTATTCGACGGCGGCGGCCAAGGCGTGAGCCGTATCCGCACCCCGATCCAAGGCGACTAAGAACGCGGCATTGAACCCGTCACCTGCCCCCGTTGAATCGACTACCTGTACCGGTGCCGCCGAACGTTCAAACCACTCACCAAGCGCGGTGGCAACTCCAGCACCCCGGGCTCCCATTTTCACCACAACCAAGGTATCTGTGGACACTGCCAGTTCGCGGGCCGCCCGTTCCGTATCGGTATGGCCAGCTAAACCATGGAGTTCATCGTCGTTCGGAAGGAAAAGATCTACTTCATCCATCGTTAGGAGTACTTCTGCGCGGGTTTCCTTGGTCCAGCCTTGTGGTGGCCAGCCGGTATCTAAGACTGTTTTTGCCCCTGCGGCTTTGGCACGCCGAAACAGCTCTGTCAGCGCCTGCCCTTGCATGCCCGGCAAGAGAAAGTAACCGGCCAAAGCGAGAAAAGAGGATTCCAGCATTTGCTCGGTAATGTCTGAAGGGCACATGGCAGACATGGGTCCCAAAGAGGATAGGAATGCCCTGTCTCGTCCGGGAGCTTCAACTGCAACGGTCATCCCGCTCGCCGTTCCAGCGGTTCGCAACAGGTGCGACTCCAAACGCGGCCGGTCAAGCTCCGCCTCCAAGATTAACAGGGACGAATCGTCCCCTACCCGGGAGACTAGTTGGGTTGTCAGTTCAAGCCCGGCACATCGCACTGCAAGGTTTCCCGCTGAACCGCCCAACCGGATGCTGATGGTAGGGACTACGGTTTCGGTTCCAGGTGCTGGAAGCTCACTCGTATCGGCGACGATAATATCCAGGTTGGTGTTTCCGACTACTGTGATTCCAGCCTTCACCAGTGACCGTCCTGAACTGCGGCGTGTGCAGTGTCAAGCAGCCCGTTTCGGGTCTCCTCCAACACCGTCAGGCGCTCGTGAATTTTCTGCCCTAGTGCCGCTGCACGGTCTTTCGATGCTGCGGCGTTCACGCGCACGGCAACAATACCGGGGCTACCGTTCTGCTGGCGCTGCAGAATCAGCGCCGGCTGCTGGCCCGCGCTGAGCGTCGTTTCCACCAGTTCTGCCGTTGCAGTCTGGCCCGCTTCCTCGAAAGCTGCGGTGACGTCCTCGCCGGTCCAGTCGGCGGGGGCATGCTGACGTACCAACTGACCCACAATGTCATGGGCTGCGCGCCAAGGGATGCTCTGGGCAGCCAAAGCCTCAGCCACAGCAGTGGTGGTGGCGCCCAAAGCAACGATTTCCGCAGGGTCTGGCAACTGCTCAACTTTTAGGTCCAGCAACAAGCCATCGAGCATACGCATGAAACGAACTACGCGGTCTCCGGCACGCCACAGGTGCTTTTGCACGTCTGTGGTGGCGTTGTTCGAGTCTTCGTACCAAGCCGAACCAATGTTTGCGTAACTCGCTGCCATATCAGCGGCGGTGGCGCCAGCCATGGAGACCATGTGTTCCAAGACCACGGGATTCTTCTTCTGCGGCATGATCGATGACCCCTGTGTATAAGGGGTGGGTGTTTGGACCCATTTGAATGTCATCCATTCCAGCAGTACCCGTGAAAAACGGGCACCGGTGGCTGTGATCCGAGCCTGGACAGCAGCCAAACGCATGAAATGCTCGGCCCCGGCTACTGCTTCATAGCTGGAGGTGAAACTGGAATCGAAGCCTGTCAGTTTCCCGACCAGCGCGGAATCGATAGGTAAGTCGGTACCGGTGAAGGCTGCGGATCCCAGCGGAGAGATGTTGAGTTCGGCGTAGATACTGAGCATTTCAGTTGCTTGGCTGAGCATGGCCTCAGACAGGCCTGCCAGTACATGGCCGATTGTTGTGGGCTGAGCCGGACGGCGGTGGGTGAAACCAATGATGAGGCTCTCGGCGTGGACGGCTGCCTGTGCGGCGGCGTCCGCAGCGCATTGGACCACCAATGCCGTTTGCTCCAGAAGTTGACGGCGCAGGACCATCCGGAACACTCCGGCGTCGAGATCGTTGCGGCTACGGGCCAGCTGCACATCAAGTTCCGAGGTGGGAATGCCACATTCCTGCGCCAATTGCTGTTCTAGGAAGTAATAAGGATCCTCAACACTGCCATCGAAGTGAAACTCCTGCTCACCATCCTGGGTCTTTTTCCATAGCGCCAACAGACCCTGCAAAAGCAGTTTCCCCCGACTGCGAGGCAAAATGTCCTGGTGTGTGAGCATGTACACGTGCGCCAGGCTGGCCTCGACCATCGCCGGGTAGATATGCGGTGCCGCCTCCTCGAAAGCAACTCTCAAGTGGTTGTCCCAATAAATGGATAGTTCGGGGCGGTCCTTAAGTTCTGGACGTGGCATTGGCTGGTTCTGGGTCGTGTTCATATGTGTCACCGTTTTTCTGGTTTTGCTGGAGTGCAGGGGTAAGAGCCGACGCGATCACTAATGCGGGACCCTTGGGTTTGAAGTTACGTACTTTCTTTATCCGCCGCGGAGTCTCCAGCCGTTGGGAGATGATCAGGACGATCAGAATAAGCAGCATTTGCAGGGTTCCATAGGCGGCCGCCGTGCCAAATTCATTCGAGTAAATCCTGTTGTAAATCTCCACGGACAGTGGCGCGTAACGGGCCGGATAGATCACTACCGAGGCCACATATTCTCCGAACCCCTGAATGAAGGCCATCAGTGCACCTGCCATGATGCCCCTAGACATCAGTGGAACAGTCACTGTCCGCAATGCCTGCCAAGGCCCGGCGCCCAAACTGCGTGCGGCTTCTTCTACAGAAGGGTCAATCTGCGCCAGCGAGGCGCTCGCAGACCGGAAGACTAGCGGCAGGAACCTCACGAAATAGGCCACCGGTAGGATCCACAGCGAGCCAATGAGCACCTGGCCAAAGTTGAACGGCGTCGGGGTCGCAAAGGCTGTCACAATGTTTACCCCGATGACGGTCCCAGGTAGCGCCCAAGGCAGCATCACCATAATATCGAGCATGGCTTTGCCGGGGCCTTTCCACCGCGTGACAACCCAAGCGGCAAGGACACCGAAAACAACACAACCAAGCATGGCAATAAACGCCATCTGTGCACTGACCATGATGGGTCGCAGGGTTGCAGGGTCGGTAAAGAGGCGGGTGAAGTTCTCCAGGGTGTATTCGGGTGGGAGGATCTGAATGGTCCATGATCCGTCAACCGTGAATGACAACAAGGCTATGGTTGCTGCAGGAGCCATAAGAAACAGCACTAGCAGCAAAGAACCAACACCGGCGGCTACCTTTGGGAACACACCGTGGAGGACTTTAATAGCTTGTGGTGTGCCCTTGGAAGAACCGCGGTGGATACGCCGATTTTCATACCAGCGCATAGCTAACAAGAACAAGATGGAGACAACCGAGAGGGCTACTGCTTGGGCAGCGGCAACATCGTAGGCGCCGCTAGTGCGTGAGGCGACGATTTGCATTGTCAACGTCTGGACGTTGTAGAACTGTGGAGCTGTGAATGAAGCCATGGAAACCATGAAGGTCAGCAGCGCGCCTGAAACCAGCGCAGGGGTAAGCATGGGCAGCAAGACAGTACGCCACATGTGGAAACGGCTGGCGCCTAAGTTCAGTGCGGCCTCCTCCATTGAGGCATCGGATCCAGCCAGAGCTGAAGTGACGGCCAAATAGAAGTAGGGGTACATAGTCATGGTGTGGACTAGGAGCACACCCCAAATGCCATTGACGGAAAAATCTGCTGCGTCCACGCCAAAGTAGCGGGCCAAGAAACGCGGTACGATCCCACTCTCGGCGTACAGAAAGTAAAAGGAAATTGCGCCAATAAGGGGTGGTAATGCCATGGGCAGAAGTGCAAAGAGCCGCAGAACTTTCCGTCCAGGGAAGTCGAAGCGTGAAAGTAAAACTGCCAGTCCCGTGCCTAGCAATCCTGTGGTCAGGACTGAAACCAGAGAAATGGTGACGGAGAGAATCAGCGCATTTTTTGAAGCACCGTCTAAGAACCCTGCATAGGCGCTACCGCCTCCCTCGGCGCTGGTGGTTGCCGTTGCAAGCATGGGCACCACGATGTACACCAGCAGCACCAGAATTAAGGGTGCTGCAAGGATATAAACAAAACGGTCCGAAGAGGTCAGGGAAGATCTCCGGCGAGGGACCGGAAGCGCACCCGTCACGGTCGCACCATCCACACTCGCTCTTGAGCGGGCTTCATAGACACCAGATCCCCAGGCTCGGCCCGATTAAAAGCATCCGGGGCTGAGACCACAATTTTCATGTCCTGCCACGCGATCTCGTACACGTTGACTGCGCCGGTAAATTCGGCAGTGAGGACCCTGCCGGTGAAGTGTCCTGATTCCTCTTGGCCCGAGATGACACTGAGGTGAATGGATTCAGGCCGCAGTGAAACTGCCGCTTCTTCGCCAGCAACAACCCCGGCTGAAAAAGTCCCATCAACCCGGGGTGCGCTCAAGATGGTGCCATCACCAAGCTTGATACTGACGGTGTTTTTTTCGTGTCCCAAGACAGTACAGGGAAGCACATTGGAGCGGCCAATGAATCGTGCCACGAATGAAGTTGCCGGCTGGCTGTAGACCTCGCGGGGAGATGCCACCTGATGCAGCAGACCTTCGTTTAGAACAGCCACCCTGTCACTCATTGCCATGGCTTCGGCTTGATCGTGCGTTACGTACAAACACGTGGTGCCGGCGGCTTGTTGGGTGGACCTGATCTCTGCTCGTGTTTCTTCACGGAGTTTCGCATCCAAGTTGGACAGGGGCTCATCTAGAAGCAGTGCTTTAGGGCTGATGACGAGTGCGCGAGCAAGCGCGACCCGCTGTTGTTGACCGCCGGAAAGCCGATCAATACGACGGTCGCCAAATTCTTCAAGTCCCACCTGAGCCAGTGCTTGATCGATTCGGCGATTTTTATCGACTTTGGACACTTTGCGCATATTCAATCCGTAGGCCACGTTGCCACGGACAGTCATGTGGGGGAACAGTGCGTAATTTTGAAACACCATGCCCGTGTCCCGCTTATTGGGGGCGGTATTGGTGACATCTTTGCCATCGAAGTGGATACTTCCACTGGTGGGCTGGATGAAACCAGCAACCATGCGCAAGGTGGTGGACTTCCCGCAGCCGGACGGTCCCAGAAGCGTGAAAAGCTCCCCGTCTTCGATGGTAAGAGTTAGGTCAGAGACTGAAGGCTTGGCTCCTGAATACGATTTGGTGATTCCGTTGAGGTAGACGCGTGTCATGGTTGCTCCACAGGGGGTCTGGTCGGGTACTGACAGGGGCGGGCTGTGATGGCCCGCCCCTTAGCGCTAGTGGTATTAGCCTTGGTTCTTGATGTTTTCCGCCCAGTATTTGCTCCACTCGGGCTCGTTCTTGTTCACTCGCTCCCAGTTCACATCCATTTCCTTCAGGTCCAGGTCAGCCAACCATGAGGGCTCAGATGCCAAAGAGATCGTCGGGATTTGGAAGTACTTCTCGGCAAGCTTGCTCTGCTCCTCCTGGCCAACCAAGAAAGAAAGGAACGCATCCGCGCCAGCTGAAGAAGGGCCGTCCTTGATCTTGGCAACGCCGTCAATCAGCATCGGAGCACCGGAAGTGGGCACCACTGGGGTGAAGGGAGCCTTCTGCTTTTCGATCTGCAACATGACGTCCTGAAGATTCCAAGCCGTCGCCGCGGCCTCCTGACGAGTGATTCGCAAGTACAGGTCGGTAGGGTTGGCGGCGTAGACTTTAGTATTGGCGTCTAGCTTGCGCAGCCAGTCATAACCAGCTTCCGCGCTTCCAGCGGAATCATACTTTCGGTCGATCATGGATGCATAAATGCTGCGCATAGTACCTGAGGCGAGAACGTCGCGGATAGCGATTTTGTCCTTCATTTCTGGGGCGATCAGATCGTCCCAGTCCTTCGGTGCCTGCTCGGCGGTCATCATGTCATGGTTGTAGAAAATAACTTCAGCAAGTTTCATTTCACCGACCCAGAGACCGTCGGCGTCACGCTGCGCGGCGGGCACTGCGTCGATGACGTCCTTAGGTGCGGGGGAGAAGACGCCTTCGGTGGCGCCCTGCTGCATTTGCTGCTGTGTTCCACCCCACCAGATATCGCCTTGCGGGTTTGCTTTCTCAGCCTTGACACGCTCTAGGGCTTCCTGAGCACCCAAGGTCAGTAGCTGTACTTTGCCGGCGTATTCTGGGTTAGCTTTTTCGAAATCTGCCACAACTTCCGTGGCCAGGCCTTTATCCCGGGCGGTGTAAATAGTAAGTGAGCCTGATTCTTTGGACCCATCATCCTCGCCGGAACCCGCGTTCGAGTCGAGTCCGCAGCCTGTCATACCGAGGCTAAGTGCGAGCCCGCCAGCAAGCAACATGAATCGCAGTGGATTTTTCGTCATTGATATCTCCTAGTGATTTTTTGTCAGGTAGTTGTTTGAAAATGAAAAATGAGGGTGTTCCAATTAGCTTGCAGCTTCGGTAAACAGCTTTTCGGGTGCTTTCAGAACTTTGGCGATAGCACCGTGGAGGATCCCGGTGCTTCCCAGTTCCGCGAAGACCACGTCGGTGTAGGAAGGAGCAGATCGTTGCACCATTTCACGCAGTTCGGCCCGAGCGCTTTCGTCCAGATGCACCGCATGTCCAGAAAAGATGACACGAGAGGGGTTGACGATGCATATGCACACGATGGCGGCAAAGGCCCAGGCTTGGAGGACTTCAGTTAGTAGCTCACCGGCTTGTGGTGCAACAGATTGGCACAGGGATCCAATGACGTCATCGGTGCGCAAACTGAGAGAGTTCTGGGCGCCCAATTTTTGGATTCCTTGTGCGTTCCAGCGGGTTTCATAGTCGCCGTGTTCCCCTTGGGGCTTGGCTTGCAGGCTCTGTGGCAGGAAGCCAATTTCCCCCGCTGAGCGGCTGGCCCCTTCTAGAACCTCGCCACCAGTAATGATGGTTGCGCCGATACCGTCATCCACGTGGATTAACACCAGGTCATCTACGCCGTTTCCGGCACCCGAGCAGCGTTCCCCCAAAGCGATCAGGTTGACATCGTTTTCTACGGTTGTGGGCAGACCCGTATTCGCCTCAAGCTCTTCCGCTAGCCGAAGATGGGCCATAGGGCCAAACGCGGGGGCCAATGCCAGGGAACCGTCGTTGGTCACCACACCGGGTAGAGCAATGACGATGTGAACAGGGCGAATTTGAGCCCGTCCGTGCACGGCAGTGACCGTTTCGGCAATACTTTCCACTGGGTGCGACGGATCAAAGTCATGCTCCTGGAAATCCAGTCGAAAACCATCCAGATCAACTAGTGAGCACCACACCTTCGAGGCGGAGAATCCAACTACGGCGACAGTCACTGAGGAGCGGTTGAGCTCAAACAGGGTCCGGCGGCGCCCTCCTGTGGATTCCTGCTGGCCGAGTTCTCTCAGATAACCGGCGTCACTTAGATCCTGCACAATACCTGTCACAGCTGAGGGGCTGTAGCCGGTCAATTGCGCCAAATCGGTCCTAGCCAAGGGGCCGGACGACAGCAAGGTGCTGAAGATTGCCCCGACGCGGATCCGACGCAGGGCATTTCGTCCTGTGGGAGCCGCGCGCTGTGATTTAAGTAACATACTTACTTTATACGTTGAATAAAGTAAGAATGCAAGTGATGTCTGCCACGCATTCCCACTTTGAGCACAGGATGCCGGTGGTCAGCTAAACGATGCATCCGAGATGTTCGAGCGGGTCAATTTTGCATACAACTTCCATAGTTTGTTAGTATGTCAGGACAAACTATTTAGGAGAAGCTGATGCCACTCGTCCGCGTTGATGTTATTCAAGGCCGTACGCCCGAGCAGTTGCGGGCACTGAGTCAGGGTATTCACAGTGCCATTGTTGTCGAATACAAAATCCCTGAGCGTGACTACTTCCACATTCTCACCGAGCACCCCCAAGGTCAGATCATTGCTCAAGACGCCGGGCTCGGCTTTGAACGCACCCCGGATGTTGTCATGATTCAGATCTTCACTCAGGGTGGGCGGAGTCAGGGTGATAAGCAGTCGCTGTTCGCGGCTGTTGCGAGCCGCCTTCAGGCTCTGGGCATTGCTGGTGAGGATGTTTTCCTGGGCTATGTTGAAAACACCGCCAGTGACTGGTCCTTCGGCTTTGGTAGAGCCCAATATGTGACCGGGGAGCTCGCCGTTCCAAAAAAATAAGTGTCATTGAGCGGGTGCTCAAACGCAAAAATCCACGCTGTTGCAGGGCCTGTGGGGCGGTGAACCATGGCAATCAACTTCTCAATGTAAGTATGTCAGTACAAACCTTTGACGTGACATGAAAATTGGTGCAAAATAGTGGTTGTGGTTCCGCTCACAGGAGCAGACCAGCCCGGCGCCGGTACATGGACCGTACTGAGGTAAGAGTTCAAGGTAAGAGTTCAAGCAAAAGAAAGGTCCACGATCATCGTGATCCACGAAGTGCTCACCATCGGGCGTATTAGCGTAGACATTTATCCCAACGATGTCGGGGCGGATCTGGAGGATGTCACATCCTTCGGCAAGTACTTGGGCGGCTCACCATCCAACGTTGCCGTAGCCGCCGCTCGGCACGGACGCCAGGCCGGAATCATCACCCGAACAGGCGATGACTCCTTCGGTAACTACCTGCACCGCGAACTGCGTAAGTTCAACGTTGACGACAGCTTCGTCACGGCCGTGCAGACCCTACAAACGCCTGTCACGTTCTGCGCCATCAAACCCCCGGAAGACTTTCCGCTCTACTTTTACGGCCGGTTTCCAACGGCTCCGGATCTGCAGATCCAAGCCGATGAACTGGATCTGAACGCCATTCGCAAAGCCGGAATTTTCTGGTCAACCGTCACCGGTCTGAGTCAGGAGCCCAGCGCTTCCGCTCATATTGCCGCCCACCTGGCGCGGGACCGGAGCGAGCTGACAGAAGGACAGTTCACCATTTTGGACCTGGACTACCGGCCCATGTTCTGGGAATCCGAAGACGCGGCCCGTGCACAAGTGGCAAAGATTCTGCCCCATGTCACGGTAGCAATAGGCAATGACAAGGAGTGCGCTGTAGCAGTGGGGGAGGGCACTGCCGATGAACAAGCCGACCGGTTACTAGCCGCCGGCGTTGAAATTGCTGTGGTGAAATTGGGGCCGGAAGGGGTGATGGCAAAGACCCGCACCGAGCGTGTAGTCTCGGCACCTGTTCGGGTGGATACTGTCAATGGTCTGGGTGCCGGGGATTCCTTTGGCGGTGCGTTCTGCCACGGGCTTCTTTCCGGCTGGCCGCTCACTGTAGTACTTGACTACGCCAACGCAGCCGGGGCAATTGTTGCCGCCAGGCTCTCCTGTGCCGATGCCATGCCCACTCCAGCCGAAGTCACAGCATTGCTGGCCGAACGTGGCCGTCCCATCCCAGAAGAGGCAATGCAGTGATGGATACCTTAGACCCGCGCCGCTACGAACATCTGACGGCCATCCGGCTCGAAGACCCGGCAGCTATTAGGCGTGCGGCCACGGCCCGCCAACGCCATCCCGGCGTGAGATACGGCCACCAGAACTTTATTGTTGCCGCCGATCACCCAGCCCGCGGCGCCTTGGCCGTTGGCACGGACCCGGTAGCGATGGCAGACCGCCGCAGCCTCTTGGACCGGTTGCAGATCGCCCTGGCAAACCCCGCGGTGGACGGTGTTCTGGCATCCCCGGATGTCATGGATGACTTGCTGTTGCTGGGTGCACTGGAGGGAAAACTCGTTTTTGGTTCGATGAACCGTGGCGGATTAGCCGGGCTGGTCAATGAGATCGATGACCGCTTCACCGGGCACACCGCGGCCGCACTAGCTGAGCTAGGGGCCGACGGCGGCAAAATGCTCACCCGCATCTGCTTGGAGGATCCGGACACGGTCTCCATACTCGAAGCCACCGCCAAGACCATTGATTCGCTAGCTGCACATCAGTTGATTGCCATGGTGGAACCGTTCCTCTCGGTGCGTGCCAACGGTATGGTCCGCAATGATCTCTCCACCGATGCCGTCATAAAATCCGTCGCCATCGCCCAAGGCTTGGGTGCAAGCAGCGCGTACACCTGGATGAAACTACCTGTGGTGCAGGAGATGGAGCGCGTGCTCGCCGCCACCACCCTCCCCACTGTGCTCTTAGGCGGTGATCCCCACGGTTCCCCAGAGGAAGTCTTTGCCAGCTGGCAGGAAGCTCTAGCCTTGCCCGGCGTGCAGGGTCTCACCGTGGGCCGCACCTTGCTCTACCCGAAGAACGGTGACGTTGCCGGCGCAGTTGCCACGGCCGCGTCATTGTTGAACCGCACCACTGTAGAAGTATCGGAGTAATTCATGGCTACACGAAGAATGACCGTTGCCCAGGCCGTGGTGGAATTCCTTGGCAAGCAATACACCATCGATAACATTGGTGGCCAGGAGTACCGCGAACGCCTGATTCCCGGCATGTTTGGCATTTTTGGGCACGGAAACGTGGCCGGTGTGGGCCAGGCGCTGAAGCAGTTTCAGGTCTCTGATCCAACATTGATGCCCTACTACCAGGGCCGTAATGAGCAGGCTCAAGCGCACCAATCGGTGGGTTATGCCCGGCATACGCGCCGCCGCCAAACGTTCGCCATCAGCACTTCGGTGGGGCCGGGTTCAACTAACCTGCTCACGGGTGCAGCGCTGGCCACCACCAACCGGCTGCCGGTGCTGCTGCTGCCCAGTGACACGTTCGCAACGCGCGTTAGCGACCCCGTACTGCAACAGCTGGAACGTCCGGATGCCTATGACATCACCGTCAATGACGCGTTCCGGCCGCTGTCACGCTTCTTTGACAGGGTGTCCCGGCCAGAACAGCTCTTCTCCGCCATGTACAGCGGCCTGCGCGTGCTCACTGATCCTGCCGACACCGGTGCCGTCACCATCTCGCTGCCACAGGATGTCCAAGCCGAGGCGTTCGATGTCCCGGAGGAATTTCTGGCCGAACGCGAGTGGCGCATCCGCCGCCCCGAGCCTGAAGACACTGACATTAGCCGCGCCGCCGCGGCAATCCGCGGCGCCAAAGCACCCATGATCATCGCCGGGGGAGGCGTTCTCTACGCCTTTGCCCATGAGCAACTTGCCGCCTTTGCAGAGCTCACAGGCATCCCCGTTGGCAACACACAGGCCGGGGTTGGCGTTCTGCCGTGGGATTATCCGTTCTCCGTGGGTGCGGTTGGTTCTACAGGTACGACGGCGGCCAACGCCTTAGCTGCCAACGCGGACCTGATCATTGGGATTGGGACGCGCTACGAGGACTTCACCACTGCCTCACGCACGGCGTTCCAGAACCCTGACGTGCAATTCATCAACATTAACGTGGCACCCCTTGATGCTTACAAGCACGGGACCTCGCTACCCATCGTGGCCGATGCCCGCAAGGCTCTGCTCAAGCTGACCGAAGCCTTGGGCGGATACCGTGTAGGCGGTGACTTGGAGAGCACCATAGCTGCACAAAAACGGCGTTGGAACTCCATTGTTGAGGAGTCCTTTGACACTCGATTCACCCCGTTGCCATCACAAAATGAGATCATCGGCGCCACCAACAGGGCCATGGATGCTCGTGATGTAGTGGTGTGCGCCGCCGGCTCACTGCCCGGAGACCTGCATAAGATGTGGCGCGTCCGGGACCCCTTCGGCTACCACGTGGAATACGCCTATTCCTGCATGGGCTACGAAATCCCCGGCGGACTGGGTGTAAAACGCGCAGTCCTAGCAGCCGGGGAAGACCGCGACGTTGTGGTGATGGTGGGCGATGGTTCCTATCTCATGATGCACACCGAGCTTGTTACGGCCGTGGCTGAAAAGATCAAGTTGATAGTGGTGCTGGTACAGAACCACGGCTATGCCTCCATCGGGGCACTCTCTGAATCCCTGGGTTCGCAACGCTTCGGAACCAAATACCGCACCCTGAACAAGGAACAGCACAGCTTCGACGACGGTGAGAGACTGCCGATTGACTTGGCCACCAACGCCGAAAGCCTCGGAGTCAGGGTGATCCGGATAGAACCCGGAGAAAACGTTATTGCCGATCTTGAAGCCGCTGTGGCCACTGCCAAGGCAGCCCCGGAGAACGGTGGACCCATTGTGATCCACGTGGAGACTGACCCCTTGCTTGACGCTCCCGCCTCCGAATCATGGTGGGACGTTCCTGTCTCGGCGTTATCCGAGCTGGCCTCCACCCAAGAAGCCTTCGCCACTTACACCGACCATAAGACTCGCCAGCGTCCCCTGCTCGGCTGAACAAAGGAAGATTCCATCATGACTGAGACCATTATGCATTTCATCAACGGCGCTGAAACCGTTGGATCAGGTAGCCGGACCCAGCCCGTCTACAACCCTGCAACCGGTGCCGAACGAGCACAGCTGCGCCTAGCCAACAAAGAGGACCTTGACGCAGCAGTTGCCGCAGCCCGCAAGGCTGCCGATTCCTGGGGCGAGACGTCGTTGGCAAAGCGCACCGCTGTGTTGTTCAAGTTCCGCGAACTGGTTGCGGGGCACGTGGACGAGTTGGCCGCCCTAGTCACCGCCGAGCACGGCAAGGTTCTTTCTGATGCCAAGGGCGAGATTGGCCGTGGCATTGAAGTGATTGAGTTCGCTTGCGGTATCCCGCAGCTCCTTAAGGGTGACTACTCCGATCAGGCCTCCACGGGCATCGACGTGTTCTCCTTCCGCCAGTCTGTGGGCGTAGTTGCCGGGATCACACCGTTTAACTTCCCCGTCATGGTGCCGTTGTGGATGTGCCCCATCGCCATTGCTGCCGGGAACGCCTTCATCCTCAAGCCCTCTGAGCGCGATCCCTCCGCCGCGATGCTGCTGGCCAAATTGTGGACCGAGGCTGGCCTGCCCGACGGCGTATTCCAGGTGCTGCACGGGGACAAGGAAACGGTGGATGGCCTGTTGACTCATCCTGACGTTGATGCAATTTCCTTTGTTGGCTCCACTCCCATTGCCAAGTACGTCCATGAAACGGCCACAGCACACGGCAAGCGCGTCCAAGCACTGGGCGGTGCCAAGAACCACGCCATTATTCTGCCCGACGCCGATCTGGACAATGCCGCTGACCACCTCTCCACCGCTGCTTTCGGCTCCGCCGGAGAACGCTGCATGGCCATCTCCGTGGCGGTTGCAGTAGGCGACGCCGCCGATGCGTTGGTGGCTAAGGTCTCCGATCGTGCCAAGGCCATCAAGGTGGCCGATGGCACGCAGGCCGACGCCGATATGGGCCCGGTGATCACCGCCGCGGCCAAGGCTCGCGTCATTAAGATCGTCACCGAAGCAGCTTCCGACGGCGCCGCTTTGAAGGTGGACGGCCGGGAACTCACCGTGCAGGGCAAAGAGGACGGCTACTGGGTTGGGCCCACTGTCCTTGATAACGTCACCACTGACATGAGCGCCTACACCGAAGAGATCTTTGGCCCGGTTTTGGCAGTGGTTCGCGTGGAGACAGTGGAGGAAGGCATCGCCTTGATCAACTCCAACCCGTACGGCAACGGCACGGCCATCTTCACCTCATCCGGAGCTAACGCGCGTAAATTCCAGCGCGGTGTCCACGTGGGCATGATCGGCATCAACGTACCCGTCCCCGTACCTGTGGCCTACCACTCCTTCGGCGGCTGGAAGAACTCCCTCTTTGGCGACAAGCACATCTACGGGGAAGAAGGTGTGGCCTTCTACACTCGCGGAAAAGTTGTCACCTCGCGCTGGCCCGAGCCCAAGCACGCATCCGGGGCTTCATACAACTTCCCCTCTAACTAGTTCTGTCCACGCTTTAGCGCCCAGCACCAATCGCAGAACCCAAAGAAACCCCAAGAGAACCCCAGAAAGTAGAACCACTATGACTAAAAGTCTTCGCGTAGCTGTCATTGGAGCCGGGCGCATGGGCGCGGACCACATCAAACGTCTGAACAGCCGCATTCACGGAGCAGAGGTTGCTGCCGTGGTAGACGTTGACTTGGCCCGAGCGGAGGCCGCCATTGCGGGCATCTCCGGAGCGGTGGCGTTGGCCAGCGCCGAGGAGGCCCTTGCCAACGGCGACGTCAATGCGGTCCTGATTGCCACCCCCGGTTTCCTGCATGAGGACATCCTCTACCAGGGGTTGGCGAAGGATTTTCCCATCCTCTGTGAAAAACCAATGACCCCCGATGCGGAGAGTGCATGGCGCATTGTGCAAGCCGAGGTGGCTCATGGTCACCAACGAATCCAGGTGGGATTCATGCGCCGCTTCGACGCTGAGTACGCTGCACTGGGCTCGATCATCAGCGGCGGTGAGCTGGGCGAGCTGCTCATGCTCCACCACCAGCACCGCAACCCCAACACCCCGCCTGGATTCACCAACGAAATGTTGATCAACGATTCCGTTGTCCATGAGTTCGACGCCGTGCGCTACTTCACCGGCGAGGAAATCATCTCCGTTCAGGTGCGCATGGGCAAAGCCACCCGGACTGCACCAAACGGGCAGCACGATCCCCAACATGTGCTCCTTGAAACAGAGTCCGGTGTGCTGGCCGATGTGGAAATCTATGTCAACGCCAAGTTTGGTTACGAGGTAGCTACCCAGGCCACTTTCGAAGAAGGCATAGTGAACATTGGCTCCGACGCCGGCCCCTACATTCGGACACAGGGCCGCTGGGGCGGTGCGGTAACTCCCGGATTTGAGGAGCGCTTCGGTGCCGCTTACGACGTCGAAATCCAGGCATGGGTGGATGCTGCATTGCGGGGGGAGATCGGTGGCCCGTCAGCTTGGGACGGCTACGCCACTGCTGCCTGTTGTGAAGCGGGGGTTGCGGCCCAAAAGACAGGTGCGAAGACCGCCGTGGTCCTGGCGGCAAAACCCGCCCTGTATAACTAGGGGCCCTATACAACTAGAGGCACTGTACAACTAAGCGCGCTTGACCAGAGATTTTTTATGTATTGGAGTGAAGTTTCGTGAAGATTGTTTTGGCCCCCGCACCTATCACCGGCCTTGTGGTGCGTACCGACGAAACGGGCACACTATGAAGTCACTGCTGGCAGAAAAATCCGGCGCAAGCGCAAGGGCCACCAAGCCCGCGAACCCCAAAAAGTTTATGAGCAAGGTGGCCTTGTTCTCCACCTTTGGCGGGCTGCTCTTCGGCTACGACACGGGCGTCATCAACGGGGCACTGCCGTTTATGCAGCGCGATCTGGGCCTAACACCTCTCACGGAGGGGCTTGTCACTTCCACGCTGCTGCTTGGTGCCGCCTTTGGTGCCATCACCGCCGGCAGGCTCTCGGACCACTTTGGCAGACGCAAAACCATCATGGGCCTGGCCATCATCTTCACGATTGCCACGGTCGGTTGTTCCATTGCACCCTCCACCGAGCTGTTGGTGCTGGCACGCACGGTCTTGGGCCTGGCCGTGGGCGGGGCCTCGGTGATAGTTCCGGTGTATCTGGCGGAAATGTCGCCAGCGGCCCAGCGCGGGCGGATCGTGACACAAAACGAGTTGATGATTGTGACCGGGCAGTTCCTGGCCTTCACCTTCAACGCGCTGCTAGGCAATATGTTCCCCGACGCAGACCACATTTGGCGTTACATGCTTGTCATTGCCACCCTGCCAGCTGTCATCCTATGGTTTGGCATGTTGGTGCTGCCTGAGAGTCCGCGCTGGCTGGCTGCTGGTGGCAACTTCAACGCCGTTCTGGACGTGCTGCGCAAGGTTCGTGAACCGGCGGAGGTCAACGCCGAATTTGAGGAAGTGCGGCAAGCAGCCCGCGAGGACTATAAATCCAAGCTGGGAACCTTCAAGGACCTCTCCGTGCCCTGGATTCGGCGGATCTTTGTGGTGGGCCTTGGCATGGCAGTGATCAACCAGATCAGCGGCATCAACGCCATCATGTACTACGGCACCACCATTCTTTCCTCATCCGGATTTGGCGACCAAGGTGCACTGATCGCCAATGTCCTCAACGGCGTCACCTCGGTTGTGGCCGTCATCGCCGGCATGTATTTGATGACCCGACTGCCGCGCAAGTTCATGCTTGTGCTGGGACTCAGCGGAACGGCGTCGTCCCTGTTCGCCATCGCCATGGTGTCCCTGCTGGTCCCGGAAAGCCTGTTCCGCGGCTTCCTGGTGCTGTTCTTCATGGTCACGTTCCTGGCGTTCATGCAGGCATTCATCGGTTGCGTCACATGGCTGACCATGTCAGAGATCTTCCCGCTGCACGTGCGCGGGGTAGCCATGGGCATCTGCGTGTTTGTGCTGTGGATGGTCAACTTCCTGGTGGGCTTCTTCTTCCCACAGCTGGTTGCCGGGATTGGTATCTCCGCCACGTTCTTCATCTTCGTGGCGTTGCAGCTCTGCGCGATCGTCTGGGTCAAAAGAGTTGTCCCCGAGACACGAGGCAAATCCCTAGAGGAGCTGGAGGCGCTTTTCAAGTCCGCCGTGGTGGCCGGGAAGTAGCGGGACTGCGCCTGTGAGTTTCCGTTTGCGGGCTTAGGCGCAGACTTTGGTCCCCAAGCGACGTGCCAGCGGCTTGGTGCGGGGGACCCTGGACAGGTCAGCTGCCCCAATCAATCCGGCGCGTGAGCCGAGCACGGCGCTAAGGATCTTCGCTTCAGGGCGAAAGCCCCTGCCGGTGAGGTTCTTGGAGTAGGCACGGCGAGTTGGCCCCAGCAACAGTTCACCGGCAGCACCGAGCCCACCGCCAATGACAAACAGTTCCGGATCAAGGGCCGCGCAGAGATTGGCGATGCCTAGTCCAAGCCATTCGCCCACCTCTTGGACGAGTTCGCGGGAGGTGGCCTCACCTGCCAGCGCCAGCTCGGTGACAAGTGCTCCAGTGATGTCCTTGGATTTGCCGTTGACGGCAGCCAAGAGTTCCTTGGCCACAGGTGACCCTGCGCTGGCGAGTTCACGTGCTTCCCGGCCCAGGGCGTTTCCGGAGGCGTACTGTTCCCAGCAGCCGCGGTTGCCACATTCACAGCGATGACCGCCGGGCATGATGATCTGATGCCCAAATTCTCCTGCCATCCCATAACTGCCACGCTCCACGCGTCCGTTAGTGAGGATTGCGCCACCAATGCCCGTGCCCAAGGTGAGAGTCACGAGCCGGTTGTGACCGCGCCCAGCTCCAAAGCGCCATTCCGCCCAGCCAGCCGCATCGGCGTCGTTAATCACAGTCACCGGGCGTTTTAGCAGACTCTGTAAATTCTCCCGAAGAGGTTCATTGCGCCAGGCCAGATGGGGACTAAACATGACGGTGCCACCATCCAGGTCCATCCAGCCTGCCGCACCAATACCAATACTTTGCACATCATGGCGGGAGCCAAGCTCGCGCACAAGATCAGCAATCACGTGTTCCACAGCGCGTGGATCCCTGCTGGGAGTTTCACTGCGTAACTCTTCGCGAATGACCCCGTTCACCTCCACTACCCCGGCAGCAACTTTGGTGCCGCCAATGTCAATACCCAGTGCCAGTGGTGCATTGGCGCCAGTACGGCCCGGGAATCGAAAGGCGGGTCTGAGGACGGGAAGTGAGCGGAGCATCATGAAATTCTATCGACTAGTGGAAAGGGCCAGGAACTTTCAGCGAGAGAAGGGCAAACGCGGGTCCACGTCCAGTCCATCCCAGCTCTGGCGAACCCATCCGTGGTGTGGGTCATCGCTGATAAGCCACTCACGCAGCGGTCCTGGGCCGGCCATCACATTGAGGTAGTACATGTCATAACCGGGAGCGGCCATTGCGGGGCCGTGCCAGCCGTACGGGACCAGAACAACATCGCCTGTGCGCACTTCTGCGGCAACGTCGATGGGCCGTTCATCTGAGGCATAGACGCGCTGATAGCCGATCGCGTCGGTGCCGCCGGGGGCGGACGAGCCAGCGGCTACCTGAGTCTCAAAGTAGTAAATCTCCTCGAGGCTGGTTTCGCCATCTTTCTCTTCATCGTGTTTGTGCGGCGGATAGGAGGACCAGTTGCCGGCAGGGGTGATGACCTCGCACACAATGAATCTATCTGCTTCCAAGGCGGCCGGCGTCCCAAAGTTGTGGACTTGGCGTGAGCAGTTGCCTGCCCCGCGCAGCTCAACGGGTATTTCTGCGGCCGTGACCAGACGGGTGGGGTAGCTGGTTTTGGCGGGGGCAGTGGCAATAGCGACTCGTCCGCCGTCTGTGGAGGAGATGGTGAGCGCGGTGTTGATGCCGGAGTAGAGGACATCAGTGGGGCCACTAAAAACGTTAGCGCGCCCAGTAAGTTCATGGACGGTTCCCCCAACGTCAACACTGAAGGATCCGTTCAACGGTATGACTATGCGTTCTTCGGCGTGGGGCGGGAGGACCACGGCGCCGTTCGGAGCCAGCGTTGCCACCTTCAGCCCTGTGTGTTTCCAGTCCTCCACCTGCAAAGTGGAATCACTTGTTCCCAGTGAAACATCCCAGTTGGTTTGTGCTGCTGTGCCTCGTGGGTATACCCAGTTCACCATACGTTTTCATCCTTACTTCAGCGTTGCACCAATGTCATTTCAAAACTATAAGAATCCGCCCTGTACACGTGGTGGCCGGTCTCAACCATGCGCCCGGTGTCATCCACAGCGGTTCTTTCCATGGTCACCAAGGCGGATCCGACGTCGGCCTCCAGTAACGGTCCCTGGTAATCATTGGCGATCATGGCACCAATCCGTTGTGAGGCCAAGCGGAAATTCACGCCGCCATTGCGCAGAATGGCATAGAGCCCCTCCGCGCTCAAAGAAGCCTCATCCATGCTCGTGATGTCATCGCGCACCCAGTTCTCCATGAGAGCCAACGGCTTGCCATCAACCTTGCGAAGGCGCCTGAAATGGTAGACCTGTGCGCCAGGGGCAAGCTGCAAAGCCTGCAGGGTGGCCGCATCCGCCTCAACATGAGCAAAGCTGAGAACATCCGTGGTGGGCTTGGAGCCCCGCAGGGTTAGATCATCATAAAGGCTTGATAGCTCAAGCGGCCTGCGTACCTGCTTGGACACCACCTGGGTCCCTACTCCACGCTTGCGAACAAGTAGTCCGGCACGCACAAGCTCATCCATCGCTTTACGCATTGTTGGCCGCGATAGATTGAGACGTGCGGCAAGATCAATTTCATTATCCAGTTTGCTGCCCTGAACAAGCAGGCCACTGGAGATGGCAGCCTCGATGCCCTGAGCTACCTGGTAGTAGAGGGGCACGGGGGAGGATCGGTCGATAGTGAAGTTCAAGTGGTTGGCCACGGTTATCTCCCTGGGCACTGGGATGAGCCAAATAATGTTGGCCATCCGGAGCATATTAGTTTCATGTTCGCTTGATAGGACATGAAGCTCTATTGCCCCGACTATAGCAGGGTGTGGCGGGTCACCATGGTCTGCTGCAAAATAAATTTAAGTTAAAACGTCTTCATGTCAGGACAAACTATTGACAGATGGTGAGGCAAGTCACCATACTCTGTGTGGAAGGCATGCAGACCGGTGCCCCGGGTGCAGCTAATAATCAAAGGAGATTCATCGTGAAGAAGGTTTCTTGGCGGATGGCGTTGTTGGCGGCGGCCGTGGCGCCGATGCTGGCATTGAGTGGCTGTTCGAGTACTGGCGGCAAGCCCGCAGAAACGCAGGCGGCTGGCGGTGAAGGGCAGGGCGTTACTACGCCTCGCCTGAAGATTGCACTCATTACCCATGCCGGTCCCGGCGATACTTTCTGGGACATTGTGCGCAAAGGCGCCGAGGAGGCAGCGGCTAAAGACAACGTTGAGCTGCTCTACACCTCAGACCCCGAGGGTGGCCGCCAGGCACAGCTGATAGGGCAGGCTGTGGACCAGAAGGTTGACGGGATCGCCGTTACGCTCGCCAAAGCTGACGCGCTTAAGGACGCGCTGAAGAAGGCAACGGAGGCGGGTATTCCGATCGTCAGCCTGAACTCAGGCGAAGACGTCTCTGCACAGTTGGGTGCCTTCACGCACTTCGGATCCAATGAGAAGATCGCCGGCGAGGCCGTGGGCGAGAAACTCAAATCACTGGGGATGACGCACCCCATCTGTGTCATACACGAGCAGGGGAACGTAGGCCTGGAGGCTCGCTGTGCGGGCGTGAAGGAGAAGATTGCAGGAACTGAAAACTTGTACGTCACCGGAACGGACATGACGCAGGTTTCCTCCACAGTCACAGCAAAGCTCCAGGCCACCGCGGACGCCGATGCCATGATCGGCCTTGGCGCACCCTTCACCTTGACGATCCTCAAGGCTGTGGAATCAGCCAACAGCAAGGTTAAAGTAGCCTCTTTCGATATGAACAAGGAGCTCGCCCAGCAAATCATTGACTCTAAGATCCTCTTCACTGTTGACCAGCAGCCGTGGCTGCAGGGCTACGGGGCAGTTGATGCGCTCTGGCTCGCCAAGCGTGGCGGATTCCGGATTGGCGGCGGAAAGCCCGTTCTGACAGGCCCAAGCATCGTGGATAAGGACGCCGCCAGCGAAGTCCTTAAGTTCGCCCAACAGGGTATTCGCTAAGCAGCTTCCAGCTCACTCCCGGGTAGGCCCCGGGAGCGAGCGCAACAGGAGATCAACCATGACGCAAACACTTCTCAAACCACCACTTGTTGATGAACGAGTCGGGACACGCAATTCGCTACGAAAACTCCTTGGACGCCCCGAGGTGGGAGCGCTGGTGGGAGCAATTGTGCTCTTTATTTTCTTCTCCCTGGTATCTGAAACTTTCCTGCAGCCCAACGCCATCTCGACTGTCCTGTACGGCAGCTCAACCATCGGCATCATGGCGGTGGGTGTCTCACTGTTGATGATAGGAGGTGAATTTGATCTCTCAACCGGTGTGGCTGTTATCAGCTCGGCGTTGACTGCCTCGCTTTTTAGCTGGTATTTCAGCAGCAACGTCTGGGTTGGGGTGGGGCTGGCTCTTGTAGTGTCCTTGGCCATCGGCTTCATCAACGGCTGGATCCTGATCAAGACAAAGCTCCCCAGCTTTGTTGTCACCCTGGCTACGTTTCTAATGCTCACCGGGCTCAACCTTGGCCTGACGCGCCTGATCGGTGGCTCGGTGTCATCGCCATCCATCGCCACTATGGACGGCTTCGCCTCCGCCCGAGCCATCTTCGCCTCCTCCATTCATATTGGTGGGGTAGAAATCAAAAATACTATTTTCATTTGGATCGCCTTGGTTGCTGTCGCGTCATGGGTTTTGCTGCGCACCAAGGTGGGAAACTGGATCTTTGCTGTTGGTGGAGATGCTGCGGCCGCCCGTGCTGTGGGTGTCCCAGTGACCAAAACCAAGATTGGCCTGTTCATGGCTGTTGGCTTCTGCGGCTGGATCCTGGGCATGCACAACCTGTTTGCCTTTGACACAGTTCAGTCCGGTGAAGGCATTGGCAATGAATTCCTGTACATCATCGCCGCTGTAATTGGCGGATGTTTGCTCACGGGCGGCTATGGTTCCGCCGTTGGTGGGGCCATTGGTGCCCTGATCTTCGGGATGGCAAACAAGGGCATCATCTATGCGCAGTGGAACCCTGACTGGTTCAAGTTCTTCTTGGGCCTGATGTTGCTGCTCGCCACCATCGTCAACCTGGTCGTCAAGCGCCGAGCAGAACTCAAGTAAGGGCCTGAAGATTATGAACTCAAAACAAATCGACCAGCAAACGCTGCTCCAGGGTGAGCCCGATCCACTGACCCACACACCGATCCACCTGCTCTCCCTTGAATCAGTGGGCAAGCGGTACGGGAACATCATTGCGCTGCGGGATGTCACAATGGCCGTGGATAACGGCCGGGTGACGTGCGTTTTGGGCGACAACGGTGCCGGAAAATCGACGCTGATCAAGATTATTGCCGGCCTCCACCAGCATGATGAGGGTACGTTTAAGATCATGGGGCAGGAGCGGAAGCTCGCCAGCCCACGCGAGGCCCTGAACTCGGGAATTGCCGCGGTTTATCAGGATCTTGCCGTGGTTTCACTCATGCCGATCTGGCGCAACTTCTTCCTTGGTTCAGAGCTGACTACGGGGAAGGGCCCGTTTAAGCGCCTGGACGTTCAGCGCATGAAGGACATCACGCTCAAGGAACTGGCGCAGATGGGGATTGAACTCCGTGATGTGGAGCAGCCGATCGGCCAGCTTTCAGGTGGTGAACGCCAATGCGTGGCGATTGCCCGCGCCGTATATTTCGGAGCCAAGGTCCTCATTCTTGATGAGCCCACTGCGGCCCTGGGAGTAAAGCAGTCCGGGGTGGTGCTGCGTTACATCCTGCAGGCCCGCGACCGCGGCCTTGGCGTCATCTTCATCACCCACAATCCGCACCACGCTTATCCCGTAGGTGACCGCTTCCTGCTCTTGAAGCGCGGAAAGTCGATTGGTTACTACGAAAAGCAGGATGTCACGCTCGAGGAACTCACGGCGCAAATGGCTGGCGGCGCCGAGCTGGCTGAGTTGGCCCACGAGCTTGAGCAGCTCGGTGGCCATGGCGATGTTGTAGAAGAAGTTCAGGCAGAGGCGGGCAGGGCAGGCGCCCGCTAAGAGGGTTGGTCGTGTCCATATCTTGTGGACGGTGCGGCTGTGCTGCCCCTGATCGCCAAGGCTGGGGGCAGCATCTCATTCGGCGGCGCGGTGGCGCCCGGAACCAGTCTTGCCAAGAGCAGTTCGGCGGCACGCTGGCCAGCCTCGCGGCTGGAATTATCCACTGAGGTCAGACTGATCCGACGTAATGCCGCTAGCGGCGTATTGTCATAGCCGGCCACTGACAGATCCTGCGGCACGGCAAGGCCACGTTCCTCAGCGGCGGAGAGCACCCCCAGTGCGGCCATGTCATTGACCGCGAAGATAGCGCTGGGGCGCTGCGATCCGTTCAGCAGTTCCACCCCTGCGCGGTAACCTTCCTCCTCCGTAAGCCCGCCGTCAGCAAGCTGGACCAAGGCGCCCAGGCCGG
This sequence comes from Arthrobacter antibioticus, assembly GCF_030063205.1. Lineage (GTDB taxonomy): Bacteria > Actinomycetota > Actinomycetes > Actinomycetales > Micrococcaceae > Specibacter. The sequence continues at coordinate 30,847 of NZ_JASISQ010000007.1, read as the reverse complement.
CCGTTTCCATGGCTTGTACATAGCCGCTTCTGCGTTGTGCCCCCACAGCTGTCCCGGGTGCGGAAACGTGGGCAATACTCTTGTGCCCCAAGGAGATCAGGTGCTCCACGGCCAGCCGCGCGCCGGCCTGATCGTCATTGGTGACAATAGTGGCGTTGGGGCCGGGCCCGGAGGGTGCGCCCAGCACCACGGTGGGAACCTGAGAGGCAGCGGCTGCCAACAAGGCGCTGGGAGGCATGGTTCCAACAAGCACTAGTGCTTCAATATTCATTTCCAGCAGCTTGCGCAGCAGGGATTCACCGCTTCGGCTGTCGAGACTAAAATCGCCCATCAGCATCTGCAGGCCATGCTCCGTGAGCTTGGCGTTTAATCCCTCAACCGCACTGACAAACCAGGGGTTTCGCATGTCATTGAGCACCACGCCCACCGTGCGGCTACGGGATTCACTGAGCGCGCGGGCGGCGGCGTTTGGCCTATAGCCCAGTGCCAGAACAGCCTGTTCGACGGCGGTGCGCTTGGCCGCGCTGACGTAGCCAGTGCCGCGCAGCACCAATGACACAACGGATTTGGAAACACCCGCCTGTGCTGCAACATCCATGATGGTTGCCGCGCGAACACGCTGCGTGCCGCTCATGGAACCCCTTTTATAAGTTGTTTGTCAGTTTGTTAGTACAAACTATTGACGCAGTGTCGGTGAACCTCTAGTCTAGCAAGCAGATGTTGGAGCGTTCCAACATAGTGACTTATAGGGCCGCTGGTCAGCACCCTGAGGTAAAGGAGCCCCATGAAAGAGATAACCCTCGGCTTGGTTGGTGTAGGGCGTATTGGTGTCATGCATGCCAATAACATTGCTGCCCTGAACCATGCCTTGAACCCACAGGGAGTCACCGTCAAACTCGCTTTGGCAGACGTTGCGGTGGAGCATGCCCGCGGTATAGCCCAGGGTCTGGGGGCCACCTTTTTCCTGACTGTGACCGAGCTAATCGCCTCCGGCATTGACGGTCTTGTCATCGCCACCGGCACAGCCACTCACCCCGAGCTGATCAAGGCCGGTGTTGACGCGGGGATTCCGGTTTTTTGCGAGAAACCTGTGGGTGTGAATGTTAGCGAATCTCTCCCAGTACTTGAATACATCAAAGCCCACAACGGCACCGTACAGATTGGTCACCAACGGCGTTTTGATGCCGGGTACTTGGAAGCCAAACGTGCCTACAATGCCGGGGAACTGGGCTGGATCCACTCCCTGCGAGCCGTCACCGGTGATATGACCCCGCCGCCGGTTGAATTCTTGGCCACTTCCGGAGGGCTCTTCCGCGACTGTTCCGTCCATGACTTCGACATTCTGCGCTGGCTGACCGGACGGGAGATTGTGGAGGTCTACGCCAGAGGCTCCAATAACGGGGATCCGGCCATTGGCGAGGTGGGTGATGTTGACACCGCGTTGGCTCTTGTAACCTTCGAGGATGGAACGGTGGGAACCGTCTGCGCTACGCGCTACAACGGTGCGGGGCACGATGTTCGGCTTGAAATTCAAGGCTCCAAGGGCTCACTCATGGTGGGCTTGGATGAGAAAGTAGCCTTGAGATCGGCTGAACAAGGTGTGAATTTCCCCTCCGGTGGCTCGCACCTGACTTTTGCCGAAAGATTCGAGCCAGCCTACCGTTCTGAGCTGGTGGCCTTTGTTGAACTGATCCTTGGGCAGCGCCAAAACCCCTGCACGCCCGAAGATGCTGTTGCCGCCTCCAAGGTGGCGGACGCGGCACAAGAATCGCTAGAGACCGGCGTACCTGTCCGGGTCAAACTTTAAACCGGAATGGAATACACCATGACTTCTTCACTTGCCAACCAACTCGCAGCAGCCCCCATTTCCTGGGGTGTCTGCGAGGCCGCAGACTGGGGCTACCAGCTCCCACCCGAGCGTGTTCTAGCGGATATGCAAAATTTGGGGATAAAAGCCACAGAGTTTGGCCCCCTGGGCTTTTTGCCCGTGGCACCCGCCCCGCGAGCCGCGATGCTCCAAAGCTACGGACTTGGGGCCATTGGTGGATTTTTTCCCTCCGTACTCCACCAAGAAGGCAACGATCCGCTGCCCGCTATTGAACGCGAGCTTGACGCGTTCGAGGCAAGTGGTGCCACGGTTCTGGTGCTTTCTGCCGATAGCGGCGCGGTTTCTTATGATGCAAAGCAGGAACTGACGCCAGCCCAGTGGAAAACCCTTGGCGCCAACTTAGATGAGGCTGTTCGGCGGGCCGGCGAACGTGGAATTACTGCCGTACTGCACCCACACGTGGGCACCATGATCGAGTCAGCCACTGCCGTAGAACGGCTGCTCAATGATACCGGTGCCAACATTTGTTTAGACACCGGGCATTTGCTCATTGGCGGAACTGACCCGCTGGAACTTGTGCGCAATTACGCCTCACGGGTGGGGCATGCCCATCTAAAGGACGTCAACGCCGAACTGGCCGGCCAGGTGGGCCGCGGCGAACTGGGATTCACCGCAGGTGTGACGGCGGGTATGTTTGTTCCCCTGGGCCAAGGTGATTGCCGCATTGCCGAGATCGTGGCGGCGCTGGTCGCCGTCAAATATCAGGGTTGGTACGTCCTGGAACAGGATGCGATTCTAAGCCAAGCCCCGGAAGGCGAAGGCCCAATGGCCGATGTTCGACGCAGCGTGGACTTCTTGCTGGCGCAGTAGTTGGTTCGGGGGCGGTAGTTCCGGCGGGAAGCATTAGTTGTGAGCGCGGTAGTCTAAGGCCGCGCTCCCAACGCTGAGTGCGGCACCAATAACCCCAGCTGTATTGTGCAATTTTGCTGGCAGAACGGGGGTCGTCAAACGTAGCTGTGGGAGAAATTCAGCGTGCCGCACTGAAATTCCACCACCCATAATGATCAAATCTGGGGAGAACAAGAACTCTACATGTGAGAGATAACGTTGCAACCTGCGCGAGTATTGCTCCCAGCTCAGACCTTCATTTTGGCGTGCTACTGCCGAGGTGGTTGCTTCTGCTTTACTACCGTCGATCTCTAGGTGACCCAGCTCAAAGTTCGGCACAAGTACCCCATCGACTACCAGCGCCGAGCCAATGCCTGTGCCCAATGTCAAGATGAGAACCACTCCACCTAGGCCCTCTCCTGCGCCTTGCCTACTCTCTGCCAGGCCTGCTGCATCGGCGTCGTTAAGGACGCTGACTGGCCTCTTCAATGCCTGACCCAAGAGAGCATCAACTTCCTGGCCGATCCATTCATCGCTGATGTTGGCAGCAGAACATGCCACTCCCGCACGAATGATGGCAGGGAAAGCAACTCCCACGGCCGCCTGTGGAGTTGGGGCGAACTCCCACTTTTGAACAGTGGAGGCCACCGTTCGCACGGCATCGCAAACAGCGTCCGGGGTAGCCGGGTAAGGGGTGGGGAGCTGTGCAAGATCGCCAAGTAAACTACCCGTGTGTGTATCCACCACACCATATTTGATGGCGGTGCCGCCCACATCAATGCCCAGCCGCAGGTCCTTGCGCGTAGTTGTATCCATGGAAGTTCCGTTCGTTGTGGGGTGCAGTTCTGGGCGGAGAAAGTGCGCTGCCGCCCACCAGTTCTTGGCAGGCGGCAGCGCAGGGTTATTAGCTAGTAAGGACTAGACCAGCCACACGGTGGCGTTGGCTGGCAGCTTGCCATCGTCAAGAGCAGCGCTGCTCAGGGCAACAGTTCCTGTGGGAAGTTCAACGGCGGCAGTGCCAAAGTTGGTCACCACGCTCCAACCGTTGGGACGGGCAAAGTGCAGCACGTCCGGGTTCTCATTGGTAATCCAGGTTAGATCTTCGGTTGTTTGCAGTGACCGCCGCAGCGCCAAAGCCTCGCGGTACAAGGACAAGGTTGAACCTGCCGCAGAGTCTTGCGCGGTTACGGCGTGTTGAGCAAACCAGTCCGGCTGAGGCAGGTGCGCTGGTGCCTCACCAAAGCCAAATGACACCCCTGAACTGGTCCACGGCAGGGGAACGCGGCAACCGTCGCGACCCTTTTCGGTACCGGTGTTGCGGAAGAAAGCTGGGTCTTGACGATCGGCGTCGGGGATGTCAGCTACTTCATGCAAGCCCAATTCCTCACCCTGATATAGGTAGGAGGAACCTGGCAGTGCCAACATAAAGAGAGTGGCGGCGTTGGCCCGGCGCAGCCCAAGTTCACGGTCCAGCTCATCCTCGGCTCCGCCAGCCAAGACCCAAGCCTTGCCATCCTGAGTTGTTTCAGTACCGGTGAGTTGCGGCAGCCCGTAACGGGTTGCATGACGAACAACATCATGGTTGGAAAAAACCCAGGTCGAAGAGGCGCCGGTAGCGGCGGACTCAGCCAAGTTAGTTGTCACAATCGAGGCAAAAGAAGCAGCATCAAAATTAGCCAAGAGTAGGTCGAAGTTGAAAGCTTGGCCCAGGCCCTCAGTGGAGGCATAGCGAGCTCGGCGTGAGTGATCCACCCACGCCTCAGCGACGGCTGTGCGGGGAGGGTTGTACTCGTTGAATAAAGTACGCCATTGTGCATATATCTGGTGGACGCCGTCCCGATCCCACAGCGGATTAGTCCCGTTGTGGAGCTCTTGTAGTTCCAAAAGCTGAGCTTGGGACGGCAACGGCTCGGAGAGGTCCTTGATCAGGGCGTGTGCCACATCAATGCGGAAACCATCAACACCTCTGTCTGACCAAAAGCGAAGGGTTGTTAGGAAATCCGCACGGATCTCCTGGTTATCCCAGTTGAAATCGGGTTGCTCGGAGGCGAACAAGTGTAAGTACCATTGGCCATCAGCAACCTGGGTCCAGGCGGGCCCCCCAAAGACGGATACCCAATCTGAGGGTGGTAGTTCCCCGTTGGTCCCCTTGCCGTCGCGGAAGATGTAGCGGGCACGGGCTGCGGAACCTTTCTTCGCTGCCAGTGCTTCTTGGAACCATTCATGCTGGTCTGAAGAGTGGTTGGGGACAATGTCCACTATCAGTTTTATGCCGGCGCCATGGAGAGCTGCTGTCATCTGATCGAAGTGCTCCAACGTGCCCAACCGGGGGTCAACGTTGCGGTAGTCGGCAACGTCGTAGCCGCCATCAGCCAGCTCTGACGGGTAGAACGGACTTAACCAGACAGCATCTATATTTAGATCTTTCAGGTAAGGGACCTTGGCGGTGATGCCCTTGATGTCGCCGAGCCCATCAGCGTTTGCATCATAAAAACTTCGAGGATAGATCTGGTAGACAGCGGCTTGGCGCCACCAATTCGGGTCATCTGAGAGCAGGTGCGGTTTCAGTGCCGAAGGTGTGGAAGTAGACATGGAGTGTTCCTTTGTTTTAGTGCGTTTGGTGTGAGGTTGGGGGTGCAGAAGCCTATTTAACTGCACCGCGCATAACGCCGGACATAATCCAACGCTGCGCGAACAGGTAGACCACAAGGGTCGGCGCCAGTGCCATGAGATAGGAGGCGAACGCTAGGGAGTAGTTGGTATTGAACTGTCCTTGAAACAACTGCTGGACTACCGGCAGGGTTTGCATTGCGGGATCGGCTATGAGCATCTGGGGGAGTAGAAAGTCATTCCAAGAGCCAAGAAAAGCGAAAATGCCTACAGTGGCGCTCATGGGTGCTAAAAGCGGGAAGATCACTTTTCGGAATGTTTGCCACGTGCTGGCTCCGTCAAGACGTGCCGCTTCTTCTAGTTCAATGGGAATGGAGCGTAAGAAGGCAATGAACAGTAGGGAGTTGAAAGATATGCCACCCACAATGTGGATGAATGCAACGCCGAGCGGATTATCTAGCCCAAACATGGCTGTTTGCTTGATCAAAGGAAGGATCACTACAGGGAACGGCACAAACATGGCTGAGAGTAGGTAGATGTATGAAAAGCGGAAGAATTTCTTGTCCCAGTTACGCACAATCGCGTAAGCAACCATGGAACTGGCAGCCAGGGCGCCCAGCACCGAAATAACGGTGATGAAGGCTGTGGACATGAATGCGGCGGGGTAGTTGGTCAAAACAAATGCTTGGGAGAAATTTTCCCATTGCGGATCCGCTGGCCACGCGAAACCTGTTCCCGAAGCTGCTTGCTCCGGTGATTTCAGCGCCATACTGATGGTGAAATATAAGGGAATTAGGATGGTGAGGGATGCAACAAGCAGCAATGCGCTCATCCACCAGTTGATCTTGAATCCTTCGCGGTTGGCGCGCCGAATTTTTCCATGCACGGTTCCGTCTAGTTGCTGTGGACCGTGGAGTTCAGGACGTAGGTCTGTCAATGCTGTTGACATTAAAGTGAAACCTCCCGGCGGCGCAGAACTTGAAGCTGCAGCAGCGAAATGATGAGCGTAATGATGAAGAAGATGATGGCATTTGCCATTTGGTAGGAGTAGTCCCCGCCAGCAAAACCGGAAAAAATGCGCATGGCCACGGACTGGGTTGCCGTGCCGGGGCCACCTCCTGTCAAGGCCACAATAATCTCGTAGGTGCCCAGGTAGCCCTTGAAACCGAGAATGATATTAATGACTACATACCCGGCGATCAGCGGAATGCTGATGCTGCGTATTTGGCGCCAGGCCCCTGCCCCATCAAGGGCCGCCGCCTCAGTCACATCCGCAGGGATGCTCTGCAGACCAGCCAAGTAGATGATGGTTGCCCCAGGGGCGCCCTGCCAGACGGTGACGAAGACGATCGCTACCCACGCCCAATGCTCATTGGCCAAGATGCTGGTGGCCAGCGGGGAGAATCCAAAAGTCTCGGCAAGGGTGGGCACGGTGGTGGAGAACAAGTAGTTGAAGACGTATGCAACAATCAGCCCGGAGAGCACCATAGGGATGAAGTAGATGCCGCGAATACCTGTCTTGAACTTAATTTTGGCGTTCAAACCCAGGGCCAGTAGCAACGCCACCACGTTCACAGTGAGGGTTGCCACGATGGCGAAGAAGAAAGTGAAAAGGTAAGAGGCAAGTATTTCCGGATCGCTGAAGATGTTCCGGAAATTTTGGAAGCCAATCATTTTCCAATCGCCGTAGCCGGCGTAATTGGTAAAGCTAAAGAATCCGCCAATGATCGCTGGGACTGTGCTGAACAGGGCGAACAAAATAAGCACCGGAATGATCATCCAGTAATACGTGGGATCAACCTTGCGCCCCCGGTGTGTTTGGGCCTGTTTGGTCGGTTGGGTACTAGGGCTGGACGGCGTGGGTGTGCTGACGTCGGCTGGGGCAGTCATGATTGTCCTTTAAAATCTAGGCGTTGCGAGTGGCAACGCGGTGCCAAGCGTCGTCGAGCGTGGTCAGGAAAGCATCGTCATTTCCGTTCAAAGCCAAGGTTTGGAAGTAATTATTCAAGGTGATGGCCGGCGGAAAGTAGTTGGTAACGTTGAGGTAGTACTTACCGGAGCTGATCAACGGCTGCAGCCCGGCGATCTGAGGGTTGATGTCTTGTGAACCCTGCTTCAGAGGAGAGAACGCGGAGAATTTGCTGTTGTAGGCGCTAACAACTGCAGGGTCCATCAAGTAATTGACGAACCGTTTTGCCGCTGCAAGTCGTGGAGAAGAGCGGACAATTGAAAATGTCATGTCCAGGGTAACTTGGGCGTGCGTATCGGCGGGATCTTCGCTTGTGGGCAGTGCAAAGGTGCCCACTTTGAGGTCCGGATTGATGGTTGTTAGCTCGGACAACGCCCAAGGCCCCTGCATATACATGGCGGCACCGCCCTTGGCGAAGGCAGCGTTGCCATCGGTGTAGGACTTACTGCCAGCATCTTTTTGGGTGAATTCTAGAATCTCAAGAAACTTCTCGGTGGCAGACTTGAAACCGGTGCTGAAGGAAAGCTTGGTGCTGGTTTTCAGTTCCTCAGCAGTGCGCGGCATGTGGGAGAAGAAATCTGCAAGATCCACTGTTCCTCCAGCGGTGTAACCGTAGGGCTGTCCCAGCGTCCAGGAGTCCCTGAAAGTCCCGTAGATTGGCGTGATCCCGGCAGTCTTGAACTTCTTGCATACTGTGAGAAACTCGCTCCACGTGGCGGGAACCTCCACCCCGTGTTCGGCAAAGAGCGTCTTATTGTAAATAACGCCTGCGGCTGCCAATGAAAAGGGCAACGCGCTGAGCTCTGATCCTTGATACTGCCCAAAGGATTTGATGAGTTCCAGCGCTTTGGGATCGGCCATAGTTGCTGCCGGGAGGTCGGAGAGGTCAGCGAAAATGCCCTTGCTGGTGAAATCTGCCACTGTTACCGAGTATGAGTTAGTGACAACATCCGCGGGGTTATTGCGGATCAGCCCGGGTACCCAATTGCCGGCATTGAAGTCCTGGATGACGCGGATATCAGTATTCTTTGACTCAAAATCCTTGATCAAAGTGTTGAAATATTCCACCACTTCGGGTTTGTTTTGCTGCAGACGTATTGTGGTGATGCCGTCAGTGCCTGAGCAGGCAGGTAGTGCCAGTGCCGCTCCGGCAACAGTGGCTAGAGACAAAAGCTTCCGACGGGTGAAGGCGGATGGGCTCACTGCATAGTTCCCGCAGTGGATGACAGAATGGCCTGCATAAAAACTCCTTTGTTCTTTCTGGCAGCAGTGGAGCTGTGTTGCGACCCGGAAGCGAACAGTTATAGAAAATTTGACTCATATATTTAGATTCTAAATTTATGCCCTGTTAGTATTATGTACATCACACGGTAAGACGTCAAGGGATGATTTCTTGGAACTCACGGCAAGTACGCCCCAGCAGCTCCGGCAGAGGAATATGAGTGTCATTTTGGCGCACATGCGGCGGTGTGAAGCTGTTACCGGCACTGACCTTATCGAGGCAACTGGGTTGGCGCGTGCAACAGTCATAGCGGTATGCGATGACTTGATTGAAGCCGGCTGGGTGCGGGAATTACCGCCACAGAAACTAACAGTGCAAAAAGGGCGCCCGGCACGAATCTTCGAATTTGATGCTCTGGCCGGAGTGGTTGTGGGTCTGGACTTCGGGGCGGCCAAGACCACTGCACTGGTGGCAGACTTGCGCGGAAACATTCTGGCAAAGGCCACAGAGAACCTGGGCGGTTTCACTGCTCCTGATGCCCAACGCCTAGCCACTATTGACAAAGCCATCAAGAAGGTACTGGGTGAGGCAGGGGTTGCCCCTACTGATGTGCTGGTTGCTGGGGTAGGTATTGCCGCGCCGGTGGACCGCAGCGGAAACATCTCCCACAGCCAACTCTTCTGGGAAAGCTTTGACATTGGCATCCAAGAGAATCTGCGTGACCGCTACGGCTGGCCCGTGCTGCTGGGAAACGATGCCAACCTGGCTGCCATGGCCGAGCATTGGATGGGCGTGGGCAAGGAAGTTAGCGATCTAGCCGTCATGTTGGCAGGTGAGCGCATTGGCTTCGGACTGATGGATTCGGCTCAACTGCGCCATGGCGTATCAGGGCGCAGCGGTGAAGTGGGACTTTTAGAGTTGGTAGATGGAGTGGGCACTCCGGCTGGAATTGCGGCATTAGCCCGCGACATGGCTCTAGCCGCCTGCAAAACCGGCGCTCCGGCAACAGTCCTAACTACCCAAGTGGACGCACATAGCGGGGAGATCCCCGCCGAGGCCGTCTTTGCCGCGGCAGCACAGGGGGACCAAGTAGCTCAACAGATCCTTGATTCCATTGGCAGGCGTATCGCCAGGGTTGTAGCGATCATGGCAACGTTTACGGATCCTGAACTTGTGGTGATTGGTGGGGCAGTGGCGGCATCTTCGGAGGTTCTGCTCAAACCCCTGCGAGAGGAACTGGTCCGGTTCATGCCTAACCCTCCTCGCGTGGAAGTCTCTACCCTTGGCGACGCCATAGTTGGCCTAGGTGCGGTTCGGTTAGCCCTTGACTATGTGGAAAAACATGCCTTGGACTTGCTGCTGGTCGGCTAGATACCTGCGAACAAGCGTAAGAATAGGGGCACTGCGCTATGCAACCTCACTTTATTGCGATCATCACCGATGACCAATGACCAATGACCAAGGTGCGTGGACCAGGGGGCGAACTATACCCGAACGTATTCCCCTGCCCTTGACCAGCCGGGTGCAGCGGGACGGGAATCTACTGAGTTCTTTTGTGCTTCACCTGTTTGTTCACCTGCTCGGGCGTCGGTGCCCACCGGAAGAATGCCATCGGCACACGGGGTCCATGACTGGATCCGGGGCGAAAGTGATGCAGGCTCAACCCGTGGCGTGCGCTACCTGAAGCCGTTCTCATTCACCCCAGAGTTACTACCAACCTCCGGTTACAGTTGTGCACACTCGGGAAAGTGGCAGCTGGGTGATGCCAGAGAAGCCGCACCCGGTTTCAACCGCTGGTTCAGCCATCTCTCCGGCGGGGCCCCTACTACGGTGCGGCAGTCTCTGACAATGGCGAATTACGCACCGAACCTGGTTACATCAGTGACGCCATAGGGTCCAGAACACCACCCGGAACGACTAAGAGCACTGTATTAGGGGTACGACTTCCCCAGCATTGTCCACGAAGATGCCCATGATTGGTCCAAGTGGAACAAGTGGAACAAGTGGGACAACGGCGAGCTTGCCGCCGCCATGCGCTGTCCCCAAGAGGCCCTCAGAGGATTTTGTGCTGCGCTGACGGGAGTAGACCAAGGTGCACAAAAGCTGGTCGCCACCTTGGAGGAATTGGGCGCACGCCAGGACACCTAGATCATCTTTCTTCCCGACAATGGTTTCAGTTGTGGCCACCACGGCATCTGGGGCAAAGGCAACGGCACCACACCCTTGAATGTTTGGGTGGATTCGATCCGTGTCCCGTTCTTCCGCAATAGACCATGCAGCATTGCGCCGATTTTGGACCACCGCACAACGGCAGCGGTTTCTTTGCACGCAACCTTGTTGGAACAAGCCGGTGTGCAAAAACCGCAGGATCCTTGGGGTGCGGGGGGAATCATGTGCCAAGTCCCCACTGACTGTGCCTGGTTCTGTGCCTGGTCATAGGCTGGGGACTCGGGTGAGGACTAGGATGGGGACTCGTCAGGGGACTAGCCAGGATTTGGATACGGCTGTGGTGATCTATCACGAGTACGGTGGAACGCGCATGATCTGTACCGGATATTATAAATACGTTTACCGCCATGCTGGTCCTGATGAGCTCTCCGAGCTAAAAGCAGACCCGCAAGAATGCCACTGCTTGATTGGCGATGAACTCCATGCGGGAGTGCTTTCCCAACTCCATCAACGCCTTGTGCGGTGGTTTCAAGACCCCAGTCATGCGGCCTATGACGGCTTTAGCCGCCCAGTCACCGGATTGGGACAAAACTCGCCGGTAAGGACGCCACTAACTGACGAGGAACGGTACGAGCGCGTAAAAACCGCCACGCCCTGACATGCAAAGGATCCACACTGTGAACCCGCTCCCTTCGCGCGCCAACCTCGCCGCCGGCCCCTACGATCCAATGATGGAACTCACCAATCCTGGACCTGGCACCGGCAGCCTGCCTCCGCGTGCGCACCTGGAAACCGGCCTGCCTACCCGCTCACTCAATGGTGACTGGCGGTTCCACTATTCGGAGTCGGTGGCTAGCGCTCCCACCGGTATGGAGAAAGAAGTGTTTAACGACGGCGCATGGGACACGCTGCCTGTCCCCTCGAGCTGGAATTTCCATGGATACGGGGCCCCTTCTTATACAAACGTGCAATTCCCATTCCCACTGGATCCACCTTTTGTTCCCGATGCGAATCCTGTGGGAGACCACAGACTCACTTTCGATGTTGGCACAGAGTTCCTCCACGGGGCCGTGCTGCGCTTTGATGGGCTCGATAACGCAGGAACTATTTGGCTCAACGGCCACTTGTTGGGCACCACCCGGGGTTCAAAGCTGGTGCACGAATTCGATGTCACAGGTATTCTCCGCGCCGGAGCTAACGTGCTGGTGGTGCGCGTGGCCCAATTTTCGGCGTCGAGCTATTTAGAAGATCAGGATGCGTGGTGGCTGCCAGGAATCTTCCGTGACGTGACATTGCTGGCCCAACCGCAGGCATCCATTTGGGACGTCTTTGTGCATGCCGGTTATACCGTTGACGGAGTGGGTACGCTCCGGGTAGAAATCAGTCCGCCACTTCCAGATGTGGTGGCGAGCATTGCCGGGCTTGGTTTCAGCGAGGTGCTTGAATTTAGCCAACAGCAAGGCGGGAGTGGAATCTCCAAGTCTTTTGAGCTGGGGCCCGTGGAGCCTTGGAGCGCCGAGTCTCCCACTTTGTATGAGCTAACCCTTGCCACGCCGCTGCAAAGCATGCCTTTGAAAGTGGGTTTTCGCAGCATCACCGTTCACGACGCTCAGTTCAAACTCAACGGAGCGCCGTTACTGTTTCGCGGGGTGAACAGGCACGAGCACAATCCTGATCGCGGCCGGGTCCTTTCACGCGAGCAGATGGTCAATGAATTGTGCTTAATGAAGGCCCACAATATTAACGCGATCCGCACAGCCCACTACCCGCCGCACCCTATGCTCCTGGAGCTGGCCGATGAACTGGGCTTTTACATTATTGACGAATGCGATTATGAAACCCATGGCTTTGAGGACGGTGATTGGGCAGGAAACCCCAGCGCGGAACCCAGATATTTAGAAGCGCTGCTTGATCGGATGAGGCGGACCGTTGAACGCGATAAAAACCATCCGTCAGTGATCATGTTCTCCTTGGGCAATGAAGCAGGCACGGGTCCGAACCTTCAAGCAATGGCGCAGTGGACCAAGGCGCGGGACCCCGAAAGACTGGTGCATTATGAAGGTGACTGGGCCTGCCCATACGTGGATGTTTATTCACGCATGTACGTTTCTCCAGCCGAGGTTGAGCTGATTGGTCGCCAGGAAGAAGCGCCGCTGCCTGATCAGGACCAGGACCGGCACCGGAGGAACCTGCCGTTTATCCTCTGCGAGTACGCCCATGCCATGGGTAACGGCCCCGGTGGGCTGCAGGAATACCAGGACCTTTTTGATAGATATCCGCGCCTGCAAGGAGGGTTCGTGTGGGAGTGGATGGAGCACGGCATCCGCCAACATACCCCGGACGGGGAGGCGTATTTTGCCTATGGTGGAGACTTTGGCGAGAGCGTCCATGATGGAAACTTCGTCATTGACGGCCTTGTCAGCGCGGATTTAGAACCCCGCCCGGGCCTGCTCGACTATAAGAAAGTAGTGGAGCCTTTGGCTCTTGGGATCTCCACCGACTGGCGCGAGGTCTCTATCCGGAACAAATATGACTTCGTGGATACCTCGCATCTGAACTACACCTGGGTGGTGGCTGGGCCTAAAGGCATGATGTCTGCGGGCACACTGAACATCCCGGTGACAGCGGCGGGAGCCAGCACCACTGCCGAACTTCCCCCTGAGATCGCGGCAGAGTTGGCACCGGAGCGGGTCTTGACCATCAGCGCCACCTTGGCCGCGGATGAGCCATGGGCGCCAGCTGGCCACGAGATCGCTTGGGCGCAGCGTGGCCTTCCACTCGTGCCAATTGTGGAACTGCAAATTCAGGGCGGCGCTGAGGCAGTGGCGCAGGACGGAAATCTGCGTTTTGGTCCGGCAACGTTCAGCGTGGGAACTGGTGAATTGTGTGCTTTCAAGTCCGTGCCCGTCAATGGGCCGAGGCTGACGCTGTGGCGTTCGCCCACCGATAACGACAAGGGCAAGGACCATTCCCAGCCCGGGTCTCCGCGCGCTGCCGACATCTGGCAGAGTGCCGGGCTGCCCCTTCTACAAGGGCGTTTGCGGTCAATGACTCACGACGCCGGAACGCTGGCTGTGCGGGTGCGTTACGGCGTGCCGGTAGCTCGCCACCATGTAGATGTTGATTATGTGTGGCGAACCAACGGGACATTGTTGGAACTGACCGCACACGTTGAACCGAGCGCAGGTTGGGGAGTCAGCTGGCCGCGGGTGGGCTTCGACTTCGAGTTCCCGGGTGAGTTTTCGTGTGTCAGCTGGGCAGGGTTTGGGCCCGGACAAAAGTACCCTGACACGGGCATGGCTGCGCAGCGTGGTTGGTTCAGTGCCTCCATTGCGGAGCTGGCGGTGCCGTACGTCAGGCCGCAGGAAAATGGGGCACGGGCGGGAGTTACCTGGTTGGAGCTAGCCACTGCACAAACAGGAGGCGAGAGCATCTCCTTCCACGGCGAGGACTTCTCCTTCACGCTCCGGCCCTACTCGCAGCAAGTATTAACCGCCGCCAGGCACACCCCGGACCTGGTGGCCGATGGCATCTCTCACCTCACACTTGACGCTGCGGTGCATGGGATTGGAACAGCCTCTTGCGGGCCGGGGGCGCTGCCCCAATACCAGCTTGCTCCGGGATCTGGCACATTCACGGTGGTTCTGAGCTAAACCGCAGCGCTTGGAAAATGCAGGCTTTATAGTTTCCCGTAGCCAGCCAGGTTTCAAAACAGCAGTCACGACATGTGTTTTTGTGATTCTGCTGAGCAGCGGCGGTTGGGCAGGCTCAAGGTGCGTGGTGGTTGCTTATAATGATGCCGCGCGTAGTCCTACTGCTACGGATTTTGCTGGACTGTTGGCGGCGTTCTCACACACGCCACCCACACCTTCAGCCTTCCGTCGCGGTGTGGACAGCTTCTGCTGTGGGTACAGTATCCGCGGGTTTAACGCTCTCAGCTGTCCTCTTTGTGGCATTCAAGAACCGGTAGGCCATAACAGCCAAGCCAATAGCAGCGGCCACAATGCCCAGAATGCCAATAATGAAGTTAGCCGGCGTGGCCAGCTCCTGTACCAAGACAAACACGCCCATTAGGAGCACAAAGTAACCAAACCCTGTGCGCAGACGGGCCTCGGGGATGCGTCCGACTAGACGCGCACCAATAAATGAGCCGAGAATGGCCGCTACTGTTACCCCTCCTACCAGGGCCCAGTCTAGGCTGACAATAGTGAGGTAGCCGCCAAGGCCTGCGAAGGATTTCATGGCAATCACCACCAATGAGGTGCCGACGGCCACAGGCATGGACAGCCCGCCAAGTAACGCCAGTGCCGGCACAACGAGGAATCCACCGCCGGCGCCAACAAGGCCTGTCACCAGCCCAACAATGAGGCCCTCGAGGATGACCTTAGTGACCGGCAGCTCACCACCCCGGTTACTCCCCTCACCGGTTGCAGAGGTGGGCTCTTTGCGCCCACGAATCATGGCCAGGGATGTTGCCACCATCATCAGTGCGAAGGCAAGCATAAGGATGGTGCCGGGAATGTGGCCACCAAGGAGTCCTCCTGCAAACGCCCCGACCATGCCTGCGGCACCGAAAATCAGTCCGGTGCGCCACCGCACCCTCTTTTTGCGCGCATGATTAACTGCGCTGACAGCTGAGGTTGCGCCGACCACGAACAACGAGGCAGCAATCGCTTCCTTCGGGTTCATCCCGGCCACGTAAGTCAGGATCGGCACGGTAAGAATAGAACCACCACCGCCGAGCAGACCCAAGGAAAGCCCGATCAGCACCGAAAGCAGGAGGACGGCAACGAGAGTAACTGTCATTGGATAGGCCCCGTCTGTGCTTGTCTAGCGCGTTTTTATCTATAAAAGTGGTGCCGGCAGGAGAGCTAAGCAGAACGGTATTAGCCGTTCTGCCTTTGGTGCCAGTCAGCCCAGCCGGCATAACTACCTTCGAGTTCAACGACGTCGAACCCTGCACGGCGCAAAGCGGAGGCGGCCACGGAGTTGCGGACGCCGGATTGGCAGTAGCTGACAATGGTGCCGGTCTCCGGTAACTGATCTGTATTCCAGAGCACCCGCCCAGCACTGAGCTGTTTGGAGCCGGGCACATGACCATCCTCGTGTTCATTTTTGTTGCGAACATCAAGCAACAGTGCGGAATCGAATGCGGCCAGCTCAGCGGGGGAAATAGTGCGCGCAGCAGATACCGGCAGGCCCGTCAAAGAGGTGATGAAGCCAGCAACCGCATCAATACCGACACGGATAAGGTGATCCCACATCTCCATGGCTGAATCTTGGTCAGATGCCAGCAGCACAACTGGGCGCTTATCGGTTTCCGGATCCAACGCCCAAGCGCCGTAGCTGGCAGATTTGGAACCCGCAGGAATGTTCAGCGCCCCTGCTACAGTGCCTTCATGAACTAGCGTGTGGTGCCGGGTATCCACAAGCCCAATTTCATCGGCGGCCAAGCGGGTGCCAAGCTCTTCCGTTGAAATTTCAGTCAGCGCGTCCCTACTGCCCAGAATGGCCGGGCCCTGTCGGTTTTGCCGTTTCATCCGGCCAAAATACGCAGGTGCATCGGGCTGGCCAGTAAGGAGAGTTGCAATAAATCCTGCCTCGTCATTGGCGGCCAAGTACGGACCCCACCAAGCAAAGTTGCGTTCGTAGCCAACAGTGGAGGAGGGGATGGCGCCCAGTGCTTTGCCACAAGCGCTACCAGATCCGTGGCCTGGATATACCTGAATATAGTCAGGGAGTGTTAGGAACTTTTCCTTCAGTGAGGCAAACAGCTGGTGTGCTCCCAAAAAGCGGGTATCAGCACCTCCGGCGGTCTCATCCAGAAGATCCGGGCGGCCTAGATCTCCTGCGAAGACAAAGTCTCCGGAAAGCAAGAAACCCGGCTGGTCACTGAACGCACCATCGGTGATCAGGAAAGAGAGATGCTCCGGAGTGTGACCGGGTGTGTGCAGAGCCTGGATGGCGATGTTTCCCAGTGTGATGGTGTCCTGATCATAAAGTCGAACTCCGTCGAAGCCGTACTGCCAGTCTTCTCCGCCTTCTCCTGAGAGGTAGGTGGTGGCACCGGTTGCTGCCGCGAGTTCGCGGGTTCCGGAGAGGTAATCGGCGTGGATGTGGGTTTCCGTGACGGCCACGATCTTCATACCGTTGCTGGCTGCGAGTTGCTGGTAAATTGCAATGTCGCGCCGGGCGTCAACCACCAGTGCCTCACCTTTGACCTGACAGCCAATGAGGTAACTTGCCTGCGCAAGGTCTTCATCATAGATACGTTCGAGAAGCATATCTCTCCTAGGTAAAATGAATGATCCCAATACCCCATGGGGTATGTGGCTAGTTCTCATCATAATACGCCCTAGGGTATTGTGCAAAGAGGGTTGGTGGCAGGTTTGAGCGTTAGATTGCCCCCGTGTGCGTAGAGAAAGAAAATTGACCGGCACGGGCTCCTCAGAGCCCGTGCCGGTCAATTATGCGTGTGTGCGACCTCAGCTAAAAGTGCTCGCCATTAACTGGCTCCGTTAGCTGGCTCCGTCAACTGGCGGTGTCAGCCGCAGTGCCGGCCGCAGTGCCGGCCGCAGCGCCCGCCAGACGCAGCCATGTATCCACCACTGTGTCAGGGTTCAAGGACACCGAATCGATGCCTTCACTGACAAGCCACTGGGCAAAGTCGGCGTGGTCGCTGGGACCTTGCCCGCAAATTCCCACATATTTTCCTCTGGCTTTGCACGCCGCAATGGCCATGCTGAGAAGCTTCTTGACCGCCGGATTGCGCTCATCGAAGCTGCCCGCCACAATGGCGGAATCCCTGTCCAGCCCAAGCGTCAGCTGGGTCATGTCATTGGAACCGATGGAGAAGCCGTCGAAGAGATCTAAGAACTCATCGGCCAAAAGTGCATTGGCTGGCAGTTCACACATCATGATCACTTCCAGGCCGTTCTCACCTCGGCGCAGTCCATTCTCGGCAAGCAGCTCGATCACACCGCGACCCTCCTCGAGTGTGCGGACAAAAGGAATCATGAGCTTGACGTTGCTTAGACCCATCTCATTGCGGACAAAGGACAGTGCTTCGCATTCAAGGTCAAAACAATCCCTAAAGGAGGGTTCCAAATACCGCGCGGCGCCACGGAAGCCCAGCATGGGGTTCTCCTCATGCGGCTCGTACGCGGAACCACCCAGTAAGTTCGCGTACTCGTTGGACTTGAAATCTGACATGCGCACAATGACCGGATGCGGTGCGAAGGCGGCGGCGATAGTTGCCACCCCCTCGGCTAGACGCTTGATGTAGTAATCCCGAGGGCCGTGGTAGGCCGCGATCCGCTCCCTAATTTCGGCAGCCACCTCCACCGGCTGATCGTCCATATTCAGCAGCGCCTTGGGGTGGATTCCGATCTGGCGGTTGATGATGAACTCGAGCCGGGCCAAGCCCACACCATCATTGGGCAATTGCGCAAACGTGAACGCCTGCTCCGGTGTGCCAACGTTCATCATCATTTTCACCGGCGCTTCGGGGAGTTCGCCAATCTCGGTCTCCTCCAAGCTGAAATCAAGCAGCCCCTGGTAGATAAACCCGGTTTCCCCTTCCGCGCAACTGACTGTCACTTCTATCCCGTCGGAGAGAATATCTGTTGCATCCGCTGTACCAACGACGGCGGGTATCCCCAGTTCGCGGGCGATGATTGCGGCGTGGCAAGTGCGTCCACCACGGTTGGTGACGATGGCCGAAGCCCGCTTCATAATCGGTTCCCAATCCGGGTCCGTCATGTCTGCAACGAGGACGTCACCGGTTTTGAAGCTGGCCATCTGGTCAATGGAGCTAAGGATCTGGACCCGGCCGGAACCTATCCGCTGACCAATTGCGCGGCCTTCTGCCAGCACGGCGCCGGTCTCATTCAAACGGAAGCGGCTCAGCCGTCCTGCTGCCCGGCGGGACTGGACAGTTTCCGGACGTGCCTGCAGGATGTACAGGCTGCCATCAATGCCATCCTTGCCCCATTCGATATCCATGGGACGGCCGTAGTGGGCCTCGATGGCGACGGCATGGCGGGCGAGCTGCTCCACGTCGTCGTCCGTAATGCTAAAACGGTTTCGCAGCTGCGCCGCCACCGGAACAAAATCAATGGTGCGGCCAACCTCTTGATTCTCCGTGTACGTCATCTGCAGGGCCTTCTCGCCAAGCCCGCGCTTGAGAATGGCGGGACGGCCGGCCTGTAATGCCGGTTTGTAAACGTAGAACTCATCCGGATTAACGGCACCCTGAACCACGGCCTCGCCCAGTCCATAGGAGGAGGTCACGAATACGGCGTCCTGGAACCCTGACTCGGTGTCCATGGTGAACATGACCCCCGAAGCTCCAACGTCGGAACGAACCATGCGCTGAATACCGGCCGAGAGGGCCACCTCGGCATGCTCGAACTGGTGGTGCACCCTGTAGGCGATGGCACGGTCATTGTAGAGAGAAGCAAAGACGTCCCTTACAGCCAACAAAATATTCTCAATCCCGCGAACATTCAAGAACGTTTCTTGTTGCCCGGCAAAGGAAGCCTCGGGAAGATCTTCCGCCGTTGCGCTGGAGCGCACAGCCCAGGAAAGCTCTGCTGAACCACCGTGCTTATCCACCAACTCTTGGTACGAGGAGCGGATCTGCGCTTCAAAGTCGGGGTGGAAGGATGTTTGGCGCATCCATCCCCGGATTTCCTGGCCAGCAGCAGCCAGTGCACTGACATCATCGGTATCCAAGCCGTGGAGCCGTTCAACAATTCGTGCATCCAAGCCCGAATCGGCCAGAAAACGGCGGTAAGAATCCGCCGTCGTGGCAAAACCGTCAGGTACTTGAACGCCAGCCGACGTCAGGTTTTGCACCATTTCCCCGAGCGAAGCATTTTTTCCGCCCACCCGGTCCAGATCAGCGAGCCCCAGCTCTGAGAACCACAGAATGTCCGTCGTCATGATTATTGCTCCTTTGCAATGAATGGCGCGCGGGGCGAGTGCCACGCGAAGTATGTTTTTCTAACGCTTAAGTCTCATTTGGGCCAAGATGGTCGCAGCCATCTCCTCCACCGACACACTCGCCGAGTTCAAATACGGAATCCCATGCGCCGAATACAGCCGCTCGGCACTGCGCAGCTCAAAACCACACTGTCCCAGTGAAGCATAAGGGGAGCCGCGGCGGCGTTCAGTGCGCACCTGACTGAGCCGAAGAGGGTTGGAGGTGAGCCCAAAGCACTTCTGTACAAAGGGGCGCAGCGGTGCGGGCAGCCCCTCCCTCTCGAAATCCTCATCAACCAGCGGAAAGTTCGCCGCAAAGATCCCGTGCTGAAGCGCCAAATACATGGTGGTGGGTGTTTTCCCGCACCGGGAAGGGGCCACCAAAATCACTTGAGCCTTCTCCAGCGCTCGCAAACTTTGCCCGTCGTCGTGCTCCATGGCGTATTCCACAGCGCTCATCCGTGACTGATAGCGGGCGGCGTTTCCCTGACCATGTGCACGTCCGGGTTCGCCACTGGCCACCACACCCAGAGCCTGCTCTAATTGGCCCACGTGAGTGCCAATCAAATCCACCATGGTGGCTTGACACGCCGAGAGTGCCTCGCGGATATCAGCACCCACAACCGTGGAGAACACCAGCGGGGCACTACCCTCGGCGGTGAGCCGATTGATAGTTGCCACCACTGTTTTCGCCTGATTGACGCTGGTGATAAAAGGAATAGTGTTGCGCTCAAAGATGCTTGCCGGGAACTGTGTTAACAAGGTGTTCCCTAGCGTCTCCGCCGTGATGCCGGTGCTGTCCGAGAGGAAGAAAACCGGGTGGGGTACCTCAATGATGTTCTGTACGTTTTGGCTCTGATCCATCGTGGGTCTTCCTTGACTCGTGGGTCGTGCTCACAGGAAACAAGCTATCACCCCCGATTTTTTCTGACGCCACAATCGAGTGCCGTGTGCCCCTCCCGGCGGCGGTTTTGGCCAAAACTGCCGGGAGGAGCGCAAAGGGCCGGACTTTAGAAGTCCCAGTCGCCGTCGTCCGTGTCCTGCGATATACCAATGACATACGAGGAACCAGACCCGGAGAAAAAGTCATGGTTTTCATTGGAACCAGGGGACAGTGCCGCCAAAATCTCCGGGTTAACCTGAGTCTGCTCAGCCGTGAAACGGGCCGGATAACCCAGATTCATCAGGGCCTTGTTGGCGTTGTAACGAACAAAAACGGCCACATCCTCCATGAGATCCAACGGTTCATAGAGCTCACCGGAGTACTGAAGCTCCAGCTCATACAGCTCTTCCAGCAGCTCGTAGGTGAATTTGCGCATTTCCTCCTGCTCGCTCCGACTGCGCTTTTCAAGCCCACGCTGGTACTTATAACCGGAGTAGTAGCCGTGCACTGCTTTATCTCGAAGGATGAGGCGGACCATATCCGCTGTATTAGTCAGCGTGGCGTGCACGGAGAAGTGCAGTGGCAAGTAAAAGCCCGCATAAAGCAGCAGTGAAGACAGCAGGGTTGAAGAGACCTTGCGTTTAAGCGGATCATTTCCGTAGTAATGTTCCAAAACCTTCTTGGAACGTGTTTGCAGAAGATCGTTTGCCACGGCCCAGCGGTATGAATCATCAATCTCGGGCGTGCTGGCGAGAGTGGAAAAGACGCTGGAGTAGGAGCGGGCGTGCACCGATTGCATGAACGCGATGTTTGTATAAACCGCTTCTTCATGTTCGGTCTGGGCGTCCTGAATCTGGCAGATCTCCCCAACAGTTGCCTGCACGGTGTCCAACATTGTCAACCCGGTGAAGACGCGCATGGTTAAGGTGCGCTCCTCATTGGTCATTGACTGCCACGCCGGGATGTCATTGGAGAGCGGGACTTTCTCAGGGAGCCAGAAATTTGTGGTGAGCCTGTTCCACACTTCGGGGTCCTTTTCATCAACAATCCGGTTCCAGTTGATGGGACGCAGACGGGCTTGAGGATCATGCTGGTAGCCAGGAGGTGTCACCGAGAGCTGGGCAGTCGCCTGGGTTTTTTCAGAGGGTGTCATGAGAGTGCTTCCTTAGAGGGTTGGAGTCAGAGGGCGCAGGAGACGCAGTTTTCAATTTCCGTCCCGGCCAAAGCCAGTTGGCGCAAACGGATGTAATACAGGGTTTTGAGACCTTTTCGCCACGCATGGATCTGTGCCTTGTTGATGTCCCTTGTTGTTGCCGTGTCCTGGAAGAACAAGGTGCAGCTCAGGCCCTGGTCTACGTGCTGGGTGGCCGCCGCATAGGTGTCTATGATCTTCTCGTAGCCAATTTCGTAGGAGTCTTCAAAGAATTCAAGGTTTGAATTATCCATGTGCGGCGCGGGGAAGTAGACACGGCCCAGTTTGCCTTCCTTGCGGATTTCAATTTTCGCGGCGATTGGGTGGATCGATGCCGTGGCGTTGTTGATGTAGGAGATGGAGCCGGTGGGTGGCACCGCCTGCAGGTAGGCGTTGTAAATGCCATCCCTCTGGATGGCGGCCTTCAGCGCACGCCAGTGCTCCTGAGTAGGAATCTCTATCCGGGCCTCTGCGAAAAGCTGACGCACACGGTGAGTGGAGGGTGCCCAGGCCTGATCGGTGTACTTGTTGAAGTAGCTGCCATCTGCATACGTGGAGGTGGCGAAGCCCTCAAATGTGACGCCGCGTTGGGCGGCGATCTGATGTGAGGCACGCAGAGCGTGATAGGCAACAGTATAGAAATACATGTTGGTGAAATCCACTCCCTCGGCGCTGCCGTAGTGGATGCGCTGGGAGCCGAGGTAGCCGTGCAGGTTCATCTGCCCCAAACCAATTGCGTGGCTGGCATCGTTGCCTGCTGCGGCAGAGGGGACAGCATCCAGAACCGATTGGTCAGAGACGCTGGTTAGTCCGCGCACTGCCGTTTCGATCGTTGCGCCGAAGTTTGGTGAGGCCATTGCTTGAGCTATGTTCAAGGAGCCCAGGTTGCAGGAGATATCTCGCCCCACCTCTGTGTAGCCAATCGCGGCGTCGTAGCTAGAGGGGGTGTTGACTTGCAGAATTTCGCTACACAGGTTGGACATGTTGATCCATCCGGAGATGGGATTGGCACGGTTGACAGTATCTTCAAAAAGTACGTAAGGGTAGCCGGATTCAAACTGCAATTCCGCCAGCGTTTTGAAGAAACCGCGGGCACTGATGGTGGTTTTTCGGATGCGGGGGTTGGCTACCAGTTCTTCATAGCGGGAACCAACGGAGATGTCAGATAAGGGCGTGCCATATTCGCGCTGAACATCGTAGGGACTGAATAGGTGCATGTCGCGATTGTCGCGAGCCAGCTCAAAAGTGATGTCAGGAATGACCACCCCAAGTGAGAGGGTTTTGATGCGGATCTTCTCATCAGCATTTTCCCGCTTGGTGTCAAGGAAGGCCATAATATCGGGGTGGTGGGCATGGAGATAGACAGCTCCTGCTCCCTGCCGGGCTCCAAGCTGGTTGGCGTAGGAGAATGAATCCTCCAAGATCTTCATAACCGGAACCACCCCTGAGGCCTGATTCTGAACCTGCTTGATAGGCGCGCCTGACTCGCGCAGGTTCGTCATCAGCAAGGCAACGCCGCCACCGCGTTTGGAGAGCTGCAGCGCGGAGTTTACGCTGCGACCGATGGATTCAAGGTTGTCCTCCATACGCAAGAGAAAACACGAGACCATTTCACCACGCTGCTTCTTTCCGGCATTCAGGAACGTGGGGGTTGCGGGCTGGAATCGGCCGGAGATGATCTCCTCAACTAATTTTGTAGCAAGCTTCTCATCCCCCGCGCCTAAGTAGAGTGCGGTGGCGACCACGCGATCGGCAAAGTTTTCCAAGTAGCTCTTGCCATCGAAGGTTTTTAGTGTGTAAGAGGAGTAGAACTTGAAAGCGCCCAAGAAGGAAGCGAAGCGGTGATCAGCCTGCTGAGCCTGGGCATAGACCCCCTTGACGAAGGACCAGTCATAAGCGTTGATGAACGCTTCCTCGTAGTAGTCATGCTTAAACAGGAAAGCAATTTTTTCCTCGAGGCTCTCAAAGTGTGCAGTGTTTGGGATGACGTCCTGGCGGAAGTATTCGCGCAGGGCCTGTTGATCCTTCTCAAGTTGGATTGAGCCATCCGGTGCGAAAAGGTTCAACTGCGCATTAAGTGCGTGGTGCTCCTTCCGGGTTCCAATGCCTTTGTGCAAGGGCTTTTCGGCTATTACAACGGTGGAATTCATAGTTGATCCTTTTCCTTGGTGGCGGCCTCTGCCCAGAACCGGGTGAGGCCCTCATTGACTCGTTCAACGTCATAGTCGGTGCCCAGCAGTTCGAACCGATACAGCTCAGGGATCTTGCATTTCCCGGCGATCACGGACCCTGCCAAGCAGTAGTCCTCGCCAAAGTTTGTGTTCCCAGCGGTGATAACCCCTCGCAGGAAACCCCGATTGACCGGGTCATTGAGGAAATTGATGACTTGTTTGGGTACCGCTCCCTCGCGTGCACCACCGCCATAGGTGGGGACCACCATGACAAAAGGGCGGGTGAGTTGGATCTGGCCTTCCAGCTTGGGACGCAGCGGTATTCGTACGGAATGACGGTCCAAACGCTTCACAAAGCGCAGCGTATTTTCAGAGACGCTTGAGAACACCACAAGATCCGAAGATGCTCTGCGACTGGGGGGATTAAAAGCCGCCGACTTGGCTCTGTCCTGGCTCACTAGGGTTCCTATCTGTTTTAACGATCCGCCTCAAGACCACTACATCTAGTGGCTGTAACTCTAAAAGACGCTGCATCTAGTAGTATCATTAATCTGAACTTAAAAGTTAGGCGCACCGAAATTATTGTTCTCTCCGTCTGCCCCAGTGGCGTTTTGAGGTGTGTGAGAATTAGGCCGAGTGAGGCGTGCGTTAGGGCCCTGGCAACCGTGGTAGCTTGGGTTCTGGACACGACACGGGGTGCCGCATTGCGGCTGAGAGCTAGACCCGTTGAACCTGATTTCGATAATCCGAGCGAAGGGATGCCGGTCCAGAACAAAGGCCATAGCGCTCGCAGCAGCGTGGGAATCGTGCTTTTGGGCATCCTTTTACTCATATGAAAGGTGCACACATGCTGATCAAAGACCAAGTTGTACTCATTACCGGCGCTGGGCGTGGACTCGGTACCGACGTGGCCCGTTCCTTTGCCCGTGAAGGCGCCCGCCTGGTGCTGAACTACCGCAACAGTGAAGTCGCGGCGCAGGAACTCGCCCGTGAGTTCGGTTCAGAAAAAGCGATTGCGTTACGCGCAGATGTCACCAATGCTGGCGAGGTGAATGCCATGGTCGCTGCGGCAACCGAACATTTTGCTACACCCATCACCACGGTGATCAACAACGCTTTACCAGACTTTTCTTTCAACGGCGACGGCCGTTCGAAGGCCGAAGAGATTTGCTATGAGGAATTTCGGGCACAATTTGCCGGAGTTGTGGGAGGTGCCCTAAATACCATCCAGGCAGTAGTGCCGGGAATGAAGGAAGCTGGGTTTGGCGCCATCGTTAACGTTGGCACGAACCTGTTCCAAAACCCTGTGGTTCCATACCACGACTACACCGCAGCGAAGGCTGCCCTGCTGGCGTTGACCCGGACGTTCGCGGCCGATCTAGGACCATCAAATATCCGCGTCAATATGGTTTCAGGTGGGCTGCTGCGCACCACTGACGCCTCCGCAGCCACGCCAGAGCAGGTTTTCGACTTGATCGCCGGCGGAACGCCGCTGCGTAAAGTCACCACTCCGGCCGAATTTGCCGATGCCGCACTCTTCTTCGCCTCACCGTGGTCCCGAGCCGTGACGGGGCAAAATCTTGTGGTCGACGGCGGACTGGTCATGAACTAAGGACGGGGGAGTTCTCATGAACAGCACACGAGAATTACATATTAATGCCTTTCTTTTCGGGGCAGGGCATCACACAATGGGTTGGCGGCACCCGAATTCCAGTGCTGAGCGGGTAGGTGAGATTTCCTATTTCGAGGAACTGGCGCAACTGGCCGAAAGTGGCTGCTTTGACGCTATTTTCTTCGCGGACGGGCACGCCATCAACCGGACCTACACCGCGGGAGTGCCGTGGCTTCTGGAGCCCATTACGGCTCTGAGCGCCATAGCCAGAGCCACCAAAAACATTGGCTTGGTTACCACCGTTTCCTCAAGCTTTTATACACCCTTCCATGCTGCACGCATGCTTGCCTCATTGGATCACATCAGCGGTGGGCGAGTGGGGGCAAACATTGTCACCTCCATGTTTGATGCTGAAGCCCAAAATCATGGGTTCGCGGCACTGCCAAACCATGCTGACCGCTATGAAAGGGCTGATGAGTTTGTCCAAGTAATCCAGGCGTTGTGGGATTCGTGGTCGGATGAGGCGCTTCCCGCTGACAGGGAGAGTGGGACCTTTATTGATGCGGAGCAGATTCAACCGATCAACCATGAGGGCAAATACTTTTCCGTGAAGGGCCCGCTCAACGTTCCACGTCCTCCGCAGGGCAGGCCGGTGCTTTTCCAGGCCGGGTCCTCGGAAGTAGGGCGAGCATTCGCGGCTCGATTTGCCGAGGCTATCTATTCTGTTTCTTGGGATAAGGACTCGGCGCTAGAGTTCGCCGCCGATATGCGAGAGCGCCTAGCTGTTGCCGATCGTGCTCAAACCGTGGTTCCAATCCTGCCTGGACTAGTCACCTATGTGGCGCCAACCAGGGAAGGGGCGCTGGAGAAGAAACGCGCACTTGACGCTTATCTGGACATTCCAGCGGCAATCGCCCAACTGAACGTGTTTACCGGCCAGGATTACCGAACCCATGGGCTTGATGATGCGGTGGCTCCGCTGCCACCAGCGGCGACGTTCACCGGACCGCAGGGGCGGTACTTGACAGTGCAACGAATTATTGAAACCAAGGAGCCCACATTGCGGGAACTACTGGGCTTCCTGGCAGCCGGAGGTGGTCATGCCACCATGATTGGCACGCCCACCGAAGTTGCCGATGAAATTCAGGAGTGGTTTGAATCTGGTGCTTGTGACGGGTTCAACCTGATGTGTCCGGCCTACCCGGACTCCCTGAAGGATTTTGTTGACTTGGTAGTGCCGATTTTGCAGGACCGTGGGATCTTCCGAACCGCATACCCGGGCAGCACTCTGCGAGAAAATTTGGGGCTGTCCCGGCCTGAATTGAAATCTTTTGCCGGGCACACTACCTAGGGCGGTTTAGATTGACTCGGCTAGCCGGCTCAACCCGACTAGCCGAGTGAATCTCAGGCGCCACGTGGCTAACTATTGGTGCTGGTTAGGGGTGCAGCATGATCTTGCCGGTGCGGCCAGGAACAAAGTTTGCCCGGGCCGCATCCTGGGCATCCTCAAGTGAATAACTTGCCTCAACGGGAAGGGTTAGTGCTCCGGAGGCGAGCCGCTCAAGGAGTTCCTTCATGAGGGCACCGCGTTCTTGGGCCGGCATGGATGTGCTGACTTTGCTACCCCAAAAACCACGGATGGTGACCTGTTTGAAGATGACATCTGAGGAACTGATCTCCATGAGCGGGGAGTTCATGGCGCCAAACACCACAAGCGTGCCATTCTCCGCCAGCAGTGAAAGGACGTCCCCGCTGGCCCGTCCACCAACGGAGTCAACGCCAGAAGTAATCGGGGCACCATCGGCGATGGCACGAACGCGCTCAGCCCAATCGTCAGTATCCGTGGCAACGACGTTGCCGATTCCCTGATCAGCGAGTTCCCTGACGCCTGCGCTTCGGCGCACTAACCCAATAACGTTGATGCCGCGGGCAGTTGCTAGCTGGGCTAGAAGTCGGCCAACAGTGCCGTTGGCAGCATTTTGTACCAGCCAATCACCCTTGTTGAGTTTCAGTGATTCAAGGAGACTGATGGCGCTGAACGGCATCGACACCAGTTGGGCCGCTGCCTCATCACTAATGCTGTCATCGACAGGGAATACAGCTGCAGCTTTTGCAATGAAGTACTCAGCCCACACGCCAAAAGTGCCGCCGGTGCTCACACGTTGGCCCGGAGTAAACCCGGTGACACCTGTGCCGAGAGCGTCAATGACCCCCATGGCCTCGGTTCCGGCACGGGCAGGCAGCTCGGGTTTGAAGCCGTAGCTGCCACGGATGGTGAGTAGATCGTGGTTGTGAATCGTTGCCAAAACCATGCGGACGCGGACCTCGCCGGCGCCGGGGTCTGGGACCGGGATATTTTCAACTGCAAGGACCTTGCTGGGGTCTCCGAACGTGGTGT
Source organism: Arthrobacter antibioticus (assembly GCF_030063205.1). GTDB lineage: Bacteria > Actinomycetota > Actinomycetes > Actinomycetales > Micrococcaceae > Specibacter. The sequence continues at coordinate 2,920 of NZ_JASISQ010000007.1, read as the reverse complement.
GCATTAGGGCGCGCATATTGCTCTCAATCGTGTTTGACCCGGACGCTTTTCTTCAAGCGTGGGTGGGGGGAGTGGTTTTTGAAGAATCGTTATCCAGCATTGGCGTGGCAGAAAGGTTGCGAATAACTTTGTGCAAAATCGACAGTGCATTCTTGCCGTCACTTTGATCCAGCTGGGTTGCCGCCGCGATGCGCAGAGGAATGTGGGCGAGCTCAGTACGTAAGGCCAGTCCGGCGTCGGTCACGGAAACAATCACTGTCCGTTCGTCAGCTGTTGATCGCTCCCGTCTAATGAAACCCCGTGTCTCAAGCCGTTTGATCAAGGGTGACGTTGTGCCCGAGTCCAGCATCATATTCTCTGCAACCTCCTTCACGGTCAGGGACCGGCGAGACCATAAAAGAACCAAGGCTAGATATTGGGGGTAGGTCAAACTCCACGGTTCAAGCAGGGCGTTATAGCGGCGGTTCGTTGCCCTGGCCGCAGCATATAGCGCAAAGCAGAGCATCGGCTCAAGAGGGTCTGAATCGATTGGTGGCGAGTGCGGCTGGTCTTCCATCCAGAAAGCTTTGCACACAAGATACTTGTGCACAAGTTAATTTCATTTCGTGCCAGGACTTTTACTCTTGCACCCTGGGCCAGGAGGTCTCTTCGAGACCCTCAACATCTTGATTGAAGTCCCGAAGCAGTTCCATGAACTGCGCCTGCTTGGTTTCGGGCCAATTGCCAACCACGCGATTGAGCCCTTCTTCATAGACTTTGCGAGTGGCAATGAGCGCGTCAATGCCGGCAGTAGTGGGGGCAATGCGGCGGGCAACCTCGCCCGGGGTGCCCGCTACATAGCAAACATGGTCATGGCGCAGCAGCATGCCAACCTGACGGTGGATGGTTGAGGTGTCGAGGCGAAGGGCCCTGGAGAGCTCCTTCAGTGTCATGGGCCCCACGGGCTCCAGACGATTAAGGAGCACATAAGCGGACCGCTCCAACGCTGGATCGTCATGGTAAAACGGGCGCAGTTGATAGCGAGAAAAGAGCATGAGCTCGTACTGCATCGACTTCAGCAAATCGCTGGATACTGTCATGGCGCTCCCTGTTTGCTCCGTTTCCATGACCCATTCTAGCGAAGCCTTGAATGAGACATATTTCATGTATGATGCAAAGCTTGTGTACTCTACAATAGAGTTAGTTAATTCAATCTTTCCGTTCGTACAGGAGCCCCATGACGCAAAGCCCCCCGGTAAAAGTTCCCAAATCACCTTCTCCACGCTTGGCCATCGTTGTACTGGCCTTCGTGGGAATTGTGGTTTCGCTGATGCAGACCCTGGTAGTCCCACTCATTCCACAACTACCTTTGTTGTTGAACACCACATCGGCAGATGCTTCCTGGATTATCACAGCCACCCTTCTGGCCGGGGCAGTCATCACCCCGATTGCTGGCCGGCTGGGAGATATTTTCGGCAAACGACGCATGCTGATGTTCTCCCTGATCTCCTTAGTAGTGGGCTCCGTGCTTTGCGCGTTGACAGATTCCATGGGTTTGATGCTCGTGGGACGAGTACTGCAGGGGCTGGCGATGGGTGCCATTCCGTTGGGTATCAGCATCCTTCGTGATGAACTGCCGCGGGAAAAGATTGGTGGCGCAGTTGCGACGATGAGCGCCACCATGGGGGTGGGCGGAGCAATTGGGCTTCCCGTTGCTGCGGTCATAGCCCAAAGCGCAGATTGGCATGCCCTGTTCTGGGCCTCCGCCGGACTTGGCATCATCGCTATAGTCATGGTCTTCGTAGTGTTGCCCGAGTCCACAATGCGCACACCTGCACGCTTTGACGGGGTCGGAGCAGCCGGCCTCGCTGCGGGTTTGATGGCCCTGCTTCTTCCCATTACCAAGGGTGCGGACTGGGGCTGGAGCAGCCTGCTGACGCTGGGCTTCTTTGGAGCTTCCGTTGTTATTCTGGTCCTATGGGGAGTTTTTGAGCTCCGTGTAAAGGAACCACTGGTGGACCTGCGCGTCTCGGCGCGTCCCCGCGTGCTGTTCACAAACCTCGCCTCAATTGCAGTGGGTTTCGCCATGTACGCCATGACGTTGTCCTTCCCGCAGTTGCTCATGGCGCCTTCCTCAACCGGATACGGGCTCGGCCTGTCCATGGTGCAGGCCGGCTTGGCACTGGCCCCCGGCGGCATTGTCATGATGGCGCTCTCGCCGGTATCCGCTCGCATAACAACCTGGCGAGGCCCAAAAACAACCCTGCTGATAGGTGGAGTGGTCATTGGGGCAGGTTACGTTCTGGCGTTCTTTCTCACCACAAATGTTTGGCAGGTAGTAACTGCGTCGATGGTGATCGGCGCCGGAATCGGACTCTCATACGCGGCTATGCCTGCGCTGATCATGAGTGCTGTGCCACAGACGGAAACTGGTGCGGCCAACGGGCTCAACTCCCTGATGCGTGCCGTAGGCACCTCCACCTCAGCCGCTGTTATGGGAGTCATTCTGGCGAACATGACAATGACTGTGGGAGATCTCGCGGTGCCCACCATGGAAGGGTTCCAGCTGACATTCGTTGCTGCGGCCGGTGCCGCAGCGGCAGCCATCGTTTTGGCATCGCTGATCCCGCGCCACCGGAAGGCTGTACCGGTCGATGTTCACGCCAGTAGTGAGCCTGCCAGGGTTTAAATTAATCTGAACACAAAGCAGGCTTCAGGGTGAGATCCCTGAAGCCTGCTTTTTTAGTGCCCGACGGCGGCGCCTTGTGTTTAGTTCTTTTACTTAGGTCTGTTGGGGTGTGAGTGGTTGTTCCCCGGTGATGGGTATTTCTTGGTTGTTGGCGTCGAGGAGTTTGCCGTTGTCCCAGTGGTCTCCGTGTTGGAGGCAGTGGGCTATTTCGGCGGGGATGAGTCGGTCTGTTCCGGCGGCGAAGACGGAGGG
>NZ_JASISQ010000006.1:232012-233891 GCF_030063205.1 Arthrobacter antibioticus | reverse complement strand
TCCCAACCAACAAACCCACCCGTTTGTTCGGACAGGAAACAAAAAAAGCATGACACCACCAAAACCTATAAACCCCTAAACCCGGGTTTATAGAAATGGTAATTACATGTATAATAAAATAGAAATAAAAGTTGTTCATCACAAGAACACCCAACAAACCACCCACACCAACACAGTCGTGCTGGCCCGTGGGGAATGAGTTACGGTGGTCATAGCGTGGGGGAAACGCCCGGTCCCATTCCGAACCCGGAAGCTAAGACCCACAGCGCCGATGGTACTGCATTCGTGAGGATGTGGGAGAGTAGGACACCGCCGGACAACACATAAAAAGGTCGAGGCCCCACACCACACGGTGCGGGGCCTCCCTCATTTAACACACCACCCAAGCCCACCACCCCAAGATGCGCACGGCGCAACGAGCCGGGAACTACGACCTGGGCCCAGGACCTTAGCTGCACCACCAACGCACAAAGAGTGTCAGGAGCCTCAGCCTCAACGCAGCAGGTATGTATTTGGGCCTGAGTGGGACATCCTTGAGGATTCCTGTCCACCACGATTCCTACGGGACCGTGTTTTCTCTAGCCTGTGACTCTGCGGAAGAGAGCCGAGTAAACTGGACTGATGTCCAACTTGTTTTCTCATGCCCCAAACGCCGTTCCCGGAAATGATTCGATACCTGCCGCACGAGTGAGCGCTGTAACCGTGCCTGTGCCAGTAAGAGAAGCTTTTGACGGGTTTACTGATGGCATCCATCTTTGGTGGCCCGTGGAAGGTCACAGTATTTTTGGCGCCGAATCTCACGTAGGTTTCGAGACAGGCCTCCTACTGGAGGATTCATTTACAGGGTCTCAGTCCGTGTGGGGTGAGATAAGAACGTGGGCGGAACCGACGTCGTTGGCTATTAATTGGCACCGGGGGAGTAATCCCTTGAACCCAACGATCGTTAGCGTGAACTTCAGCGTTCTTGACGATGAGTCAACAACAGTCGTATTGACACACGATGGGTGGGCTCCCGGTGACCTCGGACACGAACAATTTGAGATCCACTGTGATTGGCCCCTCATCTTGTCCAGATACGTCAGATTCATGGGTGGATCCTCCAAGCTGGACTAGACTGTAGTCTGGACAATTGGGTTCATGGTTTTTTCAATAGAAGATCACAAGTGAAGAGCGGCTGTTACTGTGCCAGTTAGTGCGCTCATAGTTTTAGGAGTCGGCATGGCTGAGCAGTACGAAGGACAGCGCGACAATAACTCTCGCGGACAAGACGCTAACGGAAAGTCCTACACAGAGCGTCCGGCAACGAACGATCGTCAGCCCGCGCGTCCATATAGTGAGCGTAGCGGGCAGGGTGCGCGTCCCGCAGGTGGACGCCCGGTAAGAAACAATGAGCGTCCATCTTTTGGTGGCCGTGATGATCGTGGTGGCCGCGATGATCGTGGTGGCCGCGATGATCGTCCGGCGCGTAGCAACGACCGTCCCTCCTATGGTGATCGCGATAACCGTGGTGGCCAGGGTGGACGCCCGGCACAGGACCGCGATTCACGCCCCAGCTACGGCAACCGCGAAGACCGCCCCGCACGCAGTGCTGACCGGCCAATGGTTAACGGCCGCCGCGAAGACCGCAAGCCTTTCGGTGATCGCGATAACCGTGGTGGCCAGGGTGGACGCCCGGCACAGGACCGCGATTCACGCCCCAGCTACGGCAACCGTGAAGACCGCCCGGCACGCAGCAACGACCGCCCCTACGGTGATCGTGATAACCGTGGTGGCCAGGGGGGACGCCCGGCACCGGACCGCGATTCACGCCCCAGCTACGGCAACCGTGATGATCGCCCCGCACGCAGCAACGACCGTCCCTATGGTGATCGCGATAACC
>NZ_JASISQ010000006.1:0-231913 GCF_030063205.1 Arthrobacter antibioticus | reverse complement strand
CGTGGTGGCCAGGGTGGACGCCCGGCACCGGACCGCGATTCACGCCCCAGCTACGGCAACCGTGAAGACCGCCCCGCACGTCCCGCTTTCGGTGGCCGCGATGATCGCCCCGCACGCAGCAACGACCGTCCCTATGGTGATCGCGATAACCGTGGTGGCCAGGGTGGACGCCCGGCACCGGACCGCGATTCACGCCCCAGCTACGGCAACCGTGAAGACCGCCCCGCACGTCCCGCTTTCGGTGGCCGCGATGATCGCCCCGCACGCAGCAACGACCGCCCCAGCCATGGCAGTGCCCGTGACGATCGTGGTCCCCGCACCACAGGTCCCCGCACACCCCCGGAACGGAACGCTGGCGATCTTCGCAGCTCCAACCGCCCTGACCGTGAACGTTCACCAGAGATCGATCCCGATGTCACAGGGGAGGAGCTTGATAAGGTAACCCGCGCGCAGCTTCGTATTTTGGACGCCAAAAACAACGAGTGGGTTTCCAAACACCTAGTCATGGCCGGACGCTTAATCGACTTCGTCCCTGAGGTCGCCTTTGAGCACGCTTTGGCCGCTAGCCGTCGTGGCGGTCGCTTGGCCTGTGTCCGTGAAGCTGTTGCCATGACTGCCTACGCCGCCGGCAAATACGGTGAGGCGTTACGTGAACTTCGCACCTTCCGCCGCATCAGTGGTTCCAACGCTCACTTGCCTCTCATGGCAGATTGTGAACGCGGTTTGGGCCGCCCGGACCGTGCACTTGATCTGATCAAGTCAGAAGACGCTGAAGGTCTGGATCTGGCCGGCAAGGTTGAGTTGGCCATCGTTGAATCCGGGGCTCGCGGGGATCTTGGTGAGATGGAGGCGGCATTATCTGCCCTCGAGATCCCGCAGCTGGATATCAACCGTGCGTTCTCCTTCAGCCCGCGTCTGTTCCGTGCTTACGGCATGATTTTGCGTGCGGCCGGTCGCAAGGATGAGGCTAAAACATGGGAGCGTCAGGCTCTTGTTGCCGAGGAAGCTCTGGGCATCGATGAGGGAACCGATCAGATCATCATCGACCTCGGTGACGATGAAGAGATCCCCTTGGAGTCCCCGCGCGTTCGCGTGTCAGATGTCATGGCTGCACCTGTTGCGCCTGTGATGAACGACGCCGACATCCAGGCCGCTGCGGAACTGCCCTCAGGCGATGCTGAAGTTGCGCAGCACGACGAGCTCAATGTGGATGATGCGCAGTCATCCTACTTTGATTCCGATGACGCCGAGTCAGATGCCGACAGTGCTGACACAGACAGTGCTGACACAGACAGTGCTGACACAGACAGTCATGACGCTGAGAGCCTCGAGCAGGTCCACGAAGAAACTGTTGTAGAAGATGCCGCTGAAGGCGAGGACGTCCAGGAGCCCAGCCACAGTGACAGCTAACGCGTTGCTTAGTGGTTTTGATGCCGTACTGGCGGATTTGGATGGCGTTGTATACGCCGGTCCAAAGGCCATCGATGGAGCAATCGAAGCCCTGATCGGACTCGCTGATATCGGTGTTTCGCTGGTGTATGTGACGAACAATGCGTCCCGTACACCAGCGCAGGTCGCGGCACATTTGCGTGAGCTTGGGGCACCAGCAAATGAGGATCAGGTAGTTAGTTCTGCTCAAGCCGGTGCTGCTTTACTGGCGCAGAAGTTCCCTAAAGGCGCCAAAGTGCTTGTCACAGGCAGCGTCGCTTTGTCGCAAGAAGTTGCGGCGTTGGGTATGGAGGTTGTAACCAGCGCCACGGATTCCCCCGACGTTGTGATCCAAGGGTTTGACCCCTCACTTGGCTGGGCCGATCTTGCCGAGGCTAGCTATGCTATCAACGCTGGCGCGCTCTGGATTGCTACAAATACCGACATGACGATCCCTCGGGATCGCGGAATCGCCCCGGGCAACGGAACCTTGGTTGCTGCGGTCCGAGCCGCCGTCGAACATGATCCGTTGGTGGCTGGAAAACCTGAGGCGCCGCTGTTTCGCACGGCCGCCAACCGTTTGAAGTCCAAGGCCCCGCTGGTCGTGGGGGACAGGCTGGATACTGACATTTTGGGCGGCAACAACGCTGGGATGGCTACTGCTCTGGTGCTGACGGGTGTGGACACATGCGAAACTGCGCTGCGGGCACGCACTGCGGAAAGGCCACGGTTCATCGTAGATACTCTGGCGCAGCTGTATACGGCGTACCCCGAAGTGAAGTTCGACGGCGCGAGAGTCACTTGTGGCGTTGCTGCCGCGACTGTAATGACCTCCGGATCGGGGGATGCAGCCCTGCACATTGCCGGCCGTGCTGATGACACCGATTCATGGCGGGCCGCATGCGCTGCCTGGTGGGCAGCAGTTCCGAGCGCCGCAGAGCCAACGGACCCCACTATTACCTGGGCTAAAACCGGCGCTGGACCGGCAGAGTAATCATGAGAATAGAAGAATCTCCAGAGGAGTCTTTAGAAAAAAAGTCTCTCTCTCAACCCACGGGAGATCCTGCTGTGGACGCTCTAATCGAGCTTGCCAAGGAGACGCTTCAGAGCCCGGTCAGCCAGCATAAGGAACGCTACACACAGACGCTAGAGGGCCTAGAGCGTGAGCTTGATGCCGATCCAGCTGTCGCCATGAGCGGTAAAGAAGCATGACTCGACTCGACCAGGAGTTAGTAAATCGTGGTTTGGCGCGATCGCGAACTGTGGCAGCCACTCTCATCAAGGCCGGCCGCGTCACCGTTGCCGGAGCTCCAGTGATCAAGGCGGCCTACGCCGTTGACACGGAGTCGCTAGTGGTCATTCTCCCAGGCAACGAAGAAGACTATGTGTCCCGGGCAGGCCACAAACTTGCCGGAGCTTTGGCACATTTTCCGCAGGTGCGCGTAATCGGAAAGCGCTGCTTTGATGCGGGAGCTTCCACGGGGGGATTCACCGACGTGCTGTTGCGACGGGGAGCTTCTGCGGTGGCGGCCGTGGATGTTGGGCACGGCCAGCTGGTCGACTCGCTACGTAATGATCCTCGCGTTGAAGTCTACGAGGGCATGAATATCCGCTACATGTCAGCCGATGATATTGGTGGACCCGCCGATCTCACCGTTTGCGACCTCTCTTTCATCTCACTGACGCTTGTCATGGCACCACTTGTCCTTGCCACCAAAATTGGCGGTGACCTGCTCCTGATGGTGAAGCCACAGTTTGAGGTGGGCAAGGATCGTCTTGCTCGTACTGGTGTGGTCAGCAGCGAGAATGAACGACGGCGCGCGGTCGCCCTGGTTGCCTCAGCGGCGGTTGCCAACGGACTTGTTCTGCAGGGTATTGGAGTGAGCGCATTGCACGGTCAAGATGGAAATGTTGAGTATTTTCTACTCGCCACGCGTGTTGTGTCCGGGGCTGCGCATAAGATCGAAGAACAGGAACGTTCTGTGAGGACGTTGCTAGCTACACTATGGCCCGGATCCATGTGAAGACCAGCCATTAGGGCCCAACTTGTTTGAGTTTGAGCATTGTGGGCTTGTGCACGCAGTCCTGACACTAGTGGTTCCGCAACCATGCGGTCCCGCGGAAAGCGATGAGGAAACAACACATGACACGGCGCGTCTTGATTCTGGCCCACACTGGCCGTGAAGAGTCGATGCTTGCCGCCCTCGAGGCGTGCGTTGAGCTTCATGCAAACAACATTGTCCCGGTTATGTATGCCGATGAACTCTCCGACATGACAGGTTACCTAGGCGTATCCGGAGTAAATATGGAGATTCTTGACAAAGATGTCACTCTGGCAGAGATAGAGCTGGTGATGGTTTTGGGCGGGGATGGCACCATATTGCGTGCCGCCGAGATCGTCCGGGAGTACGATGTTCCCCTGCTTGGGGTGAACTTAGGTCACGTCGGTTTCCTTGCAGAAAGCGAACGTGAGGAACTCATTCAAACCGTCGCAGCCGTTGTCCAGCGCAGATACTCGGTGGAAGAGCGTATGTGTCTTGACGTGATAGTCAGGGTGGCTGGAAAAATGGTCGCACACACCTGGGCGCTGAATGAGGTTGCACTTGAAAAAGGCAATCGTGAACGGATGATCGAGGTGGTTACCGAGGTGGACGGGCGCCCACTGACATCCTTCGGTTGTGACGGTGTTGTCATGGCAACACCAACAGGTTCCACGGCGTATGCATTTTCTGCCGGCGGCCCCGTTGTATGGCCCGGTGTGGAAGCGCTTTTGATGGTTCCCATCAGCGCCCACGCGCTCTTTGCTAAACCGTTGGTCGTGGCTCCAACCTCCACGCTTGCCGTTGAGGTGTTGAGCCGCAACGGCGCCTACGGAGTTATTTGGTGCGATGGACGGCGAACAGTTGACCTTTTGCCTGGCGCGCGGATTGAAGTGACGCGTTCCCCTAAACCTGTGAAACTGGCACGGACCCAGCAATCAACGTTCTCCGAACGACTTGTGCGCAAGTTTGAGCTGCCAGTTCAAGGCTGGCGTGGCCCCTCGGCCGAAAATCCGCTGCCCCCAACTACACAGCTGCCGATCATCAAGTCACCAAGGCCCAAATCGGCACTTGAGGGTACGCGCAGCGGTGTGATCCGGCCCGTTCCTGACCTTACCGTTCCGCCGCAGCAAAGTTCTTATTCCGGTACAACCTCTGTTTATGGGGAGGATGAGAGATGATCGAGGAAATTCGCATCCGTGACCTTGGCGTCATCTCAGAATCAACGCTGCCACTGGGGCCCGGCCTAAGTGTTGTCAGTGGTGAAACTGGTGCGGGAAAGACCATGGTGGTGACCGCCGTCGGACTCTTATTGGGTAACAGGGCTGATGCTGGAGCTGTACGTAATGGAGCCAAGTCGGCCTCTGCCGAGGCCACACTAACCCTGCCTTCAGGCCACCCAGCGCTTGTGCGCGCGTTGGAAGCTGGTGCCGACATTGACGAACACAACGGCAGCGCTCAACTGATTCTGGCCCGCTCCGTCAATGCCGATGGCCGTAGCCGAGCCCACGTAGGCGGACGTAGCGCACCCATTGGTGTACTTAACGAGTTGGGTGAGACACTCGTGGCTGTGCATGGTCAATCAGACCAGATTCGGCTTAAAAACCCTTCCGCACAGCGGGCGGCACTAGATAAATTTGCGGCCGAGGCCCACAAAGGCTTTGCCGCCAAAATGCATAGCTACCGCACTGTCTTTGAACGGTGGAGAATTACGCAGTCCCAGCTGCATGAATTGCACACGGCCAGCCGAGAACGGTTGCGAGAAGCGGATGCGCTAACCACAGCCTTAGCCGAGATCGACGCTGTCGAACCACTTGGCGCCGAAGATGAACTCCTCAAAGCCGAGGCGGTCAAGCTGGGCAATGTTGAAGTGCTCCGAAAAGCCGCCTTGGGAGCTCACGAGGCGCTGAGTGCTGCCGACTATGGCGATGGAATCGATGCCGCCACACTTGTGGACAGTGCCCGGCGACTTGTGGAAACCGTCGCCGAGACTGATGAGGAACTGGGGCAGACAACCAAACGACTCGCCGAAGTTGGCTACCTTCTCGCTGACATCGCCCGTGATCTGGTCAGCTACGCCACATCTCTAGACTCCGAGGGGCCTGGTCGACTTGCCGAGGTTGAAGACAGGCGCGGAGAATTGGCCGTATTGGTGCGCAAATATGCCCCTAGTATCGATGAAGTTATCAAGTGGGCTGACACCGCAAGGATCCGGTTGACCGAACTCAGCGATGATTCAGGGCGGATAGAGACGCTGGAAGCCCAGGAAACTGCGGCAGTTCACGAACTCGGCGTGCTGGCCATGGAACTTACCTCACTGCGCAGGAAAGCCGCAGAGAAGCTTGCCAAGGCTGTTAGCGCCGAGTTGAAGGCACTAGCTATGCCAGATGCCAGCCTTGTCATTGAAATCAGTGCAGCCGAGCGCAGCATTCACGGCCAGGATGAGATTGCCTTCCTCCTTGCACCCCATGCCGGTGCGCTCCCGCGTCCATTGGGCAAGGGAGCCTCCGGTGGTGAACTCTCACGGGTCATGTTGGCGCTGGAAGTGGTCCTTGCCGCCGTGGACCCTGTGCCCACGTTTGTCTTTGACGAAGTGGACTCCGGGGTGGGTGGTAAAGCCGCAGTGGAAATTGGCCGCAGACTGGCCATGCTCGCTGAACACGTGCAAGTGTTGGTTGTCACGCACCTGCCCCAAGTGGCTGCTTTTGCTGACCAGCATATCTTGGTGACCAAGAGCTCTGTGAGCAAAAACTCAACCGGAATCACTACCAGCAACGTGCGACTTTTGAATGATGAAGAACGGGTCGTGGAACTGGCGCGCATGCTCGCAGGGCAGGAGGATTCAGCAACAGCGCAGGCACACGCCAAGGAATTATTGCTGCAAGCTGCCCGACCCGTTAAGTAACTCGTGGAGATGGACGGCAGAAAAGCAAAAAACAATGTTGCCGTTCTCAAACTTTTACTGGCTCATTAGATGATAGGCTCGAACTCCGTGGTGCAACGATCAAATTCCCGGTTCAGTGGTCAGTCCAAGACGACCAAACATATCTTCGTCACCGGTGGGGTCGCGTCCTCGCTTGGTAAGGGGCTGACGGCTTCTAGCCTCGGTCACCTACTGCGTGCTCGCGGACTCTCTGTGACAATGCAAAAGCTCGATCCCTATCTCAATGTGGATCCAGGGACAATGAATCCCTTCCAACACGGTGAAGTCTTCGTTACCGATGACGGCGCCGAAACGGATTTGGATATTGGCCATTACGAACGCTTCCTCGATGAAAATCTGGAAGGCTCCGCTAACGTCACAACAGGACAGGTGTACTCAACTGTCATCGCCAAGGAACGCCGAGGCGAGTACCTGGGGGACACCGTGCAGGTCATCCCGCACATCACCGATGAGATCAAACGTCGCATGCGTCTGCCCGCCGAGGGCCCCAACGCACCCGACGTGATCATCACGGAAATTGGCGGCACAGTAGGAGACATCGAGTCCCAGCCGTTCCTAGAGTCGGCACGGCAAGTGCGCCAGGACGTTGGCCGGAACAATGTGTTCTTCGCCCATGTTTCTCTTGTCCCCTACATTGGTCCCTCCCAGGAACTGAAAACCAAGCCCACCCAGCACTCTGTTGCTGCGCTGCGCTCATTGGGTATTCAGCCGGACGCCATCATCCTGCGCTCGGACCGGGTCTTGCCTGAGGCCATGCACACCAAGATCGGCCGCGCCTGCGACGTCGACGTTGAAGCCGTTATTGGCTGCCCGGACGCCTCAAGCATCTATGACATCCCCAAGATCCTGCACTCTCAGGGACTTGACTCCTACATTGTGCGCGCACTTGATCTGCCTTTCAAAGACGTTGACTGGACCAAGTGGGACAAGCTGCTGGACGTGGTGCACAATCCGGCGCATCACATTGAGATTGCGCTTGTGGGCAAATACATTGATCTACCTGACGCCTACTTGTCGGTGACTGAGGCGTTGCGTGCAGGCGGCTTCGCCAATGCCACCAAGGTTAAAATCCGTTGGGTCCCTTCAGATGACTGCGCCACGGAAGCCGGAGCCATCAAGGCTCTTGGCGATGTTGACGCCATCTGTGTCCCCGGTGGATTCGGCATCCGCGGGCTAGAAGGCAAGCTGGGTGCGTTGCGGTTTGCTCGCGAAAACAAGATCCCCACACTGGGACTCTGCCTAGGTCTGCAATCAATGGTTATTGAATACGCACGCAACGTTGTTGGGCTTGATGGGGCTTCCTCCTCAGAGTTTGATGAGAACCCCACTTACCCCGTTATTGCCACCATGGAAGAGCAGCAAGACATTGTTGCTGGCAAGGGGGATCTTGGCGGAACCATGCGCCTTGGCCTATACCCCGCGGTACTGGCTGAGGGATCCGTTGTTGCGCAAACATATGGCAGAACGGATGTCTCTGAACGTCACCGCCACCGCTACGAAGTTAATAATCTGTACCGCGATCAGATTGCTGCGGCAGGACTCGTCTTCTCCGGCACCTCACCGGATGGCAAATTGGTTGAGTACGTTGAGCTTCCCCGCGACGTTCACCCGTATTATGTGTCCACGCAGGCACACCCGGAATTGAGCTCGCGACCCACCCGGCCGCATCCGCTCTTCGCCGGGTTGGTTGCTGCAGCGCTGGAACGCCAGAGCGCCACACGGTTGTTGGAGGTATAGAGACGATGCGCCTGGATACACCGGAGAACCGAGAGCAGCCTGTTGCGGCAGAACTGTCAGCTGTTGTGGCTGATGAAGAAAGCTGTAGGCCACTGCATGCTCGGTCCACGGTGTACCAAGGGCGTATCTGGAACGTCGTCTCAGACACGTTTTCACTGTCTGCTGACTCCGCACCTTTAACCCGGGACTATATTGATCACCCGGGAGCAGTAGCCGTTGTTGTCCTCAACGAGCACAACCAAGTGTTGTTGCTGCGTCAATACAGGCACCCTGTCCATATGAACCTGTGGGAGATTCCTGCCGGATTATTGGACATTGAAGGTGAAGACTTTGTTGTTGGTGCGGCCCGTGAACTCGCTGAAGAAGCCGATCTGGTGGCAGGACAATGGCATGTGCTCACCGACTTCTTCAATTCGCCCGGCTCCTCCAGCGAGGCCATAAGAATTTATCTGGCCCGCCAAATTACGGAGGTACCAGAAGACCTGCGGCACGTGCGGACCGAAGAGGAAGCTGAAATTAAGTTTGCCTGGGTTGACCTGGAAGAAGCGGCAGCCGGCGTCCTGGAGGGCCGCATACATAACCCATCCGCCGTCGTCGGTATCTTAGCTGCTGCACAGGCGGTTCGAACAGGGTTCTCCACGCTGCGCCCCGGCAATGCGCCTTGGCCCGAGCACCCGTCCCAGCGGTGACGGCCTCCGGCGCTGCCGGCTCAACGGCATCCAGTGCCGGAGCACCAGATTCCGGGACCTTTAGGGGTGCTACCTCGCCGTCACCTTCGTCAAGAGTGAGCCCGCTGCCCTCAAGCTCGCTTCCTCCCACAAAGCTGTCTCGCGCCATCGCAGATTATCTACTCCATGTGGGTGTTGAACGTGGTCTGGCCCCCAACACTTTGGCGGCTTATAGGCGAGACCTTAGACGGTACGAAGATTTTTTGGTGTCTGCTCACGTCAGTGAGCCCGCCCGTGTTACGAGACATCACGTCAGCGAATTTGCACAAGGACTCTCCGACGGTGCCGACGGCGGATCCACCCTCGGATTAAGGTCTGCGGCCAGAACCATCGTGGCGGTCCGTGGTTTGCACAAATTCTGGGCACTGGAAGGTCTCAGTGACGCAGATCCGGCGGCGGACGTTCATCCGCCACAGCCGGGTAGGCGGCTGCCCAAGGCCATCAGCGTTCATGACGTAACGCGTATCCTTGAGGTGGCCGGTACGGATACCCCTTCCGGGCTCCGCGATGGGGCTATGCTTGAATTTTTGTATTCTACTGGTGCCCGTATCAGTGAAGCCGTTGGCCTCGATATCGATGACCTGGTGTTGCCTGACTCTGTGGAGGACGGGCCCTCACTTGTCCGGCTCTTTGGTAAGGGCTCCAAGGAACGTATTGTGCCGATTGGTTCCTATGCTCTGCGGGCACTGGAAGCGTATTTGGTGCGTGGCCGGCCCGTTCTGGTGGCCAAAGGCCGAGGTACGCCGGCGTTGTTCCTCAATGCACGGGGTGGGCGGATAAGCCGGCAGAGTGTTTGGACAATATTAAAAGTTGCTGCCGAGAAGGCGAACGTCACTGTGGATGTCTCACCCCATACACTTCGGCATTCATTTGCTACGCACCTGCTTGAAGGTGGTGCAGATGTACGGGTGGTGCAGGAATTGCTGGGACACGCTTCAGTGACCACCACTCAGGTTTATACACTTGTCACCGCGGAAACCCTGCGTGAAGTGTATGCCGCCGCACACCCGCGGGCTTTGGGCTAGCATCCGTGGGTTCCTAGAGCCACCAGAGCTTTTGGAACCCACGGATGCTAGCTCTTGGAGCTACCCACACTCTAAGACGTGACAGCCAGTGCGTCGATCTCCACCAGCATGACCTCGTGCGGGAGATCAACGAACACTGTGGTGCGTGCTGGGAGTGCGCCGCTGGGCACATTTTTCCCAATGAAGTCGCCGTAGACTTCGTTCATGGCAGGGAAGTCCGCGCGCGCGGTCAGGTAGATCCGGAACATAATGACGTCCTCCACCGAGCAACCGCCTGCTTCCAAAATGGCCTTGACGTTTTCTAGTGTGCGGCGAGTCTGGGCGCGGACGTCGCCGGCTCCAACGTACTCGTTGATAGCGGGATCCATAGGGCCCTGACCGGAAACCTGAAAGAGGCCTCCTTTCTTGACCCCTTGCGAGAAAACATGGGCCGGTGCGGGCGCGTTTTCAGTAAGGACAATGGTCTTTTCACTCATGGAGAGTTCCTTTCGTTGATGGTCCAGCCCAAATCCCTTGAGATGGCTTCTGTTCCGTTCATAAGAACGGGCAATAATTTCAGCAAGTCTTCATAGTCCAACAAGACCACAGGGACCGAAAATGAGGCAGCTCCTACTACCCTGCCGCTGGCATCCCTGATGGGAGCGGCTATGCAGTGCACAAACGCCTCGTGCTCGCTTTTGTCGTGCGCCCAGCCTTGCTCATGTACAAGAACTAGCTCTGCCAGTAACTCCTCAGCCGAGGTCAGGGTGTTCTCCGTCATTTTGGCGTAGTCCAATCCCGCAGTGATATGTTCCTGTCGGGAACGGGACATATCAGCGAGAATAACTTTCGCGACGGCCGCTGAGTGGAGCGCTGCGGTCAGCCCGATCCGTGAATACATGCGAACCAGGTGGTGTGATTCGTACTTATCCGTGTACACCACCTCGGCGCCTTCCAGCTCAGCAAGGTGGACGGTATGCCCTGTTAGATCATTCAGTTTAGTGAGATGTGGGCGGGCCACTTCACGCAGCTTCCGTTGCTCCAGCGCACGGGAAGAAAGCTCAAAGAGTTTACGCCCCAATTGAAACTCTCCAGCCGCGTTACGGACTAGAAAATGTTCCGCTTCCAGGCAGTGCAACAAGCGCATAACGGTTGTTTTGTGCACTGCAGATGCGCTGGCGAGCTGGTCCAACGTGGCAGGCTGCTCAGCCAGCTGTGCCAGCAGATCAAGGGCGCGCACCAAGCTCTGACTCACAGTGTACTTCCCGTCAGCGTGGGGGATTCGATCCGGCCGGGAGAGACATGGGTTGCAGCCCATTCCGCCTCGGAACAGGCCAGAATGTGCTGGAGTATTTCCTGCGCAGGAAGTGGACCCCGGTCGCCAGGAACGGTGAGCGTGCAGGCTGCACTAAGGTGCCCGCGTCGAAGGGAAGAACGCTGATCAAGACCAAAGAGCATGCCACTAAGGTATCCCGCTGCGAAAGCATCGCCAGCACCCACGGGTTCCAGCACGGAAACAGAAAGGGCGGGTACCTCAACCCTGTTGCCATCATGCAGAAGCGCTATAGCAGACGTGTGGGCGTTTTTGAGGACAATCACGGAGGGCTCCGGTAGCAGTTTGCGGAGTTCGACTTCGTCATCGGTACCGAAAGCGAGCAGGGCCTCATCAGCGCCCACCAAAACGACGTCGGACTTGTTGGCTAAGAAAGCAAGAACAGCCTTATCAGCACTTGCCCAGAGAGCTTCGCGCCAGTTGACATCGAAGGAGAAGAGCCTGTCATTGCGAGGTGCGCTCAGAACGGCCGAAAGCATCTCCTGACACTGTGGTGCCAGAGCCGCCGTGATACCGCTGAGGTGGATGAGTCCCGCTGACTCGACGAGATTGGAAATCGCTGGGTTGGTCAACATGGCCGGGCTCATTGCCGAGGCCGCGGAACCCTGACGGTAATACAATACGGTGCCCTCCTGGGAGGTGTGCTCTGGTCCGGGCGGGACAGCCGGGACCTTGACATACAAGCCAGTGGGGAGTAGGTCGTCGACCTCTACGCCGTTTACACCAACTCCATGTGCTGCCAGCTCGTTCAGGATACGCGTGCCAAAACCGTCGCGGCCAACGCGGCCAACCCAGTGGGCTTCAACCCCCATGGCAGCCAAGCCCATGGCCACGTTTGACTCGGCGCCGCCCACCCCGTAGAGGAGCTCAGCGGCCTCTGACAAGGGCACATTGTTAGTTGGAGTGAGCATGGCCATTGTCTCCCCGATACATACAACTGAAAGCATGAGCCTTCTGCACTTCCTCTCACTGACTTAGAGCGCTCGTAGTTCTGTGGCTGTCCGTTTTGGTCCCGGCAATCGCCGGGGACTGCTGCGAGAGCCGTTTATCACGCATGGGTTGAATCTACGGTGCCGAGCAATTGCTGTCTTGACGGGTGAATAGAGACCATGTTAGACATGTTCTTGGTGAGTTTGCAACTAGCGTTGCAACATACGCAACGGGGCTAGGTGCCGAGCCCACGAAAGGAAGCAACAATGTCCAACTCCGTAGCATCAAACCGTAGCGCTACAACGGCGGGCATCGACTCCGCAAAAGTGGAGGCCCTAGATACCGTGGAGCTTGGCTGGCAACACAAGGCCCTTCCAGCCTCTTCTCACGGCATGAGTGCCGGAGCGTATGTTGGCTCGGGCGTGGCTCTGAGCAATTTCCAAACACCCTTGGTGACTCTGGACGCCGACGCCATGGATGCTAACGCTGAGAAGATGGCCACTTGGTGCGCCGCACACGGGGTGTTGCTGGCCCCGCATGGCAAGACCACCATGGCTCCGCAGCTGTGGCGTGAGCAGTTGGACGCTGGCGCCTGGGGGATTACGCTGGCCAACGCCTCGCAGCTACGCGTGGGGCACGCTTTCGGGCTGCGCCGGGTGATGGTCGCCAACAGCCTCACCGACCCGCAAGCCATCACCTGGTTGGCCGCGGCCCAAGGACCAGACTTCTCTGTGGTTTCCTGGGTTGACTCGATGGAAACCGTCGCCTTGCAGGAGACGGTGCTTACGAGAGTTTCCGGTACCGTCCCCTTGCTGGATGTCATTGTGGAACTAGGTGCCGCCGGAGGCCGAACGGGTGCGCGTACCGTGGCTGAGGCGCTAGAAGTTGCTCGAGCGGTCAACGCTGCCACACATCTGCGCTTGGTGGGGGTTGGCGGTTATGAGGGCTCCTTGGCACATACTGCTGACGCTGATGCTCTCACGGCTGTCCGTCGCTACCTCGGGAACATCAAAGAGTTGCATGAGCAGTTTCTTGCCCAAGACCTGTACGCTGCTGGCGCAGATGTGATCGTGACGGCTGGCGGTAGCGCCTACTTTGATGATGTTGTGAGCGTACTCGGTGACTGTGCGGTGACGGCCAGCACTAGTGGTCCTGAACGGGTTGACGTCATCATCCGCAGCGGAGCGTACATGGTCCACGACGACGGCTTCTACCGGGGCATCTCACCATTTTCCCGTGCGGACCAGGAGACCTCTGGGCAGGCTCCTTTCCTCTCGGCCATGCACGCCTGGGCTCGGGTTGTTTCCCGACCGGAACCAGGGCTTGCCATCCTTGACGCAGGGAAACGGGACA
Organism: Arthrobacter antibioticus; assembly: GCF_030063205.1. Lineage (GTDB taxonomy): Bacteria > Actinomycetota > Actinomycetes > Actinomycetales > Micrococcaceae > Specibacter. Next base: position 218,417 of record NZ_JASISQ010000006.1, on the reverse strand, counting down.
TGCCCGTGGACGAGGGGTTGCCTGAACCGCAGCTTTTGGCTCGTTCGCTCGGTGGGGAAGCCAGCGCGCTTGCCGGGGCGTCCATCAGTGCCGTCAATGATCAGCATTGCTTCCTGCGGTTCGATCCGGCCACCACAACGGTGAATATTGGTGATGTTCTTCGCCTCGGGCTCTCCCACCCCTGCACAGCCTTTGATAAGTGGACGCTCATCCCCGTACTCGCCAACTCCGGCACCGACTACCGCGTTGTGGATCTTATCCACACGTTCTTCTAAACCGTGACACGAGAGAGCAGAACCGTGCGGACCATCATCGCCAATGCCACCGTTGTGGACGGCAGCGGCGCACCCGGCTACAGTGCCGACGTCGTCCTTGAAAACGGCACAATCCTGCACATCGCCGCCCCTGGCACGTACGCAGGGGAGCCGGGAGCCCTCGATGCCAGCGGACTGGTGCTGAGCCCGGGGTTCATTGATATGCATGCGCATTCGGATTTGCAGCTGTTGGTGAATCCCCAGCACTACGCCAAGCTCAGTCAGGGTGTTACCACTGAGCTGTTGGGCCAAGACGGGCTGTCGTACGCGCCCATCGATGACCTCACCCTGGCGGGTGTCCGGCAAAAGATCGCTGGCTGGAATGACAACCCCGAGGACTTTGACTTCAGCTGGCGCACGGTGGGGGAGTACCTCGACCGGCTCGATGAAGGTATCGCCACGAACGCCGCCTACCTCATCCCGCAAGGCACAGTCCGGGCCATGGTGCGTGGCTTCGGTGACGGCGAAGCGACCCCTGCGGAGGTTGCGGCCCAGCGAAGCGTCATTCGCACGGCCATGGAGCAAGGCGCTGTGGGGATGTCCTCCGGGCTGACCTATACGCCGGGCATGTACGCCACAACCGAGGAACTAGCACAGTTGTGCGCCACAGTGGCAGAATTTGGCGGCTTTTACGCACCGCACCACCGCTCCTATGGCAAGGGCGCACTGGAAGCGTACGACGAAATGATCGAACTCAGCCGTGCCACAGGCTGTGCGTTGCACCTCTCCCACGCCACCATGAACTTCGCCCCGAACAAGGGCCGTGCCCCGGAGCTACTCGGGCTGATCGACAGGGCGCTGGAGGACGGGGTGGATATCACTTTGGACACCTACCCGTATTTGCCCGGTGCCACAACGCTGTCAGCCATCTTGCCTAGCTGGGCTTCGGCGGGAGGCACCGAAGCAACACTGGCGCGCCTGCGCGATCCAGAGACGGTGGCACAGATCCGCGAAAACGTGGAAACTTATGGATCCGACGGGTGTCACGGCGTCGTCGCAGAATGGGACACCCTGGAAATATCCGGCGTGAAGAACCCGGAACTGGACTCCTGCGTGGGAAAGACCATTGCGCAGATCGCCTTGGAAACTGCAGTGGAACCCTTCGAAACGTTCGTGGATATTCTGCTGCGCGATTCGATGGCCACAGGCATCCTCCAACACGTGGGACACGAAGAAAACGTTCAAGACATTATGGTCCACCGCACCCACTGCGGTGGTAGCGACGGAATCCTTGTTGGCGCTAAGCCCCACCCTAGGGCATGGGGCACTTTCCCACGTTTCCTCGGCCACTATAGCCGGGAACTGGGCCTACTGAGCCTAGAGACGATGGTTCACCACCTCACCGGACGGCCTGCCGAGCGGCTGAAACTCATCAAGCGAGGACTGATCCGCGAGGGCTTCGCCGGCGACCTTGTCCTGTTTGATGCCGAAACCATCAACGCCACCGCCACTTTTGAAAACCCGCGCCAAGCCGCTGCAGGTATCCACTACGTCTTTGTCAATGGCATCGCCGCCATCAAGGCAGGAGCACCCACGGGTGCCCTCGCCGGCCGGGCGTTGCGCCGCACTACAGAAGGGACCCTCTCCACCCCATGAACAACACTGAATTCATCGCCCGACTCGAAGCAGACCGCACCATCGCGGTGGTCCGCGCACCCGAGATCGCCGACGCCGCCGAACTATGCCGAGCCCTCGTGGCTGGCGGCATCAGCGGCGTCGAGCTGACCTACACCACCCCGAACCTGCTCAAACACGTGGCCCGCGCCGCAGAAACCGTGGCCGATCACGGGGCCGTTGTCGGGGTGGGAACAGTCCTGACCGCAGAGCAGGCCAGGGCCGCCATCGACTCCGGCGCCCAGTTCCTGGTGACCCCGGGCATCCGTCCGGAAGTGGCCCACGTGGCCGTTGCTGCAGGGATCCCGTTTGCCCTCGGTGCACTGACGCCCACCGAGGTTGCCATGGCCCTTGACCTAGGCTCCGCCGTGGTGAAGATATTCCCAGCAAGTGCCATGGGTCCGACCTACCTGAAGGATCTGCAGGGCCCCTACCCAGGTATCAAGCTGTTGCCTTCCGGCGGGATCAATGCAGCCAACGCCAAGGACTTCCTCAACGCCGGAGCACTTGCGGTCTGCTGCGGGACCGCCGTGGTCCCGCCCGCCGTTGTCGCCGCAGGCACGTGGACGGATATCACCGCACGCGCCGCAGCGTTCAGCAGCATTCTCTAACCAACTCTCCTCTTTTGAAAGTCGTTTCATGACTGATTTCATTACCTGGCTGCACCATGATACGGCCGGGCTCTTACTCCTGGCCGGTGTGGGAATCGCCGTCCTGCTGGTCCTGATCATCAAGATCAAACTTGAACCTTTTATTGCCCTGCTGGTGGTGGGTGTGCTGGTAGCACTCGCTGGAGGCGTGTCGGTTGAAGACCTTGTCGGCTCCGCCACCAAAAGCTCCGGAGCCCTGATTGAAAAGGGTTTCGCCGGGATCCTCGGTCACATCACCGTGATCATTGGGCTGGGCACCGTGCTCGGCGCCATCTTGGAACGTTCAGGAGGAGCTGAAGTACTGCTGGGCAAGCTTGTGAAACTGTTCGGCGAAAAGGGTACACCCTTAGCCATGGGCATCACCGGCTTCCTGCTAGGGATCCCCGTGTTCTTCGACATCGGTATCTTTGTGCTGGCCCCATTGGTCTATGTGGCAGCCATCCGTGGCGGAAAATCACTGGTCCTGTATGCCTTGCCGTTGCTGGCAGGACTCTCCGTCACCCACGCGTTCCTGCCACCACACCCCGGCCCGGTCGCCGCTGCCGGTCTGTTCCACGTCGATTTGGGGTGGATCATCATTATGGGCCTTGCCTGCGGTATCCCTGCTTGGTTCGCCTCCGGTATTCTCTGGGGCACCTGGATCGGCAAGCGGGTCTTGGTCAATGTGCCGCCAGACAATGTCATCCCCGAGTCTGAGGCTGCCAAGGTCATGGGTGAACCCGCCCTTGGCACCGTCATTTTGGCGATCGGCACGCCCATGATCTTGATCTTGGGCGGCACCTTTGGAAACATTTTCCTGGCCGACGGCGGCTTGCGTACGGTTTTGCAATTCTTGGGCAACCCGGCCATCGCCTTGACTATCGCCGTGCTGTTGGCCATGTGGTTGTTGGGCACTCGTCGCGGAATGACGCGCGAGGAATTGGCCGAACTCACCTCCACGTCCCTGCGGCCGGTGGGTATGATCCTGCTGGTGGTCGGTGCTGGCGCATTCTTTGGTGCGGTTTTGGGTGCAACAGGAGTGGGTAACGCCGTCGCTGATTCCTTAGCCACCGCTGGGCTGCCGCTGCTGCTCTCGGCATTTGTCATTGCCTCCGGTTTGCGCATCGCCCAAGGCTCGGCCACTGTTGCGATCGTGACCACCGGTGGGATCCTGGCACCGAGTGTGCTGGCTGCTGGTTATTCACAACCGCAGTTGGCCTTGGTGGTGATGGCCATCGCTTCTGGTTCAGTGATCGCCAGCCACGTGAACGACGGCGGTTTCTGGATCATTTCCAAGTACTTCAACATGTCAGTCAAGGACACTCTCAAGACCTGGACCGTGCTAGAAACCGTCCTCTCAGTAGTGGGCTTCGGCATGGCGGCGCTGATCTGGCAGTTCGTCTAGCCGTTCCAGAGGTTTTTTAAGTACGACGGCGGGCGTTCCCTCAAGGGGGCGCCCGCCGTCGCACTGTCAATGGCTATTGTTCAGCCATGGTCTATTTCGCCAGTTGAGCGGCCGCCCGGCGTGAGCCAAGTTTGACGGAGATTCGCAAACCCACATCGGCTGCCATCGGCCCCACCTCACGTACTTTCGCGGGGGTCATGCGCGAGGTCAGGGATGACACGCTCAAAGCGGCGACCACCACGTCGTCGTGGTTGAAAATGGGGGCGGCGACACAGCGCACCTCGGGCTCGTTTTCGCGGTCATCAATGGAATAGCCACGACGCTTGACGGCGCCCAGCTCCATCCGAAGCTCTCCGGGGTTGGTGATGGTTTTGGACGTGATGGGAGCCAGCGGAACTGACAGGATGGAGGACACCACTTCTTCCGGGCTATAGGCCATGATCGCTTTGCCAACGGCTGTGCAATAGGCCGGCATGGTGGCGCCCACCCGGGAGGCCATGCGCACGGTCGCCTCATCCTCCACTTTGTCCAGATAGACCACATCGTGACCGGATAGGACCACCAGATGGACTGTGTTGGCGGTCTTACGCATCAGAGCACGGAGCTCTTCGTTGGCGGCACTGCGCAGGTCCAGAGAGTCCAGATAGGACTGTCCTAGACGGAGGCTGCCAAAGCCAAGGCGGAACTTTCCCGTGACCCTGTCCCGTTCGATCAGGTGCTCATCGATCAGCGGTGCGGTGAGCCGAAGAACAGTGCTTTTGTTCAGCTCAGTAATTTCGGCCAGGTCGCTCAGAGCCAACCCTTCTGGATCTGACGGTTGTTCAGCCACCACTGAAAGGATGAGCAGGGCCTTGCGCAGCGACGAGGAAGAGTTTCGCTTCTCACCGACAAGCTCTATGGCGTTCACAAAGCACCTGCCGTGGATGCTGTTTCCTGGTCATAGTCGCGCATCCAACCGGGGATACCAGGGCGTTGCTGCCACGGATGGGGGCCATCGAGCGGACGGAACTCCACACCCATAGCGGACAACCTGGCCAAATGTTCGGTACTGAGTCGACGCAGGAAATCGGAGTAATCCCGGGTATCCGGGTTGGACCAAAACACTTCGGCAATAGCACTTAGACGCGGGTAGGTAGCGTAGTTGACGCGGCGGGCGTTGGGCAGGTGTTCGGTCCAGATATTTGCTTGGGCACCTAACAGCTGGCCCGGGTATTCTCCAGCAGTGGTCTGCGGCATCGGGTCAAAGTCGTACACGGCCTCCAACGTGGTCACGAAGCCTACCGGCACGGGTTCGCCGTCGCCGTCGGCCTGACGGTGGTCAAGGTAGAGCTTGTGTTCGGGACACATGACCACGTCGTATCCCTTGGCTAGGGCGTCGAGCCCGCCTTGGTAGCCGCGCCACGAGGCGACCAAGGCGCCATCGGGCAGACCGAAGTCGCCGACCTCATCCCACACGGCAGACTTGCGCCCGTGGGCATGGAGGTGCGCGGCTAATTGGCCCACAAACCAGCCATGCAGGCCCGCTACCGAATCGTAGCCAAGCTCCGCCGCCTTCTGACGGGCCACGGGACTGGATTCCCACTGGTTAAGAGGAACCTCATCCCCACCCAAACCAATCCACGGCGACGGGAAGATGTCTATGACTTCATCGAGCACGTCTTGATAGAAATCTACGGCGAAGGCTGTCGGTTCCAACACGTTGGGGTTGATGCCCCAGCGGGTCCACACCTCTAGGGTGGACCAGGGCAGGCCCAGCTCAGGGTACGCGGCGATGGCTGCCTGGCTGTGCCCGGGAACATCAATTTCCGGGATGACGGTGATGTTGCGTTCGGCGGCAAAGGCCACGATCTCACGCAGGTCATCTTGGGTGTAAAAGCCGCCGTGGGGCTGGCCGTCCTGCAGTCCTGCCCGCCAAGCACCAAGGGAGGACTCTCTGCGCCAGCCACCAACCTCTGTCAACAACGGGTATTTGTTGATGTGGATGCGCCAACCCTGATCGTCGGTCAAGTGGAGGTGCAGCACGTTGAGCTTGTGCATGGCGGCCACCTCGATGAAGCGCAGCACATCATCTTTGGGCTGAAAATGCCTGGCTACATCCAGCATGACGCCGCGGTAGCCAAACCGCGGTTTGTCAGTGACGGTCACGGCCGGCAGCTGCCAGCGCACTCCCTCCTGGTCGGAGGGTGTGATGGGTGCTTGGCGGAACGCGCGCGCACCCAGGAGTTGCAGCACGGTCTGTGCCGCATAAAAGGCCCCGGCCTCCGATGAGGCTGCGATGCGCACGGTGCCATCCACGCGCAACTCGTAGCCTTCGGGCGGTTGTGCACTGTCGAAGACGAACTCCACGGTGGCTCCGGTCGTGTTGCCGGTGTTTCCGGTAGTTGTTGCAGCGAAGCTTGCGGGGGCGGCACCCGCGGTGGCCGCATTGGCGGAGGCGGCAACCGGCCACGGCAGGACTGTCAGCTCCCACCCGGTGGTAGCTTCTAGCGCCCGCCCCAACCAACGCCGCGCCTGGGTGAGGCGGGGATCGGCGGTGAGTGACGACGTCGAACATAAGAGCGCAGGATGAGCCGCAATGCCTGAGGTGGGCGAGGCAGCAACGATTGACCAGGGTGCGGGGACCACAGTGTGCGAAAGCATGAACAACCTATCTTTGTGGATGGGGCTAGCCCTTGACGGCGCCGGCGAGACCGGACACCAACTTGCGTTGGACGGCAATGAAGAAGATCAGCACCGGGATGGTCATGATCACTGATCCTGCCATGATGGCGCCCCAGTCGTTTTGGTCCGGTTTGAAGAACGTGAGCAAGGCCATGGGCATGGTGGAATTTTCTTGCGCGGAGATGATGAATGTCTTCGCAAACAAGAAATCATTCCACGTGGAGATGAAGGAAAATACCGAACACGCCACCACACCCGGTGCCACGAGGGGGAACAGGACGGAACGGACGAACCGGAAGCTGCTGGCGCCGTCGAGCTTGGCGGCCTCCTCCAATTCGATCGGAACGGCCGCAACGAATCCGCGCAGCATCCAAATCGCGAAAGGGATGGAGAAGCCCATATGTACCAGGATCAGCGAGCCCAGATGGTTGAGCCCGATGACCGGGATGACATCACCAAAGCCTTTGAACAGGAAGAACAAGGGGATGGTGAGGGCCTCGATCGGCACCATTTGCGCGACCAAGATAATGATCAACAATTTGGTGCGCATCTTGAAGTTATAGCGGGTCAGGGCAACTGCCGCCAAAAAAGCGAACAGGGTCGAGAGCACTACCACTGAGAGGGCAACGGTGAGTGAGTTCAGAAAATACTGGCCGAAGTTGTTCACGCTCAGCACGCGGGCAAAGGAATCAAAGGACGGTTCGAGGGTGAACGGGGTGGAGTCGCCGGCATCCAGCGCAGTCTTCGGCTTCAGGGCGGAGAGCAGCATCCAGTACAGCGGGAACGCCACGAATGCGGCGATCAAGACCCCCACGAGGTTGTACCCGACGCTCTTCTTGGGGCGTTTAGCGGCAGTTTTTGACCCACGATGGGTGGGCGGCGTCGGAGCTTTTGGTTCTAGTTTGAGCGCGGTCACAGGACCTCACCGCTCCTTTTGAGTAGTCGTAAATACACCAGAGTGATGACGAGCAGCATGAGGGTCATGATGACGCCAATCGCGGAACCGAGGCCGTAGAGGCTTGCAGCGAACGCCTGCTGATAGGAGTAGACGTTCAAGACCATGTTCTGCCCGGCAATGCCGCCACCGTTGGTCATGATGTAGATTTGCGAGAAAATTTTGAAGTTCCAGATGATGGACTGGATAGTCACGATGATGACGATGGGGCGGAGTATGGGCAGCATGATCGAGTAAAAGATCCGCGGCATGGAGGCGCCATCGAGGCGTGCAGCTTCAATAGTCTCCGTTGGCACGGCCTGGATTCCCGCATAAATAGTCACCATGACGAACGGGAATGAACACCACACCACTTCGCTTGCAACGAGACCGAATGCCGACCATTTGTCATAGGTCCAGGAATAGTCCATGAACTGCGAGAGGCCAACGCCGGTCAACATTTTATTGATCAGACCCTGGGTCGAATCAAAAAGGAAAAGCCAGACGGCGCTACCTGTTACTGCGGGGGTGGCCCAGGCGCCGAGGGAGACGGCAAAGAGGACGGTGCGCACCCACGGGCGTAACCGGGTCGCAAACACTGCCAGCCCGGCGCCGATCAACAGGGTCAAGATGACGCAGGCCGAGGCGAAGATGACGGTGTCACGCAGTACCGTCCAGAACTCCGGATCCTTCATGAGGATCGCATAGTTCTCCATGCCGGTAAATTTAAGTGGTGCATTGCCACTGACCTGAGCCTGCCGGTAGTCGTAGAGCGACATATTGATGAGCTGGTACAGCGGGTAGCCCAGCAGGGCGATGAGGACGATGAGTGCGGGAGCAAGATACAGCCAATGCTCCACACGGCTCACCCCGCCGCGTCCCTTTTTACGGGGAGGCGGCGGGGTGAGTAGACTCTCGTTCTGCGCGGAAGGCGGCGCAGGGACGTGAAGTTGCGTGGTCATTAGATCCGACCCGCTATGTGGGGGGAATGCATTACTTGGCCTCGAAGATCTTGTTCATGGCGGCAGCAGCGTCTGCTGATGCCGTATCGACGTCGGACTTGCCGGTGACGATTTCTTGGTACATCCCGGTGAAGATGCCCTTGGCGTCAACCGTTGACCAAGTGTCAGTGATCGGCACAAAGTTGGTGCCAGCGGCGATCGTGTCGATGAATGGGGCCACATAGGCGTTGGCGTCGGAGACGTTCTTTTGGACGTCAGTGAAGGTGGGCAGGTTGCCCATGGCGTCGAACATGGCTTGCTGTGACTTCTTGCTGGCCAGTGCCTTAACGAAGTCGGCTGCCAGAGTGTGACGCGTGGAGCTTTGGAAGACGCCGAGGTTATTGCCTCCGGCAAATGCCGGTGCGATGGAACCTTCAGTGATTCCGGGGACCGGAACCACAGCGAAGTTGTCTTTGAATTCGCTTTCGGCAATGGCCTTGTAGTTGAAGTCGCCACCGATGGTCATGGCTGACTTGCCAGCAATGAACTGCTGGACGCTGGCGTTACCGCCAAATTCGGCGCAGGTCTGCGGTGGGCAGATGTCATCCTTGACCAACTCCGTGTAGGCCGTGATGCCGGCGCGGGAATCGGCGCTGTCCAGTGCAGAGGTAAAGGTGCCGCCGGCTTCGGTGGCGATGGCGCCGTCGTGGGCCCACAAGTAAGGCAAAGCGGAGAATTGTGAGGCGCCACCAACGGAGATGCCCAAGGTGGTTGGGTTCTTGGCACGGACGGCGCGGGCCACTGTGGCAATCTCAGCCATGGTCTTGGGGACTTCGACACCGGCATCCTTCAAAAGGTCTGTGCGGTAGTACAGGGCGCGTACGCCAACAAACCATGGCACGCCGTAGTTCTTGCCATCAATGGCGGTGGTGGCGAGAACCTTCGGGTCCAGGTCTGTGCCTTCGTCCCATTCTTTGATGTCAGCGCTCATGTCTGACAGACCTCCGGCAGCAACGTAGCTGGCGAGATCGGTGTTGCCAAACTCCGCCACGTCGGGGGCGCTGGAAGGATCGTTGAATGCTGCCTTGAATTTCTCTGCCCGCGTGTCCACCGGGATGTATTGGACGTCTACTGTGACGTCGTTGTGGGCGGCTTCGAAGTCTTTGATAGTTGCGTTGACCACCTCTGACTTGGGATCCTGGTTGACCTCAGAGAACAGCCAGACACGCAGAGTGCCAGTGGCCTCGTCCTGGGACGAAACTGCGTTGTTCGACGTGGGGGGAGCACAACTGGTCAATGCCATGGCGGCGAGGGCTGCCACGGCAAGAGTGCGTGTGTATTTCATAAGTCCTCCATAAAAGTAGTAAGCGATGAGGTCATGCCTGAAGTTGTTCCTGAGGGCATGAATAGACCATAGAAGTAGGGCTTGGCCACTTTGAAGCGATACCTGCAAGTGTTTTGCACTGCAAAAGCAGAGTTTGCTATTTGATACATCAGCCGAAAGTGTGATTCAGCTCTCCGGTTGAAAAAATTTCAATCGATATTTTTCTGTTGGCCGCGTGGAGGGGCCTTAGGTGCTGGTACGTGAAGGATTTGCTTGCCGGATGAGGGATGTTATTGGAAACAATGGAGGGTTATTCGTGAAAAGCCGTCAAATAGCTCAAATCGTTGACTGACGGTTCGGCTTGCGCAGCGATTCCCGCATAGGCTGGTCGGATGAGTGCACCCGTAACCCTGTGTTTTTTGCTCCGCAACCACAACGCCGAGCAGCAGGTGCTGCTCGGCGTGAAAAAGACCGGCATGGGTGTTGGCAAGGTGGTTGGTATTGGCGGTCATGTGGAAGCCGGGGAAAGTGTTGTCCAAGCCATCTGCCGCGAAGTGGACGAGGAAACCAGCATCGGTATTGCAGCCATGGACCTGATTCCCGCCGGCACAGTTGAGTTTATTTTTCCGGCCAAGCCGGTATGGGACATGTTCACTACTATTTTCTTATGCAGAAAATATACTGGCAGTGCTATCGAGAGTGATGAAATCAAGCCGCACTGGTACAGCGTGCACAACCTGCCACATGCTCAGATGTGGGCTGACGCCAGCCATTGGTTGCCAGCCTTTTTGGCAGGGGAGGGAGGTCACTGGCGAGTGGTGCTTAATGACGACAATGAGACCGTCTCCGAGAGTACTCACATGCTCTCCCCAGCCGATGCCGACGAATCTTTGCGAGGCAGCTAACCGGGGCAGGTATCCGAGAAAAAGTTAGGGTTTAGCCACTGTCAGCAGAAAAGCTGAGTCCTCAACGGCATCAACACTGTGGCGTGCCTGCGGGACCACCAGGTGATCTCCTGGGGAGCCTTCCCACTGAACGTCGCCGGCGTTGAGTCGAATCCTGCCGACAAGCACCTGAACGGTGGCTTCACCGGGGTTGTCGTGCTCATCCAGTGATGCTCCTGCGCTGAGGGCCACAAGTGTCTGGCGGAGAACCCGCTCATGGCCGCCATACACCGTTCTGGCACTGCGGCCGCTGCTCTTAGTTTTGGCGGAAGCCATGAGTTCGCGGGCTAGTGCTGTCAGCGATGACTTTTCCATGATGCTCCTTGAAAACTGCGTGGTGGTCTGGGTGTTCTCTTCACAGTACCTTTGAATGGCGTTAAACACGGTTGAGGTTGGAGATCGTGACGCCTATTCGTCCCTCATAGGCGTCACGATCTCCAACCTCAACGTACAAGGTGCAGCTAACTTACGTGTCGCTCAGCCACACCGTTGTAAGCGCTCAACGGACGAATCAACGCATTGGCAGCGCGCTGCTCCATGATGTGTGCCGTCCACCCCGTGATGCGGGCTGCGATGAAAATAGGCGTGAACATCTCGGTGTCAAAGCCCATCAGGTGATACGTGGGACCGGCAGGGTAATCGAGGTTGGGCTTGATGGCCTTTGCCTCTTCCATTGCCTGCTCTAGGCCGTCATACAAACCCATCATTTCCGGGCGGTTGTAGTGAGCCACCATCCGCTCCAACGCACCCTTCATGGTGGGAACGCGTGAGTCACCGTTTTTATAGACACGGTGGCCAAAGCCCATGACCTTCTTCTTCTGCGCCAGGGCATCTTCCATCCACGCCTTGGCACGTGCGGCGGCCTCTTTGCGAGACTCATCGGCATTGATCCCGATCTCGTTAAAGGTGTGCATGACAGCCTCATTGGCGCCGCCGTGAAGGGCACCTTTAAGAGCGCCAATGGCGCCTGTCACGGCCGAATGCAGATCAGAGAGCGTGGAAGTGATGACTCGGGCCGTGAACGTTGAAGCATTGAAGGAATGCTCCGCGTACAGCACCATGGAGACACGGAAAGCATCCACAACCTCCGGGGCCGCTTCCTCACCAAAGGTCATCCACAAGAAGTTTGCCGAGTAGTCCAAGTCGCTGCGCGGTTCCACTACCCCTAAACCACGACGGCGGCGCTGGTCATAGGCCACCACCGAAGGGAACTGCGCAAAGAGTGCCTGAGCCTTCTCCAACTCCGCTTCCGGGGATGAGTCCTCGGCGCGAGGATGGCGAGCACCCAGAACAGAAACAGCAGTCCGGCCCACATCCATCGGGTGGCAGTGCAGCGGCAACAGATCGATCGCGGCTTTGAGGTTTTCATCTAAGGCACGATTACTCCGTTCGAACGTCTCAAAAACGTTCAGTTCCTGTGCAGAGGGTAATTCGCCGGTCCACAGTAGCAGGGCTACCTCTTCAAAGGACTTGTTAGCGGCCAGTTCCTGTACCGGATAGCCGCGATAGAGCAGCGAATTGGAGTCGGGGTTGACCTTGGAGACAGCGGTGTAGTCCGCAACCACCCCAGCTAGACCTTTGCGTACTTCTTCTTCACTCACAGTGTGCACTCCTTCTTCTAAACGACATTGTTGACCTAGAGGGTTGCGTTGTTGGTGGCAATATCCAGGCTGGGAACCTGGAAGTTGAAAATACCCGCATCAAATTGGTTATACGCCTCATAGTCAACCAGATCATAAAGGCGCGCGCGTGTGAGCATCTGGTCCACCGCCGCTTCCTGGGTCCCATCCGCGCTGATAGCGTCCAAAACCCGCTCGGCTGCCCCCATCGCGCTGCGTAACAAAGTGACGGGGTAGATGATCATAGCCACCCCGGCGGCAGCCAGAGCATCCTTTGTGAACAGTTCACTTTTGCCAAACTCCGTCATATTGGCAAGGACAGGTACATCAACTGCCTTGACGACAGCTTCGAATTCGGCCACGCTCTTCATGGCTTCGGGGAAGATGGCGTCAGCGCCTGCATCGACGAGTGCCTTAGCCCGATCGATCGCAGCATCCAGACCTTCCACGGCACGAATGTCCGTGCGGGCCATGATCAAAAAATTTGGATCGCGACGGGCATCAGCTGCGGCGGCAATGCGTTTGACAGCTGTCTCGAGGTCAACCATATTTTTACCATCAAGGTGACCGCAACGCTTGGGGTTGAACTGGTCCTCAATATGGCAACCAGCCAACCCGGCGTTTTCCAACTCTGCGATGGTGCGGGCCACATTCATGGGCTCGCCAAAGCCCGTGTCAGCGTCAATCAGGCAGGGCAGGTCAGTCATTCGGGCAATCTGTGCGCCGCGGGTTGCCACCTCGGTCAGCGTGGTCATGCCAATGTCCGGCAAGCCCAGTTCGTTGGCCAGGACGGCGCCTGAGATGTAGACGCCGTCGAACTTTTTCTCCTCAATGAGGCGGGCCGAGAGCGGGTTGAAGGCACCAGGGAACTGGCGGGCCGAGCCCGGGACCAGCATGGCACGCAGGTCCCGGCGCTTCTCTTCAGCGGTTTTCTTGGAGTACAGCATCTTAGAAGAGCCCCTTGGGTGCGGCTGCCAGATCCACGACGCCAGGAGCTGCCAGGATGTTCAACTGTCCCAGTTCCCCGTTCGTTAGGTTGGGCAAATTCTCTGCTGCCGTGATGAAGCGGCTGATCTCAGCTTCCTCCACCAGACCAGCGGCCAGGGTGCGGAATTTGTTGATGTACTGCTCACGGGCGAAGGGCCGGGCGCCCAGTGGGTGGGCGTCGGCCACTGCGATGGAATCCGTAATGACGCTTCCGTCATTGAGGGTGATTTCCACTGTTCCGCCAAAGGCCTTCTCGGCGATATCGAGGGAGTGGTACCGGCGCGTCCACTCGGCGTCCTCCTCCGTGGTTACCTTGTGCCACAGCTCTACGGTGTCGGGGCGGCCGGCACGCTCGGGGGAGTAGGAGTCAACGTGGTGCCAAGCACCATCTTGGAGGGCCACGGTGAAGATGTACGGGATGGAGTGATCGAGAGTTTCCCGTGATGCCGTGGGGTCGTACTTCTGCGGATCGTTGGCGCCTGAACCAATCACAAAGTGGGTGTGGTGGCTGGTCTTGATCAGCACGGAGGCCACGTTTGCCGGATCGGTGGCCTCAGGGTGCTCTCCATGGAGTTTGCGGGCAAGGTCAATCCAAGCCTGAGCCTGGTACTCGGCAGAGTGTTCCTTGGTGTAGGTGTCCATGATGGCGCGCTTGGCTTCGCCCTCGGCCGGCAACGGCACCGTGTACTGGGCGTCGGGGCCATCCAACATCCAAGCGATGACACCGTCTTCGCCTTCGTAGATCGGTACGGGGGAGGTCTGTCCACGCATGGCACGGTCAGCAGCCTCAACGGCCATCTTGCCGGCAAATGCGGGGGCGTGCGCCTTCCACGTGGAGATCTCGCCCTTGCGCGACTGTCGGGTAGCTGTGGTGGTGTGCAAGCCCTGACCCACAGCTTGGAAAATAGTTTCAACTTCAAGGTTCAGCAGTGTGCCAATACCTGCCGCGGCGGAGGGGCCGAGGTGGGCAACATGGTCAATCTTGTGTTTATGCAGGCAGATTGATTTGACCAAATCGACCTGGATCTCATAACCGGTGGCAAGCCCACGAAGCAAGTCAGCACCGGAGGCTCCGGTGTGCTGGGCGACGGCGAGGATCGGCGGGATATTATCGCCTGGGTGTGAGTACTCGGCTGCGAGGAAGGTGTCATGATAATCCAGCTCGCGGACGGCCACGCCGTTGGCCCAGGCCGCCCACTCGGGAGAAACCAGCTCTGCAATGCCGAAAACGTTGGCGCCGGAGCCTCCGGTGGAAGGAGCGTGTGCAAGTGCCTGAGCACGGGCGGCAACGATCGGGCCACGGTTCAAGGAGGCAATCGCCACGGAGGCGTTGTCTATGACGCGATTAATGATCATGTCTGTGACCTCGGCGGTCACGGGGACGGGATCGGCGGCGACCTTGGCGATCTTGTGTGCAAGCTGGTCCTCGCGGGCCAGGTTCTCATCGCTCTTGTAAACGCGGACAGTGTGATCAATTGTCATGGTGTTCCTTTCGCAGGGTGTGTCAGAAATGTGGAAGCTCTAGGGGTTTGTGCTCAGTAGGTGACGCAGACTGTTATCCAGATGCATAGTGGTGGCAGCGCTGGCAACAGTGGGGTTGCCATTGGCAATTGCCAAGGCGATCGCGGCGTGCTCACGAGCCGCATCGCGCAGTCGTGCTGGGTTGTCTTTACCTAAACGCCGTACACGTACCAAGTGCACTCGTAGGTTCTTTAGCGCTAGATTCAGGTAGTGATTGCCAACCGCAGCGTCCACTGCAGCATCTAAGTCACCCGCCAGCTGGTAGTAATCAGTGCGGGTGGGGTCATCGGAGGTGATGAGCTCACCGGCGTTGGCAAGTTGTTGATGCAGGGTCCTGAAAATGTCAGGGTCACAGCGCTGAGCAGCCAGTTCAGCTGCACGGCACTCAAGAGCGGAGCGGAGCTCGAAAAGTTCACCCAGATGGTCAAGTGAAATCTCACTGACAACCATCCCACGCCCACTTTGTGGCTCAGTCAACCCCTCAGCGGTGAGTTTTGCCAATGCTTCACGGATGGGAGTACGGGAGACGCCCAAGCGTTCGGAGAGTTCAACCTCTCCCAACACTGTGCCAGGAGTCAGGTGCCAGTTGATGATGTCGGTGCGCAACGTGACATAGGCCCGTTCACTAGCTCTCATGACCCCTCCTTTAGCTCTTCCTGACGTGCAATACAGCAACAATACCCCCTTATTGTATACAATGAACTGGGCATTTGGGCAATATCCACGTAAAGTTAGCTAAAATAACGCCTAAAAAAGGTTTTGTGTATACATTAGGGCTTGTTATGGGTCAACCTACGCATGTAGCATGGCTCACATCACATCAACGTGGATGGAGACCCACCATGGCATTGCAGGCCGTTAGCTACCGAGATGAATACCAGCGCAGCATGACCGAGCCAGAGAAGTTCTGGCTCGAAGCGGCACAAGCCGTGGATTGGGTGGTGCCGCCACAGCAGGGCCACAATAAGGCAGATTCTCCCGATGGCCGGTGGTTCGCTGACGCTGAACTGAACACCTGCTACAACGCTCTGGATAGGCATGTTGCCGCCGGGCGCGGTGCACAGAGCGCACTCATCCACGATTCAGCGATGACTGGTCGCCAGCACAGCTATAGCTACGCAGAGCTGACGGAACAAGTAGCACTTTTTGCCGGGGTGCTTAGAGCTCAGGGGGTAGGCAAGGGGGACAGGGTACTGATTTATCTGCCCATGATTGCCGAAGCAGCCATTGCCATGCTTGCCACCGCCCGATTAGGGGCCATTCACTCGGTGGTTTTTGGCGGCTTTGCCGCCAGCGAACTGGCTGTGCGTATCCGGGACGCTGCTCCGAAAGTTATTGTCACCACCTCCGGCGGGCTAGAACCGAACCGTCACGTTGAATATCTGCCCACCGTTCATGAAGCGTTGGCTAAGGCAGGTGTCACCGAACTCCCCGTAATCCTCAAACACCGTGATGGCTTCGCCACTGACCCCAAAAGCCTGAATCTAAAGATCGTGGACTGGGATACTGCGCTCGCAGCCGCTGAACCCGCGGAACCGGTTCCGGTCAAGGCGACGGACCCTCTCTACATTCTCTACACTTCAGGAACTACGGGTGCGCCCAAAGGGGTGGTCCGCGACAATGGCGGGCACGCCGTCGCACTTTTATGGACCATGGCCAACCATTACAACATCGGCCCTGGTGATGTTTGGTGGACGGCGTCGGACGTTGGCTGGGTAGTGGGGCATTCCTACATTGTGTATGGGCCGCTGTTGGCCGGGGCCACCACGCTGATGTATGAAGGCAAGCCCGTGGGAACCCCGGACGCCGGCGCGTTTTGGCGTGTCATTGAGCAGCACAAAGTGAAGGCGTTGTTCACGGCGCCAACCGCTTTGCGTGCCATCCGCAAGATGGACCCGGACGCTGCCTTGTTGGAGAATTACAACATCGGCAGCCTCCAAACGCTGTTTACCGCCGGTGAGCGGCTGGATACTGACACTTATCATTGGGCGGGCAAAGTTCTCGGAGTGCCGGTGGTGGATCATTGGTGGCAGACAGAGACAGGCTGGGCGATCGTGGGTAATCCGCGTGGATTGGAGCCGCTTCCCTTGAAAGCAGGCTCACCCACCCTTCCAATGCCCGGCTTTGACCTACGCATTGTTGATGGCATGGGTGTGGAGGTGGCTTCCGGAGAAGAAGGAAACATTGTGTTGGGTCTGCCGTTGCCCCCGGGCACATTGACCACCCTCTGGAATAACGACCAGCGTTTTTTAGATTCCTATCTGAATACGTTTGAGGGTTTTTATCTCACCGGCGATTCCGGATACCAGGATGACGATGGTTATGTGTTTGTCATGGGCCGCACCGACGATGTTATTAACGTTGCTGGGCATCGGCTTTCCACCGGCGCCATCGAGCAGGTCATCGGTACCCACCCGGCAGTGGCAGAATGTGCTGTCATTGGTGTTGCCGACGCGCTTAAAGGGCAAAAGGCTATGGGTTTCGTGGTTTTGAAGTCTGGGGTGGTCATCACAGCGGATGATCTGCAGAAAGAACTCGTGGCGTTGGTGCGTAGAGAAATCGGGCCTGTGGCGGATTTCAAATCCACCACAGTGGTTGAGGCCCTGCCCAAGACCCGCTCCGGGAAGATTCTGCGTAAAACCATGCGTCAAATTGCTGATGGTGACGATTACACAGTGCCCTCAACTATTGAGGATCCTGCCGTGATTGAGGCGTTGATCCCTGTCCTTTCCGGCGATCGCCCTCCTCGTTGACATTGGAGATAATGACGCCTCCCCTTGCGTTGACATTGGAGATAATGACGCTCAGCGGGTGTCGCGACGACCCGTCCACCCTTGGGCACGTAGTGCCGTCTTAACAAGTGCGACGACGGCCTTGTCGCCTTCTTGATCCAACATGGCTTTGGTGATTCTCACCTGCCGCCACCCCAAACTCGTCAGCAACCGATCCCGGGCCGCATCAATCTTGCGCTGTCGCTCTGTGAGGTGATGCTCGCCGTCGTACTCAATGGAAACCTTCCACACAGGGATGCAGAGATCCGGCCATGATGAGTCATTTCCCTCTTCGTCTAAAACAACGAAGTTCAGGGTCAGCGTTGGTATCCCTGCTCGCTCGAGGGCAAGACGGATTCTGGTTTCCGGTGGAGAGTCGACGCCCACCTTGATGAGGTCAGCGGCCTCGCGAGCCCTCACTATGCCGCGCCTGCGGGATTCATGCTTGACGGCCTCTTGGAGGGCGGTGAGGGCTACCAGGGCAACCCGTTTAGGCCCGAAAATGCGATCGTGCTCACAGACCAGAAAGTCACCAGCTGCCACCAAATCATCGAGTTCGAGCATGACGGCCAGGTCAAGCCACGTGCGCAGTGGGGAAGTCACTGCCATTCCTCGGAGATGCACCACCTGACCTGGCTTGAAACAGGTGTGGTGCCCTGCAACGCCAATTCTCCAGGGCGGGCTCGTTGTGGCATCACGAGAAATATGGACATCAAAGTTACCTGCAAGCCACGGAGGCAAAGGAATTCCCCACAAAAGGGCTGCAGTGCAGTGGCTTGCGATTCCACCTGGCGTCACCGAGAGGATAGGCCGAATACGACTGTCGATGTCTTGATCAACTCCCCAGGGAACCCTGATGCCACGGCTGGGAGTATGAAGATCCGGTCCGGCAGTCCGCCGTCGATTGATTCCGCACTCATCGGATTCGTTGACGGTGAAAGATCTGCCTTGTATCCATTCGGGTAAAAGCTGGGCACAAGTCATGAGTTAATTTTGACTCAATTGTTACTATATTTCAGAAGTTATCCACAGGCCCGTTGGAATCGATCTGGGCGGAGGCCAGATACCGGTCACGGGGTGTAGTTATCTCCAATGTCAACGGGGGCGGGGTGTAGTTATCTCCAATGTCAACGGGGGCGGGACCAGCTGTACTCCAGTTCCGGTCGACCAGGTGAGCCGTGTCGAGGTGCTTTGGTTGCGGAGCCTGTCTCCACCAGGTGGTCAAGATATCGACGTGCGGTGACTCTGGACATGACAAGTGAAGCAGCAGCCTCGGTGGCTGAGGAGGGAGCTTGCTGCGTTCGCAACCAGTCAGCCACAGCGCTGAGTGTCTCGGGCAGCATCCCTTTGGGGAGCAGGAGCTTCCCCGTTGGACGCAACTGTGACAGGGCTCTGTCAATGGCGTCCTGCGAGGTGTGGGTCCTATCCGTGAGCACGTCGTGATAATTGCGGTAGTTGTCCAGCTTTTCTCGAAACGCCGCAAAAGTGAACGGTTTGATCAAATACGCTGTGATGCCAAGTGCAATGGCCGAACGCACCACTTGAACGTCCCTCACGGCCGTGATTGCCACTACATCTGGCATCAGACCCAGCCCATGGATACGCCGCAACAAATCCAGTCCATGTCCGTCTGTCAGATTCATGTCCAAAAGAATGAGCTGAATGGATGCGATATTGGGATCGTTCAGCACAGCCAGGGCAGCCCCCATTCCGTGGGCCTCAGCCACCACCTCAAAGCCTTCTAGTCGACGGACATATTCTGCGTGGGCCGCCAATGCAATGGGTTCGTCATCCACGACGAGCACCCGGATGGGCTCGGGAGCGCTCATGATGGATTCCTAACTTCTGGAGTTGGGCCTAGGGGGAGGGTGCCGGCGGGGCGTGAACCTTGCGGGTGTGGTCCCAGCGGCAGTCCCGCTAGGGGCACGACGGCGGTCATGACAGCGCCGCCGTCGTTCTCGCCAGTGATGGTGCCGCCTAGCGCTGCGGTGGCTCGGCGGATCAAGGCAATGCCATAGCCGCGGCCACCAGGTGCCACGGAGGTTTTGCCGGTGGTGCCAATCCGGCCCAGCACATCCAGATCAGTGGTGGGCAAGCCCTGACCGTTGTCCGCCACGGTGAGTGTCAAGGCTCCGTCGGCAACGAGGAGGTCCACCCAGACGGTGGGCTGTGGCGATTCGTTGGTAGGGGATTCTATGCCGGTGGATTCCTTGCCGGGGGATTCTATGTGCAGGGACGCTGACGCAGCGGCTTCAATGGCGTTGTCCACTAAATTGCCCAACAAAGTTACAAGTTCGCGAGTATCTAAAGTATTTGTTGGAAGTGTGCCGGATGCTGTGAGTTCTAGGATGACCCCACGTTCATCGGCTTGGGCACGTTTGCCCAGCAGAAGGGCGGCTAGGAACGGTTCAGTCACGCTGCTGACAAACTCGCCACCGAGCAGCACACTCTCGGAATGTTCTGCCGTAGCGAAGTCAAGGGCTTCCCGCGTGCGGTCAAGTTCGATCAAGGAAATGATGGCATGTAAACGGTTGGCGTGCTCGTGTGTTTGAGAGCGCAACGCCTCAACCAACGTTTGGGTGCTGCTGAGACTGCCTGCCAAGGCTGTCAGCTCCGTGTGGTCGCGCAAGGTGGCAACCGTGCCGGCCGGAGCCGGATTTCCCGGTGTCTGTGCAGGACGTTGGCTCACAACCAGCAAGCGGTCCGCGGCGAGGTGAACCTCGTCCGTGGCGATGCGCCCGCTTTGTAGTAATTCCCGCAGTGAAGCGGGCAGACCCAGCGAAGCGAGGCCGGGGCGTGGCGGGGGAGAAACACGCGCACGGCTAAGGGGGCTCTGCGACGTCGCCCGTCTTGGGGTGCGCGTGGAAACAGACGCCACCGTGGGACCGGGCGGATCGATGCCCAACAGCAGCGCGGCGTGATCGTTGTACAAAACCATGGATCCGCGCGTATCCACAAGGATCAGGCCCTCACGGACGGAATGCAGCACAGATTCGTAGTAGGCAAACAACTGTCCTAGTTCCTCCGGGCCCCAGCCCAGAGTCACACGTTTGAGGTACCTGCCCAGGGCCCAAGCCGCCAATGACCCGGCCAGTAGCAGGGCTGCGGCAAGCCCCAACACTGCCGGGAGCCTAGCGGCTACGAGTACCTGCACATTGCTAACAGTCACCCCGGCGGCCACCATGCCCGTCACGTCTCCGGAGGCGTCCTTGATGGGAACAACAACCCGCACTGACGGGCCAAGGGTGCCTGTTGTGGTCTCGGAATAAGTAGCTCCTGACTGCGCTTGAGTCATGGAACCTACATATGGTTTGTTGATCTGGCCCGGGTCGGGGTGGGTCCACCGGATACCATCCGGGTCCATGATGGTGATGAAGTCAACCCCTGCATCGCGCATGACTGCTTTGGCATACGGCTGGAGTACGGATGTCGGATCGGGCTCCGAAGCTGCCGCAACAACCAGCGGTGAATCGGCAATAGTCGTGGCGACCGAAAGCATGCGTTGGCTGGTCTGCTCATAGGTTCGGGAGCCGGCGTCGGACACCCAAAGGGCGGCTAAGCAGCCCGTCAGGAGCACGACAAACAGCAGATTGGCTGCGAACAATCTGCGGGCAATGCTCCATCCTCGCCAGAACCGGACCAACGTGGGCACCTTTCGTACGACCAATATGAACACAACAGTGAGATAAGTCACTCTGACGGGCAATCTTATGTGAGAGGGATCGCACGCGACACCCACCAATGCTAATCACCAGAACCACAAGGAGTCACCATGAGCTCTCAAAGAAGAGGGACCGCCGCTACGGTCAAAACGAAACGACGCAGGATGGATAAGACCCATTGGCTGTACATCGCAGTCATTGCAGCGGTGGTAGTGGGCACGGCGATCGGATTGATGGCCCCTGAACTTGGGAAAGCGCTCAAACCGCTCGGCACAATGTTTATCGCCTTGATCAAGATGGTTATTGCCCCCATTATTTTCTGCACCTTGGTGATAGGCGTTGGCTCCATCGCCAAGGCAACCACAGTAGGCAAAGTAGGTGGCCTGGCGCTGCTGTACTTCATGATCATGTCCACAGTTGCTTTGGCAATCGGTCTGCTGGTGGGCAACATCATCCACCCTGGCGCCGGTCTAAAGCTGCAACCGTACAGTGCCGCTGCGGGAGCTCAAGAAAACTCCACAGTGAAGTTCCTCATGGAAATGATTCCTGGCGATATCCCGGTGCTGCCTACTCTGGTGCTTGCTTTGATGGTTGGGTTCGCGCTGCAGTCCATGGGCAAATCAGGGGAGCCCGTTCTCAACGCCGTGAAGCAACTACAAAAAGTTGTCTTTAAACTGATGATGATGATTATGTGGCTGGCCCCGGTAGGCGCTTTTGGCGCCATTGCCGCCGTTGTGGGCGCCACAGGATGGGCTGCTATCGGCTCCATGGCCATCCTGATGGGTGCGTTCTACCTAACCTGCGCGCTTTTCATTGTGGTTATCCTGGGCTCTATTCTGCGTCTTGTCACGGGCCTGAACATCTTTGCTTTGATGCGCTACCTGGCTCGCGAATACCTCTTGATTTTTGCCACATCCTCCTCCGAATCTGCCCTGCCGCGCCTGATGGCAAAGATGGAGCACGCAGGAGTTTCCAAGCCGGTTGTGGGCATCACCGTCCCCACCGGTTACTCCTTCAACCTCGACGGCACAGCCATTTACCTGACAATGAGCGCCCTGTTCATCTCCACCGCCATGGACATGCCTATGAATCTTGGCGAACAGATCGGTTTGCTGGTGTTCATGGTCATCGCTTCAAAGGGTGCTGCCGGTGTCACTGGTGCCGGGCTGGCCACTCTTGCCGCCGGTTTGGCCGCACACAAGCCGATCCTGCTCGACGGCATGGGCGTGATTGTGGGCATTGATAAGTTCATGTCCGAATGCCGTGCCCTCACCAACTTCACCGGTAACGCCGTAGCCACCTTGCTCATTGGCAAATGGACGCATGAGTTGGACATGGATAAGGCCCGGGCGGTACTCGCCGGCCGTGACCCCTTTGATGAGCTGTCAATGGACGACGACGAACATGACTCCCAGCCCTCCGCCGGCATTGACGGGAACGACTCCGGCAACGACGTTCCTGCCCGGCCAACAGATGCGAAGAAGCCGGTCCCGGCATACGTCTAGATCGCATACGTCTAGATCGCATACGTCTAGATCGAGTACGTCTAGAACTCGAAAATAAAGCAGGTGGCCACCGTTGTGGGGTGGCCACCTGCTTTATCCATTGACGTGGTTGCGGTGGCGGCTCCGGAATACGGGCAGAGCCGGTGGGGCTACTTGGGGACGGGGACAGCTGGCATGCCGAAGAGGCCGCCGTCTTTTGCCGATTTTGGTTTGCGGATGTGAGTGCCCCACAAGAACGCCAGCCAGGTCAGTGTCAACTGAGCGGGGAATGCTACAAGTGGCACCCCGCCAGAGATCAGACAGATCAGCACCGGCAGGAGCACAATCAAGGTTAAGTCCGGTCCAATCAAAAATGATTTAATGGCTCCGGTGGGAATGGGCCCCATGGGAGCCGCCACAGGAGGCATATTCCAATCGGGCGCCGGCCTGAACCCTGCACGTAAGGTGGCTGCACCCAGACCAGGGCCGGCAAACACTACCAACGCCAGCAGTGCCGGTGAACCCACGCCCAATGCCAGCAACAGTGAGAAAGCGACTGGCGCCCACAGAGTCATTACGGCTGCTGGAAGAACATAGTGCACCAGGCGCACGGTCTTGGCAGGCAGCGGCATCAGCATGTCCACGGCCGGGTTCCCTGCCGAGAAGCGTGCCGTTGACCCTAGCGCCATAGCGGAAAAATGCGCGCACAAATAAAGTGCCACAGCAATCAATACTGCATTGCCCAGGAACTCTACCGATGCCAGGGAAGCAGGAATTGCAGCCAGTACCAGGACCCGTAGAAGAACCGTGGGGGATCGAAGAGCCATGGTGGCGTGGGTGCTGATCAGTGTTTTCACACTTCGTGAAGTGAGCGTGCCACCCTTGAAAATCAGTTTCAGCCGCACTTTGCTTTTGCCTGTAGACGGTCCGGCGCTCAACGATCTGGATAACTCCGTTGCATCCATGGACAACAAAGAGCTGGCCGCGTAAGCCCCGGCCGCGGCGCTGGCCTTGAGCTGGCCTGTGGTGATGCGTTCAAGATTGAGGTAGACAATTGTTAGCAGCCCCAATGCCAGGACCAGCACCACCAACAATGGCCAGCGTGCACCGTCGGCCACCAATAAGGGCCAACTGGTGGGAAGGTACTTCATCCATGCCGTTTGGGCCCCGGTAATGGCTCCCGTTCCGGCAACATTGTTGTAAAGCGCCGTGGCAACAAGTGTCAGGGGGGCAATGACAGTGATAGCGCCCATGATGTTTTTTAGCCATGCCCCCGAATTGGTGATCTGGCACCAAGAGGCCAGACCATAGAGCAGCCAGGCCAGCCCAGCCCCACAGAGCGAGGCCAAGGCAATCGAGCCAGGAGTGGGGTTCTTGGACATGCCGAGAGCCAACGGCAAAACTATGATCAGAGCGGCCACGCTTGGCAAGATCATCGATTTCAAAAAGCCTGGCTGGATGAAGCCTCGCCGGCGCACCGGCAGCCCCAGCCACCACGCAGTTTGGGGCAGTGCCATGGCGATCGGGCCCATCGTCATTTCAAGGGCCAACAGTCCTGCCGCCAATGTCAGTAAGACTGTGGCGCTGGCTTGGAGCAGCGTTACCGAGTGGAAGCCTGGGGCCACTGCTGAGGCCAGCAGCGCCGATTCATCCCCCACGCCCAAGCTATGACGCAGGGCCACAATAATTGCCCCAGCCATTGTTAGCAGGGTTAAGCCGCCGAGAATGGAAGTGTAGACCTCCGAAATGAGTTCCATGAGCCCGCCTTCAGTGCGGCTCAGGCCAGCACGGAAGGTGTATTGGCGAATATCTTTGGCGCTAAAACGCTCGCGTGTTTGCAAGGCCATGGCGTTAGTCCGTGTGGGGGTTCTCGGAGGCAATGGCCACCGCGGCTTGGGCTGGGGTCATCGTGTGAATCGTATCTGCAATGAACAAAGCCTTAGTGGCCACGGTGGATAGAAAGGCGGGGTCGTGGGTGACAACGAGCAGAGCCAGTCCGGCGTCTACTTCTGCTCGCAGGCGGGTGGCCAGCCTGTGCCGCATTGACGTGTCCAGACGTTGTTCGGGTTCATCAAGGACCAGCAAGGAGCGTGGGCGCACAAACGCGGACGCGAGGAGCATTCTCCGGCGCTGTCCGGAGGATAAATTGTAGGGTCTTGACTTCGCTTGGGCGGCCAATCCAAAGAATTCAAGCTCGGTGGCAATGACCTCTTCGACGTCTTCGACCCCATGCCCGGCCGCAACGATCGCCAGGTGCTCCTCAACTGTCAACGCGGGGAAGAAAGCATCGTCGTCAAAAACCACGGCAACTTCGCGGCGGAAGTCCAGGGTCCTGTCATCCACTGCGGCACCGTTGATCATGGTTGTTCCAGAGACAGCCGGAAGCTGACCCACCACTGTTTTCACAACAGTTGATTTACCGGCCCCGTTGGGACCAACCAAGGCCAGAGCTTGGGCCGAATGCACACTGAAGCTGACAACCCCACAGACAGCCTTACCGCTGTAACCGGCCTGCAACTTCTCGGCGCGGACAATATCTTTGCGACCCTTGCCGTTGGGACCCTTGGGGTCTGTAGGACTCTTGGGATCCGTAGAATCTTTGGGCTGTGGGGGATTACGGTGGGAAGGGCTGGTAGCTTTGGTCATCACTTGGAAGTATAGGCGCGCGAGCGCACCAAACAGCAGTTGATCACGGTGAACGGCACTGACTTCCTTGGCATGTCAAGGGAGAATATAGGGTTCGGGATGGAAAGATTTTGGCTCTCTGATGGGCTTCTTGGGGCCCTGAGCGAAACATTCATCCTCAACCTGAGGGTCAAGGCTCAAAAGCTATCAAGGGTAAATGTCCTAAACATGCCCGCAGAAACCGGTAACGTAGTCACTGGCAGTGGTGGATTAATTAGCGGCGAAAGTGTGGACTGACAGGTGAGCAACGAGCAGGGTGCAACGGCACTTGCCGGCGAAGATGTAATGGGCCCTACGGGTCGGCCCCTAACGGAATTCCCAGAGCCGCCAGTACTGTCTTCCCATGGCCCGGCACGCGTTATTGCCATGGTCAATCAAAAGGGCGGGGTCGGCAAAACTACTTCGACCATTAATTTAGGTGCTGCCTTGGCCGAAGCCGGGCGCAAAGTACTATTGGTGGACTTCGATCCCCAGGGCGCGTTGTCCGCCGGTTTGGGAACAAACCCTCACGAACTCGACATCACCGTATATAACGTGCTGATGGACCGAAAAGTTGATATTCGTGACGCTATTCTCCATACGGAGATCGAGAACATTGACATTCTTCCCGCCAATATTGACCTCTCAGCGGCTGAAGTTCAACTTGTCAATGAGGTTGCGCGCGAGCAGGTCCTAGCCAGCGCGTTGCGCAAGGTTGAAGATGACTATGACGTTGTCCTCATTGATTGCCAGCCCTCCTTGGGGTTGCTCACCGTCAATGCGCTGACGGCTGCCCACGGCGTGATCATCCCGCTCATCTGCGAATTTTTTGCCCTGCGTGCTGTGGCTCTTCTGGTGGAGACCATTGACAAAGTCCAGGACCGTCTCAACCCCGGTCTACAGGTGGACGGCGTGTTGGCTACTATGTATGACTCCCGCACATTGCATGGGCGGGAAGTGCTGGCACGTCTTGTAGAGGCGTTTGGCGATAAAGTCTTTGAAACCGTGATTAAACGGACCATTAAGTTCGCGGATGCATCCGTTGCCGCCGAACCAATAACTACTTTTGCAGCGAACCACCAAGGTGCCGAGTCCTATAGGCGGCTTGCCAAAGAACTGATAGCACGAGGCGGCTCGCCCTAATTTGATGTCACCAACACAAACCGCGGGGATCGCGGTAGAGGCAGCACCGATGAATGAACAGCGTGCCAGCACACAGCTGGCCAAGGAGCAGTCGGCTGCAGTGCAGACTGGCAGCAAGGGTTTTGAAGTTCGATTAGAGAACTTCACCGGGCCTTTTGACCTGCTCTTGGGGCTCATTTCCAAGCACGAAATGGATATCACAGATGTTGCTATTGCCACTGTCACCGATGAGTTCATCAGTTACTTGAAGTCGCTGGCGGAATTGGGGCAGGAATGGGCTCTGGATGAGGCCAGCGAGTTCCTGGTCTTAGCCGCAACACTTTTGGACCTCAAGGCTGCCCGGCTGTTGCCTGCCGGCGAGGTGGAGAATGACGAAGACTTGGCCCTTTTGGAGGCCCGCGACCTGTTGTTCGCCCGTCTTTTGCAGTACAAGGCCTTCAAGGAAGTTGCCATCCTCATGGGTGCGGAGCTCCAACGAGAAGCACAACGCTTTCCCCGCCAAGTGGGCCTTGAACCGCAATTTGCCGCCCTCCTGCCCGAATTGGTGTGGCGCCACACTCCTGAGCAATTCGCCGAACTTGCCGCCAAAGCGTTGGAAGCCAGAGCTGCACCACGCACGGACGTGGAACTTTCACATCTGCATGTCCAGGCCGTCAGTGTTAGGGAACAAGCCGCCATCATCACGGCCAAGCTCACAGCAGGACGGCCCAAGGGCATGATTGCCAGCGTCCCGGTCTGGACCGGAACGCCGCTGTCCTTTGCCACCCTCAGTGCTGACGCAGAATCATCCATGGTTGTTGTTGCCCGATTCCTGGCCCTGCTAGAACTGTTCAGGGACCAAATGGTGGCCTTCG
The DNA here is from genome assembly GCF_030063205.1 of Arthrobacter antibioticus. GTDB lineage: Bacteria > Actinomycetota > Actinomycetes > Actinomycetales > Micrococcaceae > Specibacter. The sequence continues at coordinate 190,946 of NZ_JASISQ010000006.1, read as the reverse complement.
ATCAGCCCCGCCCTCTAGGCGAACTATTGGTGCAATGGTGTGCGGGAACAGCCATCGTGGACAGTACGGCAAGCGACTTCGATCAGGAGAGCAGGGATGTGGATGACGGAGGAAAATGACCAGCAGTTCCCTGGCTTGACTATGCCGGAACTGCTGGAATCTCCAGACGGTGTCAAAGCTGCCCTTGAGGCTGTTTTGATGGTTGTTGATGAGCCTGTCTCCGAAGAAGCGTTAGCAGCCGTAGTGGGTTTACCCACAGCAACGGTACGTGATCTATTACACGAACTGGCAAGGGAATACGACGGTTATACTAGAAAGGGTGGCACCTTACCGGTCCGCGGCTTTGAACTCCGGCAACTAGCCGGGGGATGGCGTGTTTATTCACGGGCTGCTTACGCCGAGATCGTGTCGAAGTTTGTTGTGGACGGCCAGACGGCCCGGCTCACGCAAGCGGCCTTGGAAACCTTGGCGGTGATTGCCTACCGTCAGCCGGTCTCACGAGCTCGTGTTTCCGCTATTCGCGGAGTCAACGTGGATTCGGTGGTGAGGACGCTTGCGCAGCGCGGACTGATTGAGGAAGTGGGCACCGATCCGGTGTCTGGCGCATTCCTGTACCGCACCACAGCGTACTTTTTAGAACGGCTGGGGATGGGCAGCGTTGATGAGTTGCCGCAAATTGCACCTCACCTGCCCGGTCTGGAAAACCTCCAAGATTTTGATGATTCACATTTTTAGCACGACCACAACATTTAGTATTTTAAGGACACACCAATGACACCGACACCTCGCTCCGGAAGTTCTTCCGGGCAGAACCAGCCGCGTGGCGGCAAACCCCGTTCTGGCGCACCCAAGTCCGGTGGTTTTAAAGCCGGCGGTAGCAAGTTTGGTGCACCCAGATCTGGTGGCAGCAAATTTGGCGCACCCAAGACCGGGAGCAACCGGTCGGAGTCCAACGATGGCTACATCAAGCCGGGCGCGGCTAGGGCAGCCGGTTACAAAACCGGTGGGCCCAAGGACAGCTCCGCCAAGTCTCGTGGACCGAAGCCGGCCGCACGCAAGCCCACCCAGAGCGGTGCCCGTCCGTTTAAGAATGAGCAGTACGGCCGCACCGTCAGCCCGTCCAAGAACCGGCCCACTGAGCAGAACCGCCGCCCAACACGCACCACTGACGACATCGACATGCACAATGCCGAAGGCATTCGCCTGCAAAAGGTGATGGCCATGGCTGGCGTAGCATCCCGCCGTTTGTGCGAGGACATGATCCTTGAAGGACGCGTTCAGGTTGACGGCGTCACCGTTACACAGCTTGGTTTGCGCGTGGATCCGGAAACAACTGACATAGCAGTTGATGGCATGACCATTCAGACCAACGAACAAATGGTCTACATGGTGTTCAACAAGCCCAAGGGTGTTGTTTCCACCATGGATGATCCTGAAGGGCGTCCGTGCATTACGGACTTCTTGAAGAAGCGCCAGACTCGGGAGCGTCTTTTCCACGTGGGTCGTTTGGACACTAGCACTGAGGGCTTGCTGATCTTAACGAACGACGGCGAGCTTTCCAACCGCTTGAGCCACCCCAAATACGAAATTCCTAAAACCTATTTGGTGCAGGTTCGCGGTCCGATGGCACATGGAATTGGTGCCCAGCTCAAGGATGGCGTTGAGCTTGAGGACGGCTGGCAGCGGGTTGACTCCTTCCGCTTGGTGGACTCGACTCCGGGGCACGTGCTGGCAGAAGTTGTTTTGCACTCAGGAAAGAACCGTATTGTGCGCCGCATGTTTGATGCTGTGGGCTACCCGGTTGAGCGTCTTGTCCGCGTAAAGTTTGGACCCATCGCTCTGGGCGATCAGCGCCAGGGCAGTGTTCGCGTCCTGGGCCGTCACGAGGTTGGTTACCTGCTGGCAGACGTAGGGATGTAAGCAGCGAATGAATCCGTCGCACTTGAGAGGTCCAGTGCTGATTCTTGGCAGCGGGCTGCTGGGAGCCAGCATTGGTCTTGGGCTGCGGGCCCGTGGTATCGAGGTTGTTCTTTACGATCCCTCCCCCTCGGCCCAGGCAGTGGCTGTGGACATTGGTGCCGGCTGCGCCTTTGACGCCGCAGCTGAACTGAACCCTGAGCTAGTAGTGGTCGCTGCACCGCCGGATGTTACGGCTTCGGTAGTGGCTGCCGCGCTCACCACCTACCCCCGCGCCGTCGTGGTGGATATAGCAAGTGTCAAGGGTTCGGTCCTGGCGCAACTTCAGTGTCTTGAAACACTGGAGAGCAAGTCTTTGGAGCGTTATGTGGGCACCCACCCTATGGCTGGACGGGAACGCTCAGGCCCCGTTGCTGCGCGCGCGGAACTGTTCAATTCGATGCCTTGGGTGCTATGCCCCGCAGAGTCAAGCAGCGCGCATGCCGTGAAGGTGGCGCATTCATTGGCGCTGGAACTTGACGCTGTCGTGTTCGCGTTTACTCCGGATGAGCACGATGGGGCTGTGGCACTTGTTTCGCATTTGCCTCAGATCATGTCCTCCCTGGTAGCAAGCAGACTCCAGGAAACGCCGTCGCACGCTTTGTCACTTTCTGGCAACGGCTTGCGCGACGTGACCCGGATTGCTGCCAGCGATCCCTCCTTGTGGGTGCAGATTCTAGGCGCCAACGCTCCGAAGCTGCTTGAAATCATGGAAGGGGTCCGGACGGACCTGGACCGTTTGATCAAAACGCTCAGTGCGCCCACGGCTCCCGGGGCACGGTTGGACCTGGCACAGCTCATGGCTGAAGGGAACGCCGGGCAAAGCCGGATTCCCGGTAAACATGGTGGTCCTGCTTTGCAGTACTCGTGGTTGACAGTGCTTGTTAACGACAAGCCCGGGCAGATCGCAAAGTTGCTGACCGAGATCGGTGAGATTGGCGTCAACGTCGAGGATCTGCGCCTTGACCACTCGGCAGGGCATCAGGTTGGCATGGTTGAACTTTCAGTGCTGCCCTCACGGCGGGTACTGCTGGTTGATGAATTGACTGTACGCGGTTGGAAGGTAATGCAATGAACAAGTTTGAAGAGGCTGCACAGGGTGCAGAGCCGGTGGATGCTCAGTTGCGCCAAGGCAAATCCTTCGTGGTTGCCGTGGACGGACCCTCCGGATCAGGGAAGTCAAGTGTGAGCAAGGCCGTTGCCAAGCGGCTTGGTCTGGCATTTTTGGACACCGGGGCCATGTACCGCGGTTTGACCTGGCACTGCCTCAACGCCGGTTTTGACCTGAATAACGCGGCCATGGTTGAGGCCGCGGCGCGGACCATCAAGCTTGAACAGAGCATGGAACCAGAGTCTGAATTTGTCAGGGTCAACGGCGTGAATGTCACAACGGCCATCCGTGAGCCGGAAATTTCCGCCTCCGTCAGCACAGTGGCAACTAATCTAGGTGCACGCGCCGAGCTGGTGCGTCGCCAGCAGGCCATCATTGCCGAGTACAACCACCGCATTGTGGTTGAAGGACGGGACATCACCACTGTTGTTGCCCCCGGAGCCGAGGCACGCCTGATCCTGACAGCCAGCGAGGAAGCCCGTCTGCGTCGACGAGGCCTGCAACTGGGTGGGACGCAGACTGCCGAACAGCTTGCCGAGCAGGTGCTTGCCCGCGATGCCAAGGACTCGAGCGTCGTAGACTTCCGGCGTGCTGCCGACGGAGTTTATACAGTTGACTCTTCGGAACTGGATTTTGTGCAAACTGTGGAGGCCGTCATTGCCGTGATCCGCCAAGCAATCAATGCAGATCCGCCTGCATGAACACAAAAGAAAAACCGTTGGCGATGATTACTGTTCCACCTCCGCGGTGGAAAACGCGCTGGAGCCGGCCTCTGGGGCGTGTGATTGACCACGCCGTGTACAGGACAACAGTCTTGGGGCGGGCTAACATTCCTTGCGAGGGCGCTGTCGTGTTTGCTGCAAATCACCTCAGCTACCTTGATGGCCCGGTGCTGGTTGGCGCTAGCAGCAGGTACATGCATGTTTTGGTTCGCCATAACATGTTTAAAGGACTTCTCGGTTGGATTTTGCACGCCTCCGGACAGATCCCAGTCAACCGGGGTGGAGACCGTACAGCCCTACAATGCGCTAAAGCGGTCCTGGACCGCGGAGACTGCGTTGGAATCCTGCCAGAAGGTACCAGGGGCAGCGGAGATGCCTCTGCCATGAGCGGTGGGGTAGCGTGGCTGGCACTTAACTCAAGTGCCGTCGTCGTCCCGGTAGCTATTCTGGGAACCCGGTATACGGGGGAACATCTCGATAAAATTCCAGCACCGCGGCGTAGGCTCTATGTGGTGTTTGGGGAACCATTGTCAATCACGGGTGAGCCGGGAGTTTCCGGCCGTGTTTCAATGGACAGAGCAACCGAACAAATCCGCCTGCGGCTGGCGACACACATAGCCGCCGCACAAGCCGTAACGGGGCAGGATTTGCCTGCGGACGATCACCTATCTTCAAAGCATAAAGGACAGTAACCATGAGCGACTCCAAGTCAACCACACCCGCCGGTGACGGCGAGGTTGGTCACCAGGACTACGTACCCACGGGTACTGACCAGATAGCTGAGAGGCTGGCGGCGATCTCTGACGAGGACGCCGATGCCCGCGCGGCAGGGCTCCTTGCAGGCCTTGCCAACTACGAGCTCGACGACGAAGATGCGGCACTGCTTTCGGGTGGGTTCGACGAAGGCGACGACTTTGATGCGCTGCGTCAGGATCCGATACTTGCCATTGTTGGCCGTCCCAACGTGGGCAAGTCAACACTTGTCAACCGTATCCTGGGCCGCCGTGAAGCGGTTGTCGAGGACACCCCCGGAGTAACCCGCGACCGGGTCCAGTACACAGCCGACTGGCTTGGACGCAATTTCACCGTGGTTGATACCGGTGGCTGGGAGCGCGATGCGCGTGGACTGGATTTGCGCGTTGCTGAGCAGGCCGAACTGGCTGTGGAGATGGCTGATGCAGTACTCCTGGTAGTGGATGCGATAGTAGGAATTACTGCCTCCGATGAGGCTATTGTGCGCATGCTGCGCAAGTCCAAGAAGCCTGTCATCCTTGTAGGTAATAAAATTGATGACCTCGTCCAGGAAGCCGATGCCGCAACTCTGTGGGGGTTGGGGCTGGGGGAACCGCACCCCGTTTCCGCCGTCCATGGCCGTGGTGTGGCGGACATGCTTGATCGGGTCATGGAGGTTCTGCCGGAGTTTTCCGCAGTTGACGGCATCGAACGCACGGGAGGGCCCCGCCGCATCGCTTTGCTGGGACGGCCCAACGTGGGAAAGTCTTCACTGCTGAACAAGCTCGCAGGCACGGAGCGCGTGGTAGTTGATAACGTTGCAGGCACCACCCGCGATCCGGTAGATGAGCTCATTGAGCTTGGCGATCGCACCTGGCGCTTCGTGGACACAGCAGGAATACGTCGCCGCGTGCACATGGCCCAGGGTGCCGACTTCTACGCGTCGCTACGTACCCAGACTGCCTTGGAAAAGGCGGAAGTTGCTGTAGTGCTGATGGCGGTGGATGAGGTACTCAGTGAGCAGGATGTGCGCATCCTGCAGTTGGTTATTGAGTCAGGGCGTGCACTGGTGTTGGCGTTCAATAAGTGGGACTTGATGGACGATGAACGCCGCAAGTACCTAGAACGTGAAATCGATCAGGATCTTGCCCACGTCGAATGGGCACCGCGGGTGAACATTTCAGCTAAAACTGGTTGGCACAAGGACAAATTGGTTCCCGCCCTGGACATAGCACTGGAGAACTGGGATCGGCGCATCCCCACAGGTCGCCTCAATGCTTTCCTGGGGGAATTGGTTTCGGAACACCCGCACCCCGTGCGGGGCGGCAAGCAGCCACGTATTTTGTTCGGCACTCAGGCATCGAGCCGACCGCCGAAGTTCGTCCTGTTCACCACAGGCTTCCTTGACCCCGGATACCGCCGCTTCATTACTCGCCGCCTGCGTGAAACCTTCGGCTTCGAAGGAACACCCATCGAAGTGGCCATGCGAGTACGTGAAAAACGGAGCCGGAAGAAGTAAGCTGACTCACAGTTCAACCTGTTTTGGTCCTGTCTCGGGTAAATATGAGGTAAGCTTCTTCAGGTGGTTCAGCCACGGGAGATACCTTCTGGATGCTGAACTTTCGGGCTGTAGCGCAGCTTGGTAGCGCACTTGACTGGGGGTCAAGGGGTCGCAAGTTCAAATCTTGTCAGCCCGACCACAACAAACCCGCTGTTCTCTGGTTTCAAACTAGAGGACAGCGGGTTTTTTGGTGCCGCAAACCGACTGGCTGGTAGCACCTAAGTCCACGGCGAATTGAGATAACAATGCCCGGCTCCCGATCCACGATGGGGATAGGAGCCGGGCACTTTTGCCGCACTTGTAAATGCTGGCTTTTCTACTTTCGGGCTGAGCCCGAGAGTTGACGTGCATCCAGTGCGAACAAGTCTGCAGAACCGGCGGTGGCAGCACCCAGTAAGCTACCGCATTGGGGGAGTAGCTGTTCCGCATGGAAACGGGCCAGTACCAGCTGGCTCTGTGCCAGGGCCGTGTCACCTGTTCCTGCGGCGGCCACGGCAGCTCGGGCCAGCATCCATGCGGAGGTGCAGAGCCCCCACATGCGCAGGTACGGAGTTGAGCCCGAAAGTACCGCGTTGGGATCGCTCTGGCCTGTCTTTAGCATCCAGTGAGTAGCTTTTTCAAGCGCATCGAACTGTTTGGCAAGTTCCGCACGAATCGTAGAGAAGTCGGTTCCGGCCCCCGCAAGATCCATGTCGATCTCCCGCATTGTGGACAGGAACTCCAGGATCGAGGCGCCGCCACGGATTCCAAGCTTGCGACCCACAAGGTCTGCAGCCTGTATCCCGTTGGTACCTTCGTAAATCGCAGCAATACGTACGTCGCGTACATGCTGAGCTGCTCCTGTCTCCTCTATGAACCCCATGCCGCCCTGAATCTGGAGCGCCAAAGACGTGAGTTCATTGCCAAGGTCCGTTCCGAAAGACTTGCAAATCGGAGTAAGGAGGCCAACAATTTCATCGGCACGAGCCCTGACGGCCGGGTCTGGATCGTTGGTGCTGCGGTCAACGTAGGTGGCGTCGAGCAAGGTGAGGTAGCGCAAGCCGGCAATGGAGGCACGCTGTGTCATCAGCATGCGGCGCACGTCCGGAAACTCGATGATGGGTGAGCTGCCCGTGGTAACACCGATGGCCTGGCCCTGCTGCCTATCTTGGGCGTAGGTGAGCGACTGCTGGTACGCGCGTTCGGCCACGGCCAGTCCCTGCACACCAACACCGAGCCGTGCGCTGTTCATCATGACGAACATGATCCGCATACCCTTGTTTTCCTCACCGATCAGGTAACCGGTGGCATTCTCATAGGAGAGTACGCAGGTGGGAGAGGCGTGGATACCCATTTTGTGTTCAAGGGAGAGTGTTTCTACAGTGTTGCGTTCCCCTAGGGAGCCATCCTCATTAACAAGGAACTTCGGCACTATAAAGCAGGAGATTCCGCGGGTGCCGGCCGGGGCATCCGGGGTTCGTGCCAGAACCAGATGAACAATTTGTTCAGCCATGTCGTGATCGCCATAAGTAATGAAAATTTTCTGACCCGTTATGGCGTAGCTGCCGTCCGCATTCCTCACCGCACGGGTGGTCAGTGCACCCACATCCGAGCCTGCCTGCGGCTCGGTGAGGTTCATGGTTCCCGTCCATTCACCGCTTACCATTTTGGGAAGGTAGCGCTGCTTAAGTTCATCGTCGCCATAGTGCAGGAGCGCCTCAATGGCCCCCTGTGTCAGCAATGGGCAGAGAGAAAAGCCCATGTTGGCGCTTGTCATGAGTTCCTGGATGACCAGCCCTACAGTGCGAGGGAAGCCACCACCGCCAAACTCCTCCGGTAGGGGCACGGACCCCCAACCAGCATCCACGTACTGCTGGTACAACTCTTTGAAACCGTCAGGGGTGGCCACAGTGCCATCTGATTGGAGTGTGGAGCCCTGGATGTCACCCGTGCGATTCGTCGGGGCCACAGCCTCCGACATAAACTCACCGCACTGTTCAAGGAGCTCTGTCACCGTTTCGAGGTCTGCGTGTTCGAAACCTGGCAACTTGGCGATGTCCTGGTATTCCACAACATGCTCAAGTGCGAAGGAAATGTCTGCGATTGGGGGTTGGTATTGGCTCATAATCGCCAGCGTACCTTGGTAACCACCTTTGTGGCGAGATTTTGTTACTAACCAGTAATGTTGCACGGGTCACATTGTGCGCACAGGGGCAACTTCGGCTTCAAGCGCCCGTGTGGAACAATCGGGCAGGGTCGTGGAGGGAGAACGCCAGCAGTGAAGGTACACACCGAATCCAGTTATTTGATTTGGATTTCGTGAACGCGAGTATGGCATTGGCCCTGGTGTTGGCGATATTCACCGGTGCCACGATGCAGCGACTAACAGGTATGGGGTTCGCACTAGTCTGCGCGCCTTTCGTGGTGTTGATCATGGGGCCTGTGACAGGGATAGTGCTCGTTAATGTCTGCGGAGCCGTCGCCTCAGCCCTGGTCATCTTTAGAGTCTATAAATATATTGACTTTAAAAAATATCTCATCCTTGCTTTCGCGGCGCTTGCCGGAGTTATTCCGGGGGCAATTATCCTCAAGTACATTCCGGGTGCCTGGCTGCAGGTCGGAGTGGGGGTGGTTGTGCTCATCAGTTTGACCATGTCGTTGCGAATGAAATCGCCTAGCAAGGAAACACGACTGAGCCCAATGATCCTCGCGGGCACAATGAGCGGTGCTATGAACACCACAGCAGGCGTGGGTGGACCGGCTATGAGCGTGTACGCCGTTGCATCAAAATGGGACCAGCGCTCATTTGCTGCAACCATGCAACCATATTTTCTAACCATCGGAGTTGCATCTATTCTCGCCAAATGCCTTGCGACTCCCGGGTCTATGCCTCAGATGGAGATATGGACATGGGCAGCCGTTGGGGTAGCGATCGTGGCTGGCTTGATTGCGGGCGAGATATTGGCCCACTGGATTGCACCCCACCGTGCGCGATCCCTTGTGGTCATCCTTGCCTACGCAGGGGCCACGGCTGCAACTGTCGGTGGCATTGTGGAGCTTGCTTAGCCAACACTCGCTTTTCTTTTACTTGGGGGCTCTGATGGTTAGGGAGGAGCATGAGCCACAAAGAATGTCACACCGTAAGAACTCTGCACCATGAAATTAGGCAGTGTGTAATCACGCACTGTGAAATACGGCTCATCGGGGCTTTTCAATACAACTGTTCAGCTAATGGACAGGTAGTGTTCTTGTTAGCCAATGCGCTCTTCTCAGAGTTAGCTGCGGTTAGGCCCGTACGAGTATCTCGCCGATGCTCTGCGGGTCGTCTTATTTTAATCGCCTTGGCTGCTCAGGGTTAGCGGCCAGACCGGCCAGGACAGCTAAAAGTGCCGTGGCCGATCTTTGGTGGCGCTGGAACGCACTAAAAGAGCGAACCAAGCCAAAAGCCAAAAGCTGCGGCTGCCACAGTGGAAATTAGAGATCCCAAAGCGTTGGCCAATGAAGCAAAGTACCGGTCTTCACCCATCAAGCGCACAGTTTCATAACTGGCGGTACTGAAAGTGGTGTAGCCACCCAAAAACCCGGCGCCCAAGATTAGCGCCCATTCCTGGGAAAATAAATGCCCGGCCGCCAACGAGGTCAATAGGCCCAGCGCCAACGACCCTGAAACGTTGATGATGAACGTGGCCAGCGGAAAAATTGTTCGCAAACGGCTTCCAACCGCTCCATCGACAGCAAACCGGGCAGCGGCACCCATCCCGCCGGCAACCGCCAGAGCAGCAAAGACCAAAGGTGTCATGGCTGGCTTTCTCGCTGAATTCTGGGTTTCTCAGGAGTGTCGTGACTGACTCTTTCGGAAAAGGTACCGACTCTTTCGGAAAAGGTACCGAGTGCTATCCCAGCCCAGGTAGCCAAGACACCTGTGAACACCGTGCCCAGTCCATAGGCAGCAGCCCAGGCCCAGGCCGATCCACCTGAACTGGAGCCTCCAGCGATGAGTACGACGCCAACGGCCAGTGCACTGTAGGTTGTGAAGCCGCCACAAAACCCGGTTCCCAACAGCAATCGCAGTCGTCGGTTGCGCTCCAGTGCATTTCTGGAAGAATTCGACGGCGGATAGCCTTCCGCGTCGTTGCTTGAGTGCGGGCGGTCATTAAGCGCATCTTGGCGGTTGAGAATGGCGTAAAGGAGCCCCAAGAGAAAAGCGCCAACGATGTTTGCAACGATGATGGACACGGGCAGAGGACCGGCATCAGGCACGGCCAAAACAAGAGCCTGTCGAGCTCCGGCCCCCAGCGTGCCACCCACGGCGACAACGGATAAGGTTCGGACGTCTAGATACGGTATTTTCACTTGCTGGCCTGCCCCGGCAACCCCAGCTTGGTGGTGATCACCAAAACCGGAATGTGGTCAGTGCAGGCACGTTTCACCGCCACGCAACGGTGGCATTTTTTATGCAGCGAAGTCCGGCTGTCTCCGTGCGTGCCTCCCAGAGTCGTGTTTGACTTGAGCGTCTGCACGCCCCGGGGGATAGCCGGCGCGGGCGAGCCGGGCCACCGGAGCGGCCACTGCAAATCCAGGGCTCCGGTTTTTTGTTCCAATGAGTAGGCGAGTTGTGCCGGGAGATCGGCCGCTAGGCGTGCTCCTTCAGCCACGATGGTGGACGACTGCCCTGGCTGGACGCCAACTAGTGTGCAGGGCTGAATCTGTTCCATAGCCGAGCTCTAGTTCGGAGGCGTGTCGGTGTGCGGGGCTGGGGGCAGCGCTTCTGATGCTGGGGTAGATTCGATGGTGTCGGGCCCAGCATCTTGCTGGGCCGGGGCCGTGCGACGTTCCAAACGGGCGGTTGCCTTGGTTGCTTTTTCGGCTGCTCGGGCATCGGCTTTAGCCTGCTTGTCAGCCACCTTGGCGGCATCCCTGCCCGCGAGCTTCTGGGCCAGTTTGTCCTTATAAACTAATTTCTCGGCGGTTTTAATCTCCCTGATCCGTTTCCCGCGGCGGCGCCACATGCGTCCCAACACAACCAACGCCACTGCGCACACCACCCCGACAACCATGAACAACTGACTCCATGTACCAAACCAGTTGGCGCTATTGGCCCAGATGGACCGTGCATCGGCGGCAGTTTTTGTGTTCCCGAACAGGACGGCGAGTGTCAGTAGGTTGGGGATGGTTAGGAGCACAGCGAGTGCGAGCAAGGAAACCCGTACCCACTTATTGAGCCGACGCCTGTGAGCTTGCCAGGCGATGACGACAGGGAAGAACGAGAAGACAAATCCGTAAAACATGCCAAGCGGAATGCTGTTGCCCAGTTGACCGCCGATCTGGTCCCTGATCGAGTTGGCCCACATCAGCGGCACAGTCACAGAGGCCACAAAATAAACAATGACCAGCACAGCAGCGGCGCCCATGCCAAGAATGGTGCGAAAAAGCCAGCTGGGCATTTTCGTTTCATTGCTGGTTCCTGGTGCCGTCGGCAAATGTGTGGGCGTGCTGCCCCGGGTGTCTGGGGCTTGCCCGTCACCGGAGTAAGTAGGAGTAACTGAATCGGTCATAGGTAAATCATCCCAGATTCGTTGCAGGACGGGGTAGATTTGCCACTAGAGGCCTTAGAAAGTACCTTCGACTTGTAAAGAGCGGCCCCACACTAAAGACTGGTTGTGGTTTGTGGGTAAAATCAGCCATGACCCTAGTTTTGATTTTCTTTAATGTAAACTCCAGTTTCTCTTCGCGCGGCCGCGAGTGAACCCTGAAAGGCGCCCATAATGAGCAGCATTCCCGCAGACCTGTCCTATACAGCAGAGCATGAATGGGTTATGGCACCCACAGCTGATGGCGTGGTGCGAGTTGGCATCACCGATTTCGCTCAAGATGCCCTTGGTGACGTTGTGTACGTCCAGGTTCCTGAACTTGGCACCGAAGTCACGGCAGACACGGTGGTGGGTGAAGTTGAATCAACGAAGAGTGTCAGCGATATTTACGCACCGCTGACGGGGAAAGTGACTGCCCGCAATGAAGCTCTTGATACCGATCCGGCGCTCATCAACTCAGCTCCTTACGGTGCCGGCTGGCTCATGGAAATCACTCTTTCTGAGACGTCCACTTTCGACTCGTTGCTCAGTGCGGAGGACTACCAGAAAAAGGTAGGCTAGTACTTAGTTCTATAGAGTTTTATTTGGGGCCCAACAGGGTTTCCTACTACTTTGCGGCAAGGAGGAGTACCAATGGTTGACAAGGGCAACGACGCCGGGGTGAATGATCAGGCCAACGCCCAAGATCACTCCGGTGCAACAGATACCACCTCAATTCATCTGCCTCCCGTCCAAGCTGGGTCCTTGACGGTCCCTGTTTTGGCATCGGATGAGGAAAATGCAGTGAGCTCGCTTCCCACGGGTTCGGCGCTGCTGATCGCCCACGTGGGGCCAAACGCAGGTGCAAGGTTCTTGCTTGACAGCAAGGTCACCACAGCTGGTCGTCACCCTGACGCTGACATCTTCTTAGATGACGTCACGGTTTCGCGTAGGCACGTGAATTTTTTGAAGTACGACGGCGGGTTTGAAGTCATTGACGCTGGAAGCCTCAACGGCACCTATGTCAATGGGGACCGGGTCGATGCTGTGCGCTTGCGTTCAGGTAATGAGGTTCAAATTGGTAAGTTCCGGCTCACCTACTACTTCAGCGCAGCAGACACAGCGCCCGCAGACACAGCGGTGGGCGATGCAGTGTCTGACGGTTCCGTATCCGGCGGTTCAGTGTCAGGCGATACGGCTGCGGACTCTTAGGGCGTTGTGGGAAGTCTGAGCACTGGAGCCCGGAGCCGATTGGTGGACGTCCAAACTAACCGGCATCTAGGTGCCGGAGGTGTCTTGAATATTGGCGAGGTTTTGGCCCTGCTGTGCACGGATTTCCCAACTGTCACGGCATCCAAGATCCGCTTTTATGAAGAAAAGGGATTGATCACCCCTCAGCGGACGCCCGCCGGTTACCGTCAGTTCCATGACTCCGACGTTGAACGGCTGCGCTTTGTTTTGGCTCTCCAGCGAGATCATTACCTGCCATTGAAAGTCATCCGCGAATACTTGGATGCTATTGACTCCGGTCTCACCCCGGTGAACCTACCTCCGGGTGTTTCGATTACGCCGCGGATGGTCTCCGAGGACCTTGCTAAGGAACTTAAGAGTCGATCACGACGGCTGACACCCGAGCAACTGTGCGCTGAATCCGGGGCCAGTGCTGAGCTGTACGAAGCTATGCTCAGCTATGGCTTGATAGGGCTCCAGGATGGCACATTTGATGATCACGGCCTGAAAGTTGCGCAAGCGTGCACCGCCTTGGCTGCACACGGACTTGAACCGCGGCACTTGCGGCCCTTTCAGGCTGCTGCCGAAAGAGAATTTGGTTTGGTTGAGCGAGCCGTTGGGCCCGTGTCCTCGCGTAAGGGCAGCACCTCAACTATGCGGGCGGCTGAGGCGGCCCGGGAAATAGCCGAGTTATGTTTGGGATTGCATAGTGCTCTGGTGCAGGCCCGGATAGCCGAAATGGAAACGCCGTGATTGAAGTAAAAATTGTCGGTGTTCGAATAGAGATGCCCTCAAATCAGCCGCTGGTCCTACTGCGTGAATTGATGGGTGAGCGTCATATCCCCATCTGGATAGGTGCCTCTGAGGCCACCGCCATAGCTTTGGCAGAGCAGGGCGTTGTGCCGCCAAGGCCTCTGACTCATGACCTGCTCTGCGGAGTTGTACTGGCTCTAGGCCACAGTATTTCGCAAGTGAACCTGACAAAAGTTGAAGACAGCGTCTTCTACGCCGAACTGGTTTTTGATAACGGAACCATCATTGGTTCGCGAGCCTCAGACGCCATCGCCATCGCTCAGCGAGCACAATGCCCCATTTGGGCTGCGGAGTCTCTCGTGGATGAAGCCGGGGTTGTCATTGGCGATCACGACCAGGATGGCAATGAGCAAGCTGTCGCTGACGATGAGGCGAAAGAACGTGAAGTACGTCAATTTAGGGAATTCCTCAATGAGGTCGAACCGGAAGACTTTGACAAGTAATTTCGCCGGATTTCACGTTTTTTGGACAATGTCTAAGGTTAAACTTGAAGCTGAAACTTTCGACACGGTTAAATTGTTGTGCAGACGTCTTTGACCTTGGTCCCGCACCCCTCTAACGTCGGAGTATCGAGTTCCCCATTGCAAGCTTCGGCTGGCACGGGCACACTTGAGGTACGAGCCCGTAAAGCTCGCCCTCGACGTGTCTGGCCTTGGCCGTGTGTCAGCAAACCAACCGTCCAGGGGGCTGTGAACAGGAGGATCCACGTGAGTGCTAAGAGTGACGCCGGCGAGCTAACGGCAGCCGTTGTCCCCAGCACTGCCATGAAGGCAGGTTCGCAGGGTTTGCTTTTCACTGAAGATCTGCCCGTACTGGATGAAAACGCAGGCTACCGAGGGCCAACAGCCTGCAAGGCCGCCGGTATCACCTACCGCCAACTGGATTACTGGGCCCGGACGGGACTGGTGGAACCTGCCGTGCGCGGAGCAGCCGGTTCCGGTTCGCAACGGCTCTATGGTTTCCGGGACATTCTCGTTTTGAAGGTTGTCAAGCGGTTGTTGGACACAGGTGTTTCGCTGCAGCAGATTCGCGCGGCCGTTGAACACCTGCGCGAACGTGGCGTTGAAGATCTGGCCCAAATCACTTTGATGAGTGATGGCGCATCAGTCTATGAATGCACCTCAGCGGATGAGGTCATTGACCTTGTCCAGGGTGGCCAAGGTGTCTTTGGGATCGCCGTGGGACGTGTCTGGCGAGAAGTTGAAGGTAGTTTGGCGTCGTTGCCCAGTGAGCATGCAGCCGTGCAGAGCTTCCCCGATGATGAGCTGGGTAAGCGCCGGGAAACCCGCAAGATTTCCTAGAACCAACTCTCCTAGAACCAACTACAGCTAGAAGTGGAACCGGGAAGAATTAGCAACAGGTTCTGGTTTTTGAGTCAGTCATGCTCAAATACATTTCCCCCTCAATGTGTATTTCAACTAGCCCGTAGTAATGGTTGAGACTCTCCACCACTGGAGAGCTAGTAACGGCTACTGTTAATGTGGTTTCATTTATTGGCCGGGCAAGAGCATCATGCTGGCGGCTCTTGGCGAAGTAGGCTTGCTCAGCCGCGGTAGAGGCGGCTGCGGGTGGCGCTTTGGTTCAGCACTGAATCCAACAAACTGTCAAAGAGAGCTGAGGCGTTCTTTGCCGAGTCTCCGGGCCACTGGTGCACAGGGTGCGCCGCACCCTGTATCTGCTGCCAGTTTGCCTGCTCAGGGATCGTGGGTGAGAGAAGCAGTTCGCCAAACATAGTCTTCATTTCAGACAATCTGTAGGCATGCTCATTGGAACCTGTGCGCACCCTGTTGGCAACGATGCCGGCAGGAACTAACGCTGGAGCGAATTCGGTGCGGAAAAGTTCAATAGCCCGAAGCGTGCGCTGTGTGCCGGCAACAGAGAACAGCCCAGGCTCGGCAACCAACAGCACCCGGCTACTTGCTGTCCACGCCATGCGGGTGAGCCCGTTTAGTGAGGGAGGGCAATCGATAAGCACTAGTTGGTATGGCGCTGTGCCGTCACGGTCTGCATTGGCTAAGATTGTGGCAAGGCGGCGAAGGTCTCGTTTGCCAAGATCTGGCCTATCGTAGATCCCGCTGAAGGCAGAGCCCATGGCGACGTCGAGCGTTGGTGTGCTTTCGTTCTCGCTCTGGTGCGCTGCAAGCCAACCACTGGGCACAACGTTGGCTGCTAAGTCAGCTTTACGAGAATTCTTGATCAGTTGACCGATGTCCAATTGCCCACGCGCGGCTACACCGAGCCCAGTGGTGGCGTCGGCATGGGGATCAAGATCGATCACCAAGGTTGGGATGCCGGCGGCCAAGGCTGCTGAGGCCAAGCCAAGCGTGACTGACGTTTTGCCGACGCCGCCTTTGAGGCTGCTGATACTCACTACTTGCACGGATGAACCATTACCCTTTGCGTTGCTTACCTAAATCTTGTGCTGCTGCGAATAGCTCTGACACATACAATAGCTGTGGAACGTTCGCGACTTGGAGAACCCATTGACAAACACCCCTGAGAATTTACCCGGGCGCCAAGACACAAACAACCTTGTGTCGGCCGTTTTTAGTGATCGACACATTGGGGTTACTGCGCAACCCCACGTTCATCATATGTTGAGCACCCTAGGATTCGCTTCTTTGGAGGAGCTTTCAACAGCCGCGCTGCCCAAATCCATCTACACCACAGCCCCCCTGGCCTTGCCGGCAGCCGCTTCGGAGGAAGCCATGCTTGCCGAGTTAAAGTCGTTGGCAGCGAAGAACACGCTGAACAAGTCATTTATCGGTCAAGGCTACTACGGCACGCACACCCCTGGGGTCATCCAACGCAACGTGCTGGAGTCTCCCGCGTGGTACACGGCATATACGCCGTACCAGCCGGAAATCTCCCAGGGCCGGCTCGAGGCGCTGCTGAATTTTCAAACAGTGGTGGCAGACCTGACCGGGATGGTGACAGCCAACGCTTCCATGCTTGATGAAGGAACGGCGGCAGCTGAGGCGGTGGCACTGATGCGCCGCAGTAATCGCACAGCAGCGCAGGATGCCGTCCTGTTGGTTGATGCTGATGCGTTCCCGCAGACTCTCGCTGTAGTGCATACGCGCGCCAAGGCCATGGGCATCCCGGTGCTAGCGCATAACTTTGATGAAAAGCTCCCTGATGTTGCGTTCTTTGGTGTGCTTCTGCAGTACCCGGGGGATTCCGGGCTCATCCGGGACATTGCCCCGATCATTGCCGCAGCCAAAGAACGGAAAGCCGTAGTAGCTGTGGCCGCTGACCTGCTGGCCCTGACCCTGCTGGAATCTCCGGGTGAGTTGGGTGCGGACCTTGCGGTGGGGACATCTCAACGTTTCGGCGTGCCTATGGGCTTTGGCGGCCCACACGCAGGGTACATGGCGGTTCGTCAGGGCCTTGAGCGCGCACTGCCTGGCCGCTTGGTGGGTGTCTCCAAGGATGCAGCGGGTAATCCGGGATACCGGTTGGCATTGCAGACCCGCGAGCAGCACATCCGCCGGGAGAAGGCCACCTCTAACATCTGCACCGCCCAAGTACTCTTGGCCGTCATGGCAGGCATGTACGCTCTCTACCACGGACCTGACGGGCTGCGCAGGATCGCTACCGCAGTACATACCCGCGCCAAGGCCGTAGCAACGGCGGCCACGGACTCCGGGCATGCCGTGGTGCACACAAACTACTTCGACACACTCAAAATTCGGGTCGCTGCTGGTAGCGGACATGCGGCAGCTGAACTAGTTGCAGCAGCCCACCGCGCAGGGATCCTCCTACGCCACGTTGACCACGACCATGTACAAATTGCGGTTGATGAAACTACTACGGATGCCGATGTAGCTGAAATTTCAAGGCTCTTAGCCGGTCAGGTGCCCGTTCAGAACGGTGGCACCGGGCCGGCGCGTGAGGCGAGGGAGGCCCGCGCCGTAGAATTGCCCACCCCCGCCCGCTCTACCGGATACATGAGCAACGCGGTGTTTCATGCGCACAACTCTGAAACGCAGATGCTGCGCTACCTGCGCAAACTTTCCGACGCGGACTACGCCCTTGACCGTGGCATGATTCCGTTGGGCTCGTGCACCATGAAATTGAATGCCACAGCCGAAATGGCGGCAGTGACCTGGCCGGAATTCTCCCAGTTACATCCCTTCGCACCGGCTACGGACACGGTAGGGATCGTAGAGCTGGCAACACAGTTGGAAGCGTGGTTGGCGGAGATCACCGGCTACGACGCTGTTTCTGTGCAACCCAATGCCGGCTCACAGGGGGAGTTTGCCGGGCTGATGGCTATCCGGGCTTTTCATGTGGAGAACGGCAACCCGGATCGCGATATCGTCTTGATCCCCACCTCTGCGCACGGTACTAATGCGGCCTCGGCTGTCATGGCAGGATTGAAAGTTGTTTCGGTTGCCACTGACGGATTTGGCAATATCGACATAGATGATCTGAAATGGCGGATCAACCTCCACGAAGAAAACTTGGCGGCCATCATGGTCACCTATCCTTCGACGCATGGTGTGTTTGAGACCTCGATCAGCAGCATTTGCGCCATGATTCACGACGCCGGTGGTCAGGTTTACGTTGATGGCGCCAACCTGAACGCTTTGGTTGGGTTGGCACAGCCGGGTAAGTTCGGTGCCGATGTTTCGCACCTGAATTTGCATAAGACTTTCTGCATTCCGCACGGCGGCGGGGGTCCTGGTGTTGGCCCGGTAGCCGTTGGTGCACATTTGGCCAAGCACTTGCCTGCCCGTGAGCTCGGAGCTAAGTCTTCGGTGGGGCTGGTCTCCAGTGCACCGTACGGTTCGGCGTCGATCCTGCCCATTTCGTGGGCCTACATTCGCATGATGGGCCCCGACGGACTCCGGCTGGCAACCCAGACTGCGATCCTGTCGGCAAACTACATCGCCCGCCGCTTGGGTGAGCACTACCCGGTCCTCTACACGGGCGCCCATGACCTGGTCGCGCATGAGTGCATCCTGGATCTGCGCGGTATTACCGCAGACTCCGGAGTGAGTGTTGACGATGTAGCTAAACGTCTGATCGACTACGGTTTCCATGCACCAACCATGTCTTTCCCAGTAGCCGGAACCTTGATGATCGAGCCCACTGAGTCTGAGGACTTGGGTGAGATCGAGCGGTTCATTAATGCCATGATTGCTATCCGCAAGGAAATCGCGGCGGTGCAGGACGGTCTCTGGCCAACTGATGACAATCCACTGGGCAACGCCCCACACACGGCGCAAAGTATTGCCCAGAAATGGGGACACCCGTACAGCAGGGAGGAAGCGGTTTTCCCTGCAGGGGTGGATCCGCGGGCCAAGTACTGGCCGGTGGTGCGCCGCATTGATCAGGCTTTTGGGGATCGAAATCTTGTGTGCTCGTGCCCGTCTATGGAGGAGCTGGCTGAAGTCTTTTGACCCAGTCCTGAGCAACAGGCGTGGCCATATTTAAGGAACTGTGTCAACACTTTTGTTCCCGGGTTTTTTATTACGGACATGGAAGTGATTTGTGTTACAGGATTTGGTTGCTGTTAGTGTGCGAGAGAAACTAACACAACTTTGTGTCACGGCACAGAAGTGGAATCATCGCCTAAAGGGCACTGATGTGATTCGCCGAACAATAGATTTATTACAGCCTCTACCAAGAGACAGGCGCCGCGCGTAACCACGTGCGGTAGCTGTCTTGGCTAGCGGGACATAGCTTGGCAGCCTTGAGCCAAGGGCCAAAGCTTGTTCCGCTTGACAATCGTTTAAACAGGAGTGGGATGTTTTCGAAAATTCTGGTTGCCAACCGCGGAGAAATCGCGATCCGGGCCTTCCGTGCCAGCTACGAGCTTGGTGCCAAGACGGTTGCGGTATACCCCTACGAAGACCGGACCTCTATTCACCGCCAAAAGGCAGATGAAGCCTACCTGATTGGTGAAGAGGGCCACCCTGTCCGGGCGTACCTGGATGTGGCAGAAGTGATTCGGGTGGCTAAGGAATCCGGAGCAGATGCCATCTACCCCGGGTACGGATTCCTCTCTGAAAATCCGGACTTGGCAGCGGCTGCCAGAGAAGCTGGCATAACTTTCGTGGGGCCACCGGCTGAGGTGCTTGAACTCACCGGAAACAAGGTTCACGCGCTGGAAGCTGCGCGCAAGGCAGGGATCCCTGTTCTGAAGTCAAGCGCGCCCAGCGATGACTTGGAGTTCCTCCTTGGTGCTGCCGCAGAGATCGGTTACCCCATTTTTGCCAAGGCTGTGGCAGGCGGCGGCGGGCGCGGTATGCGTCGTGTTGAAAAGGCTGAGGACTTGGAGGAGGCGCTCAAGGCTGCCATGCGTGAAGCGGATGCCGCCTTTGGTGACGCCACCATGTTCCTCGAGCAAGCAGTACTACGCCCGCGCCACATTGAGGTTCAAATCCTCGCCGACGGCGAAGGTAACGTGATTCACCTTTTTGAACGCGACTGTTCCTTGCAACGCCGCCACCAAAAAGTGGTTGAGATCGCCCCAGCCCCCAATTTGGACGAGAACATCCGCAAGGCGTTGCACAGCGACGCTGTGAAGTTTGCCAAAGCCATGGGCTATGTCAATGCCGGCACCGTTGAGTTCCTGGTAGACACTGTTGGTGAACGTGCCGGTCAGCACGTCTTCATTGAGATGAACCCGCGTATTCAGGTTGAACACACCGTCACGGAAGAAATCACAGATGTTGATCTGGTCCAGGCTCAGCTGCGAATCGCTGCCGGAGAGACCCTGGCGGATCTTGGTCTGAGCCAGGACTCTGTGCATGTCAAGGGTGCTGCACTGCAGTGCAGAATCACCACTGAAGATCCGTCCAACGGGTTCCGCCCAGACGTCGGAGAGATTACTACCTACCGTTCAGCCGGTGGGGCGGGTGTCAGGCTCGACGGCGGAACCATCTATGCAGGGGCCGAGATCAGCCCGCACTTTGATTCCATGCTGGTGAAGCTCACATGCCGCGGACGCGACTACGGTGCAGCCGTTTCCCGTGCCCGCCGTGCGCTGGCTGAATTCCGCATCCGCGGCGTCTCAACAAATATCGCCTTCCTGCAGGCAGTTCTTGCTGACCCCGCATTCAACGCCGGAGACGTGGCCACCTCATTTATTGATGAGCGCCCGGAATTATTGAACTCCCACGTGTCTTCGGATCGCGGTACAAAGCTGCTGACCTGGTTGGCGGATACAACTGTCAACAAGCCTCACGGTGAGCTAACGGCGCTAGAAGACCCGGCCCGTAAACTCCCTGAAGTTGATCTGGACTCGGCTCCGGCCGGAACCCGGCAACAATTGGCAGAGCTGGGCCCGGAAGGCTTCGCTGCAGCTTTGCGTGCACAAACCGCTGTAGCTGTGACGGATACCACGTTCAGAGACGCCCACCAGTCATTGCTGGCCACCAGGGTGCGTACCAGGGACCTGCTTGCGCCGGGCCCAGCCGTATCTGTGCTGACTCCGGCGCTGCTCTCGGTTGAGGCTTGGGGCGGGGCCACCTATGACGTTTCGCTGCGGTTCCTCGGTGAAGACCCGTGGCAGCGACTGGAGCAGCTCCGTGTTGCGCTGCCGAACGTCTGCCTGCAAATGCTCCTGCGCGGACGAAACACGGTGGGCTATACGCCGTACCCTAGCGAAGTCACCGATGCATTTGTTCAGGAGGCTGCCTCCAGCGGAATTGATATCTTCCGGATTTTCGACGCCCTCAACGACGTGGACCAGATGGAGCCGGCCATTAGGGCCGTGCGGGCCACCGGAACTGCAGTGGCTGAAGTGGCGCTTTGCTACACAGGCGATCTATTGGATCCTGCCGAAAAAATCTACACTCTCGATTACTACGTGGAGCTGGCCCAGCGGATCGTAGACGCCGGTGCCCATATCCTGGCGATCAAGGATATGGCGGGGGTCCTGCGCCCCGCTGCGGCAGCCAAACTGGTGACGGCCCTGCGCGAGCGCTTCGAACTGCCGGTGCACCTGCACACTCATGACACCGCAGGTGGCCAGCTGGCTACGCTGATGGCGGCCATTAATGCAGGGGTCGACGCCGTTGACGTTGCCTCCGCCGCACTGGCAGGGACAACAAGCCAGCCCTCAGCCTCTGCCCTCGTTGCCGCATTGGCTCACACCGAGCGCGACACTGGCATTGACCTAGCCGCCATCAGCTCCCTTGAACCGTATTGGGAAGCCGTGCGACGCCTGTACTCACCGTTTGAATCAGGACTTACAGCACCCACCGGCAGGGTTTACCAGCATGAAATTCCCGGTGGGCAACTTTCCAATTTGCGTCAGCAGGCCATTGCGCTGGGGCTGGGGGAGCGATTTGAAGAAATCGAGGACATGTACACGGCTGCGGACAAAATTCTTGGCCACCTTGTAAAGGTCACCCCCTCCTCTAAAGTTGTGGGCGATCTTGCCCTGCATTTGGTGGGTATCAAGGCCGACCCTGCCGACTTTCAGGAGAATCCAGAAAATTATGACATCCCGGACTCTGTGGTGGGCTTCCTGGGTGGAGAATTGGGTACCCCGCCGGGCGGCTGGCCTGAGCCATTCCGCACCAAAGCGCTGCAGGGCCGCACTCTGACTGATCGGATGGGCGTTCTCAGCCCAGCTGACAGCGCCGAGCTCGCCGGTGACAGTGCTACCCGCAGGGCGGCGTTGAACCGCTTACTCTTCGCTGGACCCACCAAAGCATTTGAAGCTGTTCGTGAGGCGTACGGTGATGTTTCAGTCCTCGACACACGTGACTACTTGTTTGGTTTACGCCGTGGGGTTGAGCACGCTCTGGATCTGGATAAGGGCGTACGCCTGATCGCGGCACTTGAGACGATCTCTGAGCCGGATGAGAAGGGAATGCGCACAGTTGTGTGCAAGCTCAACGGCCAAAGCCGTCCCATCACTGTGCGTGATCGCAGCATCGAAAGCACCGTCAAGGCTGCTGAACAGGCTGACGAGAGCGTGCCAGGACAAATCGCTGCACCCTTCGCCGGAGCCGTGAGCGTCATGCTCGTTGTTGGCGATGTGGTTGAGGCTGGCGCGACGGTTGCCACCATCGAAGCCATGAAAATGGAGGCTTCGATTACTACCCCGGTGGGTGGCACAGTCTCCCGCCTGGCAGTCTCCGGCGTAGCTCAGGTGCAGGGTGGGGACCTGCTGGTGGTGATCTCCTAACAGCACATGGCGGCTCCGGCCCCCTTAACTAAAGAGGGCGGCGCCGGCTCCCTCGCGGACGCTGAGATTTCCTCGGCCGCTGGGCGACCTTGAAAATCCATCCCCGCTCCGGGAGCCGGCGCCGCCTTTTGGCTGCGCGGCTGCCTGGCTTTAGGCGGGTTTCTTGCTCAGGTAGATCTCTTCTACCACTGCATCGAAGTCCTTCATAACCTGGGCTCTCTTTACCTTCAACGATGGGGTTAGGTGGCCCGAAGTTTCGGTAAAGTCCGAATCGACAATCCTGAACTGCTTGATAGCCTCAGCGGAAGACACCGAAGCGTTAGCCCTGTTGACGGCCGCCTGCACTGCCGCAATGACTGTAGAGTGCTTGGCTGCCTCGGCTACCGTAATTCCTGTGGGCAGTCCGTGTGCCTTGCCCCACTGAGCCAGCGCGTCCTCATCGATGGTCACAATGGCTGCGATGAACGGACGCTGATCGCCAATGACAACGCACTGCGAGACGATGGCGTCTGCACGGATCTGATCTTCCAGCAGGGCCGGAACAACATTCTTGCCACCGGAGGTGACAATGATTTCCTTCTTGCGACCAGTGATCTTAAGGAAGCCCTGATCGTCGAGCTCTCCGACGTCGCCTGTTCGGAACCAGCCGTCGATGAAGTTCTCAGCCGTCAGGTCCTCGCGACCAAAGTAGCCTTTCATCACGCAAACACCTTTGGCGAGAATTTCGCCGTCGTCCGCGATTTTTATCGCATTCCCTGGCAGGGGAGCGCCCACAGTACCGATTCTGATACGCTCGGGCCGATTAACTGTGATGGGGGCTGTTGTTTCGGTCAGACCATACCCTTCGAGGATCTGCAAACCAATACCTTGGAAGAAGTGGCCCAGGCGTTCGCCCAGGGGACCGCCGCCGGAAACAGCGTGCCGGACGTTCCCGCCCATAGCATTGCGGAGTTTGACGTAGACGAGCTTGTCAAACACGAAGTGCTTTGCCTTCAGGCCCAGGGACACTTTGCCGTCTTGGGTAGCGCGCGAGTATTCGATTGCTGTTTTGGCGGCTGCTGCAAAAATTTTGCCCTTGCCTTCGCCTTCAGCCTTGAGCGCTGCTGAGTTATAAACCTTTTCAAACACGCGAGGCACGGCAAGAATAAACGTTGGCTTGTAGCTTTGGAGGTCCTCGAGCAGGTGCTTAATGTCTGGGGTATGCCCAACCTTGGCGCCGCCAGCAACAGCCAAAACGGATATGTAGCGTGCAAAGACGTGGGCTAGGGGCAGGAACATGATTGTTTGCGAGCCCGGCACAACCACGCTGTGACCTAGCACAGAGAGAGCGTTCTCACTGAGTTCCACAAAGTTGTGGTGTGTGAGCATGCACCCTTTGGGTCGGCCTGTGGTGCCGGAAGTGTAGATAATCGTGGCTACATCATCCAAGCCGTTCGCCGTGCGGGCAGCCTCGAGGGTGTCCGCACCGACATCCTTACCAGCTTCCCTCAACACGTCCAAGCCATCGCCTTCGAGCTGCCAGACCTGGGTGAGGGTGGTGAGGCTCTCATTGTGCACTGCTTGAGAGATGATTTTCTCGTGGGATCCGGTTTCAGCAAAAACGGCTACTGCCTCGGAGTCGCCTAGGTTCCAGGCCACCTGCGACGGGGAGGATGTTTCATAGATCGGCACGGAGACAGCTCCCGCAAACCAAATGGCGAAGTCAACCAGTGTCCACTCATAGCGGGTACGCGCCATGATCCCGACTCGATCTCCCACTTTGATACCGGAAGCAATCATGCCTTTGGCAATGGCGCTGACGTCGGCTTGGAATTCTTTGGCTGACACGTCAACCCAAACATTGTCAGCATTGCGTTTGGAAAAAAGTGCGGGGTTGGTAGCCAACTTTGCTTGCCGGAGCACAAAATCGGTGGTGTTCATGGTCCGTGGACTAACTACCTTGGCCGGAACGGAAATCTCTTGCACAATAGCTCCTTTGATAAGTGGGCCTGCGATCTAGTTGCTTTACTCTATCCGCCAAGTACGTGATTCGCCCCGAACGCGATGTTACCCGTTGGTAACTTTATGTTGTTCAGCTCACACTTTCAATGTGGCGTGGACGGCGTATATAGCTGACTAGAATTATGGGATGTTCCCGCCACCGCCTAACAATGGACCCGATTCATCCGGCTGCATCAACCAGCCTCCAAAGACACGAACCCCGTTAGCGCTCGGGATCGACATTGGTGGCACAAAAGTGGCTGCCGGTGTGGTTGACAGCAACGGCGTCATCCTTGAAGAACTCAGGCGCTGCACTCCCGGCCGTGACGCACGGGCAGTGGAGGCTGTGATTGTGGAATTAGTCCATGAGCTAGGTGCAAGGTACGAGTTTGCATCGGTTGGCATCGGAGCCGCGGGGTGGATGGACTTGGCAGGAACCAAGGTTGTCTTCAGCCCCCACCTTGCCTGGCGTGATGAGCCATTGCGGGACACCCTGGAGACCTTGCTTCAGCGCCCGGTTGTCCTAACGAACGACGCAGATGCTGCTGCTTGGGCGGAATGGCGGTTTGGTGCCGGACGCGGCCACGACAGGCTGCTTATGTTGACGCTGGGGACAGGAATTGGTGGGGCGTTGATGATCAACGGCCGGGTTGAACGCGGCAGTTTTGGTATGGCTGGTGAGTTTGGGCATCAAATCATCATGCCCGGTGGGCACCGTTGCGAATGTGGCAACCGAGGATGTTGGGAGCAGTATGCTTCAGGTAATGCACTGGGGCGAGAAGGCCGCGAACTGGCTAGAAAGCACTCGCCCATGGCGGCGGGTCTGCTTGCGGCAACCCACGGCCGCCCCAAGGAGATCACAGGCAATGTTGTCACCGAACTAGCCTTGGCTGGCGAAGCCACTGCCCAAGAACTGGTGGCAGAAGTGGGTGACTGGCTGGGTTTGGGAATAGCGAATCTGGCGGCTGCCCTTGACCCAGCAATTTTTATCATCGGTGGCGGTCTCAGCGCCGCCGGTGACCTCCTGCTTGAGCCCGCGCGTCGGGCTTTTTCACGGAATCTAACAGGACGAGGCTACCGCCAAGAAGCGCTCATCACGGTGGGCCAGTTGGGCCCATCAGCGGGCTTGATCGGCGCCGCGGACCTGGCACGGGTTCGGGGTCATGAAAACACTAGGTAGTGATAACCCGGGGTCTGGAAAACCTATACGACGGCGCCGTCGCCGCTGTCATGGTCCCGGTGATCGGGCAGACGGAACAATAGGTAGCCCGTGCCCGCCAGAAATGCCACGATGACGCCAAAGATAAATGTCATGGGTATTGATCGCCAAAAAATTGCCGAGAAGACAAGGAACAGTGGGCCACCTGCCGCACCAATCCAGGCAAGCATAAGGGCTGGTTCGGTATTGCGCAGGCTGGGTAGTTCTTCCGGCACAAACTCTTCTTCGCCGTCGTCACTAAGGTAATCTCGGGGGCCAAAAGTGGTGACGTCATTGGCAGTTCCAGAGTGTTCAGCAAGTTCCTCGGGGCTGGCTTCGTGAGGTGCAGGCTCCGATTCGCGCTGCCAAACACCCAATGGGTCAAAGTCAACGACCCCCTTAGATTCTGATTCTTGATCGTCCGCTGGGTCCTGGTCTGTGGCTAATTCCTGGCTCAGGGAATGGGGCGCGTCCATGAACGCGTCATTGCCTGATTCGAGGCGGGAGACAAGATCCAGCCACACTTCCTCGTCATTACCGCCGGTGTGCGGGGTATCCGCGCCAGGGTCAGATTGCATGAAGATTCCTTCGGAAGAAGTCTGCAGACTGGGAAAAGATCAGGGGGGCATCGTTGTCCATTGTGGCTACATGGTAACTGTTTTCCAGCGGAATAACCTTTACGTCAGTGCTGGAGACCTTTTGCTTCAGGAGCTCAAGGCTGGAATCTGGAACAACGTTATCCACTGTTGAGCGGAACACCAGGGTTGGTGCTGTGACGCGGGGGAGAAGTTCGATGGTGTTCTGGAAAAGTTGCGAGAGCTGATGGACAGCCGCCACGGGCGTACGGGTGTATGCCCCCTCGCTGACGCCCTGTAGTTTCATGTCATCGCCAATGGCTGGCACACTCTTGAGCACATATTTCAGCAAACCGGAGTATTTCGCTCTGTTGTCATTAAACGTCAGACCTGGATTCACTACTGCCACTCCTGCCACAGGATGCAGTGCAGCCACACGCAGCGCTAGAGCCCCGCCCATAGACAGGCCCGCCACGAAAACGGTGTCACAGCGAGCAGCAAGTTCCAGATAGGCAGCCTCAAAATCGCGGTACCAATGCTGCCACGGGGTTTTGGCCAATTCCTGCCATGACGTGCCGTGGCCTGCCAGCAGCGGCATGTTCACGGCGAATCCTGTGTCTGCCAGGTACTCGCTCCAGCCCCGCATGCTGATAGGTGAGCCGGTGAAACCGTGGCATACCGCCACGCCAATTTTTGAATAATCCCCATGACCTGGAGATCGGAACGACTGTGCCATTGAGGCTGACTCCTTTCCTTCCCGGTAACTGAGGCCGGGGAACGCTTTTTATGGTGACGCGGCCGTGCTGAGGCGATTTTGTGCCGCTTTCACTAGACTACTGTTGATACGTCCGTTGTGGGGTAGCGCAATGGACCCGGGTCGCTTGTAACCGGCAGAGCCAGAGCGTAACCGGCAGAGTCAGAGGAGGAACACCACCGTGATCTATTGGGTACTAAAGAAAATATTCCTCGGCCCCGTTTTGAAGGTGCTGTTCCGGCCCTGGACGAAGGGTCTGGATAACTTGCCTCTTGAGGGGCCCGCAGTGCTGGCCAGTAACCATCTTTCGTTTTCAGATTCCATCTTTATGCCGCTGATGGTGCCACGGCCGGTGGTGTTTCTGGCAAAGAGTGACTACTTTACTGGTCGTGGCATCAAAGGACGCCTAACAGCAGCCTTTTTTAAACTCACAAATCAGCTGCCTATGGACCGTTCAGGTGGGGCGGCATCGGCGGATTCCTTGCAAACTGGTGTTGATGTGCTCAACGGTGGCGGCTTGCTGGGGATATATCCCGAAGGTACCCGTAGCCACGATGGCCGCCTTTACCGGGGAAAAGTGGGAGTAGCTAAGTTGATACTGACTGCCAACGTGCCCGTGATCCCCGTTGCCATGATTGGCACTGACAAGGTTCAGCCCATTGGGCGCCGGATTCCCACGATTCGACGCCTTGGCGTGATTTTTGGGGAGCCTATGGATTTCAGCAGGTACCAGGGAATGTCGGATGACAGATTTGTGCAACGTTCTGTCACCGATGAGATCATGTACGAACTCATGAGGCTTTCCGGACAGGAATATGTTGATTCCTATGCCACGACTGTCAAGGATAAACTTGCTACCGAGAAGGCAATCAAGGCCGTACCTGCCAAAGTAGCCCAAGCCGCAAAAAATGCTGGTGACGCAGTGAGACTGGGAGCAGCTTCTGCTGTGTTGCCGGGGACGGTAACAGTGATCGGCACTAAAAAAGCCAAGCCCACCCCGGAGCCTGCAACCGTTGAAGAAACTACCGACCCCGATGCGGATCCTACCGAAAAATGAGGCGTCCAAGGCCCGCTCAATAGCGCTGGTAAAAGCGTCGGCATCTCATGAAGCGGACTGGTTGGTGGCGTGCGCTCGGGCGGGATAGGCTTAAGCGGTGAACGATCTAACATACACTGCCTCGCAAGACCCCATTGCTACAACGCCCGTCCCTGGGGCGGCTGTTTATCCGGGGCTTGACAGCTGGCGTGAGCTGCCCATCGCGCAGCAGCCTACATGGGCAAAGGACCCCCACTTCGCGGCTACCGTGAAGGAACTTTCCTCCGTGCCGCCGCTGGTGTTTGCTGGCGAAGTTGATGTCCTGCGTTCACGTCTGGCCAAGGCCGCTCAAGGTGAGGCGTTCCTTCTCCAAGGTGGAGACTGTGCTGAAACCTTCGAGGCTGCAACGGCCGATAAGATCAGTGCACGGGTAAAGACAATTTTGCAGATGGCCGTGGTACTTACCTATGGGGCACAGCTTCCCGTCATCAAGATGGGGCGTATGGCGGGTCAATTCGCCAAACCGCGTTCCTCCAACGATGAAACGCGTGACGGGGTGACGTTGCCTGCTTACCGCGGCGACATCGTCAACGGTTTCGAATTCACCCCTGAGTCCCGGCGGCATGACCCAGCACGCATGCTCAAGGCGTACCATACCTCGGCCTCAACGCTGAACCTCATCCGGGCGTTCACGCAGGGTGGATTCGCGGATCTGCGCAGCGTGCACGAATGGAACCGCGGTTTCACCTCCAACCCGGCGCACAGCCGTTATGAGCGCTTGGCCAAGGATATCGACAGCGCCATTAAGTTCATGACCTCCTGCGGTGCGGACTTTGAAGCACTCAAGACAGTGGAGTTCTTCGCCAGTCACGAGGCACTGCTACTTGACTATGAGCGGGCGTTGACACGCATTGACTCACGCACAGGGCTGCCTTACGACACATCCGCCCACTTCTTGTGGATCGGCGAGCGTACCCGGGATCTGGATTCGGCCCACGTCGATTTTCTTTCTCGAGTCCGCAACCCCATTGGTGTCAAACTTGGCCCCACCACAACTTCAGATGATGCGCTGCGCCTCATCGAGAAGCTGGATCCCAACCGCGAACCTGGACGCCTGACATTCATCACTCGGATGGGTGCTACAAATATCCGTGAGAAGCTACCGAACCTGGTTGAAAAGGTGACAGCTTCCGGAGCTCAAGTCCTCTGGGTCACCGATCCGATGCACGGCAACACTGTCACCTCGCCCAACGGGTACAAAACCCGCAACTTTGACGACGTCATTGATGAAGTACGCGGTTTCTTTGAAGTTCATGAGGCCCAGGGCACCTTCCCCGGTGGTCTGCATGTGGAGATGACAGGGGATGACGTAGCGGAGTGCCTTGGTGGCGCGGATCCCATTGACCAGGAAGCTTTCCTCACCGGCTATGAGTCGGTGTGTGATCCACGCTTGAACCATAAGCAATCACTTGAAATGGCGTTCCTAGTCTCCGAGGCTCTACGCAAGTCCAAGTAATTTATTGCAAAAAATCAATACATGACAAAAATGCCGGCCTCACCTTGTAAAAAAGGTGGGGGCCGGCAGTTTTCTCTTGCGGAGAGTTACACAACACCCAACGTGATGGTTGTGCCTTCAGGGTGCTGCCCGGATCTTGGATTTTGGGTGGCCACGGTACCGAAGATTATGCCGAACGCGCCTTCTTTGATCTCGACCTTAAAGCCCAATTCTTCCAAGGCGGGGCGGGCCACGTTCAGCTGTTTTCCAACAAAACTCGGTACTTCGATCAAGCGTGGCCCTTTAGAGAGGGTAAGGGTGACTGAGTCCCCGGCCTTGAGCTCTCCGGAATCGGGGGAAGCGGAGATAACAGACCCAGCGGGAATGGAAGCGCTGTTGGCTTGCTCCGGGGCAATGGCGGCGACGAGTCCAACAGCCTTCAACGCGGCCACTGCCTGATCCTGTGGCTGTCCCGTCACGGACGGCACGGGAATGGGTTTGGGGCCCTTAGAGACAGAAATATTTACTTTTGTGTTCCCACGGAATTCCTTACCTGCAGCAATCTCCTGGGCCACTACGACGCCGGTAGCGACCTTTTCATCAAAGGCTTCGGTGACGTTGCCAACAGCCAGATGCGCATCAGAGAGAGCTTGTTTCGCATCACCGAGCTGTAGCCCAACAAGTGTGGGCACTGCGTAGAGGAGCGGACCGCGGGAGACTGCCAGGGTGACACCGTTGAATTTTCGGATTGATTCCCCAGCTGTGGGGTCGGTGGAAACGACGAAGCCGGCCGCCACCTTTTCATCAAACACATCCGTAGTGGGAGTCAGCCCGAATCCTGCCGTGCGGAGTATGTCCTGCGCTTGCGGCACAGTCTTATTGTGTACATCAGGCACCGTCGCCAAGGCGCCTGGACCCAATGCCAAGAACCAGCCTGCAGTGGCAGCAATGACACCAAGAACAACCACCAACATGATCCACAGCAGAGCCCGACGACGAGGATTCTTTGAACCCAACGTCTTTTGCGGAGTTGCTGCAGCCTTGGCGCGCGATTTTGCGGCTGCTGCACGTTGGCGCTTCGATAGTGAGAGAGTATTTTCCTTCTCACCTATCCCGAGGTAGGCACCTGCGCCGATGGCCGCGGTGAGGTTCGGCCCGGCGTCGTACTTCTCCTGCGACACGCCGTAAGCGCCGGAACTTCCCGCATTGCCCGCACCCTGATGGCTCTGGCGGGGATCATCGGCATACAACCTTGACGGCTGAGGTAAGACAGAAGTGGGGAAGTTGGGGGATGCCACGATGCCCGTGGGTTCAGAGGCCGGGGTAGCTGTTGTGATGATTTCTGTGGGACTGCCTGTGGGACTGCCTGTGGGACTGCCTGTGGGACTGTCTGTGGGACTGCCGCTGTTGCCGGTAGCGCTGTTGCCGCTGGCGCCAGCGTCCAGTTCGGTTGGTGTCAGGGTCTGGCGAATATGACGAAGATCCTCCAGTAGCGCTGCGCCATTGGCAGGGCGGTTTTCGGGATCCTTTTCGGTCATGTAGCGAACAAGTTCGTCCATGACAGGTGGCAGGGTGGGAACCGCCAAGGAGGGGGCTGGGACATCGTCCTGAATGTGGGCCATGACCACAGCCACAGGCATGGTGCCCCGGAAAGGCTGCACACCCGTGAGAAGCTCGTAGAGCATAATGCCTGCGGAATAAATATCGCTACGCGCATCCCCGCCGTGACCGCTTGCAAGCTCCGGGGCAATGTACCCGACAGTACCCAGAAGAGTGGCCGTGTTAGTGGAGGTGCTGATGGCGCGGGAGAGCCCAAAGTCGCCAATCTTTACCCACCCTTGACGAGAAATCAGAACATTTTCAGGCTTCACGTCCCGGTGCACTAACCCGGCGTTGTGTGCTGCGGCCAAACCTTCCACGATCGGGTCCAAAAGATCCAAAGCCTGGCGCGGGCTCAGCGCACCGTTCTCATTAATAACATCGCGCAAAGTATTGCCATCGATGAATTCAAAAACTAGGTAGGCGTGCTGCGGTCCCACCCCGTGGTCATGGATCTGCACCACGTGCGGGTGTGAGAGGCTGGCAGCGCTCTGCGCCTCACGACCCAGCCGTTCGATGAAGGCACTGTCCGTGGCTAAATGCGGATGTAGGATCTTTAATGCGATGTTCCGCCCCAGCCGGAGGTCAGTTGCTAGGTACACAGTGGACATGCCGCCGTGCGCCACCTTTGAGAGAATTAGGTAGCGCCCATCGATCGTGGACCCTATCAGGGGGTCAGGGGAGACTTCTTGCACTCTTCCAGCTTAGGAGTTGAAAGCAAAGGGGACCTCCCGCAACACCGTGCGGGGGTCCCCTTTTCGTTGAGAGCGTACTTTTTGCTCCCTGCAGTCACTGGCTGGCAGTTGTTAGCGGAAAAGCTCGCGGTTAGCTTTAATGCCGGCTACGTAATTCACAGTGTCGTTGAACATGCCATGGACGCTGACGGAGTACTGGCCCTGGTAATAACCTGCAATGGCCTGATCTTCATTCGGTGCACCGGAATGCAACGCCCGGATGATGGCGACCCCTGCTGTGACGTTGTCCTGCGGATCAAGCAGGTTCAGTGTGCGGCCCACTAGACCCGATGCCCACTCGCCAGCATCAGGAATGACCTGCATGGTGCCGATGGCGTTGGCTGGGGAGACTGATTGGTGGTTGAATCCGGACTCCTGTTGGGCAAACGCCATGGCAAGTGCCGGATCGACGCCCATTGCTGCCGCAGTTCTGGCCACCATTTCCTTCATCTGTGCCCTGGAAGGTGCCGGGGCTGCCAGGAGCGCAGACTTGTTGACGTTTGCATCACTAACTACTGCCTCAGGGTAGGTGTAGTGCAGAAAAGTGCTGGGGACCTGCTGCTCTGGAGTCAGTTCCGCCGTGGATGCAGCCGTGCCAGACTCAGCTGGCGTGATGGGAACGATATCGCTTGAGGCCGCAGTCAAACCCGGGATTGACAAGGTCTTTCCGGGGTAGATCGCTGATTTAGCATCCCCACCATTTGCAGCGACGAGGGACGCGAGGCTCACATCGTTCTTGGCCGCAATAGCGGAAAGTGTGTCACCAGCCTTGATCACGTACTGATTGCCACTGGCAGGAACCGCCACGTTTTCGGTGACTTGGGGTGCTTCTGCAGTTTCTCCGGAGACCTTAATTTCTTGCCCCGGCTGAATGATCGAACTGCCAGTGAGGCTGTTCAACGCGTAAACACTTTCCAGGCTTACGCCGTACTGGGCAGAAATCCCGCTGAGGGTTTCACCTGCACGAACAGTGTGGCTCTGAGTGGACGACGCCGGGCTTGAAGATTCACCCGCCGGAGCGCCGGATCCGGAGATGGTCAGGACCTTGCCGGGATGGATGATCGTGGATGCTGAGATCTTATTTAAAGCAAGAACAGACTCAACGGATACACCGAAGGTGGCTGCGATGCCGGAGACCGTGTCACCAGCAGCGACTGTATGAGTCGAGGAAGCCGACGCCTGTGCCCTAACAGCCTGTGCCTTAACAACTGGTGTGCTAACAGCACGTGCGCTAACAGCCTGTGTGCTAACTGTACGGGGCACTGAACTAGCCACCACAGCGGCCGGAATGTGACTTGAAGCAGTACGCGCCTTTACGGCCGCAAGGACCTTCTGTGCGTCAAGGGTGCCATGACTGCCGTGGGGCTTGATCTGCGTCGGAGCCGCTGTCGCGGGACTGGCCAAAGCCAAGGAGGAAAGCATGACCACGGGAATGGCTGCTGTGGCCACTGCGACCAACTGTTTGGCGCTAGTGGGCGATGGGCGTGGGGGAGTCATCGGGGCGTACCTCAAATTTCCGTTACGGATGATGCCATTGGTGTTTATGTTACTCATGTGACTAGAAGTGAATTTACACTAAAGTCCGTGCGAATGGGACTTCGATGGTAATTTCAATGTGGATTGAGCACAAAATGAACACAAGAACGTGGGAATTGTTGGGATTATCGGTTGAGCGCCCATGTGTTTGCATGCTTGAGAGCAATATGTGGGAACATTTATCTGTGAGTAATGTTGAAAAAGTAGTTAGCGAATGGTTGCCCCTACCCGATGTTGCCGAGATGCTTGACGTCTCGGTCACTAAAGTTCATGCCTTGGTTAAAGATGGTTCCCTTCTGGCCTCCCGCGTGGGTGAGCGCTCAATCAGGGCAGTTCCCGCTGAGTTCATTGCAGGAGACCACATCCTGGAAAGCCTGCGTGGCACCATCTCCGTGCTTCACGATGCCGGCTTCGAGGACAATCAAGCAATCGAATGGCTCTACACCGCGGATGATTCACTGCCAGGGCGGCCAATAGATGCCCTGCGCGAGGGCCGCAAAACTGAAATCCGCCGCCGTGCGGCAGCCCTGGGCTGGTAGATTTTTCGATAGCTTTGCGGGTTGACAGCCAGAGGTTGCTAACCCGCAAAGACACCGGCCTTTACTACTAGTTAAGAATCAGTAGTTAAGCACCATCAGTCGAGGCTCAGGACGTTCTAGCGACGGCGCCTCGGCCCACAGTCGCAAGTGCAGCAGTCACGGTCTCCTCAATGGGCAGCTGAGCAAGGGCAGCAAATGCAGTATCGCTTCTCTGGGCAATCAGCTCTTCGGCGCTTTCAAGGGCACCGCACTGGACCATGATGGAACGGACTCTCTCCACGTCGTCCTCGCTTAGCTCAGGGTTCCCCAAGTTCCTATCAACAAATTCTCGTTCGGCCCCAACGCTTGCATCTATAGTCAAGCCCACCAACACCGTCCGCTTGCCTTCACGCAGGTCATCGCCAGCAGGCTTGCCGGTTTGAACCGGATCACCAAAGACTCCCAAGACGTCATCGCGCAACTGGAAAGCCTCTCCCAGTGGCAGGGCAAACGAGCTGTAGCCTGCCAGTAAACTATCTTCACCACCGGCCAAGGCCCCTCCCAGCACCAGCGGATGCTCGGAGGAGTACTTTGCGCTCTTAAAACGGATAATGGCCAAAGCTCGAGCCACCGCAGTGCTATGCGGTTGGGACGGGCCAGCAACCTCCTCCAAAATATCCAGGTACTGCCCTGCCATGACTTCCGTGCGCATGAGATTAAAAATTTCCCGAGCGCGGTTGTCGCCTTCGGAGCTGATCCGTGCAAACATCTCTTCACTGAGAGACAAACACAAGTCACCAGTAAGGATCGCGGCTGCCTGGCCAAACCGTTCATCATCTAAAGCCCACTGGCTCTCGCTATGCAGAGTGCTGAACTGCCGGTGCACGCTTGGACTTCCGCGGCGGGTATCAGAGCGGTCAATGATGTCATCGTGGATCAATGCCGCAGCCTGAAACAGTTCAAGCGCCGCCCCCGCCTGAATGATGGCCTTTGCCTCAGGAGCGCCCCCTGCACCACGCCATCCCCAATAGCACAGTAGCGCCCGCATCCGTTTCCCGCCGGTGACGAGCTTCGAGATCGAATCCACCAAAACCAATGTTGCTGGGGATATTTGCGTCAGTAGCTGGTGCTTTTCGGCTAGGAACTCAGTCAATTGCTGCGCTACAGCCGTAATAAATGCGTCGTGTTCCCCACGCATGGGTTCTCCGGTTTGGACGGAAGTAGTGTTCATGCTTTCAAGATTCCTTCCTGTGGGATCAAAAATGCTGGAGTTCTGACTTTGTGCCAGTGTCTGGACAGCGTCAGTGAGTATTTACATCGAGTAGTCACTTGAGTCGATGGTTTACCTAAACGAGGCAGGCAGGAGTGTTGCGCCGATAGTGAAGGTCGCGGTGGACGCGCTCTGGACTATAGAGACTGTGGCAATTTCCTGACCCTGAGCCCGAACGAATGTCTTCAACGGAACGCCGTCCACTGCGTCGCCAGGCTGCGCTTCAAAGCCTTGGCTGGTCAACGACTTGGTGTAGTAAGCCAATACATCTGCTGAACTGGCCGTGACACTTGCTGTCATTGAAGCCATCGAAACGTCAGTGTTGTGCTCAAGGCTTGAAGCTTGAATTGTGGCGTCCGGCATGAGCGGCAAAACTGTTGTAGGGAAACCCGCAACCAGTTTCTTCACCGCAGACTGTGCTGACGGGGTGGCCGAACTTTCCGCGGCGGCGCTAATGGGCGCCGATGGTGATGTTGCGGCAGCGGAGGCCGAAGCGGACGAAGCAGACGAAGCGGCCGAGGCGGACGAAACAGGAGTGCTCTGGCTGGAGCAAGCCGTCAGAAGGACAATGGTAGAAACTGCGCCAGCTGCCCAGAGACATCTGCGAGATAACGGCACTATGCGCGATAACGGCACTATGCGCGAGGAGCGGGGGATGAATTTGGTCATGACTGTTTCCTTAGCTGCCGGAGCTGGTGCGATGGCATCGGCTCCAGTTTACCCAAGAAGAGGCCCAGGCATACTGGAGGTGTTGTGCCCGTCACTGTGATGAGCTCCAAGCACGCTAGTGAGTTCAAGAGAAGTTCACTCACTAGACTTGAGAGGTGAATGAGCAACCGCAGCAGCGCCGAGGGTCCCAGCAAGAGGGTTGCACAATCATGCATGTGGACATGGACGCCTTTTATGTAACTGTTGAACTGCGGGATAGCCCGGATCTACGAGGCAAAATGGTGATCGTTGGCCAGCCTGAGGGACGTTCGGTGGTACTTTCAGCTTCCTATGAAGCGCGCAGCGTGGGGGTTCGTTCCGCTATGCCCATGGTGACGGCCCTGCGATTGTGCCCAACCGCCGTCGTAATCCCACCTCGACACCAGCTTTACCAGCAGGTCTCAGGAGAGATCATGACGGTCTTCCGCTCCATTACAGACAAAGTTGAGCAATTGAGCGTGGATGAAGCCTTTCTTGATATCAGTGGCTCATTGCGACGGTTGGGAACACCTCTAGAAATTGGTGCGTTGATTCGGTCGCGCATTTCCGCAGAGGTGGGCATCACGGCGTCGGTGGGTATTGCAGCCAGTAAATTTGTGGCTAAAGTCGCCTCAACGCGTTGCAAACCCAACGGAATGCTCCTGATCGAAAAAGAGCAAACCGTGGAGTACCTCCACAGCCTGCCTGTTGAGGCCCTGTGGGGTGTAGGAGTAAAGACGCGCCAGGTCCTTGCTCGATTGGGGATCTTTACTGTGGCAGATGTGGCTGCAACACCCCTGCCCTCCCTGCAGAAGGCGCTAGGTAGCACGGGGGCTGCACTGCATTCGCTTTCCTGGGGGATAGATCCGAGGCCGGTGACCGGTGAACGCCAGGAGAAGAGCATCGGTTCTGAGGAAACGTTCGCCGTGGATACCTTCGACGACGAAGTCCTCACCAGGGAACTGTTGAGACTTTCCCACCGTGTGGCAGGGCGTCTTCGAGAAGCAGGGTTGAGCGGGCACACGCTTTCTTTGAAAATCAAGTATTCCGACTTCTCATCCATCACGCGGTCCAAGACGCTCAGCGCAGGAACTGACAGTGCGACACAAATTTATGCCGGCGCGGTGACCCTTCTGCGCGCGCTAGGAGTCCGGCCCCAAAGTGTGCGATTGATTGGGGTGCGCATGGAAAAGCTGGATGCTCTTGCGGGCGCACCGCTGCAGTTCACCTTGGACCCTCGGGATGACAACTCACGCAATGCCGAAGTGGTTGGTGATGCTATTGCGGCAAGGTTCGGTAGCGCCAAAATTGTTCCCGCACGCCTCATTAAGCCTCGCGACAGAGCGTAAAGAGCTCCCTAGCGACGCCAACAAAAGCGCATGGCTCTCATCTCAACGCGGGTAAAAAGTGCCCAAATCCAAGGGTTCCCTACGTGATCCGTACGTGATCAAAAAATGTTCCCAGCACCCCGATCGCTGACGCACCTGATATGGGTTTCCGTTCCAGAGAATCAAGCCTATTGTTAGTGGTAGGAGTTAATTCATAGATGACTTCGTCGCTTGTTCATACCCGGGCGCTCGGGACCCAGATTGCACCTAGTGCATTGCGGATTCGGTTCAGTGGGAATCAATAGGCAAGTATGTTCGTTAACGTTTTAACACGCCCATGGCCCTGACCTGAAGGAGGTCGTCATGCCCCTCTCTGAGCACGAGCAGAGACTGCTGGACCAATTAGAACAGCAGCTGCATGCGGAAGATCCCAAGTTTGCCCACGCCCTGTCAACGGCCCCAACGAAGTCATTGTCAACACGCAACATCGTCATTGGTGTGTTGATCATGATCACAGGTTTGTTGGTGCTATTAGCCGGTGTGGCGTTGCATTTGATCCCGCTTGGAATCGTTGGCTTCCTAGTCATGGGTGGAGGTGTCTACGTGGCTGTCTCAAAGCCGAGATTTGGCTCACAGCACCAGACTGAGCACAAGCCAGGGGATAAGACCCGGGCCAAGCAAAAAAGCGGATTTATGAACGGTCTTGAAGAAAAATGGGAAGAGCGTCGCCGCCAGCCGTAGACCTTTCATGCAGTACGCACCTGCAGTACGTTTCTTCCAGTAGGTTTCTTCCAGTACGCACTGCACAGTGCTGTTGTGCTGGTGTTCCCATTACGGTGTTCCCATTACGGACTTCACAAACTGGCCAGCGCTGCATTGTGCCCATTCACTGAGAACACGCTCGCTCCCTCCAGTGCCCAGAGGTGTGGGCCATCATCAGCGTCTCCGTAGCAACTCCCGCCAGCCTGCAGTAGAACACCTGCAGTAGAACACCTGCAGTGGAACAGATGGCCAATTCGGACCAGATGCTCACAAAATGCACTCAAAAATGTTCGCTTCCAGCGCTGAGTGACCTACGTTGATGCGTGCGGAACCACCATGGGTTCCCTAAATTTTTTAGAAAAATCAAATCTTTCCCTCCGCTTTCCTGCCTCCCTGGCGCCCCGCACTCCAATGGCTCTTATGGGTCGTAGTTTCTGCTGCGGCACATTTTTTCCAGGATTCCGAGTGCTGCGATGACCGGGGTACTTAAAACAGCGGGGTACTTGAAACGAAGTCAACCCTTGTCGCGGGCAGAAGAGATAGCCGGCCGCGTGACGGGGTGAGCCTGCGTGCCCATCGTTGCTTTTGCGACCGGGGACAATCTGGAGATCTGGAGAAGTGAGCGGCTGAGTTTCCTGCGGAATCCGTGAACCGGCTCTAGCTGAGATGAACCGGCTCTAGCTGAGAACTTGCACGGGCCAGAACATCCTCCACTTTGCCCCACCAGAGGGCATTTGCCGCTGAAACTCTCCATAAAAGTGGCTTCCAAGGCACCCCGGACACGCAGCAACGTCCACATCTGAATTTTTTCCTCCACCCCCGACCCACCGAGAAAATTGCCGCTACAACAAGGAACTGATGCACGACACGTAGCAAAGATGGGTATGTCTTGAGTTGACCGTGGAGGATTGTGGAGTAATGTGGAGCAGGTAAGAGGGGAATGGGTTGGAGTAGTTTCCAGACTCGACAAATGAAGGTGGTGGGGGATTGTTTCTTGGAACACACTCACCGCGCCTTGATGAGAAGGGTCGGATCATTCTTCCCGCCAAGTTCCGGGAGGAACTAGCCAGCGGACTTGTCCTTACTAAGGGGCAGGAAAACTGCATTTACGTCTTCAGTGCACGAGAGTTTGAAAAAGTACTAGCCCAGATGCAGGATGCTCCACTGTCCAACATGGCGGCACGGGATTACATTCGTATCTTTCTTTCTGGTGCGTCTGATGAAGTGCCAGACAAGCAAGGACGGGTGACAATCCCTGGAACCCTTCGTTCCTACGCCGGTCTCGAGAAGGAACTGGTGGTCATTGGCGCCGGCAGCCGGGCAGAGATCTGGGATGCAACTTCGTGGCATGCATATTTGGAAGCCAAGGAGAGCGGATTCTCGGCTACTGACGAAACAGCAATACCCGGCGTTAACTGAGGAAAGCCTCCTACGGGAAGTTTGCACAACATGAAGTACCCGCAGTTGGAATAATTTGGAAAATCTCGTCTCGACGTAGCAGTTCCTTCGGCTTAGCCGGTGCTCTTGAATGAGATCTCCAGCCGCCCAGCAACACCAATCCTGGCTCACCTTCCCCGGTGCCAGGCGTGGTAAGGCTCGGCGCGGAGGGGGATCTGGTTTAAGGACACGTATTCCAATCCTGCGGTTGCGTGAAGTGAACCAGCAAGGCCAGCTGACTAACGGAGGACAACTGTCCAATGTAAGGCTAGAAAAATTGCAGGATTAGATTTTCTTTTACCAGATTTAGATTTCCGCAAGGGTCCACAACCCCCTGCGATTTTGACCCAAGAGAAACGGAGTCGTGATGACGTCGGAACTGCCCACGCCACCTACGTCTGAACGCCACACTCCGGTTCTGAAAGATCGATGCATAAACCTGTTGGCCCCAGCCTTTGAATTGGCCCGATCCGCCGGCCGCACTCCTGTGGTTATTGACGCCACCTTGGGGATGGGTGGGCACAGCGAAGCCATGCTGCAACGCTACCCGGACCTGCACCTGATCGGCATTGACAGGGACACAGAAGCGCTGGGGTTGGCAGGGGAGCGGTTGGCGCCCTTCCAGGACCGCACTGATCTAGTGCATGCGGTCTACGACGAGATCACCGAGGTGCTGGCTGATCTTGGTATTCCCAGTATTGACGGAATCCTCATGGATCTAGGTGTTTCATCACTTCAACTGGATGAGCGCGACCGCGGGTTTGCTTATTCCTTTGATGCGCCCCTTGACATGCGCATGGATACCAGTCGCGGCCAAACCGCAGCCGACATCCTTAACAGCTACTCGGAAGAAGACCTGGTGCGGATTATCCGCAAATGGGGCGAGGAAAAATTTGCCGGTCGCATCGCAAACCACATTGTGGCGGCCCGCGACAAGGCACCCCTGATGCGCACCGGTGAATTGGTGGAAATCATTCGCAATGTGGTGCCCTCAGGGGCCGCGCGGACAGGTGGACACCCAGCAAAACGAACCTTCCAAGCGTTACGCATTGAGGTTAACGAGGAGCTGAGTGCTCTCGAGACAGCCATCCCGGCAGCGGTTGATGCCCTGGCTCTGCACGGGCGTGCAGTTGTTATGTCATACCACTCTTTGGAAGACAAGATCGTCAAAGCTGTCTTCGCCGCAGGTTCACGTTCATCTGCTCCGGCAGGATTTCCCGTGGAGTTGGACGAGCACAAAGCGACACTTAAACGCCTCACCAAGGGCACCGAGATTCCCACGAGTGAAGAAATTGCAGAAAACCCCAGGGCCGCATCAGCGCGTCTTCGGGCAGTTGAAAAAATCAGGGTCGGGAGCGCCAAATGAGCCAGCTTGCACCACGCACCACAGCGGTGACCGTAGGTAACAATGCCCGGGCCCTGAACATGCCAGTGGCTACCCCGGACGTTGGAGTAACAGCACCGAAACCGACGTCGTGGAAAGCCCGCGCCCCGCTGTCTCTGGTGGTCTCCGTTCCCAAGCGGAGCCGTTCCTCACTGGTGGTGATCTTGTTCTTGGTTGTCGTCGCCGCGCTGACTGTTGTCCTTGTGATGAGCATCTCCGTCACCAAAGGCCAATATGAATTGGTGGGTTTGAAGAACCAGCAGTCTGACTTACTCAAGGCTAATCAAACGATGGAGCAGGAAATTGCTGCGAAGCAGGCGCCTCAGGAGCTTGTCTCCCGTGCTGCCGCGTTAGGCATGGTCCCTGCTGGTTCGACAGGGCAGATTGATGTACGGACCAAAAAAGTTAGTGGGTCTCCTCAGCCTGCCTCACCTGACACCAAAGGCCTGGTGAGTATCCCACCTGCATTGATTGACAAGCCTGTGCCAGCGGCGGATACCCCACCAGCAGTTGTTCCACTGAGCCCGGGCGCAATTACCCAGAGGGAGCAGGCTGCCCAGAAGGCTGCCGCCAAATCTGAGCCAGCGCCCGTACCAGCTACAGCGACTCCGGACCTTAATGGTGGAACCATACCGGCACCCAGCCAAAAGGACAGCTAAAGTTTAACCACTGTCATAACCGCGACGGGAAGTAGTGATCTTCCCAATGTCAAAACGCAAGGAAAACAGTAGTGGCAAACAAATCCATCAAGTCAGCACGTGGTGCTAAGCCACTACAACTGAATAAGGTTGGCCGCGGGCGGATGCGCGTCGGTTTTGTCTTTATGATGGCCCTACTGCTTGTCATTGCTGGCCGGTTGGTCATGGTTCAAGGTCTAGACACTGCAAATATGGCCCAAGCTGCTGAAAATCAGCGCACGGTAGTACAAAAGTTACCCGCTGTTAGAGGCAAGATTATTGATGCCAAGGGTAAGGTTTTAGCCGAGAGTATTATTCGCTATAACATCACCGTCTCCCAGGTGAACATGGCAGAGTACCCAACCTATAAGCACAGGACCGTTGATAAAAAAACGGGTAAGTCCAGCATTGAAAAGATCACCAAAGACGAAGGACTGCAGAAGTTAGCAGACCTACTGGGGCTGAAGTTCGAGGACGTAAAGAAGAACGCCACAGGAGATAAAAACTTCAATTACATTACCCAGGACGTCAGCCCGTTGCTTGAAAAGGACGTTGCTGAACTGGGGATCCCCGGCATCTATTCCGAGGCAGTGACAAAACGCGTCTATCCCATGGGAGCCGTAGGTGGCCCCATCGTTGGTTTCGTCGATGCTGAGGGCACGCCGTTGGCTGGCATTGAACAAACCATGAATGACAAACTCACCGGGATCGACGGAACCCGGACTTACCAAGCAGGTAAGAACGGCATCATCATTCCCACCGCTCCCGTGCGGACCGAACCAGCGGTTGACGGTCAGACAGTGAAACTGACAATAGACCAAGACATTCAGTACTACGCACAGCAAGCTGCCCAGCAGCAAAAAGAACAGTACAATGCCAGTTGGGCCAGCATCAGTGTTATTGAAGTGAAGACCGGAAAAGTCATTGCGCTGGCCGACAGCGACTCCTATGACCCAAATAACGTTGGGGCCGCCGACAAAGCCAACGTCGGCTCACGCACGGTGAGTTCAGTGGTTGAGCCGGGGTCAACCAGTAAAATCATGACAGCCGCAGCTTTGGTTCAAGAGGGTCTGGCCACTCCTATGAGCCAATATCTTGTGCCACCTACGTTAAACATTGATGGACAGAACTTCTCCGATTCCTTTGTACATGGAACTGAGCAGCGCACACTGGCGGGCATCATTGCCGATTCAATGAACACGGGAACTGTGATGGCGGGCTCCAAGCTGAGTCTTAAGCAACGCTATGACTACATGCGAAAATTTGGTGTGGGCGAAAAAACCGGAATAGCTCTTCCCGGCGAAAGCCCCGGTATTTTGGCCGACTGGCAGAACTGGGATGGTCGCCAACGCTATACGGTGTTGTTCGGGCAGGGCGTAGCGCAGACACCTTTGCAAACAACCATGATCTTCCAGACGGTTGCCAACAACGGTGTGCGGCTTAAGCCGGCGATCATTGACTCATTCACCGCAGCTGACGGTGCAGTGCAGAGCGTCCCGCAGGCCCCGGGAGTGGAAGTCATCAGCCCGGCAACAGCGCAATCAGCCAGGGACATGCTTGAAGGTGTTGTCACCATGAGCGATTACAAGGTTGTCAACATCCCCGGTTACCGCACAGGCGGCAAAACAGGAACCGCTGAGGCCCCGGCAGATAATGGTGTGGGTTTTGACGGCTACACCTCCTCATTTATCGGGATGGCTCCCATGGAGGATCCCAAGTATGTGGTTGGTATTACTGTCCAACGCCCGCAAGGAAGCATCTATGGAGTCACCCAGGGGTATACCTTTAATCAGGTCATGGGGCAGGTGTTGCGCAGCTACGATGTTCCGCCGTCAACCACACCGCCGGTAAAGCTCCCAAAGTTCTACAAATGATGTTCCCGCTGATGGGTTCCGCACTGGTAGCCCAAAGAAACGTCAATGCACTCTATGCAAGCAAAGGATTCTAAAGAAGTGCCTGTAAATAATTCGTCTGCCCCCCTGCGTCCCAGTCACCGCGGGTCAGTAACGCTGGCGCAGCTGGCCGAGGTCGTGGGTGCTGAACGCGAGGGAGGTATTGAGCCCGTGACAGTGAATGGTGTCAGCTTGGACTCGCGCACTATTTGTGCCGGTGATCTCTATGTTGCCTTGCCAGGAACACGGGCTCATGGCGCGCAATTCGCCGCGCAGGCCGTAGCCGGAGGCGCTATCGCGATTTTAACGGACCATGCAGGCGCGGAAGTTCTAGGGAAGGCTTGCGCGGTGCCTGTTCTGACAGTGGCGGACCCTCGTGCAGTCACTGGAGTACTTGCCGCCACTATCTATGGCACCTGTGCCGGGACTGCAGGGGAGTCCGGGGGCGGCGCTTTGGAAAACGCTTTGGAAAACATGGACTTGTTTGGGGTGACAGGCACCAACGGAAAAACAACCACAACTTACTTCCTGAACTCTCTTTTGAAAGCACAGGGAAAAACGACCGGGCTGATTGGCACCA
Source organism: Arthrobacter antibioticus (assembly GCF_030063205.1). Classification (GTDB taxonomy): domain Bacteria; phylum Actinomycetota; class Actinomycetes; order Actinomycetales; family Micrococcaceae; genus Specibacter. Next base: position 146,679 of record NZ_JASISQ010000006.1, on the reverse strand, counting down.
TCGAGATCTTAGCTGGCAGTGAATCCATCCCCAGCAAGCTCACAACACCGGAGTCCACGGATGTGCACGCTCTTTTAGCCGTGATGGCTGAAAGAGGCCTCGGTGCCGCATCAATGGAGGTCTCCTCCCATGCACTAGCCTTTGGCCGGGTCGACTCAGTGGTGTTTGACGTGGCTGGATTCACCAACCTCACCCAGGATCATCTTGACCTCCACGGAGGCATGGAAGAGTATTTTGCCACCAAGGCGGCCCTTTTCACCCCCGCGCATGCAGGGGCGGCTGTCATAACAATTGATGACGCCTGGGGTCAGCGGATGGCGCGCACCAGCACGGTGCCTACAGTGACTCTTTCAACTCTCAAGCTCGCGGCTACAGAAGGTAGCGCCGACTGGCAGGTTCAGGACATCCGCCGGGACGGGATAGGATCCCGCTTTAACCTCTGCGGTCCGGATGGCGCAACTCTCACGGTCCGCACTGGGCTGCCGGGAGAGTTCAATGTCTCCAACGCAGCCCTTGCGTTACTCATGGTTCTCACCCGCCTGCTGGCCGTTGCCACGGAAGAAGATCCCGGCGTCGTCCGCTATGGAAGCAAGAGTGTCAAAGACGTTGTGACAGAGCTACAATCAGTGCTTGACGCCCATGACCCGTTTACGATCGAGGTCCCCGGACGCATGCAGCTCATCGGCACAGCACCGGTTGCCGTGGTTGATTTTGCGCATAATCCGGATGCACTGAAGCGGGCGCTGGCGGCAGTGCGCCCGGACTCCCCGGCTGCCAAGGTGATAGTTGTCTTTGGCGCTACCGGAGAGCGTGATGTCACCAAGCGTCCGCTGATGGGTGCCGTCGTTGCCAGGGGTGCAGACGTGGTTATTATTACCGACGATGACCCGCATGACGAAGATCCGGCGGCAATTCGTGCCGACGTGCTGGCCGGAGCCCGTGAAACTAACGAACAAGAGTGCTTGGGACGAGTTGTGGAGGAACATGGTTCACGGGCAGCCGCGATCGAACGCGCCGTGGAACTTGCTAGGGCCGAGGACGTGATTCTGGTGGCTGGACGCGGCCACGAAATCTATCAAGAGGTCAAAGGAGTCAATATTTCTCTCGATGACAGGGTGGAGTTGCGGGCAGCCCTGACTTCCCACGGATTCCCGCTCACTGGAGCAAGCAAGATAGAATCCTCAACTAATGATTGAAATTTCCGCGGCACAGATTGCCGAACTGACCCAAGGCACACTTTCCTTCGGCACTGATCCGGCCATGCTGGTGGACGTGGCAAAGATTGCAACCGACTCTCGAGATGTGACTCCGGGCAGTATGTACGTGGCTAAAGCTGGGGAAAATACTGATGGACACGGCTTTATTGCCGCTGCCTTTGAAGCCGGTGCTGTGCTGGCACTGGCCGAACGCACGCCGCCCGCGGACGACGCCGGAGGTGTGTTTCCAGCTGTTGTCGTCACCGACGCTGTGCTTGCAATGGGGACGCTGGCGGCCGAGGTTGTCCGCAGGATTCGGGCGCACTCGCCACTGAGCGTCATCGGCATCACCGGGTCAGCCGGCAAGACCACCACGAAGGACTTGTTGTCCGGAATACTAGCCACCGAGGGCCCTACCGTAGCGCCGGTGGGTTCCTATAACGGTGAAGTCGGTGTCCCCATGACAGTGTTTCGGGCCGTTGAGGGTACGCGGTATCTGATCATTGAAATGGGCGCCACAAAGATGGGCCAGATTTCATATCTTAGTAAGATCGTGAACCCCGATCTCGGTGTTGTCCTGTGTGTGGGAAGTGCGCACGCGGGGGAGTTTGGCTCCATAGAGAACATTGCGGTTGCTAAGGGGGAGCTGGTTGCAGCGCTAACCCCGCGGGGCCGGGCCGTGCTGAACTACGATGACGGTAGAGTCCGGACCATGGCTGCCCGTTCAGGGGCGCCTGTGACGTTCTTCAGCAGCGCTGATGCACCAGAAACTGACGTGCCCGGTGGCGCCGAATTCTTGCAGGCACGTAACGTGCACACGGATGCGGATGGTCAGCCAGTTTTTGATCTAGCCTTTCCAGACCGGATAGAAACGCTAAAAGTACGGAGCAAACTACTCGGCTTGCACCATGTCACAAATTTATTGGCTGCAGCTTCAGCCGCACATGTCCTCGGCGTTTCCCCTGAGCGTATTGCCTTCTCACTTAGTGAGCAGCGTGCGGTAAGTAGGTACAGGATGGAACGCACGGACCGTAGTGACGGCGTGAGCATTGTTAATGACGCTTATAACGCCAACCCGGAGTCCATGCGTGCAGCACTGCGTACTCTGGCCGAGCTCGGCGGAAGCGGAGCGCGCCGTACCTGGGCAGTGCTGGGTGAAATGCTTGAGCTGGGCGAGAGCTCAGTGCTGGATCATGACGCGGTTGGCCGGGTGGCCGTTCGGCTGAATATCTCTCGGCTGATTGTTGTTGGGGCCGGAGCCCGTGCCATGCACGTGGGCGCCGTCATGGAAGGCTCATGGGGAAACGAATCCATGTTTGTTCCCGACGCGGAAGCCGCTTACGCCCTACTTTCCGCCGAGCTGGCACCGGGAGACATTGTTTTAGTTAAGTCTTCGAATGGCGCCGGACTGCGGTTCCTAGGTGATCGGATAGCATTACCCACGGGGAACAACCCCGCAAATACTAGTGACCCTACCCCAGGTGAAAGGACCTCCAAGCCATGATTGCATTGCTCATCGGTGCCGGCTTGGCCTTGGCCTTTGCCATGGTCGGCACTCCCATATTCATTCGATTCCTTGTTAAACAAGGTTACGGACAGATCATCCGAGAAGATGGTCCCACCACGCACCAGATCAAACGAGGTACCCCCACCATGGGTGGCACGATCGTTGTTGGCGCCGTGTTTGCTGCCTATTTCATCACGCATTTAATCGTCTGGCTGATTAACCCTGGCACTTCTGGACCAACTGCGTCCGGTCTGCTCATGATCTACCTGATGGTGGGTATGGGATTGGTTGGGTTCTTGGATGACTTCCTGAAGATCACCAAACAACACAACACCGGGCTGAATCCCAAAGGCAAGCTTATTGGCCAGGCTGTTGTAGGCATCTCCTTCGCTATTATGGCGTTGGGGTTCCCGAACAGTTCTGGGCGCACCCCGGCCAGTACGTTCATCTCCTTTGCGCGGGACATCCCCTCGTTGAACCTGGCATTTGCAGGGGCAGGCTTAGGCGTGGTGTTGTTTGTGATTTGGTCAAACCTGATCATTACTGCAGCCACGAACGGTGTGAACCTCACTGACGGGCTTGACGGTCTGGCCACAGGGGCTTCGATCCTCGTTTTTGGCGCCTACACACTCATCGGTCTCTGGCAGAGTAGCCAGGCCTGCGGATCCCGCAAAGTACCTTCCGAAACCGTTTGCTATGAAGTTCGGGATCCGTTGGATTTGTCCCTACTTGCCGTGATCATGTTTGCCGCACTGATCGGCTTCCTGTGGTGGAATACCTCTCCCGCCAAGATTTTCATGGGCGACACCGGATCGCTGGCCATTGGCGGCGCCATGGCGGGGTTTGCCATTCTCTCCCGCACCGAAATTCTGCTGGCAATCATTGGCGGACTCTTCGTCCTCATTGCCCTCTCCGTCATCATCCAGGTTGGTTTCTTCAAGCTTTCCAAAGGTAAACGAGTCTTCTTGATGGCACCTCTGCAACACCACTTCGAGCTCAAGGGCTGGAAGGAAGTCACTGTTGTTGTCAGGTTCTGGATTCTGGCAGGACTGATGGTGGCTGTGGGCCTCGGTGCCTTCTACGCTGAATGGATTGTCCGACTGTGAGTGCCTGCGAGAATCGTTTGGGTGCACTGACGAGTTGGGACGCTGATTGGTCCGGATTGCGTGTGGTTGTCACCGGTATCTCCAAAACAGGGTTCTCGGTTGCCGATACCTTGGCGGAGTTGGGTGCGCACGTGGTTGTCATCGCAGCATCGGATGACGACGAATCCCGGGCGCATGCCGATACACTCAAGATTGTAGGGGTCAAGGAAGTCATCCTTGGGGCTGATTCCTCCACTGCCCTGCCACTGGTTGATGGGCAGCAGGCACAGCTTGTTATCACCAGCCCGGGGTTCAAACCCAGCCACCCACTGCTCATCGCAGCAGCCTCTGCCGGTATCCCCATTTGGGGAGATGTAGAGCTGGCTTGGCGTGTTCGGGTCAAAGAGGGGCGAAAAACGGCGCAGTGGATTGCCATCACTGGGACCAACGGCAAGACCACCACAACCACCATGGTTGAAGCGATGCTCCAGGGTGCTGGCCTGCGTGCAATCGCGGCAGGTAATATTGGCACGCCCATTCTTGACGCTGTTCGTGACCCGGAGGGTTATGACGTGCTGGCAGTTGAGCTCTCTTCGTTCCAGCTGCATTGGAGCGAGTCCTTGGAGCCCATCTCAAGTGTGTGCCTGAACCTCGCTGAGGATCATGTCGATTGGCATGGAAGTTTTGCCGCTTACGCCACGGATAAGGCCAAGATCTACGCGAACACCCAAGTGGCTTGTGTATACAACGCCGAGCAGATTGAAACCGAACGCATGGTCCAGGAAGCCGACGTGAAAGAAGGCTGCAGGGCAGTTGGTTTCACCACAGGCATTCCGGCCATCAGCATGGTCGGGGTTGTTGAAGGTCTCCTGGTTGACAGGGCATTTATTGCAGAACGCAAAGATAGCGCCGCCGAACTCGCCAAAATCAGCGACATTGGAGACCTGGTGCCGCGTCACCTGGTGGCCAATGCAGCTGCCGCGGCGGCTCTGGTGCTTGCCTATGGGCTCACACCAGCAGATGTTGCCAAGGGACTGCGAGAATATGACAACGGGGAGCACCGAATTCAACCGGTGGCCAGCTCTGAGGGCGTTCTGTGGATCAACGATTCAAAGGCGACCAACCCCCACGCGGCGTCAGCCTCACTATCAGCGTTCGACCCTGTTATTTGGATCGCCGGTGGCTTGTCCAAGGGAGTTGACTATGACGAACTGGTTCGGGAGCAAGCACCGCGTCTCAAAGCAGTTGTTCTGATCGGTGCAAACAGCACCGACCTGGCCAGTTCGCTGGCGCGTCATGCCAGCGGGGTTCCGGTGATTCTGACAAGAGCTCAGGGCGGCAGGCACACAGACTCAGCTCTCCTGCGTGGCGAGGCGGTAATGGCCGAGGCTGTCGCAGCGGCGGCGTCATTGGCCAGTGACGGGGACACGGTGCTCATGGCCCCGGCGTCGGCCTCGATGGATCAGTTCACCTCCTATGCTCACCGTGGTCAGGCCTTCATTGATGCCGTGCGGGAGCTGCTGGAAACTCGGGCAAGCGCTAATAAGGAGTCATAGTGGCCAAGACCCCCGCACAGCCGGGCACATCGCTTGCACGCGCACTGCGGACCAGGGCTGGCGCGCACCCGGATGCCGGCACGACCCAAGCGATCAGTGCAAAGCCTGCAAAACCAACGAAGAAGAAAACAGCCACCACTGTGCCGCCAGCTGTGGACGGACATTGGACGCGTCTGCGCGGCAGGTTATATGCATTCTCTGGCCGGCCAAGCGCTGCCTATTACTGGATCATTGCCACTACCGTGGCCCTCACCTGTGTGGGCTTGATGGCTGTGCTTTCTGCCTCCGCGGCTGAATCGATATCCGCTGGCGTAGACCCATATTCCTTGTTTTTAAAGGCTGCCATGTTTGCCGGCTTTGGGCTGGTGCTGATGATGGCTTTGTCCTTCGCCACTCCGGCGTTGCTAAAGAAGTTCGCCTGGCCGGCGTTGGGCCTGTCATTTTTTCTGTTGGTTGCCGTGCTGACCCCACTGGGGTCGGAAATTAACGGAAACCGAAACTGGATCAAACTCGGAGAATCCTTCAGCTTTCAGCCATCGGAAGCAGCCAAACTGGCCTTGGCGTTGTGGATGGGTATGGTGCTATCGCGTAAAGGACGCTTGGTTGGCGACTGGCGGCACACGCTACTGCCAGTGGTACCCGTCGGGGTGATCCTGGTGGGGTTGATCCTGTGGGGACATGACTTGGGTACCGCTGTCATTGTCATGGGCGTTGTGGGGGTCGGGCTGTTCTTCGGTGGAGGCAGCAAGCGTGTGCTGTTGGGGGCCGTTGGTATAGGACTCGCTGCCGCTGTAGTTATGGCGGCTGTCAGTGGAAACCGGACCGCCAGGCTCTCTGGCTGGTTGGGCAATTGCGACGACGGGCAGGGGCTGTGTGACCAGGCCCAAAATGGTTTGTACGCTTTGGCCTCTGGTGGCTGGTTTGGAGTAGGCCTGGGCCAGAGCAGGCAAAAATGGAGCTGGATCCCCGAGGCTCACAACGACTTCATCTTTGCGATCCTTGGAGAGGAACTGGGTCTGCTTGGCAGCCTGGTGATCATTGCCCTCTATGGTGTTCTGGCATTCGCCGTTTTCCGTGTCATCATGAAGCGCAATGACTCCTTTGCTCGCGTGGTCTGTGGTTCTATCCTGACCTGGATCATTGGCCAGGCTTTTGTCAACATCGCCATGGTCACTGGACTGTTGCCCGTGATCGGGGTTCCCTTACCCTTAATTTCCTATGGCGGCAGCGCATTGGTGATGGTGCTCGCGGCGATTGGGGTAGTCCTGTCCTTTGCCCGAACCGACCCTGCAGCCGACGATGAACAAGAAAGTGCCTCGAGTCCTTCATGAACAACACCACCAACACCAACAACACAACACCGGGTGAAGCCGCGGGCCATTCCAACTCCTCACAGCCAGCGCTGTCCGTTGTCTTTGCCGGGGGTGGCTCCGCCGGGCACGTCAGTCCACTGCTAGCCATGGCTGCGGCCCTTCGGCGGTGCGATCCTAACACCGGCATTGTGGCTGTAGGTACTAAGGGCGGACTGGAAGAAACCCTTGTTCCGGCGGCCGGCTATGAGCTGGCGTTCATTGAGCGCATCCCGTTACCGCGTAAGCCATCCCTTGACGTAATTAAACTCCCACTACGGATGATCAGGGCTGTTTTTGCGGCTAAAACGATCCTGCGCAATGCCCACGCGGATGTTCTTGTTGGTGTAGGCGGGTACGTCTGTACCCCCATGTACCTTGCCGCCAAGTCTCTGGGCGTACCAATCGTGATCCATGAAGCCAACACCAGGGCCGGGCTGGCCAACAAAGTCGGTGCCAGATACACAACTTATGTGGGGACGGCGTTTGCTGAGACAAAGATTCGTCACGCCCACTGGGTGGGAATGCCCATGCGTGCCAGCATTGCAACGTTGGATCGACTAGCTGTGCAGCGCAGTGCTCGTGAACGCCTGGGCTTACTTGCAGACAAACCAACTCTCATTGTCACAGGCGGTTCTCTGGGTGCCCTTCGGCTTAATCAGGCTGTGGCCGGGTGTGTTGATGCTTTGGCCGCAGCGGGCATCCAAACTTTGCACATCACGGGCAAGGGTAAGGCTGTGATTGATAAGAGCGAAGAGCCGCTTCGCGCAGAGCTGTACCGACAGGTTGAGTACATTGATGGTATGGAGGACGCATACGCGGCAGCGGACCTCTTATTATGCCGTTCCGGGGCAGGCACCGTCTCAGAGGTGGCAGCCGTTGGGGTTCCTGCCGTCTTTGTTCCCCTACCCATTGGCAACGGTGAACAGGCCCGTAATGCTGCCGGACTAGTGGAAGCGGGTGCTGCCTTGCTTGTCCTAGATGAAACGCTGGATGCTAAATGGATCCAAGCCGAGCTGATACCGCTGTGTCTGGACACTCCGCGCCTGGCCCGCATGGGGGCAACGGCTATAGAACTGGGAATTCGAGATGCGGCCGAGCGCATGGCGGACATGATATTTGCGGCTGGCAGAAAGTGAACCACATGATGAACAACAGCCACGCCGTTGCGTACAGTCCACCCACATTGGCCGAACTCGGTCGCGTCCATTTTATCGGTATGGGCGGTGCCGGTATGTCGGCAATCGCCAGAATCATGCTCAGTCAGGGAGTGCCTGTGAGCGGTTCAGACGCGAAGGACTCGGCCGGCCTCCTTGAGCTTGGCACCCTCGGTGCAACTGTTCACATCGGCCAGAGCGCAGCCAACGTTGAAGATGTTGACACCGTGGTGATTTCCACAGCCATCCGAGAGAGTAATCCTGAGTTGGCGGCTGCCCGTCTCTTGGGACTGCGCATCCTGCACCGTTCTCAGGCGCTGGCAGCCACCATGGCCAATGACACGGTAGTGGCCGTGGCCGGAACACACGGCAAAACAACCACCACATCGATGATCACTGTCATGTTGAGAGGCACGGGAGTTGACGCCTCCTTTGCCGTGGGTGGGACTGTGCAGGGCATAGGTGTCAATGCTGCCCACGGCGCAGCAGGGGTTTTTATAGCCGAAGCGGATGAATCAGATGCATCTTTCCTGAACTACTGCCCCGACATTGCAGTAGTAACCAACCTTGAAGCAGACCATCTTGACCATTACGGCACCGCTGAGGCAGTTTTCGCAGCGTTTGAGCAGTTCATCACTTTGCTGCCTGCGGAGGGTACTTTGGTGGCGTGCGCCGACGACGCCGGGTCAGCAGCCTTGGCAGCCCACGCACGCGCGTCCGGGCAGCGCTGCCTGACCTACGGTTTTGCACCAACTGCTGATATCCGGCTCCTTCCTGGCACGCAGGCCGGACTGCACACCACGGCCGCTGTGGTGTTCAAAGAAGGTGTTATTGCTGCAGGGCAAACAGCTCAACTGACGTTAACTTTGCAAGTTCCGGGTAAGCACAATCTAAGCAATGCCGCGGCAGCGGTGGCAGTGGCCGTTGTGCTGGGAGTCGATGTTGGCCGTGCCGTGGAAGCGCTGGCTGCTTTCAGCGGTGCGGCCAGAAGGTTTGAAGCCAAGGGGGAGGGGCGGGGGGTCGCGGTTTTTGATGACTATGCCCACCATCCAACCGAGGTGACAGCTGCGCTGCTGGCAGCAAGAACTGTGGCCGGAGACAAACGGGTTCATGTCCTTTTCCAGCCGCACCTTTTCTCACGGACTGCCGAGTTTGCCACGGAATTTGCTCGCGCCTTGGATCTCGCGGATACCGTGGCGGTCCTGGATATTTATCCTGCACGTGAAGAGCCCATCCCGGGGGTCACCAGTGAATTGATCACTGCGGCTTTGCATAAGCCATTTGGCTATGCTCCTGATAGTGCTGCCGCGGTGCAGCGTCTGGCCGGGTTGGCAGTGGCAGGGGACATTATTTTGACCATTGGTGCCGGTGATGTCACTGAGTTTGGTCCTGCTTTGGTAGCCGAGCTGAACAGCGGCAAACTCTCGGATGCAAGCACGGCAAACGGAAATACCCATGGTTGAGCCCCGTAAACCGAGAGTTATAAGAACCCGCCCAACAGATTTGCCCCCGGCGGCAGCCGAGACGCCAGGAACCAGTGGCTCAGTAGACGATGTGGGGACCGCCGACGCGGGGACCGCTGATGTGGGGACCGCCGAGGCGTCAGGGGCCAATATGGCAGCAGCGCCGCCTGCAGGGTCAGTGCGCAGCACCAGCGCCAAAGTTTCTGTGGAGCGGGTGCCCAGCACTGAATCGGAAGACGCCGGCGCTGCTCAGATTATGAGCCCCAAGACACCCAAGTGGAAGTCACTCCTGGCTAGGGTTGGCGCCGGAGAAAGTACCAAGGTTCAGCCGGCCGCAACTGAGTCTGGCGAGGCGAAGTCTGGCAACCAGGCTGGCCCAGGCAAGTCGGGCCCAGGCAAGTCGGGCCCAGGTAAGACGGGCACTGCGAAGCCCGGTACTGGTAGTTCCAAAGCCGTGATGCCACGAGAGCCAACGAACACGGCATACGGCGATTCAGGCTCGGGCCGTGATGCCACGGTGCTTGCTTTTCCTGTCCCTGAATATAAGCGGCGTCGCCGAAACCTTGTGTTTACAGCAGCCGGGGTGCTCGCCGTGTTGGTCCTGGTGATGGTGATCGCGTTGTTTTCGCCAGTGTTGGCGGTGAAGACAGTCGTGTTTGACGGCAGCAAGTTAGTTAGCGACCAAGTCCTCCAAGATGCGGTTGCACCTATTCTTGCTAAACCCCTCCCGCAGGTCACAGACGTGCAGGTGCAAGATTTACTCAGTGACGTTATTCAGGTCAAAAGTTCCCGTATAGAAGCAAGACCACCTTCTACCTTGCTGATCCATATTGTGGAGCGGGTGCCGGTTGCCTTGCTAAAAAACGATGATGATTACCTGTTGGTTGACCAGGACGGCGTGCAGCTGGGCTCCACCAAGGACCCTGGATCCGTGGCTCTGCCGCTGATCGACGGTGGCAAAGCGGCCATTGGACAAGATACGTTTCAAGCTATGACAGCCGTTCTGGCCAATTTGCCCCAGTCGATTCTTGGACAGCTTGCCAATGCAACGGCGAAGTCCCCGGATGCGGTAGAGCTAAAACTCGCAGACGGCAGGTCCATCATCTGGGGCAATGCGAATGACATGGAGCTCAAGGCCCAGGTGTTGGAAGCGCTGCTGAGTGCACCGCCACCCACGGCTGCGGAGGGGAAGCCTGAACCGGCACCTGTGAAGGTTTTTGATGTCAGTGCACCGCGGCACCCTGTGACACGATGATGGGGTGACACGATGATGGGGTGACAAAGTTCGGCGAGTGACTGCTTTAACTTCGAGAGCGACAGTTTTCTGTGTTTTTTGATGGGATTAGGGCGACACGCGGCGATGGTAATTGCATGCAGCACGGATGCACCATAGCGTCGTGACAAGAACTAGTTGACATAACTATAACCTTCAAGTTGAGGGTTAAGCTACACAAAGTTTCAAGCAGCGCTTCAAGGTTACCCCGGGAACCGCAGCCGGCGCCTAGAAAAGGGGTAAATTCTGTGTCAGAAGCAGCAAATATTGATCTTTCAGCAACATACGAACAAGGGACACCTAACGTGGCAGCACCCCAGAATTACTTGGCAGTCATCAAAGTCGTCGGTATCGGCGGTGGCGGCGTAAATGCAGTGAACCGCATGATTGACGTGGGTCTGCGCGGCGTGGAGTTCATCGCCATTAACACAGATGCGCAGGCACTACTGATGAGTGATGCCGACGTTAAGCTTGACGTCGGCCGTGAGCTGACCCGTGGATTGGGGGCCGGAGCCAATCCGGACGTCGGGCGCCAGGCGGCGGAAGACCACGCAGAGGAAATCGAAGAAGTGCTTCGCGGCGCCGACATGGTGTTCGTGACAGCAGGCGAGGGTGGTGGCACCGGAACGGGTGGCGCGCCCGTAGTGGCCCGGATCGCCCGTGGCTTGGGTGCCTTGACAATCGGTGTGGTCACGCGTCCATTCACTTTCGAGGGTCGCCGTCGTGCTACTAGCGCCGACAGCGGTATCGAGGCTCTGCGCGATGAAGTGGATACGTTGATTGTTATCCCCAACGATCGTCTGCTCTCCATCAGCGACCGCAACGTCTCAGTCATTGAAGCGTTCCGTACGGCAGATCAGGTGCTGTTGTCCGGTGTTCAGGGCATCACGGACCTCATCACAACGCCCGGCTTGATCAACCTTGACTTTGCTGACGTGAAATCCGTGATGCAAGGTGCAGGTTCTGCTTTGATGGGCATCGGTTCCGCCCGTGGCGAGGATCGCGCGGTCAAGGCTGCGGAGCTGGCCATCGCGTCCCCGCTGCTTGAGGCATCCATTGATGGCGCACATGGTGTGTTGCTGTCCATCCAGGGTGGCTCCGATCTGGGCTTGTTCGAGATCAACGAGGCTGCTCGACTGGTTCAAGAAGTTGCACACCCGGAGGCGAACATCATCTTCGGTGCCGTCATTGATGACGCGCTCGGTGACGAAGTGCGCGTGACGGTTATCGCGGCCGGCTTCGATGCCCCTGATCAGGCTACCGAGACACATGAACCAGCTGCCCAAACGGCACCACCCGTCCCGGCAGCCGTACCTGCTAGTGCCTCAGTGACAAACCTCAACCAGTGGGGACAGCAGTCAGGTACTCAGGTTCCCGCTGACGGAGGTTTTGATGTTGAACTCCCTGCCATCGTGGAACCGGATCTCACCGGGCATCGTTCCGATGACTTGGATGTCCCTGACTTCCTGAAGTAAACCCAAGTTATCTCAGTAAATCTGTCTCTCGTTGCCGGTGTGAACTGGTGGCACCCTTGAATGGTCAGGTTGTTGGTATGTGGTCTTCAATGCAGGTTCGCCCCGGAATATGGGTGGGCTTCACTGATACCTCTGCTGGCAACCTGGCTTTTCATGTTAATGACGACCCGGATGGTGTGAAGCTCCGCAGGGCGTCCCTGGCCTCGAACGTGTGTCAGGACCTGGCTCAAGAGCTGCCAGCAAACCACAGTCCGGGTTTGGGTGGCAGCGCGCACCTGACCTATATGAACCAGGTGCATGGCAGTCATGTAGAGGTTATTGACGCAGCGGTTATTGACGCAGGGGGACCCCGCAGTGAGGCACCCACGGCTGATGCTATGGTGCTGTGCTGTGCGGCTCCGAAGAGTGCTGGCCCGCTTGGTGAAGAATCGGGCGGTGGGGAATTCATTGCAACCGGCCTCTCAGTCATGGTTGCTGACTGCGTCCCCGTGGTGTGCCTTGGCATGACCGCCACTGGTATTGCCGTCCTTGCCGTTGCTCACGCTGGACGGCCGGGGGTGGAGCAGGGTGTTATTGCCAACGTTGTAGCGCAGATGCGCGCTTCGGGAGCTGTTAACATCGAGGCCTGGCTTGGCCCCAGCATATGCGGGCGTTGCTATGAGGTCCCTGAAGCAATGCGCGCAACAGTCTCGCAGAAGGTTTCGGAAGCCTTTGCAAGCACATCCTGGGGAACACCCGCACTAGACCTTCCCGCGGCGGTTCTGGCACAGTTGAGGAACGCCGGTGTGACGGGGCACCCATCTGGTATCTGCACCCTTGAGGATCAAAGGTACTTCTCGCATAGGCGTTCACAGCGGGACGGGGAGCCCGAAGGCCGGTTCATCGGCTTTATCGCCGCGGCTTCCGGGCTGTTTCACAACGCAGGCGAATAACACCCCCCCGAATCTATTTAGCAAGCACTGTGTGACCGGATGGAAAGAGCAACAGAGAATGACCTCGGAAGAAACCCGCACAGCGGAACTGGCCAGCAGTCTCACCGCCGTGAAGGAGCGGATCAATGCCGCCGCTGGGAATGAGCTCAAGCCCACGCTCATTGTTGTGACGAAGTTCCATCCAGCCTCTGACGTCCTAAGACTGCGGAGCTTGGGGGTTAGAGACGTTGGTGAAAATCGGGATCAAGAGGCTGCGGCAAAGGCTGGGCAGGTCAATGACCCTGACATGCGCTGGCATTTCATTGGACAAATGCAGACAAACAAGGCAAAGTCAGTGGCCGCCTACGCCCACGCCGTCCACTCTGTTGATAGGCCTTCGTTAGTGACATCTCTTGGCCGAGCCATGGCTGTGAGGCAGCAGGAAAACGGCAGGACGGATCTGCAGTGCTTTATTCAAGTGGACCTCTCGCAGGCCTACCCGGATCCAATCACCAGCGGTGCCGTTGGCCACGGCGGCAGGGGAGGGGTCGCGCCGTCGGGCATTGAGGAACTGGCAGAGCTGATTGCGAACACAAGCGGGCTCGCACTGGCAGGTCTCATGGCGGTTGCGCCACGAGGAGTCGCTCCGGAGCCGGCCTTTGAGTTGTTGGCCTCTGCCTCCGCGGCTTTGAAAGCCATACATCCGCGAGCTGGCGGGATCTCAGCTGGCATGAGTCACGATCTTGAAGCAGCGCTGGCCGTCGGGGCGACACACCTGCGTGTCGGTTCGGATATACTCGGCCCTCGTCCTGAGGTGCTGTAGCGTTTTGTATGTTGGCAACAACTTGTTTTACCGCACACGTACCGGAGAGAGTGCTTGTGCTTTGCAGACTAATGAGGAGCTACCATGGCTGGCGCTATGCGCAAGACAATGATCTTTCTTGGGCTCGCCGACGGTGACGAGCACTACGACGCGGAGCATGCTCCGTCCTTCTCCAGGGATGAAGAGAACGCGGAGACATATGAGCGTGATTCTGCGCCAGCTGTTGCCGCTGAAGGGACAACACCCAAAGCCGGCGACGAAGAGTATCGTGCGCCCGTGACCCCTATCAAGCGCGCCGCATCGAATCGGGAAGAGGCAGTCAGTTTGCGTCAAATCACCACCGTACATCCCCGATCCTATAATGATGCCAAAATCATTGGCGAGAGCTTCAGGGATGGCATACCTGTCATCATGAACGTCACGGACATGGGCGAAGCGGATGCCAAGCGACTGGTTGATTTCTCGGCTGGGCTGGTCTTTGGACTGCGTGGCTCTATTGAGCGCGTGACCAACAAGGTGTTTTTGCTATCCCCGTCATATATTGAAGTCCTTGGTGACGACAAGAAGATCTCGGACACCCAGGCGAGTTTCTTCAACCAAAGCTAAATCGTAGTCCCACACGTTTTAGAACTGCCCGGGCACTTTGTGCCCGGGCAGTTCGTTGTATGAGTTGCCAGCCGAATCATGGATGCGTGAGTTTTCTCCACCATGACGACTTGGCTGGTGCTGGGCTATTCTTAAAAACGACGTTTCAGATTTCATCCACTTAGGGATTGTGTGCACTCACGTGACAATTGTTTTTGCTCTTCTCTACCTGTTGCTGCTGCTCTACTTCCTCACGCTGCTATTGCGTATGGTGTTCGATTGGATACAGGTTTTTTCCCGTGATTGGCGGCCAAAGGGTGCCGCGCTCGTAGGCGCCTCGGTGGTGTATCGGATGACCGACCCGCCGCTTCGAAAGCTGCGTGCGATGATTCCTCCATTGCGTATCGGCTCAGTTGCCCTTGATATTGGCTTCATTTTATTGCTCGTTGCGGTGGGTATTGGGATGAGTGTCACAAAAAGTTTTGTCAGTTAGCGCCGCGTCGTTAGTTTTCGCCGACGAAAAGCTATATTGTAAAAAGCGATAGACCCCAAGTGCAGATCTCCAGATATGTATTCGGTACCGCAGTCGGAACGGTTTCGACCGGTTTCAGACTCACTAAGACCAATGAGGTGACCAGATGGCGCTTACGCCAGAAGACGTTGTCAACAAACGGTTCCAGCCGACCAAGTTTCGCGAAGGCTATGACCAGGACGAAGTCGACGATTTTCTTGACGAGATCGTCGTAGAGCTTCGCCGATTGCATCAAGAGAATGAGGACCTGCGCAAACAACTTGCACAGTCTTCATCCGACACTGGTGCAGTTCCCGCACAAGCGGCCCCGCTGCTTGCCAAGGAAGAAGTCGTAACGGAAGCGCCAGCCAAGGCTGAGCCTGAAGTTATTGAGCCTGTCAAGGCTGAGCCGGAGCCTGTTGTTGAGGAAGCGCCAGTAGTTGTAGCACCTGCCCCGGCAGTTGCTACAAACAACTCCGCTGAATCCGCTACCGGCGTTATCGCCCTAGCCCAGCGCCTCCATGACGAATACGTCAATGCAGGTGTTGAGCAGCGCGACAAGATCATTGCTGAAGCACAGATCGAAGCCAGCACGCTTGTCAACGACGCCCAGGAGAAGAGCCGTAAAACGCTCGGTGCCCTGGAACAGCAGCGTTCGGTGCTTGAGCGCAAGGTTGAGCAGTTGCGCGGATTTGAGCGCGACTACCGTTCACGCCTGAAGACCTACATTGAAGGTCAACTGCGTGATTTGGATGCTCGTGGTTCGGTGGCAGCACCGGACTTCGCCGAGGGCAACTCGGCATCCTAAGGAAAAACTAAAGACCGGTGGTGCAAGGAAACTTGTGCCACCGGTCTTTTTGTTTATTAACCTCAATAAAGTCTTTATGCTGCAATGGTTGTGGTTGGACGCGGTGGCTGGACCGAACGTGACCTGCGCGTCACGTTCTTGAAACGGCCACCTATAATTGAGAAGAACGTTTTGCCCAAGAACTAATGAAAGCACCATGAGCGAAAACTCTTTGCAGGACCGCACTACCGCACCGAAGTTCCTCCGGCGTTTCTGGTGGCTTTGGTTGGGATTTGCCGCCTTTGCCTATACTTGTGACCAAATGACTAAGTGGTGGGTTACCTCCACCATGATTGAGGGACAGAGAACTCCGGTGATCCCGGGCGTTCTGCAATGGTTCTTCATTCGCAACTCGGGTGCGGCTTTCTCGATCGGTGAAGATTTCACCTGGTTCTTCACCTTGATCATGGCGGCTGTGTCCATCACCATCATCATTTTGGCCCGTCGGATCGGCTCGGCGTGGTGGGCCATCGGCCTCGGTTTAGTCCTGGGCGGGGCATTAGGGAACCTGACCGACAGACTGTTCCGTCCGCCGTCGTTCGGCATGGGACACGTGGTTGACTTCATTTCCTTCCCCAACTTCGCCATCTTCAATATGGCAGATATGGGGGTTGTGGGCGGGGTCATAGCCATCTGTATTCTCACCCTCCTGGGAATTCCTTTGAGCGGGGTTAAGCCGGTGGACAGCGCGATAAAAGAAGAAGTCGCAGAAGAAAAAGTCGTGCGCTCAGCAGCAGACACGGAACTGGTTGTTGAGAACAATCCGGCCATTGCCGATACCGAAAGTGGAAAAAGGAACAATGACTGAAACGTTCACCGTTCCCGAGGACGTTGCAGGACGGCGGGCCGACGCCTCTCTGGCGGCCTTGCTGGGCATCTCACGATCCGCTGCGGCCCTGTTGTGCAACGAAGGGAATGTTCGCCAGAACGGCACTGCAGTTGGCAAGAGCGAGAAGTTCGTAGCCGGAGCCAGTGTAGAGGTTACTATTCCACAGCGCCGCGACCCACTCGAGGTTGTCGTTGAGGCTGTTGATGGTCTGAACATCTTGTTGGATGACGATGACTTCGTTGTGGTCGATAAGCCCGTTGGTGTTGCTGCGCACCCGTCGCCGGGATGGGTTGGCCCCACCGTTGTGGGTGGATTGGCAGCCGCCGGATACAACATTTCAACCTCCGGTGCCCAAGAGCGTGTCGGTATTGTGCATCGTTTGGATGTTGGTACATCCGGTGCCATGGTGGTGGCAAAAACCGAACACGCTTATACGGTCCTAAAGCAGGCTTTCCGGGAGCGGACTGTTGAGAAGATTTACCACGCCATGGTGCAGGGACTGCCCGATCCCTTAAAGGGCACTATCGACGCCCCCATTGGCCGGCACCCGGGCTATGACTGGCGTTTCGCCGTCATTGAAGACGGTCGCCCATCAATAACTCACTATGAGGTACTTGAAGCTTTTGGCAAGGCCTCTCTGGTGGAAGTGCATTTGGAGACGGGGCGGACCCATCAGATTCGTGTTCACTTCTCGGCGTTGCGCCACCCTTGTGCTGGTGACCTGACCTATGGGGCGGACCCGGCACTAGCGGCCGAGTTGGGCTTGACCCGGCAGTGGCTGCACGCCCACAAGCTAGGTTTCACGCACCCGTCATCGGGGGAGTGGGTTAGTGTCAGCAGCCCCTATCCGCTTGACCTGAGCTACGCTTTGGATCATCTGCGCGGGGATCACTAGCTCACTACCCCATCGCTCGCTCACTTCACGTTGTGTTTTGGCGTACGCTCGCTCACTAAGTGAGCGAGCGATGCGGGTTTAACGACGTGAAGTGAGCGAGCGATGGCCCAGGTGGGTGGGGCCGATCGGGTGTCGGGATTGCGGTGCGAAAATGCGTCGTAGAATAGTCCAGTGGCTAGCTCATCGACTGACAGTTTTGTCCATCTTCACAATCACACCGAATACTCCATGCTTGACGGCGCCGCGCGCCTGACCGAGTTATTCGATGAGGCCAAACGGTTAGAAATGCCTGCGTTGGCAACCACCGACCACGGTTACTTATTTGGTGCCTTCGACTTCTGGCAGAAAGCAACCAACGCCGGAATCAAGCCCATCATCGGTGTTGAAGCGTATGTAACCCCGGGAACGGCCCGCACCGATAAGACAAGGGTGAAGTGGCGCACCGACGAGTCCCAGCGCAGAGATGATATCTCCGGCGGTGGCTCCTATACGCACATGACGCTGCTCAGCTATAACAACCAGGGCATGCGGAACCTGTTCAGGGCCTCCTCCTTAGGATCCCTTGATTCCCCCATGGGCAAGTATCCCCGTCTTGACCGGGAGCTACTGAACGAATACCACCCGGGTCTGATAGCAACAACAGGTTGTCCCTCGGGCGAAGTACAAACTCGGTTGCGTCTTGGCCAATACAACGAGGCCAGGGCAGCAGCCTCTGAGTTTCAGGATATTTTCGGTGCAGAGAACTATTTCTGTGAACTCATGGATCATGGGTTGGAGATAGAACGGCGGGTAACAAAGGACCTGCTGCGACTCGCCAAGGAGCTGAAAATTCCCCTTGTCGCCACCAACGACCTGCACTACACCCACGAACACGACGCCAAGGCACACGAGGCACTTCTCGCGTTGCAATCGGGTTCCACCCTGACTGAGCCGACCTATGACGAGGGCGGCAAGCGTTTCGCATTCAGCGGCAGCGGCTACTACCTCAAGTCGGCAGCAGAAATGCGCTCCCTATTCTCGGAACTCCCGGAAGCTTGCGATAACACATTGCTGATTGCTGAGAGATGTGATGTCTCCTTCAACACTGAAGCAAACTACATGCCCAGGTTCCCCTGCCCGCCAGGAGAAGACGAAACATCCTGGATGGTCAAGGAAGTTGATGAGGGCCTGAAATACCGGTACCCGGCCGGAATCCCGGACGATGTCCGCAAGCAAGCCGATTATGAGCTGGATGTCATCATTCGCATGGGCTTCCCCGGCTATTTCCTGGTGGTTGCCGACTTCATCAACTGGTCAAAGAGCCAAGGTATTCGTGTTGGACCAGGGCGTGGTTCAGGTGCCGGCTCCATGGTTGCCTACGCCATGCGGATCACTGATCTTGACCCTCTGCGCCATGGCCTAATTTTTGAGCGGTTCCTGAACCCGGAACGTGTCTCCATGCCTGACTTTGACGTCGATTTTGATGATCGGCGCCGGCATGAGGTCATCAAGTACGTCACGGAAAAGTATGGTGATGAACGTGTTGCCATGATCGTCACCTACGGCAGCATTAAAACCAAGCAGGCTCTGAAGGACGCCTCACGCGTGCTTGGGCACCCTTTCAGCATGGGTGAAATGTTGACCAAAGCGCTGCCGCCGGCCGTGATGGCCAAAGACATCCTGCTCAACGACATTGAAAACCCCGAAGCGAAGCGTTATTCGGAGGCTGCGGATTTCCGCAACCTCATGAACTCCGATCCAGAGGCTGCGAAAGTCTTTGAGCTCTCAAAGGGTCTGGAAGGCCTCAAACGTCAGTGGGGTGTCCATGCCGCTGGTGTGATCATGAGTTCTGACCCCATCATTGACGTCATTCCCATCATGCGCCGTATCCAAGACGGTCAGGTCATCACCCAGTTCGACTACCCTACAAGTGAAGGCCTCGGCCTGATCAAAATGGACTTTTTGGGGTTGCGCAACCTCACGATCATCACCGATGCGCTGGAGAACATCAAAGCGAACAAAGGTATTGATCTTGATCTTGAGCGGCTGGAACTTGATGATGCGCCCTCTTATGAGCTTATGGCGCGCGGGGACACACTGGGCGTTTTTCAGCTTGACGGCGGACCCATGCGCGGGCTGCTTAAACTCATGCGCCCGGATAACTTTGAAGATATTTCCGCCGTCCTGGCGCTATATCGCCCCGGGCCAATGGGCGCCGATTCACACACGAATTATGCTCTGCGCAAGAATGGTCTGCAGCCCATCACGCCCATTCACCCGGAGTTGGAGGAGCCTCTCGCTGAAATCTTGGGTGGGACCTATGGCCTGATCGTGTACCAGGAACAGGTCATGTCCATTGCCCAGAAACTGGCCGGTTATTCGTTGGGGCGGGCAGACATCCTCCGCCGCGCTATGGGTAAGAAGAAAAAGTCTGAACTGGATAAACAGTATGAGGGCTTCCATCAAGGCATGCTCGACAACGGTTATTCGGACGCTGCCGTTGCCACGTTGTGGGCCATCTTGCTGCCTTTTTCCGACTATGCCTTCAACAAGGCCCACTCAGCCGCCTACGGGGTTATCAGCTACTGGACCGCGTATCTCAAAGCACACCACCCGGGCGAGTACATGGCTGCACTGCTGACAAGCGTTGGCGATGACAAGGATAAGTTGGCGCTGTACCTCAATGAATGCCGCCGCATGGGAATTACCGTCCTTGCCCCAGATGTCAATGAATCATCGCTAAACTTCACCCCCGTTGGGACGGACATCCGTTTCGGAATGGGTGCCATACGTAATGTTGGAGCCAACGTTGTCAATGGGTTGGTGGGTTCGCGGGTAGAGCGTGGAGACTTCGAGAATTTTTCTGACTTCCTCATGAAAGTTCCGGTGGTGGTATGCAACAAGCGCACCATTGAATCGCTGATTAAAGCCGGTGCTTTTGATTCGTTGGGTCATGCCCGACGAGCGTTGGCCATGATCCATGAAGAAGCAGTGGATTCGGTCATCATGATCAAGCGCAACGAGGCTGTTGGGCAATTCGACCTGTTTGCCGGTCTTGGCGGCGATGCCGAGCCGGAGTCTGCCCTTGTCACAGAGATCCCAGACCTGCCCGAATGGGAAAAGAAGGACAAGCTCGCGTTTGAACGGGACATGCTGGGTCTCTACGTCTCAGATCACCCGCTGCGCGGTCTTGAAGGAATACTAAGCCAAAACGCTGACATGTCCATCACCCAAGTCTTGGGCGACGACGGACCCCACGATGGACACATCATCACCATCTCCGGGATGATCACCAACTTGCAGCGCCGCATTGCCAAGAGCAGCGGGAACCCATACGCCCGCTGTGAGGTTGAGGATCTTGGGGGTTCCCTGGAGGTCATGTTCTTTGGCCAGGTATATGGTCCAATCGCCAACGTCCTTGCCGAGGATTTGATTGTGGTTGTCAAAGGAAGATTGCAAAAGCGTGACGACGGCGCGATTACTCTCAACGCGATGGAGCTTTCAGTCCCGGATCTTAGTGAGGGAATGTCCGGTCCGTTGGTGATTTCCATGCCCGAGCACAAAGCAAATGAGCAGGTACTCCTTGCCCTGAAACAGGTTTTAGGAGACCACCGCGGTAACACTGAAGTCAAAATGCATTTAGCTGGCAGCCGGGCTGTGAAAGTCATGAAGCTGCCACTGCATCACAGAGTCAATCCAACTCCGGCGCTTTTCGGTGACCTGAAGGTATTGTTGGGGTCCACATGTCTGGAAAGCTGATGCTGGCGGCAACGGGCGTTACGGTTAAGCGATGAGTGAGCATTCTTTACCAATAGCTAAAACGCAGCCAACTGCCAGTACGCTCGGCGGCGACGGCCCAGAGCCAGAGGTGGCTGCGCCGTTGCCTGCGCTCTCCTCGCACGCCCTCAGCAGCCGCAGCGCTCAACGGGTAGAGAATCACAAGCGCGCCTCCCAGCGTCTGCGCAGGTACAGGCGCAGCACCCAACGGCAGGCTCCGACTACGACAACCGGGGGTGTGTGGCGAGAGTGGCTTGGCTTCTCGGCCGTCACCGGTGTTGGAGCCGGTGTCCTTTGGTGGCTGTTGGCCCCGGGCGGAGCTTTTTATGGTGAGGGTAAGGACTTTGAGATATGGTTCCCGCGGGATGCAACCTTGAGTGGCTTGCTGCTGTTGGCGGGGATTCTTGCCGCAGTACTAGTTCACCGGGGACGCATGCGCTCATCCCGGCCAGCGGATTCTCCGGCTTCTTCATCGCAGGGAATACTGCTGTTGGCCGTAGCCGTGGGGGGCCTTGTTGGATCCGTCATTGCCTGGCGGGTAGGTGTTTTTGCCGGAGATTTGTTCCACACGCCGCCCAATAATATGACCAGCCCCAGCATGGTGTTTTCGCTGCGTTCAGCATCGGTGCTGATTTTGTGGCCAATGGCAAGTTTGTTGATTATTTTCATTTCCAATCTTCTCTCTTACGCGTTTGGTCCCGTTTCGGGGAATCCACGGGCTAGCATCGCCACCGATGCCCCCAACCTGCGGGGGACCGTTGGGCGGGGTCGCCGAAACAATGCAGGGTCTGAGCGGAAATAGCGGGTAAACTTAGATCTTGTGAGCAATCTTGAACCTTCAGTGCCCAGCACGGTAAGCACCAACCTGGCCGAGGCAACCGGCACGGCATATACTTCGCAGCTTGGATTGCACCGCATCGACCTGCGGGGCCGCACTCTAACCTTGGCCGAACTAAAAAGTGCTGTTCCGCGGACAGACCAATCCACTGTGTCCACGGCGGAGTCAACTGTCCGGGGGATCATTGCGCAGGTGCGCGAACACGGGCATGCGGCATTGGCTGCGCTTGCCAAGAAGTTCGACGGCGTGACCCAGGAACACCCCCGGGTCCCCACCGCAGCCCTTGCCCACGCTCTTGAAACGCTGGACCCAAAGGTCCGCGCCGCGCTGGAAGAATCCATTGCCAGGGCAAAGGCTTTTGCACAAGCACAAAAGCCGGCAGACATTCATTATCCGGTGGCCAGCGGCGCCGTAATATCTCAGCGCTGGGTTCCTGTCTCACGTGTAGGTATGTACGTCCCCGGTGGTCTGGCACCGCTGGCATCGTCTGTGATCATGAACGCTGTGCCCGCCCAAAGTGCCGGAGTTAGTTCGGTAGCTTTGGCCTCACCGCCACAGAAGGAAAACGGGGGACTGCCGGATAAGACCATTCTGGCAGCTGCCGCCCTGCTCGGCATTGAAGAGGTCTACGCAATGGGTGGGGCGCAGGCAATCGCTGCGTTTGCCTATGGTGTTGCGCAAGGAAGCAGCGCGAATGGCGGTGGGGAGTCTGTAGACCCTGTTGACGTTGTGACGGGTCCGGGCAATATTTTTGTGGCCACTGCCAAACGTCTCGTCAAGGGAGTGGTTGGCATTGATTCCGAAGCGGGCGCCACAGAGATCGCCGTCTTAGCCGATGAGAGTGCCAATCCGGCTTTCGTTGCCGCCGATTTGATCAGCCAAGCAGAGCACGATCCGAACGCTGCCTCAGTGTTGGTTACACCATCAGTGGAGTTCGCGGACGCCGTGGAACACGAATTGCTGCGACAAGTTGGCCTAACCCGGCACCGCGAGCGTGTAGAAACCGCCCTGGGCGGCCCGCAGTCCGGCATCGTCTTGGTTGATGACCTAGAGCAGGGCGTTGCCGTCTGCAACGCCTACGCGGCCGAGCACCTCGAAGTCGTCACTGAAAATGCAGTAGAAGTGGCGGCGCGAATCACCAGCGCAGGGGCAATCTTTGTGGGTGACTACAGTCCCGTGAGTTTAGGGGACTATTGTGCGGGGTCCAACCATGTGCTGCCAACAAGTGGAACTGCCGCGTTCTCCTCAGGATTGAACGTCACTACGTTCCTGCGTGCCATACAGGTCATTAACTACAACAAGGAAGCTCTCGCACAAGTAGCGGAGCATGTCATCACCTTGTCCAATACCGAAGGACTGCCGGCACACGGGGACGCTGTGGCGGTGCGTTTTCACAGCTAGCACCGTCCCTGTAGTGTCGGTAACAGCAACAGTGCGCCAACATGAGCGCGAAACGCTCAAAAGTGTGCGTCAGGTAATTATTATTTGTACTTTGCTCCTCTTAGACTGGGGGCACCAAGAGACGAAGGGATCCGCATGTACTGCCCGTTCTGCCGTAATCCCGACTCGCGGGTGGTTGATTCCCGCCTCTCCGATGACGGCTCATCCATCCGCCGTCGCCGGCAATGCACCGAATGCGGGCGTCGTTTCAGCACAGTAGAAACGGCCAGCCTCTCAGTGTCCAAACGGTCAGGAGTCGCTGAGCCATTTAGCCGCAGCAAGATCATCAGTGGGGTGCGCAAAGCATGCCAGGGCCGACCCGTTACTGATGACGATCTGGCTGTGCTGGCCCAAGAAGTAGAAGAGTCAATCAGGGCCAGTGGCGCGGCCGAAATCGAGGCCAATGATGTGGGCCTCGCCATTTTGGCTCCGTTGAGGCGCCTTGACTTGGTGGCATATCTTCGATTCGCAAGCGTCTACCAGGCCTTTGAGTCGCTGGAAGACTTTGAAGGTTCAATTGCCACGCTGCGCAGCGAGAATGCAGCAGCAACGGCTGCTGCAGCTGGTGCGGTACAAAGCCAAACTCTCCACGACGGAAGCCAAAGCTAAAGCCGTAGCGTCAGCTGGAGCCCACTGACACTACGGCTTTAGTTGCATCGTGTCCACAATTGCGTTGCGGGCGGTTATTTAGTGAGTTTGAAATGTACGGCTGCCTGCAGCGCCCCGCCAACAATTCCGGCATTATTTTTCAACTCGGCCGTGATGATCTTGGTGCGTAACTTCAGTTTTGGCAAGTAGTCTTCACTGCGTTTTGAAATGCCGCCGCCAATAATGAACAGCTCAGGGGAGAACAGAAACTCTACGTGTGAGAAGTAGCGTTGGAGTCGGAGCGCGTATTCATCCCAGCTCAGGTCATCTCGTTGCCGTGCGCTGGCCGACGCTTGGGTCTCAGCGTCGAAGCCATCCAACTCCAAATGACCAAGTTCAACGTTGGGGACAAGCTTGCCATTGAAAATGAACGCCGAGCCTATGCCTGTGCCTAGAGTGATGACAAGAACTGTACCCTTGATGCCCTGACCCGCTCCGTAGCGGGCTTCGGCCAGACCTGCAGCGTCGGCGTCATTCATGACCTGAACGTCGCGGCCAAGTTCCTTGGTGAAGATCTCATCGACATTGGCGTCGATCCAGGACTTGTCCACGTTGGCTGCCGAACGAGCTACGCCGTGGGAGATGATCGCTGGAAAAGTGATGCCAACAGGTGCATCGTCTTTGGGTGCATCAGGGCGGGTTGAGAGTTCATCAACAACGGCCTTTACCACCTTGGCAACAGCTTGGGGAGTTGATGGCGTGGGGGTGTCGATCCTGAAACGGTCTCCTACTATGGTGCCGGTTTCTAAATCAACAATGCCGCCTTTGATACCGGTGCCGCCAATATCGATGCCAATGACAGTTGTTGGGTGTGAGTGCTTCTTAGACATTCGGGCTCCAAAGATAGAAGTTTTCGGTTCAAATTCGAGTCAGGTACTAAAGGTCTGTCAGGAAGGCGCTGCGCGTGTAATGGGCTGGGATAGTTGCTTGGGCTAGGGCAGCGTCAGGACTTCGGCGCCGGTGGCCGTGACAACCATGGTGTGTTCAAACTGGGCAGTGCGTTTACGGTCACGGGTAACAACCGTCCAGTCATCGCTCCACATGTCCCACTCGATACTGCCAAGGGTGAGCATCGGTTCGATGGTGAACACCATTCCCTCCTCGATGACAGTGCTGTAAGCGGGTGCAGCGTCATAATGCGGAATAATTAAACCCGTATGAAAGGCCTCGCCCACACCATGACCGGTGAAGTCACGCACCACACCATAGCCAAAGCGTTTGGCATATGCAGAGATGGCTCGCCCAATGACATTGATCTGACGTCCTGGCGCCACAGCGCGGATGGCACGGTTCAGTGATTCCTGCGTCCGTTCAACCAGCAGACGAGACTCCTCATCGACATTGCCAACGGTGAACGTGGCGTTGGTGTCGCCATGGACGCCGTTTTTAAACGCCGTGATATCTATGTTGATGATGTCCCCGTCTTCTACAACAGTGCTGTCAGGTATACCGTGACAGATCACCTCGTTGATGGATGAACACAGCGACTTGCGAAAACCCCTGTACCCAAGCGTTGACGGGTAAGCCATGTTATCAAGCAGGAACTCGTGCCCTATCCGATCCAAGGAATCGGTGGTCACCCCAGGGACAATATGTTTGCCAACCTCCACGATGGCTTGGGCAGCAATCTTGGAAGAGATGCGAATCTTTTCTAGAGTTTCCGCATCCTTCACCTCCGAACCCTTGAACGGTGCCGGGCCGGCTTTGCCCACGTATTCGGGGCGGGGGATGGACTGTGGTACGGCCAGCTCGGGGCTGATGATACCGGGAACGAGCTTGCCCAGTGGGGCCGTGGTTGCAGTGGAAGACATAAAGCCATCCTATAAGTTTTTGTCTACGGCGGCAGCCGTAGCCCCTGTAAGTGAACCTGCACGGCCTAAGATGGCAACTGTTGGATTGACCCCGCACAGAGTTGGAGAGCAACATGGCCAAATATTGGTACAACGTGGAAACTCATGAAGTTGAAAAGAATGCACAGTCAGGGTGGAAGTCCTTGATTGGACCCTATGAAACCCGCGAGGAAGCCCAGCAAGCCCTCGCTAAGGTCCAAGAACGCAATGAGATTGCTGATGCTCTTGAAGAAGAAGAAGACTAGTTACCGAACTTTCATCTTTTGCTCCGGTCGTGCCTCGTGCAAGAGTTCAGGTGCTAGAAGGTGTGTTCCGGGCCGGGGAACACACCTGTGCGCACCTCATCGGCAAACTCGCGAGCGGCGTCGGCCAGGACGGTGCGCATTTGCGCATACTGTTTCACGAATTTGGCCATCTTCCCTGTCCGTAGTCCCGCCATATCCTGCCATACCAGTACCTGCCCGGTTGTTGAATTCCCGGCACCGATACCCACAGTTGGCACAGTGAGAGCGGCGTCTACAGCGGCGGCCGTGACGGCCGGGACCATTTCCATCAGCACACAGAACGCGCCGGCGTCAGCTAGCGCCACCGCGTCCTCGATCAAGGCTTGAGCCATATCACCGCGACCCTGCACCCGGTACCCGCCAAGTACGTGCTCACTTTGCGGTGTGAAGCCAATGTGAGCCATCACGGGGATGCCAGCCTGGGTCAACGCACGCACAGTTGGTGCGTAATACGCCCCACCTTCCATTTTGACGGCATGGACCAGCCCCTCTTTCATCAGCCGCACCGAGGAGGCGATGGCTTGCTCGGGGGACTGTTCATAACTGCCAAAGGGGAGATCGGCAACCACCAGTGCCCGTTTAGACCCAGCCGTCACTGCACGGGAGAGAATAATCATTTCATCCAAGGTGATGGGCAGCGATGTTTCATTGCCAAGGACGTTATTTGACGCCGAATCCCCAATGAGCAGTACTTCGATACCGGCTTCATCAAAAATCTGTGCCGTGTACTGGTCGTAGGCGGTGAGCATGGCGAATTTCTCGCCAGCACGTTTGGTGGCCTGCAAATGGTGTGTGCGGATTTTGTGTGCTGTGGGCGGGATGCCAGCTGGTCCAGCTGATGCAGTGGCGCCGGCACCATTGCCGTAGGGTGCTGCCAGTTCAGCTGTGTCGGACGCGCTGGAAATGGACGCAGCGGAATCAGACGCAGAGGAATCAGACACAGAGGAATCAGACACAGCGGAATCAGGAATGTTCGTGGGTGACATGCTCCCAGCCTATTACGACTCGTGTGGTGAAGTCGGCACGTTGAGACGGAGGCAAGCATGAAAGCGCGGAAATTTCCTTGTTTGTGACATCGTGCGACGGTGTTTTGGAAAAAGTTGCAGCAC
This sequence comes from Arthrobacter antibioticus, assembly GCF_030063205.1. Taxonomy (GTDB): domain Bacteria; phylum Actinomycetota; class Actinomycetes; order Actinomycetales; family Micrococcaceae; genus Specibacter. Next base: position 119,292 of record NZ_JASISQ010000006.1, on the reverse strand, counting down.
TAGTTTTGAAAAAAACACAGGCACGAACACGTGGCGTTGCAGATAGCCGAACTGGCTGCTCTGGCTGGCAGGAGAACTTGCCCAGACGTAACGGCGGATGTCAAAGCTTGGGTACAACCGCCCCGCTAGTAGAGTGGGCATTGCAGGGAAAGCACCTGCCCGTAAACCCTTCCGTCGTCTGAGCAGAATCGTTGCCAGCGCCGGGGCGCCACAGGAAGAGGCCCGTACATGAACCGTCAGCAAGAATTTGTGTTGCGCACCATCGAAGAGCGTGACGTGCGGTTTGTTCGCCTCTGGTTCACCGACGTGGTGGGCAGCTTGAAATCGGTGGCGCTGGCCCCCGCCGAGGTGGAAGGTGCTTTTGAAGAAGGCCTCGGTTTTGACGGTTCCGCGATCGAAGGCCTAGCCAGAGTTTTTGAGTCGGACATGCTGGCTCAACCTGACCCATCAACCTTTCAGATCCTGCCGTGGCGCGGGAATGGACATACGGAGCAGACCTCACGCATGTTTTGCGATATTCTGACCCCCGACGGCGAACCCTCCGCCGCTGATCCCCGCAACGTTCTCAAACGGACCTTGGAGAAGGCAGCGGATATGGGATTCACCTGTTACACCCACCCCGAGATCGAGTTCTATCTACTTAAATCCGATAAGCCGGGCCCGGATGGCATCCCCATCCCCGTAGACCATGCCGGCTACTTTGACCATGTCCCCGGAGGCGTGGCACAGGACTTCCGGCGCACTGCCGTAACAATGCTTGAAGACGTGGGCATCTCCGTTGAATTTAGCCACCATGAAGGTGGTCCCGGCCAAAATGAGATAGACCTGCGATACGCGGATGCCTTGGCAACAGCAGATAACATCATGACGTTTCGGACCGTGATCCGCGAGGTTGCTATTAAGCAGGGGACGTACGCCACGTTCATGCCCAAACCGTTCTCAGATCACCCGGGGTCGGGGATGCACACACATTTCTCCTTGTTTGAGGGCGATACGAACGCGTTCCATGAGCCGGGTGCCGAGTATCAAATGTCTAAAACAGCGCGCCAGTTCATGGCCGGCGTACTCAAGCACGCCCCCGAGTTCACCGCCGTCACGAATCAATTCGTCAACTCATACAAACGTTTGTGGGGAGGCGGGGAGGCCCCCAGCTATGTCTCCTGGGGTCACAACAACCGATCCGCTTTGGTTCGTGTGCCGTTGTACAAGCCGGGCAAGGGACAAGCCTCACGGTTGGAATACCGTGGTATTGATTCAGCCGCGAACCCATATCTGGCCTTTTCAGTGCTGCTAGGGGCAGGCTTGAAAGGGATCGAGGAAGATTACGAACTTCCACCTGCAGCTGTAGAGGACATCAGTGCCCTGACAAGTGGCGAACGCCGCGCCTTGGGGCACGATCCGCTGCCCTCAAGCCTCCACGATGCTGTGCGCCAAATGGAAGAGTCCGAACTTCTGCCGGAGATTCTTGGTGAGCAGGTCTTTGAGAACTTCCTGCGGAATAAGCGGGCAGAGTGGCAGGACTACCGGCTTCAAGTCACACCCTACGAACTCAGCCGCTACCTGGGAGTGCTTTAAAAACTGTCATGAGTTCGTTAACACGCACGCTTATCACCCGTGGTTTCACCGATCTGGAAACTTGTGAGAGGTTCCTAGGTTTTTCCGAACTGGCCGGGCTGGACCAGGGGGAGCTGCTGAACGCCTTGGCGGTGGCAGACAATCCCGATCTGGCCTTGCAGTCCTTGGTGCGTTTGCTTAGCGCCGTGCCTGAAAGCCGCGAGAAGTTGAACGTGGTGGATCCGGAATCCGGGGAGTTGGTCTCCAATGAGCCGCTGTTCAGACTTTTAGGTGCTTCGGAAGCGCTGGCAGATTTTCTCATGCGCCATCCCGAACACTTGGACGTCGTTGACGCTGTTGCCGTGCTTGAACCGGTTGCCGTAGATGCTGAGGTGCTGCGGGAGTCCCTGTTGCGTGCGGTAGGTGCGGACCCGGCCTCGGAGATGCCAACTGCGGAACTGGTAGGAACCGACGCGCGGATAGCCCTACGCAGTCAATACCGTAGACACCTGTGCGAACTCACGATGCGAGACTTAGGCGCAGCCTCGCCGCAATCCCTTATGCCGATGATTGGTGCGGAGTTGGCAGATCTGGCTGCGGCCGCCGTTGAAGCGGCTCTGGCCGTTGCCCGCACAGAAGTCGGGGTCGCCTTCGGCGCGCAGAAGGTGGCTGCGCTCCGGTTTGCCGTGATTGGTATGGGCAAGTGCGGGGCGCGGGAACTGAACTATATTTCAGACGTGGACGTCATGTATGTGGTGGCCACCAACGAGCCCGTCAGCAGCACTGCGGATGTCCCGGATGAGGCGAAAACGCAGGTGGTGGATGCCCCTGCCAGCATTGACGAGGCAGAGGCTGCACGCTTGGGTAATGCCTTAGCTGGTGCGCTAACTAGGACTATTTACTCGCCCGAACGTGAGCCAGGGCTGTGGGAGGTTGACGCAAACCTGCGCCCCGAAGGAGCTGACGGACAGTTGGTGCGCAGCCTGGATTCATATGTGGCGTACTACCACCGTTGGGCGGAAAGCTGGGAGTTCCAGGCGCTACTGAAGGCGCGGGCGATGGCCGGGGACAAAGAGCTGGGGAAAGCTTTCGAGGATGCCATTGAACCGATGATTTGGGCCTCTTCAGAGCGGGAAGGCTTTGTTGAGTCGGTTCAGGCGATGCGTCGGAGAGTCACGGCCAACATTCGTGATGATGAGGCAGAGCGCCAAATTAAGCTTGGTAACGGGGGCTTGCGCGATGTGGAGTTTACTGTTCAGCTTCTACAACTTGTGCATGGGCGAACCGATACCAGCATCAGGTCCCGGGCAACAACGACAGCGATCGATGAGCTGACTAAAGCTGGCTATATTGGCAGAACCGATGCTGCACTGCTGCTGAACCACTACACGTACCTGCGGGTATTGGAGCATCGAATACAGCTGGTGCAAATGCGCAGGACGCACACCATGCCGACCGCTCCTGACCAATTACGTGCATTGGCGCGGGCTCTGGCCGGGCCGCTGAGTACAAAGCGGCCAAGCGCCGAATCGTTATTGTCAGACTGGGCCAAGGTCAAACGCTCAGTCAACTCCTTGCATAAGAGGATTTTTTATCGTCCCATTCTGGCCACGGCCGCGCATCTCAGTGTTGAAGACGCGGCGTTGACAACGGGTGCGGCACGGGCCCGGCTGGCCGCGCTGGGCTATCGCGATACCGCCGGGGCCACCAGACACATTGAGGCGCTCACTGCCGGAGTGAGCCGCCGGGCGGCTTTGCAACGGCAGTTACTACCTGTGCTGCTTGGCTGGCTGGCCGACGGCGTTGACCCAGACGCCGGGTTGCTGGCGTTCCGGCGAGTCAGTGATGCATTAGGTACCTCGCATTGGTATTTGGGCATGCTGCGGGATCATCAAGCTGCAGCCGAACGCCTGTGCCACTTACTCTCAAGTTCACGCCTGGTCAGTGACCTTCTTGAAGTCTCTCCCGAAGCGACGGCATGGTTGGGCAGCTCCAAGGACTTAAAACCGGAGAGTTTTCAGGCTCAATGGACAGAAATCCAAGCAACCATCTCCCGCCATGGCGAAGCAACAGGAGCTATTCGCCTGATCAGGCTGATTAGGCAACGCGAAATTCTGCGGATTGCTATCGCAGATTCCTGCGGACTGCTCAGCCAGGACGAGGTTTCCGCGGCGTTGAGTGATGCTGACAAAGCAACAGTTTTAGGTGCCCTGCGCATTGCGGAGAAGGAGGTGTACGCAGACCAAGAAGTCCTGACGAAGGTGCTGGTTGTTGCCATGGGCCGTCAGGGAGGACGAGAAATTGGTTATGGCTCAGATGCGGATGTCTTGTTCGTACACAAGCCTGTTGGAGACCTCAGCGAAGAACAGCTCAGGGAAGCAAATAAACAGGCCATGGCGATTGGGCAGAAGCTGACAGCCCTGTTGACTGCCCCCGTGCGCCCGGCCATCAAGGCTGAGCGGGTACTGCGTATTGATGCCGATCTACGGCCCGAAGGACGTAATGGTCCACTTGTCCGTTCTTTGGAGGCATACCGGGGGTATTACGCGCGCTGGTCATCGGCATGGGAAGCCCAAGCCTTGCTGCGCGCGTTACCCATGGCAGGCTGTGACGATTTGGCGCAGGAGTTTGTGTCGATGGTGGACCCCATCCGCTACCGACGCACGCTTTCAGAAACCGATACGCGAGAGATCAAGCGCTTGAAGGCTCGGATGGAATCTGAACGGTTGCCTCGCGGGGCCGATCCGGCCAGGCACGTAAAGTTGGGGCGGGGCGGGCTCAGCGACGTTGAGTGGCTGGTTCAGCTGTGGCAGCTCCAGCATGCCCATGCTCATCCTGAGCTGCGTACAACTCAAACCTTGCCAGCGCTGCATGCCGCGAAGGATCTTGGGTTTGTGGATGAGGGCGAAGCGGAGCTTTTGGAAGCGGCGTGGCGGTTGGCGGGAAAGATCCGCAATGCCAACGTCATGTGGACAGGCAACTCCTCGGACATGCTGCCATCTGCCAGGGGAGACTTGGAAGCCGTGGCCAGATGGTGCGGTTATGAACCGGGTAATGCCGCTACTTTTGAGGACGACTACCTAAGTCTCACCCGCCGTACCAGGGCAGTCTTTGAACGCCTGTATTACGGCTGAGTGGGGTCCTGCCCTGAATAATGTGGACTAGTTTCAGCGCACCTTTTCTGCCAGTGCCCGGGCGTGGGAGAGCATGGTGACAACGGCCGCCCCTGTCACCAACGCTCCGTCCTGCACGAATCTTTCCTCACGCCCTGTGAGAACCTCTATCAACCTGCCCTTCCACAAGACCAGCAAATCGGCATGTTCGGGCAGGGGAGCGAGGTTGTGCATTTCCTCGGGATCATTACTGAGATCAAAGAGCTCCTCCGAGCCCCATTCTGAAGCCCACAGGTACTTCACCTTCCCGTCGGTGACCCATTGCAGGGACTGGCCAAAGTAGACATGTTCGCCATGCAGCCATTGCCGCCACGGCTCCTCTTCCGGTATGGGGCAAGAGCCGCCGGGATCGGTACTATTGCGTACAAATCTGGCTAGTGAGCGCCCGTCACACGATGCGGGGATCGGCACGTCGGCGAGTTCCAGCAACGTGGGCATGATGTCGCGCAGCTCAACTACCTCCTCAACAACGCCGCCACGTTTCGCAACAGGATCATTGGGGGCAGGAACCACAATGAGGGGCACCCGTGCGGAACCTTCATAGCCAACAGATTTGCGGTAAAAATCATGGTCTCCTAGCATCTCACCGTGATCTGACGTAAAAGCGATAACCGTGTCATCAGCAAGCCCAAACTCTCCTAATGCTTCAAAAACGCGCATCAGTTGCAGGTCAATGTGGGTCATTAGTCCGTAATATCCGGCCCTGGCCCTGTGGGTCACCGCCTCTGGTAGCGTGCCAAATGACAATTGGTGGTTACCGTTGGTGCGCAGGGACTCATAGTGGTGCTCCCAATCACCAACACGGCGCTTAAAGGCCGGCAAATCAAGGTACATGTCCAAGGCCCATGCGGGAGGATCGTAAGGCGGGTGGGGGCGGTGGAATGAAAGGTAAAGGAAGAACGGGACTGTGGGATCTCGCCGGTAGAGCCACTCAACGGCCTGTGTGCACGTCCATGACGTAGGGTGCAAACGTTCTGCTTTGTCCCACGGCCGGGCTACGGTGGAATTGCATCCGGCACCATGGTCAAAGTATTCCTCATCTGGGCTCACACCGGGTTGGCGGCGCAACCATGGGACGTAGTCGTCGAAGAACTTAAAGTCGCGTTTGTGTTCCTTGCGGGCAAAGTGCAGGAATCCGTCGTGCAAGATGACATCCTCGAAGCCCACACGGCTGCGTTCCGGGTACACATGCAGTTTCCCAATGGCCTGAGTTTGATACCCGGCTTTCTTAAACTCTCCTTGCATGGTGATGGGGTGGAGATCAGTAAAATTCACACCTTCCTGGTATCCCACCCTGCCGTGGCGTTCCTGAGATTGGCCCGTGAACAATGCCACGCGAGCTGGTACACACGTGGGTGTGGCGGAATAGGCATGCCGGAACCGGGCGCCTCGAGAAGCAAGTTCATCAAGGTGTGGAGTTTGGACATAGGGGTGAGCCTCCGCCCCCAAACAGTCCCCACGCCACTCGTCGACGCAAATCAGGATCACATTGGGCTTGTTCATGTTCTTCTTTCACGGGACGCTCACACGGGGAAAGTAATCGAAACCACATTCAGCATAGGTGAAAGGCCACCCCAAGGCTCGTTAGGTGCTGCCACACGGACCCGCCAAAGAGGGCCAGGTTATGTCCAAGAGTGCTGTAGTCTCGCGTGAACCCGCCAAAGGCTGTAACGTCTTTTGGGTACTTCATTCGGCCCAGGAGGGGCGAAACACTGTTGTGAGGGAAAATTTATGCTTAGGCTTCCACCCATACGGCGGCGCAGAGGTGGCATTTTTGCCACTCTGGCCGCCTTTTTTACTGTAGCAATCATGCTTTTCGGGATCGGCGGGGCCTCAGCGTTGAGCGCATCGGCCGCTCCTGCCACCCCGGCAAATGTTATTTCCGCACCCACAAAAGCGCTCCAAGGCGATGTTAAAGGCAAGACCTTTTCAATTGCTACTGACACCACTTTTGCCCCGTTTGAGTTCCGGGACGGGAGCGGTGAGCTGGTCGGTATCGACATGGACCTGCTGCGGGCCATTGCCGTAGACCAAGGCTTCGAAGTGGATATTAAATCACTGGGCTTTGACGCTGCATTGCAAGCGCTGCAGTCCAACCAGGTGGCGGGCGTTATTGCCGGCATGTCCATTACGGATGAGCGGAAGCAGATCTTTGACTTCTCCGCACCTTACTTTGACTCCGGCGTGCAAATGGCGGTCGCCACTAACAACGGCGAGATCACTTCCTATGCGGATCTGAAAGGCAAGACTGTCACAGCTAAGCGTGGCAGTGAAGGCGAGTCCTTTGCTAACTCGATTAAGGCTGAGTACAACTTTACGGTGAAGGCTTTGGCTGATTCGGCCACTATGTACGACGACGTTAAAGCAGGCAACTCTGTGGCCGTCTTCGATGACTACCCGGTGCTTGCCTACGGTGTCAGCCAGAACAATGGCCTGAAAATTGTTACGGAGAAAGAACAGGGCAGCTCCTACGGATTTGCCGTTAACAAGGGCCAAAACCCGGAACTGCTAGCCGCCTTTGACGCTGGTCTGAGCAACTTGAAGGCCAATGGCGAGTACGACAAGATCCTCGACAAGTACCTGGCTAAGTCCGAAGTTGCCGAACAGGTCAGCTTTTTCCAACTCGTCAAGGATAGTTTTCCAGCCCTGATGAAGGGGCTATGGCTGACAATGGTCGCCACGGTGCTTTCATTGGCCATTGCACTGGTATTGGGCATCCTCTTTGGATTCTTCAAGGTGGCCGAGAGCAGGATTCTGCGCGGCATTGCCACGACGTACGTTTCTATCTTCCGTGGAACTCCGCTGCTAGTCCAAGCGTTCTTCTTCTACTTTGGTTTGCCGCAGATGACCGGGCAGCCAATCGATGTTCTCAGTGCCGGCGTTTTGACACTGAGTCTTAACGCTGGTGCCTATATGACAGAGATTGTCCGTGGCGGCATTCAATCCGTTGACCCTGGACAATTGGAAGCCAGCCGCAGCCTGGGCTTAGGGTACGTCACCTCCATGCGCCGTGTAGTGGTGCCGCAGGCTGTGAAGATTATGACGCCGTCGTTCATCAACCAGTTCGTCATCACGCTCAAGGACACCTCGTTGCTGGCCGTCATTGGCTTCGCGGAGCTGACGTATCAGGGCCAACAGATTTACGCGTCCAACTTCCGCACGGGTGAGACACTGCTGATTGTGGCGGCTCTGTACTTTATTGTGATCTCGATCTTGACCCAGCTTTCCAACGCTTTGGACAGGAAGTTCAACAAATGAGCGAAAAAAACGCGAAAATCAGTGTCCGTCAACTGAAGAAGTCGTTTGGCTCCAATGAAGTCCTCAAAGGCTTGGACGTTGATATTGCCGAAGGCGAGGTGGTATGCGTAATTGGGCCATCAGGTTCGGGTAAATCAACGTTCCTGCGCTGCCTGAATAAGCTTGAGGACATTACTGCCGGTACTGTCACGATCAGCGGTGTTGACCTGACCGATGCAGACGTTGATTTGAACACCGTCCGGGCAAACATTGGCATGGTCTTTCAGCACTTCAACCTGTTCCCGCACATGTCAGTGATCCAAAACATCATGCTGGCGCCGGTGGAACTCAAGAAATTGGACAAGGCCGGGGCAAGGGCTCAGGCGATGAAGCTGCTTGAACGGGTTGGGCTTGTCGAGAAAGCCGATGCTCGGCCGGCATCGCTTTCCGGCGGGCAGAAACAGCGTGTGGCCATTGCACGTGCCCTGGCTATGAACCCCGACATCATGCTCTTCGATGAGGCTACCAGCGCTTTGGACCCGGAAATGGTCGGGGAGGTGCTGGCGGTTATTCGCGATCTGGCCGCCGAGGGCATGACAATGGTGGTAGTCACGCATGAGATGGGCTTTGCTCGCGAAGTGGCTGACAGGGTTGTCTTCATGGACGAGGGGCTTATCTGCGAGGAAGGCACTCCGGAAGAAATGTTCTCAAACGCCCAGCAGCCGCGATTGCAGGATTTTCTGGCCAAGGTTCTCTAGCGGGAGCGCAAAGGTGGCCGGCCAGTGGGCTGGCCACCTTTTGCGTGTAGATTTATTGGTTGGGCGCACCACGCCGGCACAACAGTTTAGGAGCGTATGTGATGGACATGCAGGGCATCCTCGATGGCATCGTTGATCATGTTGCACCCCTGTGCGAACGAGGAGAAGTAGCGGCCTACATTCCCAGTTTAAGTAAAGTACCGCGGGATAAATTTGGCATCTGTGTGGCCATGTCCGATGGGACAGTGTATGGGGCAGGGGACTGGCAGGAGCCGTTTTCCATTCAAAGTATTTCCAAAGTTTTTTCATTGGCTCTAGTGATGTCCTATGACTACGATTCGATCTGGCGGCGAGTTTTCCGGGAGCCCTCAGGGACACCCTTTAACTCCATGGTTCAGCTAGAAGCCGATCGGGGTATACCGCGGAACCCTTTTATCAATGCTGGTGCTCTGGTTGTCACAGACAGGCTATTGACTCTCACAGGTGATGCTGCCGGTTCGGTACGCGGGCTTGTGCGCAGGGAATCAGGATCTGCTGACGTTGATGTGGATGCGGTGGTGGCGGCCTCAGAATCGGGACACGGTCACCGGAACGCTTCAATGGCGCATTTGCTGGCCAGCTACGGCAACCTTGAGAACCCGGTTGAGGACGTTCTGGCTAACTACTTCGACCAGTGCGCCCTTGAAATGAGCTGTGAGGACCTAGCCAAGGCATCACTGTTCCTAGCCCGTCATGGCGTCTCTTCGGGCGGTACACCGTTCCTGAGCCCCAATCAAAGCAAGCGTGTCAACGCTGTGATGCTCACTTGTGGCACCTATGACGCTGCGGGGGAGTTTGCTTACCGTGTGGGTGTGCCATGCAAAAGCGGTGTGGGCGGCGGTATCGTAGCCATTGTTCCTGGCCGCTGCTCGGTCACCGTATGGGGCCCTGCGCTGGGCCCCAACGGTAATTCAATGGCAGGCATTGCGGCGTTGGATGAGTTCACCGCCCGTACCGACTGGTCCATTTTTTAGGTTTTTTTACTATGCATTTTCACTGTTTTCTGCGGTGAGAGAGGTGATCTCACTGCTCCACTGCACTCACAGGTAATTCACAGCTTGAATAAGTAGCGTGGAAATCGTCACCAGTTGGATTGATCTTTAAGGAGGGCCCCATGGGACTCGGAGATAAAATTAGCAACAAGGCAGAGGAAATGACCGGCAAGGTCAAGGAAACTACCGGAGATGCAACCAATAACGAGAAGCTTCAGGCAGAAGGCGTTGCAGATCAGGCTTCGGCGAAAACCAAGCAGGCCGGTGAGCACGTCAAGGATGCTGCTAAGGACGTTTTCGATAAGTAAGCACTAGATATTGCTTACGTCTTGACGTTTGATAGGCAAAGTCAGGGGCCGGAACATTACGTTCGGGCCCCTGACTTTTTTTATTTCCCAAGAACGCGCCGCAACGGTTAGGGCGGGCCCAGAACTGCTGCCTACCCTAACCGCTGCGGCGTGTTCTGGTTAGCAGCTGTAGTAGAGCTCAAACTCGTACGGGTTTGGGCGCAGTTGCAGCGGCTTGATCTCGTATTCGCGCTTGTAGTCGATCCACGTGTCAATCAAATCCTGCGTGAATACGCCACCGGCCTGCAAGAAGTCGTTGTCGTTTTCCAAGGCGATAAGCGCCTCTTCCAGAGACTCAGGTGCCTTGGGAATGTCCTTGGCTTCTTCCGGGGGGAGCTCGTACAGGTCCTTGTCAATGGGCGCCGGCGGTTCGATCCGGTTCTTGATGCCGTCAAGACCAGCCATCAGCTGGGCGGAGAAGGCCAGATACGGGTTCGATGAGGCGTCAGGTGCACGGAACTCCAAGCGCTTGGCTTTCGGGTTCGAGCCGGTGATCGGGATGCGGATACCCGCCGAGCGGTTACCCTGCGAGTACACCATGTTCACCGGGGCCTCAAAGCCCTTCACCAAACGGCGGTAGGAGTTCACTGTGGGGTTGGTGAAGGCCAGCACAGCATCGGCGTGCTTGAGCAGCCCGCCAATGTACCAGCGCGCCATGTCGGACAGGCCGGCGTAGCCCTTCTCGTCGTAGAACAATGGATCGCCATTGCTCCACAGTGACTGGTGGCAGTGCATGCCGGATCCGTTGTCACCAAAGACGGGTTTAGGCATGAACGTTACGGACTTGCCCCAGGCCCAGGCCGTGTTCTTAATGATGTATTTGAACTTCTGCAGATCGTCGGCAGAGTGTACCAGCGTGTTGAACTTGTAATTGATTTCGGCCTGACCGGCCGCACCAACTTCGTGGTGGGAGCGCTCAACTTCAAGGCCGGCAGCATCCATTTCAAGGCACATGGCGTCACGCAGATCAGCCTGGTGGTCAATGGGGGCCACCGGGAAGTAGCCGCCCTTTTCTGGCGTCTTGTAGCCTAAGTTGCCGCCTTCTTCTACCCTGCCCGTGTTCCAGTAGGCCTCTTCGGAGTCGATCTTGTAGAAGGATCCTTTTGCGGAGGACTCGTACTGGACATTGTCAAAGACAAAGAATTCGGCCTCGGCACCAAAGAAGGCTGTGTCTGCAATGCCTGTTGAGGCCAGGTAGGCCTCTGCCTTCTCGGCAACACCACGAGGATCGCGGTGGTAAGGATCTCCGGTACGCGGGTTGACGATGGAGAAATTCAACGCCAGCGTCTTCTCCAAACGGAACGTGTCAATAAAAGCGGTCTTGGGGTCCGGGATCAGCTGCATGTCTGACTCTGCGATGCCCTGGAAGCCGCGGATGGAGGAACCATCGAACAGCTGACCGTTGACGAAAAAATCAAGGTCAACAGTTTTGGCAGGCACGTTGAAGTGCTGCTGGACACCGGGCAGATCTGTGAATCGGATATCGACGAACTTAACATCTTCGTCTTTGATGAACTGGAGGACTTCTTCCGCGTTCTTGAACATTTACGCTCCTTGGCGCTGGGGGATGTGGCCGGCTGGGTGCGGCTACGTTGCCTGTACGACTGAGATAAGCCTAGAACCAGAGCATTACCCCATCGTGTCAGAAATGTTTCCGGCACGTTACAAGCGCCCCGGGAAGTCCCGGTGCCCCTGCTTCGGGCCCACACCGGTAAGCTGTTGGTGTGGTAGATCGTAAAGACTTAGGTTCCTGGCTCAGCGGGCCGGACACTTCCAATATATCCAAATTCCCGGGCGCGCGTTTAGGGCTACCCGAAAGTGGGCCTAAATCGATGGCCCGTGCAGGCCGGCGCATCCTTGCCCTCTGTATTGATTGGGGTTTGTGCTATCTGATTGCGATAGCTTTTTTTGACGCCAACCCGAACGCTATCTTGGCTGTCTTCGCCGTTGAACAGATGGTTCTTGTTGGCACACTTGGCTACAGCGTGGGCCACAGGATCATGGGCATCCAGGTTACAAGGCTCGACGGCGGTCCTGCAGGCTTGCTGGCGGGCGTTGTTCGCGCTGTGCTGGTGTGTCTGGTGATCCCTGCCGTGATTATGGATGCGGACCACCGCGGCCTGCATGACAGGGCTATGAAAACGATTTTAGTGCGTCGCTAGAGTCCTGAAGTATCGATTCAGGTACAGGAACTGGTTACACCAGAAAACGTGGGCTTACTTCCCGGGCGCGTCGGATGGATCAAGTGTCCCAACAGCCATGGCCCAGTCCACGCCATCAGGAGCCATAATACGGACTTGAGTGAGACCATGTGCGTTGAAATCCTGGTTCGTCATGCTGCTGAGATGTCCCGCCACACATTCAATGTTGAAACTGGACATGTGGCCTTGCCCTGAATCCGAGTCAATCGAAACATCCACGGTGCCCCGGCCCTGGCAATTGATATTGAACTGCAATCCCGCACCGTTGGCTTCGAAGGAGCCGCCGGAATTTGTGGTGGCCTCAGGTGAGCCAAGAACGCGCTCACTGGCAAATGTAGCCAGAGTTTTCCCTGGCAGCTTTGGAAGAGAAATTTCTGAAGGCGAAGAAGCCACCAATGATTGGCCTCCCCGAACGGTTTCAGTGCAAGGCTAGCACCGTCCGCGGCGGTTCTGAGGGTCGCCTAGCACGTGCCGGGCCTAGAGTTCCAGAGAACATATGGCCGGGAAAAATATTTGAGGCCCAACAGGATTACCTGCCGGGCCACAAATAATGCTCACAATCAACGCTGCTGTTAGCGTCCGCGGGATGCTTTGCGATCGGGGCGAGCCTTGTACGGATCGATCCCCTTGGGAATAGGTAGCTTGTTGCCCATGGAGGTGATCCGTTTGTTAACCGCACTGACCTCAACTTTGGTGAGCTCGCCCTTGAGCTTGCCCATCTTCTTAGTGACCTTGGCGATCGGGACTTGGCCTTCACCCTTGCCAGTTTCAATGATGGTGATGGTGACGTTGGGCAAAATACGGTTGAGCCGTCGTCGCTCAGCATCAACAAGCCCTTTGACCCTATTAGTGGGGCCCTCCGTGACAAGGACAATGCCAGGTTTGCCGATGGCGCGGAAAACTACGTCCTGCGTGCGCGGGTTAACCGAGGCAGGCTGTTCCTCAAAAATCCAGCCCTTCTTCAAGGAGCTCAGGGCAGCACCGGCGGCACCTGCCTTACCTTCAATTTGGGCGTAAGCAGCACGCTCGGCGCGGCGTGACATGAGCAGCAAAGCACCTAATAGTCCCAGCGGGATTCCGACCAGCAATCCCGTAATCCAATTGCCGGGGGACACCAAGAGAACCACAGCCATTGAGAGAACGATGAGGCCAAAGAACGCGCCAAGCATGATCCATGTCACCATAGGATCGTGGCGGCGGGTCATCTTGAAGATGTCCACCATTTGCTTGATGCGGCCCGGTTTTTTGTTCTTCTTGGGCTTATCTGCCTTCGGAGCACGGGAAAAAAGGGAACGCTTGGGTGTGTCAGCGTTGCTGTCTGCGGAGTCAGTGGTTTTGGCCATAGTAATTCAATTCTAACGTGTATTTGACGGGGAAGTACTCACACTTCAAGTGCTGTTGGGAACAGGCCTTGCCAGCGGAGCGCTCCTAGTGGGCGGCGATCAGGGAGGCGGCTTCTTGGCGGGTGTGTCCGGAGTCTTCGATGCCATCAGCGATGTGGGCTAAATGCTCGGGGATATCACGGCCCTTTTTACGCATCGCAGTGGCCCAGAGCCGTCCGGCACGGTAGGAAGAACGCACCAATGGCCCACTCATCACACCAAGGAAACCGATTTCTTCTGCTTCCTGATTTAGATCCATGAACTCCTGTGGCTTGACCCAACGATCCACCGGCAAATGCCGCTCGGAGGGGCGTAGATACTGGGTGATAGTGATCAAGTCAGTGCCGGCATCGTGCAGATCCTGAAGCGCCTGGCTAATCTCCGCCCGTGTTTCACCCATGCCCAGAATCAGGTTGGATTTAGTGACCATGCCCTGATCCCGGCCCTGAGTAATAACATCCAAGGAACGCTCATACCGGAACGCCGGACGGATACGCTTAAATATCCGTGGCACCGTTTCCACATTGTGAGCAAACACCTCAGGGGCAGAGTCACAGATCGCGCTAATGTGCTCAGGCTTGCCGGAGAAATCAGGAATCAATAATTCAACCCCGGTGTTCGGGTTCATTTCATGGATCTTACGAACCGTTTCGGCATAAAGCCACACACCCTCATCGGCCAGGTCATCACGAGCCACCCCTGTAACAGTGGCGTAGCGCAGGTTCATTTTCACCACTGAACGAGCCACCTTCGTGGGTTCAAACATATCAATCGGGGAAGGCTTACCCGTATCAATCTGGCAGAAATCACACCGCCTTGTGCACTCGGAGCCACCAATCAAGAACGTGGCCTCACGGTCTTCCCAGCACTCAAAAATATTTGGGCAGCCAGCCTCTTCACACACCGTGTGCAGACCCTCGCTCTTGACAAGGTTCTTCATCGCGATGAACTCCGGGCCCATCTCAACCTTGGCCTTCATCCACTCAGGCTTACGCTCAACCGGAACAGCAGCGTTGCGCTGCTCAATACGCAATAACTTGCGTCCTTCAGGTGCCAACGTCACGAAAATGCTCCTTCTGACCGGCCCGCTTCCACGGAACCGGCGGGTGGTGCCTGTTCAGGCTGAATATCAGTGATAAGTGGTGCCAAAATCCGGGCCGTGGCTTCTTTGACCAGCGGGGCTAGATCTTGCGGAGAAATATCTTTTCCCGTCTCAACCGCCAGCGTGGTGGTGCCTGCATCAGCGATACCGCAGGCGATGATCTGGCTGTAAGGGGCCAAACTATTGTTAGCGTTGATAGCAATTCCATGCATTGTCACACCATCATGGACCCGGATACCAATGGCGGCGATCTTTCGGTCCCCGCCCTTGTCATCGGCAGTGAGCCAGATGCCTGCCCGGCCGTCTACGCGCAGGCCGGTGATGCCATAGTGTCCGAGGACTTCAATAATGATCTCTTCCAGAGCATGGACGTAAGCTCGGATGCTGTGTGGGTCGCTCAGCCGAACAATGGGATACATGACCAATTGGCCGGGACCGTGCCAGGTGAGTTTGCCACCCCTGTCAACGTTGATCACAGGTGTTCCGTCAAAGGGGCGCTCATTGTCTTCTGTACGTTTTCCTGCTGTGTACACGGCGGCGTGTTCCAGCAGTAGTGCTGTGTTGGGTGCTTGGCCGGCAACAACTTTTTCGTGGATCTGGCGTTGCTGTTCCCAAGCGCCAGCGTAGTCGATAAAGTTTGGGGCAAGTCCGACTTCGGAGAACTGAACACTCATAGGAGTCAGTTTAGGTGAAGTTGGATCGTCGCCTAAATCAGAAACCGCTCAAGAAGATGCTGCTTGTGGATAACTTCAAGCGAGAAATCTCAAACGGGTCTACTAATGATGTATGGACAATTCTAGTTCTCAGCTGTTGCCGGTGGCGCCGCCATCAATTCATGGCCATGACCCTGTGCGTTGTTTGGGAAGCGGGGCTCAGGGGCAGGTTTGGCTCTTGTCACCTTACGATGGTTCAGCAACCGTGGCGGGAAAGTTTTTCCGTGTTCCGTCGGTGACCCTTGATGACGACATGAACGGCACCACAGTTCGTCATAATGAAAGCCAGGTCACACATGAGTGGCGTGTGTTGACGCAATTTCAGCACGAGCACCTCATTCCCGTGCGTGGACTTGTAAGGGATTCAGCTGGATCGTTGGTGCTGCTGATGGAGTACGCCGAGGGCGGCTCTCTGGCACAGATAGTCGGCGCCAGAGGTCCGCTGACTGTTGGGGAAGCAGTCACAGTGCTAACACCCATTGGCCAAGTGTTGGCATTTTTGCACGACAGGGGAGCCGTTCATGGCGATGTGTCTCCGGGGAACGTTTTGCTCAGTGCCGTGGGTAAACCGTTTCTTTCAGATTTTGGTTTTGGCACGTTGGTTGGGCAAGGTGCGGGCAGTGTGGGCGGAACGCAGGGCTTTTATCACCCAGGAGAAACCGAACGCAATGAGAGTACTGATGTTTTTGCTTTGGCCGCTGTGGGCTGGTTCATTTTGACCGGACGGCCCCCGCCGCCAACCAGGGACAGGATGCCACTGTCCACTTTTGTCCAGAATGTCCCGAACGAGCTAGTGGCAGCTTTAGAAGCCGGCCTCAATGAAGAGTCCGGTCTGCGCCCAACCGCCGCCGCCTTTGCCCAGGCTGTCTTTCGCAGTGCCAGGCCGGAAGCGGTAGCGCTGGGCCATGCCGTCCATCCGAGTGTGCTGCCGAAACTACTGACACGCAGGGATCTGAAAGTCCGTAGAGGTAAAGGGACCAAACTAAGCCCACCACACCTGGACAATATGTTGTTGCACCTGCCCGGGCAGAGAAGGGTTCGCGCTCGGTGGTGGCACCGGCATGTGCTTCCTCGAACGGGAGCGGCACAGGCCTTAAGGAGTCGTCCTCGAGTGGCTTTCCCAGGGCATCGGGCACAGCGTCTAGGGGTTTTGTGGGGTAGTGATGTCAGCGCAGATAACTTGGACAAATCAGGTCCATCAGGAAGACAACGTGTCCTGGTGGCTGTTATAGCAATAGCGCTCGTGGTGTCCTTGGCAAGTATTTTTTACTTCAGCGGCGGGCTGGCGGGATTTTTCGCGCAAGGGCTTGGCGGCGGAACTGGTGTCCCCTCAAGCGCCGCGGTGGCAATGGTAGATGAGGATATGGACCACGAAGCTTCGGTGACTTGGATGGCTGCTTTACCGCAGGAAATTCAGCAGGGGATCACTTCACAAGATCCTTTGAGAGCCCTATCTGCACTGGCATGGGTTCGTTCCTACGCGTTGTCCAGCGCCGATCAAGCATTGGTGGCGAAGATTAATGCACCAGGAACACCCTCGCTTGCAGCAGACAGCAAAATTGTAGCCAAGCTCAATGAGACGGGTCATACCCTGAGTGGTTTTGAAACCAGCATCTCCGAAGCAAACGTAGATTTCGGGGCTTCGCTGGGCAGCGCAGGCGGGGCAGCGTTTGCTAAAGAACAAGCGATCGTGCACGCACAAGTCGCTACCAGCGCCTTTGGTGAATTAGACGAAGGTGGGATGCTCGTCCATCAGCAAACAACAGAGCACAGCCAAGAGCTCGATATTGTTTTGGTGCGGATTGGTTCGCGGTGGAGAATTCAGAATATTCTCGAAAGCAGCTCACAGTAGCGGGATTGGGCCGGACGTAAAAACACCAGGTGGGCCCGCTTTGGCAGCCCCACCTGGTGTTTGGAACGGGAGGGACTAAGCCTCCAGTGTTGCCTCGAGCGTGATCTTGACGCCACCCAACGCTGCTGAGACCGGGCAACCGGACTTGGCTGCATTGGCAATCTTCTCGAACTCTTCCTGGCTAATGCCGGGGATCTTTGCAGCCAGAGTCAGATGGCTACCGGTAATGCCAGTGCCTGCTTGGAAAGAGACTGCCGCGCTGGTGTTCACATACTCGGCGGCATGACCGGCGGTGCTGAGTTCATTTGAAAACGCCATGGCAAAGCATGACGAATGGGCTGCAGCGATCAGTTCTTCCGGGCTGGTTTTGCCTTCGGAAGCCTCTGTGCGGGCCTTCCATGTGATATCAAAGGTGCCCAGTTCCGAGCTGTCCAAAGTGACCTGTCCGGCGCCGGTGGGAAGGTCGCCGACCCAGCCTGCGTGGGCGTTACGAGTTGTAGCCATGTTCACTCCTATGAATCGTAATGAAGGATAAATCCTGATGCACGGTAAAACTCACAAGTGCAACCTCAACCAGCCTATGCCTTAAAGAAGAAAAGACACTTTCATCTCCGGGAAAGAGGAAATAATTCACATCCCGGAAATGAAAGCGCCCTTAGTGCTGCTAGATCCTGCTAGCGCGGGTTGAAATAGTCTAAACCCAGAAAACAGCCACAGCGATGTTGATCAAGGCCATACCGCCAACTGCATGGGCAAGACCCTTGGGTACCTCTTGGTTTTTCTTGGCCTTCCGGCGCCCAATGAATGCGGCAATAACAACCACGAGTGCGATGATCAACTTCACACCGATCTTAAAATTGTTAATCCCGCCATCGCCCATTTCTGCAAGACCAACCAACAGTAGCCCCGTGATGAGCTGAGTCAGCGCACCAATCCACTGCCACTGCGTCACTGTGGGTGTTTTAAACGCGGCGAGCCAGCCGCCCACGATCGCGGCTGCGCCAAGGATATGTAGAAAAACAAGCACTAAACGTAAAAGGTCCATGGCACTAGCTTAAACAACTTGGTGACACAGTGTCTATTGAGGCTGGCCTTATACCAACTTTACGCTGGTGCACTCCCAGAGAGCTCCTCCTGACACAGCAACGGCGGCTGGAGACTGGCTCTGCCAAGTCTCCAGCCGCCGTCGAGCATTCACTGTAAAAGTGAGGCGCGGAGATTACATCCCCAAATCGGCCTCAAATGCGCCGGTTTCCAACCGAGCCTTCAACGTCTGCAGGAATCGGCCCGCATCGGCGCCGTCCACCAAACGGTGGTCGTACGTCAGACACAGGTACATCATGTGGCGGATAGCGATGGTGTCATCTCCATCCGCGTCCGCAACAACCATTGCCCGCTTCACGATCGCGCCTGTGCCCAAGATTGCAACGTTGGGCTGATTGATGATCGGAGTGTCAAACAGTGCGCCAACACTTCCGATATTCGTGATGGAGAATGTTCCGCCGGACAGCTCGTCCGGGCCGATCTTGCCGCTGCGGGTACGTGCAGCAACGTCAGCAATTTTTCCAGCCAGGCCGGCCAAATTCAGGTCTCCCGCATTGGAGATGACAGGAACTAGCAGTCCCTTGTCGGTGTCAACAGCAATCGCCAGGTGCTCGGCGTTGTGGTAAGTGATTTCCTGAGTTTGCTCGTTGTACTCACCGTTAACCTTGGGGTGAGACTTTAGCGCCTCGGTCACTGCCTTGGCTATGAACGGCAGGAACGTTAGCTTGGTGCCGTTGGTGGCCTGGAAGTCACCCTTGGCCTGGTTCCGCAGTTTGACGATGCGTGTCATATCAATTTCATGCACCTGCGTGAGCTGAGTGGAAGCCTCCAGCGATTCGCGCATGCGCCGAGCAATAACCTGGCGAATACGAGGTGCCTTGACAGTAGTGCCACGCAGTGACGACGGCACAACCGCGGGAGCAGCCTTGGCCGTAGAAGTTGCAGCAGGGCCGGCCGTGTCTGGCGCAGCGGCAGCCTTGGCGGCCTCTGCAGCGGCAACAACGTCCTGTTTGCGGATGCGTCCCCCTACTCCTGAGCCGGTGACGGTTGAGATGTCTACACCCTGCTGGTTTGCGAGCTTGCGAACCAGCGGAGTTACGTAGCTGGATTCAGTACCTGCCGCGGGAGCTGATGCCTGTTCAGCAGGTTCAGCTGGTTTGGCCGCCGGAGCGGGTTCAGTTGCCGCTTTCGGGGCAGGTTCCGGGGCAGGGGAGGCTGCGGGCACAGATGGCTCTGGTGCGGCTTCAGGTGTTGGTGCAGCTGCCGGAGCCGCCGCGGGGGCGGCTGTAGGTGCAGGAGCAGCTGCAGGCGCGCCTGCATCAGCGGAACCAATCAAGGCAAGTACCCCGCCAACTTCAGCGGTCTCATCTTCAGGCACGCGGATTTCAAGCAAAACACCAGCCACGGGGGAGGGGATCTCGGTGTCAACCTTGTCGGTGGAGACCTCCAGAAGAGGCTCATCAACTTCAATGGTGTCGCCAACAGCTTTCAACCAGCGAGTGACCGTACCCTCTGTCACTGACTCACCCAAAGCCGGCAGAATCAATTCGTGCGCATCGCCGGCCGGTGCCGCAGCGGGAGCCGAAGTTTCCTCAGCGGCAGGCGCTTCAGCCGGTGCCTCTGAGGCTGTCTCTGCGGGAGTTTCGGCTGTGGACTCGGCAGCTGCGGGAGCATCGGCTGAGGAGGACTCGCCGGAACCAATGCGGGCAAGAGCTGCACCCACTTCGGCTGTTTCGTCCTCTGGTACGAGGATTTCTTCTAGAATGCCGGCGAAGGGTGACGGGATCTCGGTGTCAACCTTGTCGGTGGAAACTTCCAGTAAAGGCTCGTCAACTTCAACGCGGTCCCCGACCTGCTTGAGCCAACGCGTGACGGTACCTTCGGTGACGCTTTCACCCAAGGCGGGCAAGTTCACGGATTCAGACATTTCGTCCCCGTTCTCCTTCTTATGCGGTGCATTTAATTGATGGTGCATACTGGTGCATCGCTGCGAAATTCTTGAATTATGTATTAATTACAGTTTAGTGCACCCAGCGCTGGCGCAGGGTGCACTAAACTTTTTTGTTACTAACCGTGGAGCGGGCGTCCGGCCAATGCCATTGCTGCTTCTCCGAGGGCTTCGTTCTGTGTGGGGTGGGCGTGGATGAGCCCCGCAATATCCTCGGGGTAGGCTTCCCAGTTCACGATCAATTGGGCCTCGCCAATCTGCTCACCAATGTGGCTGCCAACCATGTGGACGCCCACAACGGGACCGTCCTTTTCACGCACATACTTGATGATTCCGCCGGTACCTAGGATGGCGCTCTTGCCGTTGCCGGCCAGGTTGTATTCGGTGGTTTCAACGTTTGCATCGCCAAATTTCTCCTTGGCCTGCTTCTCGTTCAAGCCCACAGAAGCGATCTCCGGATCACAGTAAGTGACCTTGGGGATGTTGATGTCTTCAACAATCACGGGGTTCATACCCGCGATTTCTTCAGCAACAAAGATGCCCTGCTGGAAGCCGCGGTGTGCCAACTGAATGCCAGGCACGATGTCACCCACTGCGTAAATGTTCCCGACACCGGTGTGCAAGCGTTCGTTGGTGATCACGAAGCCGCGATCAATTGTGACTCCCGCTTCTTCAAAGCCCATGCCGGATGTGGACGGGCCACGACCAACAGCAACGAGCATAATGTCAGCTTCGAACGTTTTCCCATCCACCAGAGTCGCTTTCAGGCCGTCGTTGTTCTGTTCGACTCCCTGGAAGAAAGTACCGGTATTGAACTTGATCCCGCGTTTGCGGAATGTGCGTTCCAGTACTTTGATGATCGAAGCGTCTTCATTAGGAACCAATGACGCCATTCCTTCGATGATGGTGACATCCACACCAAAGGATTTCCACACTGAAGCGAATTCCACACCAATAACCCCGCCGCCAAGCACGATGGCGCTCTTAGGCAACTTCTCCATGGTGAGGGCCTCATCAGAAGTGATGACCTTGCCCCCGATTTCAAGCCCCGGAAGGCTGCGGGAGTAGGAACCCGTGGCTAGAACAATGTTCTTGCCGGTGTAGTTCACACCGTTAACGGTCACGGTATTGGCGGCCGTGAGCTTGCCCTCACCCTCGATAACGGTGATGCCCTTGCCCTTAATGAGACCCTGCAAGCCCTTGTATTTGCCGGCAATGATGCCGTCTTTGTACTTATTGACACCGACCAGGTCAATGTCGTTGAGCTGGCTGTTAACACCGATGGATGCACCCTCGCGGGCGAGGTCGGCTACCTCTGCTGCATGCAATAGGGCCTTTGTGGGGATACAGCCGTTGTGCAGGCAGGTGCCGCCCAACTTGCTTTTCTCCACAAGCCCAACGGTCATACCCAATTGGACTGCCCGCAGCGCAGCTGCGTAACCGCCGCTGCCACCGCCGAGAACCAAAATATCGAATTCTTGCCCAGCTGCCTGTTCGGCCACGTAGACGCTCCCTCGCGTTCGGGTGACGCGCTCATTGTAGGCGCGTCATCTCATCATTTATTGAGAGAAGCGGAGCATTCCTGACGGAATGCGCCACTCCTGTCGGTCAAAGACAAATACTTTCAGCATTTACCTTACGTTAGTTGTTCCATGCAACACCCTTAGCGCTGTCACAGTAAAGCGGAATGTGGTCATACTCACTGTGGTGCTGATCATGGATTACTAAACAAGCTCAAGACTTATTGAAGTCCTAGGCGCTTCGAGCTACAACGTCTTCAACATAAGCAACCAGGGTGCGCACAGCCATACCCGTGCCTTGCTTAGGGGTGTAACCATACGGTGAGCCCTCGTTGAAGGCCGGACCGGCAATATCAAGGTGAGCCCACGGGATGGGTTCCCCATCCTTGCCCTTGCCAACGAATTCCTGCAGGAACACGGCGGCGGTCATCATGCCTCCCATGCGTTCGCCAATGTTTGCCATGTCGGCAACGGGTGACTCCAGTGTGGGGCGTAGCTCCTCCGGCAACGGCATCGGCCAGATGAGTTCTCCGGCCCTGTCGGCCGCAGCCTTCAGCGCTGCACTAACACCTTCATCGCCCATAACTCCGGCTGTACGGTGGCCAAGTGCAACCACTTGAGCACCGGTGAGCGTGGCAACATCGATAATCACGTCGGGGAATTCCGCAGATGCGGCAACGAGTCCATCGGCCATGACCAAGCGGCCTTCGGCATCTGTGTTCAACACCTCTACCGTCTTGCCACCAAACATTGTCAGCACGTCAGAAGGTCGAATGGCGGTGCCGGATGGCATGTTCTCGGCAATGCAGAGCCAGCCAGTGACGTTGACGGGCAGACCCAGGTCGGCAACAGCTAACACCGTGTTAAGAACGGCTGCGGCGCCTGCCATATCGCATTTCATGGTGACCATACCCGCGCCAGGCTTGATGGAAATTCCACCGCTGTCGAACGTGATGCCCTTGCCTACCAGCGCAAGGTCTGCAACTGCCCGGTCAGACTTGTATTCGAGCTTGACCATGCGTGGTGGACGCGAAGAGCCTTGTCCCACGCCCATGATGCCGCCGTAACCATCCTTGAGGAGACGCTTTTCATCTAAAATTGTTACCTTGACGGGCAAGCCCTTTGCCAAGTCCCTGGCAGCATCTGCAAATGTGGACGGGTACAACTTGCTGGGTGGCTCGTTGACCAGTGTCCGAGTTGCATTGACTGCCTTGGAGACCACGGAAGCGCGCTCAAGAGCTGCTGCCAGTTCCGGGTCCTTGGCAAGTGTGGAGTGAATCGTGACCTTGGTCACCGGCTCCTGCTTATCCTTGGTGCTTGAATGCAGGCTTGCGTATTGGTAGGCACCCAGTGCGGCACCCTCGGCAAGAGCGGCAACTTGGCTGACCGCCGTCGTCGGTACAGCAAAAAGTACATGTTTGATTCCGGCTAGCTGGCGAACTGTTGCACCTGCCATGCGGCGCAGTGCTTCATCGGTGACGGTGGAGTTCTTGACGGCGCCAATGCCGGCAAGCACGAGGATCTTTGCGCCAGTTTCATCTAAACCGGGTAGGCGCACAATCTGATCTACAGCCCCTGTGACACCCAACGCGGGCATGGATGCTTTGAGCGAGGTAATCGCTGCTGCGGAAAGGGGGGAGTCCAAAATTACGGGTCCGTCGGCGCCTTTGCTTACGGCTACAACAAGCGCGTCTGCGGAGACCTTTGCCAAGTCGCTGCTGACCACGCGGAAGCTGATGTTTTCTTTAACACTCACTGAAATACTGTCCTCACTTTGGGGTGTTGATGAACGGGTATCGTATGCTTCGATCGTAGCGCCAACCCGTCACGATTGCCCGCCAAGCCAGGATGGACCCGTGCGAGCAAGGCCGGAACTGGGCCACCCGCGAACTCATTCGCGCAGAACTACGCCCAAGTCATGCTGGCGGTGGAAGAAAAATAGTCGTCCGTCTGAGACTCTTTGAGGCTTCGCGCGCACTAAACAGTGCCTTGGCATGCTCAAGTGGAATGATCGGGACGTTTGTGGTGTTGTGATGGTCAGAGACACAAGCAGCTGAGGAAGATTATGAATATCAACGAGTACACACCGTTTCAAGACCCGGAGTCCCTGTATGTCCTCAATGAAGAGCTAATCGCCAACGATGACCTCAAGGGTGCAAACCTCCTGATGTCCTTCACTGGCTTCTCAGATGCCGGCCAGGTTGTTTCCCAAATCGCCAGCGAGCTTAAGGACCAGTTGAGCGGGGAAGCTCTGGCAATTTTCGATATTGACCAGCTCATTGATTACCGCTCACGTCGGCCAAGAATAACGTTTACCCAGGACCGTCTAAGTGACTACAAGGCACCGTCGCTGGCGCTTTACCGCATGGTGGATGCTTTAGGCACGCCATTCCTATATCTGTGCGGGAACGAACCTGACCTGCAGTGGGAACGGTTCAGCTTGGCTGTCCTGTCCCTTGTGGAGCGTTTTGACGTGAATCTTGTGGCCTGGGCGCATTCGGTGCCCATGCCTGTCCCGCACAGCAGGCCCATCGGGGCAACTGTGCACGGGAACCGTCCCGACTTGATCGAAGGGATCTCGGCGTGGAAAGCCACCCTGGAGATTCCGTCGGCGATCGGTCACGTGTTGGAATTTAAACTTGATGCCGTGGGGCGCAATGTTGTGGGGTACGCAGTTCACGTCCCGCACTACCTTTCCGACGCCGAGTACCCGCCCGCCGCAGTTGCGGGCCTGGAATATCTTGGGGCTGCGGCGTCGCTGATGCTGCCCAGCGAACGCCTGCGCGAGGCTGGGCGTGCAGTGGAACGGCAAATTACTGAACAGGTTGAAGGTTCCGCCGAGGTTGCCACAGTGGTAAAGAATCTTGAAACGCAGTACGACGAACATGCAGATGGAAATGCGCCCAGGTCGCTGCTTGCCGGTGACAATGACGAACTACCCGACGCTGATGAACTTGGTGCGGCCGTTGAGGCGTATCTAGCTAGCCGTGATTCCGGGTCTCTCGGGGGACCTGAAGGTGGCCTAAACTAAACGCGTGGATAGTAAACGTGCATGGTTGGTGTGGGGTGTTGGAGTTTTTGCCTACCTGATTGCCATCACCCATAGAACCTCATTTGGTGTTGCCGGACTTGTAGCCACGGAAAGATTTGGTGCCACGGCGTCGGCTCTATCTGCTTTCACAGTCATTCAACTTGTGGTGTATGCGGGGCTGCAGATTCCCGTCGGTGTGCTTGTGGACAGATTTGGTCCGCGGGTCATGATAGCGACGGGCGCAGGGTTGATGGTGCTCGGACAGCTGCAATTGGCCGGCGCAACATCCGTGCCGGCTGGAGTAGTGGGCAGGGTCTTTGTTGGGGCCGGTGACGCCATGACCTTTATTGCCGTCATTCGTCTGATCCCACTGTGGTTCCCTACGCGTAGGGTTCCCGTGCTGACCCAACTAACAGGCCAATTGGGCCAGTTTGGTCAGCTCATCAGCATTGCCCCTTTTGCGTTTGTGCTTCATCAGGCTGGGTGGAGTCAGGCGTTTGTGGGCTTGGCAGCTCTGGGAGTATTGGCTTGCGTTCTCGCTGCCACGCTATTGCGCAACACCCCTGCAGGTTTTACACCCCCCGTTTCTAGACCCGGTATGAAGGAAACAGCAGCTGACCTCGCTACAGCATGGCGGCAGCCCGGGACGCGGCTTGGGATGTGGAGCCACTTCGCAACCCAGTTCTCGGGTACGGTTTTTGTGTTGACGTGGGGTTATCCGTTCCTTGTTTCGGGTCAAGGCTTGGATACGGCAACGGCCAGCGTGTTGCTGAGCTTGTTCGTTGTGGTGGGGATAATCTGCGGGCCGTTCTTGGGCAGCTGGGTAGGCAGGCACCCGCTGCGTCGCTCAACCATGGTCCTTGCGGTGTCGTTGGCCATCGTTGCCGCATGGGCTGCAGTGCTATTGCAACCAGGACCTGCGCCGCTGTGGCTGCTTGTGGTGTTGGTGCTTGTTCTTGCTGTGGGCGGACCGGCGTCAATGATTGCCTTCGATTTTGCCCGAACGTTCAACCCTTCACACCGGATTGGGACGGCCACCGGCATTGTGAACGTGGGCGGCTTCTTTGCCGCACTGGTGACCATGTACATGATTGGGCTGATTCTGGACGTCCTTAACGGCGTTGGGTTCTCCCCTGACGGGCTGTACTCTCTGGATGCTTTCCGTGTGGCGTTCTCGTTCCAGTTCCTTGTTCTGGGCATCGGCATAGCCGCCGTCACTGCTACACGGCGCAAGGTGCGCAGCACCATGGCCGCACGTGGTGAGCGTGTGCCACCGCTGCGCGATGTTTTTGCCGACAACCGTCGCAGGCGCCATCAGTTCCGGCAGGAGCAGAGAGATGAACGTGCGGCTCGCAAAGACTGAGTCGTCCCGCGAGACCCCTCGATGAGTAGGCCCGCAAGAGCACTGCCTCTAGTCGCTAGCTTCTAGCTTCTAGGGGGATGGCTTTTATCTTTGAACTGCAACTCGGAGCGGAACTGTTGTTCGCCGTCGCACGTTGCGCCGTGATCTCACCGGAGGCGGCATACCTGCTCTAAATGAAATTCACTGTCTTCTACAGAGCCAGTCCCAACTTCTGCTGAACCAGTCCCAAACGGCCCCGGGTGATCAAAGCAAACGCCGCGGCGCCCAATACGATGCCCAGCCCCCACCAATTACTCACTTCAACGAAGGAGCCGGGGAGTGCGCTCACCAAAACTCCCAGTGAGCCATTGACGGAGGCCTGCGCCACGATTGCGGCAAAAATGCTTTGGCTGCCGTTTCGAATCCAGCCCATAACCACCGAGAGCGCTACAACAACGAGCATATGAAGAAAAACCTGGAAAATACCGTTTCCAGGTTCATCTTAGATTTGAGTCAAAAACAGTGGGGCATGCCATGCGGCCCAGAGCACGCCAATCAGCAGTGCCGCCACCTGTGGAGAGTACTTCTCCTGGAGTTTGGGCTGGGCGAATCCGCGCCAGCCCGTTTTCTCCAAACCACCGCCCAGCAAAATAATGCCAAGAAGCTGAAGCGGATAGATCAATAGGACACCGCTGAAATCATTGACTGTGAATGAACTCAGTGTGCCCGGCAGGAGCATTACTCCGGCCAGTAACAGGGCGGGGATACCTAAAAGAGCAACTCCCCACCAACGCAATCCAACAAAGCGCAAACGCGATGAAGAAGAAACTCTTCATGGGGTGCGGAGCGATTAAACCGGACGTACTATGGGTTTAAAGGGCGGTATTTGCTGCAGGAGGCCTCATGAGCTGAACGCTATCCCAGCTGCAGACCATGGTCTGAACTGTGACGTCACTGGGGTTTCGGCTGGATGCAGTCATGCATCTTTCTAAGCTCTCGGGCAGTGGAGCCCAACGGTATTCCCGTGTCCCAGCATTCTCACGTTTACTCTTGGTGCCTTGGTTCTCACGGACGCCCGTTCCCTTTCCAATCTTCACGGGAGCAGAGTGTGTGGGATGATCCAACGTCGGCTAGAGGCAACGACGCGCAGGTGCTCCGGATCGCTTCCACAGCCCGGACCCCACCGGCTATGCCAGATGAAACAGAATATTGCGTTTGCCTGGGGTGCCGCTAATTGTTCCATCCAACTGCGTAGCCAAATACGGAGTATTTTTTTAAGGACGTGCTGCGGGCTGCGCCTGCGAAGCCGGTTGCATCGGCACGGGCGCTAGCGCAAGCATTCTCCGTTGGTCTCAGAAGGCGAGACGATCGACCCAGTCACTTGTCTGGGTACTGGATTGCGACCCCAGCAAATAGTCCAAGACTGCAATGTGCCAATTTTTCTCACATATTTAGTCTGAAGAACAAGTTAGATAGGTAATCGTGGAAAATTTGTCGGACCAAACACGAATGTTCCTTTTCGCGACACGGCTCATTGCCCTGCTGCCCGTACGAACTTGTCCAGCCGAATCTCCTAGCGTTGCGTTTTTTAGAACGGATGGTTCCAATAGGAAGTTGAGAACGTTGGCAGGAGCCTAAAAACTCACCTGCCGAAGGTACGTGTTTTTCCGTGTGTCAGGGAGTAGAGCAAAGTTTTCCACAGATCTGACGTTTTGACTTTGTCACTCTATTTTTCGGTCCTTCTTGGCAGCAGCCTTGAGGAATGGGACAACAAATAGACAAGATCAGAGTCAGTGCTGGTGAGGATCTCCTAGCATTTATTCCCCATATGGTGGGGTATTGGCCGGAGCGCAGTGTGGTGTGCATCGGTATGAGCGGTAAACGGCTTCGCGCTACTCTGCGTCTGGATCTGCCGTCCGAACACGGTGCTAATATTGCGCACTTCGCCGCCGTGGCCGCGGCCCAGCTTGCTAGCGATACGGAAGCTGACGGATGTCTCTTGGCGATTTTTGGTGAGGAGGATTGGTCCGGGCCACAGGAATCGCCGCAGGGTGGGCTGTACGCGGAGCTCTGCTTTGCCTTTGCCGAATGTGGACTGCCAGTGCGCGATGCGTGGTTTGTTGGATTGAACCATTGGCGTAGTTTTGCATGCCAAGACCCCCAGTGTTGTCCGTGGCCTGGTAAAGACAATTCCTCCATCAGGGAGAGTTTTGTCAACGCGGAGTTCATTTTCCGAGGCAGCATGGTCAGAAATTGTCCAAAGGAACAAATCCAAGAGCTGACAGCGTTCGGGGACCCGGTTTTTGCGGATGCCGTGATGGCTGCAGGGGCAGATCTAAGGGAACCGTTGGTTAGATTTGGTCTGGCGAGACAGCAGCTGTCAGCGACTCTTGAGGCGTGGGAACTGAGTCTGACATGCTGGCCAATTCCGCCTGAACCGGATATGGTCGCCTACCTGCTGGGTAGTCTGGCAGAGGCTACAGTCCGGGACGCGGTGATGGTGGCTCTTGCCTCGACTGGGCAGAACTCGCTGGCCGGTGCCACAGCGCTTGATCTTGTGCAGAACCGGACCGGGGTGGTTAGAAGGCCTGCCAGCTGGCGTGCTGGAAAGCAGTACACCAACTGTGCAATCTCCCTGGAGGGAATGAGTGAGAAGTCGATTCTGCAGGCAGGGCATGACTTTGGCCATATTTTGGTGGGCGAGGTGGTTGTTGATAGCTTCGGTGCACAGAGGCCCGGGCCCAACTGGGCGAGATTGGACATCGCTGAACACCTGCTTCAGTTCCTGGCCCGTTGCACAGAGTCTCCCGACAAAGCACCGGTTCTTTGCATCTTGGGCTGGATTCAGTGGTGCAAGGGCCGCGGAACATGGGCGGGAAACTACTTTCAGGCCTGTCAAGAACACCAACCAGGGTACCGATTGGCCAGCCTGTTAGATGAATTGCTGGCGGTTGGGTACATCGCCGAATGTGCCAAGAATCAAGGAACCGCCTGGCATGGCTGCGCGGGAAATGATGACAGTGGCGGAGAGTCCTAATCGACTGTGCCTGCGTATCGGGCTGGCCTGGCATTGGAGCGGGGATTCCGGGCGGTAGAGTCTAGCGCTCGTGGTGCACCCCGTAATGCGAGCTGTGATCTTTATTCCAACAAGTCCGCCGCCACGAGGCCGATAAAGCGAAGACCAGCGAGTAAATCGTGAGACACTAGAAGTCGAGACCCGGTTGGGTCCGTGTTGATGCAGTAGTAATGATTGGGCAAAAGGACTGGAAGATAATTTCTTTCAGGGGTGCGGGAACAACGCAGCCAAACAAGGCGTTATACCTTGTGACCCTCCAAGCAGAGCTGTTGCGCCAAGCAACATGGACTTGACAGGGTCATAGTGGTGTTGCCCGAAGGTAACTCCACAGACCGCCGTAAGAAAGGTTTTCTGTGTCTGCTACTGCCAAGAGCAAAGTCTCCACAACGAAGGAGATCGAGGACTCCGCATCTTCAGCCACCGTGCCGCTGACACCAGCACAGAAGCGCGCTGCCACCATCGCTGCCAAGAAGGCTGCCGCAGCTGAGGGAGCTCCCGCTGATGCAGCGAAAGCTGCCCCCAAAAAAGCCGCCGCTCCTGCCCGTCGTGGCAAGGGAAAAATCAAGGACGAAGAAGAGCCTGCAACCGAGACTGTGGTTGAAGACGACGATGAGGACGCAGCTCCGACCCGGCCCCTCCCCACAGGCACGGGCTTTGTCTACTCCGACTCAGACGACGATGATGCACCCGTCCAGCAGGTCATGTCGGCAGGTGCAACTGCTGACCCTGTTAAGGATTACCTGAAGCAAATCGGTAAAGTGGCTTTGCTCAATGCCGAGCAGGAAGTTGACTTGGCCCTGCGCATCGAAGCGGGTCTGTTCGCGACTCAGAAGCTTTCCACCGGTGGAGACGCCATGGACGAGCAGCTCAAGCGCGATCTGGGGCGCATTGTGCATGATGGCAAACGCGCCAAGAATCACCTCCTTGAAGCGAACTTGCGTTTGGTTGTTTCATTGGCCAAGCGCTACACCGGCCGTGGGATGCTCTTTCTTGACCTGATTCAAGAAGGTAACCTCGGCTTGATCCGCGCCGTGGAAAAGTTTGATTACACCAAGGGCTTCAAGTTCTCAACCTACGCCACCTGGTGGATCCGTCAGGCCATCACTCGTGCCATGGCTGACCAGGCACGCACTATCCGTATCCCGGTGCACATGGTTGAAGTTATTAACAAGCTTGCCCGCGTTCAGCGTCAGATGCTTCAGGACCTTGGTCGCGAGCCTACGCCGGAAGAATTGGCCAAGGAATTGGACATGACACCGGAGAAGGTTGTTGAAGTCCAGAAGTATGGTCGCGAGCCTATTTCACTTCACACCCCGTTGGGTGAAGACGGTGACTCTGAGTTCGGTGACTTGATTGAAGACTCCGAAGCCGTTGTGCCTGCCGATGCAGTGTCCTTCACTTTGCTCCAGGAACAGCTCCACTCTGTTCTGGATACGCTTTCAGAACGCGAAGCCGGTGTAGTGGCGATGCGATTCGGGTTGACTGACGGTCAGCCCAAGACTCTGGATGAAATCGGCAAGGTTTATGGTGTGACGCGTGAGCGCATTCGCCAAATCGAATCTAAGACAATGTCCAAACTGCGCCACCCCTCACGTTCACAGGTACTTCGCGACTACTTGGACTAAGCGGCACTTACTACCGGGTGTTTCGCTAAGGCGATTAACCCGGAAGCGGACATGAAAAGGGCCCGGATAACCGGGCCCTTTTCATGTCATAATATTTTGCCGACCTAGGCTAGGTGGGCTAACCGTGGATTTAATCGACGGCGACGGCCGCTTTTTCATGAAGCCGGCTGGTTTCATCGTGCCAGTCAGATGACAATGGCTTCAAGGTTGCTTCTACTGCGCGGGCGTGGTGACCACAGAAGAGCAATGCTCCACCGGAGGATTCCAAAACTACGCGCACATAGGCCTGAGCGCCGCAACGGTCGCAGCGATCAAGGGTGGTCAGCTGGGGGCTGGTAACGGTCGTGGTGGTCATGATGGCCTCCTTCATAAGTTCTTGTACTTCATAGAACCACCAATTGCCGCACTTTCTTCCATGGCGCGGGGGACTTTCGCTAACCGCGTATCCGTGTTGGAAGTTGTGATCCAGACGATGTTACTGCGGCGTTGGCCAGCTTTTGCTGGGACAACCGTTAACCTTGGTAGTGATCGGCCAACTAAAAACCTCGAAGGAGTATGTCCACCGTGGCACGCCAGAGTTCCAATTACAGTGCACGTCACCTCTCTGTGCTGGAAGGATTGGAAGCTGTTCGAAAACGCCCTGGAATGTACATTGGCTCCACAGACTCCCGTGGATTGATGCACTGCCTGTGGGAGATCATCGACAACTCGGTTGATGAAGCCCTCGCCGGCTACGGACAGAATATTTCGGTTATCTTACACAAAGATAATTCCGTTGAGGTTCACGACGACGGCCGCGGCATACCCGTAGATGTAGAACCGAAAACAGGACTCAGTGGCGTCGAAGTGGTCCTGACTAAGCTGCATGCTGGTGGCAAGTTCGGTGGTAGTTCCTATGCTGCCTCCGGCGGCCTCCACGGCGTGGGGGCCAGTGTTGTCAATGCTCTATCCTCTCGCATGGACGCCCAGGTGGACCGTGGTGGCAAAACCTACCAAATGAGTTTTCGTCGCGGGGAGCCGGGGCACTTTAAAGACGTGGGCAAGTCGCTAAGCCCTGACGTACCGTTTGAGCCCTTCACCGAGAAGTCCAACTTGGACATAGTGGGCACCACGAAACGCGGTGTGACAGGTACCCGCATCCGGTATTGGGCTGACAAACAAATTTTCACGGCAGACGCCAAGTTCGCCTACGAGGAACTTGTAGCGAGAGCCCGACAAACCTCGTTCCTCGTCCCGGGACTGAAAATCAGGGTTGTTGACGAAAGGCGCGTGCCTGGGACCCCCGGCGAATTTGCAACCCACGAGGAAGTCTTCCACCACGATGGTGGTCTCGCGGAGTTTGTAGATTTTTTGTCCGTTGGCGGACCGATCACTGACGTTTGGCGCCTGCAGGGTCATGGCACGTTCACGGAAACGGTTCCTGTTCTCAATGCTGAAGGGCATCTTGAGAGTACGGCTGTTGAGAGGGATTGTGAGGTGGACATTGCGCTTCGGTGGGGTGTCGGTTACGACACCACCATGCGCAGCTTTGTGAACATCATCGCTACTCCCAAGGGAGGCCGCCACCAAGAAGGATTCGAACTTGCCCTCCTGAAGATTTTTCGGAAAGTTATTGAAGCCAACGCACGCAAACTCAAAGCAGGCAACGATAAAATTGAGAAGGACGATGTCATGGCCGGTCTCACAGCCGTCCTGACCGTCCGCCTGGCAGAGCCGCAGTTTGAGGGTCAAACCAAGGAGATTCTAGGCACCCCAGCTGTCAAGAACATAGTGGCGAAGGTTGTTGAGAAAGAGCTAAAAGCAAAGCTTGAATCTAGTGCTCGGGGGGAGAAGATTCAGGCGGCAACGCTTCTAGAAAAAGTTGTCTCCGAAATGAAATCACGCATCTCAGCACGTGTACACAAGGAGACACAGCGTCGTAAGAATGCCCTAGAAACGTCCTCGCTGCCCACCAAGTTGGCGGATTGTCGCAGCAACGATGTAGCCAGAAGTGAGTTGTTCATCGTTGAAGGTGACAGCGCGTTGGGCACAGCGAAACTGGCCCGGTCCTCTGACTTCCAGGCACTGCTGCCCATTCGCGGAAAAATACTCAACGTCCAAAAAGCATCGGTGGGGGATATGTTGGCCAACGCCGAATGTGCAGCTCTGATTCAAGTGGTGGGGGCAGGGTCCGGCCGTAGCTTTGACATTGACTCTGCACGGTATGGCAAGGTTATTTTGATGACGGACGCCGATGTGGATGGCGCGCATATCCGGACGTTGCTACTGACTCTTTTCTTCCGCTATATGCGGCCAATGATCGATGCTGGACATGTTTACGCCGCTGTTCCTCCTCTGCATCGGGTGGAAGTAATTAATGCTGGGTCCAAGGCCAACGAGATGATTTACACCTACTCGGAGAACGAACTACATACGCTCCTAGCCAAGTTGGCTAAAACTGGAAAGCGCTACAAGGAGCCGATCCAACGCTATAAGGGTTTGGGTGAAATGGACGCGGATCAGCTGGCAGAGACAACTATGGATCCACGGCACAGAATGCTGCGCCGGGTAACGAGCGCAGACGCTGACCGCGCCGAGCATACCTTTGAGCTATTGATGGGCTCAGATGTTGCCCCGCGTAAGGAGTTCATCGTGGCAGGAAGCGAGTATCTCGATCATGGTCGGATCGACGCCTAAGACGGCAGGCCTAGCTTTTACTTCAGCGCGACGCGCGGGAACTACCCTTCCTATAAGGGTGGGGTCCGCGCGTCGTGGATATATATTGTCTGAAACGCTGTGATGGTTGGCCCACGCGTGAGCGAGCGTTCGCCAAAGGTCAACGTTAAGTGAGCGAGCGTCGAGGAAAAGTCAACGTTAAGTGAGCGAGCGTTGGGGGTTAGGCGAGGAGGCCTGGCACTAGCAGCAGGGCCGTGGGGATAGCCAACAAAAGCAGGGCCCCGGCAATAACAAGTCCCTGGGGACCTGGGGCCAGGGCCGGGGACGGGGACAGCAGCCTGCCAAGCCGCGCCGAAGTTGTTGCGGGAGTGTCTATTTGTGGGGTATCGCTGGCCACGAGGGTGTCAGCAGGAAGCTGGGCCGAGCCGCTGGCAACCAGGGCTATGGCTGTGACGAGGGTGGACTTGCTCACCGAACGCAGCGCAACGTCGTCGGCCATAATCTCTATCAGCGATGAAACGGCCTGTTGAGCCAGTTTTGAGGTCGGCAACCAGGGCAGGGCCGAACGCCACGCGGCAAACGCCCACAGGAGTAGGTGATGGCGCTGGGTCAGATGAGTTTGTTCATGCAGCAGGACCGCATGGAGTTCCTCCGGTGAGAGCAACTCCAAAAGTCCTTCGGAAAGGACAGTGACCGACCGTGATCCCCCTGGCAGGCAATAAGCGACCGGGGCCTGATGGCTGATGACAAGCGTGTGGGGACGATCTTCCGAGGGCGAGCTGAGCAGATGCAGCAAGTCCCTGTGCCGACGGCGCTGACGTTGGATGCGAAAATAGGAAAGCCACAGCGTAAAGACAAGATGTGCAGAGAGGAGCGCGGCGGCGCTCAGCGCAAAAGCGTGGAGCAGACCCAGAGTGTCCAGGGATTGTTGGCCAATGACAATTTCGGTGAGTCCGTGAAGCCCGCTCGCCAGATCGGGGCCAAGGGGCACAAGGCCATAGCAAAGCATTGCCCCAATCATGGAAAGACCGCCGGCCAACGCGATTGCCTGCCACAACATCATGGCAGCAAAAGGTGCCCGCGCAGGCCATGCTGCACCGGCAAGCATGACGGGCACAGGCCACGCCAAAGCCACGGCCAAGGCGGCGAGCAACCATGAGGTCCAAAACATGTACTACAACTTACCGTGTGAAGGTACTTGCTGGCTTGGAGAAGACGGTGGTAGGTGCTGCTAGTGTCCCAGCAGCTTGCGCAGTGTTTCTGCTTCGCCGGAACTGACAGTTCCAATAAACCTGGCCAGCACTGCTTCGCGGTCAGGGGCTGAACCCAAAACCTCCAGCATCAGTTCTGCCGTGTGGTCTTCCCTGCTGGTCACAGAACGGTAGCGGTGCGGACGTGAAGAACGCTCACGCTCAACGAGTCCCTTTTTTTCCAGTCGTGAGAGCACTGTTAGAACAGTTGTAACGGCCAGTGGGCGGGACTCCGTTGCACCGTCTTCGCCCGAGGGGCGTTGGGAGAGCAGGTCACGCAATACATTTGCCGTGATGGCTTCCTGATGTTCCCAGAGCAGGTCCATGACCGCTCTCTCGAGATCTCCAAGCGTTGCCATGTTGATCCTTAGTTTCACTGCCAAATGGCAGAAATTTCGCGCATGAAAGATGCGCACATGTCTAAATGTACAGGTTTTGACAGTAATGTTCTACGCGGGGTAGAAATGGTACTTCTACGTTACGTAGAAACGAAGGCCAGGCTGGCATATTTTCGCTAACGAAGGGAATCACGTGGAGGCTCTGGACATAGCCAGATGGCAGTTCGGAATAGTGACCGTTTATCACTTCTTGATGGTGCCACTGACGATCGGGCTAGGTACTTTGGTGGCGATCCTGCAGACCCGCTGGCACAAAACCGGCAATGAAGCATACCTTCGGATGACAAAATTTTGGGGAAAACTATTCCTGATCAACTTCATCATGGGCGTAGCCACAGGAATTGTCCAAGAGTTCCAGTTCGGCATGGCGTGGAGCGAGTACAGCAGGTTTGTCGGCGACGTTTTTGGTGCCCCACTGGCCATGGAGTCACTGCTGGCCTTCTTTGTTGAGTCAACTTTCCTGGGACTGTGGATTTTCGGCTGGAAAAAACTGCCAGCCAAAATACACCTCACCTGCTTGTGGATTGCCGTAGCTGGTTCCATCGTTTCGGCATATTTCATTTTGGTAGCGAACTCATGGATGCAGCACCCTGTTGGCGTTGAAATGATCAACGGACGCCCCCAAATGGTTGACGCCTGGGCCGTATTCACCAACAACACTGCCCTCGTAGCTTTCTTCCACACCATCACAGGTGCCTTGGCAGTTGCCGGCGGTTTCCTCCTGGGAATCGCCTGGTACCACCTGTGGCGCCGCCGCAAAGACGGCATCGACACAGTGGATGCTAAAGGCCAAGTGGTGGTTGGCGAATCTCTCACCATCCCTGGCCGTGATAGAAAAGATCACGCTGTCTGGATCACATCCCTGCGCATCGGCGCCGTTGTTGCCATGCTTGCCTTTGCTGGAACCGCCATTTCAGGAGATCTACAGGGCAAATTGATGTTTGAGCAGCAGCCCATGAAGATGGCCGCCGCAGAGGCTGCCTGCCATGACGGAACAGGCTTCTCCATTCTCTCCATTGGTGATGTGGGTAGCCGGGATTGCTCCGATGTGGTGGCCGTTATGGAAGTTCCCGGACTCCTGTCCTTCCTGGCCCACAACGACTTCACCACTGAAATCAAGGGCGTGAACACCTTGGTTCCTGAATACCAGGCCAAGTACGGTAAATATTTGCCGGACGATCCCATGTACGGGGACCGTGCCGGCCAAGAAATCAACTACGTCCCTATCATGCCCGTCACCTATTGGGGCTTCCGCATGATGATCGGCTTTGGCGGACTTGCCGCGATGGCGGCCGGAATAGCACTGCTTGTCACCCGTAAGGGAACAGTGCCACAGTCCAAGGGGCTTATGCGCCTTGCCTTGATCGGAATTCTGGCTCCTTTTGGCGCCAACGCAGCAGGCTGGATCTTCACCGAGATGGGCCGTCAACCGTTCGTTGTGGCGCCCAATCCGGCCATGTCAGGAGTGGATCAGGTCTTTATGTTTACGGCCGCGGCGGTGTCTCCGGGCGTATCTGCGGGGGAGATGGTCTTCTCTCTTGCGGCCCTAACGAGCGTGTATGCGGTCCTGCTGGTGGTGGAAGTTGCGCTCCTGACCAAGTACATCCGGGGCGGAGTGGTCTCGGCCATGCCCGAACTTGACCAAAGCCAACACGGTGATAGGCACGACGGCGGTACGGACCCAGATGGAGAAGCTGGCGAAGATGTCCTTGCGTTCGCGTACTAGTCACAGGACTGTTCACCTTATTCAGTTTGGTCATCCGGCTGTTTCTGCAAACTCGCCAGCCAAGACCCACCCCTTGTCTCCCGTCCAGTACGGGCTCTTGGAACTAAAGGATCAATGATGGATTTTCTGCCTACTTTATGGTTCATACTGATTGCTGTTCTGTGGATCGGTTACCTTTTCCTTGAAGGATTCGACCTGGGCGTTGGCATGCTCATGAAAACCTTCGCACGCGATGAGAAAGAACGCCGCCTGCTGCTGAACACCGTGGGGCCCGTGTGGGATGGCAACGAAGTGTGGCTGATCACGGCAGGGGGCGCCACTTTTGCCGCGTTCCCGTTCTGGTACGCCTCACTGTTCTCAGCCCTGTACATCCCCCTGGTGTTTGTGCTTCTTGGGCTGATCTTCCGCGCCGTGGCGTTTGAATATCGCGGTAAAGTTCACTCCGATTCCTGGCGGGCCGCATGGGACGCGGCTATTGCGCTGGGCTCCTTCGTTGCTGCTTTCGGGATTGGTGCCATGCTCGCGTTGACCACCACCGGCTTGCCGCTGAACGCCAATGGCGACCGTGTGGGCGGACCCTTCGCCTGGTTCACCTGGTACGCGGTTGTGGGTGGGCTGGCGGTGGTTGGCTTTGCCTTGATCCATGCATCCGCCTTCCTCGCGCTCAAGACAGATGGCGAGATTCGTCACCGTGCCCGGAGGGTTGTGAGCCGCTGGCTACCACTGGGACTGGCACCACTGGCTATCTGGGTTATTGCGGTGGCCTGGCAAAACGGCAAGTGGTTTAGCTGGCCATTGATTGCGGTAGCCGTAGTGGCCGCTGTGGGCGCGTGGGCGGCCAACCGTGTGGGCCGCGAGGGATACAGCTTCCTGGCCATGGGCGTGTTCCTGCTGGCAGGCAGTGCTGCAATCTTCAGCGCTGTATATCCTGTGGTCCTGCCATCTACTCTGGACCCGATCTGGAACCTAACAGTAGAGAACGCGTCCTCCTCCAGCTATACATTGTCTTTGATGTCCATTGTGGCCGCCGTAGGGCTGCCGATGGTGCTGGCTTACCAGGCTTGGACGTACTGGATCTTCCGCAAACGCATCAGTGTGGCACACCTGCCTGCACCAATCGACTTTGCCCCCGCAATAGGGGGTTCAGCCGCTGGTACTGACGTGGTTGACAACGCCAACAAGACGGTTGCAACTGCTACGAAGGCTGGGCGAGATTAGCGTGAGTGTCCGTCCGGCGCTGCCCAAAGGCAAAGCAACTCAGGTGGCCCTAGCCGGGTTGGCCGGCCTTGCCGCCGTTAAGGCTGTTGCCTTGGTCCTGCTGATGGGTGCGCTGGCCCATGCTTTGGGGCAGTGGGCTGGCGGGGCAGCGATGGACGCGGTGAAATTGTTGGTGCAAGGAACTGTTGGTGCCTCTCTGATGGGTGCTGCTGTGTGGGGGCAGTCAATCATGGCTCGCCGTGCCGCTCTAGGTACCAAGGAGGAACTTCGTGGGCGGCTCATTGCGCATCGCTTGGGACACAGTTCCGGGACCCGAGGCGCGGTTGGGGCCGAGTCGATGTTGGCCAGTCGTGGGTTGGATGGTCTGGATAACTACTTCAGCACGTATCTGCCAGCGCTGGTGACATGCGCTGTGCTCCCGGTCATGGTGGGTCTGCAAATCCTCATCTCGGACTGGGTCAGTGCCCTCATTGTGGTCTTGACCGTGCCGCTGGTGCCCGTATTTATGATCCTGATAGGTTTTCACACCCAAGAGCGGGTTGCGCTGGCTGCTCGCGGACTGGATAAACTCTCCAACCATCTTTTGGAGCTCGCCCGCGGCTTGCCCGTCCTTGTGGGATTGCGGCGGGCACAAGCCCAACGCAAAGCCCTTTTTGACGTGTGTGAGGCATACCGTAAATCAACTATGGCAACCCTCCGGACGGCTTTTCTTTCCTCGATGGCGCTGGAACTGATTAGTACCATCTCCGTAGCGCTGGTGGCGGTATTTATCGGTGTACGGCTGGTTTACGGTGACTTAGCCTTGGAAGCTGGACTGCTTGCTTTGATGCTTGCCCCCGAATGTTTCAGACCGTTGCGCGACGTCGGTGCTGCCCACCACGGCAGTGAAGACGGTGTGGAGGCATTGGCCCGAGTCAATGAGATTCTTGCCAGCGCACCCGTGGAGGCCGTAACTTCGGCACACGCCCACGATGAGAGCGGGGGAACCGAAACCACTGCCCCTGTCCTGCTCGCTGACCGGCTGAGCCTCACGTATCCCGGACGCAGTGTGCCCGCGGTAAAGAGTTTCAGTGCCAGGCTCGACGCCGGTGCCGCCCTTGTGCTCGACACACCCAGTGGCAGCGGAAAGTCCACTATTCTTGCGGCTATTGCCGGCACGCTCCCGCTGGCGGCTGAAAGCGACAACGCCGCAAAGTTTCCCAAAGTTACTGGAAATCTCCAGCACTGCGCCCCCGACGCTTTGGTGTACGTTTCCCAGCACCCCGCCTTCACCGAGGAGAGCGTGCTTGCAGAAGTGGCCCTGTACTCTGCCGGTCCGCAGGGCCTTGAGACGAACACGGCCGTACTCATGAGCGCATTGGCCCAGGTCAATGCCGCACACTTGGCCCACCGAAGCGTGGTTGATTGCAGCCCCGGGGAGCTGCGCCGAGTCGCTGTTGCCCGTGCCTTGGGGCGCATAGCAACAGATCCTTCAGTGGAACTGGCACTCTTTGATGAACCCACCGCCCATCTTGATCCGGACTCTGCACATGCTGTACGCCAGGCGCTGAGCGGTCTCCACGGAACTGTGGCGCTCGTTGTAGCCAGCCACGATCCCGTGCTGGCCAAAACGATCGGTGCCAGGGCATCTTCAGCAGTACCGCCAGCCACAGAGTTACGCGGGGAAGAAACGGGGCCAGAGGCAGAGTTGGTGCCAGCTTCGGCAGGAGCGCAATCGGCAGCAGTTCTCAGTCCAGCGGCCAAGCTGTCCTGGCGCCATCTGAAGGCATTGCCACTCTTCTCACCACGATTTGCGGCCGGTGTTATTGTTTCTGCACTGGCCACGCTCAGCGCTGCGGCGCTGAGCGGAATTTCCGGCTGGCTCATTGTCTGGGCTGCCGATCAACCACCAATGCTGTATCTCATGACATTGATTGTGGGGGTGCGTACATTTGGGATCGCACGTTCGGTGCTGCGTTATTGCGAACGTCTTCTCACCCACGACGCCGTGTTCCGGTGGGCGAGTCAACTTCGCCTGAAACTGTGGGACTCCTTAGGTTCCTCCGTCCTGCACTGGGGAAAATTGACACGTTCAGGTGGAGCACTTGGAACACTTGTTGCTGATGTGGACGAATTACGGGATGCTGTGCCCCGTGCTGTGGTGCCGATCCCCGCCGCGATACTCTCCTACGCTGCCGTGCTGACAACTATTGTGATCCTTGTCCCCGAAGCTGCTGGAACGGTGATTGTTTTGGGTGTGCTTGCGCTGGTGGTATTACCGGTGGTGGTCCTTACCGCCCAACGCCGTGCCTCCGGTGCAGCTGCTGTGCACCGCGCCTGGCTCGCGGGACGGGTAACAACACTGTTTGCGGCAGCAGATCAGCTCGGTGCCAACGGTGTGGGCAGCCTGCAGGCTGCCCGTTTCAGCGCACAGGATGCCACAGTAGCCAAGCCCCTGCGGCGGTTGGCATGGTCTGACGGGTTAGGCCAAGGCGCGGTGTCGGTTTTGACGGCGCTAGCAGCAATTTCTGTAACGTACACAGCCATTGGTGCCGGCGTTGACCCGCGTGCCGCCGCTGTTGCGGCGTTGCTGATGCTGGCACTGTCTGAACCCTTAGGGCAATTTGTGGAGGCAGTCTCGGCACTGCCTGCGCTGACAGCCCTGATGCAGCGGACACTGCCGCTGCTGGATGCACCCACCACCGTGTTTCACGCACGGGGCCCAATTTCAACATCGGATCAGGCTGCAACAGAGGCAGTTGAAGTGATTGCACTTGATAGCGTCACCGCCAGGTATCCGGGCATGGCTGAGCCGGTTTTCAGCAACGTCAGCGGTGGTACGCGGCGTGGACAGTGGTGGAGCGTCAGCGGCCCCTCAGGGGCTGGGAAGTCAACCCTTTTGGCAGTGCTGCTGGGATTCTTGCCACCGGAACGTGGCTCCTACCTACTAAATAGCCAG
Source organism: Arthrobacter antibioticus (assembly GCF_030063205.1). Classification (GTDB taxonomy): domain Bacteria; phylum Actinomycetota; class Actinomycetes; order Actinomycetales; family Micrococcaceae; genus Specibacter. The sequence continues at coordinate 78,171 of NZ_JASISQ010000006.1, read as the reverse complement.
CCGCCAACGGATCAGACGTTGAGCCGGATCTCGTGGTGCCCGCAGGACTCCTACCTGTTCAATTCCACGGTGCGCGCGAACCTTGCCATTGCTCAACCCGCACAAAACCCGCCCACGGAAACTGAGTTGGAGTTGGCGCTTACAACCGTGGGTCTTGGACCGTGGCTGGCCGAGTTGCCTTTGGGCCTGGACACGCGGGTGGGGCCAGGCGGACATCACCTCTCCGGCGGGCAGCGAACCCGCATGTCGGTGGCTCGAACGCTGGTGGCCGGAGCCGACGTGGTACTTCTTGATGAGCCCACCGCCCACTTGGGCGTCGATGAGGCAGCCGGGCTTATTCACGATCTGCGGGGAGCACTTGCGCACGCAGCCGTGGTGCTTGTCACGCACGACGCCGAACTTGCCGCGGCAGGGGATACTTGCCTCCGCTTGGGGGAGGCAAAAGTGGAAGCTGGTGCCACCGGGCTTTAGGGTGGAGAGATGATTCACAAGCGCACTATAGAGTCCCCATCTCCTAACGCTCCGGCAGCTGCTGGCTCCTTGGCCATCGCCGACTCACTGCCCACGGCTGAGGGGTTGGTGTTCCGGCCCTTGTGCGTTGATGATGTTGACGCGTGGCTGGAATTGATAAAACGCATTGCGGCGTTTGAAAAAGCACCGTCGTATACGCAGCATTCTGTATTATTGGCAAGCTTTTCAGACACCGTGAACCCGGTGCGGGACAATTCCATAGTAGGTATCGATGGACACGGGGAACTACGCGCATTCGGGCGGGTGCTGAAGAACCGGGCCGGTGAAAAAGCGTACGTGTTGGGTGGAGTTGATCCTCTCTGGCAACGCCGTGGTGTGGGTACGGCTGTTTTGGCGTGGCAAGAGAGCGTTGTGGCTGCACGTTTCCTAGCCGACGGTCAGTTCCCTGTTAAAGCGCGGAACTACGTTGAAGAGGACAACCCGGCGCTGCAGGCCCTCTTGGCCGGGACGGGGTACTCTTTGGTGCGCTACTACTCGGAGATGTTACGTTCGCTGGAGCAACTCCCTGCTGTGCCGACCCCTGTGGGAATATCCATTGTCCCGTTGACACCGCAGCTCAGTGAGGCTGTCAGAGTTGCCCACAACGACGCCTTCGTTGACCATTGGGGATCCGAGCCGCGCAGCCCGGAGCAGTGGGAGATCTTCATGAGCCATGAACATTTGCGAACGGAGTTATCGGCTGTGGCAATCGATAGCTTGAACGGAGCGGTGGCTGGGTATCAGCTGGCCTCTGTTGATCCTGGGAAGCAGGCCCAAAACGGCCGCCGGGAAGGCTACACAGAACTGCTGGGTGTGCCCCGCAGGTGGCGGGGCCGTGGCATCGCCCCGGCGCTGCTCTCCGACGCCATGGCACGTTTTGCGGCAGCCGGACTAGATCACGCCAGCCTGGATGTGGACACCGAAAATCCCACTGGAGCCTCGCGGCTGTACAAAGACATGGGTTACTCTCCGCAGCGCCAAAGCATGGCCTGGGAGAAACTGCTCTAAGGGCCCGGAAGCAACCGGCGCTATGCGTCAACGTCGTGCAGGTGATGGACCACATCATGCATGAAATAGCCCGTGAGCGTCTTCACGGTGAAGGAAGATCCGTTGCTGCGTAGTCCTCGGCGCTCCCATTGCTCTAGACTCACAGCGCCGAAAGCGGCTGCCGCATCAAGACCGTTTTGTACCAATTCTTGGGCCACTTCCGCAGGATCCAGCTGTGAGTAGCCACCCTCCAGGGCAGCCTGATCCTGGTCCCAGTCAGCAAATGTGGGGTTGTCCTGGCTGAGCATCAGCTCCAAACGGGCCGCAAATACACCAAAGACGTCCCGAATATGTGCACCGTATTCAAGCACCGACCACGTGTCCGGGTTTGGGCGTTCGCCAACATCAGGGCGCCGCAAAGCATTTTGCCATCGCGGCAGTACCGCCGGCAACATGGTGGCCGCCGAACCGGGCGTGGCCTTGGCTGCGTTGAAACCGCACTCCGGGCACGTTTGCGCAAGAACCCAGGTCCAGTCTTTGTTATCGGCGGTGATAGGCATGGGGTTAGTCTATGCCGGTGCGGCTCCAACCAGGCAAGCGGTTGACAGGGTCGAAGAAGGCGGGGAATATCTACTCCAGCTCCAGCTCAAATGCTTCTTGTGTGGTGTCCGGGATGGGTGTTGACTCAGCGCCCGGTGCCACAGGTTTTTTGGCAGTCACAGCCGCGAACCTCTGCCCCTCGGTCGAGATTGGAGATAATGGACTCTGAGCATCCGCACCCTCACCGGAATCATCCCGGGAATCATCGCGGGAGAGACTTGGACCCACAAAGTCAATGGCGGCGCTGAGGGGCACCCCTGAACCATCACGGTTGCCATGCTCAACTGGCAGTGCCCGGGCCACCCCGGAGGAAGTTGAGGCCTTGGGCGGGCCATGACCGGCCCAGGACACGAATAATTTATCTTCACCCTTGAGGAAGCGGTGTGCCCGCACCCCTCCGGTGGCCCTACCCTTGTGCGGGTATTGCGAAAGTGCTGTGACCTTTGCAGAGCCCGACGGCGTTCCCGGCAGGGCTTCTTGTCCGCCTGAAACCGTCACGACAACAGCATCGGGGTCGGCCGGGGAGACAACGCTAAAGGAGAGCACCACATCTCCTGCCCCCAGTTTGATACCTGCCATACCGCCGGCCGTGCGGCCTTGCGGACGGACCATAGCGGCACTGTACCGAAGCAATTGGGCATCCTGGGTGATGAACACAAGATCGTCGTCGTCCGTGGCAACGCCCGCACCCACCACAAAATCCTTGGGCTTAAGGGAGATAAACTCCCAATCATCCCGGTTCAAGGGGTACTCGGGGATAACCCGCTTAACTACTCCGGCGGCTGTTCCCACAGCAAACACACTGCTCAGCGGCACAAACCCAACAAGAGTTTCGCCCTTGGTCAGCGTAATGAAGTCCTTGGCACCCACACCACCGGCCAGGTTCGGCAGGGCAGCAGTGGGCGGCAGGACGGGCATGTCCACCACTTGCAGGCGCAGCATCCGGCCCAGCGAGGTCAGCGCACCGACCTCGGCCCGGGCAGTGGTTTTCAGGACGGACGTGAAGACGTCATGTTTGCTGCGGCTGCCGGATTCCACGAGCGGCTCGGCGCTGGTGGTGCGGGCAATCTGACCGGTGGCGCTCAGCAGCACCCAGCAGGGGTCATCGGCGATTTCCAGGGCCAGCGGGACAAGCTTGCCGGCCTTGCCGCCAGGACCGCCCGCCAGGGCCTTCGCCACCGATGGCGCCATGGCCTCGGACTCCAACAAGACGGTGCGGCGCGGGGTGGCGTACTTGGCTGCCACCTCGCCCATCTCGTCGGAGACGAGCTGGTGGAGCATTTCCTGCGAGCCGAGAATAGCTTCCAAGGCTGCAATCGCGCGGCGCAGCTCATCGCGTTCGGCTTCCAACTCCACCATGGAGAAACGGGTCAGTCGGCGCAGCTGCAGGTCAAGAATGTAGTTGGTCTGGATCTCGGAGAGGTCGTAGATGGCCATGAGCCGTTCCCGGGCGGCAGCCACCTCATCCGAGGTGCGGATGATCTGGATGACCTCGTCGATGTCCACGATGGCGATGAGCATGCCCTCAACCAGGTGCAGGCGATCCTGCTTCTTGCCCAGGCGGAACGCGGTGCGGCGCCGGACCACATCAATGCGGTGGTCCACAAAGACCTGCAGCAGTGGCAGCAGACCCAGCGTTTGAGGCTGCCCGTCCACGAGGCACACGTTGTTGATGCCGAACGACTCCTCCAGCGGTGTGTATCGGTAGAGCTGTTCCATGACGGCGGCCGGGTTGAAGCCGTTCTTGATTTCAATGACAAGGCGCAGACCGTGCTTGCGGTCGGAGAGGTCGATGAAGTCGGCAACACCGACCACCTTGTTGGCATTGCGGGCGTCCTTGAGCTTCTCCTTCACCTTCTCCGGCCCCACCAGGTACGGCAGCTCGGTTACCACCAGGCCCACCTTGCGCGGGGAGAGCTGTTCAACAGCCATCTTGGCCCGCGTCTTGAAGGAGCCGCGCCCGCCGGCATAGGCGTCGCGAATGCCCTGCAGGCCCACGATCCGCCCCCCGGAGGGCAGGTCCGGGCCCGGCACATACGCCATGATGTCCTCCAGTGTGGCGTCCGGGTTGGCAATCAGGTGCTGGGCGGCGGCAATGACTTCGCCCAGGTTGTGCGGGGCCATGTTGGTGGCCATACCGACGGCGATACCGCTGGCCCCGTTGACCAGCAGGTTCGGGTACGCGGCCGGCAACACAGAGGGCTGCATCATCTGGTTGTCATAGTTGGGCACAAAGTCCACAACATTTTCATCCAAGCTGCTGGTCAACTCCAGCGCCGCGGCGGCCAGCCGGGCCTCGGTATAACGGGGGGCGGCGGGTCCGTCGTCGAGCGAGCCAAAGTTGCCGTGCCCGTCAATGAGAGGCAGGCGCAGCGTCCAGTCCTGGGCCATGCGCACCATTGTGTCGTAAATGGCCGTATCGCCGTGCGGGTGCAGCTTGCCCATGACCTCGCCCACCACGCGGGCGCTTTTGACATGGCCGCGCTCCGGGCGCAGCCCCATCTCCGCCATCATGTACAGGATGCGCCGCTGCACTGGTTTGAGACCGTCCCTGGCATCAGGGAGTGCACGCGAATAAATCACCGAATAGGCGTATTCCAGGAATGAGCCTTCCATCTCGCTGGAAACATCAATATCAACGATGTTTTCGGTGAAATCATCGGCTGCGGGAGGTTGGCGCTTGGCCATGGTGGCTGTGGTTCCTTTTCTGCAAGGGGGTGTTGCGGGCTGGCATGCACGCCAAAAGGCGCATCATGTCGGTACAGTGATTCTATGGTGAAGCCAGAGCTCGCGCCCGAATATCCGGCCTATTGGGAAGCCGATGTTGTTCTCCGTGACGGTGGGACAGGGCATTTACGCCCAATGACCGCCGCAGATGCTGAGGCTGTACAAGTTTTTCATATGGCCCAATCACAAAATTCCATCTATTTACGCTTCTTTACTTATAAATCCAAGCTCACGGCCAAGGAACTGCGTCGTTTCACCGAGCTTGACTACCGTAACCGTGTGGCGTTTGTCATAACCCACGGGGAGGAGATCATCGGGATTGGCCGTTATGACAGGCTGGATGACCCCACTGAGGCCGAGGTGGCCTTCAATGTATCCGATGCACACCAGGGCCGTGGTGTGGGGTCCATCCTCCTAGAACACCTCGCCGTAGCGGCCAGAGAGAACGGTATTGGGAGGTTCTCGGCAGAGGTTCTGCCGGAGAACCGGAAAATGATCCAAGTATTTTCCGATGCGGGCTATGAGGTCCATAGGCGTTTCGATGATGGTGTCATCTCATTGCACTTTGATATTGATCCCACGGAGAAGTCCAGGGCCGTCATGGAATCTCGGGAGCACCGTGCTGAGGCCCGCAGCGTTGCAGGACTTGTGGCCCCTGCCTCGATTGCCGTGATAGGTGCCAGCAGGGAGTGGGGCAGCGTTGGCCAGCAACTCTTGGAACACGTGATTGAAGGGAAGTTCACCGGCTCCGTGTATGCCGTGAACCGGGAGGCGCTGGAAGTCTCAGGCATGATGCCCTACGACAGCATTGGCCAAGTGCCGGCGCCGGTTGATCTGGCCATCATTGCCGTGCCGTACGACCGCGTGCCAGCAGTGGTGGAGCAGTGTGGGAAGGCTGGGGTGAAGGGGCTGGTCATTGCCACAGCAGGATTTGCCGACGACGGCGAACGTGGCCTGGTGCGGCAGCGCGCTTTAGTCCGTCAAGCCAGGGCCAATGGCATGCGGTTGGTGGGGCCGGCGTCGTTGGGATTGGCCAATACCGACCCGGAGGTTTCACTCAATGCCTCCATGGCCCCGGCGTTGCCAAAACAGGGTGGGTTGGGTATTTTCAGCCAGTCAGCAGCTTTGGGAGTTTCCCTTTTCGCTGCCATGAGCCGTCGCGAAATCGGCATGTCAACAGTGCTCTCAGCCGGAAACCGCGCAGACGTTTCAGGCAATGACATGATGCAGTTTTGGGAGGATGACCCCAACACCACTGCCTGTGGCCTGTACTTGGAATCGATTGGAAACCCGCGTAAATTTTCCCGTATTTCTCGCCGCCTTGCCCGTAGCAAACCTGTGATCGTGGCCAAGTCAGATTCCATGGGCTTGCGGCTTCCGCCAGGGCATACCGTGCGCACAACTGCGGCCCCGCCGGGGGCCTTGGATGCGATGCTGCGCCAATCCGGAGTCCTCCGTGTGAATACCATTGAAGAGCTTTCCGACGTAGCCCAAATTGTTGTGGGGCAACCACTGCCCAAGGGTCCGGGCCTGGCTATCATCGGCAACTCTGATGCCATGGGTTCCGTGGTGGCGGACGCCGCAGAACAGCATGGATTGAGAGTGGCGGCCATGTCCTCGAACCTGTTCCTAGACACAGGACAGTCCAAGGCGCTGCCGCTGCTCAAGCGCACTGTTCTGGCGGCACTGGGTGAAGTGGGGGTGGACTCTGCCATTGTGACGTTGCTGCCGGTGGTTGGGCTCACAGTTGAGAACATTGCCAAGACTTTGCAGGCGTGTTCCAAGGAGACCGGCAAGCCCGTCCTGGCAGTCTTTACCGGGATTGTTGAATTGAGCGTTCACGTGAATCGACAAATGTCCCACGACCTGCCGGCATTTTCAAGTGCGGGGGCTGCGATCGCGGCGTTGGCGGCAGTGACACGTTACGCGCACTGGCTCACACTTGAGTCCCCTGTCTTTGAGGCACCGACAGGGGTCAACCCGAAAGCGGTGGAAAAATTACTTGACACGTGGCTAGAAGATGTAGAGGGTGACTCTCTTGTCACCCTCACTCCGGCCCGGGCCCGGGAGGTGCTGGGACATTACGGCATCGAGGTTTTGGAGTCAGTGGCATTTGGCAGTGATGACGAAGCCGTGGCTGCGGGGCAACGTCTGGGTTGGCCGGTAGCCATTAAAACCATTGACCCAAGTTTGCGTCACCGCCTGGATCTAGGTGGTGTCCGTATCAATATAGAAAATGCGGACTCCCTGCGACGCAATATTATCCAAATGCGAAAGTTCCTCAAACCGTATGGTGACAAAGAACTAGAAGTGCAGTCCATGGCCGAGGTGGGCCCCTCGTGCACCTTGCGCGCCATTGAAGATCCGCTCCTGGGACCGGTTGTCTCCTTCGGCCTCTCCGGTGATGCGGTGAACCTACTGGATGACTGGGCGCACCGGGTGCCACCGTTGTCCTTGGGTGACACCGCTGAATTGGTGCGCTCCCCGAGGGCCGCAGTGAAGCTCTTTGGCTATGAAGGCCTGCCGGCCGGCAACGTCAGTGCGCTTGAGGATTTGGTGGCCAGAGTCGCCATGCTCAAGGATGAACACCCTGAAGTGGCTTTCATTGAATTCAAACCAATTCTTGTGGGCCCCACAACCGTGACTGTGCTTGCCGTGGATCTGCGCATCGGTAACCCCGCTCAACGAACCGACAGCGCGCGGCGCGCCATGATCTCTTGATTGGCAACACTGCCGCCAAAGTGCGAAAATGGTGTCCATGAACAGCTTCGGAGCCGGTGCCTCGGCCAACACCAAGGGCCGTGATTTGGAATCTGCACTCCAGCGGTCAGGTTTTTATCCCCGTCTTGTTGCCGATGTGGTTAACGATGCCTTGGATGGCCAAGAGAGCCTGTCCCATCTTGTGCACCTCGAAACACACTTTGACCGCACTGAGGTCCAGCGGCACATCACTGTGCTTGTGCTGACCTCAGAGATGCTGGTGATCACCCATGTTGACGATCATCAGCTAGATGAGACGGGCGAGCAGATGGTGGCGCAGGTGTCCACAGAATCTGTTCCCGTCAGCCAGATCAAGTCGGTAGTGCTCAGCTATATGTTCTCCCAACCTCAGGATTACAAGCCTTCCGATCCGGCCCGTGAACTCACCTTGTCCATCGCCTGGTCTGGTGGGCAGCGCGTGGAGATGGGTCCGGCGTCGTGCGGGGACCCCAGCTGCGATGCCGACCACGGCTACTCCGGAACGATCGCCCAAGAAGACATTGCCTTGCGTATTAGCGCAGAGGCGGAAGGGTTGCAGGCAGTTGTTGATGCCAAGGCCTTCGCTCGTGCCCTGCGTGCGGCCAACACGGGAACAATTCCCGCCACTCACACCGAGTTGGGTGCCACGAAGTTTCCGGCCTTCGGTGCACGGTTGGGACGCTCCCATTACCGCCGATAACCTCACAGCCTCAAGCGAAGGGCTACGGGAGCCAGCCGCACTGGCACCTGCGTTGCCTGCGGGGCCGGCATACGGCAAGTCAAGCATTGGTGATGTATTTGGCAGTGCAGCCGCGGCGCTCGGGGCAACGGGTTTTTCCAACGTCCTGAACTTGCCGGCTGCACCACGGATTTGTATTGTCCTTGTTGATGGACTGGGCAAGGCGCTACTCAAGCAGCGGTCCGCTCACGCGCCGTTCTTACGTTCAGTGATGGCCAACGATTCGCAAGGGGACCATCCGCGCACACTTCACGCAGCCTTCCCCAGCACCACGGCAACCTCCCTCACCTCGTTGGGGACAGGTGCGGTACCCGGGCAACACGGCATGGTGGGTTATGACGTGCTAGATCCACGGCAGGACAAGGTGGTGAATCTGCTGGGGAATTGGAACGGCGGTGTCGACCCGCTGAAGTGGCAAACCTGTCCCACAGTGTTTGAACGGCTCGCGGACACGGTACCAACAACAACTGTGAGCCTGCCACAATTTGCCAACTCGGCGATGACCCGTGCTGCCCTTCGAGGCAGCGAGTTTAGGCCAGCGGTCTCTGTTCATGCGCGCGTGGAACAAGCAGTTGCCGCTTTGGGGGCCTCTCCCACATCGCTTGTCTACCTGTACTGGAGCGAACTGGACAAGGCCGGGCATAGCCATGGATCAGACTCCGCACAGTGGGAACGGCAGTTAGAGGAGCTCGACGCCGGCATGAAGCGGCTGGCTGCAACAGCACCATCGAACACCTTGATCCTGCTGACAGCAGACCACGGGATGGTGGATATTCCGCGTTCTGCCCGCATAGATTTCTCCGTTTTTCCGGAACTGATTGCAGGGGTCAGGCACACCGGTGGTGAACCGCGGATGGTCCACCTGTATTTGGAGCCCGATGCCAGTGCGAGCACTCGCGCGGACCTGATGTCTGCGTGGTTTGAGAGATTTGGTAAGAAGGCCTGGGTTCTGAGTCGTGAACAGGCTATTGCTGCTGGCTACTTTGGTGAAGTCAGCGAATCAGTGCGTCCCCGCATCGGTGACGTACTGATTCTGGCAAGGGAGTCGGTGGCATTCTACGACCTGCGCCGCGTGCGCGCACAAGCCATGGATGTGGTTGGCCAACACGGCTCCATCACTAAAGCTGAACGAGAAGTCCCACTATTGCGGATCCCCGTGACGGCGAAGAGCCCCAAAGCTAAACGGCGCTAAATCAAGCACTGGCTGCAACGCCGCTTCGCGACACTAAGTCCCACTTTATCTGGGTGAACCCCTGGAGACTGCGGCGAGTATTAGTCTCCTTTGGTGCCGAAGACTATTTCATCCCAGCTGGGCACGCTTGAGCGTTTGGGCTTGGCCGCTGCTTTCCGCTCCAGGCGCTCTGCTACTTCACTGTCGCTTGGACCGTCGTCATCGTGTGGATTGCTGCTGTCCGTATTGGGGTTGTTGGATCCGCTGGAGTCGCTGTCCGGCTCTGGAGCTGGTTCTGTCACCGGCCTGGCCGTGCTGGGTGCGGCAGGAGTAGCAGTGAGTGGCTCCCCAGAGAGAACCACTTCCCGAGTTTCACTGGAGACTTCAGAAACACTGCCCACGGTATCCAAGTGGTGCTCGTCGTGATCGGCCAGACGGGGAGCCAATTTCAAAAAAGGGATGCCACGAAGCCGGTCCCTGGCTCCTGCTGACTTCTGCGGACCAGCGGGTTCCGCATCGCTGTGTTCTTCGTTAGCAGCGTTCTCTTCGGTCTCAGTTTCCTCAGACCCGGCGCCATATAGAGACTCATCACGGGGGTGGGCACCTGGTACGTGCGTGCCGAGCATTGCTGCTAGTTCGTCGTCACCATCTTCGTCCAGGCCCAAACGTACGCCACGGCGTGAACGGAGCATGTCAAGGATGCCGCGGCCCGGGAACTGGTCTTCTTCAGGTGCCTCGTGCGCGCTTGCCTGCTCACCATCACCGGAACGCTGCTCATCAGCGGCAGCTTCGTTCGGAATTTCACCCGCGGTGTCCGCTTCAACATCAAAAGGTTTGTCTATAACCGCGCTGAGCCGGCGTTCCGGAACGGGACTGTCAAGAGGCTCAAGTTCACTGAGTTGTTGTGCCCAACGGTTAGCGTTGTGCAGGTCTTTACGGCTTGCATGGAAACGCCATAAGGCCGGGGGAGCTTCACCAATACTGTTCGCAGCCCAATGAGTGCCGGGTTCAAAAGTGGCGCTGATGGTCCAGGCGCCTGCGTGTTCACGCCACGCGTCCCAACGCAGTGACTTAGTATCAATACCAAAAGCGGTCAAGCGGTGCCTGACCATCTCCTCCAGCGTTGCGGCACTGTTCCCGAAGGCTGACTTGTAGCCTTCGGTGTGGGGGCTCTCTGTTCCAACTTGCACTTTGCGAGCCTGGCTGGCGATGTATTCGCGCTCAGCAAGAACCGGGCCCTCGTACCTGCGAACCTGTTCCAGGCTCAGGCCTGATTGCTCAACAACTTCGGCAGCGTTGGAGCCGGCCCGAATCATGGATTGAATTTCCCGTGGTGACATCCGGGTTCCCGATGGTTGTGCAGTCCTGGTTGAACGATGCGGGGTTTTGCCTACAGCAGTACGCAGTGCCTCATCAAGGGGAAGCAGGTAGTTATTTCCATCGGGACCACTGAGAAGCAAGTGTCCGCCGTCGTCGTGGACACCCACCAGCCGCAGATCAGCCATGCCGTCCTCCCAAAAGGTCTTCTAGTTCACTTCGAAACTTTGCCACCGATACCCACGTTTTCCTACTACCGACGTAGGCGTGGCGTGAGATGGGTTGGAAAAAGTTGCTATTCTCACTCTGCTCCGGCAGGGGAAGCACGGAACGGAGGTGTGGGCAGTAGCGAAGCGGGCACCATTGTGTTCCCCTAGCTTAAGCCTGTTGCGAACTTGACGCTCGCTATTCCGCAGCACAGTGGTTTGCGCTTTATGGTGTTGGCAGTATTACAACTCGCCCGTGTAAGGCAGCGATTTTAAGGATGTCACTAATGAGTTCCGGCTATCACCGCACCCGACCCGCACCCACGTCTTCGGGGGTTGCACTTGCCAGCAATGTTGTTGGCAAACAGGTGCCAGGAGTGTTCAAGGACGCGCTCATTGACTTGGCGGACACTGAGCGTGCCGAGGGCTATGAACTGCCGGGCGGGCAATTGCCCCTTGATGAGTTGGCCGTGGAAATTCTCAGCGAACAGGTTGATGAATTTACCTGCGGTTCATGCTTCCTTGTCCGCCACCGTTCCCAGCTGGTGCGGGAAACAAACTCGCTGGGTTACTGCAGCGATTGCGAGAACTAGCCGCAAGGAATCATAGTGACGGTCAGAGATCCGGGTTTGCATCCTCAATCGTGGAAGCGTTCTTGTGCACCGCCCCGCCCAGGGCTGCGCTCAAATGCTCAGGATTGCGTGAGGACGTGAGCCAGTACGGGGTCCTGTCCGTTGAGTCGGTGATTTCAATCTTCACAACAGGTCCGATCCAGCCGCGAATACACAGGTAGGCAAGCCCATTGAGCTTGATGCCGCGCTGTTCGGTTGCCTGCTCGCCGTGGTAGTAGCTCACTGCGCCAATGTACTGGCGTTCAATCTGTGCCCGGCCCACTTGTAACGTTTCATCAGTCACCCGAATGGTGGGAGTGGAAGCAATCAGCAGTGCCGACTGGGCTATGAGCAGAACAAAAAAGGCGATGTAGCCGGCGGTGGGACTGATGGGAATAAAAATCAGGATCCCAGCTCCTGAGAGACCAAGCACAATCACCCATCCCCAAAAATTGGGCCAGAGCTTCTCGGTGTAGTTGGCCGTCGAGGGGGACGTTGCGCCCTGGGGCGATGGTGTTGACATGGGAACAGCTTTTCATCTTTTGTCCAGCATTTCACCTTGGGGCCTGCTGGTGAGTATGAAAGCTATGAAAGCTATGAAAGCTATGAAAGCACTGAACCAAGGTTCGCGATAGAGTGTGCTGTTGTGAGCCAACAGACTTTTCCCGCAGATCCGCTGAATCAACTTCCCGAGCATGGGCAAGTAACCCTGAGCGTGCAGCTGTGCATGCTCGACGCCGGGATTGAACCGCCCAGCTACGCCCACCCCGGCGATGCTGGAGCAGACCTGCGTACACGTATTGACCTTGTGTTGGCCCCGGGGGAGCGCGCACTTGTACCCACGGGGGTGAGCATCGCCTTGCCGTTTGGGTTCGTGGCGCTGATCCATCCGCGCTCCGGTCTGGCGACCAAGGCTGGCCTGACCATTGTCAATAGCCCCGGCACAGTTGACGCCGGATACCGCGGTGAGCTTTCCGTGACGCTACTGAACACCGACTCCCGCCATTCCATCTCTTTGTCCCGAGGCGATAGAATTGCGCAAATGGTGATTCAGCGCGTTGAATGCGCTGAGTTCGTTGTGGTGGATCAGTTACCTGACTCGGTGCGCGGAACGGGTGGCTTTGGTTCCACCGGCGGTTTTTCTTCGCCTACACCTGCGGGCGCCACACCAGGGCACGGCAAAGATTAAGTACTGCACGGGCTAAACATGGCCTCCAACACCTACCGTTTCATCATCTATAAGGAGTTTTTAATCCCATGGCTTTTGGGTTCGGTAAGAAAAAGAAGAACGGCTCAGATGAGCCAGTTGCAAGTACAAGCGGCAGTGTTGATATTGACGACGCCGGCGCAGTGTCGCAAGGCTCAGCCTTGTTGAGCCTGCCACCAGATCCCGCAGATACCGTCTACGACCGCGCGCTCCATGGTCCTTTGGATGATTCTGAGATAGAAAACACCGATGGCTACGTTGACTTGGGTGCGCTTTTGATCACTCCACGCGAAGGATTGTCCTTGCGCCTGGAGGTTGAGGAAAGCACCTCACGCGTCATAGCTGTAACGCTTGACCTCAATGGCTCAAGCTTGCAGTTGCAGGCGTTTGCAGCGTCCCGCTCGGAACAGCTGTGGCGTGACATCCGTGAGCAGATCGGCCTGTCCGTGGGCTCTCAAGGCGGCGAGATCGAGATTGTTGACGGCACGTTCGGCAAGGAAGTTCTTGCCAAGGTTCCAGCCCAGGGTGCCGATGGCAGCAAGGGCTTCCGGGTTGCTAGGTTCATTGGCATTGACGGCCCGCGGTGGTTCTTGCGCGGTGTGTTGGGCGGTAACGCCGCTGTTGACGCGGAAGCTGCGGCTGAACTAGAGGATTTGTTCCGCGGTGTGGTGGTGCTTCGCGGCGAAACGCCGTTACCACCACGAGACTTGCTGCTGCTGCGCCTGCCCAAGGATGCGGTTACTGGCCCTGAAGGTGGAGTAGCTGCCGATCAAGGGGCGCCAGCCCAAGGTGGGGAACCGTTTAGTCGAGGCCCTGAAATTACCGCGATAGGTTAACCTTGGGAGCCATGCAGCAAGGCGATTGGCATGAGCCCGTGGCCATCAGCGAGTTGTCCCCGCGGGGCCGGGCAGTGTGCGCCGGGGCCATTGATGCCGTCACGATTTTACCGGCATCGGTGGCCCCGTCTTACACGGCTATTCTCACGGATAGGGAGTGGCAACGCGGCCCGCACAATGATGGCAACCATCGTTTGCGACTGGTCTGGATTGGACGACGGCGGGTGCCCGGCATCGTTGCCGGCACCCGCTTGCGCGTAGAAGGCATGGTCTCGCTCCGTGATGGACTACCTACCATGTACAACCCTCGTTACGAGATCATTGGAACCCAGGAGAGCTAATTGAGCCCCGAAGAAAACGTGCCTGCGGAAAAACCCAACGGAAATTTTTCTCAGATAGCCCACGAAATGGCTGCCAAGAATCCTCTTGTTCGCAAAGAAAATGGTCACATTGACCTGTTGGCCGCCGCCGGGGGAGTACGCGGCATTGCCGAGAGCATTCTCCCCGGGCTGGTCTTCTTAGTTGCGTTCACACTCACCCGAAACCTGAGCATCGCCCTGGTGGGTTCCGTTGTCATGGCTGCGGTTTTTTTGATTCTTCGGCTCATCCAGCGCACACCGTTGACCCAGGCGCTGGCCGGGATTGCCGGGGTCGCGCTGTCAGCGTTTCTGGCGATGCAAACAGGGAAAGCTGAGAACTTTTATCTCATCGGGTTCCTGACCAATGCCGCCTATATTTTGGCCATGGTTGTCTCGATCGCTGTGCGTTGGCCCGTCTTGGGATTACTGTTTGGATATGCCCGGAACGAAGGTGTGCGCTGGCGGGTCCAGCCTGAGCGGATGCGTGCTTACCGGGTTGCCACATGGATTCTGGTGGGTGTCATGGCTGCCCGGTTGCTGGTGCAGTTGCCGCTGTACCTGAGCGAGCAGGTTGATGCATTGGGCGCTATGCGCCTGATTATGGGTGTGCCGCTTTATGCTTTCGGGCTGTGGATTGCCTGGCTCGTTAGCCGTCCCGTACAGGACGTCCAGAGGGCTGAAGACCCCCAAAACTTGTAGTTGGGATACTCCGGCCAGCCGAGAGCGCACGCCTGGGAAGTTCCCCTAGACGGGGTTATCCGAAAGGGGTTTGTTGGGGCAGAGCAGACTGCGCAAATTATGCTCCGCGGCAATTGTTGTGATGAAGAAGAGCTCGTCACCGGCCTCAATGACGTCATCAGGACTGGGTGTGATAGGTGCCTCGTCACGCAAAATAGCAACGAGTGTTGCGTCTTGTGGCCAGCCGATAACGCCCACTGTTTGGCCAATGACATGCGCTTCTGAAGGCACCGTGAATCCCACCAAAGATGCCGCCCCAGCTTGTAGAGTCAGCAGGCGGATCAGATCACCGATCTCAACGGCCTCTTCAACCAGGGCCGTCATGAGTCGTGGTGTGTTGACAGCAACGTCCACGCCCCAGGAGTCATCAAACATCCAGTCATTCTTGGGATTGTTCACCCGGCCAACTGTGCGCCCTACACCAAACTCTGACTTCGCTAGCAGTGAGACCACCAGATTGACCTTGTCATCACCCGTGGCTGAGACAACCACATCGGCCTCTTCTAGTTTTGCTTCACGTAATGTACTGATCTCACAAGCATCACCCACCAGCCATCGGGCACCGCGCAGACCGCTCTTTCCGATAACTTCCGGATTGGGGTCGATCAGAAGCGTTTCGTGCCCGTTGGAGAGCAACTCCTTGGCAATTGAACAACCCACACTGCCTGCTCCGACAATGACTACCAGCATGCTAAATCTCCTTTACAGGTGCGGCAGCGAGAACTCGCGTCACTTCGCTTGACTGCGCACTGACAATCATGGCGTGCACAATATCGCCTTGTTGGTAGCTTGTATCTGCTCCCGGCAGCATGCCTTCACCAAAACGGGTCAAGTAAGCCACCCGCACGCGGGCAGCACGTTCAATATCCAAAATGTGATGCCCAATCCACCCCTGATGCAAAGTGAGCTCGCTTAAGAGCAGACGCCCCGACGGTTCCCGGAAGTCTCCCTTGATAGCTGTTTCGGGGAGGATGCGTCGCAGTACCTGATCGGCACTCCAACGCACTGCGGCCACTGTGGGGATACCTAAACGCTGGTAGATTTCTGCTCGGCCGGGATCGTAAATTCGTGCAACGACGTGCTCAACATGGAAAGTTTCGCGTGCCACCCTGGTGGCAAGAATATTGGAGTTGTCCCCACTGGAGACAGCAGCGAAAGCATACGCATGTTCAATGTCGGCCTGCTTCAACGTATCTTGATCGAAACCCACTCCGGTGATCTTCCGCCCACCAAAACCAGTACGCAGTCGCCTGAAGGCTCGCTCGTCCTGGTCAATAATTGCCACCGAGTGTCCGGAGTCCTCTAAGGTGTGAGCCAATGTTGCGCCAACACGGCCGCAGCCCATGATCACAAAATGTGCCACTGATGCTCCTCATCCTCCCGGCCCGGCGGCAAGAGCACCGGTGCCGCAACTGGTGCCGCATGCTTTGGCATGCGGTGCGGGTACTAATTTCACGTTGTCAAGGTGCCAAAGGTCAAGTCGTGACCGATTGCGGGCCCTGAAAGTGCTTGCCTCCAGTGTGCCACGCAGAAGAGGCGTCCCAGCAATGGCACGTGCGCTGCATTCCGGGCCAGCACACGCCAGCACACGCTGCCGAACACAGTCCATGCCGCAGTTCAGAAAGCAGCACTCGAGAACGCACCTCAGAACCGTGCACCACACGTGTAGGACCCGGTGGTGCTAGCGTTACCCGCGTGCTGAATTTCTTCAACGCGTTTAAGCGCGTCCTAGTGGGGCGTCCGTTCCGTACCGACAAACTTGCCCATACGCTGCTGCCTAAACGTATCGCTTTGCCTGTCTTCGCCTCAGATGCCTTGTCGTCAGTGGCCTATGCTCCTGATGAGATCCTGCTGACGCTGGCCCTGGCAGGTGTTGCAGCTGTGTCGCTTTCGCCTTGGGTGGGTCTGGCCGTCATGGTTGTACTGCTCACAGTGGTGGCCTCCTACCGCCAGAACGTGCATGCGTACCCCTCAGGCGGTGGCGACTATGAGATTGCCACGGTGAACCTGGGCAAGAGTGCTGGGTTGACAGTGGCTTCAGCCCTGATGGTTGACTACGTTCTGACCGTGGCAGTGTCCATGTCTTCGGCAGCCAATTACCTGGCCACAGCCATTCCCGGTTGGCATGGCGCCCAAGCTGTGATCGCCGTCGTCGGTGTCATTATCTTGGCTCTTGTGAACCTGCGCGGCATCAAGGAAGCTGGCACGGTGTTTGCTGTGCCCACCTACATTTTCATGTTCGCGATCTTCGCTATGACAGCCGCCGGGATATTTCAGGCAGCTTCCGGGAACTTGGGACGGGCTCCGTCGGCAGACTTTGAGATTGTTCCCGAGGCGGCCTTTAATCAGGGTCTGGTGGGCTTGGCAGGGGCTTTCCTACTCCTGCGCGCGTTCTCCTCTGGAGCGGCCGCGCTGACAGGTGTTGAGGCCATCAGCAACGGAGTGCCGAACTTCCGCAAACCCAAGAGCAAGAATGCCGCCACAACCCTGCTGCTACTGGGCGCCATCGCCGCCGGCATGATGGCAAGCATCCTTTTCCTTGCCAACGCCACGGGTGTACACATTGTGGCTGACCCGCACACCGAATTCCTTGTCAACGGTGTTGCGCCACCTGCCGATTACGTACAAAATCCGTCGATTAGTCAGATAGCCTCAACAATATTTGGTGCGGGTTCGATCCCGTTTTTCATCATTGTGGCCGCCACCGGAACCATCTTGGTGTTTGCCTCAAACACAGCCTTCAATGGCTTCCCAGTGCTGGCCTCCATCTTGGCTAAAGATGGCTATTTGCCACGCCAGCTGCGCACCCGCGGAGACCGGCTGGCTTTCAGTAACGGGGTCCTGCTGCTAGCGGCAGGAGCCTTGGTGCTGATCATTGCCTTCGACGCCGATGTCACCCGCCTGATCCAGCTCTACATTGTGGGAGTATTTATCTCCTTCACGGCAAGCCAGCTGGGGATGGTGCGGCACTGGAGCCGGGAACTGCTCAAGGTAAAGGACAAGCCCTTACGGTTCCGCATGATGCGTTCTCGGGTCATCAACACGGTGGGCTTCTGCATGACCCTGACGGTGCTACTGATTGTGCTGGTCACCAAATTTGAGCAGGGAGCCTGGATTGCGTTGCTCGCCATGGCAGTGCTTTTCGTCATCATGTGGGGAATCCGTTCCCACTATGACAACGTTGCAAAAGAACTGGCCGTGGAGACCGATTCGGCTGTCAAGGCTCTGCCTGCCCGCATCCACGCCGTGATCTTGGTCTCCCACGTGCGCAAGCCAGTTATGCGCGCCATCGCCTTTGCGCGGGCGTCCCGGCCCTCAACGCTGGAAGCAATCACAGTTGATCTGGACTCAGCAGAGACGCAGCAAACCCTTGCGGATTGGGAGAGGCTGAGCATCCCGGTACCGTTGACTGTGTTAGCGAGTCCGTACAGGGAAACGTTGACACCGCTGATCAACCACATCAAGGCTATGCGTAGGGACTCCCCACGTGACTTGATTGTGGTGTACATCCCGGAATACGTGGTGGGCAAATGGTGGGAGCAGCTGGTGCACAACCAGACGGCCCTGCGCATTAAGACGCGGCTGCATTTTGAACCCGGAGTAGTGGTTGCCAGTGTACCTTGGCAGCTAAAGTCCTCCACTGACGCGAAGAAATACCAGGAATAGAGCATATGAACGAGCCAATCAGCATCTCCCGTCCCGGCGCCACCCCCCGCCTCGTTGTGAGCGTGGGGCCTGTTGCACACGGCGGGCACTGCGTTGCCCGACATGACGGCCGCGTCATTTTTGTTCGCCATGCCATCCCTGGGGAAACAGTGGAAATTTCTCTCACGGAGCACGAGGACGACGCCAAGTTCTGGCGTGCCGATGTCACTGGCGTCGTGGAAGCATCCCCAGAGCGTGTGGAGCATTTCTGGGACGAAGCTGATTCGCTGAAGACGGCAACCCGCCACACAGCACCAGTGGGCGGCGCCGAATTTGGGCACATAACTCGCGCTGGCCAACTTAAAATGAAGACCGCGGTTGTCCGCGAGCAGCTTGAACGCTTAGGCGGGGTGCCCGCGCAGAGACTTGATGCCCTCTTTGGTGCCGGAGTTGAAGACGTTGATCAGAAGGGCACACAGTCAGAGCGGGCCGGACTTGATTGGCGCACCCGTGTTGGCTTTGCCGTGACGCCATCAGGAAAGCTGGGCATGCACGCCCACCGCTCGCACACCATCGTGCCCATCCAGGAAATGCCCCTCGCAGTGCCGGCTGTGAATGCGCTGCGCCTGTGGGAGATCGACTTCACGGGTATTGAGCGTGTGGAAGTTGCGGCTCCTGCAAACAACTCGGGTGTTTTGGTTCTCTTGGCACCCGTTTTTGGTCTGAGCGATAAAGCCTCCGGTGCCGCAGTTAAACGCGTGGCCCGTGTTCTGGCAGCGCTGGAAACACCGCCGTCGGTGGCGCGCTGGAATCCTGAAAACAGTGCCATAGAGGTGATCAACGGCCGCGGTTGGGTCAAAGAGACTACTGATGACCATGAATTCCGGGTTACCGGTGATGGCTTCTGGCAGATCCACCGCAACGCCCCAAAAGTTTTGACCGACGCAGTTCTGGGCGCACTTTTGCAAGGCGGTCATCTGAACGATGGCGCTGACGTGGCGGATCTCTACGCAGGGGCCGGGCTGTTCACTGCACCGCTGGCTGATGCTGTAGGCCCCGAAGGCAGTGTCCTGTCGGTGGAAGGTTCCATGGGAACCAGCCGTGACGCGCGCAAGAACCTGCATGCAAGCGAGCAGGTTGAAATCCTGCAAGGGCGGGTGGAAAAAATTCTTGGCACCGCCTCTCGCTCCTCTCAAACCGCAGCCGGACAGCGGCGCCGCTTTAACGCCGTCGTGCTTGATCCGCCCCGAGCGGGAGCAGGAAAAGCTGTAGTGCGGGCGCTGGTGGCCACATCGCCGTCGGCCATTGCTTACGTATCCTGCGACCCGGCAGCGTTCGCCAGAGACGTGAAGTACTTCGCCAACGCCGGCTGGCAGATTGAAAAATTGCGTGCCTTTGACCTGTACCCGCACACGCACCATGTGGAAACGGTAGCCATCCTCGTTCCGGGCACGCCAACACCCGCTGCGGAAGCATCCAGCACGGACTAGGAATGCCCTTGAATCAGAGTGCAGCACAGGTCCGCCCACCCAGACGTGATTTGACCCGCAACAAACCCAAAGGCACAGTGCTGGCCGAGCGGCGCGATGACCATCGCCGCTCGGCCATGGAATCCGCACGGGCCAAGCTGGCACCGGTGGATGAGGTGGCCCTGGAACGCTCGGGCCTAAGTGCAGCGCAGGTGCACGAGCGTCGCACAGCAGAACTGACCAATGCCTTGGCGCATGAAAGCAGTCGCAGCATTTGGGCCATTGTCCGGGCAAACGTATTCACGCTCTTCAACACTGTGCTGGGTACTTGTCTGGTGCTTGTGCTTGTGGTTGGTGACCCCCGGGATGCGTTGTTTGGTTTCATTGTGATCGCCAACTCCGCCATTGGTGTGATTCAGGAGTACCGGGCAAAACGAACTCTTGACAGGCTTGCGGTGCTCAATACGCCCAAAGCCCGGGTGCTCCGTGATGGACACGAGTGCGAAATTGCCGTTGCCGACGTTGTACAAGATGATGTCTTGCTGCTGCGCACCGGAGACCAAGTCCCGGCTGATGCCATGGTGTTGGCCTCCGATGCGTTGGAAGTTGATGAGTCCTTGCTGACGGGGGAGTCTGAGCCCGTGGTAAAAGTGCCGTCGGATCTGGCCTTGTCCGGGGCGGCCGTGGTGGCTGGCTATGGCACCGCGAGGGTGCACCGGGTGGGTGCTGAATCTTATGCTTCGGCGCTCACGGCGGAAGCCCGGCGTTTCTCTCTGGTGAATTCAGAGATCCGCAACTCAATTAACCGCATCATTTTGTACATTGCATGGGCGTTGATACCGATCATTGTTTTGGTGATCAATGGCCAGATGAGCGCTCATGGCGGCTGGGCGGCAGCCATCGCTTCGGGGCAGTGGCGCGTTGCAGTGGTTAGCGCCGTGGCCAGCATCGTCGCCATGATCCCCGAAGGCTTGGTGCTGCTCACGAGCATCTCGTTTGGGATGGCGGCTGTCACCTTGGCCCGAGCTCAGGTGCTGGTACAGGAATTACCCGCAGTGGAGGGACTTGCCCGCGTTGACATGTTTTGTCTGGATAAGACCGGGACGCTTACCGAAGGCCGGATGGAACTGGCTGAGACAACAGTGTTTGATCCCGTTGCCGGCTGGGAGCAGGTCCTGGCCTGGCAAGGAGCCCACCCCAATGCCAACAGTACGGCCACAGCCCTGGCGGCTCACTACACCCAGAGACCCGCAGAGGAACCAACAGCGCAAGTTCACTTCAGCAGTGCCCGCAAATTCAGTGCTGCCACGTTTGGCCCAGGCGCGCTCACCGGTGAATGGGTTCTGGGTGCCCCCGAAGTAGTTCTGGCGGCAGGAACCCACCCTGAGGCGTTGGAAGCCGCACATGAGGCGTCAGGGGGCGGCCTGCGAGCTGTGGTACTGGCACACAGGGCAACACAAAGTGATGGCGACTTTTCCCTTGCGGGCCTCAGCCCGGTGGCGCTTCTCGTGTTTCGGGAAAAGGTGCGCCCCGATGCGGGCGAGACGTTGGAGTTCTTCCGCGAGCAGGGTGTGGCACTGAAAATTATTTCTGGTGACAACCCGCGCACTGTGGCTGCGGTGGCTAGGGATGTGGGCTTCGATTTCAGCGGTGATGGATATGACGCACGCACTCTGCCTGACGATCCTGAGGCCATGGCCGAGGTTCTTGAGCGAGAAAGTGTGTTGGGCCGGGTTTCTCCAGAGCAAAAGAAAGCCATTGTCCTTGCCTTGCAAAGTCGTGGCCACGTTGTTGCCATGACAGGCGACGGCGTCAATGATGCTCTTGCCCTCAAGCATGCCGACATTGGCATCGCCATGGGCAGCGGAGCGGCGGCCACCAAGGCTGTCTCGCGACTTGTCCTACTTGATGGCCAGTTCTCGCACCTACCCTCGGTGGTAGCCGAGGGGCGCCGTGTTATTGCCAATGTTGAGCGCGTGGCAAATTTATTCCTCACTAAAACCACCTATGCGATTCTCATTTCCATCGCCATTGGGATCATCATGTGGCGCTACCCGTTCCTGCCTCGACAGCTCTCCATTGTGAGCTCCATGACAATCGGCATCCCCGCGTTTTTCTTGGCTTTGTTACCCAATGCCCGCCGCTATCAACCTGGATTCTTACGTAGAACTTTAATGTTCGCGATCCCCTCCGGTACCATCATTGCGGCCTGCATCATGGCGGTTTATTCCTATGCCATGGCCTTCCCGACAAACCCGTTGGGTGAAGAATTCGCGGTTCGTGAAGCACAAACCGCTGCGACTATGACAGTGCTGCTGGTGGCACTGTGGGTGCTTGGAGCTTTGGCTCGGCCCTTCGATAAATGGCGTGCGCTGCTGGTTGCCGCCATGGTCGCAGGTCTGTCATTAGTGATGGCGGTACCGTTCGCCCGCAAGTTCTTTGCGCTCGATATCCCAAGCGGAGGCCTGTTAGCGGTTACTATAGGCGTAACTGTCGCAGGGTGCTTGGCGATCGAGCTGCTTTACCGTTTTCTCAAAAAACGGGGCGCAGTATCCGAACGCGAGTAAGGCGTGCCTAACTGGAATCCGTGTCCCTGCGTGACCAAGATAAAAGCAGTGGCGAGAGGAGTCCATCGATGACTAATGTGGACAGTTTTGGTTCCAAGGGCGTACTTAATGTAGCCGGAACCGATTACGAGATTTTCCGACTGAACTCGGTAGAAGGCGCCAAGAGCCTTCCGTTCAGCCTCAAGGTATTGCTGGAGAACCTTCTGCGCACCGAAGATGGTGCAAATATTACAGCCGACCACGTGCGAGCGTTGGCACAATGGGATCCGACGTCGGAGCCCAACACTGAAATTCAGTTCACCCCGGCCCGTGTCATCATGCAGGACTTCACTGGAGTTCCCTGCATCGTTGACTTGGCCACCATGCGTGAGGCCGTCAAGGAACTCGGTGGGGATCCCACCCGCGTTAACCCCTTGGCTCCCGCCGAGATGGTCATTGACCACTCAGTGCAGATTGACGTCTTTGGCAACTCAGGGGCCATTGAGCGCAACATGGACATCGAATACCAGCGCAACCATGAGCGTTACCAGTTCCTGCGGTGGGGCCAGAGCGCTTTTGAGGACTTCAAAGTTGTCCCCCCGGGCATGGGAATTGTGCACCAGGTCAACATTGAGTACCTGGCACGCACCGTTATGACCCGTGAGGTCTCCGTGAACGGGGAAGCGCCGGTGCTGCGCGCCTACCCCGACACCCTTGTCGGCACCGACTCGCATACCACTATGGTCAATGGCCTGGGTGTGCTTGGCTGGGGCGTTGGCGGTATCGAGGCAGAAGCAGCCATGCTTGGCCAGCCCGTCTCCATGTTGATCCCACGCGTTGTGGGCTTCAAGCTGACAGGTACCATCCCGGCAGGGGCCACAGCAACAGACGTTGTTCTGACCATCACCGAGCAGTTGCGCAAGCACGGCGTTGTTGGCAAGTTCGTTGAGTTCTACGGCGAAGGTGTTGCCGGTGTGCCCCTGGCTAACCGCGCAACCATCGGTAACATGAGCCCGGAGTTCGGCTCCACGGCGGCCATGTTCCCGATCGATGACGTCACTATTGATTACTTGCGCTTGACAGGTCGCAGTGACGAGCAGGTTGCACTGGTTGAGGCTTATGCCAAGGAGCAGGGCCTCTGGCACGATCCGTCAGTTGAGATTCAGTTCTCCGAGTACCTCGAGCTGGACCTCTCCACAGTGGTTCCCTCGATCTCCGGTCCTAAGCGTCCGCAGGACCGCATTGAACTGACCAACGCCAAGTCACAGTTCCGCTCTGACCTGAAGAACTACGTTGCCGGTGATGTTGATGCGGCAGGTAACACGATTGACGAGTCGCTAGAAGAGACCTTCCCGGCCTCGGACGCCCCGTCCTTCACACACCCGGGTGGGCATCAGGAAGACACTGATCGCACGCTGGTATCCGCTGCTGCGGGCGCCAAGGGCCGTCACTCAAACCCAATTCACGTCAAAAATGAATCAGGGGTCAATTTTGAGCTTGACCACGGTGCAGTGTCGATCGCCTCGATCACTTCTTGCACCAACACCTCCAACCCTTCGGTGATGCTCGCTGCGGCCGTTTTGGCCCGCAACGCTGTCAACAAAGGCCTGATGTCCAAGCCGTGGGTAAAGACTTCTGTAGCTCCAGGCTCGAAAGTTGTCACGGACTACTACGAAAAGTCCGGTCTGGTACCGTACCTTGAGAAGCTCGGTTTCTTCACCGTTGGATACGGTTGCGCCACCTGTATCGGCAACTCCGGTCCGTTGGACTCCGAAATCTCAGCGGCCATCGCCGAGAACGACCTTTCCGTTGCCGCTGTTCTTTCCGGAAACCGTAACTTTGAAGGCCGTATTAACCCGGACGTGAAGATGAACTACTTGGCGTCACCGCCATTGGTCATCGCCTACGCCCTGGCTGGCACCATGGACTTCGACTTCGAAGTAGACGCTCTGGGCCAAGACGATGCAGGCAATGACGTGTTCCTGAAGGACATCTGGCCCAACCCGGTTGAGGTCCAGGAAGTCATGGATGCCTCGATTGACCGCGAGATGTTCACGAACTCCTATGCAACCATCTTCGATGGCGACGATCGCTGGAAGGCACTGGAAACCCCTGAGGGCAACACCTTCGAATGGGATCCCAAATCCACCTACGTTCGCAAGCCCCCATACTTTGATGGTATGAAGGCTGCGGCTGATCCTGTGGAGAACATCGCCGGTGCGCGCGTACTGCTCAAACTCGGCGATTCCGTCACCACCGACCACATCAGCCCCGCTGGATCCTTTAAGTCGGACACCCCGGCCGGACAGTACCTACTGGCCAACGGTGTGGAGCGTAAAGACTTCAACTCCTACGGTTCACGCCGTGGAAACCACGAGGTCATGATTCGCGGCACCTTCGCGAACATCCGTATCCGCAACCAGCTCCTGGACAACGTTGAAGGTGGATTCACCCGCGACTTCTCCCAGGAGGGCGGACCGCAGGCATTCGTCTACGACGCTTCCGTAAACTACGAGGCTGCCGGCACACCGCTCGTGGTCTTGGCAGGCAAAGAATATGGTTCAGGCTCCTCACGTGACTGGGCTGCCAAGGGCACCGCACTGCTGGGTGTTAAAGCTGTTGTTGCCGAGAGCTATGAGCGCATCCACCGCTCCAACCTCATCGGAATGGGCGTTCTTCCGCTGCAGTACCCAGCGGGTCAAAATGCGGAGACCTTGGGCTTAAAAGGCACCGAGACGTTCTCTGTTGACGGAGTCACCGAGCTGAACAACGGCACCACGCCCAAGACCCTCAAGGTCACGGCAGTTGCGCAAGACGGCACCACCGTGAGCTTCGATGCCGTTTTGCGCATCGATACCCCCGGTGAAGCAGACTACTACCGCAACGGTGGCATCCTGCAGTACGTGCTGCGCCAGATCTCAGCAGCCTCGTAATCCCCAAGCCCTCCCCAGTCCAAGCCGCTGGCGCGTCTTGAACTCGGGGCCCGCGGGCTTGTGGGCCCAGCTGTTCTAAGAGCGGCGTTGGGGGCCGTCAAGGTCCTCCCCAGTCCAAGCCGCTGGCGCGTCTTGAACTCGGGGCCCGCGGGCTTGTGGGCCGTCAAGCCCTCTCTTCGGGGCAGGGATTGGTGATAAAGCCGTAAGGCGAGCACTCGAAAAACCGGGTGCTCGCCTTACAGCTTTAATGTGCCTTCTGGCCCGGTTTGCGCTGTTTCGGACCACGTTCGGGACCTAAGAGCCGAAATAGCGTCAATAAAGTCCGGCAAAAATGCTCGGTCTGCGCGCGTCTGCACACGGGACGCGATATCCTTAGACGTTGAACGTGGACCCAAGGAGGTACCAGTTGGGACTTTTAGAAACCATTAAGCATCCGCGTGACCTGAGTAAGCTCAGTGAAACCCAGATGGAAACCCTTGCCCAGGAAGTCCGAGACTTCCTGATCGAGAACGTGTCCCAAACAGGGGGACATCTAGGACCAAATCTGGGTGTTGTGGAGCTCACATTGGCGATCCATAGAGTTTTCGACTCGCCCCGTGACAGCATCGTTTTTGACACCGGCCACCAGTCCTATGTGCATAAACTTGTCACCGGCCGCCAAGATTTTTCCACTCTGCGTCAGCAAGGTGGCCTCTCCGGCTACCCAGATCGAGCTGAATCTGAGCATGACATTGTTGAAAGCTCGCACGCATCTTCCTCCCTTTCGTGGGCCGACGGCATAGCCCGGGCCCGTCAGCTTAACGGTGAAAACGACCGCTATGTAGTGGCTGTTATTGGTGACGGCGCTCTAACCGGTGGTATGACCTGGGAAGCAATCAACAACATAGCTGCCGATAAGAATCGCAAGCTGATTATTGTTGTCAACGACAACGGTCGCTCCTACGCACCCACTGTGGGCGGAGTAGCCGACTATTTGGCTTCGCTGCGTCCAGCGATCGATCATGTGCGGACCCACAAAAAATATGAAGCCTCCATGTCGTGGGGAAAAAAACGACTGCAGGACGGCAATGCCGCAGGCCGGTTAGTGTACAAGAGCTTGCATGCAGCCAAAGAAGGTGTCAAAGACTGGTGGGCCCCGCAGGGTCTTTTCGATGATCTTGGAATGAAATATGTTGGCCCTGTTGACGGTCACGATGAGAAGGCCATGGAAGCTGCTCTGACGGCTGCGAAGAACTATGGCGGTCCTGTGATTGTCCATGCTTTCACTGAAAAAGGACGGGGCTACGCGCCCGCCCGCGCGGACATCAATGACCAGTTTCATGCCGTGGGAGTTATTAATCCCGAGACCGGCGCATCTGTTGAAGCGCCCAGCGGTGAGTCCTGGACAGCAGTGTTTGGGGATGAGATCGCCAAAATTGCTCAGGAGAGATCTGACATCGTGGCAGTCACCGGTGCCATGCTTCTTCCCGTGGGGCTAGCCAAATTTGCTGAACAGTTTCCGGACCGTGTCATTGACGTAGGCATAGCCGAACAACATGCGCTGACGATGGCCGCAGGTATGGCCTTCGGTGGTCTGCATCCTGTAATCGCCATTTACGCGACCTTCCTCAACCGGGCCTTCGATCAGCTCTTGATGGATGTGGCCCTGCATAAAGCAGGGGTCACTATCGTTTTGGACCGGGCAGGTGTGACTGGTCCTGACGGTGCAAGCCACCACGGTATGTGGGATCTTTCAATGCTTCAAATTGTTCCCGGCCTGCACCTTGCAGCCCCACGCGATGCTGAGCGGCTACGCGAGGAACTGCGTGAAGCAGTCGTAATCTCTGATGCCCCAACGGTTGTGCGCTATTCCAAAGGCAAAGTGGGCCCGGAGGTTGTAGCTCTCGAACGGCTCCGCGACGGTGTAGACGTCCTGAAACGAACGCACCATGACATGCCAAGTGCAGGTACGGACCCGCAAATGGACGTGCTTATTGTCAGCGTGGGTGCCATGAGTGAGCTCTGCCTTGAAGTGGCTCAACGCATCGGCGATCAAGGCATCACCTCCACTGTTGTTGACCCTCGGTGGGTGTTGCCGGTACCGCATTCAATCGTGGCCTTGGCATCCCAGCACCGGATTGTCATTGTGGTTGAAGATGGCGTGCGTGTAGGTGGGGTTGGCTCACGTATCCGCCAAGAACTTCGTGCCGCTGGCATTGATACGGCGCTGAATGAGGTTGGACTGCCGGTGGAATTCCTGGACCATGGCTCTCGCGCCCAGGTACTGGAGCGGGTTGGTTTGACAGCTCAGCGTGTGGCTCAGGATGTAGTTGATCAGGTCCTGGGAACGAAGGTTCCCTTTGCCCGTTCGCTGCCAGGGCAGCCGGCTCCGCGCACGGGGCAGATGCCTGTTCTGTGATGTTTGTGAGTGAAACTCTCCCTGGGCTCGTGGCCCAATCACGAGATATGCCGGTCCCGGGAGACATTATTGTTGCCAGGAACCGGAAATACGACGGTTCCGCCCACTGGGTCGTGCCAGGGCGTCATTTGGGCTCCGACGAGCACGGGCACTGGGTTTTTCAAGGAACTGGTGAGTTCATTTCCAGGCCAGGAGCGGCGCTTTATACCGAGTCGGATGCCATTTTACTGATACCGCACACTGGTGACTGGGTTGCCACCTTTTTTGATGATTCCCACCCTGCCGGAGTGGAACTCTACATAGATTTGGCAGTGGAAATGGGGTGGCATCGCATCCGGGACGGTGTTGTAGAATTCCACATGATCGATATGGATCTTGACGTCATCCGAACCAGGGACCGCGGACTTTATATTGACGATCAAGATGAATTTGCCGATCATCGCGTGACCCTGGCGTATCCAGAGGAGCTGTGTCTACGCGTAGAGACAGCTTGTTCTGCGTTACGCACGGCTGTAGCGGCTGGAAACGCACCATTCGACGGCCGCGCTGCGGCCTGGTTCGCCGTAGGAAGGACATCGCCATGAATGGCACAGAACAAAGCATGACAGAACAAAGCATGACAGAGCCAAGCATGACAGAGCAGGGCAATCAAACCGTATTGGCCGGGCTAGATCCGAACATTGTGCGCATGTACAAGAAGGACGACGCCGGTGTACTTGTTTTCCGTGAAGCCTGGGTTGATGCCGGAGGAAACGATGACGGCGAGATTGCTAACGATGCAGCTGAAGTATCCGAAGTGTTTTTTGTGGTTAACCACGGCACTGTGGGGCACATCAGTACGTCCAAGGATGTTCTCGTGAAGTCGGTGGAGGAAGCCGAGGCTATGCTCGCCGCATTTGCTGCACAATGTGAAGAGGACGGCTACGCACTGCTTAGCCGTGAGGAACAAACGCTCGTGGTAGCCCAGTTCGCTTTGAAGAGCGATCGTGTCTCTGATCGCGATAAACATTTGGCTAAGCGAGTTAAGGACACCTTGACTCCGCACTTGGCCTGGCGTGGCAGTGGTGTGCTGGAAAAAATGGAATTTACTGCTGCAGGGCACGGGCTCGGTAAGCTAAATATCTACATAGCGGCCCCCGATGCTGCCCGAGCGGTTGCCAACATCAAAGTGTGCATCCGTGAGGAAAAGCTTGACTTCACGAAGTTAACGGTGGCAACAGGCCCTATTGATGATCCCAGCGCTCTACGGGCCAAACACAGCGCCACGGGTGGGACAGCATTCAGCCTCTAGCCCCCGATCAACGCTCGCTCACTTCACGTCCCCTTTCTTCCGGCGCTCGCTCACTTCACGTCCCCTTTCTTCCGGCGCTCGCTCACTAAACGGTGAGCGAGCGTCATCGAGCTAAGGGCGGGCTGGTGGGGCAGAGCTGTGGCATTGGCTATTGTTGAAGTATGACGCAGAACCACATTGAATACCGCCAGTTGGGCCGTTCCGGATTAACAGTCTCCACCGTAGGCCTAGGCTGTAATAACTTGGGCCGGGCGGGGTCGGTGACGGAAACGCAGGAGGGCAGTGACGCCGTCGTCCATGCAGCGTTGGAGGAAGGGATCACATTATTTGATGTTGCTGATATTTACGGATCGCATCCCGGACAAAGCGAGAGCATCCTAGCCAAATCTTTGGGTAGTGAGCGGGAAAATATTGTGCTCGCCACCAAGTTTGGTCTGCCTGCCGGTAATGCCAACGGTGTGGATTGGGACCGTCGCGGCTCCAGAAAATATATTAAACAGGCGCTCGAGGCATCTTTGCGACGGTTGAATACCGACTACATTGACCTCTACTATTACCATTCCCCGGATACGTACACGCCCATCGATGAGACTCTGGCGGCCTTGGATGATCTGGTGCAGGCAGGCAAAGTCCTGTACCTGGGGCATTCAAATATGGCCGGATGGCAGATTGCAGAGGCAGAATTCACGGCCAGGATATCCGGTGGGAACCGTTTCACGGCCAGCCAAAACCACTACAACCTGATGGACCGCCGAGCCGAGCTGGAGGTTCTCCCCGCAGCTGACGCGTTCGGTCTGGGCGTGATCCCCTATTTTCCGTTGGCAAACGGGATGCTCACAGGTAAATACAGTTCGGGTCAAGCACCCCAGGGGAGTCGGCTCACCTACACCCGCCAACATATGCTCTCCGGCGCGGACCTCCAACAGCTGAAGGATTTTGGCACCTTTGCAGCTGAACGCGGATTGACTGAAGTACAAGTGGCTTTCAGCTGGCTAGCGGCACAGCCGGCGGTTTCCAGCGTGATTGCAGGCGCCACGAAAGCAGAGCAGGTGCGTGAGAACGCTAAGGCGGCGTCCTGGAAACCCAGTGCCGAAGATCTCGTGGAGTTGGATAAGATCTTTCCGAAAACCTCGAAAGTAGCACTCTTCTGAAGCCACGCTGCTAAAGAGAAACTGTGATCCACTCACCGTCTATGGCTGCTGCATAGCGCGGCAGTGGCTCTTTGGCTGGACCAGACTGTACCGTTCCGTCGCTGCCGTTGAACACTGTGCCGTGGCACGGACATTTGAAGTTTTCTCCATCAGGGGACACCTTGCAGCCTGCATGGGTACAGATGTCGGTGTACGCCAAGACGGTGGTTTCATCGGAACGAAATAGCATGACCTCAACGTCGTTGGCCGTGCCTGCTGCTGTGCCACCCACAGGGAGCTCGGAGAGCTTGCCAACTTGATATGGGGTTCCAGTGCTGGGTATTTCAGCTGGGCCTTTCCCCTTGTCGCGCAGATTGTTGGCGGACGGAGCACACCCTGCCAGAGCAAGTGCGCATGCTGTACCAGAGGCTGCCGTGCCCGCGAGAAGTGCTGCGCGGCGGGATAGTGAAGGATCTATGCTCATGAGAATATTATCTCAGCAGTGGCAGTAGGAAAGCGAAACGTGCACTGCAGCCTGGTGTTCCAAGGCTGCAGTGCACCAGTGCGCTTAGTGGAAGAGCTGACCGTTGACTCGCTGGGAGGCACCTACTCGGTCCAGATAGGGCGTGATGCCGCCTAGATGCATGGGCCAGCCTGCTCCGAGAATCATGCAGAGGTCAATGTCTTGGGCTCCGGCCACAACTTCTTCCTTGAGCATGAGGCCAATCTCTTGCGCCAGTGCGTCCTGAGTTCGGCGCAGCAGTTCCTCACCCGTGATGGGGGAGTTGCCAAAGCTCAGCAGAGCCATGGTGTCAGCAGGAATAGAGAGGCTGCCATCGGCCGCTTTCTCCCACAGCCCTTTTTTGCCAGCCTCGATGAGCTTCTGCTGGTTGGCTGAGAGGTGGTAACGGTCACCGAAAGCCGCGTGCAGGGACTGTGTGACATGCTGTGCCACGGGGATTCCCACCATTGCCAGGAGGGTGAACGGGGACATCGGCAGGCCCATGGGACGCAGTGCATTATCTGCCGTGTGCGCATCGGTACCCTCATCGAAGGCCTTGGACACCTCGGCCATGAGCCGAAGCAGAACGCGGTTCACCACAAAGGCGGGTGCATCCTTGACCAGCACAGCAGACTTACGCAGCGCCTTGGCCGTGGCAAATGCGGTGGCCAGTACGGCGTCGTCCGTCTTGGGTGCGCGGACAATCTCCAGCAATGGCATCACTGCCACGGGATTGAAAAAGTGGAAACCAACAAGCCGCTGCGGGTGTTTGAGGTCCTCAGCCATGGCTGTCACTGACAACGAGGACGTGTTGGTGGCAAGAATACATTCGGGAGAGACGATCGCCTCCACCTCAGCAAACACCTGTTTCTTAACGTTGAGTTCCTCAAACACCGCTTCGATAACAAAATCGGCGTCGGCGAACACTTCCTTGGACACTGAACCCGTCACCAGTGCCTTGGTACGGTTAGCTGCGTCGGGACTGATCCGGCCCTTGGCGAGGAGTTTGTCCACCTCACTATGTACGTACCCCACACCCTTGTCCACGCGCGCCTGATCAATATCAGACATGACTACCGGAACCTTTAGCTGACGGGCGAACAGCAGCGCGAACTGACCGGCCATCAGTCCTGCACCAACAACACCCACCTTCGTGATGGCACGGGCCAGCTTGGGATCCGGAGCACCTGCCGGACGTTTGGCCCGCTTTTGCACCAAGTCAAGGAAAGCGTAGACGGTGTCCTTGAACTGCGGGGTCCCCATAAGCTCCGCCAGCGCTTCATCCTCGGCAGCAAAAGACTGCTCCTTGGTGAAATGCTTACCCTTTTCCAGTAACTCAATGACCTTCGCCGGTGCCGGGGCAGCATTGGAGGTCTTGGCTTCCACAAAAGCTTTTGCATGTTCGACGGCGGCATCCCACGCTGCGCTGTTTTCCTCGCTCAGCGGTTCGCTCACCGCGTTGGGCCGGCTGACGTCTTCGGCCCCGGCTAGTACGCGGGCGGCCCAGTTGAGTGACTGTTCTAAGAAATCCGCGGGCTCAAACAAGGCATCTGCGATGCCGAGTTTGAAAGCAGCAGGACCGCTGAGGGTGCGGTTGTTACTCAAAGCGTTTTCAAGCATGACCTTCACGGCGTTGGCTGGTCCGATGAGCCGGGGGAGTAGGTAGACCCCGCCCCAGCCAGGTACCAAGCCAAGGAAAGCTTCCGGCAGTGCCAAGGCGCCAGCTCCGGTGGAGACTGTGCGGTAGTTGGCGTTGAGCCCGATTTCAAGCCCACCGCCCAGAGCTAGACCGTTGATGAACACAAAGCTGGGCACACCCAAGTCGTTCAACGTGGAGTACACGTCATGACCCAGCTGGGCCATCCATCGACCGGCTTCTTTATCTTTGAGTTCCTTGACAGCTGAGAGGTCGGCCCCTGCTGCGAGGAAGAATGGTTTGCCGGTTACACCAACTCCAGCAATTTCGCCTTTGGCCGCACGCTCACGCTGGACCTCCAATGTCACACCAAATTCAATAAGAGTGTTCGGCCCAAGTGTGCTGGGGCGGCGGTGATCGAGGCCGTTATCTAGGGTGATGAGGGCGAACGTTCCTACGCTTGGCGCACCGTCCACGCACGGCAAGGCAATGTCTTGAACGTAGGAGTGGGTTACTACCTCGTCTGGGAACAGCACTGCAAGCTTGTTGAAGTCTCGGGCGCTCATGCTGCGCTCCCCTCGGTGTTTGTGGCTGTTGCTGTGGTGAAGTGCGGGTTTTCCCAAATAACTGTGGCTCCCATGCCTAGCCCAACGCACATGGTGGTGAGCCCGTATTGCACAGAATGATCTTCCTGGAATTGCCGGGCCAGCTGATTCATCAGCCGGACTCCGGATGAGGCCAAGGGGTGCCCCACCGCTATGGCGCCGCCATAGCGGTTCACTCGTGGGTCATCGTCTGCGATCCCGTAGTGCTCAAGGAAGGACAGGACTTGAACGGCAAAAGCTTCGTTTATCTCAAAGAGGCCAATGTCCTCGATCGTCAATCCTGCAAGTTTCAGCGCTTTTTCCGTGGCGGGGACGGGACCGATTCCCATGACTTCAGGTGCTACACCAGCGAAAGCGTACGTGACAAGACGCATTTTAACGCTCAAACCCAGCTCTGCAGCTGCTTCTGAGGACGCCAAGATTGCGGCGGTTGCGCCGTCGTTCAGGCCTGCTGCGTTACCGGCGCTGACGCGGCCGTGGGCGCGGAAGGGCGTCCGCAGCTCTGCGAGATTCTCAAGAGTTGTGCCGGGGCGAGGAGGCTCATCAACTGTGTTGATGTTCCAGCCAGCTCCCGGTTTGAGGGTCGCGACGGGCACCAAATCTGGCTGGATCTGGCCCCGCTCATACGCGGCGGCCAGCTTGTTTTGGCTGGCGACGGCGTAGGCATCCGTGCGGTCTTTGGTGATGGACGGGAATCTGTCGTGGAGGTTCTCGGCTGTGTTGCCCATGTTCAGGGCTGCCGGGTCAACGATGCGTTCGGACATGAAGCGCGGGTTCGGGTCAGAGTCCTTGCCCATGGGGTGGTGGCCCATGTGCTCTACTCCTCCGGCGATCACTACCTCGTACGCGCCAAACCCGATGGCGGAGGCTGTTGTGGTGACAGCAGTCATGGCGCCAGCGCACATCCGATCGATGGCGAACCCTGGCACTGACTGGGGAAGTCCGGCCAGCAGCGCTGCAGTCCGGCCAATCGTCAGGCCCTGATCGCCCGTCTGTGTGGTGGCGGCGATGGCAACTTCGTCAATGCGTTCAGCCGGCAATCCAGGATTGCGGCGCATGAGGTCGCGGATACATTTGACCACCAGGTCATCGGCGCGGGTATTGGCGTAGATGCCTTTTTCCCCGGCCCGTCCAAACGGTGTGCGTACTCCGTCAACAAAGACGACGTCTCTAATTTGCCGATTTTGGCTCATATTTTGCTCCTCGGGTACAAACAACTGGTGCCATTCAACCCAAGCTATCAGGGAACGACTGTGTTATGCCTCATGTTACTAGTGGGTAACTTAGAGGTCAATAATGTCAGTCGTAGAGGCGTCATTATCTCCAACCTCAACCCCACCGGGGAGCAAGCTCAGGACTGCTCGGAGCTTGGCGTGCCCTCGTGTGCGCCAGTCTCACGCTGGTTCGTCGGTACCATCTGGCTCTTTGGTTCCTTCTGGCCCTTGGGTGTCTTCGGTTCCTTGGGCGGCAGAGGCTCAGGGTTCGCTAATGCGGCAGTGAGGATCTCCACTGATAAATCGATCTGCCACTGACGTGCTCCAAGCTCCGTTAACTGGGCAGAAACGCTGGCAACAGTAATCTGCGTTGGCGGGCGCCAGCACACGCGGCGCAGAAAGTCCGGGGTAAGGATGTTCTCAACGGGAATGTTAACAGCATTTGCAAGATCAGCCAGGCGTGGGCGCGCCGTGGCGTAACGGGCAGCTGCCGCAACATCACGCTCGGCCCACATGCGAGGCGGCGGCGGGGCATTACCGGAAACCTGCAACGGGGGCTGATCGGTGCTGTTTTTGGCCGTTTGGATGGCATGTAGCCATTTGGGGGCGTCCCGCTTGGCCGCGCGGCCATGAAAGCCTGAAAGTGCCAGCAACGCCGGAACAGTGGTGGGCATGCCCTTGGCTGCAGCGATGATAGCTGTGTCTGGAATGAGCCGGGTCGGGGCAATGTCGCGGTGTTCGGCCAACTTTTCACGTGTGTACCAAAGTTCGCGGACGGCCCCCAACTGAACCCGGTTGCGGATAGTGTGTGAGCCGGATGTGCGCCGCCAGGGATCTACGCGCGGTGCGGGAACGCCAGCGTCGATCAGGTGCTGGAATTCTTGAGCGGCATAATCAAGTTTGCCGTCATTTTCAAGCAAGGCAACGAGCTCATCTTCAAGATCCACCAGCACCTCTACATCCAATGCGGCGTACCGCAACCACGGCTCAGGCAGGGGCCGTTTGGACCAGTCAGCGGCGGAGTGTTCTTTGGCCAAATGGTAGCCGAGCAGGGATTCAACCACTGCCCCGAGCCCCACACGCGGCAACCCGGCGAGACGGGCTGCAAGTTCGGTGTCGAAGAGTTTATCCGGCCACATACCGACGCCGGCAAGACAGGGCAGATCCTGGCTGGCAGCATGCAGAATCCACTCAACACCGCGCAGTGCCTCGTCAATGATCTTCAGGTCATCAAAGGCCTCGGGATCGATGAGCCACGTACCGGCACCCTCGCGGCGGATCTGCACCAACATGGCACGTTGGCCGTAGCGGAATCCGGAAGCCCTCTCCGTATCAACGGCAGCCGGGCCAGTTCCTGCTGCCAAAGCCGCCGCGCACCTTTTTAGCGCCGGGTCAGTTTCTACCACGGAGGGGATGCCATCGCTGGGCATATCCAGTTCCACTAATTCGGGAAGATTGCCAAGTTCCATCCTTTGGCCGTCAATAACAACCGACGTCAGCGGGGCCTGGGCAGTTTCCGTAGCTGTGCCACGGGCATCAGGACCCTGATCACGGTTGCGGCCATTATTGGTGGGCGAGCTACAGCCTTGCTGAGCTGAAGAAAGTGCTGTCGTTTCTGCTTCGGCGCGGCTCTGTGTGCTTGATTCTGGATTGGTCATGATGACCTTAGTCTAGCGAATGGTCAAGACTACCCTCGGTTGCGGGCCATTAAATGTTTTTTAGCGGCCGTTGACGTGGCTGGTGACGGGTCCGCTCGCTGGAGCGCCGGGGCAATAAAGTTACACCCTCGGGCACAGGTGGCAAACCTGCAAAGGTGCAGACAATGTTTGCCCATGCTTGCAGATGCGGAGTGATTGCGGTGCCTGTGGGAGTCCACGATGCTCTGAGCTCAATGTCAACCGAATCAGGGCGTGCGGCTAGCGTGCCGTAGCTTTCAGAAAGAATGCGGGTTGCCGTGCCGCCGGCGCTGGAATATTGGGCGTCCTGCTCCTCCAGCGCCTCGGTCAGCCAGGCCCACGCGACGTTTCCTAGAAGTGAGTCGTTTCCTATGTCAGCTTCCAACTGCGCACGGATATAGCTGACGATCCTGAAGGTGCCATCCCACAGGGCTTTGCCTTGCGGGTCGTGGAGCAGAATGAAGCGGCCGGTGGCGAGCTGTTCCCCATCAACAATAACCTCCGCGCCCACGGCTACTCCAAAGGGGGCGAGCCGGGCAGGAGCCGGAACTTCCGCCAGAGTCAGCTCGCTGCGGCTGAGAACTTCGCGTAGCGATGCCAAGGCAATCTGAAAGTCAGCTGGAAGCTGCGGAAAGAGGCTCACAATGGCAGATTATGACGGCACCGGCCCGAACCCGTGCAGGCGCGCCGCGAGGGGAGCTTGCTAGCTCTTTAAGCAGCACGTCGGGCACCGGCACTACGTTGCGTACCGCAGCGCAGCGTGGGGCAGGCTAGTGCTAACGCGCACCAGCCAGCCCCGGTGCGAGGGTCAGCTCCCCAGCTCGGCGCGCAGTGCGGACACGAAGGCGTCAACGTCAGCCTCGGAAGTGTCGAAAGAACACATCCAGCGCACTTCGCGCGCAGACTCGTCCCAGTCGTAGAAGCGGAACTTTTCCCGCAGACGCTCAGCAACGCCAGCAGGCAGGATGGCAAATACGCCATTGGACTGTGTTGCTTGGGTGCATTGCACTTCTGGAAGGTCCTCAACGGCGGCACGCAGTCGAGCGGCCATCGCGTTGGCGTGTCCGGCCGACGCCAACCATAGGTCATCGCTGAGCAGAGCTAGCAGTTGAGCTGAAATGAAGCGCATCTTGGAGGAGAGCTGCATGTTCATTTTGCGCAGGTAAATCAGGCCGTCGGTGGCTGCCGGATTG
Source organism: Arthrobacter antibioticus (assembly GCF_030063205.1). Lineage (GTDB taxonomy): Bacteria > Actinomycetota > Actinomycetes > Actinomycetales > Micrococcaceae > Specibacter. Next base: position 41,186 of record NZ_JASISQ010000006.1, on the reverse strand, counting down.
AGCGCCACAACGATTTCGCCGTACATCATCCCGTTCTTAGTGCCACCAAAAGAGAGCACGTCTACGCCGGCGTCGGAGGTGAATTCACGCACTGGTACACCGAGGAAGGCAGCCGCATTGGCCAATCGTGCACCATCCATGTGCACCTTCATACCCAAGGAATGGGCGTGATCGCAGATGGCCCGCACTTCATCAGGGCTGTAACAGGTACCCAACTCAGTGGTTTGAGTGATGGAAACGGCAAGCGGTTGGGCCCGGTGTTCGTCGCCGAACCCCCAGGCTTCCTTATCGATTAGCTTGGGAGTCAACTTTCCGTCAAGGGTCGGTACGGCCAAGAGTTTCATCCCGCCCACACGCTCTGGCGCACCGTTTTCATCCATATTGATGTGAGCTGTAGAGGCGCACACAACAGCACCCCACCGCGGCAACAGGGACTGCAATGCCACTACGTTGGCACCGGTGCCGTTGAAAACGGGGAAGACATCAACGTCCTTGCCAAAGAGTGCCCCCATCTCGCGGCGCAACCGCGCGGTATAAACATCTTCCCCATAGGCCACCTGGTGTCCGCCATTGGCTGCTGCCAACGCCTCTAACACCTCTGGATGGACGCCGGAGTAGTTATCCGAGGCGAAACCAATCACTGATGTGTCGTGAAGTTGGATAGATTCGGTGCTGCCAATGCTCACAATGTACCTTCGATTGTCGATGCGTTGATTAGGGGCAAAATAATGCGCCTACAAAATGATGCGTGCGCCGTTGAGTTCTGCGGCGGATGTAGCAAAAAGCCCTGTTACATTCTCTGCCAGCACAGAGACGTGCGTGAAACCAGGGAATTTACGCTCAGGGGAGCGCGCCCGCATACCGTCGTCAACAAGGGCCTTCACCACAAGTACGACGGCGGCAGGGCCAGTTTCCGTTATTTCCGCACCGGCCGCCAGGCTGAAGCCCTGTGCCAACGCCCCAACCCACGTTTCTGCTGCTGACTTCACTGCTGCGTAGTTGGCGTTACCGAGAGTAGGTGCTGTGACTGATGTTGAGGAGACTATGGCTAAGCGACCTACCGGTGAAGCGGCAATATCGTTATAGAAGGCCCGGCTTGTGTTTCGCAGTGTACTGAGCACCGAGGTCTGAAGGAAATCCCAGTCCACGTCGCTTTGTTCTGCTATGCCCTTGCCACCACGCCAGCCACCCACAAGATGGACGAGCCCGTCAATTAATCCAAAAGTGCTATGGACCTGGGCTGCTAGTGCGGTGACCGACTCTGGGTTCGTGAGATCGCACACCAAGGGGATGGCGCCACCGGCTGCTTCGGCGGCGGATGTGATGCGTTCAGCGTTGGAACCAACGGTGATTACACGGTTCCCTGCCGCCAGCAGCGCAGCCGCAACAGCGATACCCGCCTGGCTGCTGCCGCCTGCGATCACTACAAGTGGAGAAGTTCTCATGCCACTTACACTACCCACTCAGGCTTCTCCGGCGCCTGTGATGCCTGAAGTTGACTCAATAACACCACGCATTTTCTTGCCCAATGCTTCGTAGAACATGGAGAGCGGGAATTCATCATCCATGACCTGATCCGTGATTTCACGCAAGGGCGAGGTCAACGGCAGCGCGTCCGGACCCTTGGCCCACGTGGATGCGGAGTTGGGCGTTAGCGTGGCGGAAACAAGCTCGTAAGCTGCCAACCAGTGCGCCAGCTTGGGCCTGTCGATTGAGCGCCAGTACAGTTCCTCAATCTCGTGTCCCAGTGCTATCACAACAGCAGGAACATCGGCCCAGTCGATCGTGAGCTTGGTGTCCGTCCAGTGCAGTACGTGATGCTGATGCAGCCAGGCAAAGAGTAGCTGGCCGCCCACACCGTCATAGTTGCGCACCCGTGTACCTGTAATCGCGAAACGGAAAATTCTGTCAAAGATTACTGTGTACTGGACAAGTTTGGCGTGCTTTCGCGCTTCCGGTGAAGCTTTCTCATCGTGCTCAACAGCCACTGACTCACGGTAGGCGGTCAAATCACAACGAAGTTCCTCTAGTGAGTACAGGAAAAACGGCATGCGTTGTTTGATCATGAACGGGTCAAAGGGCAGATCCCCACGCATGTGGGTCCTGTCATGGATCAGATCCCACATAACGAAGGTTTCCTGCGTCAGTGCCTGATCATCCAAAAGTTCGACGGCGTCGGCTGGCAGTTCCAGTCGGGTTACCGCGGCGGCCTCCCGGACCACGCGCCGGAAACGTGCAGCTTCGCGGTCCTGGAAGATGGCACCCCAGGTGAAGGTTGGTGTTTCGCGCACTGAGACGCTTTCGGGGAACAGGACAGCGGAGTTGCTGTCATAGCCGGGAGTGAAATCAATGAAGCGCAGAGGGACAAACAGCTTGTTGGAGTAGCTGCCGGCTTCAAGCTCGTCTATGAACTCGGGCCAGATTACCTCCACAAGAACTGCTTCAACGTGGCGTGAAGTGGACCCGTTTTGCGTGTACATGGGGAATATCACAAGGTGGCGCAGCCCATTGATCCTGTGCTCCTGGGGGTTGAATGCCAGCAGTGAATCAAGAAAGTCTGGAATGCCCAAACCACTATCAACCCACGTGGTGAAGTCTTTCACCAAGAGCTCCAGGTACAGCGCATCGTGTCGGAAGTGGGGGGCAAGCTCCTGGATGGAGTTTTTAATGGTTTCAATCAAGGAGCGGGCAGCATCATGATCGGAGAGTTCCGGAACTGAGCCGTCCTTGATCTGCACTGCAGACAGGTCTGTAGCCGCTTGTTTAAGAGCTAGCCATGCTGAGTGGTTTGCCAAATTGCCGTCATCAAAGGCGCTGACATTCTCGGGGCTTTCAAGAGTGATATTCATAGGTGCCGTCCTTGCTACGCGATGCGTGTGGAGCATTTTTTAAAGCGTAGCAATGGAACAGCAGAACTAATGTTGAATAGTCCCGAGCATAAGAGAGTCTCATGCTCGGGGCCTTTACGGCGCTTCGGGCGAAAGCTCTTGTGAACCTTCGCGTAGTTTTAGCGAAACGGAGTTGATACAGAAGCGCTCATCGGTGGGCGTGTCATATCCCTCTCCTTCAAAGAGGTGGCCCAAGTGCGATTCACAGGCGCTGCAGCGAACTTCCACTCGCTGCATGCCCATCGAATTATCGTGAATGTAGCGCACAGTTCCGTCGGCCAGTGGCGCAAAGAACGATGGCCAACCACAGTGGGAGGAGAACTTTTCCTTAGATGTGAAAAGTTCGGCGCCACAGGCGCGGCATTCATACACGCCTTCTTGGGTGGAGTCCCAGTATTCGCCCGTGTAGGGCCGTTCTGTTCCGGCTTGGCGCAGGACCTGATACTCGGCTGGACTAAGTTCATTGCGCCATTGAGCATCAGTTTTTACGACTGTGGGCGTGGCGGGGCTTTCGGAAGTTCTCATACTTGACTCAACGCTTAAGAGTCGCCAATAAATCCCGAACCGGAGTACAGATGCAAAACGGGAAGTCCCAATTTGCGCTGAGCCTGGTTGGCCCAGTCCTGCCGGAAGGTGTCGGCAACCGCATGTGGCCGGGTGACAACCACTGCTTGGCGTGCACCGAGTTCGGTGACTTTGGCAACCAAGGAGGCAACGGCGTCGCCCTCGTCAACACTGCCTGTTGCCTTGGCTCCGGCGGCGTGCAGAGCATGCATGGACATTGAAAGAATATCCTTGGCCTCGGTCATGACGGTTTCTGCATCTGGCTTCTCGCGGAACTCGCGCAGAGCGCCCGGAAGGTCAAGCATTGTCAGCTGGTCGATGACATCGACAAACAAATTACGCCGTGTGTCAGCAGGGACTATCAGCACCAGTTCAACGTCGTCCTCGGCGCTGTAAAGATCGGTGATGTTCGCTACGTCCACGGCAGTTAGTGGTTCTTCGGTCAGGATGATGATCGTCTCGGTCATTGCACCAGTTTAGGCTTCCGCACAGGATAAACAATGCAGGGCGCCCGCCGTGTGCCAAGAAAGTTGGGCTTGCTCACGGTGCGCCGCTCGACGCAGCCCCGCGGCCGTGGGCAGAATGGAGGCATGGCTACCTCAGAACAGCAGTCAAGTGCATGGCTTAAATGGGGTGCCTTGGGCGCCGCTGCAGCAGGGATCGGAGCGGTAACGGTTGTCACCGCTACATCTGGACTTGCCGCTTACTTTGCCCGGCGCATCATTACTCCCGAAAAACAACGAGTTGACGATGTCGCCATCTTGGCTGTGATTACTGACGGACCCACACTGCAGGTCGTGTTGGAAGCCCAGCCCGACACCATTGTTGAAGGCAACTATGGGCTTTTCTTTGACGAGGGCCGCGCCCACGCAATTATTGGCCCCATTATTTCTTATGTGCCACGCGAAGGCAGTGTCACCCGCGAAGTCATTGCTGTCCTTGGCGGGGAACTGCGCAGTGCCACGTCGGGCTGGTGGTCAGGAAGCCTGCACGCCCACCCGGAGGAGATGGGGTTGGAGTGCGAGGACGTTACCTTGGACCTTCCCGGCGGACCGGGACCGGCCTGGCTCCTTCCCGCACTTGATCCCGGTCCCACATGGGCCGTCATGGTGCACGGACGTGGCGCCACCCGCAACGAGGGACTGCGTGCGGTCCCCACTGCGCACCGACTTGGCATGAACGCTTTGCTGATGTCTTACAGGAACGACGGCGACGCCCCCAAAGCTCCGGATGGCAGATATGGCCTGGGCATCACGGAATGGGCGGATGTTGAGGTGGCCATTGATTTTGCCATCTCTCGGGGTGCCAAGGACGTTGTGTTGTTCGGCTACTCAATGGGAGGGGCCATTAGTTTACAAACTGCAGATGTGGCCCGAAACCGGAAACACATACTAGCTTTGGTTTTGGATGCCCCTGTTATCAACTGGGTCAACGTGCTGGCGCATCAGGCTGCACTAAATAGAATCCCCAACTACATTGGCAACTATGCCGAACTCATGTTGACGCATCCGCTGGGCAGGCGCCTGACAGGGCTGGCGGCACCGGTGGACTTCAAGAGCATGGACTGGGTCAGTCGAGCCGTTGAGCTCAGAACACCGTCGTTGATCCTGCACAGTATTGACGATGACTTTGTGCCCTACGAGCCCACAGCGGAATTGGCGCGGCGGAATCCGGAGATGGTCACCTTTGAGCCATTCAGCAAGGCGTTGCACACCAAAGAATGGAATGTTGACCCTGCACGCTGGGAGAACGTTGTTGAAAGTTGGCTGCGTCCGCGTTTGGGCAAGCACGCCCTGCCTCGAGAGTTGTAACCCGTTCCTGACATGCCTGAAACTCCGGCACCGCGGACGGATGCGCCCAGGACTCCTACCGGCCAACAGCTTTCGTGGGTGCGCACGGAACATCCCCATGCCGATCGAGACGTGCCGTTCCTGCTCACCCAAGAGCTGTTCGTACTCAAGAGCTTTACAAATTTACACAGCGGTATTGGTCAGTGCCCCTGACTGCAACAAATCGGCGTACTGCAATAATCGCAACAGGCTTGGATTCCACTCGAATTATAGAATACGATTTCTCTTTACGCATAGAAGCCGAGTGGTTATACATGATGCGGTTTTGCTCCGGTTTGCCATTGCACATCTGCAAAATGATTTATAGTGCAAATGGTGGCGAGATTGTTGTCCGCGGGCCCAATGTGAAAGACAACTGGACCGGGGGAATCGCATGCGACATCCATGTCCAATGCTGCGGCTGAGGTGGAACTTCAGGTTGGTTCCCGTTGCCGCCCCGATGCAGGCATATCTGCCGGTACCACCGAACCCATGACGAGGGCGCCGCTCGCCGCTGCAACGAATGTTGATGGACAGTATCCTCAAGAAACATATCAATTTCCGCCTAAGTGTGTGACAGGTGTTTGGACGCGGCCCGGCGTTGGTTGAGAAATGGGGAATATTATCAATCGGATTCGATTGGTCAATGCCAAATATCTTGGGACTGTTTCATTGAAAAGTTTCTTTCTACTGTGGGCAACCGTGCCTGTCCATACGATCGTAAAAAAACTTGCGGCCGTCCTGTCTGCTTTGATATCGCCGACCACGAATCGCACACGCGGGCTGGGGGCTGTTGGCTCAGGCGGGGTGGCCGATCTTCGCTGTTATAGCTTGTGTCAGCGTGATGAGGCACGTGGGTGAGAGTTCGACGTCGAAACCTCTGCGCCCGCCGGAAACATAAATGGTTGCGTACTGCAGTGCTGATTCATCCACTATGGCGGGGCTATGGTGGCGCTGGCCCAAGGGTGAGATACCGCCTAGGACATAGCCGCTTCGACGTTGGGCCGTGGCTGGATCGGCCATAGCGGCCTTCTTGTGACCCAGCGCTTGGGCGAGGGCTTTCAGGTCCAAGCTGCCATTTACGGGTACAACCGCCACCACAAGTCTGTCACCAACCTCCGCCATGAGTGTCTTAAAAACGCGCTCTGGTGCAACACCCATTAAGGTCGCGGCTTCGAGTCCGAAATTTGTATTCTCCGGATCATGGGTGTAACTGTGTGCAGTAAAAGGCACACCGGCGGCCGTTAAGGCGACAGTCGCGAGGGTGCCAGCGCTGGTTGAGGAGGTTTTCTTGGCCATAGGCCAATTATGCCAGCCGTGTACTCAGCATCCCGGACAAGGCGGTTGTGGGCGCAGATTTCCTGTGTTTGGTTCTCGGTGGTACGCGCCTAGAGGGCGGGTCGCACACCGTTGCGAATCTTGCGCTTGACTCGTCCCAACATGGCGGACATGCCGCGCATACGCAGCGGGGAGATGGCTCGGGTCAGACCAAGCTGTTCGGGCATGTCATCTGGAACAGCCAGGATCTGCTCGGCCGTCAACCCATCAAGGCCTTCGCACAGGACCGATGCAAAGCCACGAGTGGTGGGAGCTTCCGGGGGAGCTTGGAAGTACAAACGGATGACGTCGCCGTTGTCCGTTTTCTCCGATTCAACGGTAAGAAACAGTGGCGACTGGCATTCCACCACCTGTTCCAACAACTCGGGATGGTCGCGCAGGCGTTCCGGCAAAGCCGGAAGGGTTCGGGAGAATTCCAAAAGCAGCGTGAGGCGATCGCGTTCTTCCAATTCTTGGAAGTCTGTGACGATCTCGGCCAACGCTGGGGGAAGTGCTTGTGAAGTAGTCATCTACTAAAGCGTACGTTTCTTTTCTTGTGAGTGTGAAAAATCAATGACGATTCTCTGCCTTGGTACACCACGGTGTTGACCCGGTCACGAGCCAACACCATGGAACGCCACTGATTAGATCGCAGTTGGCAGTTCACCGCGCTCTTTACCGACGGCAATGGGAACGCGGACAGCATTGCCCCACTCGGTCCATGAACCGTCGTAGTTGCGCACGGTCTCAAAACCTAATAGGTACTTCAAAGCAAACCAAGTATGGCTGGAACGCTCGCCAATCCGGCAGTAGGCAACCACGTCATCCCCTGGCACAAGTCCTGCCTCACCTAGATAAAGGGCTTCGAGCTCCTCGCGGCTTCGGTAGGTGCCATCCTCTGCGGCCGCACGTGACCACGGGATGGACGCTGCTGTAGGGATATGGCCACCGCGCAGTGTTCCTTCCTGGGGGTAGGCAGGCATGTGAGTGCGTTCCCCGGTGTATTCCTCGGTTGACCGAACATCTATCAAAGGCTTGCCCAGGTGCGCCAGAACGTCATCCTTGTAGGCGCGAATGGGAGCGTCGTTGCGCTCTACAACTGGGTAGCCTGCGGACGGGGTGACTGCCGTGGCGTCGGTAGTCAGTTCACGGCCCTCGGCAATCCACTTATCGCGACCGCCGTCGAGCAGGCGAACGTCTTCGTGGCCAAACAAGCTGAAAACCCAGAGAGCGTAAGCCGCCCACCAGTTGGAGTTATCGCCGTAGACAACAACTGTTGTGTCGCGGGAGATTCCCTTAGCAGCGGCGAGCACAGCGAAAGCCTTGCCATCGATGTAGTCGCGGGTAACGTCGTCGTTCAGGTCAGTGTGCCAGTCAATCTTGACGGCGCCGGGGATGTGCCCGGTCTCGTACAGGAGTACATCCTCGTCGGATTCAACCACAACAAGGCTGCCGTCCTGCGTGGCGGCACTGGCCATGGCATTGGCAAGCCACTCGGTAGATACTAGGCGTTCCGGGTGGGCATAGCTTGCGAACTTCTCGTTTGATTCAACTGCAACAGGCATGGTGCCCCTTCTTATAAACTGCTCACGCCGGCGCCGTCCCAGAAAATTCCGGAACCGTTCCGTGGCCATGAGGTACTAAATAGTGTGCCACTGCGAACATGCGTGCAGCAGCTATTGATCTTTCTAACCGTAACCAGTTAGCGCGCTGTTTACTTCCCCTGCGTTAACGAAACGCAATATGTGGTGGGTATTCTTGTAGGCATGAGCCGTGGCCCGTGCACAGCATGTCGGCTGAAATTTTTTTTGATGATCGGAATCGTCCTTGGTACAAGTTGAACAACTTTCCACCCGCCGTCCAGCAGTTTCGGTGGAGGAACTGCTGAAGGGGTTCGTCCCGTCACCGAGATTTGGTGAGGTTTCCTTTGACACTTACCGCCCGGATCCAGCGCAACCTTCGCAAACACAAGCCGTGACTTTGTTGAAGGAGTTCGCCGCGGGTGCCGCAGTGAAGCCAGCCACGGGCCTTCGTAAACTCTTTGGCGTCAAGCCCAAGGCCGCTGGCGCCAACGGGGCGGGAAAGCGCGCAGGTATTTACCTTGACGGAGGCTTTGGGGTCGGTAAGACGCACCTTTTGTCTTCGCTTTGGCATGAGGTTCAAGGTCCAAAGGCTATTGGCACCTTTGTGGAGTACACCAACCTTGTCGGAGCCCTTTCTTTCCGCAAAACAGTAGAGGCACTGAGTGAATACAAGCTTGTCTGTATTGACGAGTTTGAGCTTGATGATCCGGGGGACACCGTGTTGATGTCGCGGCTGATGCGTGAATTGGCCGACGCCGGTGTGAAGTTGGCGGCAACTTCCAACACCCTGCCGGGTTCTCTAGGCGACGGACGTTTTGCTGCCGTTGATTTCCAGCGCGAGATTCAGGTGCTGGCGGATCAGTTCGAAATATTGCATATTGATGGCGAGGACTTCCGCCACCGGGGACTGCCTACCCCACCGGAGCCCGTCCCGAATAGCGACCTGGACGCACACATGCGCCGTGACTTTGACGGTCAAAGTGTGGCTCTTGATGACTTTGGCACACTCATTGACCATCTAGCGGGGGTGCACCCGTCAAGGTATAGGCAAATGCTTGAAGGGATCGACGCCGTGGTGTGGCGCAACGTCCACACCATCACCGAGCAGTCGGTGGCCTTGCGTTTTGTGGTGCTCGCGGACCGGCTCTATGACAAGGATGTGCCAATCCTGGCCAGCGGGGCACGCTTGGATCAGCTGTTCACCCCCGAAATGATGACAGGCGGGTACCAGAAGAAGTACTTCCGCGCCGTTTCACGTTTGACGGCCTTGGCCCGGGAAGCACAGGAAGCCAGCGCCCCGCAGTCTGTTTCCTAGCATGACTGCCATCTCTGAGGTTGCCTGCTCCGTGCAGAGTAACTGTTCGCAAGCAACTGTCTCTTAAAATAAAAAGCGCCGGTCTCGTCTCTCGACGGAACCGGCGCCTTCCTTGACGCCACGTAAAGGGCGAAGAGCCTAGGTTATTTATCTGATCCGTCTACGTAGTCGGATGCAGCCCTCTGAGCCGTGTCCACGTGATCTTTGAACTTGTCGCCGGTCTTACTGTCGACAAAGTCGCCAGTTTTCTCAACGCCGTCCTTAGTAGCATCCTCGTGGCCACTGATCAGACCATCAGCTTTGCCCTTCATATCGTCAAAAATAGACAATCGGCACCTCCTTCGCTCTAAGGGGCCATTGGCGCCCCAAGTCGTTCCATTTTAGTGTGCTACAACACTTTGTCAAAGCTTTATCCGCTGAGTGAGCTGTGATGCTAGCCAATGGCCGCGTGTTCAGATAGTGGTGCTCGCGCGGGAGTGTGTGTCAAAATAGGGTCGCCAGATGGCACCCGGACGAGGTGCGCCGTACCCGGCCAGCGACAAGACGGCGTCAAGGAGATGTTCCATGGCGTGGCTGATTTTAATCTTCTCTGGAGTATTGGAAGCGGTTTGGGCAACCGCCCTTGGGAAGAGCGAAGGCTTTTCCAAACTTGGCCCCAGCATTATTTTTATACTCTCGCTGGTCGCCAGCATGGCTGGTTTGGCATGGGCCATGCGGACTCTGCCGGTGGGCACCTCATATGCCGTGTGGGTAGGTGTTGGTGCAACCTTGACAGTGGCATATGCCATGTTCACTGGAGCTGAGGCGGTCTCAGTTATCAAGGTCCTGCTTCTGTTGGGGCTGGTGGGATGCATCGTGGGTTTGAAACTCGCGCACTAGTGTTCTTGCCCGTGTGGCACGTTGCGTATTTTGATTCCAGTTTTGTGGCACGAAAAAGCCCCTCAGACCAGCGTTTGTGCTGGTCAGAGGGGCTTTTCTTTTGGTGGGCGATACTGGGTTCGAACCAGTGACCTCTCCGGTGTGAACGGAACGCGCTACCACTGCGCCAATCGCCCAAAGTCAACAGCCTGGTCCAACAGGTCCAACATGTTCGAGCAAGTGGTTCCTTCGTTGTTCCTCGTGCGTTCAAAACAATAGCCCAATCTTTCTCGTGCTCATAATCTTGCTCACTGCCCTTCGTGGCAACACGTAACTAAGCCAGATTCAGTGCCAGCGAGTCTCAGCCTGGGGAGTTCTGTTGTTAATAGTGTGAGTAGCATCTCACTGGGTTTTCTGGATCCTGGAACGTAAATAGAGCGCAAAGTGGGGCGGAAAGGGCAAAGTTGTGCCATTGAATGACAGGCTTGTAATTCGAGTATCTTGCAAAAAACGCCGTTAATTCAAGGATCTGGATACTTGGATAGTTGAATTGTGTTTGCCAGGGGGTTCCCGATTTGGTGTTTGGGAAAGGGCTCAGGTAATGTTTTCACCGCAGCAACACGGACTACCGAAGCGGAAACGCAAACGGTGCGAAAATGTTGGTTTTGCGGTTGTAGCTCAGCTGGTAGAGCACCACCTTGCCAAGGTGGATGTCGCGAGTTCGAATCTCGTCAACCGCTCGCATGACACCGTTCAGTTTTCACGGTGGGGTGGCCGAGAGGCGAGGCAACGGCCTGCAAAGCCGTGTACACGGGTTCGAATCCCGTTCCCACCTCCATTTTGGCTGAACCAAAAGTATTTTGCTGTATAGTTCAGCGGGATGCATTTGGGCGATTGGCGCAGCGGTAGCGCGCTTCCCTGACACGGAAGAGGTCACTGGTTCGATCCCAGTATCGCCCACGAATGAACATGTTCATTCACCCAGTGAAAATTGGGATGAAAGATAAGTGCGGTCGTAGCTCAGCTGGTAGAGCACCACCTTGCCAAGGTGGATGTCGCGAGTTCGAATCTCGTCGACCGCTCGGAATAAACACAAAACTGCCGGAACCCTAGGGTTCCGGCAGTTTTGTGTAATCTGGGTTGTTATCTGCGGACCCAGCGTGTGGGGCAGCGAACAAACTTGGGCGATTGGCGCAGCGGTAGCGCGCTTCCCTGACACGGAAGAGGTCACTGGTTCGATCCCAGTATCGCCCACCACAATTTAGAATTCCGCGGGCCTCCTCGATTTTCGCGGGTGGCACACCACCGGCGAAAATCGAGAACACCCTCCGAGCGTTGAGTTTCCCGGTGAGGTTTATCCACAGCATTGGCACGGGGTGCGGGACAGTGTGGGGTGCTCATGGAATAGTAGAAGCATGAGCTCACCAGCATTGGCACACAGCACAGAATTGGGGCGTATGTACGCCCGTTCCCTGCAGGACCCACCCAAGGTCCCCTCCATCACCACGGTTATTGGTCAGCAGTCCACCTCCCTTGACGGGTGGATCGGTTACATGGCTGCCACAGCGGTAGCGAAGCACCCGGATTTAGGCACAGCCGTAGGCAATCCCGGACAATTACGCACTGTGGTCCGTGACAGTTCAAATGCAGCTGAACAATTCCGCGATGCCGCCGCGGCCCGCGGAGATCGGGTGCACAACTATTGCGAGCAAGTGGCGTTGCGGGCCCTTGACCGCCCGCATCAGGTGGCTGAGGCGCTTGCAGCTCTGGGTGAAAATGGCGAAGAAAACTTTGCACTACGTTTTGATGCGTGGTGGGAGGACTACGAAGTTAAACCGTTGGCTCCTGAAATTACTGTGTGGAATGAAACCGTAGGCTACGCCGGCACTCTTGATCTGGTGGCCACAATTGGCGGGAAATTGTGCATCATTGACTACAAAACAAAAGGCACTGACCGCAATGGCCAGGTCAAGAGTCTCGATGCAAAGGTTGTTATGCAGCTGGTGGCAGGGATGAAAGCGGAGGAATCCATCATCGACGAGGCTGCCGGCACTTGGGAAGCATGGAAGTACTCTGCGGATCCCATCCTGTTGGGTGTTGCCATTGGCGAGACGGAGGTTCGCACACTCCGCGCCAACCCTGAGGTTCTGAAGGCACATTGGTTTAAGTTCGCCTCATTGCGACGCGTGTGGCAAACCTCATTGGATGCTGCGGCCGCCGGTGAGCCTTTGCTCGATATTGCGCCACCTGGGTGCTAACAGCCAACTAGACTGGAGAGACTAGCCGCTTTCCGGACCAGACTCGGTTCGTATCAATTCCAAAGTGAGGTGCCCTCCCATGGCCATCCTGAGCATTCGCATCATTGGCGATCCTGTCCTAAGGACAAGCACCGAAGAAGTGAGCACCTTCGGCCCTGAGCTGGAGAAACTCATAGAGGATATGCGCCAGACAATGATCGATGTTCGCGGGGCAGGCCTAGCGGCACCACAGATCGGTGTGAACAAGCGGATCTTCACCTACTCCGTGGACGGAGAAGAGGGCTATGTGATCAACCCCGTTCTTGTTGCCAGTGATGACATGGCACCGGCGGAACCCGAAGGCTGTTTGTCGGTGCCCGGTTTAGGCTTCACGGTTACCCGACACCGCTGGGTAAGAGTGACCGGCGTTGATATGTATGGCCAACCGATCGACCTGGAAGCCACAGGTACCTTGGCTAAGTGCTTCCAGCATGAATGCGATCACCTTGACGGCAAACTTTATGTTGACAGGTTGGAAGGTGAGGACCGTAAAGAAGCCCTCCGCGCTATCCGTATGGCCAACTACCATGAGGTGACTGCGCAAACCATTGCCAGCCGTGCACGCACAGTGGGCTCATCGTTTGGTGCAGGCGCCGCCGAATGAGAGTACTTTTTGCAGGGACACCAGCCGTAGCGTTGCCCTCCCTTGAAGCGTTGCGCAGTGCTGGGCATGAGATCGTTGCCGTGTTGACCCGCCCGGATGCCCCGCTTGGCCGCAAACGGGTCATGACGCCGTCGGCCGTTGCCTCCCGAGCAGCAGAGCTGGGACTGCCCGTCATCAAGGCGGACAAGATCGACGCCGAGGCTGCCGCCGCCATCGCAGCGACCGCACCCGAGGTGGCGGCGATTGTTGCCTACGGTGCACTGATTCCGGAACATGCGCTTGTTATCCCAGTGCACGGCTGGATCAATCTCCACTTCTCCCTGCTCCCTGCCTGGCGCGGGGCGGCGCCCGTACAGCACTCTGTTATCAACGGCGATGAGGTGACCGGTGCCTCTACTTTCCTGCTAGAAAAGGGTCTAGACACCGGGCCCATTTATGGCGCTATGACTGAAGCCATCAAACCCACAGATACCAGCGCCGCGCTGTTGGAGCGGCTCTCCCATAGCGGTGCCATGCTGCTGGCGCAGACCATGGACGGGATTGCGGCCGGAGTACTTTGTGGTGTGGAACAACAGGGCGAAATTTCGTTGGCGCCTAAACTGACGCTTGAAGATGGCCATGTGGTGTGGGGCGATCCTGCTTTAGCCATCAGCCGTCGAATCCGTGGTGTCACTACCGAGCCTGGTGCATGGACCATGATGTCCGGCCAGCGCTTCAAGGTGGGCCCGGTGCTGCTGTGTCCGGAGGTCACAGACTTGACTCCGGCACAGTTACGGATTGAAGCCAAGTGTGTGCTTGTCGGCACCGGATCGCATGCTGTGGAGCTTGTGGATGTACAGCCTGCGGGGAAAAAACTTATGAAAGCAACCGACTGGGCCCGAGGCCTGGCCAACAAGGAAGATGTGGTGTTTGAATGACCAGCGAGCAAGGCGGACGTTCGAGCCACCGCAACAACAGTTCGGGGCAGGGCAGCCAATCAGGCTCCGGCGGTGTCAAACGTAGAGATGACGCTGGGCGAGAACGCAACCGCAGTACCACCCGCAACCGAACAGAAACGGCACCCGGTCAGCGCACACGCGTTGCCGATTCTGCCCGACTGGTGGCTTTTGAAGTGTTGCGCGCTGTCTCTGCGGACGATGCCTATGCGAACCTGGTACTGCCAACGCGTATCCGCCGCCACGGTCTTGATCGCCGGGATGCCGGTTTCGCCACCGAACTAACTTACGGCGCATTGCGAGCGCAGGGCACGTATGACGCCATCCTTGCGACGTGTGTTGACCGTCCGCTGAGCGAATTGGACCCGGCGATTTTGGATGCTCTGCGCATTGGCACCCACCAGCTGATGGCCATGCGGGTACCCACACACGCGGCTCTGGATGAGACAGTGGGCTTGGCGCGCGCCGTCATTGGCGCAGGCCCATCCGGTTTGGTTAATGCTGTCCTGCGCAAGGTTGCGGCCAAGGAGTTGCCCGAATGGTTGACCGAGCTCACCAAGGGCCTCAGCGATGATGTGAAGATCGCCTCGATTGAACATTCCCACCCCGAATGGATTGTCCGGGCCATGCGACAAGCGCTCGTGGCACACGGTCGCGACGTTTCTGAGATCACCGCCTTGCTGGAGGCTGATAATGCGGCCCCCGTTGTGAACCTCGTTGCGCTGCCAGGTCTGGGAGACCTGTCCGAGGCCTTTGACGCAGGTTTCACACCAGGGGAACTCGTAGTAGATTCCGCGCTGTCATCCGGCGGGGATCTCAGCCGTCTGGACAGCGTTCGGGATGGTTCTGTCCGCGTCCAAGACGCCGGCTCGCAGCTGGTGGCCCGGGCGCTGGCAGCTGTTCAGATCACTTCCGAGCTGGGCGGTGGCGAGGAACGGTGGCTTGACATGTGCGCCGGACCGGGCGGAAAAGCAGCTTTGTTAGCAGCCCTGGCTGGTCAGAAAGATGCCTGGATCCTTGCCAATGAACCGTCTGTGCACCGGGCCAAACTGGTCTCCCAAGCACTCGAAGCAGTGCCGCAGGATAGCTGGACTATGCGCACTGGTGATGGACGCGACATTGGGAAGGAACACCCGGAGGCATTCGATCGAATCCTCGTTGATGCGCCCTGCACAGGCCTGGGTGCGCTGCGTCGCCGACCCGAATCGCGCTGGCGTCGCAAGCTCTCCGATGTCACCGAGCTTGGTCCGCTCCAGCGCGAGCTGCTAAATTCCGCACTGGCGGCCGTCAAGCCTGGGGGAGTTGTCGCCTACGTGACCTGTTCCCCCCACGTGGCTGAGACTATCGCCGTCGTTGAGGATGCTATGCGCAAACGCGATGATCTTGAACTTCTCGACGCCGGTGCCGCCCTTGACGCTGTCAGCTTGGGAGGCAACCTGGGCGCAGGGAATTCAAGCTCACCACTGCCGTCGCATCAAAAGATGGCCCAACTATGGCCACACATCCACCAAAGCGATGCCATGTTCCTGGCATTAATCCGTAAAAACTAATCCGCCGGAAACAGCCTGATTGATGTCAGTGCTGCCAGCACCAGTGCCTACCCAGAAGATGAGGTTCTTTCGTGAGCAGCCGTTCGCTGAAATGTTGCATCAACCCCAGCATCCTGTCCGCCGACTTCGTTAACCTCCAAGCTGAATTGGCCAGGATCTCCAATGCGGACGCGGTTCATGTGGACGTCATGGACAATCATTTTGTCCCGAATCTAACCATCGGGCTGCCCGTGGTTGAGCGGATCCAGCAGATCAGCACTGTTCCTCTTGATGCGCATCTGATGATTTCCGAGGTTGACCGGTGGGCGCCGCTGTATGCGGATGCTGGTCTAGATTCAGTGACTTTTCACGTGGAAGCCTCAGCTGCACCCATTAAGCTGGCTCGCGAACTGCGGGCCAGGGGAGCTAAAGCTGGCATGGCGCTGCGCCCGGCAACTCCAGTTGAACCGTACCTGGACATGCTGAGCGAGCTGGACATGCTGCTGATCATGACAGTTGAGCCAGGATTTGGTGGGCAAGCCTTTTTGGAGCTGACATTGCCAAAGATCCGCCGCGCCCGGGCAGCTGTGGAAGGCAGCTCCATCAACGTAGCCATCCAAGTTGATGGGGGCATCACTGAAGAGACGATCACCCGTGCTGCTGAAGCTGGAGCGAACATTTTCGTGGCAGGTTCGGCAGTCTACGGGCAGCCCTCACCCGCTGAAGCCATCGACTCTCTGCGGGCCAAGGGACAACTCGCTTTTGGCTAGCTCTTGGAGCTAGCGCGGAGCCCATAGTTTTTTGCGAACAGACGGGCACCGTCAACACTTATCACCAAGGCCTTGCACCTGTGGCAAGGAGGCACAGAAAAGTGCCATAATGGTTATAGATGTCCACACTTGTGGGTATTTAAAGAAAAATTACGTGCTCCGGGGTCGGTGTAATTCCGAACCGGCGGTTATAGTCCGCGACCCGTGCGCCGCAAGCTGGCAACAGTAAGCAGTGCACGGTTGATCTGGTGAAATTCCGGAACCGACAGTTAAAGTCTGGATGGGAGAAGCACGAACAGTTTTGGCCGTCAGGTCAGGGGTTTGTTGGTAGCTTTTTCAAAGCTGCCACAGTCCCTTACCCTGTATGCCAAACTGCGCGTTACCCCCGGAGCCATCGCGGTCTCGAAAGGGCAAGGTAACGATGGACTTTCTGCGATGGCTCTTTGACGCCAAACTTGAATTCGCCGGCGGCGGTTTCCTGCTGTGGCGTGAAGTCATAGGCAATCTTTTTGGGCTCGCCAGCGCCCTCGGCGGTATGCGCCGTAAAATCTGGGCATGGCCAGTGGGCATTGTCGGCAACGTCCTACTCTTCACTGTCTTCATGGGGTCAGTCTTTGGCTCCCCAGACCACGTGAATCTTTTGGGCCAGGCAGGCCGGCAAATCATGTTCATCGCCGTCTCCGTTTATGGCTGGCGCCGCTGGCAACAAAGCAAGGACATGAAGAATGACGCCGGAGCTCACGTTGGCGAAGCCGTCGAGCCCCGCTGGGCCGGAACGCGCGTGCGATGGATACTCGTTGGCACCATGATCGCAGGAACCGCAATCCTGACCCCCATCTTCAAAGCCATGGGCTCCTATGAGCCTGTTTGGGCGGACGCATGGATCTTTATGGGTTCGCTACTGGCCACTTACGGGATGGCCAAGGGCTGGGTAGAGTTTTGGCTCATCTGGGTGGTTGTGGACCTCGTGGGTGTGCCACTGCTTTTCAGTGCCGGCTACTACGCCTCAGCTTTCATGTACATCTTCTACGGTGCATTCACCCTGACCGGATTCTTCGTATGGTGGAGAGTGCGGCATAACAGTGATGCACAAGCTCGCAAAGTATCAGTTGACACAACCTTCCCAGACATCACTGTGGGCACCAGAGAGGCCAAACCATGAACTTCAGTAATTTGAACCGCGGTTCCTTCAGCCAGGATCCCCACATCACAGAGCCGGAGCACTTCACCGGTGCCGAAATTCTCGGCATGGAAACGGCTCTCTCGGCTGCACGGCAGGGCGTACGTGGCGCGAATCCGCTAGTGGGAGCGGTGATTATTGACGCTGATGGGACCTTCTTAGCGATTGGCCACCACCGTGGCGCGGGCACTGCGCACGCCGAAACAGATGTGATTAACCGGCTTCTGGGCACTGGCGTGAAACGGGACTTGTCAGCAGCTACGCTCATCGTTACGCTCGAACCCTGCAATCATGTTGGCCTCACCGGACCATGCTCCCAAGCAATCCTGGACGCCGGTATTGGCAATGTGGTTTTTGCTCTCCGAGACCCCCACCAGCCCGCATCCGGCGGCGCCGATGTGCTCCATAAGGAAGGCATCAACGTCCGAATGGGCCTGATGGCTGCGGAAGCCGAAGATCTCAACCGGCAATGGTTCGTGGCTGTGCGTCAAAACCGCCCCTTTATTACTGCCAGGTTGGCGCAGACGGTCGATGGGCGAATCGCTGCCATTGATGGCACCAGCCAGTGGATCACTTCACAGGAATCACGCCAAGATTCGCACGAGCTGCGGGCCAGGGTAGATGCCATCGTTGTGGGCACCGAAACGGTGATCGCAGATAACCCGCGGCTAACCGCCCGAGCAGCCGACGACACTGATGCGGCCAAACAGCCGCTGCGTGTTGTCATGGGAATGCGCGAGGTGCCGGAAGATGCCGCTGTCCGGGGCCGAGCAACAGCATCAGCTGATTCCGCATCGCGGGTCAGCACTCACCAGAAAACTAGTGCCGAGCTGAAAGCCGGAGACAATCTCAAAACCGGCCCCGACTTCTTGGGCCACGAAGGTTTCCTGGCCCTGCACACCCACGATCCTGCCGCCGTGGTCCGTGAACTACAGGAGCGCGGGGTTGGTCACCTCATGATCGAAGGCGGTGCCAAAATTAACGCGGCCTTCTTAGCTCGCGGACTCGTGGACGAGCTCATCGTGTACCTCGCTCCGACCCTGTTGGGCTCGGGCATACCCGCACTATCTGATCTGGGCATCGGCACCCTCGGGGAGGCCCAGCGCTGGGAATGGGATGCCACCACCACCGGTCCCGTCCAAGTGCTTGGCCCCGACTTGAAATTGACGCTGATGCCAGCCAAAGCGGCTGCCAGCGATGAAGGAATGTGAGATGTTTACAGGAATTATTGAAGGCCGCGGCATAGTTCTCACGCTGGAGCAACGACCAGAATCAGACAGTGCAGTGCTTGTTATTGAAGCAGGAGAGGCATTGGCCGGCTTGGATCTTGGCGGCTCGATTGCCATCAACGGGGTATGTCTAACAGCCGTGCAGCTTGGCCCTGGCACGGTTGAAGTTGATGTGATGGGGGAGACCCTGCTGCGCACCACAACGGGGCGGTTGCGAAGCGGCGAACGGGTGAATCTTGAGCGCTGCGTGATTGCCGGTGGGCGTCTGGATGGGCATGTTGTCCAGGGCCATGTTGATGGAGTAGGCGCGCTGCTAGAGCGGGAGAGTCTTGGCAAGTGGGATAGATTGCGCTTTTCGGTGCCGCGGGAGCTCTCCCAGTACATCGCAGAAAAAGGCTCCATTGCCATCGACGGTGTTTCGCTCACTGTGACCGCCGTCAGCCCCGCCAGCGTGTTCGAGCAATGGTTTGAGGTGGGCCTTATCCCGGTGACATTGGCTAACA
Source organism: Arthrobacter antibioticus (assembly GCF_030063205.1). Classification (GTDB taxonomy): domain Bacteria; phylum Actinomycetota; class Actinomycetes; order Actinomycetales; family Micrococcaceae; genus Specibacter. Next base: position 21,785 of record NZ_JASISQ010000006.1, on the reverse strand, counting down.
CCGGATTAGGAGAGAAAACGGTGGGCGGCACGGTTAATCTGGAAGTGGATGTGCTGGCTAAGTATGCCCAGCGCCTGCTTGAATTCAGCATGTTCAAGGGAGCAACATCATGAGTGAGGCAACAAATCCGGTAACTCTCTTGGACCCGGTGGCGTTGGCAATCGCGGCCATCGCGCGTGGCGAAGCTGTGCTGGTGGTTGATGACGAAGACCGTGAAAACGAAGGCGACATTATTTTTGCCGCTCAGCACAGCACACCCGCACTGATGGGCTGGACCATTCGGCACAGCTCTGGTGTCATCTGCGTGCCGATGGACACTGCCCACGCTGACCGTTTGGCCCTGCCGCCCATGGTGCGCAACAACCAGGACGCCAAGGGCACCGCATACACCGTCAGTTGTGACGCGGCCGCGGGGGTCTCCACGGGGATTAGCGCCACTGACAGGTCGCTGACCGCCACCGTGTTGGCCAATCCAACTGCCATGCACGACGCCGTCACCCGGCCCGGGCACATGTTCCCCCTTCGCGCCGTTGCTGGGGGAGTGCGCCAGCGGCCAGGACATACTGAAGCTGCTGTTGAGTTGTGCCGGCTGGCAGACTGCGAAACGGTAGCCATCATTGCCGAGGTTGTTGATGACGGTGGAGAGATGGTCAGACTCACCGGACTGCGTGAATTTGCCAACCAGAATAACCTTATTTTGATCTCGATCGCCGATCTGGTGGTGTTCCTAGCGCTTGCTGGTGCTGCCGAACCCGGTGCGGATGCCGTGCAAGGAAGCCTGACGTGAGTAACGAGCAAGCGCCCGCGGCTCAGTCACTGGTGAGCGGTGGGCCGGTAGTGGCACTGCCCACCCGGTTTGGGACCTTCGCCGCGCAAGCATGGGTGGATGGGGAAACCGGTGCCGAACACCTGAGTCTTAGCGCACCGGGTGACTTAGCCATCGTGCCATTCGCCAGCATGCCATTCGACAGCGCACACTTGGCCAGCGCACCCTTGGCCAGCTCGCAAGGTGAGGTTTTGACGCAGAACTTAGGTGAGCGCGTCGTACCTCTTGTGCGGTTGCATTCGGAATGTCTCACAGGTGATGTTTTTGGTTCCTACCGTTGCGATTGTGGTGAACAACTGGACTACGCAATGGAGCTGATTCACCGGCGCGGCGGCACACTTGTGTACCTGCGTGGTCATGAGGGGCGGGGGATTGGGTTGGCGAACAAAATGCGCGCCTACAGTCTCCAGGAAGCAGGCGCGGACACGGTGGAAGCCAATGAACAGCTGGGACTGCCCGTCGATGGTCGTGATTACGGCGCCGCGGCAGGGATCTTGCATGCATTGGGGCTGGTACGTATTGACTTACTGAGCAATAACCCGCTCAAACACGAGGATCTAACTCGACGCGGCATTGAGGTGGTGCACGTGGTACCCACGCAAGTCCCTGCCCGTGCCGAGAACCTGCGCTACCTGCAAACCAAACGGGATCGCATGCATCATGCGCTCTCCATCAGCAACCCCACGACGGAAGGACTCGCCACATGAGCGGCCACGGAGCACCCAGCATTGCCTTTAACTCTGAGGAAAAAGCACACACAGGATCCCTGCGTTTGGCCATTGTAGCGGCCAGCTGGCACACCGAAATTATGTCTGGGTTGGTGGCCGGTGCCTTGCGTGGAGCATCGGATGCGGGCATAGCGAACCCCACGCTTGTGCGAGTGCCGGGAAGTTTTGAGCTTCCCGTAGCTGTTGCCCGGCTGGCAGCTAAGTTTGACGCCGTGGTGGCGTTGGGTGTTGTTATCCGCGGCGGCACACCGCATTTTGAGTACGTCTGCCAGGCGGCGACCATGGGCCTGAGCGAGGTGAGCGTTCGCACGGGCGTCCCTGTTGGCTTCGGCGTCCTCACCTGCGACACCGAAGAGCAGGGTCTTGCCCGCGCCGGATTACCCGGTTCGGTTGAGGATAAAGGACATGAGGCAGTAACAGCCGCCTTGGCCACAGCAGTGACACTGGCTCAACTCGGTGTCTAGCTCCCGTTGTGCGCTGAAGGTTAGCCGCAGAGTTTTTGCTCACATGCTGGACACACTCCGTCTGAGAAACTGCGAAGAGAGTTTGAACCAAGTAGGGTGTAAGCCGTGAAGACCTTCGAATCCCTTTTTGATGAGCTCAGTGCGAAAGCCGCAGCCCGGCCCGCTGGCTCCCGTACCGTAGCTGAACTTGAGTCTGGCATTCACGGTATCGGCAAGAAAGTGGTTGAGGAAGCTGCTGAGGTGTGGATGGCCGCCGAATATGAGTCGGATGAAGCCTGCGCCGAAGAGATTTCCCAGCTGTTCTACCACCTGCAGGTCATGATGATCGCCAAGGGTTTGAGTCTTCAGGACGTTTACAAGCATCTCTAGCCACCTGCCGTGGCTGCTCGCTCGTCCCTGAAATGGCATTGAGTCCAATGCTGAAAACCTGTTTTTGATCTGATCTGAAGGATATTTCCTATGCTGCGTGTTGCCGTCCCCAACAAGGGTGCCCTGTCTGAAGCCGCTTCAGCGATGTTGGCGGAGGCTGGTTACCGTCAGCGCCGTGACTCGCGTGAGCTGGTCATGGTTGACCCTGAGAACAACGTTGAATTCTTTTTCCTGCGTCCCCGTGACATTGCTGTTTACGTGGGCGCCGGCACCTTGGATGTGGGCATCACAGGCCGAGACCTTTTGATGGATGCCCAGGTTGATGCCGATGAACTCCTACCCCTTGGTTTTGCCATCTCAACCTTCCGCTTCGCCGGTCCGGTGGGCCACTTCAGCAGTGCCGCCGAGCTTGAGGGCAAGCGCCTGGCAACCAGTTACGATGTGTTGCTGCGCGAATATTTGGCTGAATTGGGCATTAACGCCCAAGTGGTGCGGCTCGACGGCGCCGTTGAATCCTCTGTCCGTTTAGGCGTTGCTGACGCTATTGCCGACGTCGTGGAAACCGGAAGCACGCTCAAAGCTGCTGGCATGGAAATTTTCGGTGAGCCTATTCTGAACTCGGAAGCACTGCTCATTGGTCGCCGCGGGGTCACCCCACCTCCCGGCGTCGAAGTATTGATTCGGCGTCTGCACAGCGTTTTGGTTGCACGCCAATACGTACTCCTTGACTACGATGTGCCCAAGACACTCATGGATGAGGCCACCGCCCTGACCCCGGGACTGGAATCACCCACAGTTTCCCCTCTGCGTGACACCGACTGGGTAGCTGTGCGCTCCATGGTTGCTGCCAAGGACACCAACCGCATCATGGATGAGCTCTATGAGCTCGGTGCCCGTGCAATCCTGGTCAGCAGCATCCACGCCTGCCGCATCTAATCCATGGCTGCCTTTCAAAACTAAAGACAAAGAAGGTATAGGCCATGAGTGTTGCCATCAGAGTAATTCCCTGCCTGGACGTTGACGCCGGCAGGGTGGTCAAAGGTGTGAAGTTCCAGAATCTGCGCGACGCCGGAGATCCCGTTGAGTTGGCTCAGCGTTACGACCGCGCCGGGGCAGATGAGCTGACGTTCCTGGACGTCACTGCTTCTTCCGGAAACCGGGAGACAACCTTTGAAGTTGTTTCCCGGGCTGCCGAGCAGATTTTCATTCCACTGACAGTAGGTGGGGGAGTGCGCGAGGTATCTGATGTAGATAAGCTCTTGCGTTACGGTGCTGATAAGGCCTCCATTAATACTGCGGCCATAGCGCGCCCGGCGGTGATCGATGAGATCACCCGCCGGTTCGGTTCACAAGTTCTGGTGCTCAGCGTTGACGCACGCCGCACCCAGGGCGGAATCACGCCCTCCGGCTTTGAAGTGACCACCCATGGTGGCCGCAATGGCACCGGCATGGATGCCATTGAATGGGCCAGGGAGGCTGCGGATCGGGGCGTGGGCGAGATCTTGTTGAACTCCATCGATGCCGACGGCACCAAGGAAGGCTTCGACTTGGAACTCATTCGTCTTGTGCGTGCGGCTGTGCGTATCCCCATTATCGCTTCAGGTGGGGCGGGGAAGCCCGAACATTTCCCACCGGCAGTCGCGGCGGGAGCTAACGCGGTGCTGGCCGCATCTGTTTTCCACTTTGGGCCAGACAGCGCCATTGCGGACGTAAAGAAGGCCATCCGCGAAGCCGGCTATGAGGTCCGCTAACCCCCCGACACTCTCGAGGGGTTAGAGTCCCACTTCGGCGGTTTGCAGCAGAGCGACGGCGTCGGGCTGGCCCTCAAAAGAAACCAAGGCATGGCCTGTGCGGCCATTGGCGTGCATCAGCAGTTCGCCAGGGGCTCCAATGATGGCCACCGAGACGGGCGCGCGCTTGGCCACGTGGCGTGGGCCGTTGGGGTTGACGAGTACTATCCCCAAATCCACGCTGCGGTACATGATCGCTGCTCGTTTAATGAGATCGGCCCAGAGCGCTTCGGAGTAGCCTGCGTCCAGTGCCCTCGGAGCCCACCGGTCCGTAGCGCGCCTGACATCCTCGGTGTGCACGAAGAACTCGGTCAGGTTCGCATTTTTATCTACTGCCTTAAGCGCAAAGGGTGACATTTTGGGCGGTCCAGCGCGAAACTTCTCCACGAGGGCTGCGAAAGTTCCGGGGCTGCTTGATTCCTCGGCAAGCTTAGCGATGGCCTTGTCTGTGGCCTTTTTCCAAGGCTTGAGAACCATCCCCAGGCCTACGCCGGGATTATGTTCACGCAGGTAGAGGTGCGCAGCCAGTTCCTGGGTTCGCCATCCATCACAAAGCGTGTCAGCTCCCGGACCGGCTGCCAGCAGGGTCTCGGCGAGAAATTCACGGGAAGGTTCTACAAATTGCATCACTTGTGAAATTAGCATGTATTCCTGGCGGGCGTCACCAGGAACCGCCGCATGTCGACGCCTTATTGCATTAGATTGCATTAGATTGCCTTAGCTGCCCTCAGATTCCCTGCTTCAGGGAGCAGCAGACGTTGGTTCGGGTTACATGATGTCCCTGCCACTACAGGTCCAGTGGCCCCCTAGATTTTTTTCTGGCACTAGAATTGGCTGTGATGCAGCAAAGCCCAGTACCCCAGTTCGCGCCAGTGCCTTCCCCAGGTGAGCCGTCTCTTGAGTTGCCGGCGGATATCGCCGCGAGACTTACTCATGATGGGGCCGGATTGGTCGCCGCCATCATCCAGCAGTTCGACTCCCAAGAAGTGCTGATGCTCGGATGGATGGACAATGAGGCCCTTCGCCGCACGCTCAGCTCAGGCAGGGTCACCTTTTACTCCCGCTCACGCCAAGAGTATTGGCGTAAGGGCGACACTTCAGGACATTTTCAGTATGTGAAGTCTGTGGCCCTGGACTGTGATGGGGACGCATTGTTAATAAATGTGGACCAGGTCGGTGCAGCCTGCCACACAGGGACGCACACATGTTTCGATGCCCGACAGCTCAGCGCAGTTGTGGGCAGCCGCGGAGAATAGGCCAGCACACGGTGTACTTTTTCTTCTCGCCTGACTCAAGAAAGCTATACATTATATGCAAGATTTAGGTGTCATCAGCCCCACTCTGGGGGAGTTTCGGGAACTTGCCCGGACTCGCAGGGTTGTTCCTGTCCATCTGAAGGTCCTCGCCGACGCGCAAACGCCGATTGGCCTATACCGGTCACTTGCCGCTGAGGCACCCGGTACGTTCTTGATGGAATCGGCCGCCGTGGGTGGTGTGTGGTCGCGCTACTCGTTCATTGGTGTGCGTTCAAGCGCCACTTTGACTACGGAGGACGGCGTGGCGTTCTGGCAAGGGGAGCCACCGGTGGGCGTTCCCCTGACAGGCAACCCTGTGGACGCCATGGAAGCAACTCTGAAACTACTTGCTACCGAGCGATTTGTTGGGCTCCCGCCCTTCACTTCAGGCCTGGTGGGGTTTGTTGGGTGGGAAGCTGTCCGACACTGGGAAAAGCTGCCCAATCCGGCAGTTGATGACCTGCACCTGCCCGAGGTTGCCTTGAACCTTGTGGCCGACATGGCGGTCCATGACAATAACGAGGGCACGGTGCTATTGATTGCCAATGCCATCAACGCCAATGGCACTGATGACAACGTTGACGGCGCGTGGCATGACGCCGTGTCCCGTGTTCACGCCATGGTGGATCAGCTACGCAAACCGCTAGTTCAGCCCATTTCCGTGGTGGACGTCCCAGCAGCCAGTTTTGCTCAGAGTGTGCAGGAACAATGGGACCGCAACGACTATTTGAAGGCCCTTGACCTAGCCAAGGCAGCCATTGTTGAAGGTGAAGTTTTCCAGGTAGTTGTTTCGCGTCGTTTTGAGATGGCCTGCGAAGCGACAGCACTGGATGTTTATAGGGTTTTACGCAACACCAATCCCAGCCCCTACATGTATCTCTATAGTTTTGAGGACGCGAAGGGACAGCCGTACTCCATTGTGGGGTCCTCTCCCGAAGCACTTGTTAGCGTTCTGGGCAGTGAAGTGATCACCCACCCCATTGCAGGCTCAAGACCGCGCGGGAAAACCACTGAGGATGACAAGTGGCTTGCCAAAGATTTATTGGCCGATGAAAAGGAACGCTCGGAGCACTTGATGCTCGTTGACCTTTCCCGCAATGACCTCTCCAAGGTGTGTGTGCCAGGAACCGTTGATGTCACCCAATTCATGGAAGTGGAACGGTTTAGCCACATCATGCACCTGGTCTCCACAGTGGTGGGAACTTTGAGCCCGGAGAAGAACGCCTACGACGTGTTGGCGGCAACGTTCCCCGCTGGCACGCTCTCGGGAGCACCCAAACCCCGTGCACTGCGGCTTTTGGATGAACTCGAACCTGTGCGGCGTGGCATTTACGGTGGCGTTGTTGGCTACCTTGACTTCGCCGGTGACATGGACATGGCCATCGCCATACGTTCGGCCCTTCTGCGCGATGGTAAAGCCTATGTTCAGGCAGGTGGAGGCATCGTGGCTGATTCTGTTAATGAAACTGAGGCTGAAGAAACAGTGAATAAGGCAGCAGCACCACTACGAGCCGTCTACGCCGCAGCCTCATTGCGCGCCTTGGATGAGAACCCAGGAGATCACTGATGAGCACAGAACTTCCGCACACTTCGGCACGAACCGTGCCTTTTTGGCAGCGCAAGTCCACCTTGATTCTGCTGGCAGTTTTAGCCGCACTGGCCGTTTTTGGCACCACAACTCAGACGTGGATCCATGTGGCAATTGGTCAAGGCGAGGTAGCCCAAACGGACTTGGACATCCCGGGCAGCAAAGCGGCCGTGGCCGTATCGGCGCTGGCACTGGTGGCTCTGGCCGGCTCGCTAGCAACCAGCATTGCCGGGAAAATAGCTCGCTACATCACCACAGCGATCATGGCCCTCAGCGCTGTGGGGATTGCCGCCGTCGTACTGGGAGTTCTCACTAACCCGGTGGCCGCAGCCATGGCTGAAGTTGGCGCGGCAACAGGCATTGAAGGCCAGGGCGCCAACGCCACAACGACGATTTTTCCTGTTCTAGCGATGGTGGCCGCGGTGATCCTGGGGATAGCTGCGCTGCTGGTTCTTTGGTACGGACGTTCTTGGAGTGTGCGCACCAAATACGACGCCGCCAAGGAGACACAGGCGAACACGGATGATGAGCCGATTGACGAAATTGACAGATGGGACCAGCTCAGCCGTGGCGAGGATCCCACAGTATAAGCGCGGCGCACATCGTTGCAGTGCCCAGCTTTCGGTTTCCATAGGCAAGTAATGGCAGAATGTATTTCAGTATCCGCGTTAAATAGGGAGATTTACCATGAGCAACAAGTCGACTGCATCAGTAGCCGTACAAGAACCGATGGACCATAGCGTTGAACTGGGTCATGGCAACAGCCCGGCTGCATGGACAAGCGTTGCCGTCATGCTGGTTGGTGTGCTGGTCGGTTGCATCGCTTTCCTGATCGGGGAAAGCGCCATGTTGCTGTTCTGGATCGGGGTAGGAATCATCGCCGTCGGCGTCATCCTGGGCCCGGTTCTAAAAGCTGCAGGCTACGGTGTTGGTGGCAGCAAGCTGAAGAGCAACGGCCACTAGTAGTGAGTGTTTTGCTGGACATTATTGATGGTGTTCGCCAGGATATGGCCGCTCGTGCAGAAAAGGTGAGTCTCGCCGATCTGCAGGAGCGCATCAAAGATGTTCCCCCGGCGCTGGATGCCTGGGCTGCGTTGGGCGGCGATAGCGCTGTTCGGGCTGATCTGTTGGTCATAGCCGAGGTCAAGCGCCGCAGCCCCTCCAAAGGGGACTTGGCGGGGATCGCCGATCCTGCTGCTTTGGCGGGGCTGTATCGCGACGGTGGGGCCTCCGTGATCAGCGTGCTTACGGAAGCGCGCAGGTTTGGCGGCTCGTTGGCCGACCTTGACGCCGTGCGTGCGGCCGTGGACATCCCAGTTCTGCGCAAGGACTTCACCTGCGATGAGTACATGATCTACGAGGCCCGTGCCCACGGAGCTGATCTGGTACTGCTCATTGTTGCAGCGCTCAGCGATGAAGAGTTGGGCAGCTATTTAGCCCTAACTCACGAACTCGGCATGAACGCAATAGTCGAAACGCACACTGCCGAAGAGATCGCACGAGCGGTTGCGGTTGGCGCGAAGATCATTGGCATCAACGTTCGGAACTTAAAAACTCTGGAGGTGGATCGTGGGGTGTTTGCCTCACTGGCAGGTGGCATCCCCGCAGGACCGATCGTTGTTGCGGAGTCAGGCGTTCGCGATGTTAGCGACGTTGAGCATTACTGTGCACACGGGGCACACGCCATTTTGGTGGGTGAAGCTCTCGTGAAAGATGCAACTCCACGCGAGCGGATAGCAGAATTTAAGTCCGCCGGGGCGCTGGCAATCAGCACCCGTTAGCGAATGGCTTGCCCCGGTAAAGGTGCTTTGCGTGCCGAAACCGGGCAACGGGTTACCGTCGCCATAACCGCTCAAAGAAGCTACCGCCATAAGAAAATTTAGTGCACAATTATCCAGGAACAGGACGGTGAAACTGATGGCTCAAGTGCCAGCAGCTTCGTCACAGGATCCCGCTGACATGGTGGATCCAGCAACAGCATTCCTGCAGGGCGGCGTCCCTGCAGAATCAACCCCTGAGCATTCGCTTCGGCATGCGCCGGGGCCTTACTTTGGCAGCTACGGCGGTCGCTGGATGCCAGAATCGCTGATTGCCGCTCTGGACGAGCTTGAAGACACTTTTGAGAAAGCCAAAGTCGACCCTGAGTTCCTCGCTGAAGTTGCAGAACTAAACAAGAACTATTCGGGACGTCCCTCACTGCTTACTGAGGCTAAACGCTTCAGCGAACACGCCGGTGGGGCACGGATTTTTCTCAAGCGCGAAGACTTGAACCACACTGGTTCCCACAAAATCAACAATGTCATAGGCCAAGCGCTGCTAGCTAAGCGCATGGGTAAGACGCGCATTATTGCCGAAACCGGTGCCGGCCAGCACGGGGTTGCAAGCGCAACTGCAGCAGCTTTGTTGGGCATGGAATGCGTTGTTTACATGGGTGCAGAAGATTGCCGACGCCAAGCTCTCAACGTGGCTCGCATGCAACTTCTGGGAGCCACTGTTGTACCCGTGACAAACGGTTCACAGACACTCAAGGACGCCATCAATGACGCCCTTCGTGACTGGGTTGCCAACGTGGAGAACACACACTACCTATTGGGTACGGTCTCAGGTGCTCACCCATTCCCGGCCATGGTGCGCTTCTTCCACGAAGTAATTGGTGAAGAAGCACGTGGGCAGATCATTGAGCAGGTCGGGCGACTGCCTGACGCCGTATGTGCCTGCATTGGTGGCGGCTCCAATGCCATCGGTTTGTTCCATGGATTCCTGGATGACTCCTCGGTGAAGATGTTTGGTTTCGAGGCAGCCGGTGATGGCATTGATACGGCTCGCCACGCAGCGACCATCAGCTTGGGGCGCCCCGGTGTGCTGCACGGCGCGCTGACCTACCTGATGCAAGACGATGACGGACAGACAATTGATTCACACTCCATCTCTGCAGGTCTTGACTACCCGGGAGTGGGTCCGGAGCATTCCTACCTGCACGACATTGGTCGTGTCAGCTATGAACCCATCACCGATACCCAGGCCATGGACGCCTTCAATCTACTGAGCCGCACCGAAGGTATCATCCCGGCTATCGAGTCCGCGCACGCATTGGCTGGTGCATTGAGTGTTGGTAAACGCCTTGTTGCGCACGCAGAAAAGCCTGAAGACGTGGTGATCATCGTGAACCTTTCTGGCCGCGGTGACAAGGATGTGCAGACCGCTGCTGAGTGGTTTGGCATGATCGATGAAGATGGGAATGTCAAAGGCACCATGCTTTCCACCCGTGCTGCCAAGGGTGCAGCCCATGGAGCTGGTGCCGTCTCCAGCGATAGCCACAACAGCGACGGCGAGCAAAACCCAGCACAAGCTTCCCAGCCCAACTTAGATGCCAGCTTGGATATCAACTCAGAGGATGCCAGCTATGAGTGAGTTAAACAGCAACACCACCGGCGCCCCAGCAGCTGTCAGCAAGTCTGCTGCCGCCATCGATAAGGCCAAAGCTGCTGGGCGCAAGGCGTTAATCGCCTACTTGCCCGCAGGTTTTCCCGATAAGCAAGGATCGATTGATGCTGCAATTGCTGTGGCCCGCAACGGTGCCGACATCATTGAAATTGGCATCCCGTATTCAGATCCCGTCATGGATGGTGCCGTCATTCAGGCAGCAACCACACAGGCTCTGAATAACGGGTTTCGCGTGGAAGACGTTTTTGACATCGTTGCTGCCATCACGGCTGAAACTGATGCAGCCGTGATGGTCATGACTTACTGGAATCCAGTGATGCGCATGGGAGTTGATGAATTTTCGCGTCGCCTGTCCGAGGCCGGTGGTGCCGGGCTAATCACCCCAGACCTGATTCCGGACGAGGCCGCCCAGTGGTTTGCTGCCTCCGATAAATACGGACTTGACCGCGTCTTTCTCGTGGCGCCTTCGTCCACTCCAGAGCGCGTAGCTATGAGCGTTCAGGCGACCCGTGGTTTTGTCTATGCCGTCTCCATCATGGGCGTGACAGGAGCACGCAGCTCTGTCTCCAGCGCCGCTGAGGCAGTGGTAGCTGCTGCGCACGACGCCGGTGCCGAGCGGGTTTGTGTGGGCTTGGGCGTATCGGCGTCCAAGCATGTTCGTGAAATAGCAGCCTATGCGGACGGGGTCATTGTTGGCACCGCCTTGGTGGCTGCGTTGCGTGATGGCGGCGTCGGCGCCGTGGGCGCTTTGACTAAGGAGCTCAGCTCCGGCTTTGATGCCCCTGCCACTACGGAAACGGCCAGCCTGTGATTTTAACTCTTCTACCCCACGCACTTGCCAACTCCATCCCAGCTCCTGTGTGGTCCGGGTTTGACCTGGGCCCGCTCCGTGTCCATGCTTATGCGCTGTGCATCCTACTGGGCATTATTGCGGCGATTTGGCTGACGGATAGGCGCTGGAAGCGCCGGGGCGGCCCCGAAGGCTCCATTTGGGACATTGCCATCTGGGCGATTCCCTTTGGCATTATTGGGGGCCGGCTGTATCATGTGTTTTCCTCCCCTGAAGCCTATTTCGGGCCAGGGTTTGATGGCACCGGCGATTTGTCACTGATCCCACAGATTTGGCTTGGCGGGCTCGGTATCTGGGGTGCTGTGGTGCTTGGCGTTGTTGGTGCCTGGATTGGCTGCCGACGAGCGAACGTGAAGATCTCCGCCTTCATTGATGCTGCCGCCCCCGGCATACTTCTGGCCCAGGCGCTTGGCCGCTGGGGTAATTACTTTAACCAGGAGCTCTTTGGCGGGCCCACCACCCTGCCGTGGGGACTGAGCGTTTCAGCCGAATTTGTTCCTGCCGGGTTCAGCCCTGACACGCTATTCCACCCCACATTCTTGTATGAGTGCCTCTGGAACCTGGCCGGAGTCGTTGTGCTGTTGCTTCTGGACAGGAAGTTCCAACTGCGCAGCGGTCGCCTCTTCTTGCTTTACGCGATGATTTACACGGCAGGGCGGGTGTGGATTGAGATGTTGCGCATTGATACCGCTGAACAAATCACTTTCTTTGGCGTCACTGCGCGACTGAACGTTTGGACAAGCATCGTCGTCTTTGCGGTGGCCTTGGCGCTATTCATCGTGATCACATATGTGCGGCGCGGCAAACCCAACGACTCCGTTTATTTGACGGGGCATGAACCGTCTGTTGTTCCGGCCGGCACTGGTGTTGCACAGGAAAGTGAGACACCTGCCGGAACACAAGTGCGAGCCACCATGGCCGGTGAGCAGGAGAGCGAGTCCGAAAAGGATCTCTAAGCACTCGGTGCAGGACTGAATGCACCGAACGAACTGAACGAACTGAAGGTATTGAAAAAGGCGGCTCCGGATTCCCCGGGGCCGCCTTTTTAGTACCTTTGGGTATTCAAAAGGCTGAGAATATTACTTTACCTGCATAATATTCCATTATCTAAGATTCTCATATTACAGCGACCCATGCGGCTATATAGTAAAAATCGCTGCACCAGAAGCAGTGAACCAAGAAATCCGCTTCTCTTGTGCATATGCACTAGATTGCTGCCATTAGCACGTTGCTGACGGTAAATCAGCACCAGCACTGCATAAGTCAGGATTAGCAGCACTGTTGAGTAAGATCCACTTTCTCAACGCACGGGCCAGCGTCGCCCCCACCGGCTCTCATATTTGGGGAAGGACTTACCCGCCGTGACACACCATCTCGTACGTGCCTCCAACAGCACCCAGGCAATCTCGCCGTTCATCCGTTTTGCTGCCATGCCGCAAAAGGTAGGCCTCTACCAGCCTGAAAACGAGAAGGATGCCTGCGGCTTGGCTGTCGTTGCCACCCTTAGGGGCACTCCTGGCCACGATATTGTGCAAAAGGCGTTAGTGGCACTTCGCAACCTCGAGCACCGTGGAGCGGTGGGTGCCGATGAAGGCACGGGGGACGGCGCCGGAATTCTCACGCAGATCCCTGCCGAGTTCTTCCAGAGCGTCACAGAGTTCCGGCTGCCTGAACCAGGCCACTACGCAGTGGGGACAGCTTTTTTGCCCACCGAGAACCTAGACCGAGTTGCCGCTATTGCTGGCCTTGAAAGACTGGCAGAAACTGAGGGGTTGAAGGTCCTGGGCTGGCGGGAGGTTCCCGTTGCTGCCGAGCTCGTTGGTGCCAGTGCAAGGGCCTGCATGCCACATTTCAGCCAACTCTTTGTGGCTTTGGAGGGCGAGCCGAAACAGCCTTTGGATATTCTCGCAGCCAATGAACTGGACGGCAAAGTCTTCCGTGTACGGAAACGAGCTCAGCAAAAATTTGGAGTTTATTTTCCGTCATTGTCATCCAAGACCATTGTGTACAAGGGGATGGTGACAACGGCGCAGCTGGAACCGTTCTACCCTGACCTTTCTCATCCACTTTTTGCCACCAAGCTGGCAGTGGTCCATTCACGTTTCTCCACCAACACTTTCCCTTCCTGGCCCCTTGCCCAACCGTTTCGAAGCATTGCTCACAATGGGGAAATCAACACCGTCAAAGGCAACCGAAACTGGATGCGCGCCCGCCAATCAACCATGGCGCACAAACTTCTGGGGGAAACCCCAGAAGAGCTGTTCCCCATTTGTACACCGGGGGCTTCCGACTCGGCTTCCTTTGATGAGGTCGCTGAATTGTTGTGGCTTTCTGGACGTCCCATCACCGAAGCAGTCATGATGATGATCCCCGAGGCGTGGGAGAATCACGCCACGATGGATCCGGCCAAGAAAGCGTTTTACGAGTACCACTCACTCATGATGGAACCGTGGGATGGCCCTGCGGCGGTATCTTTCACCGACGGAACAGTGGTCGGTGCAACCCTTGACCGCAACGGTTTGCGCCCCGCGCGCTACTGGATCACCGATGACGGCCTTGTGGTCCTGGCCTCAGAAGTTGGGGTGCTTGAGCTTGACCCTGGCAGCATCGTAGCGAAAGGCAGGGTGGCCCCGGGCACCATGTTTCTTGTGGACACTGCCAAGGGTGAGCTGATCAGTGATGCCGACATTAAAGCCCAGGCATCCGCAGCTAACCCTTACGAGGCGTGGGTCAAGGAAAACACCATCGCCTTGAAAGGCCTCCCCGAACGCGAACACGTCATCTACACAACAGCCTCCGTGCTCCACCGTCAGCGGACCTTCGGTTACACCACCGAGGAGCTGCGAATGCTGCTCGGACCCATGGGAGGAACAGGTACTGAACCCCTCGGCGCCATGGGCACTGATACGCCGGTTGCCGTGCTGTCCTCACGCCCGCGCCTGCTCTTTGATTACTTTGTCCAGCAATTCGCCCAAGTGACAAATCCTCCCTTGGATGCCATTCGGGAGGAACTTGTCACCTCGCTAAAGACCACCATCGGTCCGCAGGGAAACCTACTCTCACGCACTAAGGTACGGGCGCCGCAGCTGGCCTTAACCTTTCCCGTCATAGACAACGACGATCTGGCCAAGATCGCCAATATGGAAACTCCTGTAGCCGATGATGGGTCAGGTGGGGAGCGGATTTCCATGAAAGTGCGCGGACTCTACAAGGTTGATGGCGGTGAGGCCGCCCTGCGCACTCGGCTGGCCGAGGTCTGCGAACAGGTTTCCGGAGCCATCAACCGTGGTGTGCAATACGTTGTGCTTTCCGATAGGGATTCCACCGCGGCATGGGCTCCCATCCCGTCGCTGCTGCTCGTGAGCGCTGTGCATCATCATCTGTTGCGCAGCGCCAACCGCACCAAGGTTTCCCTGGTCGTTGAGGCCGGTGATGTGCGGGAGGTTCACCATGTAGCTGTTCTTGTCGGTTATGGAGCTGCCGCGATCAATCCGTACCTGGCCATGGAATCAGTGGAGGAGTTGATCCGCAATGGAGACGTGACAGGTGTGAGTGCCGAAGAGGGAGTCCGCCACCTGATCAAGGGACTGGGCAAGGGCGTTTTGAAAATTATGTCCAAGATGGGTATTTCAACAGTTTCCTCATACTGTGGTGCCCAGACTTTTGAGGCGCTGGGCTTGTCGCAAGAACTCATTAATGCGTATTTCACCGGCACCATTACTCAGCTGGGTGGGGTTGGCCTTGAGGTGATCGCTGCTGAGGTGAGCGCGCGGCACCTTCTTGCTTACCCCGTGGATGGGGTGGATGTCCCTCACCGGCCCCTGTTGTCGGGAGGCGAATATCAGTGGCGCCGCGACGGCGAGCCGCACCTTTTCAACCCTGACACTGTCTTCCGGCTACAGCACGCTACTCGCGAACGCCGCTACGACATTTTCAAGAAGTACACCGAGGGCGTGGATGAACAGGCTAACAGGCTCATGACTTTCCGTGGGCTGCTCACGTTCAAGGATGGAGAACGTCTGCCTGTTCCGCTGGAAGAGGTGGAATCGGTCAGCGAGATTGTTAAGCGTTTCTCAACCGGGGCCATGAGCTACGGCTCCATTTCTGCGGAGGCTCACCAGACACTGGCCATAGCCATGAACCGGTTGGGCGCCAAGTCCAACACTGGTGAGGGTGGCGAGGATGTTCAGAGACTTCTTGACCCTGAGCGGTCCAGCGCCATCAAGCAGGTTGCCTCGGGCCGTTTCGGGGTGACGAGTCTTTACCTCAGTCATGCCCAGGACATTCAAATTAAGATGGCACAGGGAGCGAAACCTGGCGAAGGTGGCCAGCTGATGGCGAAAAAGGTGTACCCGTGGATCGCCCAGACTCGTCATTCAACTCCGGGTGTGGGGCTGATTTCACCCCCACCACACCACGATATTTACTCGATTGAGGACCTGGCCCAGCTCATTTACGACTGCAAACGAGCCAATCCCACCGCGCGTGTGCACGTCAAACTCGTGTCCGAAATGGGGATCGGCACGGTGGCGGCTGGCGTGGCCAAGGCGAAGGCCGACGTGGTTCTTGTCTCCGGTCATGACGGAGGTACCGGGGCCAGCCCGCTGAACTCTCTCAAACATGCTGGCATGCCCTGGGAACTCGGCCTTGCCGAAACCCAGCAGACCTTGCGCCTCAATGGGCTGCGCGAACGGGTGGTGGTGCAGGTTGACGGGCAGCTAAAGACAGGACGTGACGTGGTCATTGCCGCGCTGCTTGGCGCCGAGGAATTTGGTTTTGCCACCGCGCCACTAGTCGTTTCCGGTTGTGTCATGATGCGGGTATGCCATCTGGACACCTGCCCGGTGGGCGTGGCTACACAAAACCCGGAATTGCGCCAGCGCTTCAGCGGCAAACCAGAATTCGTGGTGAATTTTTTCGAGTTCTTAGCCGAAGAGGTACGCGAGATTCTGGCGGGACTTGGGTTCCGCAGTCTACAAGAGGCGGTGGGACAGTCGGGCACGCTGGATCTTAAGGCGGCGCTACACCATTGGAAAGCGGAGGGGCTTGACCTGCGCCCCATCCTCTCCGACGCCGGGGTGCCGCTCACAGCTCCGAGGCGGCATCTGAGCAATCAGAATCACGAGCTGGAGAATCACTTCGACCAGCAGTTGATCACGATGGCCGCCGAATCATTGCGTGAGCGGGCTCCGGTTAAAATCAGTGTGCCAGTTCGGAACACGGACAGGTCTGTTGGTACCATGCTTGGCTACCACGTGACCAAAACGTTCGGTGTGGATGTGCTGGGCCCGGACACGATCGATGTCACGTTGACTGGCCAAGCCGGCCAATCGCTGGGCGCATTCCTGCCCGCCGGCATCACCTTGCGGCTGTTTGGGGATGCCAATGATTACGTGGGCAAGGGTCTCTCCGGAGGTCGTATATCTGTCCGTCCTGATAGGGCCAACACCTTCAGCGCGGCAGATAACGTGATCGCCGGAAATGTGATTGGATATGGCGCCACCAGTGGTGAAATGTTTCTGCGCGGATTGGTGGGGGAGCGCTTCCTGGTGCGAAACTCAGGTGCCACCGCGGTTGTTGAAGGCATTGGGGACCATGGTTGTGAGTATATGACGGGTGGAAAAGCACTCATCATAGGACCCATGGGACGTAATTTTGGCGCTGGCATGTCAGGGGGTACGGCGTACGTTTTGGATCTGGAACCCAAGCGTGTGAACAAGGGCGCGTTGGCAAGTGGAGAGCTTTCGTTATTGATGCTCGACGGCGTTGATGCGGACATTGTGCAGTCACTTTTACGACGGCACCAAGAAGAAACCGGTTCGGACGTGGCAGAGGCATTGTTGGCCGATGTTCCGGGCACGCTAGCTCGCATCACGAAGGTGTTGGCACGTGATTACGCGGCAGTTTTACAGACCCAATTGGCATCAGCCGAATTGGGCGAAGACCCCAACGGCGCAACGGCCTGGGCAAAAATATTGGAGGTCACAGGTGGCTGATCCACAAGGTTTCTTGAACAATCGCGAACGCATCACCCAGACGCGCCGCCCGGTCCCTGTGCGAATCATGGACTGGAAAGAAGTCTACGAGGCACAAGAAAAAGGGGTACTAAAGTCCCAAGCGGGGCGTTGCATGGATTGCGGTGTGCCCTTCTGCCACCAGGGGTGCCCGTTGGGCAACCTCATCCCTGAATGGAATGACCTCACTTGGAGAGACAAGGGGCAGGAAGCTATTGAGCGTCTGCATTCAACAAACAACTTCCCTGAGTTCACCGGGCGGCTGTGTCCGGCCCCATGCGAAGCGGCATGTGTGCTGGGCATTAACCAGCCGGCCGTGACGATTAAACAGGTTGAAGTGTCAATCATTGATGAGGCCTTCAACCAGGATTGGGTACACCCGTTGCCGCCGGCCAGGCTCACAGGCAAGACCGTCGCCGTCGTTGGTTCCGGCCCTGCGGGGTTAGCGGCAGCCCAGCAGCTCACCCGGACTGGGCACACTGTTGCCGTCTACGAGCGAGACGAGAAGATCGGCGGGT
This sequence comes from Arthrobacter antibioticus, assembly GCF_030063205.1. Classification (GTDB taxonomy): domain Bacteria; phylum Actinomycetota; class Actinomycetes; order Actinomycetales; family Micrococcaceae; genus Specibacter. Next base: position 3,899 of record NZ_JASISQ010000006.1, on the reverse strand, counting down.
TGCTGCGCTACGGCATCCCCGACTTCAAACTGGAGAAAGAAAGCGTTGACCGCCGGGTTGAGCAGATGGCGGCTGAAGGTACCCGCTTTCGCACAGGAGTTGAGGTGGGAAAGGACATGGGGTGGGAGGACCTGCGCAGGAGGTATGACGCCGTCGTGGTGTGCACTGGGTCAACTGTGCCGCGTGATCTACCCATTCCGGGCCGTGCCCTGAAGGGGGTGCATTTCGCCATGGAGTACCTTGTGCAAGCCAACAGGAGCGTTTCCGGCGAGAATTCCGTTGGCACAGGGGAATCCTTGGGTGGCGAGGCAGTGCAGATCCACACACGTGGCAAGCATGTTGTGATCCTGGGCGGCGGCGATACCGGTGCAGATTGTCTGGGGACCGCGCACCGTCAGCAGGCAGCCAGTGTGACAACGTTGGCCATTGGGGCGCAGCCTGGGGCAGCTCGCAGCGTGGCGCAACCGTGGCCCACTTTTCCGAACCTCTTTGAGGTCGCCAGTGCACATGAAGAAGGTGGTGTCCGCAGCTACTTGGCGTCCACGGTGGAGTTTGTTGGTGAAAACGGTGTGCTGACTGGATTAAAGATCGCAGAAACCGAATATCTGCACGGGCGTCGGGTGCCTAAGGTGGGCACCGAACGCGTTATTGCCGCCGATTTAGTGTTTCTTGCATTGGGCTTCACGGGCCCAGAATCAGCGCAGTTGACGCATCAGTTGCCCGTGACTTTGGACTCACGAGCAAATATTAACCGTGACAGTCACTACATGACGGAACGTGAAGGGGTCTTTGCAGCAGGGGACGCCGGGCGCGGCCAGTCGCTGATTGTTTGGGCCATTGCTGAAGGGCGCGCCTGCGCTGCGGCAGTAGATAGGTTCTTGATGGGGGAGACCTTCCTGCCTGCTCCCGTCTCACCTAGTGATTCGGCTATCCGCCTCTAGTGCCAAAAGCGTTAGGCTATATGACGGGACTAAAGATTTCTGCTGATAACCACACACAAGGTAGGTACATTGAGACGCGCAAAAATTGTTGCGACTTTCGGGCCGGCAATCGCCAGCTATGAAAACACACTTGCGGTACTGGAGGCGGGCGTTAACGTAGCCCGCATGAACATGAGCCACGGCGATTACACCGTGCATCAGAACACGTATGAGAACGTGCGCAAGGCCGCAGAGGCCTTGGGCAAGCCGGTTGCCATCATGGCTGACCTGCAGGGCCCGAAGATCCGTTTGGGTCGCTTCGCCAACGGCGAGGGATACGACCTGGCCGTGGGTGATGTTTTCACGATCACCACAGAAGATGTCCCCGGTACCAAGGACATTTGCTCCACCACTTTGAAGTCGCTTACTGAGGACGTCAAAGTTGGCGACATCATGCTGATCGACGACGGCAAGGTCTCCGTGCGGGCCACAGCCGTTGACGCCATCAAGGTAGTCACCGAAGTGACTGTGCCGGGCAAGGTTTCCAACAACAAGGGCATCAACTTACCCGGTGTTGCTGTGAACGTTCCTGCCTTGAGTGAAAAAGATGAAGACGATCTGCGCTGGGCCCTTGAATGTGGCGTTGACTTGGTTGCTTTGTCGTTTGTCCGTGATGCAGCTGATATCCAGCGTGTCCACGAGATCATGGATGAAGAAGGCCGTCGCGTTCCGGTGATCGCCAAGATCGAGAAGCCACAGGCAGTTGCCAACCTGGAAGCCATTGTTGACGCGTTTGACGCCATCATGGTTGCTCGTGGTGACTTGGGTGTGGAGCTTCCCTTGGAAGATGTCCCACTGGTACAGAAGAAGTGTGTTGAAATGGCACGCCGCTGGGCCAAGCCCGTCATCGTAGCAACCCAGGTACTTGAATCCATGATCGAAAGCCCGCGGCCCACCCGTGCGGAGGCTTCCGACTGTGCAAATGCTGTGCTCGACGGCGCGGACGCAGTCATGCTCTCCGGAGAGACAAGCGTTGGCAAGTTCCCGATCGAGACCGTCAAGGTCATGGCGCGCATTATTGAAGCAGCCGAAGAAGACGCAGGCATGAAGCTGATTCCGAGCCTGGGTTCGCAGCCGCGGACCCGCGGCGGTGTCATCACGGCAGCGGCCGTGCAGATCGCCAACCAGCTCGATGCCAAGTACATTGCAGCGTTCACGCAGTCAGGTGACTCGGCCTACCGTTTGTCCAGGCTCCGCCCGGCCAAGCAGGTCTTTGCGTTCACTCCGGATGAGCGTGTACGCAATCAGCTCGCGCTTGCATGGGGCATCGAGCCCGTGCTGGTTCCGATGGTAGCCCACACTGATGCCATGACCGAGCAGGTTGACGCTGTTCTCTTGCAGAAGGGTCTCGTGGAAGAAGGCGACATGGTTGTTATTGCAGCCGGTTCCCCTCCCGGACAGGCTGGTTCCACGAACCTTGTCAAGGCACACGTTGTTGGCGACCAGGCCGACACTGCCAAGACCGGCAGTGCCCGTGGGACTAAGGAAAAGATTGGTCCCTGGCCCACTGACTAACATCCACTAGTTTGTTCTAGCTGGAGAAGAACGACGACGGCGCCCACCACCTGGTGAGCGCCGTCGTCGTTGGTTAAGCAGTGAGCCGTGCCTACAAACTTCGCGAGTTGCCACAAGTGGTGCCCAAAGCACGCTTTTGGACACCCCAAGTGGCAACTCGCGGGTGCTTTTGAGCAACAACTGTGTTGTTGCGGCTTAGTTAACCTGGTTAATAATCGTTTCGGCCACTTCACGCATACTCAGCCGGCGGTCCATGGAGGTCTTCTGGATCCAACGGAATGCTTCGGGCTCGGTGAGGCCCATTTTGGTGGTCAGTAGACTCTTGGCGCGCTCCACAAGCTTGCGTGTGGCGAACTGCTCCTGCAGGTCAGTGACTTCCTCCTCCAGCGCCTTGATCTCCTCGTGGCGGGAGAGCGCAATCTCCAAGGCAGGGACAAGATCTGCGGGTGTGAAGGGTTTAACAACATAGGCCATGGCGCCGGCGTCGCGGGCACGCTCAACGAGTTCCTTCTGGCTGAACGCCGTCAGGAGGACCACGGGAGCGATGCGGGCCTTGACGATGATCTCAGCCGCCGTTATGCCGTCCATGACAGGCATTTTGACGTCCATGAGGACCAGATCAGGCTTGAGCTCTTTCGCAAGCTCTACGGCTTTCTGGCCGTTGTCAGCCTCGCCAACAACGTCGTACCCTTCTCCGCGAAGAATCTCCATGATGTCCAAACGGATCAAGGTTTCATCCTCGGCAACAATGACGCGGCGTGCGGGGGACGTGGGGTTCGAATCCGTTGATTCAGACACAAATAACTCCTTGGAAGCGATTAACTGAGACTTCGGACACAAAATCCGATTTTTTAGCGCTTAGGAGGCGCTGGTTCTACAAAACAGCCTATCTGCATGTAGAGTAGTTTCGCGCACTCGTTCGGAAGTGATTCCGGAAAGAGAGCGTGATCTTTGTAACGGCTTTCATTTGAGAGTCTTGCATAGGCCCGAGTGGCGGAATGGTAGACGCGCTGCACTCAAAATGCAGTATCGAAAGATGTGTGGGTTCGAGTCCCACCTCGGGTACATTTCAACGAAAACCTCCTGGTGACAGGGGGTTTTCGTGTTTAAGTGTTGACACTAACCACCCGCTTCAAGGGTTAGCGGCCAAAATGTGTGTACGGCCCGGGCGTGTCAGTGGTTTCTTCCGCCCCATCCTTGTTGGATTCCGTTGCCGTCTTCTGGGCTGAAGGTTGTGTCGTAGAGGGCAGGGCCGATGGGCTCGTGAACCATTTGTTGTTTCTTCTTTTTTGGTTGCCAGTGGTGGGCCTTCACTAGGTCCCAGGGATCTTTAGGGGCCTCGGTGTGGTGGTAGAGGTACCAGTCCACGGCTCGTTTGGCATGATCATCGCTAAGGCCTCGATG
>NZ_JASISQ010000005.1 GCF_030063205.1 Arthrobacter antibioticus | reverse complement strand
AAATTCGAAACCAGCTAAACAACCATTCATCACCACAGGGGCGGCAACAAACAGTCAAATAACCAATTCAATATAAATAAATTGGTATCAATAAAACTTGGCACACTATTGAGTTCTCAAACAACAACCACACCCAGCCAACACACCACAAACAAAACAACTTATTCACGATGATCAGCGCCGAGGCAACTTTTCAATCTTACCCGCATGAATTCCAGTAAGTCAAATCCAGGATTTCAACTAAAGTTCATAAATTGAACACAATCCATCGAGCCTTTTTTCAAGGCTATCTAGTTTGGTCTGGTCCGGATCCGAACTGTTCGTTCAGCGGAGTACTAACTCTAGCACCTGTTGACCGTGAACACCAAATGGCTGGCAGGTGAACGCGAAGTGACAGTTCCTACCTCTGAACAGGCGCCAAATACAGTGCACCCAGCGGAGGTACACGCAGCCGCAATGATGCACTTTGGCCGTCCCATGCAAGCTCTTCGGCTTGGAGCTCTCCGGTGTTTCTAACATCGGATCCGCCATAGGTTTCAAGGTCGGTGTTGAGAACTTCTTGCCAGCGGCCCGCTTGTGGCAGCCCAACCCGGTAGCCCTCATATGCAAGGCCGGCAAAGTTGATGACGCACACCAGTGGGTTGCCGGTTTTATCCCAGCGCACAAAGGAGACCACGTTATTTTCAGAATCACCACCATTGAGCCAGGTGAACCCTGCCTGGACATTGTCCTGCTCATAAAGGGCTGGGGTGTTGGAATAGCAGTTGTTCAGGTCCCTAACCAGTGTCTGGATTGCACTGTGGGCGGGGTTCTCGGCCAGCCACCAGTCAAGACCGTACTGTTCACTCCATTCGGCTTCCTGAGCAAACTCAGTGCCCATGAAGATCAGTTGCTTACCAGGGTGCGCCCACTGGAATGCCAAATAAGCTCGCAAGTTGGCCAGTTGCTGCCACCTGTCTCCTGGCATTTTGCGAAGTAGTGATCCCTTGCCATGGACCACCTCGTCGTGGCTGATAGGTAGCAGGAAGTTCTCCGTGAACGCATAAACCAGGGAGAACGTGATTTGGTTGTGATGCCAGCCCCTGTTGATGGGCTCTTCACCCATATAGGTCAGCGAGTCATGCATCCAGCCCATGTTCCATTTCAGCCCAAACCCCAGTCCGCCACCGCTGGTGGGAGCGGTCACGCCGGGGAATGCGGTTGATTCTTCGGCGATGGTGATGATGCCGGGGTTGCGCCGGTAAGCGGTGGCATTCATTTCCTGCAGGAAGCTGATTGCTTCAAGGTTCTCCCTGCCGCCATACCTGTTAGGGCTCCAGGCCCCGTCTTCACGGGAATAGTCAAGATAAAGCATGGATGCGACGGCGTCCACCCGTATCCCGTCAATGTGGAACTCTTCAAACCAGTAGAGAGCGTTGGCTACAAGGAAGTTCCTGACTTCATTGCGGCCAAAGTCAAAGATCAGCGTGCCCCAGTCGGGGTGCTCGCCCAGACGTGGGTCTGGGTGTTCGTACTGAGCCCCACCATTGAATTTGGCCAGCGCCCACTCATCTTTAGGGAAGTGCGCCGGCACCCAGTCCATGATGACCCCAATGCCGGCTTGGTGCAGAGAGTCCACGAGGAATCGGAACTCGTCAGGGTGGCCAAAGCGCGAGGTTGGGGCGTAGTAGGAGGTGACCTGGTATCCCCATGAACCGCCAAAGGGATGTTCGGCCACGGGCATGAGCTCAATATGGGTGAAACCAAGCCATTTGACGTACTCCACGAGCTCGCGGGCCAGTTCTACGTAGCTCAAGCCCACACGCCATGAACCCAAGTGCACCTCATAAACACTCATGGGCGAATTGTGCGGGTCTACCTGGCTTCTTTGCGCCATCCAGTCGCCGTCTTGGAAAGAATAGCTTGATTCAACCACGCGAGATGCCGTTAGCGGGGGCACCTCGGTTCCATAGGCCATGGGGTCCGCTTTTTGCAGCCATTGACCCTGCTCGGTGAGGATTTCAAATTTGTAGCGGTCTCCTGCAGCGACATCCGGAATGAACAGTTCCCAGATCCCACTATTACCCAAGCTTCGCATGGCGTGTCCACGGCCGTCCCACCCATTGAACTCGCCGATGACCCGAACGGCTTGCACGGCTGGCACCCACACAGCAAAGCTGACACCTGAGACCTCGCCCAGTGCGGAGTGGTAGCGCTGGACATGTGCACCCAACACAGTCCAGAGAGTCTCATGCCTGCCCTCAGCCATGAGGTGCATATCCAATTCACCCACTGTGGGCATGTAGCGGTAGGCATCATCCATGCGGGTGACACCCTGGGCATAGCCAACATCCAGGCGATAGTCAGGGACATGCCCCGGGTTCTCTGCGCGAATCACAACAACCCAAACACCGCCGTGTTCATGAGCCATAGGGAACTCTGCGCTGCCCGTCACTAACGTAACGGACTGCGCCAAATGCCGCAGCGCACGCACGGTCACAAAACCGTCGCCGTCGAGGTGTGCCCCCAAGACCGAGTGAGGTGCGTAATAGCTTCCTTCGGAGATTCGCGCCAAGACTCCCGCATCGACAGCAAGCGGGGCTACTTTATTCAGTCCCATGTCCACACCACTTTCCCTTGATTCAAGCAATTCCCGCACAGCTTTAATCGGCGCCCACGCCCAGCTGGGTCGATTTTGCACTTCATAAACGATTTCATACAGGGCCTTGTCCAGCCACAATGCCACGAAAAGTGCACTGTTGCGTGCGATGACCTCACCGGAGGCCTCCGCATAACCGTTTATCAAGGCGTCGGCACACTGTTTTGACCAGCGTGCGCCCTGTGCCGCCGTCACCTCTTCGGTGGCTGCGGCTTGCGCCCCGGCATAGTCAAATGAGCGCAACATTCCGGCCAAGTCACGCAATGTGACATCGGGCAGGCCCCGGTCGGCCAACGGACGCAACGGTTCGCCTTCAAAATCGAGAATGTACCAGCCGCTCTCCCCCGCAGATTCCTTGTGCAGGAGCTGCCCTAGGTGCAGATCACCATGAATACGCTGCACCGGCGGCAAAGTGTCTATTTTGCGCAGCTGTGTTAAGACGTTTTGGAAGTCAGCCTCATAGGGCCCGACGGCGGTGCCCACCTGCGCCCAAGCCGCCTGAAGCCGAGTGGAGATCGCTTCAATAAAGGATGCCCTCTCGCTCGGCCCGTAGGTGCGCGCACCCAGGCTGTTTCGCAACCCGGCATGAACGCGGGCCAGGGATGCTCCTATTGCGTGGGCGTGCTGGGAAAAGTCGCATTGTTTTCCAGCTGCCTCCAGCGCCAGTGCCCATCCATCTTTGGCGCCAGCAATGAAGTCGTGAATCACAAAAAGGGTGGTGTTGGACTCTCCGTACCCCACGGACGCTTGCAACAGTGGAACATTGACCTCGCCAGCCTCTTGTGCAGCGAGGGCAAGAGCCGCACCAATCTCAACTTCCGGATGGACGCCCGGATGGATAACTCGGAAGAACTTAGCAATTAGAGGCATGTTGCCCAATTGGAATATGACAGAGGTATTGGATTGTTCACTCCGCACCAAGCGGATGTTTGTTGCCGGCCCAACACTTTCTGCGCCCAGGGCTCCCGGAGCTCCCAGAGCTCCCAGAGAGGGATTGCGCCATATGTGAAGAGCAACGCCAGCTATGCGCGGCACACTATTAGAAGTAAGAACCTCCGCCAGCCACGCCTGCAAAAATGCTGGATCTCCTAAGCCTTCGTACACGCGCCCACCCGGCCAAGATGCCCCGGCTTCAGTCTCGCCCGCTTTGACCTCACCTATAAAGACCCCAAGTTCAGGGCCAACATCATTTAGTACATCAGTGCTATTTCCGCGTATACTCAGCGGTACGTGAAGTATCAGCCCGGTGCTTACGTCCGGAAAATCCACGCTGACAAGCAAAACCAGGAGGCGAACTTGCAGGTCATGCGCGTCCAGCTCAAAAACATCCGCAATATTTATTTGCGCACCAATGCCCGCCTCACCCTTGCGTGGGTACCAGCGTTGCTGTGGCAGCCATTGAGCTAAGAGGTCAACGAGCGCGGACATTAGTACCCGTACTCCGTTCCATCAATTACCGGCATGGCCTGCGTTTGTGTGGAAAGCACGTTGGAGGATTGAGAGCGCAGTCGCAGCCAGTAAAAATCGTATGAGCCAAGCGTCAGGCTGAGGTTTCCTTCCTGATCAATGCCAGGGAAAATATCATGACCAAAAACATCCCGAAGGCCTCTGCCGGACAATGTTGGTATATGCAAAATGGCGGCTGCCGGGTTTTGGGAGAGGTTAAAGACGCACAAAATAGTTTCCGGACGCTCTCCTTCCGCATTGCCCACAGGCAGCACTCGCAAAAAGGCGAGCACAGATTCATGCGAGGTGGGGACATTCTCGTAGCGGCCCAACCCAAACGCCGGGTGGGTCTTGCGCACACCAAGAATTTGCTTATTCCAATGCAGCAAGGAACTTGAATGCCCCATCTGCGCCTCAACATTGACGTGGTTGTAGTGGTAAACCAACGACTGCACCACGGGAAGGAACAATTTGCCCGGGTCAGTGTTGGAGAAACCTGCGTTCCTGTCCGGGTTCCACTGCATGGGTGTTCGGGAGGCATCCCTGTCATCGAGCCAGATGTTATCTCCCATGCCAATTTCATCGCCGTAGTACAGAAATGGGCTGCCAGGCAGGGCCATCAACAGGGCGTTAATGAGCTCAATTTCGGCCCGTGAGTTATCCAGCAGAGTTGCCAACCGGCGTCGAATACCAATATTGGCCCGCATCCGGGAGTCAGGGGCGTACCAGCCCATCATTGCTTCACGCTCGCTGGGAGTCACCATCTCCAATGTGAGCTCGTCATGGTTGCGCAGGAACGTTCCCCACTGGGCGTTGGCTGGAATGTCCGGGGTGTTGGCCATGGTCTCAATGATCGGGGCGGCCTTTTGATCACGAAGGGCGTAGTAGAGCCGGGGCATGATCGGGAAGTGGAACGCCATGTGGCATTCGGGTTTCTCCTCGGTGCCAAAATAATCCACCACTTCATGCGGCATCTGATTGGCCTCAGCAACAATAATCCGGCCAGGGAACTCGTTATCAACCATGGCCCGAAGATCCTGTAAAAATTCGTGCGTTTTGGGCAGGTTTTCGCAGTTAGTGCCGTCTTCTGCGTACAGGTATGGGATGGCATCGGCCCGGAAACCGTCAATTCCTTGTTGCAGCCAGAACCGCACAATATCAAAAACGGCTTCCTTGACAGCAGGATTTTCATAGTTCAAATCTGGCTGGTGGCTGAAGAACCTGTGCCAGAAGAATTGCCGTCGAATGGGGTCAAAGCTCCAGTTGGACTCTTCAGTATCAACAAAGATGATCCTGGCGTCCTCATACAGCTCAGTCGTGTCACTCCACATGTAGAAGTCGCCGTACGGGCCTTCTGGATCTTCCCTTGACTCTTTAAACCACCGGTGCTGGTCCGAGGTGTGGTTCAGCGGCAAGTCAATGATGATCCGCATTCCGCGTTCGTGCGCCTGGGTCACCAGGGATTGGAAATCTGAAATGGTGCCGTAAGCATCCATTACCGCCCGGAAATCCCTGACGTCGTAGCCGCCGTCCAATAAAGGCGAATCAAAGAACGGTGGCAGCCAGAGGCAGTCCACACCTAACCATTGGAGGTAGTCAAGGCGTGAAATCAGCCCCGAAAAATCGCCGGCACCGTCACCGTTGGCATCGGCAAAGCTCTGCACAAGCACTTCATAAAAGACAGCCTTGCGGTACCAGTGCGGGTCGTGGGCCAGCCCCGGTGCAATCAGGTTGAACGCGGATGAGCTGTGGCTGTGCGAAAAGGACATGCTTTAACCCCTAACGTGCAAAATGTGGGCCGGTTCAAAGTGAGCGTCCAAACGGAAGTAGTTCTTTTTACTCCAGTTCCAGCTGGCACCGGTGATGAGTTCATCCACGCGGAACGTCCCATCGCCAGACAACCCATCAAGCTCCAGCGCGTCAAGGTCAAGAGTTACTTCCCCTTCACGCATGCTGTGCGGGTCAACGTTGATGACAACAATAATGGTGTCCTTGCGGGCCGGTTCATCCGCTGTGGCAGCAATATTTTTGTGCTTGCTGAAAACCAGGGTGGCGGGGTCGGAGCTCTCATGCAGCGTCAAGTTCTGCAGATCTAACAATGCAGGGTGGGCACGCCGTATCCCATTGAGCAGCGTAACAAAGGGAGCAAGTGACTTATTCTGTGCCTCTGCGCCAGCAAAGTCCCGATTTTTGTACTCATATTTTTCATTGTCAATGTTCTCTTCGGACCCGGGCCGCGCCACGTGTTCAAAAAGTTCAAAGCCTGCGTACATTCCCCACAGTGGGCTACCCATGGCGGCCAAAATAGCACGAATCTTAAACGCTGCCGGGCCACCGTACTGCAAATATTCGGTGAGAATGTCAGGGGTGTTAACGAAGAAGTTGGGGCGGAAGTAGCCAGCGGATTCGCCGCTCACGTGGACTAGGTACTCTTCCAGTTCCTCCTTGGTGTTCCGCCAGGTGAAATAGCTGTAGGACTGTTGGAATCCTGCCCTGCCCAGCGCCGCCATCATGGCAGGGCGCGTAAATGCCTCGGCCAGGAACACAATGTCCGGGCGTTCGGTGTTGATGGTGCCAATGAGCCACTCCCAAAACCAGACAGGCTTGGTGTGCGGGTTATCGACACGAAAAATTCGTACGCCGTGCTCAATCCACAACCGCACAACCCGCAAGATTTCCTCCGACAACCCCACGGGGTCATTATCGAAGTTCAGCGGGTAAATATCCTGGTACTTTTTGGGCGGATTTTCCGCGTACGCAATAGTGCCATCAACGCGTGTGGTGAACCATTCCGGATGCGCCGTGGCCCATGGATGATCAGGGGCGCACTGCAGCGCTAGGTCAAGGGCAACCTCCAAATTCTGATCATGTGCCGCCGCGACAAAAGCATCAAAATCGGCAAAGGAACCCAGCTCCGGGTGAATAGCATCATGGCCACCCTCAGCCGAACCAATGGCCCACGGAGATCCCGGATCCGCAGGCCCCGCAGTCAAAGAGTTATTCGGGCCCTTGCGGTTGACCTTGCCAATGGGATGAATGGGCGGCAGGTAAATGACATCGAAGCCCATCGCCGCAACCGCCGGCAGCCGGCGGGCAGCTGTGCGGAAGTTGCCACTGGTGAATTCACCGGTCTCGGGATGACGGATCGCCCCTTCCGACCGCGGAAAGAACTCGTACCATGCGCCACGCCCGGCCGCATCGCGCTCAACCTTCAGCGGGAAGGATTCGCTGCGTGTCACGAGGTCACGCAGTGGGAAATGTACGACGGCGGCACGCACCGCAGCGCTGGTGCCGGCGGCCAAGCGGTCATTGATGTTCAGGGACGAATCCGCCACTGTGTGGGCGGCCTTTTTGAATACTGTTGCCGCCTCGGGTGCGGTTGCTTTGGCAGCTTTGGCAGCGTCGCTGAGCAGGAGCACACCTTCAGCCAACATCACCTCAACATCAACCCCGGCGTTGATCTTCACAGTGGCGTTGTGAGCCCAAGTCCCGTACAGATCGCTCCATCCTTCGATGGCGAAACTCCAGTCACCTTCGTGGGCGGGGGTGAGGACACCTTCCCACGAGTCGGTACCCTTGGCACCCGGTTTCAGCCGTGTGCGCTGGACTTCACTGCCGTCTGGGGCAATGAGAATCGCGGTGACGCCCAGAGCATCGTGGCCCTCACGGAACACCACCGCGCTCACGCGAACATCGGCGCCGCGCACGCCCTTGGCAGGGAATCTGCCACCTTCAAGTACGGGCTGGATGTTGGTGATGGGTATCCGCCCAAAACGCAAACCGGATCTGATATCCGGCGCCGCAGTTGCAGCGCCCGCCCTGGCGGCAGCGTCTGCCCTAGCGGCACCGTCCGCCCGGGAACCAGCGGTCTCAGCCGATGAGGCAGTATCCGCCGGGGCGGTTGCTGTGGTTGGCACATTACGCGAAGGCTTGGAAGTACTCACAAACTAGACGTTAGCGAGTCCGCGCCCAGATTGCTAAGGTTTTCTGCCATATCCCCCGGATTGGCCGTCACACACCAGCAATAAACGCTCTTTGTCCACCGGCACCGCGTAATGAATGGACAATTAGTCACACTCCACTGACGTGATGGGTAAAAACTGAGCTAATGTGACCGGCATGAAGGCAATCCGCAGATTTACCGTCCGCACCGTCATCCCTACGGAAATTTCCGCGCTGACCCGCCTGGCCACCAACCTGCGCTGGTCCTGGCACCTGCCAACCCGGGCCCTGTTTGAATTCCTCAACCCGGAGTTGTGGGAAACTTCCCGTCACGATCCGCTGGCCATGCTCGCGGCAATGTCTCGTGAGCAGCTGCTGGATTTGGCCACAAACCCCGAGATTGTGGCCCGCGTGGCCGCTGCCGAAACCAGCCTGGAAACCTACCTCAGCGAACCCCGCTGGTACCAGGGGTTGGGTGCAGAGGCGCCTGCTTGCATTGCCTATTTCTCCCCCGAGTTTGGTATCACCGAGGTCCTCCCCCAGTACTCTGGGGGACTGGGCATTTTGGCCGGTGACCACCTGAAGTCCGCCTCCGATCTGGGGGTGCCGCTGATCGGCGTCGGACTCTTATATCAGGCAGGCTATTTCAAGCAGTCCTTGTCCAAAGACGCGTGGCAGCAGGAGAGCTACCCGCTGCTTGACCCGGATGCCTTGCCGCTGACTTTATTGCGTGAAGATGATGGCACACCCATTCAAATCCAGCTCCCACTGCCCGATGACAGGGTGCTGCGTGCCCATATTTGGCGAGCCGATGTGGGCCGCGTGCCGCTGCTGCTGCTGGATTCAAATGTTGCCGAGAATGACGACGCTGCCCGCGGTGTCACTGACAGGCTGTACGGCGGTGGGGGCGATCACCGCCTCACCCAAGAACTGCTCCTGGGCATGGGCGGGGTCAAAGCCCTGCGCGTCCATGCACGGTTGACCGGCACGCCCGCCCCGGAAGTGTTCCACACCAATGAAGGCCACGCCGGCTTCCTGGGGATCGAACGTATCCGCGAATTGATGGACCCTGCTGTGACGGAGCGGGCGCTGAGCTGGGATGAAGCACTGGCAGCTGGCCGCGCGTCAACGGTTTTCACCACGCACACTCCCGTCCCGGCAGGCATCGACAGGTTCCCCCGCGGCATGATTGAGCACTTCTTTGCCGGAGCACTGGCACCCGGTGTTCCTGTGCAGCAGATCCTGTCCCTGGGCGCTGAAAATTATGAAGGCGGCGACCACGACGTCTTTAACATGGCGGTCATGGGGCTCCGCCTGGCTCAGCGCGCCAATGGCGTAGCGAAGCTGCACGGGGTGGTTTCCCGCGGTATGTTCGCAGGGCTTTGGCCAGGCTTTGATCAGGCGGATGTTCCGATCACCTCTGTCACCAACGGTGTCCACGTGCCCACCTGGGTGGATCCGGAGCTGGCCGCACTGGCCCGGGAACGCTTTGGAGCTGATGTTTTGGATGGGCCGGATTGGTCCAAGGTGTATGACGTTAGCGATGAAGATGTGTGGGCGCTGCGTCGACGTTTGCGCTGCGCGCTGGTAGTGGATGCCCGGCGTCGTCTGCGTTCTTCGTGGAAAAAACGCGGCGCCGCGGATGCCCAACTGGCGTGGACGGAAAATGCGCTGGATCCCGATGTCCTGACCATTGGATTCGCCCGCCGCGTGCCCACCTACAAGCGGTTGACCCTGATGCTTCGCGATCCTGCCCGGCTCAAGGCCCTGCTGTTGCATTCCGAGCATCCGATCCAGATCATCATTGCCGGCAAATCGCACCCGGCCGACGACGCCGGTAAAAAAATGATTCAGGACCTTGTCCAGTTCACAGACGATCCCGAGGTGCGCCACCGGATAGTCTTTTTGCCCAATTACGACATTGCCATGGCCCGGACCCTTTTCCCGGGTTGCGATGTCTGGCTGAATAACCCGCTGCGGCCGCTGGAAGCATGCGGCACCTCGGGCATGAAAGCCGCCATCAACGGTTCCCTGAATCTCTCCGTCATGGATGGCTGGTGGGATGAAATGTACGACGGCGAAAACGGCTGGGCGATCCCCACAGCAAATACTGGCACCAGTGATGAGGAACGCGACGATGTTGAAGCCGCAGCACTGTATGAGCTACTTGAAAACCAGGTTGCACCCCGGTTCTACGGCGAAGTAGTGGCCGCCGCTGCCGGAGCCGCAGGTCCCTCTCAGCCTGGTCAGGGAGCTCTGCCTTCGCACTGGATTTCCATGATCAAGCACACCCTGTCAGCGTTGGGCCCGCAAGTTTCAGCCAACCGCATGGTGGCCGAATACGTGCAGCGTCTCTACCAACCGGCGGCGGAAGCAGGGCGTTTGGCTAAGGCTGACGGCTACGGCGCAACCACAGAGTTCGCGGCCTGGATCCAGCGGATACGCCAGGCGTGGCCCGGGGTACACGTTGAGCATGTGGAATCGCACGGGCTCGTGGATGAACCTCAAATCGGTGAGACCATGCAGGTCCGTGCTGGCGTGAACTTGGCCGGGCTGAGCCCCGAAGACGTGCAGGTCAGCGTGGTGTATGGAACTGCCGGAGAGTCCGATGAACTCACGGACACGCGCACACTGATACTTGAAGCAGCCCAGGAGAACGGCCCCGGGCGTTACTTGTTCTGCGCCGATCTGCTCATTGACCGGTCAGGGAACTTTGGCTACGGCGTCAAGATCCTGCCTCGGCATCAAGCACTGGCCAATTCGGCCGAGTTGGGGCTCATCGCGACAGCGTAAGCCCCGAACCGTACCCACTCCCCCTGCGCACCCCACGCGCCGTTGCACCCCACGCGCTGTTGAGGTTGGAGATGATGACAACCCGGAGGAACGATGGGTGTCATCATCTCCAACCTCAACAGCCAGCGCAGCGTCGGAGCCAGCGCAGCCCAACGGCCAGCGCAGCGCAGCGTCGCGGCGCAGCCCAACTGCTCAGTGCCGCACTAAGACTCGGGGAGTTTGTTGCTGTAGAGCTGAACCGTATTAGCGTTGACGCGTACCGGCTCTCCTGCTTTGAACAGCGGGAGGGAACGGGGTAGGCGGAAGGTGGGCTCGCCGTCGTCCGTATGAGAGGGAGCCTCTGTTGTCATTCGCAGCATGTAGGGGCTACTGACGGAAAGATCCGTTCCTTCCTCCACAGGCGCCTCCGAATCGCCAACAGGGGCCGGGTCAAAGCGCGGGTTGGCGGGCAGGATAACCTCCTCGTCGGTGACACCGGTGTTGAAGATGATCAGCCCGTCAATTGTGCCATCGGGTGAACCAACAAGCATGGTGAGCACGCGTTCATGCGGATTCGTCCAGCGGTCCCCGGTCATGGGCAGGCCGTCAGCACCAAACCAGTGAATGAAGGACTGCCCGCCACGTGTGGGGTAGCTGCTTGGCTGGGCGGCAAGGAAATCCTTGCGAATCTGAATCAGGCGGGTGGTGGCCGCCAGCATGGTTTTGGACTCCTCATCCATGCTCCAGTCAACCCATGCGATCTCGTTGTCTTGGCAGTAGACATTATTGTTTCCGCCCTGGCTGCGCCCCAGCTCATCCCCGGCGGTAATCATGGGAATACCAATGGCCAGCAGCATGGTGGCCATCAGGTTGCGGCTGGTTCGGGCGCGCTGGGCCAGCGTTGTCGGGTTATTGGTGATGCCCTCAACCCCGTGGTTCCAACTGCGGTTATTGTCCGTGCCGTCACGGTTGTCTTCCTGATTATCCAGGTTGTGCTTTTCGTTGTACGCGGTCAGGTCAGCCAACGTAAAACCGTCGTGCGCCGTGACCATGTTGATCGAGGCCAAAGAACTACGCCCCGAGGAGGCAAATAACTCTTTGGACCCGCCCAGGGCGTCACCGAAAGTGGCCAGTCCATTGTGGTGGTAACCATCAAGCATGGCTGCCCTGTCGGTGAGCCACACCTCACGCACAGTATCGCGGAAGGAGTCATTCCAATCGGCCCAACCCGTCGGGAAATTCCCTGTCTGCCAGCCGCCGTAGCCAACATCCCATGGCTCGGAAATGAGCTTGGTTGAGGACAGTACGCCGTCAGTGGCTGCCGCCAGCAGGAAGGGGTGCTGGTTGGTGAACTCATGCACACCGTCGCGGGCTAGCGAGACGGCCAGATCAAAGCGGAAACCGTCTATATGGAACTCCTGCACCCAGTAACGAAGGGAATCCATTGCCATCTTGATCACGTGCGGATTGCCGAAGTTCAAGGTGTTACCGCAACCGGTGGTGTCATAGTATTCGCCGTCGCGCTGGCGGTAATACTGCTCTTCGGCCAAACCGCGCCAGCTGTAAGTGTGCCCGTTGGGACCGCCCTCGGCCGTGTGGTTGTACACAACATCAAGGATCACTTCAATGCCTGCCATATGCAGCAGTTTGATCATGCCCTTGAGCTCAGCCTGCACGGCGGCCGGACCTGATGCGCGTGCGCCGGCGCTGGCATACTCTACGTGCGGGGCAAAGAACCCTAGGGTGTTATAGCCCCAGTAGTTGCTCATTCCGGTTTCACGCAGGTGCGGTTCGTCAATATGAAAGTGAATGGGCAAAAGTTCGACGGCGGTCACACCCAGGTCCTGCAGGTGCTTGATCATGACGGGGTGCGCCATACCCGCATAGCTGCCGCGGATCTCTTCGGGCACGTCCGGATGCAGCATTGTCTGCCCGCGAACATGGGCTTCGTAGAAAATGGTTTCACGCCTCGGGGTGTTGGGGCGTGTGACTGTGCCCCAGTCAAAGTCAGAATCCATGCGCACCGAGAGGTACCTGCTATCACCTCCTGAAGAATCCTCCTGGACAATGTAGTGCCCGTAAGGATCCAACAGCAGCTGCACCGCTTCGGGATCGATCAGCAGCATTTCTTCCTGCGTAGCGGCAAAGTCCGTATAGAAGCCGTAGCGGCTATCCACGGGGATGTTTGCAACAAGACCGTGGTGGACTCCATCGGTTTTGTCAGGGAGTTGAACTGCCTTCCACACCCCGCCGGGAGGCTGGAAACACAGCACCACGTCGCGGTGCGCAGGGGCATAAACTGCCACGTTGGCCGCCGTCGAGCCATGTTCGCTGGGGATTGAACTGATGCCTAGCGGAAAATGTCGCGACAGAGCAGCCCCCAGGCTACTTATAGCCTCGATAACTGTAACTGCCATGGTTATGCCTAGACCGCTCGCTGACGCGAGATCTCGTACAGGCTGATGCCCACGGCCATGGAAGCGTTCAAGGACTCCATGGCTGAATCGATCGGGATGGAGACAATCTGGTCGCAGTTCTCGCGCACCAAACGGGACAGGCCCTTGCCCTCTGAACCAACCACAATGCAGACAGGCTCCTGCGCCAAAGTGAGCGCTGGCAGCGAAATATCGCCATCGCCGTCGAGCCCAAGCACAAAGAAGCCCATCTTCTGAAACGCACCGATGGCACGGTTCAGGTTGGGGGCTTTGGCAACGGGAACGCGCACAGCTGCACCGGCGCTTGTTTTCCAGGCTGCCGCCGTGACTCCTGCGCTGCGGCGCTCGGGGACTATGACGGCGTGACCGGAGAAGGCCGACACGCTACGGATGATCGCACCCAAGTTGCGGGTGTCGGTGATCCCGTCAAGGGCAACGATCAGTGGGGCGTTGGAGATGTGCCCCTTTTTCCATTTGGCCATGATCTCGCTGGCCGCATCCACGGCATCTTCGTATTCATACGGGGGAATCTGCAGGACTAGACCCTGGTGGATGGCGTCCTCAGTGAGACGGTCCAGCTCGGGCTTGTGCGCTTCCATCAGCGGGATGCCGCGCTCCGTTGCCAGCTTGATTGATTCGCGGACGCGCTCGTCCATGTCAACGCGCACAGCAACGTACAGCGCCTTGGCCGGAATACCGGCGCGCAGTGCCTCAACCACCGAATTGCGCCCCGTCACGAGCTCTTCCGTGGCCTTGCCCTTGGGGCCGCTGTTGCGGCGCGGGGAGTTACTGGTGCCGGTGCGCTTGGCCGCCGAACGATCGGCAAGTTCCTTGCTCTTGAACGCCTTGTGGTACGTGCGCTCATCGGCCTTGGGTGTGGGCCCCTTGCCCTCGAGTGCCTTGCGGCCAAGCCCGCCTGTGCCCTTGATGGGACCCTTTTTGAGCTTACGGACGGCGCCGGAACGGGAACTGTTGGCCATGGTGAAACCCTTACGATTGGTGCGGCGCCCTAGCTTGGCCCCGAAATTCGTCAAACAAATCTATTCAGTGCGCAAATTTTAGGCACACCACATTACGGGAAACTACAAACCCGTAGCTAATAGCTTACGGCCTGATCGCAAATTCAGTGGTATGCAGGCACAAAAGTGTGCATACTCACGCCCGCGCGGGGTGCTTAATACACGCTCCTCGCAGACCGTACGTCGATTTTAGTGCCGTGACGGGGCTACTTGCGCAGTGACCAGCTTGAACCCGTGGCTGAATCGGCAATGTCAATGCCTGCCGCGGCCAACGTGTCACGGATCTGATCAGATTCTGCCCAGTTCTTCTCCGCACGGGCCTGGGCACGAGCCGCCAACTGCGCCTGCACCAAGTGATCCAATGCGCCAAGGACTGCCGGGGATCCGGCACCATCAGCCCACTGTTCATCAAGTGGGTTGATTCCCAACGCGGCGCTCATGCCAACGGCGGCGCTGAAGGCGGCTTCGATTCCGGCGGTGTCCTTGGCGGCCAGCGCAGTATTGCCTGCACGGACGCTCTCATGCAGCACCGCCAGAGCTGCGGGGATGTTCAGATCATCATCCATGGCAGCACGGAAGCCATCAGGGATCTTGGAAACAGCTCCCCCATCCCCTCCCGGGAAAAGCTGGCCTGCCGCAGCGTGCATGAATGTTTCAATACGCTCAACGGCGGCCGCAGCCTCGGTCAGCGAGCCCGGGCGGTAGTCAAGCACCGAACGGTAGTGGGCTTGGCCCAGGTAGTACCGGACCACGAGCGGGCGTGCAAGTTCCAGCATCTCGCGCGGGTTGATGGTATTGCCAATGGACTTGGACATTTTTTCACCGTTGTAGGTGACCATGCCGTTGTGCATCCAAAAATTCGCGAAGCCGTGCCCGGCCGCCTGGGACTGCGCCATCTCATTTTCGTGGTGGGGGAAGCGCAGGTCCAGCCCGCCGCCATGGATGTCGAACTCGGTGCCCAGGTATTTGGTGACCATGGCTGAGCACTCCAAATGCCAGCCGGGGCGCCCGGCACCCCAAGGAGATTCCCACCGGGCGGTTTCCGGTTCTCCCTGCTTGTAACCCTTCCACAGCGCAAAGTCGCGGGGGTCGCGCTTGCCCCGGGGATCGGCGTCGGCCGCTGCCTGCATGTCATCAATGTTCTGGTGGGTCAGGGAACCGTATGGCCCCCAGGAGCGAACATCAAAGTATACGTCGCCGGAATCATCCAGGGCGGGGTAGGCGTGGCCGCGCTCGATCAGGGTTTCAATGAGGGCGTGCATCTCAGGAATGTGGCCCGTGGCCCGGGGCTCATAGGTGGGTTTCTGGATCCCCAAGGCGTCATAGGCGTCCCCGAAAGCCTGCTCGAACCGGTATGCCAGCGCCCACCACGGCTCGTTGTTTTCTGCCGCTTTGACCAAGATTTTGTCATCGATATCGGTGACATTGCGGACAACCGTAACTCCGTAGCCGGACACCTGCAGCCACCGTGTCAGCTGGTCAAAGGCCAACGCAGAACGGACATGGCCAATATGCGGCTCACCCTGTACTGTGGCGCCACAGTAATACAGCGAGGCCTGCCCTGGCTTCAGCGGGGTAAAGTCGCGAACGGAGGCGGTGGCGGAGTCGTAGAATCGCAAAGTCACGTTTCTAGGCTATCTTGTTGCCCGGGGATCTGCGGCAGCGCTGAGTCTGGACGTGAGTGCGTACTGACAACCAGTGCGGTGGCAACGGCTGTGATCCCCTCATTGCGGCCGGGAAAACCCAAGCCGTCTGAGGTGGTGGCGCTCACTGATACCGGTGCTCCGGCGGCTGCGCTGAGTGTTGCTTCGGCTTCGCCGCGCCGTGGTGAGAACTTGGGCCGGTTCCCGACGAACTGCACAGCAATATTGCCGATTTCAAACCCTGCCCCCCGTACAATTCTTGCCGCCTCGGCCAGCAGACTCACCCCTGAGGCACCTTGGTATTCGGGCCGGGCAGTACCAAAATGAGTGCCCAGATCGCCCACCCCTGCGGCTGAGAACAAGGCGTCGGCGGCTGCGTGGGCAACGGCATCGCCGTCGGAATGGCCACTGAGCCCGCGTTCGCCTTCCCAGAACAATCCAGCCAGCCACAGTGGCGCGGGCTGGTCTTCCGGGGCGAAGGTGTGGATATCAATACCAATCCCTGTGCGTGGCATTATCACAGCCGCTCAGCCCTCAATCCAGCGGGGCCGCAGCGGCCCCTCCAGCATGGCTTCAGCCAACAAAAGGTCCATGGGTGTGGTGATTTTAAAACTGTGAGTTGAGCCCTGGACCACGTACACCTCTTCGCCAATGGCTTCCACAAGCATGGCGTCATCTGTGATGCGTGCGGCCGCGTCCTCGTCCAGCGTCAATGCGTGTGCGTAGGCCCTACGTAAGGTTTCCAGTTCAAAACCCTGGGGTGTTTGCACTGCACGAAGTTGGCTTCTGGGTGGGGTCCCCACAACCTTCTCCACCCCCGCACCCGTGGCAGGTAAATTGGTTGGCGCCACGGTTTTAATGGTGTCTGAAACTGCCAGCGCCGGGATGACGGCTTTTGCGCCGTCGCGCAGGGCTGCGGCCACACGGTTGAAAACACCCGAGGGTGTCAGCGGCCGGGCGGCGTCATGGATCATCACAGTGGTGACGCCAACCGCGATCTCGGCCAGTGCGGCGTAAACCGAATCTGAGCGCTGCGCTCCGCCGTCAACCACACTAAACGTCAACCCCGCGTTGGCAGCTTCTGCGCCTAGCCGTTGGCATAATGTCAACAGTTCGGGGTCCTCTGCAGGAATGGCAATACAAATTTGGGCAGCAATTCCGGCTTTCAGCACGCCCCGAACGGCATGCACAAGCATTGCCTCATTGCCCAGCGGCACTCGCGCCTTGGGAACCCCATGGCCCAGGCGCTGGCCCGAACCTGCTGCAACTATCACCACGGCACACGAACCGGCCTTCACCTCTGTCATAGCAACTACATTAGTCGGCCGCCCGGCGTTCGTGCCGCAGCCGCTAGGCGAATGGCCAGTTACTTGGGTTAGTTCCTTACCTGGCACTGGCATTGGCATTGGCATTGGCACTGGCACAGGAAAACCCCCACACCAACGGGTGCAGGGGTTTTCCTTTAGAAAAATACTTAGAGCTTATGAAGCCAAAACCTCGTCAAGGACTTCTGCTGCCTTGTCTTCATCAGTCTTCTCCGCCAGAGCCAGCTCGGAAATAAGGATCTGCCGTGCCTTGGCGAGCATACGCTTCTCGCCTGCCGACAAACCGCGGTCATTGTCTCGACGCCACAGGTCGCGAACTACTTCTGCAACCTTAATAACATCACCGGATGCAAGCTTTTCCAGGTTTGCTTTGTAACGGCGAGACCAGTTGGTGGGCTCTTCCGTAAACTCTGCGCGCAGCACTTCAAATACGTGCAGCAACCCTTCTTTACCTACAACATCGCGAACCCCAACAAGGTCTACGTTCTCTGCGGGAACTTCAATTGTCAGATCCCCCTGCGCAACCTTGAGCTTGAGATACATTTTCTCTTCACCACGAACGGTACGCATCTTGATCTCTTCGATCTTCGCCGCACCGTGATGTGGATAAACTACTGTCTCGCCGACCTCAAAAAGCATGTGGATTCTCCCTTTCCAATGAACCTAGTTTACCACGGTTAACTAACCACTCCCTTGAGTTTCCGCAGGTCAGCGGCCGCAGGCGCTACGCTGACCGCGCAATTCCTCCAACAATTGGAGAATTGTTCACCCCTTGACTAAAAATCAATGAGATGCATCGTAGAGGTTGAGGTGCCAACACTAAAGTTGCCACGCCTGGACGGAAGAGTACATTTGTCAGTTTTACGGATAAGCTGGGCAAAGATATTTTGTCTTTTCCATGAGGAGTTATTGACGTGAGAATCGCTGCCGGCATTCGCGGTACCAAACGAGCGCAACGCTTGAGCCTGATTGCAGCCATTGGTGTTGGTGCCATGACATTCACCGGTTGCAGTGCCATCAACCAGCAAAGCACCACCTTGGTTTACTCCGCATCAGATGGAGTCCGCCTGGATATGGGCCAGCTGGAACTGCGTAACGTGCTGATCATCTCCGATGCCGCTGGTGCACCAGGTCGGGTTATTGGCACGTTCTACAACCAGTCAGATTCGGATATCACCCTGACGTTTAATGGTGCCGCGGGCGCACAAACGGAAATCTCCGTAAAGCCCGGTACACCGCTGGTTCTCAATGACAAGGCCGACAAAGCCATTCTCAGCACCGTGGCGCAACGCCCGGGCAGCCTCGAGACCCTTGAACTAAGCCAGTCCGGTGCCGGAAGTGAAAGCGCCACGTTGAAGGTCCCCGTGCTTGATGGCACGTTGGCCGAGTACAAGAACTTGGTACCAACACCGGAGGCCACCACTAAGGCTGCAATGGAACCCACTGCAGAGGCCACCACCGCCCCTTAATTTTTGAGCCGCCTCACGGCCCATGCTCACAGAAATAAAGAAGTGGAGCGGGTTATCTTTTTTAGATAACCCGCTCCACTTCTTTATTTCCCCATAATTCATGCACCAGGCGCCACCGACGGAGTCGAGGAATGCGACGAGGCGTCATTAGCTCCAATCTCACGTTGGGTTCACCCCACGAAAAGTTGGCACCTCACGTGCTCAGGGCTCAAACTTATAGCCAAGTCCACGCACAGTGACAAGGAACTTCGGGGCAGCGGGGTCCGGTTCAATCCTGCTGCGCAGACGTTTAATATGCACGTCAAGTGTTTTGGTGTCGCCCACATAGTCCGAGCCCCACACCCTGTCGATCAGCTGGCCGCGAGTGAGGACCTTGCCGGCATTGCGCAGCAACATTTCCAGCAGTTCAAATTCCTTCAAAGGAAATGAGACAGTATTCCCATGCACGCTAACTACGTGCCGTTCCACATCCATGCGCACGGGACCGGCATGGACAGTTGAATCCATCAGCTCCTCGGGTTCCCCGTTGCGGCGCAGCACGGCACGAATCCGAGCAATCAGTTCCCTGGAGGAATATGGTTTGGTCACGTAGTCGTCGGCCCCCAGTTCAAGGCCCACCACCTTATCAATCTCCGAGTCCTTGGCCGTGAGCATGATGATGGGGACGCCGGAGCGCTGGCGCAGGTGCTTGCACACTTCAGTGCCACTCATCCCCGGCAACTGGAGGTCTAGCAGCACCAGATCGGCACCGTTACGATCAAACTCAACCAAGGCGTCGAGACCGTTATCGGCCACCTGTACCTCGTAGCCTTCCTTCGACAACAGGAATGACAAAGGATCGCTAATTGAATCCTCGTCTTCGACAATCAAAATTCTGCTCACGCTTGTTGCGCTCCTTTAGATCAAGCCGGGGTGCCGGTCGGCGCGGTGGTGCTTAGCGCCGTCGGACGTTGGATTGGAAAGTTCGGGCAAGCGCACAGTGAAGGTGGAGCCCATTGTTGGCGCTGACCACAGTGTCACCTCGCCGCCGTGATTGCTGGTGATGTGCTTGACGATGCTCAGACCCAGGCCTGTCCCGCCGGTGTGCCGGGATCGGGCGGTGTCAACGCGGTAAAAGCGCTCAAAAATTCTGTCCTGCTCCTGCGGGGAGAGCCCGTCACCCTGGTCCGAAATACTGACGGAAACCACGCCGTCATGCACCGAGAGGGCGATCCCTACCTGCGTGTTATCGGAGGAGTACCGCACGGCGTTGTCGATCAGGTTCCGCAGGGCCGTGACAAGTTGGGGCTGGTCGCCATAAACAACTGCGGGCAGGGGGGCACCCACTACCAGCGCTATATTTTTGCTTTGTGCGGGCAGGCGGGTCCTGTCAACGGCTTCGGCAACCACGGCGTTCATGTCCACTTCGGTGCCAGCACTTGCCACGTCTTTTCCCTGGAGGCGGGAAAGTTCAATGATGTCCTGGACAAGCGCAGCTAGCCGCGCAGACTCTTTCATCATCCGTGAAGCAAACCGGCGGACAGTTGCCTGGTCTTCAGGTGCGGACTCAAGGGCTTCTGCCAGGAGCGAGATGGCGCCTACCGGAGTCTTAAGCTCATGTGAAACATTGGCGACAAAGTCGTTGCGGACTGCCTCGGTACGCGCAATTTCTGTGCGGTCGTCGGCCAGCAAGAGAATGTATTCCTCGCCCAGCGGCGCTACCCTGACCTGAATAACCAAGGTGCCCTGTCCCGGTGCGCCGTGGGCGCTCAAGGAATCTGGGATGCTTCTGACAGGGGCCACGTTGGCGGGCGTTCCTGGGGCTGCGTGCATGCCGGGAGCACCGCCGGTTTGTATCGCGGCCGGCAGCACCACACGAGGGAGGATCAAATCGCGTTCCTCGATCACGCCGTCGCGCCGTACCCTGCGGGCCAGATCAAGCAACTCCTGGTGGACCACCGTGTGACCGCGGACCAGCCCAAAAGCATAGGCGCCGGGACTGGCACGCACCACGCCGTCAACAGTGTCAATAACTATGTAGGCCTTGCCCACAACCGAAAGGACCTCCGCTGCACCGTCGGGCAGCATTGGCTCGCCAATGTCGATGGTGAGCCCGCGGGAACGTTCGCTAATACTGAATGCGAACATGCCAAAGGTGCCCAAGGCTAGGCCTATGAGCCCGGCTATCAGTCCAACTACCATGGGATCCACCTGATCAGCCTATGCGGTGCCGAGCCCCTTTTTAGCAAAACAGCCTCTTGGCAGCGCCCGTTCAACAAACGTTCACCTTGACGTGTCAACATGTTCACGTTCAAGTGCCATGCTGAAGCGTACTGAAGGGCACCTGTTGCCCTGCCCATGAAAGGACACACGCGTGCGTAAAGTTTTCCAGGCCGAGCTTCACCAGATTGGCGAGGGACTCATCGAGATTTCCGCACTGGTTGGCGAGGCCATCACCAAAGCCTCCACAGCGTTTGCGGCAGCCGACCTTCAAACGGCCCAGGAAGTCATTGCAGCCGATGCCCGGATCGACTTCCTGCAAAATGATTTAGATGAGCGCGCCATCGATGTGTTGGCGTTGCAGGGACCAGTTGCCAGTGATCTGCGCATGATTGTTGGTTCGCTGCGGATGAGTGCCTCACTTGAGCGCATGGGCGATCTTGCCCGCCACATTGGTCAGCTGACGCGCTTGCGCTTCCCCAATCACGTCATCCCGGCTTCCCTGACGGAAACGTTTGCCGAGTTGGCGCGCCTTGATATTGTCATTGCCGAGAAAGTCACTGAGCTGCTGGAAAGCCGTGATTTGGAGCTCGTAGGCGATATCACCACAGCCAAAATGCAGATCAATACCATCCACAAGAGCGTTTTCACCACCATGGCCGCACCCGAATGGAACGAAACCGCTGCAACAACAGTGGATGTCACCTTGGCTAGCCGGTACTTTGAGCGGTTCGGCGATCACGGCGTTTCCGTTGCGCGCAAGGTTTCCTACTTGGTGACCGGGGAATGGCAGCCAGAGGACTTCTTGGCCAGCTAGATCCCTAAGCAGGAGCAGCAGTTGGAGAACGACGGCGGGAGGTCACCTTTTTGAAAAAAGGTGACCTCCCGCCGTCGTTCTTCTGGTTCCAGTGCCGGCTCAGCCGCTAAAGCCCGCGCCACGGAGCACACACCGTTGCGGTTGGAGGTCATGACACCCCGTTCGTTCCTCCGGGGTGTCATGACCTCCAACCTCAACGGGAAGGGGTG
The DNA here is from genome assembly GCF_030063205.1 of Arthrobacter antibioticus. Lineage (GTDB taxonomy): Bacteria > Actinomycetota > Actinomycetes > Actinomycetales > Micrococcaceae > Specibacter. The sequence continues at coordinate 247,573 of NZ_JASISQ010000005.1, read as the reverse complement.
TGAATTGCTACTTCTTACCCTGGTTCGCTACTGCCTGAATGGCGGCCGCAGCAGCCTCCGGATCCAAGTACTTGCCCCCGGGGGTGATGGGGGCGAAGTTCTCATCGAGTTCATACAGCAACGGGATGCCGGTGGGGATGTTCAGTGCGGCGATGGCATCATCGGAGATGCCGTCCAGGTGCTTGACCATGGCACGCAGCGAGTTGCCATGGGCCGTGACAAGAACCGTCTTGCCGGCCTTGAGATCTTCCTTAATATCTGATTCCCAGTAGGGCAGCAGACGGTTCAGGACATCCTTGAGGCACTCGGTGCGTGGCAGGTCATCACCCAAATCCGCGTAACGGGGATCGTGCGCCTGAGAAAATTCGCTGTCATCAGAGAGCGCGGGCGGGGCGGTGTCGTAGCTGCGACGCCACTCCATGAACTGTGCCTCGCCGAACTCGGCCAGTGTCTGGGCTTTGTCCTTGCCCTGCAATGCACCGTAGTGGCGCTCGTTCAGGCGCCAGTCGCGCTTGACGTCAATCCAGCCGCGGTCAGCTTTTTCCAAGGCCAGGTTGGCCGTGTTGATGGCACGCTTCAGGCGCGAGGTGTACAGCACATCCGGTAGAAGGTTGTTCTCCACCAGCAGCTCACCGCCGCGAACGGCCTCCGTGCGGCCCTGATCATTCAAATCAACGTCCACCCAGCCGGTGAACAGGTTCTTGGCGTTCCACTCACTGTGGCCATGTCGAAGCAAAATCAGCGTATAAGTCATAGCCTCATTCTACCGGCCGGGAGCGGCGGACCCGAATTGCTACGCTGTCCGACCACTTCCACCCCTGCGCACCATCCCGTGGGCAGGTGCCGCCACCGTGAGCCCTGCGGCACCAGCGCACGTGACGGTGCGCCAGAATCAAAGACGTGAGTGTCACCACAGTTTTATAGCCATGCGGAGTTTGGCATTTACGCTTTATTGGTGGTTCAACGTGCGCAGAGGGTCAAAGGCTCTTCCACTGACCCCTCACAAGGCACCCCGCGCCAACGTAGCAAGCCCTTCGGTAACGTCACCCGCGGCACAACTAATCCCAACCGCTTGCGCCGGGTTGACCGCTGGCTGGCCGGCCCCCAAGCATGGCGTTTGGCCTGTGAAACCGCACCCCTGGTTGTGGACCTTGGCTATGGCGGCTCCCCTGCCACAGCCGTTGAGCTGTATTCCCGCATCCACGCGATTTGCCCCAGCGCTCATGTCACAGGCATCGAGATTGAGCCTGAGCGCGTCCGCAATGCCAAAGGACTCGAGCACGACGGCCTAGATTTCTGCGTTGGCGGATTCGAAATCCCCGTCCCCGGCAAGGCAACTATGGTGCGCGCCTTCAACGTGTTGCGCCAATACGACGAGGCCGACGTCAGGCTGATCTGGGACACGGTTTGTTCGCGGCTGACCCCGCAGGGCATCTTTGTTGACGGCACCTGCGATGAGATTGGGCGGCGCAGCACATGGGTGGCGCTGGATACCAATGGTCCCCAGTCGCTGAGCATTTCCCTGCGATTCGGCGGTTTCGAGTTGCCCTCCGATATTGCCGAGCGACTGCCAAAAGCGCTGATCCATCACAATGTGCCGGGGGAGAAAATCCACAGCTTTTTGCAAGCTCTAGACAAGCATTGGCTCGCCGCTGCTCCCCTGGCCGCCTTTGGCAACAGGCAGCGGTGGCTGAATATGTGCACCCAAATGTACGACGACGGCTGGCCGGTTGTGCGTTCACCCTCCCGTTGGCGCTTGGGTGAGCTGACGGTGGCTTGGTCAGCCGTGGATCCGGGCTAGCACCAATTCGTCCGGTTTCAGTGATTTCTTACCAGGATGAGCCGCGGTTTTGCTGTCCGCGACCACGCCCGCGCGCGTCAACCAAAGCGGGCCGAACATCGGCCAAGTAGACCCCTGCCGCTGTGACTCCGCCGAGGCTAAGGATCAAACTCATGCCCAGCTGCGGAACCGTCAGGCTCAGCAATGGCGGCACCACGTAGATGATGCCAAAGAATAACGCTCCGGCCGTAAGTGCCGTCCAGAACGTTTTGGTCCGCTTGTATACGCGCTCAAAATCGTTGGCAGATGTGCGCAGGCAGTCTATAAACGCCCAGCCTTGAATGCCCACGGCCGTCAAACCTAAAGCCACGAGGATGAGAAACTGCATAAAGTTCACGAAAATGACCACGGCTCAAGCTTACAGGGCGTCGCGCGGGATGGAAGTCGCGGGCGCCACCTGAGCAAGTGCCTGCTCAAGGTCACTCCAAAGGTCTTCAACGTTTTCAATGCCAACACTCAGCCGCAAGAGGTTTGCCGGAACTGTCTCGGGCTCGTTCGCGTGACGACGCCGGCGTTCGATCAATGACTCCACGCCACCAAGCGAAGTGGCTGGGGTCCACACCTGCAGGGCCTCAACCAGCGCGTTGGCCGCATCGGCACCACCAGCAACTTCGACGCACAGGATGGAACCAAAACCGCTCATCTGTGCCGTGGCCCGCTGGTGACCCGGGTCCGAAGGCAATCCGGGAAAGAGTACTTTTGTGACGCCGTCGTGCGCATCAAGACGTTCGGCAAGTACCGCTGCACTGGCCTGCGAGCGCTCAACACGCAGGGCCAGGGTGCGCAAACCACGCAGGGCAAGCCAGGCCTCGAAGGGGCCGGCGATGGCGCCGTGAATTGAGCGGTGATGCAGCAGCGCATGGCGCAGTTCGGGATTGGATGTGGCTAGGGCGCCGAGGATGACATCGGAGTGACCGGCCAAATATTTGGTCACTGAGTGCAGCACAATGTCAGCACCCAGCTCCAGCGGTTTCTGCACCAGCGGGGTGGAGAAGGTGTTGTCGGTGACCACGATGGCGCCAACGGCTTGTGCGGAACGGCAGAGGAGGCCGATGTCCGCCACCTCCAGCATGGGGTTGGTTGGACTCTCCAGCCAGAGCATGTCAGCGGCCTTCTCCCCGCTGCCGGTGAGAGCCAAAATAACCTCATCATTATTGGCAATATCCACTGTGCGCAGCGTGAACAAACCCTTTGCCGCTTGCTCCTGCGCCATAACCAACGCCCCCTGATACGAGTGCGTTGGCATAACGAGCACCCCTCCCGTGGGCACTAGCGAGAGAGCTGCGGAGGCCGCTGCCAGGCCCGAACTAAAGATCAGCGCAGGAAGGGTGGCACCCTCCAGCTGACCCAATGCGTCTTCCAACGGGTCCCACGTGGGGTTGGAGTAACGCCCATAGGCCCTGTCGCCATCAACAACTTCGCCGGTGCCCACATATGTGGAGGAGAGAACTATGGGCGGATTCACCGGCGCGTCATGCTCCCGGGCGGGCCGGCCCGCAGCAACAACAACTGTGTCGGGGCTCAGGTTCTTAGGGTGTTCGGCAGCGTTGTACGTCATAACTTCCAGCGTAGACCGCCGGTTCACGGCAGCGACAATTTGAGTCGTTGAACCTGGGGCAACATTTCCTGGTTTCACCAGTCCTTGTTTTGATAATGATTCTCATTAAGGTTAGCATCGGTGTCATGATCACTAAAGAAGAACTAAATCCACCTCTCACTACAGTCCCTCGAGCGCGCAGTTTCGCCGCCCCTACCCTGAGCGCCTTCGCCATTATTGCTGCGCTAACCCTGTCCGCGTGCGGCAGCCCGTCTTCCGCCTCCACCGACTCTCCTGTTGCTTCCGAGCACCCCCACGGTTCCCATGCCGCCCATGCCGCCGAACGCACGGAGGTCGATGCCGCCGCACCCAGGCTTGTCCTGACGCACGACGGCGGCATGAGCGTTCTGGATGCAGCCACCGGCAAGGTCACAGCCGATTTGCCTCTTGCCGGATTCAACAGGGTCAGCCCGGCTGGGGACGGACGCCACGTACTTGTCTCCACCACCGCCGGATTCCAGGTCCTGGATATGGGCAGTTGGTCGGAACCACACGGGGATCACCATCACCACTTCACAGCACCTCCGGAACTTCAGGAGCGATTGTTCTCCGCCACCAAACCCGGACATGTGGTGGGCCACGCAGGAAAAACAGCCCTCTTTGACGACGGTACCGGCGAAGTTCAGGTGTTCACATCAAAGGACCTGGAAGCTGCCGAGCTGCCCACAACACAAAATTTCAAGACCAGCGCCGCCCACCACGGCGTGGCTGTTCAACTTGCCAACGGTCAGCTGGTGGTCACGAACGGGACCAGCGAAGCCCGCACTGGTGCCACGTTGCTGGATAAACCTGGCGCCGACGGCGCCCGGGCCGTCTTGGCACAAAGCGATGAGTGCCCCGGAGTCCACGGAGAGGCCTCAGCCAAGGACGAGGCGGTGGTACTTGGCTGCGAGGATGGCACCTTGCTCATCAAGGACGGAATCATCACCAAGATTTCCTCCCCTGACGGTCACGGCAGAATTGGCACCCAGGCCGGCAGCGCCACCTCCTCCGTAGTGCTGGGAGATTACAAAACAGATAAAGATGCTGAGCACGAACGCCCTGCAGCGTTCTCCTTGACGGACACGGCCACCGGAAAGCTCACCACCGTTGCCATTGACTACTCATACTCCTTCCGCTCCCTGGCCCGCGGCGCCAAGGGTGAGGCCCTCATCCTTGGTACGGACGGCAAACTTCATATCCACGACGCTCACTCCGGCAAAGAAACCGCCGCCATTGCCGCCGTCACCCCCTGGGAAGAACCCACGGAATGGCAGCAACCCCGGCCGGCGCTCTTCTCAAACGGGAAAACAGCCTATGTAAGTGATCCGGCCAAGAAGTTACTTCAGGTCATTGACCTGTCTTCAGGCACAGTGAGCGCAACCCACCCGTTACCGCACGTCCCCAATGAAATAACTGGTATCTCCGGATAAAACAGCTGCGGCCGGGCGGCCCCACTCCTTGATCGGGTGGGACCGCCCGGCCTTCTGCTTAATTGCCGCCCATCCACTCGCTAGCTGCCGCCGCGCAAAGCACCTGCGAATCCGCCACAATCCCGCCTTGTGCCATCACTAGCACCCGATCAGCTTCGGATGCATCCGCATGGCTGTGGGTCACCTCCACAACGGTGACTCCCCGGTGAACTTCAGTGGCGATAATCTGACGTATCCTCGCCCGCGACTGCTCATCGACTCCCGCCACGGGCTCATCCAATAGAAGCAGCCTTGATTGTTGGGCAATCCCTTGCGCTAGCAGGACCCTCTGGCGCTGGCCGCCGGAGAGCTCACCCAACTGACGGTGAGCCAGAGCCAGCAACCCAACACGCTCCAGTGAGTCAACCACCACGGCATGCTCGCCTCTGCCCAAGGGTTTGAGCCAACTGCGGTTTCCCCAACAACCCATGGCTACCGTCTGCCGAACCGTCAGCGGAAGCGCATCCGAGACTTTACTGCGCTGCAACACCACAGCCGGGCGCTGCTGGCTGGCAAGTGAAACCACCCCGCGGGATGGGCGAAGCGTGCCCGCAATCAGGGCAAGAAGGGTGGATTTCCCTGATCCATTTGCCCCTTTCACGGCCGTCAAAGTCCCAGCCTCCAGCGTGAGGAACAGGCCATCAATGACCTGGCGTGACCCATACGAAAATCCAACGTCCACAATAGTGACAGCATCCACGGCACATCTCCTGTAATTGATAATGATTCTCATTATAGTATGCTGAGTGTATGGATTGGCTTTTTGAACCCTTCAACGTTTCCTTCGTTCAGCGCGCCCTGCTGGGCGGAACGGTTGTGGCCCTCTTATGCGCCATTGTTGGCACGTGGGTGGTGCTGCGCGGCATGGCTTTTTTAGGCGATGCAATGTCCCATGGCATGCTCCCCGGGATTGCTGTGGCTTTGTTGCTGGGCTTGAATCCGGTACTAGGCGCTGCTGTCAGTGCAACAGTGATGGCACTTGGGGTCTCACTCATGTCCCGTCACCAGCGACTCTCCCACGACACCTCAATCGGGCTCGTCTTTGTGGGCATGCTGGCGGCCGGAGTGATTATCATTTCCCGGTCACGATCATTTGCCGTGGATCTGACGGGCATTCTCTTTGGCGACATTCTGGCCGTCAAGTTCTCGGATATCTGGTTGTTGTGCGCCATCCTGGCCGGCACAGCAATGGTGGCAGCCATCTTCCACCGCCCGTTTATGGCCTTGGTGTTTGACGGGCGTAAAGCGGCAACCTTGGGGCTTCATCCGGAGCTGGCGGCCATTGTGCTTTTGCTATTGGTGACGGCAGCCATGGCTGGATCGTTCCAAGTGGTGGGCACGCTCTTAGTATTTGGGCTGCTGATTGCGCCACCTGCCGCAGCTCTGCCATGGGCTCGATCCATTCCCGCCATCATGGGCATCGCAGCGGTTCTGGGATGCACAGCTGTGGCTGCCGGTCTGCTCATCTCGTGGCACGCGCGGACCGCAGCCGGGGCCACAATTGCTGCTTCGGCTGTGGCGTTGTTCTTTATTTCCAGTGCTGCGAGCGCTCTCCGTCCATTGATCCTCCGGCCGCACTCCGCGGCCACCACCGAGAACACTACCGAGAACACCACCGCCCAGAAAGGCGCCCCTGCATGAGTTCTTCCAAAACCACCTCCGGACTAATCTGCGCATTTATCCTCACAGCACTCGTTGCCTGCGGTTCCCCCGCTGCAGCACCGGTCCCCCATGGGTTCGTTGCCGGTGCCACGGAGGCTGAGGAACCTCAAATGAGGCTCTCCTACCTGTCCACGGAGGCCGGCAGTATTTCCATAATTGACCCTCTATCTGGGAATGAGACGGACACTTTCACCCTCCCTGGTGCGGAATCGATGCAGCATGACGGCCGCTTCCTATTTCTTAGAACTACTGCCGAGGCCGGGCTTAATGTCATTGATACAGGTGTCTGGGCGGTGGACCACGGAGATCACAAGCACTTCTACCACTCCACGGCTCAGCAACTGCAGGCGAAGGCGCCCGTCCCGGCTGGCGCTGTGGCCAGTGATGGGCACTGGGTAGGAATCTTTGATGAGCAAACAGGAGACACCTCCGTGCTGAACCGCAAAACACTCGAAACAGGTGTCCTCACAGTGGAAACCACTTTGCCAGGGACCCCACACACGGGCCTGGCTATTCCCTATAAAGGGCGCATGCTTGTCACAGGCTCCCCCGGAAAGGACAAACTACCCACAACTGTTGCAGCCTTTGACCTGCCGGCGGGCCAGAGTCCCGGTGCTGACACGCACGGAGCCGCCCCAGAGGGAAACGCCTCGGGCTCGCTCCTACCCACAGCGTGTCCAGCGCTGCGGGGACATGCAAGCACCCGGCACGGAGTGGTTTTTGGCTGCAGTGATGGCGTTTTGGTCATCGGCGAGGAGGAAGGATCGCTTACATCCACCAAAATCCCCTATCCGGAAAACGAATCCGACGAGCCGGCAACCTCCTTTAGCCACCGGCCCGGCTCCAGTGAGCTGACTGCTCTTGCGGGCACAACGGGGTTATGGCACGTAGACGTGGCGACGCTAAAGCTCACTTTCATACCAAGCCCCGAACCCATAGTTGTTGCCTCCACAGCTGGCAACGGATCCCCTGCACTGGCGATGGGTCAAAGCGGCACCTTGTACGCTTTGGACCCTCTGACCGGCCTGGTAGAAAATCAGTCCGCTCTTCTAAAGCAAATGAAGCACGGGCCACCTCCCGCCCTGGTACTTGACGCTGGCCGCGCCTACCTCAGCGACCCAGCGTCCACACTGATCCACGAGATCGATTACAAGGACAATCTTCGGGTTGCCCGCACCTTCACCACCACGGAACCGCTCGCCCAACTCGTGGAGACGGGACTATGAGGTACCGGGGGTCCAAGCAGGCGGTGCCATCACGCCGTCGCACTGCCTTAGCACTAATGGCAACGCTGCTGGCTACTGCCGGAGTCCTCGCAGCGTGCGCGGCGGCGCCGGCAAATGAGAAGGCAACCATCATTGTCACCACAAATATTTTAGGTGATATTACCCGTAATATAGTGGGCGATTCTGCCACTGTAGTGGTTCTCATGGAGGCCAACGCCGATCCCCACTCCTTTGGCATTTCAGCCCATCAGGCCGGTGAAATGGAACAAGCTGATGTGATCATCTTCAATGGGCTGGGATTGGAAGAGGTCGTCCTTGGCCATGTCGAATCGGCCAGGAAACAGGGTGTGCCGGTGCTGGAAGTGGGCGCCGTGATCAACCCGATTACACTGCCGGGAACTGGAGAGGCAGGCGCACAGGACCCACACTTTTGGACCGATCCCCAGCGGGTCTTGACGGCCGTGGGTGCCATCGAGAACGCCATCGTAGAGCATGTCCGGCTGAGCAACCCTGCCCACATACACAGCAATGCGGCCACCTACAAAGCAAATATTGGCGAACTTGATCAGTGGATGTCCGCCAAATTTGCGGCCGTTCCTGCACAGAAGCGCAAACTCGTCACCAACCATCACGTGTTTGGCTATCTGGCGCAGCGTTTCGAGTTGGAGGTGATTGGCGCCGTTATCCCCAGTGGAACTACGCTTGCGGCACCCAGTGCCTCCGACCTCAACGACCTGGCCAGCACGATCCGCGAGGCAGGGGTTCCGGCTATTTTTGCCGACACCTCACAGCCGGACAAACTCGCCACGGTTCTGGCAGAAGAGGCGAAAATCCGGGTGCAGATCGTGCCGCTATTCTCGGAGTCACTCAGCGCTGCTGGCCAAGGCGCACAAACCTATATCGAGATGATGAAGACCAACACCAACCGCATGACCGCTGCCCTATTGGACTAGGTTCGCAGCCACGACACCCCACGGCAAGGTGGCTTTCAGCTGGGGCCGGTAGGCTAATGACGTGACTCATTCCTTAGCCCCGGCGCCGGGCCTATTCATTGCTTTTGAGGGCGGCGACGGCGCTGGAAAATCAACCCAAGCCGCTTTGCTGACCGATGTCCTCTCCGACGCCGGACGCGAAGTCCGCCGGACCCGCGAGCCAGGCGGGACTCCCGTAGGAGAAAAGCTGCGCTCCCTTGTCCTTGAACACGGCCAAGGTGAAATTGATGCAAAAACCGAGGCGCTGATCTTTGCTGCCGCCAGGGCCGCGCACGCCGCACAGGTGATCGTCCCCGCCGTCGCACGCGGTGAAATTGTGATCAGCGACAGGTACGCTGACTCTTCCATCGCCTATCAGGGTGCCGGCCGCGGGCTGGGCACCCAGGCCATCGTGACGCTCAACGAATGGGCTACGGATGGTCTTTGGCCGGACCTGACGGTGTTGCTGGATGTGACTCCTGCCGACGGCCGCAACCGGCGCACCGCAGGCGATGCTACTGAGGACAGGATGGAATCCGAGCCTGATCACTTCCACGCCACTATTCGCGCCGCATTTCTAGAACTCGCTTCGGCGCACCCGCAGCGGTACCTAGTGTTGCCAGCCAAGGCCGACATTGCCGAGCTGGCGGCGGCAATCAAGGACCGCGTTCTGGCTCTACTTGCCGCAGAACCGGCTCCCGGGCCTGAAAGATCCGGCCCTGAGAGATCCGGCGTTCAGGGGCAGACGGCCGGCACAGCATGAGTGTCTGGGTAGATCTTCAAGGCCAGGAGTCGGTGGTGGCGCAGCTTCGCCGTGCCGCCCAGTCTGCTGCGCCCACACACGCCTGGCTCTTGACGGGCCCCCCTGGTTCGGGGCGTTCAAACGCGGCCCTCGCCTTTGCTGCTGCACTGGTGTGTGACCGTCCTGAACTGGCGGCTCGAGGCTGCGGCGTGTGCAAGGCCTGCCACACCACCATGAGCGGCACCAATGCCGATGTCACGTTCATTGCGACCGAAAAAACCACCATCACCATCGAAGAAGCCCGCAATCTTGTGCGCAAAGCTCACGACAGCCCTTCTTCGGCCCGCTGGCGCGTCATCATTGTCGGCGATGCCGACCGCATGGCCGAGCGCACCACCAATGTGCTGCTTAAAGCCATCGAGGAGCCCCCGCCGCGGACCATCTGGATTCTGTGCGCCCCCAGCCCGGCAGATGTGCTTGTCACCATCCGGTCCCGCTGCCGCACTTTAACCCTTCGGCTGCCTCCGGTTGCTGATGTTGCGGCATTGCTGGCGCGTCGCGATGGCATTGAACCCGACCTGGCGCTCTATGCCGCCCGTGCCGCGCAAAGTCACATCGGCATCGCCCGCCGGCTGGCTACCGATGCTGGCGCCCGGGAACGACGCAACACCACAGTGTCCCTGCCGCTGAACCTGCGTGACGTAACCACAGCTGTCCTTGCCGCCGGGTCCCTGCTTGAGCTTGCTCAGGCTGAAGCGGCTTCCTCCAATGAAGAGCGCGACGCCGTTGAAAAGGCCACCCTACTGCGTAACTTGGGTGCCCCAGAGACCGGGACGCTGCCGCCTCCCATGCGCAGCCAGGTCCGCGCCCTTGAAGAGGACCAAAAGCGCCGCGCCAAGCGATCGGTGACCGACCATCTGGACCGGGCGCTAACTGATCTGTTGTCCTTCTACAGGGACGTGCTGGTACTGCAGTTGGACTCCCGCGCAGGATCCGGCGTCGAACAGGAGATCCTGGAGCTTGTCAATGAACCACTGCGCGGGGCGCTGACGGAATTCGCTGCCGGTTCCCGCCCAGAAGCCACTCTTGAACGCATGGACGCTATCAACGCTGTGCGACGCCGTCTTACCACCACCAATGTTGCCCCACTGCTGGCTCTTGAAGCCATGGCAGTTAGCCTGCTCTAACCCATAAAGGACTTCTGTATGACAGCTGGAAACGTACTCCGAGAACGCCGCCCCCACTTTTTTCTCGCCCTTGGCGCCGTGGTTGCGATGTTGCTGAGCTCGTGCTCGGTGCTGGCTCCTGATCAGCCGGTGAAAACCTCGGCGTCCGCGGATGTGGTGGGAGAGGTGCCCGCTGAGCTTCAGGATTTTTACACTCAGGCCGTCACCTGGACTTCCTGCAATGGGGGTTTCCAATGCGCCGAAGTTGAGGTGCCAATGGACTACAAGAACCCAAAGAAAAAGTCCATCAAGCTCTCGGCGATTCGGCTTCCGGCATCTGGTAATCGGCAGGGTGCAATGCTGATCAACCCCGGCGGACCAGGCGGTTCCGGCGTGGATATGGTCAAAGACGGGGCGCAGTCATATTTTTCGGCGAAACTGCGCGGCGCTTATGACGTTGTTGGCTTTGATCCTCGCGGGGTCAAACGCTCCACACCGGTAAAGTGCCTTGATGATGCGCAGATGGACGCAGCCCGGCAAAAAGAATTTGATATGTCCACCGAGGAAGGATATGCCGCGGCGGAGGCTGAAACTAAAACCGAGTCGGAGCTGTGCCAAAAGAACTCCGGTCCAGAACTGGCCTTCCTTGACACCGTTAGCTCCGCCCGTGACATGGATATTCTGCGAGCCGTGGTGGGAGACAAAGCGCTGAACTATATGGGCTTCTCCTACGGCACCAAACTGGGTGCCACCTACGCTGGGTTGTTCCCTGAGCGGGTTGGAAAGTTTTCTCTTGACGGCGCTATGGACCCCTCCCTTGATATAGATGAAGTCTCGATGGGCCAAGCGGTGGGCTTTGAAAATGCGATGCGGGCGTGGGTTGCCAATTGTTTGAGCGGCACTGATTGCCCCGTCTCTGGCACTGTAGACGCAGCCATGAAGCAAATACGCGAGCTCAACGAGGTGTACACGGCAACCCCGCAGCAAACTCCTGAGGGACGGGTGGTCACCGGAACCGAATTCACCGGTGCTCTGGCCTTCGGCATGTACTCAACAGATCTGTGGGCGCCACTGACAGGCGCTTTGACGCAGGCTTTTGCCGGGGACGCCTCTGGCATGTTGATGTTGGCTGACTTCTCGGCCGACCGCGATTCCGATGGCAAATACAACTCCAACACAGCTGCCGCTTTCACTGCAATCAACTGCCTTGATTACCCCATGAACTCGGATCTGGCACACATGCGTGAGCAGACCGAGCTCCTAAAAAAGGCTGCCCCCACTTTTGGTGAACTCCTTGCTTACTCGGGTTTGACGTGCAAATTCTGGCCCTTCCCGGCAACGGGTGAACCCGCCCCGATCTCCGCAGCGGGTGCCGGCCCCATCCTGGTTGTTGGCACCACAGGAGATCCGGCAACCCCCTACGCCTGGTCCGAGGCACTTGCCAAGCAGCTTGATTCCGGCGTTCTTGTAACGTGGAAAGGTGAGGGACACACGGCTTACGGACGCTCCAACGAGTGTTTGAGCGCAACAGTTGACGCATACTTTGTGGATGGAAAGGTCCCAGCAGCGGGCGTTACCTGCTGAGCCTTCTTCACTGGGACAGTATTTCGTGGTGCGGATTTTGTACATCCGCCCCACGCATATTAGAGTGGTTTCTTGTGTTCGGCTGCCTATTTCAATGGGAGTTCGGCTAGCACAGGCCTCCATAGCTCAGTTGGTAGAGCGTCTCACTCGTAATGAGAAGGTCAACAGTTCGATTCTGTTTGGAGGCCCCAACGAAACCCCCTAGATTCTTTACGAATCCAGGGGGTTTCTGCGTTCCACGTTGAGTCAGGTCCGGCTACCGGCCCCGAGTTGCCACTTATGGTGCCCAAATGCGCGCTATGGACACCATAAGTGGCAACTCGCGGAGCGGAAAGAGGCTGGCGCTATCCTTCCCACGGGAAAACGACGCCTTCACCCACCACTTTCAGTGAAAGTTCGGTTCCAGGGCGTGCCAGCATTGCGTTCCAGTGGCGGATGTTGATCACTTCGCCACCGACGGGCTGGTGCGGATCCAGTGGATGCTCTGCGTCGACCAGGATGGGTTCAAGCTGGATGCGCACAGTGGTCTCCGGGCCAAAGTAGTCAGTATCCACCACGCGCCCCCGGATGGGGCCACCGCTGGAAATCCTGATCTGCTCGGGGCGCAGCATCAAATGCACCTTGCCCTGCACGGGAGGACGCCGCACAGGAATGCCGCCTAGCGAGCACAGCGCCAACGAACCCTCCATCCAGGCTTCAAGGATGACAGCATCCCCTAGGAACTCTGCGGTGGCCCTGTCTGCGGGGCGAGTGTAAACAACAAAGGGGCTACCAATTTGGGCCAACCTGCCATCGCGCATGACAGCCACCTGATCGGCGAAGCTCAACGCCTCGGCCTGATCGTGCGTGACCAAGATGGTGGTTACACCGGCCTGCTCTAGCGTCTGGGAGACGGCCTTGCGCGTAGATACTCGCAAGCCTGCGTCAAGTGCACTAAACGGTTCATCCAACAGCATCAGCTCCGGCTGCCGGGCAAGCGCCCTCGCCAACGCCACACGCTGCTGCTGTCCACCGGAGAGCTGGTGCGGACGGCGCTTAGCGTAAGCGCGGTCCATGGAAACCATCTCCAGCAACTCACCCACGCGCAGCGCAGCAGCTTTGCCCCGCAGATGAAGGCCAAAAGCAATGTTGGCACCAACACTAAGGTGCGGGAATAACGCGCCGTCTTGGGCCACGTATCCCACGCTGCGCTTGTGCGCCGGTACCCACTTCTCAGGCCCGGCAACTTCGGCACCACCTAAGGCTATGCGCCCGGAGTTGGGTGCCGAGAAGCCAGCGATTAGCCGCAATAATGTTGTCTTGCCAGATCCTGAGGGGCCAACGATTGCCGTGGTTCGGCCCTGCGCAACAGCCAGGTCCACACCCTTGAGCACGGGCGTGCCGCCAAAACTCTTACAAACATCGCTCAGTTCCAGGTGATCAGGGGTGTCACTTGAGTCCATGACAAACGTGCGTTGTTCTTTGGCTGCACGAGAGCTGGCTACACGTGAGCTGAGGGGGGCGGTGGGTTGAGAGGTCATTGGCCTGCAGCTTTCTTGGATTGCACAAAGAGCAAGTACGTCATGGGCGCCGAGAGCAAAATCATCAACAGTGCGTAGGGTGCCGCACCCACATAGTCAATTTCGCTGCTTCGCGCCCAAAATTGTGTTGCCAGGGTACGGGTGCCGTTGGGGGCAAGCAGTAACGTGGCGGTGAGTTCATTGACGATGCCCAAAAATACTAGCGCAGCTCCACCGGCCGCGGCGGGGGCGGATAGCCGCAGGGTGACTTTGATGAATGCCAGCAGTGGCGGTTTGCCCAGTGCTTGGGCGGCCTCGTCAAGTTCACGTGGTGCCTGCGCTAAACCAGCCCGCAGATTCACCAGCGCCCGTGGCATGAACAACAAGGCGTAGGCAGCCACGAGGACCACTGAGGTTTGATAGATGGCTGGGATATTGTGGATGGTGATGGTCACCAAGGCTAGCGCCACGACAATTCCGGGCATGGAACTGGAGATGTAGTTAACCGCTTCAAGGACCTTGCTAAAGGGTCCCGGATGGCGAATCACCAGGTAGGCAAGTGGAAAAGCCAGCACGGTGGTCAGGACTGCGCCAGCTAAGCCGTAACCCAGTGTCTGTATGAGGGCCTCTAGGAGCGGACCCCCCACCCAAATCTCGCTTCCACCAGCGATCAGCCACCTGCCTACATGCCACAGTGGCACCCCCAGAGCCAAGACACTCACCGCCACCAGCGCTATCTGGCTAGGGAGCTGAAATCCACCCAATGTCCAGCGGTTGGGGCTGGACTGCACCCCGCCACCAACACGAGCGTAACGAGCACTGCCGCGGGACCTAGATTCAGCCAGCAGCAACAGCAAACAAAAGACAACAAGGACACTGGCCAGCATATTCGCCGCCGCACCATTAAAAGTGGAACGGAATTGATCGTAAATGGCCGTGGTGAAGGTGTCGAAAGTGATCATGGCGAAAGCGCCGTATTCGGCCAACAAGTGCAGCGAGACCAGCAATGCTCCGCCAGCTGTTGCTAAACGCAATTGCGGCAACACAACCCGAAAAAATACCTGCCAAGGCCCTAGCCCCAGCGAGGCCGCGGACTGTTCCAAGGCAGGATCCAAACGACTCAGCACGGCGGCAACAGGAATGTACACCAGCGGGAAATAGGAAAGTACCGAGATCAGCACCCCACCAAAAATTCCCCCTAATGTGGGGATCGCACTAATCCAGGCATAGCTGTTCACGAACGCCGGGATGGCCAGCGGCGCCGCTAACAACACCGCCCAGATCTTGTGCCCGGCCAAACTGGTGCGTTCTACCAGCCACGCCCCACCCACACCGATCACCACACAGAGCGGCACAGTGATCACAACCAGCAAAACGGTATTGAACAGCAGTTCCCCTACACGCGCCCGAAACACCAACGGCACAATGGTTTCCCACCCTGCATCAATGGTTGCGAACAGCACGAATCCCAACGGCAGTAGAGAGAACGCAGCAATCAAAAGGCAAAAAACGACGACGGGCCAGGGGCCGAGGCGTGCGCCTCGGCCCCCAGCAGCGTTACGTGGGATTTTGGTGCCCAACTTGCGGGCCGCCGTCGTACTTTTTGGGGAAGTCATTGGAACTAGAGTAGACCAGCCTGCGTCATCAGATCGGTGACCTTGGCTGAGTTCAGCTTGGCGGGATCAATTTTCGGGGCCTGCAAATCAGCCAGCGGTGTCAGCTTGCTGTTAGCTGCAACGTCCGAACCAACGGGGTATTCAAAGCTCGTGCCAGTCTGCAACACGGTCTGACCAGCCTTGCCCGTGACAAATTCCAGGAATTTCTGGGCATTGTCTTGGTGCGCACTAGAAGCCAAGACGCCACCACCGGAGATGGATACGAAGGCGCCCGGGTCTTCATTCTTGAAGTAGTGCAGCGCAACATTTTTGGAGTTCTCGCCGGTCTTGTTCTGGTCACCAAACAAGTAGTAATGGTAGATCACGGCCCCATCAACGGTGCCGGCATTGACAGCCTTCATGGCGGCACTGTTGCCCTTGATGGCCGTGGAGTTTTCCTTCATGGCCTTCAACCATGCAAGCGTGTCATCCTCGCCCTTGAGTTCCAGCATTGCCGAAACGATGGCTTGGAAGTCCGCACCGGAGGGTGACGCTGCCCAACGACCCTTCCATTCGGGATTGGCTAGGTCCATGATGGATTTGGGCAGCGTGGCCTCATTTAACTTGTTCTTGTCATACGCGAAAACCGTGCTGCGAGCAGCAATACCTGCCCACTTGTTCGTGGAGGGACGGTACTCTGCGGGCACCTGCTCCTGGACCTTGGCGCTGATGTCTGCGAACAGGTTTGCATTCTCAAGCTGCGTCATGGCCGGTGAATTTTCGGTAAGGAAAACATCCGCCGGGGACTTATCCCCCTCAGCAATAATCTGATTGCTCAATTCCAAGTCACTGCCCTGACGGAGGGTGACCTTGATGCCGGTTTCCTTAGTGAACGCGTCCACCCACGCCTGAGTCAAGGACTCGTGCTGAGCGTTGTATACGGTAATGGTGTCAGTTGACGCGCCCGCACTGCCGTTAGCACCATCGCTGGCTGCGGGGGTAGAGCCGCCACTGCATGCGGCCAATGCCACAACGGATACGCCGGCCAGCGCAGTCAATACGCTCTTGCTCAGTTGTTGCTTGGTGAACCAGGACTTCATGGGGAGCCTTCCATCGGGGGAATCAAAATTAGCGTACAACTATCAATCCTAATTCATAATAGGACAAGCTAACCTTACCCTTTACAAAGTGTGACGCTAATCTCTAGGCTCTTGAGCGGATGCTACGTCCCTGTGTGTGGTCCGGATTCAAGCAAGTCCTTCGCCCGTTGTACGTGCCTGTACACAATTGTTGCTTTAAGTTCGACGCCGGAACCCTCACCCACACCCAGTCTCACCAAAGCTACCGCCTCCGCTGCGGCCGCGAGGGCATTGCCAGCACGCGAAAGTTCACGGTGCACATCATTGAGGTAGCCGCCGGTGCCGAGGGGGATCTCCATTGCTTCGCTGGGGCCTGCAGCTTGGGCTTTTGCGGCAATGCTGCGCACCACGGGTAATAGTTCCGCGAGTCCATTAGCCACAATCACCAAGGCTTGATAGTTTCCAGCGGCCAGGTCGTTTGACTGGCCAGGCGCGGCTCCGGCTTCTTCTAGCCCCTCCAGCATTTGGTGGAAACGATCCAAGCCTCGCCGGAATCTGTCATGAGCACGGCGCCAAACACCCCTGCCAAGTTCCACGTCATCGCGCTTGGTTTGGCGGGCTGCCGAAAAAAGTCCCTTTAACATCCCCGTTAGAGGTACTGTCCAGGTCCGCCTGAATCCGGGCGGCCCGTCTCTGAATAGCCGCCAAGGGGCCCGTTCTGGGCTCCCGAGGCACGCTGCGGTTCGCCGTTTTCTCCCACAATCACACCGGGTGCGATCATGGTGCCGGGCGGAAGCTGATGCAGAGCAAGACGTGCTGCGGTTTGCTGGTTGGCCATCGCCTGGGCGGCCAGCGCTGTTTGAATACCGTGAAACAACCCCTCAAGCCAGCCAACCAACTGAGCCTGGGCAATGCGCAGTTCGGCATCCGACGGCGCACTTGTATCCGTGAACGGCAAGCTGAGGCGGTGCAGCTCATCAACCAGCTCCGGGGCCAGTCCGTCCTCAAGCTCCTTGATGGAGGTGTGATGAATTTGCGCCAGCCGGGCCCGGGCGGCGTCGTCCAAGGGTGCGCTCTTGACCTCTTCGAGGAGTTGCTTGACCATTGTGCCGATACGCAGCACTTTGGCTGGCTGATCCACCATGTCAGCAACACTTGCCGGCTTGTCTGCGGACCTGTTTGGGACGGGCGGTTTCGCAGCGTTTTCCACTGCCCCGCTGTCCTGTCCAACAACTAGTGAACTGTCAATGACTTTGCCCACAGCGCCGTCTTCACTGGCCGGTATCTGCCCCTTTTTGTTCATGCTGTTAGTCTCTCACGGGCCCGCAGAATCCGGTCCACGTCATGTATTAGCGACCTCAACAGCATCGTCCTTCAGGGTTGGCTTCCTGGCGATCGGTCTTATCTCGCCAGAATTCCTTAACGCTCATGGGTGCAGTTGCGCAGCCGCTGGCACGGTGATGGTCCAGGTATTTCTCATACAAATCCTCGCCAAGGACTCCCTTGAGATACTTAGCCACAAGCCCTAAACCTTGCCAGGAGCTGCGCAACATGTCCATGGTTAGTGACCGGAAGTGACAGATTGCTTACCCGAGTCGGCCC
This sequence comes from Arthrobacter antibioticus, assembly GCF_030063205.1. Lineage (GTDB taxonomy): Bacteria > Actinomycetota > Actinomycetes > Actinomycetales > Micrococcaceae > Specibacter. The sequence continues at coordinate 229,559 of NZ_JASISQ010000005.1, read as the reverse complement.
ACTGATTGAGGATGGCTTTTTCAGCTGATGTGGGGGTCATGGATGCTGGCGCAAAGATGCGTGAAGCTACCGCAGGATCCTCCAGGCTGGGCCCACCCCCGGCCCGAATTGAGCGGATGGTGACCATGATCGCCGTCGCAATTACCACGAGCGAGAGCACCACGAAGATGATCGAGAGGCTGCCCTGGACAACTGTGTTGCGGACAACGGCTTCCATGGCTTCAACGTTCTTGGCTGATCCGAAGCTGGTTTTGCCATCAGCTAGCGCCGCCTTGAAGGCGTTGTGCTGCGCCCAATAGCCCACGGCTGGAACGGTGGAGAAGATTTTTTGGAAGGACGCCACCACTGTAACTACTGTGACAAACGCCAGTGGCAGGGCCACCATCCACAGATACTTCACGTGCGTGTTCTTGGAAACAATCACCAAGCACACCGCCAGGGCGATGGCGGCCAGTAGCTGGTTGGCAATGCCAAATAGCGGGAACAAGGTGTTAATGCCACCCAATGGATCGGTGACTCCCATGATCAAGATGGCGCCCCATCCGGCCACCATAATGGCGGTGGTAATCCAGGAACCAAGCCGCCATGAGGTGTCCTTGAACTTGGGGACAAAGTTGCCAATGGAATCCTGGAGCATGAAGCGGGCCACACGGGTTCCGGCGTCAACTGCCGTGAGGATGAACAACGCCTCAAACATGATGGCGAAGTGGTACCAAAAGCTCATCATTGCCTTGCCGCCGGCTACCTGCTGCATGATGTGAGCCAGCCCCACGGCGAGGGTTGGCGCACCGCCGGTGCGAGAAACAATTGACTGTTCGCCGACGTCGGACGCTGTTTGGGCAAGCGTGGCCGCATCAACCTGTACCCCGGTAAGCCCCAGCGAGTTCACGAATGCCGCGGCTCCCTCGATGGTACCCCCGGTAGCCGCACCGGAGGAGTTCATCGCAAAGTAGATGCCACGGTCGATCGACAGCGCAGCAACCAACGCCATGATGGCCACGAAGGACTCCATGAGCATGCCGCCATAGCCAATGTAGCGAGCCTGGCGTTCCTTCTCGATTAGTTTTGGGGTGGTGCCCGATGCGATCAAGGCGTGGAAGCCGGAGAGTGCCCCGCAAGCGATGGTGACAAAGAGGAACGGGAACAAAGAGCCGGAGAAGACCGGGCCGTCAGAGCGTGAAGCAAACTCGCTGAACGCCGGGACGTTGATGGTGGGACGGACCAGCACAATGGAGCCGGCCAGCATGACGATGGTGCCGATTTTCATGAACGTAGAGAGGTAGTCACGCGGGGCCAGCAACAGCCAGACCGGCAGGATTGCGGCAATGAAACCATAGATGATGATGGCCCAGGCCAGCGTGGTGCGGTCAAGGTGGAAGAACGCTGCACCCCATTCGGTATGGGCAACGACGCCGCCGCCAATGATTGCGGCCAGCAGCAGGACCACACCGATCAGGGAGACTTCCATGATCTTGCCCGGGCGCAGGTAGCGCAGGTAAACACCCATGAACAAGGCGATCGGGATGGTCATCGACACGGAGAACACACCCCATGGGGATTCGCCCAGCGCATTGACAACCACAAGGGCCAAGATGGCCACAATGATGATCATGATCAACAAGGTGGCGATCAGGGCCGCGGTTCCGCCAATGACACCAAGTTCTTCACGGGCCATCTGGCCCAGTGAGCGTCCACCGCGACGCATGGAGAAGAAGAGGACCAGGTAATCCTGCACTGCGCCGGCAAGGACGACGCCGACGATGATCCAGATAGTGCCGGGCAGGTAACCCATCTGGGCTGCCAGAATGGGGCCAACGAGGGGCCCCGCCCCGGCGATTGCGGCAAAGTGGTGACCAAAAAGTACGTTGCGGTCAGTGGGAACAAAGTCCTTGCCGTCTGCTTTGTATTCTGCCGGGGTGGCACGCTTGTCATTGGGTTTAAGGAGAAACTTCTCAATAACTTTGGAATAGAAGCGGTAAGCAATCAGGTACGTACACACTGCAGCGAACACAAACCAGATAGCGTTGACACTTTCGCCGCGCACCACAGCCAGCATCACCCATGCAACCCCACCGAGCAGTGCAATAGCCGCCCAAATGCCGATCTTCAGCGGGGTCCACTTGTGCGTTTCCGCCTCTGCTTCAAGATCCACTGCCACTGGCGGCAGATTCGGATCTTGGACCAGGACATCGTCTTCATTGGCGGTCCTGTTTGACGGAATTGTCATGATTTTCCCTACGTTAAGACATAACTACGGCGATTTGAGGGTAGCAGTGTGGTTCGCACCACATGGCGTATGTCACTCACGCTTAGAGCACTGATCGCCCAGCGGCAGTTTTTTAGCGCCGAATGACGCATTGCAGGAAGGTCAGCCGCAACGAAGGGCGGAACCAAAGCCCTCCGGATCACCATGTGCAACCAAGGAAACATCCGGGAGCCGCGTTGTATGGAAAACATGTCAGCCAGTAGCGCCCCCTTGGATTCAACATCATATGACGGGCAGTGGGCTACATACCCCGGGCAGTTTTTTGTTTTGGCACTGCTCCACCGCAACGGCATAGCTGAGATGACGAGGGTAGTAACACGAGTGACGATTTTGGTGAGCTCAGCAGTTGAATATTGTGCAACTCTCCAGGGCTGGGTTTGGCTTGGCTGGGTTTGGCTTGGCCGGGTTTGGCTTGGCTGGGTAAAGTTCGGATCCTGGTCCACCAAAGAAACGCCGGCACACTCAGGAAAGAATCTTTGACCAGCTACCAGGCGAGCATGACGGCGTCCCGAGGTGCGCCATGGTGCTCCGACCGGGAAGGATCCGGTACGTCAGTCTCAAGTCTGCCGGCGTCACCGTGATCGGGTTCAGCCGCTCGAGCGTTGAAGCCGACAGGCGTAAGACGGGGGAGGCTTCACGGGGCTGTGCGGTTGGTTCCGCCGCAACCACATGGTTCGCGTTCCCGAGGTTGATTCCTTCGCCGAGCTCAGTGTCATGGGCAACGCCCAGAATCATCCCAATAATGCAGGGCCCGCAAAGGCCAGCGTGGTCTTTCATCAGGTCCAAGTGTTGCTCCACGCCAGCGAATTGGTCGTGTTGAACGGCAATGCCGATTTAGTCGCGGTACGGAATCGACAGTGCAAAAGGACACCACGACATCGCCGTCGTCGGCATAGAAGGAAAAATACTGTACGCGTGCGGAATTGGGGACGACCTCGCCAAGAGGGCCACCACGGCCGCCACCCGCATTCTGGGGCCACAGCCCCCTGACCCGCACCACCCAGAAATGCGTGATCGTTTCCCACTTTCACCACTAGGCTATGGCAGATCTTTTGACCAAATACCCGACGCCAGCGGTACTCAGGTGACAGGGCACACAAGCTCACTTCACCACCTCACACCAGATCGGGATGAAAGTTCAAGGCTCACTTGCACATCCGGGCCCGCGGCAGGAGTTCACCACGGGCCCTGTCTGAAGGCCAAAAAAACTAGCGCTGGCCAGGACTTAACGGGAGCGGCTCTATCGGCTGGTCATTGGCGGTCAGGTCGATCCCGAAGTCCTTGGCAAAGACAACCCGCGTGTCCTTGTAAATGCCGGGGTGGTTCTCATCAAGCTCAAACACGCGCGCACCGCGCAGGCGGTTCCGCTCGGCTCCGGGGAGGCCGTAGGCCCCGAACCCGGTTCCCGGCGCGTAACCCAGCTGGACGCCATAGTAATTGCCCATGTAGGTGTTGACGTGGTCGTGGCCCACAAAGTAGCCCAGCACGTCCCCACGCTCCAGAAACGCACTGAACAATCCGGAGTTGATGGGACCCGGGCACTCGTCCTCGTTGCGCTCGCCTACGATGGTGTGCCGAGTGAGTGCCCGTGCGTGGTCTGATTCCTGGCGTGAGTCAAGGCTGGCAAACCACATGTTGCGGTGCTCGTGCAGGGCGATGTGGCCCCACATCAGGGACGGCACCTTCTTCCCGTATTTGCGCTCCGTTGCCATGGACATTTCCCGGTACCAGTTGACCTGGTCCATGCGCACCCAATCCCAGGTGGGGTAGCCCTCAAAGCTCTGCCCGTTGATTGCCTCCGGCGCATAGCGCCCCGTGTCGATGAGCCAGAGGCCAAAGGCGGGCACCTTGGATTTGGCTGACTTGATGAGCAGCTGTGTATTGGAGGTTCCAGTGAGACCCGGCGTGGAGTTTGCGTTTACGTTGAACTCGTAGCTTTGCAGGAAGGCAAGCATCTTGGCTTCCGTCATGCCAGTTTGTACAAGCGAGTCCTCATCATGGTTGCCGAATGTCACTGCCCAGTTAATCTTGCGCCGTTCCATGGGCAGCACCACATGGTTAAGCGCCTGTTTGACCTCCAGTTCGTTGTCACAGCCCCCAGTGATCACGTCACCGTTGATGACTACAAAATCGGGCTTCTCCGCGTCGAGGGTGCGTTCCATGAGTTCAATGGTTCGGCGGTCGGTGCGTTCGTCGTCCTGAGTGTCATTGAACTGGACAATCTTGAAGGTGCCATTGGAGCGGAACGCGAGGCTAGGCTTGGGAGGCTTGGGCCCGCGTGCCGCATGGCTCTCGGATCCGGCCGCTACAGTGATGCCCAGCGCACCCAATGTTCCAGCGGCACCCAGCGCCGCCCTCCGACTAAATGTTGGCTGGTTGGTGTTTGCCGTCATTGCTGCCCCTCTAAGGTTTGGCGGCGCCTGTTTGGGCCGCGGTTCTCCCACGACATTAGAGAGCTGGATGAGCCAAATCGGCAACACGAAGCGGACGCCGTGGTAACAGTGGGTGAACGTCCGGTATCACGGCGGGAGGTCATCTTCTTGAAGGATGAAGTATCTGGACCGGCTGGGTGAACGGCTGCTTATCCTCGAAAGCGATGGTTACTCGGGACCCGCGGTCTGGATCCTGAACCTTTTTGATATCGAGTGTGAAAGTGGTGGCGCGGATGCTGCCAGCATTTCTCTACGCTGTTCGGTGTGAGCTCAAGCGCCTTCGCTGAGTCTTTAACACGTATCAACTCTTCGCTTCCAGCGCCACCGGGAATTTTCACAACTAATCATTGGGAGCGGCAACCTGTGGTGTTCCCGTTTCATAGCCCCACCTTGGTGCCGGCACCAGGACGCCGGACATCACGGGCAAACGCTTCTGTTCACAAAAAAGCTTAGGAAGCCTGGTCACTAACGGAGAAGTCCTAGAGCGTTAGAAGTACCTTGCCCACGTGCTCCCCCGAATCAAAGTACTCGTGCGCGGCTGCCACTTGGGCCAGCGGAAATGTTTTATCCACCATGGGTTTGACTGCCCCACTGCTCATCAGCGGCCACACATTTTCGCGCACGCCTTCCATGATGGTTGTTTTCTCCTCAACGGAGCGGGCCCGCAGTGTGGTACCAATGATGGCCGCGCGTTTGGTGAGCAGCGCTCCCAAGTTCAGCTCCGCCGTCGCCCCTCCCTGCAGTCCAATGACCACCAAGCGACCATAGGTGGCCAGCGAGGCAACGTTCCGGGCCAAATATTTGGCTCCCACAACATCCAGGATGACGTTTGCACCCAGTCCAGCGGTGAATTCATTGACACGTTCCACGAAGTCTTCGCTGCGGTAGTTAATCGCCAGATCGGCCCCGAGATAGCCCGTGAGCATGGCAACTTTCTCATCGCTGCCGGCTGTAGCGATAACGTGGGCGCCTGCGGCTTTAGCCAACTGGATGGCCATGGCGCCGATGCCACCGGCGCCGCCGTGAATGAGCACGCACTCCCCGCGCTGAAGCTGCGCTGTCATGAACAGGTTCGAGTGCACCGTGGCGGCAACCTCCGGCAATGCTGCAGCAGAAATGACATCGATGCCTTCCGGCAATGACAAGACCTGCCCCGCCGGGACAGCTACTTGACCCGCATACCCGCCACCTGTGAGCAACGCCACAACCTTCTCACCCACGCTAAACGGCTTGGTGACATTCGGACCAAAACCGGCAATCCGGCCTGACACTTCGAGGCCCAAAATCTCTGAGGCGCCTGGCGGAGGAGGGTAAAAACCACGCCGTTGTTGCACGTCAGCGCGGTTGATTCCAGCGGCAATCACATCAATAAGCACCTCGCCGACCCCCGGGACCGGTCCTGGCGTCTCAGCCAGTGTCAGAACCTCAGGCCCACCTGCGCCCGTTGTAAAAATTGCCTTCATGACCTTCTCCGTTGCCCTTAAGTACCTGTGATGCTTAGCCCTGCCGGCGTTCATTTTGGTAGCTCGGCCCTGCTTATGAAACACTACTAGGGTAAGGAAGGTTGTCCGAGCGGCCGATGGAGCTGGTCTTGAAAACCAGTGTGCGGTAACCCCGTACCAAGAGTTCGAATCTCTTACCTTCCGCGCGTAAAAAGGGAAGCAATCTCTTCATGAGATTGCTTCCCTTTTTCTTTATCTGGTACGCGCCCGCCGCCCCGTCTGAGGACCCGGCCCGAGGAGCCCCAATCACGTCCTAGCCCAAAGGTCAGGCAATCGAACACTGGCTCATTTAACCCCTGGGCAAACTCACGTTCGTTGACAATCACAACCAATTCCTAACAACCATGCAGGGTTTACTTGACCGCAAGGTTCCGTTCATGACTGACTCACCTCTATGTGTTTAGCTCAAACACGTTCCTGCAGGATTGGTCGGGGGATTAGTTCGCATTTTTTCCTTAATCGAGAACTGAGGTTCATCATCACTCATGGCACAAGGACGTGCCGCACTTTCGAGAGTTGGAGACATGACGAGCAATACCCTTATCAAGGCAGGATTGGGCGCCCTCCTGGCGTTTGGTCTAGCCGCGGCACCATTGGCAATCTCACCCGCTATGGCTACTGGTGAACCTGCAAGCCCTGACAGCACGACGTCGGAGCTTAAGCCAAGCGAGCCCCTCCCCTCAGCCGGCCCTTCGGCAGAGCCACCGGCCGCAGCCGCCGCCCTATCCGCCACCGCACCTGCTGTGGTGATCAACGAGGCATATCTCAATGGCGGCAGTACCAACGCCGTCTATAAAAATAAGTTCGTTGAACTGTACAACCCCACCGAGGCGGATATCAGCCTTGACGGCTGGTCGTTGCAGTACCGTTCAGCAACGGGAACAGTGGCGCCTACCGGCCTCACTGCGCTTTCCGGGACCATCAAGGCCAATGATTACTACCTGATCAAAGGTAACTCCAACGCAGACGCCGGCAGGGAATTGCCCGCCGTTGATTCAGACTCCAGCAGCTTTGCCTTCTCCGGTAAGGGTGGCACGCTGATCCTCTCCGACAAGGCTGAGAAACTGCCGGCTGATCTTGCCACCGGCTCGCTGATTGACGTTGCCAACGTAGTGGATCTTTTGGGCTATGGACTCTCCAACACCTTTGAGACCGCGGCAGCCCCGACAGCCAGCGTCACCACATCGTTAAACCGCACCACCTTCGCCGACACAGACAACAACACGGCTGACTTCAGCAAACAAGATCCCAGCCCCACAGGTACGCAGGGCGGCAGTGAACCACTCCCGGAACCCGATGACTCCGGGTCCAAGACCATCGCCGAGATCCAGGGCGAAGGCGCCAAGAGCCCATTGGAAGGCACCAATGTCACCACCAAGGGCATAGTCACCGCGGCTTACCCCACCGGCGGCTTCAGCGGCTACTTCATCCAGACCCCCGGCACCGGCGGTGACCTTGATCTGGCCACCCACAAGGCTTCCGAGGCCGTGTTCGTTTACTCTCCTGCCACTGTTGGTTCAGTGAAAGTTGGTGACTACGTAAAAGTTACTGGCCTCGTCAAGGAATTTGGAGGTGCCAAAGACGCCAACACAACAACGGAGATCGATGTCCCCGACGGCGGTATGACACCGCTGACCGAAGCTGCGGTAGCCGTCAAGGCCGCAGTCATTGCGGTTCCGGCTACTGATACCGGACGTGAAACCCTCGAAGGCATGCTGGTGGCCCCGCAGGGCGAGTTCACCATTACCGACAACTACTCCCTCAACAACTACGGCGAACTGGGCCTGGCCACGGGAACCACAGCGTTGGTTCAGCCCACAGCCGTGGCTCCTTTTGGATCCTCTGCTTACGAGGCCACGGTTGCCGAGAATGCTGCCCGATCCATCAGGCTCGACGACGGAGCCAGTACGGGTTTCCTGAAATCTCCTGGCTCCTCATCGCCACTTCCGTGGCTCAGCCAAGCCACCCCCATGCGGGTTGGCTCCACGTCTGAATTCATTGCTCCTGTCATTTTTGACAATCGCAACAACGCCTATAAATTCCAGCCGCTGGAGGCCCTTACCCCCGAAAATGCGGGTACCGTGCAGCCCATCGCGTTCGGCAACACCCGTGCAGCCGCACCAATCGCCGTTGGCGGTAACTTGAAAGTTGCCTCGTTCAATGTGCAGAACTACTTCCCCACCACGGGCGATCAAAACCCTAGCTGCCAGTTCTACTCAGATCGGGATGGAAACAACATCTCAGTCCGGACGGGCTGCCCGCAGCGCGGTGCCGCAGACGCGGCGAACCTCAAACGGCAACAAGACAAGATCGTTGCCGGAATCACCGCTTCCGGAGCCGATGTTCTTTCCCTGGAAGAAGTGGAAAACTCCGCCAAGTTCTCCAAGGACCGCGACAACGCCATGTCCCTGTTGGTTGCAGCCCTGAATGAAAAGACTCCGGATACGTGGGCCTTCGCCAAGTCTCCGGCCACACGCCCCGCATTAGCTAACGAAGATGTCATCCGCACCGGGTTCATTTATAAGAAAAACGTTGCCGTACCCGTCGGTGACTCAGTGATCTTGGACGATGCGGCTTTCACGGGTGTGGCCCGCCAACCGCTGGCTCAGTCCTTCAAGCTGATCGGAGCCGCTGACTCCACCAAGCTCCTGTTGATTGTCAACCACTTCAAGTCCAAGGGTTCCGCCCTTCCAGGCGATAACGATGAGGGCCAAGGAAACTCCAACAAGGCACGTACCGCACAGGCCACGGCCTTGGTAAAGTTTTCCACCGACTTGCAGCAGGTGCAGGAAACCAACAAGGTGCTGCTGATGGGTGACTTCAATGCCTACGGTTTTGAAGATCCCATCATGGTCATGAAAGATGCCGGCTATGTGGGCCAGAACTCTAAAACGGGCAAGCACTCCTACAGCTACGGTGGCATGGTTGGCTCGCTGGATCACATCTTGGCCTCTCCTGCCGCTAATTCACTTATCACAGGCGCCGATATCTGGAACATCAACTCTGCCGAATCTGTCGCCATGGGCTACAGCCGGTACAACACCAATATCACCAACTTCTACACACCGGATCAGTTCTCCGCCTCCGACCACGATCCCGTGCTGGTAGGCCTGAACATGTCCATGCAGCCGGTGGGCACCAAGGAAATCAACTTGTTGAACATCAACGATTTCCATGGCCGCATCGATAAAAACACTGTGAAGTTTGCCGGTACGGTGGAGCAACTGCGCGCGGCCTCAGGCGATGCCAACACAGCATTTCTAGCGGCCGGTGACAACATAGGTGCCAGCTTGTTCGCTTCTGCCTCACAGGAAGACAAGCCCACAATCGATGTGCTGAACGCGCTGGGACTTGACGCATCCGCCGTCGGAAATCATGAGTTCGACAAGGGCTATACCGATCTTGACGGGCGCGTAACCGAGGCCGCCAAGTGGAACTACCTGGGCGCGAATGTGTACGCCAAGGGCACCACTACACCGGTGCTTGATGAGTACAAGATCATCACCGTGAACGGTGTGAAGGTGGCTGTCATTGGGGCCATTACGCAAGAAACGCCCACCTTGGTGACTCCAGCGGGGATCTCCCAGCTGGAGTTCGGAGATCCTGTTGAGGCTGTGAACCGTGTGGCCAAGAAGATCGCCGACGGCAAGCTCGCCGATGTCATCGTGGCCGAATTCCACGAGGGCGCAGGCATGGGAACACCCGACGGCGCAACCTTTGAAGAGGAAGTTGCCGGCGGTGGCGCATTCGCCAACATCGTCAATAACACCAGTCCGCTGGTCAACGCCATCTTCACCGGCCACACGCACAAACAGTACGCGTGGGACGCACCCATCCCGGGCGTTTCAGCTGATGCAGCCCTGAAAACCCGCCCCATCCTCCAAACCGGGAGCTACGGGGAGAACATTGGCCAGGTTCAGCTGTTCGTAGATGCGCAGACCAATGCGGTGACCGCCTACACGCAGCAGATCGTTCCCCGCACCACAGAGGACGATGCCGCTCTCGCGGCCGAGTTCCCGCGAGTGAAAGAAGTCCAGGCCATTGTTAACAAGGCTTTGGCTGACGCCAAGGTTGCAGGCAGCGTTCCTGTAGGCGAGATCACCGCCGACATCACCACGGCGCAGACCCTCGATCCTGTCACCGGCAAGTACTCCCGTGACGACCGTGCCAGCGAATCCGCACTGGGCAACCTGGTGGGCAACGCCCTCTTGGAGGCACTCAAGGCGGAGCAAACCGGCGGAGCTGAGATCGGCGTCGTCAATCCAGGCGGGCTCCGCGCGGATCTGCTGTACAAGAACGAGGGCGTTGCCGACGGCGTTATCAGTTACGGCAATGCCAACGCCGTGCTTCCGTTCGTGAACAATCTGTACACAACCTCCCTCACCGGAGCCCAGGTGAAGACCATGCTGGAGCAGCAGTGGCAGACCAACGCTGACGGCACCATCCCCAGCCGCCCGTTCCTGAACCTCGGCCTGTCCGACAATATGGACTACACCTACGATTCCACCCGTGAGCTCGGCGATCACATCACCTCCGTGGTCATCAACGGTGCACCGCTGGAACTTGAGCGTTCCTACCGTGTGGGCACGTTCGGCTTCCTGGTAACGGGCGGGGATAACTTCCGTGTGTTTAGCGACGGAGCCAACACCAAGGATTCCGGCCTCATTGACAGGGACGCTTGGATTGCCTACCTCAGCGAGAAGTCCATCACCGCACCCATTGCGCCGGACTTTTCCCGCCGCGGCGTGGACGTCATCGATGCCCCTGCCACAGTTAGCGCAGGTCAGAAGCTGAGCATTGGCCTGGCGAAGTTGGATCTGACCTCCCTGGGAGTGACCAAATCCACCAAGGTAACGTTGCGCTATGAGCCAGCTGGTAGTGGTGGCGGGACTGGTTTTGCAGTTCTGGCCGCAGCGGTGCTGCCGGCGGAGCTTGGCAGCTTCCCCGTGAGCGACGGCGCAGCGACGCTGAACTTTACGGTTCCGCAGGAGCTGAACGCCGGGCGCTTCACCATCACCACCGATGCCGGCACCTACGCACGGTTGCCGATCACCATCCCGGTGACCTCCGCCGCAGAAGTACCGACTACAGCACCTGCAAACCCGGGCGCTACGGCCGGTGCAAGCCCAGGCGCTGGTGCTGGCTCTGAAGCCGGCCCCAACGGCTCAGGTAATCTCGCCTCCACTGGAGCCACCGTGCTTCCGCTGGGTCTAGGCGCGCTTGTCTTGGTCGGTGCCGGTGTTGGGATTGCCGCTGCCTCCCGTCGCAAGGGGGCTCGCCGCTAGCTGTTCCGCGACCCGAGTGCGTGCCAAACTGGCGACGGCCTATGAAGTTTCATACGCCGTCGCCAGTTTGGCACGCCGCCACCTCCAGACACTTCTTTTAGCCGAGGATGTCCATGGCGATCGTCTCAGCATCGAGCACTGTCCGGTAGCCGCTGCGGTAAATCGCCGAGGCTTCGGCGGCGATCGCGGTGCCCCACTGTACGGAAGAGAGTTGTAGGCCCAGTACATACAACCCGGCCACGGGAACGCCCGTACCATCCAGGGGCCTGTAGGGCGGAGCCGAGACGTCCAACCCGCTGGTGGCAACAGCTTCACCGTCGGAAGCCAGCATGAGACGAGGGCGTGCCAAACCATCAGCCAACAGGTTTCGGAGCAGAATTGAACCGCTGTCCTGTACCTGATTGGCCGGTGCCAACGCCTCTACCAAGTACCGGGCTTCCCACGGGGGTGCAGCAACCCACGGCGAACCAACCGTAAACACTCCGTGCTGGATACGAAAGAGCGGATCGGGTCCGGCAAAGTGGACCACTCCGGCACGTACAAGCGCAGCCAACTGCTCCATGCGAACAGGCGGAGGACCACTGGCCAGCCCCTCAACGAAACCTTCAAACCAGCCGCGCAACTCCCCCAGCCACGAAGTTTCGGTAATGCCTCGGTCCGCCACCAGCGACTTGATGATGGCACGCCCGGCGTTCAAAGCCCCGATGGCCATTTTTACCGGATCGTCTTCACCGCGGGCGGAGCCAGCCGCATCGGCTGAAAGATACTCCAAAACCGCTGCATCCATCTGCTCATGAGAAGTGAAACGGTGACCAGCTCCAGGGCGACGCCTGTGCCGCGACAAAGGCCGAGCCAACGCCAACAAATCAAGGATATGTTCATCCTGCACGTGCGTTGCCAAAAGCTCCTTGAGCCGTTGCGGCCACCCGGGATCCCCGTCGTCCAACCCGGAATGCAGCAGCGCATCCAGCTCAGGTAACAGTTGCGCCGTGATGGCATCGGGGCTGGTCCGGGCCAGCGTTGTGTAGTAGGCCCAGAGGGCGTCGCGGTACAGCAGTGGCCAAATGTCATGGTCAAAACCGGCAGTTGCCCCCAGAGCCCGGATCGCAGCCACGGCATCTTCGCCCAAGAACCGCAGGGTAATACTGGCAGGATAGTGGCTCTCCAGCTCCGTTTTTGCCCGGTACGGAGTGCCCCGGCGCGAGGCCCCCACAATGACCGGCTCCTTGCCCGAAGCAACATAGTGCAGCGCGTCCCCGGCAGGCCTGCCTGTGGGCTCGAATGTTCCCCCGCGACCCTCCGTCAACTGACCCAGCACGTCAAAAAAGTTAAGTCCCATCCCGCGCACCAGCACAGTTTCACCGGCAGGAAGCTGAGCCCAGTCCACGTCATTGGGCACCGCCGGTGGCAGGTACGTCAGTCCGTGAACGCGGGCGTCGTCACGCAATTCGCGTTGGGCTGGGTTAAGTTTGGACTCCACATGTCCCAGCGCCAGCACCACCTGATCGGCACGCAGGCTGGTCCCGTTAAGAAGTACGACGGCGAACCCACCGTTTTCGTGGTCCCTGGCCACCCGCTTGGCTTCAGCACAATGGACGGTGAGTGTGACGCCGTCGGGCATAGCTTGAACTAGCTGCTCAAAACACCAGCTCAAGTAGCGCCCGTACAGTGCGCGGCTAGGGAAGTTCTTTACCCCAAGTGCGGCAAGTTCGGTTTCATCGTCCTCACTGAGCTTCTGCCACGGTGTACTCTGCTGGGCTAGCCGCCATTCGTTGAAGCTGCAGCCGGCCAACGGCGGGGCGCTCACTCCTTGATCCGTGATGAGTGTGGGGAAAAAGCTTGGCGTGTTCATCAGGTACAGGCGGGATTGTGCGGTGCGCCAAACATGCCCTGCACCGGGGGGAAACGGGTCTACAAGGTGGATATGCAGCGGCTGGGAGTCGGTATTTTTCCCATGGTGGGCCAGTAATCTTTCCATGACGGAAGTCCCGCGGGGTCCCGCCCCCACAATAACCACCGTCTGCGTGCCCAAAGATTCCACCCTTTGAGCTTAACTGATGCTCGCCCATTGGCCGGGCCACGCACGGTTGGCCAGAGAGCGCGGCGGGCCTCCCTGTGACGGTGCCTAGGATGGAGCTTATGACTGAAGCTGCCACACCCTTGAAAATTGCAGACCAACCCACGGATGAATTCCTGTGGCTTGAAGACATCCACGGCGACGATGCCATGGCTTGGGTCCGTAAGCGCAACGCTCGCACGGATGCCGCATTGGTAAACCCGGCCTATTCAGCGCTGGAGGCCTCGGTTCTTGAGGTGCTGGATTCGGTAGACAGGATTCCGATGGTGTCTAAGCGCGGGAACTGGTATTACAACTTTTGGCGCGACAAAACAAACCCACGCGGGCTCTGGCGCCGCACTACGTGGGAGAGCTATCTCAGTGCCACACCGCAGTGGCAGGTACTACTGGATATTGACGCGCTATGCGTAGCCGAAGACGCCCAGTGGCTCTGGGCCGGCGCTTCACTGCTGCGCCCGGCCCCAGGCGAGGAGTACCGCCATGCCATGATCGCCCTGTCCCCCGACGGGGGCGATGCGGTTGCCTACCGTGAGTTTGACCTTGCCACGAACACTTTTGTTCCCGACGGTTTCGTTTTGCCGCCGGCTAAGACAAGGCTGAGTTGGTTCGATATAGACACCCTGTATGTGGGTACCGATACAGGGAAGGGCTCCATGACCGCCTCCTCCTACCCTGCCGCCACACGGGTACTTCGCAGGGGCGAGTCGCTAACGGAGATGGCGGCACAACAGCCCATATTCGATGTTCCATTGACCCACCTCAGCGGTGGAGTCTCGCACAGCAGCACCCCCGGATATGAACGAGATGTTGCCCACGACGCCTTGGATTTCTACAATAGCCGCAGCTATCTGCGGGTTGGCGAGGATTGGGTGCACATCGATGTGCCCAATGACATGGCGCTCTCACTGCACCACCAGTGGCTGCTGCTGCGTCCGCGAACCACGTTCTGCGTCACCGGCGAAGAGTACGCACCCGGTACCCTGCTGGTCATTGAACTAGAAGCGTTTATGGCTGGCAACCGAGAATTTCACACCATCTTTGACCCGACTCCGGCGCAGTCGTTGCAGTCCTGGAGCTGGACCAAGGACTTTCTTCTGTTGAACTTATTATCTGATGTGTCCTCACAAATTTTAGTGGTTGACCCCGCCTCAGATTGGGCTGCAACCGAGTTGGACGCCTGTCCTGCCCTGCACTCTGTGGACGCTTACGCCGTCGACGACGAAGCCACCGCCGAGGGCAACGATTACTGGCTTCTCGCTTCCGGTTTCCTTACCCCATCCACCCTGTACCGCGGCACTGTTGATGCGCCCACCGGCGCTCAACCCATCGGGACTCAACCCACCGGCATCCAACCCATCGGCACTGCGGGTGAGCCGGCAATGCTGGTGCGGGCGGCGCCGTCGTTCTTCCATGCCGAAAAGTACACCGTAGAGCAGCACTTCGCCACCTCCGCTGACGGAACAGAAGTGCCCTACTTCCAAGTGGGCCCAAAGGAGCTCATGCTCGACGGCGCCAATCCAACCCTGCTCAGCGGCTACGGCGGGTTCGAGGTTTCACGCACACCCGCCTACAGCGGCGCCGTGGGACGCAGCTGGCTGGAGCGCGGCGGGGTGTTCGTGGTGGCCAACATCCGTGGCGGTGGCGAGTACGGACCCACCTGGCATACGGCAGCCCTGCAGGAAAACCGGCACCGGGCCTACGAGGATTTCGCCGCGGTTGCCCGCGATTTATCTGCACGCCAGGTCACCTCGCCATCGAGACTGGGATGCGCTGGCGGCAGCAATGGTGGGTTGCTTGTGGGAAATATGCTCACCGTGTATCCGGAACTATTTGGGGCAGTTTCCTGCGGTGTTCCGCTGTTGGACATGCGCCGTTACACGAAGCTTTCCGCGGGGGCCTCGTGGATCGCCGAATACGGCGACCCGGATGTGCCCCAGCAGTGGGAGTTCATCAAAACGTTCTCGCCGTATCACCTGTTGCGTGCCGATGTAACGTACCCGGCCACTTTCATTTGGACAGCCACATCGGATGACCGGGTGGGGCCAGTGCAGGCGAGGAAGATGGCCGCTCGGATGGAATCGATGAGCATTCCAGTATGGTTCCATGAAGCGCTAGAGGGCGGCCATGCCGGGGCTGGAAACAATAAGCAGGCCGCCAGGCTGCACACGGCCTCGCATGAATTTCTGTGGCGGGCGCTCAATGGCGGCCTCTAAACGAGGCGCCCCACCCTTCGTTTTGCTTTGCAGGGCCTTTACTGGGTAAAGTTTGGGATGCTGGTTAGGGGCTTCTACCCTAACCAGTGCTGGAGACGTGCCAGAGCGGCCGAATGGGCTTCACTGCTAATGAAGTGTGGGGGTTATACTCCACCGGGAGTTCAAATCTCCCCGTCTCCGCAGAGAAAATGCACCCCTCGATGTTTCATCGGAGGGTGCATTTCTGCGTTCCGGGCGTTTTACCCTGCATTGCCGCCCCACCCTCCTGCGTTGACGTTGGAGATAATGACATCTCTCAACGGCCGAACGTTTCCCCCTTCTCGAACCCGGCGGGGCACCCTTTTCGCAAACATCAGACCATTAGACTGTTGACATGGCCGTAACTGACGAAGCAATCACAAAAATCAAGGAAATGATCATCTCCGGCGAGCTTTGCGCCGGTGACAGGCTCCCTCCTGAGAAAGAACTAAGCGAAAAACTTGGGCTTTCCCGCAGCTCCTTGCGTGAAGCGGTTAAGGCATTGGAGATTATCCGGGTTTTGGATGTGCGTCGTGGCGATGGCACCTACGTGACTAGCCTGGAACCCCAGCTCCTCACGGAGGCCATGTCATTCATTGTTGACCTCCACCAGGATGAATCGATCTTGGATATCTTTGCCGTGCGGCGGATCTTGGAACCCGCCGCAGCAGCCATCGCCGCTGGGCGCATCACAGCCGCGCAAATCAGCGCGCTGCGAGCCACTATGGATAACATAGACGAGGAAACCAGCGTAGAGCAGCTCGTTGAACATGACCTGATTTTTCATCAGCTAATCACAGCGGCGGCCAACAACTCATACCTTGCCAGCGTCCTTGATGCGCTCTCCAGCAGCACTGTCCGCGCCCGCATTTGGCGGGGCCTGACCCAAGAGAAAGCCGTGGATCGCACGCTCTCTGAGCATGCCGCCATCATCGAGGCCCTTGAGCGCGGTGATGCAGAATTGGCCAAGTCCTTGCTGACGGTACACATTAGCGGCGTTGAGCATTGGCTCCGCCAAGCCCTCTGACCATTCCAATAACGGGTATTTTACCACCAACAGAGGTTGCCAGCCTAACTAGTTAGGCATACAATCTAGTTATGACGTTGATTTCGGCAGAACCCTGGCCCAGCGATTGGAACCGCGCATCCTTGGGACTGTGCGCCTTGCAAGCACTGCAGGGCGGCCCCACCTACGGTTACGCCATCATCACTGCACTAGAGGATGCGGGCCTGGGCACTTTCAAGGGTGGCACTCTGTATCCACTTTTAACCCGCTTTGAAACAGCCGGATGGGTAGATGTTCAATGGCGCCCCGGCGAAAGCGGCCCCGGGCGAAAGTACTTTTCGCTCACCGCTGCCGGCTTCACCGAGTTGAACCGTCAGCGCAGCCAGTGGCGCGCCTTCACCACAAGCACGACGGCGTTTCTCACCGCTACGCCCGATCCAGGAGACTCGCAATGACCAAGGAGCAGTCGATGAAGACCGGAACTCACAAAAAATGGCTCGAGAACTTCACACTTGAGCTCCGCCTGAATAATTTCTCCGGAGTAGCAACCGGCGATGCATTAGCCAGCGTCGAGGAATTCTTGGCTGATTCGCATCAGGACCCCGAGCAAGCCTTTGGCACACCGCGCGTCTATGCCGCCCAGCTTGCTAGCGAGAAACCAGCCCTCAGAATGCAAGGAATGAAGTCCGGCCTTGCCTTGTCAGCGGCTGGACTAGTGATCTTCCTAATTTTCTCTGCTGCATTAACACCGTGGATCGAGGGTGCCCAGCTGCTTCTGGGTGGACTGCAGATGGTCTGCTTCGCCGCTATGGGTACGTTAATACTCTTCCTGCCGTTGTGTCTACCATTTCTGGTTCGTAACCTTTGGGCCCTGATCGCGATTCCGCTCGTAGGGGGTGCCTCGGGAGTTCTTTCTGCCGTACTCACTCCACGCCAGACTCACGAAGCCCTACTAAGCCTCAACCCAGGTCTGGTGCTACTTGTTAGCGCCATACTTCTCATTGCGCTTTCAGGGCTTGGCACAGCACATAGTCTTAAAGCGGCACCGGACACAGTGAGAAAGCCTCTGGAAGCCGTCACTGACAAAGTGCCGTTGAAGGCCCGCTGGTTTGAAATTCTCACCCAGTGGCTGTTTCCGATTCTGGCACTTTTGCTGACCGGCCTGACGGTGCTGACCTCATCCTTGGCCTAGGGTCTACCTAAACAAAAACTGCCTTGTTGTGCACCGCTGGTCAGAAGTGTACAACAAGGCAGTTTTAGTGGTTTTTACTCGTACAGGTTCGCTGCAATGTCGGGATCAGCAATGTTGTTCTTGTCATACCAGTAGAAGCCAGTGTCAATGACTTTCTCAACCTTTTCGCCCTTGATGGCAGCAACGGCGGCCTTGACCGTCTCGTAGCCGATGCCCACGGGGTTCTGGGTGACGGCCCCGGCCATGAGGCCGTCCTTGATGGCATCCATCTGCGCCTTACCGGAGTCAAAACCAACGATCACTAGTTTGCCGGTCTTGTTCATCTCCTTGACAGCATTGACAACACCGATCGCTGCGCCTTCGTTGGTGCCGTACATGCCAGCCATGTTCGGGTTGGCGGTCATCATGGCCTTGGCAGCATCAGTGGACTTGGCCTGATCGCCGTCTGCGTACTGGATGTCAACGATCTTGATATCCGGGGCATTGGCCTTTAGGTAATCGACGAAGCCGTCGCGACGGTCAGTTCCTGACGTTGCCGTCTGGGAGTGGCCGATAATGCCAACCTCGCCCTTTTTGCCCAGTAGCTCGGCCATGTGTTTTGCCGCCTCGGCAGCAGCGGCCTTGTTGTCGGTAGAGGCCGTGGCCAACGGAATATCTGAATCGACGCCGGAGTCAAAAGCGATGACCGGGATGTTCTTGGCCTTGGCATCTTGCAGCACGCCTTCAGCAGCCTTGGAGTCCAAAGCGGCAAGTGCCAGAGCCTTGGGGTTTTTTGCCATGGCGTTGTTCAGCTGGTCCATCTGCTGCTGAACGTTGGTTTCCTTGTCGGGTCCTTCGAAGGAGATCTCGACGTCGAACTCTTTCGCTGCTTTCTCCGCACCCTGCTTCACTGACTGCCAGAACTGGTGCTGGAAGCCCTTGGAAACAATGGCGATGTACGGTTTGCCACCGTCGCTGGAGCCTCCACCGGCGGGAGCATTGGCTTCTGTGTCACAGGCGGCAAGGCCCAAGGACAGTGCCGCTACCGAGGCCAGGGCGAGAAATTTTCTTCTTTGCATGGGTCTAACTCCTTTGTAAAAACGCGTTGACTTGTTTGTTGCGGGGGGCACAGTATTTGAAGGAAGCTATTTCGCTGTTTTCTTACGCCGGACCATGTCCAGGTAGACGGCGAGGATAATGACCACCCCAACAGCGACCTGTTGCCATTCCTGTGGGATGGACATGATGGAGAGGCCATTGGTCAGCACTGACATGATCAGCGCACCAATGACGGTGCCGATGATTGAGCCTTTGCCGCCAGCCAGGGACGTGCCACCAATGACGACGGCTGCAATGGCCTGGAGTTCTAGACCCATGCCACCTGCGGGCTGGGCGGAGTTGAGACGGGCGGCAGCGATAACGCCGGCCAGCCCGGTGAAGGCACCAGCAAAGGTGTAGATCAAGACGGTCCACTTGGTGACGTTCACCCCTGAAAGAGCGGTGGCCTGTTCGTTGCTGCCTATTGAGTAGGTGTAACGACCAAGCACCGTCTTGGAGAGCATCACCCCTGCCACGATGGCTGCGGCAAACAGGATGAAGACAGCATTCGGGATGACAAGCCCTGGGATCGACTTACCGAGGGCAAAGATTGATTGGAAACCTGCAACCTCGTTGGTGTAGATCGGTTTCGTGCCTGATATGACAAGAGCCAAACCTGCTGCAACCATCATCATGGCCAGCGTGGCGATGAATGACGGGATCTTCAGCACTGCCACGAAAAAGCCGTTTGTACAACCAATCAGCGCACCAAATAACACTCCGCCGATCACACCCACAATCATGGGCAGACCGAGTTCTGTCATGAAATATGCCGTCATGACCGAACACAAGGTCATGCCTGTTCCGATGGAGAGATCAATGCCACCGGTGATGATGACAAACGTGGTTCCCAACGCCAGCAGGCCAGTAACAACTGTGGAGAGCAGGATGTTGGAAAGGTTTGCGGCCTGGAGGAAGTTCGAACTCGCCACGGAGAAGAACAATACCAACGCCAGCAGACTCGCAAATGCCAGCAGCTGCTGAAAGCTGGCCCGGATTCGGGTGTTGAGTTCCGATTTTTTATTGCTGGCAATCCGCAGAGACTGCGCATCTTCCTTAGTCAGGGTCATCAGTTTGCCGTGCTTTCTTGCTTCGAGGAGCGCTGCGCGCTGGAGGGTGGGAGAGGCGACAAGACGGAGCTTTCAATATTTGCAGTGGCCAACTCCATGATGTTTTCCTGGTTGGCTTCCACATTGGAGAGGAATCCGGTGAGCCGGCCCTCACTCATGACAGCAATTCGGTGTGAGAGTCGCAGCACCTCTGGCAGTTCCGAAGAGATCATGATGATCGATTTACCTTGAGCCACCAAGTCATTGAGAAGGACATAAATTTCTTCTTTAGCACCCACATCGATGCCACGTGTTGGTTCATCAAAAATTAGGATGTCGCAATCTTTGACTAACCATTTCGCGATGACGATCTTTTGTTGGTTACCACCGGAGAGATTTTTGGCCAGCTGCGCACTGGACGGGGTTTTGATACGTAGTTTCTCGATGTAAGTGGCAGAAGTTGACTTCATTGCCTTGTCATTGATTACACCCATGCGGGAGAACATCTTCAGTGAGCTCAGTCCAATGTTGTCTTTGACATCGCGCTCTAGCAAAAGGCCTAGGTGTTTGCGATCCTCGGAGAGATAGCCAAGGCCCATGCTGGCAGCTACTGCGGGATTGCCGATGGTCACCGCTTTGCCATTGAGTTCAATTGAGCCGGCGGTGATGCGGTCCGCTCCAACAATAGCCCGGGCCACTTCGGTTCGCCCTGCTCCCATCAATCCAGCAAAACCGAGAATCTCACCCTTGTGCAGATCAAAATTAATGTCCCGCAGGAAGTGTTTGGTTTCCAACCCTGTCACCTTCAGGACAACCTCGTCTGTGGGCACATGAGTTTCCGGTCTCTGGTTGCCGGAAATTTCACGGCCAACCATTAAGTTGATGACCTCACGCATCGTGGTCTTTGCTGTGTCCACGGTGTCGATGTACTCACCGTCCCGGATCACCGTTATGCGGTTGGAGATAGCCTTGAGTTCATCCATCCGGTGGGAGATGTAGATGACTCCGGTGTCTTCATTGGTGAAGTTGCGGATCAGGTCATGCAGGGTTGCCACTTCGGCATCATTCAATGCCGCAGTTGGCTCATCCATGATCAGGATGCGCGATTTGTAGGAGAGCGCCTTAGCGATCTCCACCATCTGCTGCTTGGCAACTGTGAGGTCACCAACACGTGCTTTAGGGTCAAGATCAATATTGATTTGGTTGAATAACAGGCGGGCCTTGCGATTCAGCGCACGCTCACTTAAGAACATTCCGCCCATGCGGGGTTCGCGACCGATGTAAATGTTCTGGGCCACAGTGAGGTCTTGCATCAAATTGAATTCCTGATGAATGATGCTGATGCCCAGTTCCTGAGCGTGCTTGGTGCCACTGATAACAACTGGTTCACCATCAATTTCAAAGCTGCCCGAATCCGGGACATAGATGCCGGAAAGCAGTTTCATGAGAGTGGACTTGCCCGCACCATTCTCACCGACAAGTGCAAGCACCTCGTTGTGGTGAAGATCCAACGCCATCTCGGAGAGGGCCTTGACCCCGGGAAAGCTCTTGTTCACCCCGGATATCCGAAGAAGTTTTTTACTCATAACACCCTCTCACCCTCATATATCAGCCATGACATCAGACCTCTCCTGGAGATCTAGTTCGTTGAGCAGAACCACTGCAGTGGAGCTCAAGCCATGATCTACAGCCCTATTCCACAACTTTGCAGAAGTGGCAGAGAATTCAACTTCCATCATGTTATGTTATCTGCGCCACGATTACACACTTTTTACCCAAATACATCGGATGTTTGCAAAACTGTTATCTCCGGTACGTACGCCGGGCCGTTCCTGCCCAGATTAACGCCGCTTCTTCTGCGCTAAGAGAATTGATTAGCGTTCCTGCAACGTTCACGTTGTGGTGATAGCTTCCACCTAGCAAGCTCACCGGCCAATCCCCGCCAAACATGAGTCGCTGCGGACCAAAGGAATCCAAAGCGATCTCCCAGATCTGCTGGAGTGCTTGTGCCGAATATTCTGTGCCTGCGGCTTGCAAACCTGAGAATTTAGCCACGGTGTTGGGCAGTGTCGCCACGGCCCTTAGCTGCTTTTCCCACTGCCTCATCTGCTCCCTGGTGCCAGCCCGCGGAGGCTTTCCGAGGTGATCAACAACAACGGTGAGCTCCGGCAGCGTGTGGGCCAAGTCCGCTACTTGGGATAGGTGCCGGGGGAAAGGATCCGGCACGTCGAAGGGAATTCCTGCCTGTGCCACCAGCGCAAGGGATGCCCGCACGGATTCCAGGACCAAAATATCAGCCCGTGGATTATCGTGAATCAAGGTGCGCACACCACAAAATGCGGGATTGCTCCCCCACTGCTCCAACATGGCCGCCGTTGCTGATGGATCTTCTAAGGGTAGCCAGCCAACCACACCAATAATCCAGTCATGTACCGCGGCAGCGGCTAGCATCGCCTCAGTATCCGCCGCGGTGTCATCGGCTTGTACAAGTATTGCCTGGCCGACCCCGGCTGAGACAAGTGCCTGCCCTGCCTGTTCTGGCGTAAAACTGTCATAAAGAACCCCATGGGCTGGTGTCAACCAAGAATACTTCCCGGGCGCTAGTTCCCACACGTGCAGGTGGGAGTCGATGCGGTCCGCAGGCCTCGCCAAACTCCCGCTTAGAGCAGCGTGCTGCGCTCCGGCGTCGGCCATGGAATCGGGTAGTGCCTCAGACATGAGCTAGGCGTTCATCTAATAGCCCTCGCTCAACAAGCGCACTCCACAACTCCACCGGAATCTTCGCGGCCATACGCTCGGCCGTCTGGGTGATCTGCTCCGCATTTGAGGCGCCAACAACCACCGTGCACACGGCTGGGTGAGCGCCGGCAAACTGCAGGGCAGCGGCAGGTAACTCCACACCGAATTCATCACAACAAGCAGCGAGCGCCTGGGCCCTGGCCAGTATTTCCGCCGGCGCTGGTTCATAGTTGTAGTGCGCGTTGGCCGGCACCACGGCTCGCGCCAACAACCCAGAGTTGTACACCCCGCAGTTGGCCACCTGAACCTCGCGCTCCAAACACAACGGCAGCAGCTGCGCAGCCGCTGGCTGCTCCAGCAACGAGTAGCGCCCAGCCAACATGATCACATCAATGTCAGCGTTCAGGACGCATTCACGCAACGCATCCGCGGAGTTTGAACCTACGCCAATGGCCTTGATCAACCCTTCGTCGCGGAGTTTCTGAAGGGCGGGCAAAGCTTGCCTAATCCCTGCGTCAAGGTCGTACACGTCAGGATCATGGAGGTACGCTATATCGATCCGATCGAGGCCTGTGCGTTGCAGGGAGTCCTCGATGCTGCCTCGGATGCCAGCTTCGGAAGGATCCCAGCGGCGAACGGAGTCAGCGCGGACATCGAACCCTTGCGTATCTTTGGCCCCGGAAAGGTTCACCGCAGGGTCAAGAATTCTGCCCACCTTCGTAGAAATGACAAATTCTGCACGGGGCTTGGTGATCAGGAATGCGCCCAACCGGCGCTCCGATAAGCCCAGCCCGTAGTGCGGTGCCGTGTCAAAGTACCTGATGCCAGCGTCCCAGCCAGCTGACATGGTGGCGGCAGCAACGTCGTCGGACATTGCTCGGTAAAGGTTACCGATGCCCGCGGCGCCGAAACCCAGCCGGCCAAGTTCCGGAAGGCTCATGGCAGTTCCCACACTTTCGCCAGTCCCAGATCGTCCCCGGAGTAGTCGTCTTCGACCTCCAGCAGTTCCGCCATGACGGCCTGCCACTGGATGTTCACTGGGTTGGTGGCCAGCTCCTTGCGCATCGCCTGATAATCGACAACTTCTACAACATGGAAAAGTTCGCGCCCACTGCGCCAGATATTCCACCCTGTGACACCGGCCGCACGCAGCGCCGAATCCAGCTCGTCACTGATGCGGGCATGAACAGTGTCATATTCAGACTCCTTGCCAGACTTAAGCCGGGTGTGGAGGGCTATCTTCTGCATCAGAGCTCTCTTTCATCAATATTCTCAGCGGTGAGATTCATATCGTTTAGATTCGCATCCTTGAGGAACAGCTCAATAACAGGGACGGTAACATTGGGTCGCTGCACGGGCAGTTTCAGCGTCAGGGTGCTGGCCGGTTGGCCACCTGGGCGGGTGTTAGAAGCAAGTTGTTCAGGATCAATTGTCTCCATCGTTATCTCAGACGCGTCATTGAGCAACTGGGCGTAGCTAACTTTTCCGGCCAGTCCCGGCAGGTGAACAGCTCCTAGCGGCCAGGCAAATAAGTGCAAGTACAGCCTGTTGCCGCGGCGGGTGTACCGGCAATCCGTTGGAGGCACAAAAGTGCTGCTCCGCGCGCCGCGAATGGAACGCTCATGCGTTCGCATCCACTCCCCAATGCCAGCCAGCGAGGCCGATCCGCGGGGATCGATCTCACCCCGTCCGGTGGGGCCCACGTTCAGCAGCAGATTCCCATCTTTTGAGACACCGTCAATGAGCATACGAACCAACATCTCAACGGATTTGTAGTCCATGTTGTCGCGGTCGTAACCCCAACTGCCGTTCAGGGTCTGGCACGCTTCCCAAGGCACATCCTTGCCGCCACTGTTCATAGTTCCCGTGGGTTGGTACTGCTCAGGAGTAACAAAGTCACCCGGTATATCCAGACGGTCATTGACAATTACCCCTGGCTGCAGCTCACGGATCATCCTTAGAAGTTTCGCTGAATCCCAATCGTCGCGACCCTTGCCCGGGTAGCGTTTGGCCAGGGGCCCCACAGGGTAGGAAAAATCAAAGAACAGGTAATCGATGGTGCCGTAGTTAGTCAGCAGTTCGCGTACTTGCCCGTGGAGATAGTCACGGTAAGTAGACATGTCACGGCTTGCGTTGAGTTCATCCACATTAGGGGCATCCCGCAATGGGTGAATGTCATCAATGGTGAAGTCCGGGTGGTGCCAGTCTATGAGGGAATGATAGAAGCCAACTTTGAGCCCGGCTTCTCGAAGTGCCTCCACATACGGCACAAGCAGGTCCCTACCCGCTGGTGTATTGGTCGCTTTATAGTCCGTCAGCGCCGAATCCCAAAGACAGAATCCTTCGTGGTGCTTTGTTGTCAGCACCACGTATTCCATCCCAGCAGCTTTGGCTTGCCGAGCCCATTCACGCGGATCGTAGAGGTCCGGATCAAAGCGCTCAAAATACTTTACATAGTCTGCCACGCTCGTCTGCTCGAAACTCATGACCCATTCGTGTCTAGCAGGCAGCGCATAGAGCCCCCAGTGCACGAACATTCCAAGCCGGGCCTCGGTAAACCATGGAGCATGGTCAATACGAACTTCGGCAGACATTCTCTAGACCATTTCCGTTGCGAGGCTCACACGGTTCTCTGAATGGCCGTTCGCCGCCGCATCAGCAGCCCAGAAGGCGCCGTCCGGAAAGCTGAACTCAGCAACCGAGGCGGCATGCATTTCACTGCCGCCACCGGGGGCCAGTGGCGGCCAGTAGCAACCATCATGGACATCAATTGGAGTCACAAAGTGCTCATGGAGGTGATCGACGAACTCGATCATCCTGTCCTCCTTCTTCGCAGAGACTGCCACAAAATCAAACATGGACAGGTGCTGAACGGCCTCGCACAAACCCACACCGCCAGCGTGCGGGCAGACCCTGACCCCGAATTTGGCGGCAAGGAGCAAAATGGCCACGTTTTCATTGACGCCAGCCACACGCGCGGCATCAATCTGCAGGACTTGGAGTGCGTTGGCTTGAAGCATTTGTTTGAAGACCACACGGTTTTGCACGTGCTCTCCGGTTGCTACGGGAATGGGTGCAACCGCTCGGGCAATGGCGGCATGGCCAAGAATGTCATCCGGACTGGTGGGCTCCTCGATCCAAGCGATGTCGAATGGTGCCAAGTGCTTCATCCACTCAATGGCCTCGGCCACGTCCCAGCGTTGGTTGGCATCAACAGCCACCAAAATATCAGGTCCGACGGCGGCACGTGCGGCGCGTAGTCGGCGCACGTCATCCTCGAGGTCGGCACCAACTTTGAGCTTAATCTGCTTGAATCCGGCGGCCACGGCTTCGTGTGCCAAGCGGGTCAGCTTCTCATCCGAGTAACCCAACCAGCCAGGAGTGGTGGTATATCCCGGGTAGCCCTCAGCCAGCAGCGTGGCGGTGCGCTCTTCCCTGCCAGGCTCAGCGGCCCGCAGTATCTCGAGTGCGTCCTCACGGGTCATAGCATCCGTGAGGTACCGAAAGTCGACCAGGTCAACTAGTTCTTCCGGGCTCATCTGCGCCAATAACTGCCACAAGGGCAAGCCAGCACGTTTTGATTTCAGGTCCCACAGCGCATTGATCACTGCACCGATCGCCATGTGCATAACACCCTTTTCCGGGCCCAACCAGCGCAACTGTGAATCATGGGTGAGCTCCTTCCAGGTGCCGCCCATGTCATTGAGAAGATCCTCAGTGTTGCGCCCCAAAAGATACGGGGTCAATGCCTTAATGGCCGCCGTTTCCACATCGTTGCCACGACCAATGGTGAAGACAAAGCCGTGCCCCTCATGTCCGTCGTCGCCGTCGGTGACAATCCGCAAGTAGGCAGCCGAATAATCCGGATCCGGGTTCATAGCATCCGAACCATCCAGATCGCGCGATGTTGGAAATCGAACGTCGCTGGTCTCCACGGCAATAATTGTGCTCACGGGCTGCTCCCTGCAGAAGAAGTAAAAGTGCGGAAAAGTTACACCAAGCTAAACATCCGATGTTTTACATGTCAATATGGTACTTAATGCTGAAATCCTCCTAAAGAGCGGGTAAAGTAGCCCCAAAGCTCAGATGTTAGGCTTCCGCAGGGGAGCGCCAACAACAGATGCCGCGTATTTTGCGGTAGTAGAGGACATAAATTTCATGAAGATTGCACGCCTTGGCGAGCAGGGGCGGGAAATTCCCGTTGTTATTGCTGCCGACTCCACCGGGACCGAGCAAAGCTACGATGCGCGCCCCGTGACTTCCACTATTAACGGCGCCTTTTTGGCAGGCGGAGGCATCGGCGCCTTGCGCGCAGCACTTGATAACGGCACACTGCCTGTGCTGGAAAACGCCGCCACACTCCGCGTCGGTTCTCCCATCTCACGCCCCAACAACGTCATCTGCATTGGCATGAACTACGCGGCCCACGCGGCTGAATCAGGTGCCCTGCCACCCACTATTCCTGTGGTATTTCTAAAGCCTAACAACACGATTGCGGGCCCCTTTGATCCTGCGCCTATGCCTCCACTGGCCACCAAATACGATTGGGAAGTAGAGCTGGCCGTGGTTATCGGTCGCGAAGTCAGCTACCTTTCCACCCCTGAAGAAGCCGCCCATGCCGTAGCTGGTTATGTCATTGCCAATGACCTTTCCGAACGTGACTACCAAATTCCCGGTGCCGCAGGCCAATGGACCAAGGGTAAGTCACTGCCAAAATCCACACCGCTTGGGCCATGGTTAGTTCCCGCTTCCGAGGTTGATGTGAACAACCTTCAGCTCAAAAGTTGGGTCAATGGCGAGCCGCGTCAAAACTCCAATACCGCTGATTTGATCTTTGACGTCCCCACGATCATCCACCACCTCAGTCAGTACATGGTGCTGGAGCCGGGGGATGTGGTGCTCACAGGAACCCCCGAAGGCGTCGGCCTTTCCGGTCGTTTCCCTTACATCCAAGACGGCGACGTTGTTGAAGTTGAAATTGACGGACTAGGTCGCCAACGCCAGGAATTCTTTCGCGCTGGCACCACCAACCAGGAGGCATAAATGAGCCAGGAACTTTCCACCCTCACAGCCGTAGTCACAGGCGGGGCATCGGGCATCGGCGCGGCAATCGCGGCCAAGTTGCAATCCATGGGCGCACACGTTGCCGTTCTTGATGTGAACCCCAACAACCTTCCGGAAGGCCAGCTGGGTTTTGCTTGCGATGTTTCCGATGACGCTTCCGTTGCTGCCGCGATCGATGGCACTGTTACAGCCTTCGGCGGTGTGGACATTGTCATCAACAACGCGGGCATCGGCGCCATAGGCTCCGTTGAAGACAACGACGACGCCGAATGGGCTCGCGTATGGAACATCAATGTGGTGGGCATGGTGCGTGTTTCCCGTGCTGCACTGCCCCACCTGCGCAAGTCATCCGCTGCCGCGATAGTCAACATCTCCTCCATTGCAGCCACCGCCGGCCTACCCCAGCGTGCGCTTTACTCCGCAACCAAAGGCGCGGTGCTCTCACTGACCCAGGCAATGGCGGCGGATCACTTGCGTGAAGGTATCCGTGTCAATGCCGTCAACCCCGGCACAGCCGACACCCCTTGGGTGGGTCGTCTCCTCTCTGCCGCGGATGACCCCGCCGCAGAACGGGCGGCGCTAAACTCACGCCAGCCTCACGGCCGTCTTGTTACAGCCGACGAGGTTGCAGGAGCCGTTGCTTACCTGGCCAGTCCACTCTCTGGTTCCACCACCGGAACTTCAATCGCTGTTGACGGCGGCATGCAAGCACTGCGTCTGCGCCCCGCGGGACAGTAGGCGCACGCCCACTTAACCGTTTCATTCGCATGCCCACCTAAAACACGACGCGGAGTGAGCGAGCGTCCAGAAAAACACGACGCGGAGTGCGCGAGCGTCCAGAAAAACACGACGCGGAGTGCGCGAGCGTCTCCGGGTGCCGACCGCGGGAGGCTACCTTTCCAGCAAAGGTGACCTCCCGCCGTCGTGCTTAATCTGCTGTTCTCCCGCGCCATACCTGCACCGCCAAAAACCAGCGCGGACTACCCGTTAGCCGGCCTGGGCCAACACCAGTGGCAGCACCTGATCCACTCCTGCTTGACGCAGCGCCCGTCCGGCAACCGTCAGGGACCAGCGGCTGTCCACCAAATCATCTAGCAACAGCACGGGTCCGTCCGGGTGGGCTGCGAGCGCCGCCTGAAGTTCGTCCCCCACGGCAAACCGTTCCCAAACACCTGCCAGACGGTACGCGCTATTTCCGCCACGCGCCCCTGTGGGCCCACCGAACTCCAATGACAATTCGCCTAAGTAAGGCAGTTTGCCTATCTCACAGATGGCTTGGGCAAAGGACTGCAACAGCTGGGGTTTGCTCCGCGAAGGCATTGACACCACGGCTACGGGACGTCCTGAACCCTCCCAACCTCCTTGGCCCCATTCCCGCAGTACCGCCACAACAGCGTTGGCGAGGGCCGGATCAAGGGGTGAATCGGGGGCTCCGGCGGCAAACATTGCCCGCAGGGCGTTGCCCCAGCCCAGATCCGTGAGCCGGGCAAGAATGCGTCCGCGACAGGACAATTCATCTGCTTTCAGCTTGCCCTTTACGGGCACGCCCAATTTGTCCATACCTGTGGGCCACATGGCACGGGGATCAAGCGGCAATCCGGCATGGCGCAGCGCATCACCTGCCGCCTCGGAGGCACTTGAAACGACTTCTGCACTAAACCATCGTCCTGCGCAGTTATCACAACGCCCGCACGGTGCTGCGGTTTCATCATCCAGTGCGGCTGCCAGGTACTCCATACGGCAGCCGGACATGCGCTCGTACTCGACCATGGACTCTTGCTCATCCACTCGGGCTTGGGCGATGCGTTGGTACCGCTGCTCGTCGTAGATCCACGGCTGCCCAGTGGACTCCCACCCCCCGGAAACGCGACGAACCGCACCATCCACTGCCAGTACCTTCAGTAAGAGTTCAAGCGGGGTGCGGCGCAGGTCCACCCGAGCCTCCAGCGCCGGAGTGGACAGGGGTTTGTGCGACTCTCCCAAAGCAGTCAGCACCGACATGGCCTTGTCCTGAGCGGGCATTGAGGCTGTGGCGAAGTAGCGCCAGATCTCCGCGTCTTCACTGCCCGGCAACAACAGGACGTCGGCGTTGGCGCTGCCACGCCCGGCACGGCCCACCTGTTGGTAGTACGCCACGGGGGATGATGGCGCACCCAAGTGCACAACAAAGCCCAGATCCGGTTTGTCGAATCCCATCCCCAAGGCGCTTGTGGCCACGAGCGCCTTCACCTGGTTGTTCTTAAGCGCTTCTTCAAGCGCTTCCCGTTCCATGGTGTCAGTGCGCCCGGTGTAGGCCTTGACCACATGCCCCGACTCCGCCAAGAGCCTGGCGGTGTCTTCGGCAGCGGATACAGTCAACGTGTAGATGATGCCGCTTCCGGGAAGCTCGGCCAAGTGGGTTAAAAGCCAGCCGAGTCTGTCGCGGGAGTCAGCCAAGCGGAGCACCCCTAGCCGCAGGGATTTGCGGGCCAACGGCCCACGAATGGTAAACACGCCCGTACCCAACTGCTCTTCAATATCCCCAACAACACGGGAGTTGGCAGTGGCCGTGGTGGCCAAGACTGGAACACTGGCAGGCAACTGCGCAATCAAGTCCGCTATGCGGCGGTAGTCGGGGCGGAAATCGTGCCCCCAGTCGGAGATGCAGTGCGCTTCATCGATCACCAGAAGCCCTGTCCGCTGGATCAAGGTGGGGAGCTGGTTCTCTCGGAACGAGGGGTTTGTCAGCCGCTCGGGCGAGACCAGCAGCACATCAACCTCGTCAGCCGCCAACGCGGCAGTGACCTCTCCCCAGTCCGTAGCATTGGCGGAGTTAATGGCCATGGCCCGCACCCCGGCACGCTCGGCAGCCGCCACCTGGTCTCGCATCAGCGCCAGTAAGGGGGAAACAATTAATGTGGGGCCAGCCCCACGTGCCCGCAACAACAATGAGGCAACAAAGTAAACGGCCGACTTCCCCCAACCCGTACGTTGGACCACCAAGGCCCTGCGGTTGGAGTCAACTAGCGCCTGAATCGCCTCAAACTGTCCGTCATGAAAAACCGCATCCGCCCGGCCCACAAGAGCACGCAGCACTTCAAGTGCCTGATCCCGTGTACTTAGGCTTGTTCCGGAGGATGAGGACGGGTCAGCAGAATAGTGTGCGTGAGCGGCTTCGGAGGTCTCGGGTGCTGGTTGCATACTCATCCTCCCAGTATTCCAGTGGGCACCGACAATCAGCCCACCCTCAGGGACAGGCCGGGGACAATCTGTGGATAACTCCTCCAGTTTGCCCTCCACCGTTAGGATGGAAGGGTGACTACTGAAGATAATCCGCTGGTTGACCTGTCCAGTTCGTTCAAGGCCTACGACGTTCGCGGCATTGTGGGCAAGACCATCACCGCCGCCTCGGTGCGGGCTGTGGGTGCTGCTTTTGTTGACGTGCTTGAGCTGGAGGGCCAAACAGTGCTGGTGGGCGGAGATATGCGCCCCTCCTCCCCCGAGCTCTCCCAGGCTTTTGCGCAGGGCGCCGCCGGGCGTGGCGCAAACGTGAAAATGCTGGGCCTGATCTCTACCGATGAGCTTTACTTTGCCTCCGGTGCGCTCAACGCTGCTGGTGTGGTTTTCACCGCCAGCCACAAC
This sequence comes from Arthrobacter antibioticus, assembly GCF_030063205.1. GTDB lineage: Bacteria > Actinomycetota > Actinomycetes > Actinomycetales > Micrococcaceae > Specibacter. The sequence continues at coordinate 198,018 of NZ_JASISQ010000005.1, read as the reverse complement.
CCTGCTGCGTACAACGGCATGAAGATGACCCGCGCCGGCGCTGTTCCGCTGTCTTCGGAGACCGGGTTGACGCAGATCCGTGACGTGGCGCAGTCCTACCTTTCCGACGGCATTCCCGCCGGCACTATCAGCTCCAATGGGCGCTGCGGAGAGATTGGTGAAACCGACGTTCTCAAGGACTACGCAATGTACTTGCGTAAGTTGGTTGACCTCTCCGGATCCCGGCCGCTGAAGATTGTTGTTGACGCCGGCAACGGCATGGCCGGCATGACAACTCCGGCAGTTCTTGGCGATGCACTGCTGCCGGGGTTGCCCTTTGAGATTGTGCCGCTTTATTTTGAACTTGACGGCACCTTCCCTAATCACCCGGCCAACCCGCTGGAGCCGGAAAACCTTGTGGACCTGCAGGCTGCCGTTGTAAAGCACCGGGCGGACATTGGTCTGGCGTTCGACGGCGATGCTGACCGTTGCTTTGTCATTGACGAACTCGGTCTGCCGCTTTCCCCTTCAGCGGTGACAGCGTTGGTGGCTCGCAGGGAGATCGCCCGTGCGCAAAGGGCAGGTGAGGAACACCCCACCGTGATCCACAACCTCATCACTTCCCGGGCCGTGCCTGAACTGATCAGCCGCGAGGGCGGCCGGGCGGTGCGTACCCGCGTGGGCCACTCCTTCATCAAGGCCACCATGGCAGCCGAAGGCGCCGTTTTCGGTGGGGAGCACTCCGCCCACTACTACTTCCGCGACTTCTTCAACGCTGACACCGGCATGCTGGCAGCCATGCACGTGTTGGCTGCTCTTGGCGAGGCCACCGTTGCGCTTTCTGAGCTGGGCCGCGAATACGAACCCTATGTCTCCAGCGGTGAAATCAACTCCCAGCTCGCAGATGTCCCGGCAGCCGTGGCCAGAGTGCGGGCAACATACACCACCGATGACGTCATTGTGGATGAACTAGATGGCGTGACGTTTACAGCTAAGGATGGCGCTTGGTGGTTCAACCTGCGCGCCTCCAACACCGAGCCTTTCCTGCGTCTGAATGCCGAAGCCGTAGACGCAGTCACCATGGCCGACATCCGCGACGCAGTCCTTACCCTTGTGCGCCAGTAATACCGGCACAGGCCCAGCTAACCCAGAATATTTATGAGGAGCACCCATGGAAGAGAACACAGCTGAACAAACAGCAGCCGATGCACTGGTTCAAGATGACCTGAATAAGCTGATCGGCACCGCTTTAGGCGTGGCCGGGGACCAGCTTGAGGCCGACGGCGCGTTCCTGCCTGTAGGACTTGTCCTCACGCACGACGGCGAGCTCAGCTTGGTCGCTGTGGCACCTAACACTGTGGAAGGGGATGAGGAATCAGAGCTCGACGCAGACCAAATGATTGCAGATCTCTTCGAGGCTCTGGCGCAACAGCGCGATCAAAACCGGGCCGCCGCAGTGGTCTGTGACATTCATATGCCTGACGACGTCACCGATGCCATCCACGTCATGGCAGAGCACAGCACGGGCGTGTGCGTTTCAGCCGTGCGCCCCTACCGGCAGGAACCCACCGGATGGGCATTCGGCAACCCTTTCCTGGAAGCCGGCGAGATGGCGATTTGGGTATGACCCATGCGCATTAACGCCTTTTCGGACGTTAGCCTGCGACTCTTGATGGTGCTTAGCGCCATGCCCGATGATGAACTTTCCACCACCCGCGAGCTCGCAGACTCGGTGGGCACGCCCTACAACCATGTCAGCAAAGCTGTGCTCAAATTACGTCAGATGGGGCTCGTGGAGGCGATTCGTGGCCGCAGCGGGGGCGTGCGGATCTCCCCCGCTGGCAAAGTTGCCACGGTGGGCAAGGTCCTCCGCGTTCTTGATGACCACATCGACGTCGCTGAATGCCAAACCGATATGGGTGACTGCCCCTTGGTGCATAACTGTGGGTTGCGGGGTGCGTTAAACCATGCACGCGAGGCATTCTACGTCTCGCTGGACAATGTTGCGATTTACGCCCTAGCCAGAAAGACAGTCGGCGGACCCATCCCTGTGACGTTAAGCACAGCCCGTCCGGGCTAATCCCCGGCAACTCGGACATTTTCTACATTACGTAGAAATCATTGATTTAAACACGCATTTCAAATGCTACTTTGGGACTGTCACTATGACTTATACCCAAGGAGTAAAGATGCTTTCGGAAAAATCGCTGCCACTGATCATTGCCACCCTGCCTTTGGTTGGCTCCCGTCTGGGCGCCATCACACCGAACTTCTACAGCCGCATGTTTGCCGCACACCCCGAACTCCTGGATGGCTTATTTAGCCGCGCAAATCAAAACAACGGCGAACAGCAGAAGGCCCTCGCCGCTTCAATTGCCGGCTTTGCCACGGCCCTGGTGGCCAACCCAAATCTGATCCCCGAACAGCTACTCACTCGCATCGCGCACAAGCACACGGCCCTGGGCATCACCGAAGACCAGTATCAGATCGTGTACAAGTACCTCTTTGAGGCCATTGCCGAGGAGCTTGCCGATGTCATCACAGCAGAGATCGCTGATGCTTGGACGGAGGTTTATTGGCTGATGGCCAATGCGCTGGTCAAGATTGAAAAGGGTCTCTACGCTCAGCAGGCAAATGAGAAGATGTGGATGCCCTGGACAGTTGTTGAAAAGAACCCGGCGGGTTCTGATTCCATGACGTTCGTACTGGAACCAGCCGATGACACGGCCGTTACGGTAGCCCGCCCCGGACAGTTTGTCACCGTCAAAGTGCCCCTTCTGGACGGGCTTCTCCAGTGCCGGCAGTATTCACTCTCGGCAGATGTTGAGTCCACCACCCGCCGTGTGTTCACCACCAAGCGGGACGACGGCGGAGATGTCTCACCAGTGCTGCATAACAATGTGCAGGTAGGGGACGTTGTTGAACTCTCCAACCCGTATGGCGATTTGACGCTCGACGGCGAAGGTCCCATCGTGCTTGCTACGGCAGGGATCGGCTGTACCCCCTCAGCGTCGGCATTGCGCTTGCTTGCCACGTCCGGGGCAGATCGGGAGATTCTGGTGCTGCACGCCGAGAAAAGTCTGCAGACGTGGGCCCTGCGCGAGCAAATGACAACAGACGTTGCAGCCATTGACAGCGCCAACATGCAACTGTGGCTAGAAGAGCCCACTGATGGTTTCCATAAAGGCTTCATGTCCCTGGATGGTTTGGAGCTTCCAGCTGACGCGTCAATGTATGTGTGCGGGCCACTGCCGTTTATGAAGGCCATCCGCAGTCAGGCGATAGAGGCTGGCATTCCGTCCACCAAAATCCACTACGAGGTCTTCGGCCCCGACGTGTGGCTTGCCGGGACCGCCGCATAAACTTTGACCCCTGCGCACGGTTAATACAACGTGGTGCCGCCACTGCAATGCTGGCGGCACTACCGCAGACCATGGTGCGCAGGGGTCAAAGTGGTCCCTACACTTAAGCGCCGAAACGTTCTTTCAGACCAGTAAGTTCCGCTGACAGCTCCGGTGGCAGGGAGTCGCCAAAGCGGGCGTACCACTGGTCAATTCCGGCAAGTTCGGCCTCCCACTCTTCCGGGAGAACTTTCACGGCTTCCGCCACGTCCGCAGCAGATACATCCAAACCATTCAGATCCAGTGAACCAGGTGCCGGGACAAACCCGATGGGTGTCTCCAGCGCATCGGCGGTGCCTTCAATGCGCTCAATAACCCACTTGAGCACGCGGCTATTTTCGCTAAAGCCGGGCCATGCGAAGCCACCGTTAGCCGTGCGACGGAACCAGTTCACCAAAAAGATTTTCGGCAATCGTTGCGGATTCGCTTTGGCAGAAACCTCGATCCAGTGCTTGAGGTAATCGCCGGCATCGTAGCCTATGAAGGGCAGCATCGCCATGGGATCACGGCGGACAACACCAACAGCGCCGGTTGCCGCTGCAGTTGTTTCCGAGGAGAGCGTTGAGCCCATGAAAACACCGTGAGTCCAGTCCCGGGACTGAGTAACCAGCGGGATTGTGGTCTTACGCCGGCCACCAAACAAAATTGCGTTGATTTCTACTCCCTCTGGAGAGTAGTAGTCCTTGGACAACATGTCCACCTGGTCAATCGGCGTGGCAAAACGCGAGTTTGGGTGGGCGGCCGGGCGCCCGGATTCAGGACTCCAATCCCGGCCCTGCCAGTCAATGAGGTGAGCGGGCGCTTCGGTGGTCATGCCCTCCCACCAAACACCGCCGTCGTCCGTCAAAGCAACGTTGGTGAAGATCGAGTTACCCTTCACAATCGCAGCCATGGCGTTCGGGTTGGTTGACCAGCCCGTGCCAGGCGCGACACCGAAAAGGCCCGCCTCGGGATTAACAGCCCGGAGTTCGCCTTCCTTACCGAAACGCATCCAGTTGATGTCATCGCCCAAGGTCTCGGCCTTCCACCCCGGGATCGTGGGCTGAAGCAGCGCCAAGTTGGTTTTACCGCAGGCCGAGGGGAAGGCGGCGGCCACATGGTAGGACTTTTGTTCCGGGCTGGTCAGCTTCAGGATGAGCATGTGCTCAGCCAGCCAGCCTTCATCGCGCGCCATGACGGAGGCGATGCGCAGGGCAAAGCACTTCTTGCCCAGCAGGGCGTTGCCGCCGTAGCCGGAACCAAAGGAAAAGATGGACCGCTCCTCGGGGAAGTGCACAATCCACTTCTCTTCATTGCAGGGCCAAGCCACATCTTTTTCACCCGGGGCCAGCGGTGCTCCTACGGAGTGCAGTGCGGGAACAAAAAATGCGGCAGTCTCCTCGATCTTGCGCAGAACTTCAGCGCCTATCGTTGCCATAATGCGCATTGAGGCTACAACGTAAGCAGAATCGGTAATCTCAACACCGAACTTGGGTTCTTCTGCATCGAGCGGGCCCATCACAAACGGAATGACGTACATGGTGCGGCCACGCATGCTGCCAGCGAACTTATCGTTCAGGATCTCCTTCATTGCCGTAGGATCCATCCAATTGTTGGTGAATCCGGCGTCGCTTTCCTTTTCCGAGCAAATAAACGTTCGGCCTTCGACCCGGGCCACGTCCTTGGGGTCCGAGAAGGCTGCGAACGAATTCGGGAACAGTTCAGGGTTCAAGCGGGTGAGGGTTCCTTCGCTCACCAACTCATCCGTCAGCAGCGCATACTCCTGTGCAGACCCGTCTACCCAGCGGATGTCCTCCGGCAAGGTTAAAGCGGCTACCTCAGACACCCAGGCAGCCAAGGCCTCATGGGTTGTCATTGCCTGCTCAACGGATTCCTGCACTGGCGCGTGGGCCATTGTGTTTCCCTTCATTGGGGTAGGTGATGTCTAAATGCTATGGCCGGAGTTTGAAAGTTTGCTGGCATAGGATGTGGGACCTACGTCAGCTCCACACCGCAGTATCCGCGTATTCTCGGTCTTTTTGCCATCCAAAAGAGCCCAAGTTTGTGATCCGGATCACGTAGACCGGTCTAGTGCTGGAGGACACCGCCCTTCCGATTTGTATACGGAGGCCAAGACAGGTTAGAGTTATTCACGGCCCAAGGGTCAAGAAAAGAAACAGAATATGCGTGCGTAGCTCAATGGATAGAGCACCTGACTACGGATCAGGAGGTTGGGGGTTCGAGTCCCTTCGCGCGCACTTTGTGAGAAAATATAGAAAAAAAGTCCCAAACTTTTAGTTTGGGACTTTTTTGTTGTCCAAATACATCCTGGCCGCTAACCCGCTAACGCCAAAGTCCCGCGCACGGCAACCCTGGGCTGGGAGCCCCTCTTACAGCTTCGCACCTAAAAGTCGCACCTAAAAACTGCACCTAAGCGGTAAAAGGCCAGCCTTAAAGCGGCCCACAGCAACTGCACGGCGGGCACCTTGGTCTCTTACTCGGTTTCGACGAAGAGTCTGATCTTGGCGCGGATGCCATCAAAATGGCAGCTTAGGAGCCGGGAGGCGGTCGCCGCATCCCCGGTAGCAACCGCATTGTAGATGGAGCGGTGCGCAGCGGCGGTGTCAATTAAGTCAGCGCCGCCGGTGCCAATCTCTACGTGAATCTTGCGATAAACCTTCCAAAATACACTCATGAGGTTCATGAGAAGATCATTGCCCAGCGGCTCAAACAGCAGACGGTGAAATTCAGCGTCACTTTCGGCAAACTGCTCGCCACGCTTTGCCAAGTCCTCAATCTTCACCACTTCAGCCTCAATACTGACAAGCTGCTCAGCCGTGACAACGGCGATGCTGGCGCCAATGAGACCCGACTCCAAAGCTTGACGGATGTCCACAAGCTGCAGTGCCTCAAGGCCTTCGTGGCGCAGCGAAAGGCGGCCGCGAAAGGTCAACCCGTCAGCCAACGCATCAAAGTTGCTAGGAGCAACGAACATGCCAAATCCATGACGGATTTCAATAACGCCAAGTGCCTGGAGTACCTTCAATGACTCGCGGAGGGTGTTGCGGCCAACGCCAAGCACCTCACACAATTCACTCTCGGTGGGCATCGCATCACCGGAGTCCAGATCCCGGTCAAGAATGAGCTCCATGATGTCTGCCTGCAATGCGCGAAGCCGCACCTGGGCGCTAAAGCGAGCCCTGGGTACTACCGTCGAAAGGGACAACGAAACTCCTCAGAAAATGTATCTAGCATAAATCGCACATTTGGCACTTCAATGGTGATACTAGGTCAATTCTCGCATTGTGAAAAACCAGCAAAGGGTGGCCCTACCTTTGACCTACTAGCCGTACCATGAAAATCGGTACCGCGTTAACTAAGACATAGAATATCGGATGTCCGACCACTTGCCCACCCCTGGCCAAAATGAGACTCACCTTTTACTTGACCAAACACTGTGATGGCCATTACTGTTTTGCATAACAGCATCGGACGTCCTACATCCGATAACTAATAAATGAAATGGTGAGTCAACAGAATGAGCAATACTCTTCAGCACCTGCCTGCTAGCCCCGCATCGCGGCGTACCTTCCTCAAGGCCGCTGGCGTCCTTGGGGCAGCAACCGCCTTCACCGCCACCCTTGCAGCCTGCGGATCCTCCGCCGAGACCAGCAAAGACGCCGCCAACACCGGCACAGTGAACAAAGACCTCAGCATTGAAGCTGGCATCTCCTACTCGCTGTCCACCGGCTTCGATCCGATGAGTTCATCAGGTGCCACGCCGCTGGCCGCCAACCTGCACATCTTCGAAGGCCTGGTTGAACTCCACCCCGCAACACGTGAACCGTATAACGCACTTGCCGCCGAAGACCCCAAAAAGGTTGACGACTTGACCTACCAGGTCACCATCCGCGATGGCGCCAAGTTCCATGACGGCTCCCCCGTTACCACCGAGGACGTTGCGTACTCCTTCGAGCGAGTGCTGGATCCGGCAAACAAGGCACTGTTCGCACAGTTCATTTTCTTCATTGACTCGGTCAAGGCCCTGGATGAGAAGACCGTTGAGTTCAAGCTGAACACCGCGTTCAACGGCTTTGGCCCACGCATCTCAGTGGTGAAGGTAGTACCCAAGGCACTGGCCTCGGCAGACCAGAAGGCTTTCGACGCCAAGCCTGTCGGCACCGGTCCCTATAAGTTCGTCTCTGCCGCCAAGGACGACAAGATTGTCTTCGCCCGCAACGATGACTACAACGGCACCATGCCTGCTCTGGCTAAGGACATGACCTGGTTCCTTTTGGCAGATGCTTCCGCCCGCGTGACGGCCATGCAGTCCGGCCGCGTTCAGGCCATAGAAGATGTTCCTTACTTGGATGTTGATGCACTCAAGGCCAAGGTCGATGTGGAGTCCGTTCAGTCCTTCGGTTTGATGTTCCTCATGTTCAACCTGACCAAGGCTCCCTTTGATAAGAAGGAAGTCCGCCAGGCTCTGCACTACGCCCTGGATAAAGAAGCAATTATCAAGACCGCCCTGCTGGGTAACGCCTCCACTGCAACGTCCTTCTTCCAGGAAGGCCACCCCGATTACCAGAAGGCTTCCACCGTTTACGGTTACGACGCCGAGAAGGCCAAGTCGCTGCTCTCCGCCGCCGGTGTCAGTGATTTGAAGCTGACACTGACAAGCACGGACACCGCCTGGGTCAAGGATGTTATTCCGCTCATCAAGAAGAACTGGGATGCCGTAGGCGTTGAAACCACGCTGGAGCCTTTGGCTTCTGCCGCCGTTTACGCACCGGATAAGGTTGGCGGCTTGAAGTACGACGTCGTTGCCGCCCCCGGCGATCCCTCCGTGTTCGGCAACGACGCTGACATCTTGCTCAGCTGGTGGTTCCGTGGCGACACGTGGGCCAAGAACCGTTTCGCATGGAACGACTCAGCCGCCTACAAGGAAGTCCAGACCAAACTGGCTTCAGCACTTGCTGCTTCCGAGGCAGACGCCAAGGCCTTGTACGCGGAAATTGTTGACATCATTGCCGAAGAAGCTCCGTTGTACCCGATCTTCCACCGCAAGCTGCCCACAGCTTGGGATGCCAAGAAGCTCAGCGACTTCAAGCCGCTGCCCACCACCGGTATCTCCTTCGTTGGAGTAGGCCGCACCTCATAGCTTCACAGTTTTAGCACAGACCGGAGGGGCTGTGGCCTCTCTTAGGCCACGGCCCCTCCGGTTTGAACCCATCTTTCCTATGATGCAGCGCACAGTATCCATCCCTGAGGTGCCGCAAATAGAACCGGAGTAAGTACATTGGCAAACTTTTTGCGACTGCTGGGACGCCGGCTCGCAGCACTTCCGTTGATGATTCTGGGTGTCACCCTGCTCGTCTTCGTAGTGCTGCAGTTCGCTCCCGGTGACCGTGCCGTTGCAGCCTTGGGCGAAGGCGCCTCACAAGAGGCCCTGGCGCAGTACCGCGAGGTCAACGGATACAACGAACCCCTCTTCATTCAATACTTTCGCTACCTGGGCAAGCTCATCACGGGCGACTTTGGCAGCACCCTCCCCCCGGCGAAGCCCATCACTGAGGTTATTGCCAGCGCATTCCCCGTGACATTGCAGCTAACCTTCCTCGGTGTTTTGATTGCAATCGTCATTTCCTTGGTCTTTGGCGTTCTGGCCGCACTGTACCGCGACACCTGGGTTGACCAGATCATCCGCGTTTTCTCAGTGGCCGCCATCGCCACTCCCTCTTTTTGGTTGGGTATCCTGCTCATCCAGTGGTTTGCTCTTGGCAGCAACGCCTGGTTCCCCTCCGGTGGATTGGCTGACCCTTCCGAAGGTTTCATGGGCTGGCTGAAATCCATGTCACTGCCGGCATTGGCATTGGCTATCCCCGTTTCAGCATCCCTGATCCGTGTGGTCCGCACCTCCATGGTGGAGGAACTGGACCGTGATTACGTGCGCACCGCCATCGGCAACGGCGTCCCTTACACAACAGTCGTTTCCAAAAATGTGCTGCGCAACGCACTTGTCACCCCGGTGACCGTGCTGGGTCTGCGCATCGGCTACCTGCTCGGCGGCGCCGTCGTCATTGAAATGATCTTCTCCCTGCCCGGCATGGGGCAGCAGATCCTCAACGGCATCACCAGTGTGGACACCAACCTGGTCCAAGGCGTGGTCCTTGTGATCGCTGTGACGTTCGTCCTTGTGAACATCATGGTGGATCTTCTCTACCTGCTCATCAACCCCAGAATCAGGACGGTCTAAGCCATGCGTAGCAAACTTGCGGAACGGCTCAGCGCCCCTGGCCTGCGTTTCAAGGCCCTGACGCTGGGCTCCAAACTGGCCCTGCTTTTCTTAATCTTCATTGTTATTGTGGCCATTCTTGCCCCTTGGATCGCCCCCCATGATCCGCTGGAAACAGGCGATCCCGCTCAGGCTCCCAGCGGCATCCACTGGTTCGGCACCGACCGCATTGGCCGGGACGTTTTCTCCCGCCTGATGTTCGGCGCCCAAGCCTCCTTGATGATCGGTCTGGGCGCAGTTGCCCTGGCCATCATTGTTGGTGCAACCCTTGGTTCCTTGGCGGCCACTTCCTCTAAAACCGTCAATGAGATCATCATGCGCGTCATGGACGTGCTGATGGCCTTCCCAGGAATCGCACTGGCGGCCGTACTACTGACAGCTTTTGGCAACTCGGTACCAACAATTATCATTGCCATCGCCATCATTTACACCCCGCAGATTGCCCGTGTGGTCCGCGCCAACGTCCTTGCGCAGTATGGCGAGGATTACGTGCGTGCAGAGCGTGTCATTGGTGCCGGTCGCACACACATCATGCTCAAGCACATTGTGCGCAACACGGCGGCTCCCGTGCTGGTCTTCGCTACAGTCATGGTGGCTGACGCGATCATTTTGGAAGCCTCCCTGTCCTTCTTGGGCGCCGGTATTCAGGACCCCGATCCCTCCTGGGGCAACGTCATCTCCTACGGGCGTAACCTAGTGCTTTCGGGCGGATGGTGGGCAACCACCTTTGCCGGCCTGGTGATCCTGCTGACGGTGCTGGCCTTGAATATTCTGGCCGAAGGCCTCACTGATGCCATGGTCAACCCGCGTATCAAGAAGGCTGCTCCGGTGAAGGACGACGACGGTTCGGCAGCCGCCGCTGTTGCCTTGGCTAAGGCCGATGCCACAGCCCGTGCTGCGATCGAGGACCCGTTTGCTGCGCTGGATAAGGAGCTGCGCCAACTCCAAGCCGTGGAGATTTCACGCTCGGATCGCCTCCCGCAGGTAGGCCCGGAAGCACGCGTGATCCTGGAAGTGAAGAACCTCTCCATCCGCTTCCCCGGCCGCTATGACGCTACCGCCATTGTGGAGAACGTCTCGTTCACTGTCCGTGAAGGAGAAACGATGGGCTTGGTCGGTGAATCGGGGTGTGGCAAGTCCATCACCTCCCTGGCCGTCATGGGCTTGTTGCCCAAGACTGCCGAGGTTACCGGTTCCATCACATTCGATGGTTTGGAACTTCTGGATCCAGTCACCAAGGCGGCCTCCAACAAAGCCTATGAAGGTCTGCGTGGCGAACAAATCGCCATGGTTTACCAGGATGCGCTGAGCTCCCTGAACCCGTCGATGCTGATCAAGGACCAGATGTTACAGCTCACCCGCCGCAACGGTCGCAAGACTCCTGCGGAGTTGCTTGAAATGGTCAAGCTGGATCCGGTACGTACGCTCAGGAGCTACCCGCACGAACTTTCCGGCGGCCAGCGTCAGCGCGTATTGATCGCGATGGCTTTGTCCCGCTCACCGAAGATTGTGGTTGCCGATGAGCCCACCACAGCCTTGGACGTCACAGTGCAAAAACAGGTTGTTGATCTGCTCAACGAACTGCGCGAACAGCTTGGTTTCGCCATGGTCTTTGTCAGCCACGATCTGGCCTTGGTGGCCTCCTTGGCACACAAGATCACCGTCATGTACGCCGGCCAGGTGGTGGAATCCGCGCAGGCTTCTGAACTGCTGGCACATCCCACCCACGAATACACTCGTGGCCTCCTGGGCGCGGTACTCTCCATCGAGTCCGACGCCGTCCGCCTGCACCAGATCCCCGGCACAGTTCCCTCACCTCGTGAGTTCGCTACCGGGGACCGGTTTGCCGGCCGTTCCCAGCGCCCAGACGCTGATCCGTCCCAGAAGTTGGCTTTTGTTCCCATCACCCGTGACGGTGTGACAACTGACCATTTTTGGGCCAGCCACAAGCACGAAGATGCCCGGAGCGTTTCCGCCGGGGCAGAAACGGAAGGTGCCTCATGAGCAAGCACACAACAGGGGAAGCCATCGGGGCACACGCTCCAGTGATTGAGCTCAAGGACTTGCACGTCCACCACCGGACCCGTTCCGGCGGGCTGTTCCACCCTAGCTATGTCAGGGCCGTTGATGGTGTGGACTTCAGCATCAGCCGTGGTGAAACTGTGGGTATTGTGGGCGAGTCCGGTTGCGGGAAGTCAACTCTTGCATCGGTGCTGGTTGGCTTGCAGCCTCCCACATCCGGGCAGGTGTTGTTCCGCGGAAAGCCTGCCATTAAACGCAATGCAGCCATGCGCAAGGATTTTGGTCGTTCCGTGTCCGTGGTCTTCCAAGACCCATCCACAGCACTGAACCCACGCATGACCATCCAGGATATTCTTCTTGATCCGCTGGCTGTTCACGGTATTGGCAATGGTGCATCGCGCCTGGCCAAAATCCGTGAGCTGTTATCGCTGGTGGGCTTGCCGCAATCGGCAGCCGAGGTCACGCCGTCGCAGGTTTCCGGCGGCCAGCGCCAGCGCGTAGCGATCGCTCGCGCACTGGCACTGGGTCCGGACATCATCGTGGCCGATGAACCCACTTCTGCGCTGGATGTTTCCGTCCGCGCCCAGGTATTGAATCTGCTCTCGGATCTGAAGAAGGAACTGAACCTGGGCATGGTTTTCATTAGCCATGACATCCAGACGGTCCGCTACGTCTCAGACCGTATCTGCGTCATGTACTTCGGCAAGATCGTGGAGCAAGGCGCAGCTGAGCAGATTTTCGATCATCCCACCAACGATTACACGAAGAAGCTTCTCGGCGCTGCGCCGTCACTTCTGCACATCTAATTTTCCCTATAATCAATACAATTTTGGAGCAATTCACGTGACTACCGTCGCAACCCGTTTCCAGGGTGTCATCCCGCCCGTCTGCACCCCCCGCACAGCTGATGGCGCCATTGACGTCCCCTCGCTAGAGAACCTCACCCGTCACCTGCTCGACGGCGGCGTATCCGGTCTGTTTGTCAACGGTTCTTCCGGGGAGGTCACCCACATGACCAACACCGAACGCGATACTGTTTTGACCACTATTGCCGGCGTTAACGCCGGTCAAGTACCGCTGTTGGTGGGCGCCGTGGAGCAGACAACCAACCGTGTCATTGAAGAAAGCGCTCGTATGGTTTCTTTGGGTGCCGATGGCCTCGTGGCAACCAGCCAGTACTACGCCATCAGCAATGCTGAAGAGAACGGCCGCCACTTCCGTGCGATCGCCGCCAGTGTTGACGTCCCCGTTTTCGCCTACGACGTCCCTGTGCGCACACACTTCAAGATGCCCACTGACCTCCTCGTTGAGCTGGGACGCGAAGGTGTCATTGCTGGTGTCAAGGACTCCTCAGGTGACGATGTTTCCTTCCGCCAGCTGCTCATCGCTGCCCGCGACATCCCCAACTTTGACATCTTCACCGGCCACGAAGTTGTTGTTGATGGTGCGCTGCTGGGTGGGGCACAGGGCATTGTGCCGGGCTTGGGTAACGTGGCACCCGCCGCTTACCGCCGCCTGTACGATCTCAGCGTTGCTGGCGACTGGGCCGGTGTTGCTGCGCAGCAGGACAGCATCGCGGATATCTTCAACATTGTCTACACTCCAAAGGCTGGCCGCGTTTCCGGAAACGCTGCAGGTTTGGGCGCATTCAAGACTGCGCTGATGCTGATGGGTGTTATCAAAACCAACGTCATGAGCGCCCCCATGCTCTCCCTGGACGAGGACGAGACGGCCGCGATCAAGGTTATCCTTGAGCGCACCGGCTTGATCTAGTCCCCACCCGCTCCCCAACCTCGTACCTCGGGTGTGAGCCCCTCGCGGGTGTGAGCCCCTCGCGAGCGTGGGCCCAACCAGGTTGGGGAGCGTTCGTTTTTGGCTAAAATTTGAAGGAATATGCATGCGGTACGTAATTGGCGTTGACCTGGGCGGGACCAAAACGGCAGCCGGGGTGGTTGGCGAGGACGGCTCGGTGCTATTCACCGATCAGATCCCCACTCTCAATCGCCAGGGCGGCACAGCCATTCTTGATTCCACCGCACTGTTGGTCCGTTCCCTTGTAGTCCGGGCCACCGCCGCCGGAATCAGCATCGATGCTGTGGGTGTTGGCTCAGCCGGCGTCATCAACGCCACCAAAGGCACCGTCATTTCAGCCACCGATGCCATTGCAGGCTGGGCAGGTACTGCCATCACTGCCGGTCTGACCGAACGGTTGGGACTGCCTTGCGCCGTTGTCAATGATGTCCACGCCCACGCACTGGGCGAGGCTCTGTATGGCGCCGGATCTGGGGAACCCACAGCTTTAATAGTGGCGTTTGGCACGGGTGTGGGCGGCAGCTTTGTGGTGAATGGACAGCCTTTGCTGGGTCATCATTTTGTTGGCGGTCACATGGGCCACTTTGCCTCGCCGCTGGCCGTCCATAACGGCATCGAGCTGCCATGTTCCTGCGGCCATCGTGGCCATGTGGAGGCGATCGCTTCCGGGCCTGCCATCCACAGCGCTTACCTGCGTGCAGGTGGCAGCACGGAACTGAAAGACACAAAAGCGGTGTTTGTCTGCGCCCGGGCCGGTGACGAACTTGCCTTGCAGGTCATCGCCGTGGCCGCCACTGCCGCCGGTCAAGCGGTTGGTGGTTTGATTAACATCCTTGACCCTGCCACCGTGGTGATCTCTGGTGGTCTAGCCGATGCGGGCGATCTTTGGTGGCAGGGCATGGAGTGCGCCCTGCGTGCGGAATTACTCGCTCCCCTGGCTCACGTTTCGGTGCGCAAAGCATCCCTGGGCACTGCAGGGGCAATTATCGGCGCAGCTTCTCTTGTTCTCACCCGTTAGATAGTTCCATCCATTCACAGGAGTCACAGTGACGCTTAAATTAACCGATCTTTCTGGGCTCGCCGGGCAGCTTGTTGTTTCTGCACAGGCCTACCCCGGCGAACCCATGCGTGACCCACGCACCATGGCCCAGGTGGCGGCGTCGGCGGTTACCGGCGGAGCGGCCGCTATCCGGGTCCAGGGTATTGCGGACATCCAGTTTGCCCGCGCAGCCGTTGAGGTTCCCATCATTGGGTTGTGGAAGGACGGCCATGAGGGCGTTTTTATCACCCCAACGCTGCGCCACGCCCTGGCCTGTGCCAATGCAGGGGCCCACATCGTTGCCATTGATGGCACCCGCCGTCCGCGTCCGGATGGGCTCACCTTGGCAGAGACTATCGCCGGGATCCACGCCGATTCCAACGCCCTGGTCATGGCCGATTGTGGTTCTTTTGATGACGTTGTTGCGGCTGTCGAGTCCGGAGCTGACCTGATCGGCACCACATTGGCGGGTTATTCCGGCGAACGTGCCAAGACGGATGGCCCGGACCTCGAACTCATCGCTGCTATTGCCGCCGCACAGCTGGGCAGGCCCCTGATCGCTGAGGGCCGCATCCACTCGCCCGCCCAAGCCCGCGCAGCTATGGATGCTGGCGCATTCGCGGTGGTTGTTGGTACTGCCATCACGCACCCCACAACCATCACCAGCTGGTTCAAGGCGGCGTTGGAACACTAGACTCTCACTTCCTAGGCCCCTTCTGACGTCCTGTTCGACGGCGGAGGGGGCCTTTGCTCGCTCCCTTGAGGTGCCGCTGTGGTTGATCCCATGGCAGAGTAAGGGAGAACAGATCCGTACTTTGCGCGGACGGTTTGGTGCTGATATTTTTGTCACTCTCACCTCGCTGCCAAAGGAACTTTCGCATGCTCACTACCAAGAAGTTACACATCAACGGCAGAAGGCACGTACTACTTCCGGCCACAACCTTGGAAGCACATCGGGGTGAGGTCTTGCTGGTCCAGGCTGACGGGCCGGAGAGGCGCACAGCACTGGCTCTGGCGTTAACGGGGCGGATGAAGCCCACCACCGGATCTGTGGTTCTGGGCCACGACGGTTCCTTGGCCGCTCTGCGCCGTCGCAGCGCCATCGTGGACGCACCAGATATCAACGCACCCGAACATCACCTCACCGTCCGGTCCCTGGCAGCCGAGGATTTGGCGCTAGTGCCGCTGAAATTCCGTGACCGAACCCGTCCAACAGAGTGGCTGGTGAAAAACGGCTTCCGGGATATTTCAAAAATGTGGGTTGAAGAAGTTCACTCGGTCCGTTTGCTGCACCTGCAACTTGAATTGGCGTTGGCCAATCGTGAGGTGGACCTGATGGTGGTGGACTCCCCTGACCGCCACACAGCGGAAGCCGAAAATTGGTTGCCCCTCTTGGAACGGCTGGCTGCGGGATCGCTGGGCCCCCACACAGTCAATGATGAAGGCGATAATCCTCGCCCATTGATTGTAGTGGCCGTAGTGAGCCGCATCCCGGCGGAATGGTGCGGGGCCACGGAAGTTGCCGGAAATGCCCTGGCCCCTCCACCCCCGCCCGAGGACAACCCCATAGCGGAGAACAACACAGCGGTGGAGGACAGCCCCGCGGTGGAGGACAGCCCCGTAGCGGAAGCGAGCCCAGCACCAGCACAGTTACAAACAGCACCCGTTGGAGAAGAATTCAAGGAAGAGGATGGGGAAAAATGACAGTCTTCCGATTGGCACTATCCGAACTCAAGCGCATGACCGGTGGAATCCTGCCAAAGCTCACCATTGTGGCAATGGTGATGGTTCCGCTTCTCTACGGTGCCGTGTATCTCTATGCGAATTGGGACCCGTACGGCAACCTCGACCAACTCAAGGCCGCCGTCGTGGTTCAGGATGAGGGAGCCGTCAGCAAGGATGGCAAGGAACTCCATGTTGGCCAAGACGTGGCGAAGAACTTAGTTGAGGGTCATAAATTCAACTGGCAGCTTGTTTCTAGCCCACAGGAAGCCAATGACGGGGTGAAGAGTGGGGAGTTTGCGTTTGCTTTGACAATTCCACAGGACTTTTCAGCCAACCTCGTGTCTCCGGAGAACTTTGATTCGGCCACTCAGGCCATCATGAGTGTGACCACCAATGATGCCAATAATTACCTGCTGACATCCATCGTGGACAAGGTAGCCACGCAGGTTCATGCCTCAGTTGCGCAGCAGGTGGGCGAACAGACCGCCAATTCATTGCTGACCGGTTATGGCACCATCCATTCTCAGCTGGTAAAGGCTGCAGATGGCGCCCAACAGCTGGCCGAGGGCGCCGCCACGTTGGACAAGGCAGTGGCCACGCTTAAAACTGGCACCGCAGAGCTACTCGCCGGCGCCAACGGCTTAGTAGCCGGGCAGAAAAAGCTGGTGGCTGGCACTACGGAACTTCAGACCGGGGCCGCAGCCCTGGATAAAGGGCTTGGGGAACTAGAAACTAAAACCTCAAACCTGCCGGCAGATACACAGAAGCTATCCGCCGGCGCAGCGGCCGTTTCCGAGGGGAACACAGCATTAAACACTAAAGTGCAAAGTGCCATCGGAACAGCGGAAAAGCTCGATGACGCCGCCACCGCGGCCATCAATGACAAGCTCGCTCAGGCAGTCGCCGACGGTGTGCTCACCAAGGAACAGGCAGCGAAGCTCCGTACTGCCCTGGAATCCTCCGCCACGAGCACCTCGGTCACGGATCTGAAAAAGCAACTCACGACCGATGCCGCCGACATCCAAAAATTGGCTGACGGTTCTTCGGCTGTTGCCGACGGGGCAGCGAAGTTGGCCGGGGCCACACCTGCCCTGTCCGCCGCCATTGGTCAGGCCCATGGCGGCGCGGGGAAGCTTTCCAGTGGTGCAACCACTTTGGCTCAAGGACAGCTCTCGGCCCAGGACGGCGCCGCGCAACTGGCTGCAGGGGCAAAAAAGCTTGACACAGGTGCAGAGGACCTGGCCGCCGGTTCCAGCAAACTGGCGGCAGGGGCATCGGAGTTATCCACCCAATTGCGAAACGGGGCCGGTTCGGTGCCGGATCCCAATGACAAGGAGAAGGAAAATGCGGCAGGGGTTATTACCGATCCCATCCGGGTTAACTCGGTTTCCCAAGCCCAAGCGGCCAACTACGGAGCCGGGCTTGCCCCGTTCTTCCTGGTTCTGGCCTTGTGGATTGGGGCGTTCATGTTGGTGCAGGTCATGCGGCCGCTAACGGTGCGGGCGTTGGCATCCAACGCCCCATCGTGGAAGATTGCCGTGGGCGGCTGGTTACCGTTTGCCACTGTCGCCACGGTGCAGGCGCTGCTGCTTTATGCCGTGGTGTACTTTGGTTTGGGCCTGGCGCCCAGTCATCCTTGGCTGACATTGGGGTTGTTACTGTTGGCGTCACTGGCATTTACAGCGCTGATTCAGGGCATTGTGGCGTTGTTGGGCACCCCAGGTAAATTTGTTGTGCTGATCCTGTTGGTGCTCCAGCTGGTCTCATCCGGGGGTACTTTCCCGTGGCAGACCACCCCCGAGCCACTGCACATCATGCATCAGATTCTGCCCATGGGTCACGTGGTGGAGGGGATGCGGCATCTGATTTACGGTGCGGAGCTGGCCCCTCTTGTGCCAATAACTCTGGGGCTGCTGGGCTACATGGCGCTCGGGTTCTTCTTTGCTTGGGCAGCAGTACATAAAAAGAAGACATGGACCTTGAAGACTCTCATGCCAGAAATCGAGGCCTGATCCAGCCCGGGCAATCCAGATCTACCGGGGCACCACAAAGTTTTTCAGCAGAGCGTCCTGCCCATCTAGGGTGGCCCAGTCCCCCGCCTGTTCAAAAACGGCGAAAGCGCTGGTGGGAAACCCGGAGGCCAGGTCCATGTACGCGTCCTGGTCTGATTCACGCGAAGCCAACCGCAGGGCCAGCGATTGGATACCTGGCATGTGGCTGATCACCATGAGAGTCTTCACGGTTTCCGGGACGTGGTTGATAACAGAGAGCATCTGCGTGGCTCCGGCAGCGTAAAGTCCGCTCTCCAACTTAGGCGTTGGGGCCTTATCGCCTAGTTGCTGGCATACCCACGTGCAGGTCTGTCTAGTGCGCAGAGCCGAGGAACACAGGATAAAATCCGGTTCCACCTCATGGTCAACGAGCCATTTACCCGCCAATGGTGCTTCAGTGTGGCCACGCTGTGCCAGTGGCCTGTCATGATCCTCCACACCGAGCGGGAATGCCGCCTTCGCATGGCGCATCAGGATCAGCCGTTTAATGTGGTGTTCGCTCATCCCCACAGTTTAGTGACTCTTAAGGAAGTACGACGACGGCCCTAGTCTGGGGAACCGCCGTCGTATCTCCAAAATCCCGCGGCGCAAGAGAGCGCCGGTACGCTAGATCGAGTATTCCGGGGCGGCCCAGACAACCACTTCGGGGTGCTCGTAGAAGCGGTAGCCTTCGCCTCGGACCGTGCGGACCGTGTTTGCCAGCCGTCCCAATTTGGAACGCAGTCGGCGGATGTGAACGTCAATGGTGCGCTCGTTGGGGACCTCGTCGGCGTTGCTCCACAGACCGCCGAGGAGCTCGTCGCGGCCTACTGTACGGGTCCCGTTTTCAACCAAATAGTTGAGCAATTCAAATTCTTTGAACGTCAAATTCAGTGTCTCGCCGTCAAGGTGGACTTCACGGCGAGCCAGGTCAATCAGCACTCCGGTGGGCCGTTGTTCGGCGGCGGGAATCCTGATTGCTTCTTGGCGTTGGCGGGAGGCCACAGTGGGGTCCCCGAATGTTGAACGCACAACATCCAGTGCGGTTCCAACAGCATCCGACGGCGCAATGGCCACCGCTGCGTAGCTCTGGGCTTGTGGGACAATGCTTTGGGCGTATGCGCGGATGTCTTGGGCAAGCTTGGCCAAGGACGTTCCGGCTGCTGCTGCCGTATCCTCGTCAACTCCCACGTAAAGAACGAATCCGCGGGCTACATTATCCGGGCTGACTCCGCGGAGTTTATCCGCACTTGCCCCTGCAATGACGGCGGTGGGCGCAGTCATGGGGTTGCTGTCCATCCCGGGAACAGCGTGGAGACGCGCCGGTGACGCGCTGGTCTCGGACCGGTAGCTGTTCGCATAACCGGGATGTTCTAGATTCGTGGGACGGGCCGTTGTGGCGGGTCCGGAATTGCGGGCTACCGCTTTAGCGGCATTTCGTACGGAGATGTGGACGTATCCGGATGCTACTGACATTGAACTACCTATGTGTAGGGCCGTACTCAACGGCGCGAATGCTTCCATTGGTTCTGAGGATCCAGAACCTTCGCTGCCCTGTCCTGAGGGCGGGCTCATGAGCCAAGACTGGTAACTGCCACTTTTTGCTGTATCTACATTGCTGTCTCTACGTTGCTGTCTAGATTGCGCGGCGTCCAGGGTGGTGGGTTAAGCCTGCATTCGACAACCACACAGAAACCGTCCTGTCGCTCCAAGGCGGAGCGTTGCAGCGGCTGCACAAGTCTCTGAATGGGTGTTCACACCTGCCAGTGTCCTACGTAACAAAGCAAACTTGCAAGTAACATAGGCCCTAAATGTCCATAATATGAGATGCCGAAGAGCATTGTGATGAACGCAACACTGTCGATTTCCTCTCATTCGAATGAAAAATAGCAACTTTTGACGAACATAAGTATGCGAAAAGTATATTTTCGTGTTTTAAATTCTGCAAAAACGCGTTTTATATTGGATGTGTTCAGCAGTGCGGAATGGTCCTTTTGGACTGGGTTCAGCAAGTTCCCCAAGATGTCCGGCAATCTGTCAAACTTTGCGGCGAATTATTCACCGCATAGTCAACAGTCGTTCACTTCATCACCCCCTACGCTCCTTAAGGGTGCCGCTGAGGGAGCGTCCGTTGTGGGCAATTAACGTGCCGAGCGGCGCAGACCGCGCACCATGAAGGACGGACGAAGCGCCTTGACCTGATCACGCAGCCGGATGCTGTTGCGCCTGTTCATCATGATCAAAGCGATAAGACCCGAAAGAACAGCAACCACTGCCGCCATACCTAGCGACCACCGGACTCCGAACTCTGTGGCAATCCAGCCCACTAGAGGGGCTCCAATGGGCGTCCCCCCTTGCAGCACCACCATGTACACGGCAAGGACTCGTCCGCGCATGACCGAATCCGTGCTTAGTTGAACAGTGGTGTTGCACGCATTCATAAACGTCAACGACGTCAATCCCACAAACACCAGAGCCACGGCATACAGGAAGAAGCTCGGCATGAGCGCTGACACACCCACAGTCACCCCGAAGGCCAGCGCGCCGCCCACAATGTAAAGCATCCGCATGGTCCTGCGCCGCGCAGCCAGCAGAGCCGCGGCAAGCGTCCCTACGGCCATCACGGACCCCAGTAGCCCATACTCCCCCGGCCCCAAGTCGAACACCGTGGTGGCCATCAGTGCATTGATGATCTGGAAGTTCATCCCGAACGTGCCCACCATAAACACCAGCACCATGATCATCATTAGATCGGGGCGTTGGCGAATATACGCCAGCCCCTCGCGAATCTGCCCTTTGGCGCGGGGTAGGCGGGTTGGCGGAACTAGTTCGTTGGTGCGCATTCTCCACAGCGAAAAAATCACTGCTACGAAGCTGGCACCATTAATCAGGAAGGCCGGGCCCGTCCCCACAAGGGCAATAACAAGTCCCGCTACGCCAGGGCCGGCAAGGCGGGCCAAGTTGAAGGAAGCGCTATTAAGTGCGACGGCGTTGGGCACGTCCTCTTTAGCGACCACCTCAGAAACGAATGCTTGCCGTGACGGTGCGTCAAAGGCGCTGGCCACACCCAGTAAGAGGGCCAGAACATACACGTGCCAGAGTTCCACGGTGTTCGTGACAACTAATATACCCAACAAAAAAGCACACACACCCATGCCTGTTTGGGTGATCAGCAGCAGCTTACGTTTGTTGACCCTGTCACCCAGCAGCCCCGCATAGGGGCCTAAAAAGACGATGGGAAGGAACTGAAGACCGGTTGTGATCCCTGCGGCAGTTCCAGAGTTATTGGTCAGAATCGTCAGCACCAACCAGTCCTGGGCCACGCGCTGCATCCACGTTCCAATGTTGGAAACAAGTGCACCCGTGACCCAGAGCCGGTAATTGAAAACTTTGAGCGCTCGAAACATCGAACTCATCTATGCGCTCATCTCCTGAAGAATCAGTGCCGCCTCATGCAATGTCTGTCGTTCCTGGGCGGTCAGGGCAGCTACTCGCTGAGCCAACCAGGCCGTCCGCTTGGAGCGTGCACGTAGCAAGGCCGTGGAACCTGAATCAGTGATCTTCACCAACACTTGCCGCTTGTCCAACGGATTTTCTTGTCGGCTCACAAATTCGGCCGCGGTTAACGCATTGACGATCCGCGTCATCGAAGGGGCCTGAATCTGCTCCGCAGCGGCAAGCTGTCCCACCGTCTGGGCGCCACCCATGACTGCGGCGAGAACCGAGTACTGTCCGGGGCTAATTTCCTCCGAGGCTGCCTCCGCCCGCAATCGCCTTGAGGTCCGCATGACGGCGACCCGCAGTTCGGCAGCCAGCGGCCCTGCACCGATGCCCCGCCATTCATATGGCGCGTACCCGGGCATCCCCGCTTCCCCCGAGATACTGGGCACATCAGCGCCCGGGGGCAAACTTTTTGTTGTCGATCTTGTTGTGATTGGTCCTGTCATTGATGTTCAACTGCCTAAAGAAAAGAGTAAGTAATACCTGCCTTAAGCATAGATCGTTAGCATTGCTAAGTAAATGACGAATTGCTCACCCTAATACAATGGTCGTTACCAAAATGTGACACTAGCGTCTCGTTTCCGTTACGCTCACTAAAGTGCCCGCCGAGCCGACTTTGGCTCTTGGCACTGATGGACGGTTCGCCGAGCTCTGCCGCCGCCCATTTCCCTCCACTAATCAATGGCAGAGACGGGGAACCCAATTTTTTCGGGCCCTTACCCATATGGCAGCCCTTGGGGTTAAGCCAGCGCGGTGCTAGCAGCATTGAAAATTTGCGTCTGGGCACTGCGCGGCCGGATTCTCTAGTCCGTTCCCGACAGCTCACCTCGCAGGCGTAGAGAGGCTCCAACATGTCTGCTGCACCGCAGCGCGGCCGTCGCCGCGCCGAATCAAAGCGCCCAGTTTCCGCGGTTTCCGCGGTGAGCGCCACAGCCAAATACATGGCTGCTGTGGCTGTTCTTGGCGCGGTCTTGGCCGGTGGCGCCGTCGCCCAACAAGTGGGAGCAGCAACGCCTGGTGGACAGAACCTGGCCGGTGTAGTTTCATCAGCAAGCAACTCCACGCCAGCACCATCGGTTTCTGCCCCGCTGGATGCAGCCATCAGTTTCTCAGACCTGAACATCAGCTCAAGCACTTCCGCAACTCCATCCGGAGCCGCGCTTAAGGCCCAAGCCAATGACGTTAAGACAGAGGCAACAGGGAAGGCGGAGAAGGAGCCGGCGGCCTCGCCAACAGCGGCTCCTGCCCCGGTGGATGACCCCGCAGCCGCCCAGTCTTACGCTTCAGGTCAGCTGGGCTCCTTCGGCTGGGGTGCCGATCAGATGAGCTGCCTGACCCAACTCTGGGAACGCGAATCAAGTTGGCTGACATCCGCGGAAAACGCTTCCAGTGGCGCCTACGGCATCGCACAGTCGTTGCCGGCAAATAAAATGGACAGCACCGGCAGCGACTGGGCCAGTAACTACCAAACCCAGATCCGTTGGGGACTTGGCTACATCCAAGCGCGCTACGGGTCCCCGTGTGCCGCATGGGGACACTCAAACGCAGTGGGCTGGTACTAGGCTTCAGTCGTTTCCAGACCCCCACACGAAAAAAGCCGCCGGTTGCGGTTTCGGCCACCGCGCGCGCGGTGGCCTAAACCGCAACCGGCGGCTTTTTTCATCCGGAGCAGGAATGTGGACTAATCCACGACTCCGTAGAGACGGTCACCGGCGTCGCCAAGACCGGGCACAATGTATGAATTTTCGTCAAGGCCTTCGTCAATCGAAGCCAAAACTACGTGGACGTTGTCGCGGCCGCCATGGGCGGCTTCCAACTTAGCCAGTCCTTCGGGTGCGGCGAGCAAGCAGATGCAGGTGATGTCCGCAGCTCCACGGTCAAAGAGGAACTTGAAGGCCTCGATCAGGGTGCCGCCGGTGGCCAACATCGGATCAAGAACGTAGACCTGACGACCGGTGAGGTCTTCGGGGAGGCGTTCGGCGTACGTGATGGCCTCGAGTGTTTCCTCATTGCGCGCCATGCCCAAGAAGCCCACTTCGGCTGTGGGCAGCAGGCGGGTCATGCCCTCAAGCATGCCAAGACCGGCACGCAGAATTGGTACAACAAGGGGCGTTGGCTTGGCCAAACCAATGCCAACTGTGGAGGTTACAGGCGTCTCAATATTGACCGGCTCCACCCGCACTCCCCGAGTGGCTTCGTAGGCCAGCAGGGTCACCAATTCCTCGGTGAGCTGACGAAAAACGGGTGACGGAGTGTTCTTGTCTCGAAGGACCGTCAACTTGTGGGCAATAAGCGGATGATCCGCAACCAGTACGCGCATGAATAAAAGCTACCATTGAGCCGTGCCCAACACAGCGAAACCTCACCCAATCGAGATATCCACCACGGCTTTGCATGCCCATTGGATGGACCTTGCCCTTGTCCAAGCACGGCTGGCTTTGAAGACAGCGGATGTGCCGATAGGTGCTGTCGTCTTGGGGCCCGACGGCGAGATCCTGGGTGTGGGGCGCAACGAACGTGAAGCACACGGGGACCCCACAGCACACGCCGAGGTGCTCGCAATCCGCGAAGCTGCGGCGAAATTGGGGTCGTGGCGGCTGGCCAATTGCACCTTGGTGGTCACCTTGGAGCCATGCGCCATGTGTGCTGGGGCGATTGTGTTGGCCAGGGTGCCCCGGGTGGTTTTTGGTGCCTGGGATGAAAAGGCTGGCGCAGCAGGATCCGTGTTCGACGTGTTACGCGAACGTCGCCTAAATCACTGGGTTGAAGTGTTCCCCGGGGTGCGTGAGGACGAGTGTGCAGCTCTGTTGAAGGACTTTTTCAGCGGACACCGATAGTTTCCCACCCGCTCATTCAGGGTGTCATCACACCAGTCCAGGTCATGCGGAACTGCCGAAACAAGCCAAGTGCCGGGGACGGCAGAATCCGGCACTTCAAAGCGATAAGTGAACCCGCCGGCGTCGTTCATGGGAACTTTACGGTCCAAAACCAAGTTCCCTACGCTGTCAAAAACCTCAACCTTCACCTGTGCACCTTCGCCGTATTGGGGATTACAGGTTGCATCATCCGCGGAGATGGTGACGGGATCGCCGGGGCTGGCCGTGTCCGTGCTCAGGGACAACGACGGTGGCATGCAGGGCTGCGAGTCACTTTGCCAAGGGTGGTCTGGTGAACACCCTGCCCCCAGCAAGAGGACGGCAGAGACCGTGAGAAACGCTATTAGTTTCTGCATCATGGGCAACCCTCTTCCACGGCGTTGAGCGCGTCAATCCGCTTTTGTCTGCTGGTGGGCGAGTCGAGGCTGAAGGAACGGAAATCGCCCAGATCTTCGCGAATGAACGCCTCAACCTCTTGGATTCTTCGCAGTACCACTTGTATAGGGGCGCCAAAGAGCCAGTGCTCAATGCGTTCCGTGCCTGGATCATACCTTGCCCGGATCATACTGCCATAGACCAATGATTCGCCCTCGGTCCACAATCGGATGATCGGTTAGGTCTGCCTGGAGGGCCAGTGTTGTGCGGAGCAGTTTCCGTCCGCGATCTTCTTGCGCAAAATTATCCGCTGCGTTGCGGCGCAGCAGGAACAATTCCTCGGTCCCTGCCAGCAGCTGGATTTGTTCCTGCTCCGGGACCGGCAAATCAGCTGCGGCGTCAACATCTGCGGCCACCATCCACAGACCATGTGCTTCCTCAGCGCCGGCGTCTGCGAGCGCAACCTTAGTCTGGGCAACGGTGAAGCCTGTGAACCACTGGGGCTGCTTCAAAGTTGCCCCACCGGTCCAGCCCAGATATTTTTTCAGCAGCTTGGCCCGGACTTGTTCCGGGGAGTCCTGCGTAGGCATAGCGCTGCTGGTCAAGCCGCCCGTTGACAGGGACCCGGCGGATTCGACCGTCGGCCTGTAACAGACCCAGCACTGTGGGCAGCGTTGTTGAGACGCCCTTCTTCTTACCCTGTTCACCCAAATTACGCACGGCTTCGCCGAGCTGCGCTTTGAGTTGCTGGGGCTCCAGCGGAACACCGGCGTTCTGTAGCAACCGGAGGGTTTGCGTCTCCAGCGCGTGGACTTCCGCGCGTGCGACGTCGAGCTTGTCCAAGACCTTCAGCGTCGCCTCTGCTGCCCCTTGGCCCAGCGTCAACGCCCAGGCAAAGTCCTGCGCACCCAGTACATAGGTACAGCCGCGCGCTGTGGGAAGTTCAAGAATGTTCAAGGCAGCGACGTCTGCATCCACGTGTTCGCGGCGGATGCCCGCGCGGGCGAACAGGCTCAGGTAGGGATTGGCCCCGCCCACGGACCGGGCCCACCCTGCGTGTGTAAGAACCGTCGCGGGACTACTTCCTGCAAGTGAACCGTCGAGGCCTTGTTTGCGCCAGCTCCAGGCACCCAGCGCTGCACTGTCCATAGGCCCATCTTGCACCATGTGCACCCACACCGGCAGTTCCATTTTTGTTGTTGGGCCATGTGCCGGTAAGGTTGACGCGTTGGTGACGTGTCCGAGCGGCCGAAGGTGCAACACTCGAAATGTTGTTTAGGTGAGAGCCTAACGTGGGTTCAAATCCCACCGTCACCGCCATTTGGCAAAACCCCTGCTTCCCTTTTTATAAGAGCAGCAGGGGTTTTGTTTTGCCTGAGGACAGGGTCATTGGCCGCTAACCCGTCATTGGCATAGGGGCAGCACCGCGGCGCTCCTATTTCCGACTCGCCAAGGAGAAACAGACCAGCAATACAGGGAACACTCGGGTACCACCCAGTGAACATCGGGTTGCGTGCCAGAGGATAGGGTCATGGAACTTTCAACTCCGCCCAAGCTCATCCGGGCCGATGGCGAACCTATCCGTGCCCTCGTTGTAGATGACGAACCCGAGCTGGCCGATCTCATGCGCCGCGGTCTGGAAATCACGGGCTGGGACGTGGCCACTGCACACGACGGCTTTGAGGCGCTGAAGATTGCCCGGGAATTTTTTCCCGACGTGCTGGTTCTTGATGTCATGATGCCCGGCATGGATGGGGTTGAACTGCTGAAAAGAATTCGCACCATCTACCCCGAGATACCGGCACTTTTCCTGACCGCAAAAGACGGAGTTGCCGATAAATTGACCGGTCTGGCGGCCGGTGGCGACGACTATGTCAGCAAGCCCTTCAGTATGAAAGAAGTTCTGCTCCGGCTACACAGGATTGTCCAACGATCCGGCATCACAGCCCCGCAATTCGCACTACTGACGGTGGGCGACTTGACCCTTAACAAGGACACTAAAGCTGTGCAACGTGCCGGCGTGGACATCGCCGTGACAACCACCGAATTTGAGCTGCTGAAGTTCCTGATGGAAAACCCACGCCATGTTCTAAGTAAGGCACGCATCCTTGACCGCGTGTGGAACTACGATTTTGGCGGCCAAAGCAACATTGTTGAGCTTTATATTTCCTACCTGCGCAAGAAGATCGACGTCAATCACGAACCCATGATCCACACTGTCAGGGGTTCCGGCTATGTGATCAAGCCATGTCCTTAGAAAACGCACCCACCAAGGCCAAATGGCTCCTCCAGCCTGCCTCCTGGCGCCTAAGTACCCGTCTAGTGGCTGTCATGATGGGACTGCTGACTGTCATTTGTGTTCTGGTTGGCATGGTCAGTTATGCAGCCCTGAGCATGACAGTAAACAGCCAGTTGGACTCCACCCTGACGCAGGCGGCCGTCCGCACAACCGCCTTTTATACAAGCTCAAGCACCAGCGGGGCACTGCCTGATCCGCTGAATGCCCGTGCCACCAGCGCCGGTCAGGTGAGCGCGGTCTTGAGCAACGGCGTCGTACATTATGCCGGAATTCTCTCCAGCTCAGGCACGCGGCAGCAGCTGACAAATGCCGACGCCAACATTCTCGCCGAGCTCTCAACCAACGGCGATTTCAGCAGCCGCACCCTGTCCATCGGGGAATACCGGCTGCAAGCCCAGGCAATCCCCAATGGCGACATCCTCATCACGGGCCTGCCTCTGGCCGCCACCGAGCAAACCCTGTCCACGCTGGTGCTCTCGATTGTGCTTGTGTCCGTGGCCGGGCTCATGGCGCTGGGGTGGGCTGGAACCGTCATCATCCGCCGCAACATGCGCCCACTGGGTCAGCTTTCGGAAACTGCCACGAAAATTTCAACGCTAAGGCTCGACGCCGGAGAGGTTGCCTTGGGCCCTAGGGTTCCCGATACGGCTGCCCACCCCGGCACTGAAGTGGGCAATGTGGGAAATGCGTTTAACGCCATGCTTGAGAATGTGTCCAACGCCTTGGAGGCACGGCAGCGCAGTGAAACGAAACTCCGGAGATTTGTGGCTGATGCCAGCCATGAATTACGCACACCGTTGACGGCAATCCGCGGCTATGCGGAGCTATTGTCAATGACCGAACCCCTCAGTGCGGAGGGACAAACAGCGTTGGGCCGGGTGCAGGACCAGTCGGTGCGAATGAGCCGTCTCGTGGAGGACCTGCTAACGCTTGCCCGGCTGGATGAGGCGCAACAGTCAACCAACGGTATGGGCACCCCCACAAAAACCATGGGCGTCCCCACCACTGTCAATTTGAGCCCCCTTGTCATGGAGGCCGTGCGTGACGTTCAAGTCTCCACCCCCAGCCACCACTGGAGCATTGCCGTGCCCAATGAGCCGATGGAAGTCATGGGCGGGGACACCGAACTGCGCCAGGTCCTGCTGAATCTGCTCTCCAACGCCGCCAAACACACTCCGCCAGGAACGGCCGTTCACACCTCTCTGTCCCGGGATCCGCACGGTTGCGCCCTGCTAGAGGTCAGTGATAACGGCCCCGGTATCGATCCGGCATTTCAAAAGATCATCTTTGACAGGTTTTCGCGGGCTGACAAGGCACGCACGGGCACAACGGGCAGCACCGGGTTGGGTTTGAGTATTGTGCAGGCCATTTTGCGCGCTCACCGCGGGACAGTGGAGGTTTCCAGCGTCCCTAATAACACGGTATTTACTGTGCGGCTCCCACCGATCACGCCCCCGGTGGTCAATCAAAGCTTTTCTTCTATAAGCTAGGACAGTTAGCCAATCGAAAGGAGCAGTGTGACGCACTCTCCTTTCAGATTGCTGCGAACCACTGTGGTGGGTGCCACCGTGTTCGGGTTAGCTGCTGGCGCTCATATCGTAGCCGGTGGCGCACTGCCAGGGCCGGCGGTCCTGGCCGCTATTTTGGCGCTGCATATCCTCTGCTCAACTGTGGCCACTAAATTTCGACTAACGCCCCTTGCCATGATTGCTTTGCTGGCCAGTAGCCAAATTGTCTTGCACCAGGGGTTTGAAACACTTTCCCACAGCTTCAAGCCGGGCACCGCTGCCGGAAGTGGCTCAGCTGAGTCGCACGCCATGAGCCACCATGGAATGTCTGCGCAGGAGCACGCGGCTGCCATGATGCCCCAGGCGCCACCGCTGAGTCCCCAGGGCCTCGAGCAGATCGGTCATGCAGGGGACATGTCCGGCTGGATGCTGGCCGCACACGTTGGCGCAACACTGGCTGCTGCCCTCATTCTTGCCTACGGCGAGACCGTCCTTTGGTCCCTCGCAAACTGGTTGCGACCGCTGTACCGGCGTGCCGACGTCGTCCTGGATTTACCCGTACAGACTGCGCGCCCAACTATTGTCCCGCGCATGCTGCCGCGCCTTCCCTGGCGAAACGTTCCCCCTGATACGCAACGCGGCCCGCCTGCGTCCGTGGCACTTTTCGCTTCCCACCCTTCGAGTTCATTGCGGGGTGGCCATCTCCTGTAAATTTGCGCTTCTGCGCGTTCGAAAGGTTTCACCATGCGTTTTTCCCGTACCCTCAAGTCCACCGTTGCCCTAGGCGCCACCGCCGGAATGATGATGCTCGGCTTGGGTGCCGCGTCCGCGCACGTCTCCGCCACCCCCTCCGAGACAGCGGCCGGGGCATACTCGCTGGTCACTTTCGCTGTAGGCCACGGTTGCGACGGCTCACCCACCACGGCAATCACCATCAGCCTGCCGGAGGAGCTCACCGATGCCACCCCCACCGTGAACCCCAACTGGACCATCAGTAAATCCATGCAAAAGTTGGACACCCCGATCACGTTGCCCAATGGCAGCAAGGTCAGCGAGCGCACCGGGTCCATCACCTACACGGCCAAGACCCCGTTGATAGACCACGAGCGCGACACCTTCACGCTGTCCCTAAAATTGCCCGAAACCGTTGGAACCACTCTGCATTTCCCCACCCTGCAGAAGTGCGAGAAAGGGCAGACCGACTGGAAGGAAATTCCTGCAGCGGGCGCCGATCATGACTCCGTGGATTCCCCTGCCCCGGAAGTGACCGTTACGGCAGCTGTTGCGGGCGATGGGCACGGCGTCCAGGCTGATGCGGCACAGATGACTGAAGCGAACGACGCCGGATCCTCCTGGCCGGCATGGCTAGGCTTGGGCGCCGGCCTGGCTGGGTTGATTCTGGGTGGCTTGGCATTCCTGCGTACCACCCGCAAGGCATAACCGTTTCCTGAGCGTGCGGGCCTGCGGGCCTGCGGGCCGCTTAGCTTTTAGCGTGCTTTGAACCGGCAACGCTCCCTCACTGCTGCTGCTGCTGCTGCTGCTGAAGGAGCGTTGCCGAAAACACAGCATGTAGTGAGCGAGCGTTGAGGTTGGGGGAGTTCTGACGGCGGGGTTAGTTGACTCAGGAAACAATGGGCGTAAAAGTGGACTCATGAATACTGCGCAGCGAACCCCGGCCAAACTACCCCGCCTAGGACAGATGTTCGCACTGGCGGCCATCGTAGGTCTGGGAGCATCGTTGGCCGCATGTTCCCCGCAGGAGTCCACGGCGCCCACCGCTGGCGCCAGCAGCTCAAGCAGCACCTCGGCCCCTTCGTCCTCTTCGTCCCCGCAGAGCCCAACATCGGCTGTGACCACGCCTAGCGCACTGCCAACCCCAACGTCAGCGGCCCCGACCCCACCGCCCAACGCTCAGGCCCTGTGCACAGCCGCATCCTTGAAAGGTGCGCTGGATGATTCCGGCGGCGGGGCAGCAGGCAGTATTTTCATGAAGCTGATAGTGACAAACAGCTCCACGACAAGCTGCATCCTCGATGGCTACCCGGGGGTCTCCATGGTCCCGGCGGGCACCATAGACTACGTCGGGGCTCCTGCGGAGCGTGATCCGGCGGCCCCCTCCAACGGTCCCATCACCTTGGCACCGGGACAAAGTTCAGCCGCGGTGCTGCGCTATACGCAGGCAGGCAACTACCAAAATTGTCAGAGGGTGCAGGCTGAGGCAATTCTTGTCTACCCACCCAGCGCCACGGATAGTTTAGAGATCCCACACCCATTGACAGCCTGCACCAATGCAGGCATCAAGCTCCTGAGAATCGGGGCGTTCCAGCCCTAGGTAGCAGACACAGGCTCACTATTGGGGCTGGCGTGTTACGGCTTCAGCGCCTCGTCGCGGTCAAACTCTTCAAAGGAGCCGATGAACCCGGGGTCGCTATCTTGGGCCTGTCGCCGCTGGCCGTGACGGAGCACATGTAACCTGTTGGCGGCGAGCACCAGCACCCCGGTGGTCAACAGGTGCATGGCCCCACCCCACACGTCGGCGTGAATCACTGCTGTCAGAAATCCGGCCAGGGTCACCGCGGCACCAACAGTCACAAGTAGACGCAGCCGCTCAAATTTGCCGTACACAATGAGAGCAGCTCCTACCACCAGCCACGGTCCGGCGCCGTTGAGGAACGGTATGAGAGCACTGAGAAGGATACCTGCGCCTGTGCCACCGGCCAGATAAAAGTAGTGGTTTCGTGGGGCAAGCCACCACGAGGGGTTTCGCCACAGCCAGAGGGCACTTAACCCGCCGACAACCAGGAATGCCACGACGAAAAAGCGCGCATCTGCACCATTGCCGCGTTCGGCCACCATGCTGATGGCACCACCTGCTAAGAAGACGAATGCCAAACCAAGCAGTGGCGCCCAGTTATTCCCAATGTGCCGTGTCTGCACTACCCCCGGCCCCCAAACGATCCCATGTTTCAGGAGAACCCTCCGGCCATATGTTCTCTACCGAATAGGCCTCGACAACCCTTGCCGCTCCTACCGATAGATTACCGCCTGATGCTGACACTGACGCATTGGAAACGGTGTCGCCCTCACCACTTCGCCATAATGTCAGTGGGATGCGGCATGATGGAGCCGTGCAAGGAACAACGCCAGCAGCTGCCATGAAACAATTCGCCGCCCCCACCCGCGAGTGGTTCCTTGGCGCGTTTGGTTCCCCCACGCCGTCTCAAGTGGGTGCTTGGGCCGCGATTGCTGGCGGAGCCCACTCCTTGGTGGTTGCACCCACAGGTTCCGGAAAAACACTGGCCGCCTTCCTCTGGGCACTCGATGGGCTCATCGCAAAAACAGATCCCCCACAGGAAACTTCAACAGCGGCCGGCCCCGAAAAAAATACAAGTAAAAAAATAGGCACCCGGGTGCTTTACATTTCCCCGCTCAAGGCTCTGGGTGTGGACGTGGAACGAAACCTCCGGGCACCCCTGATCGGCATCACACAAACAGCTGCCCAGCTCGGTCTGGCGACCCCGCAGGTCAGCGTGGGTGTGCGTTCCGGAGATACCCCCACCAATGAACGGCGCCGCCTGCTCAGCCATCCACCAGATATCTTGATCACCACCCCGGAATCCCTGTATCTGATGCTGACCTCCAAGGCGCGAGAATCTCTCACGGATGTGCACACAGTCATCATTGACGAGGTCCATGCGGTGGCCGGAACCAAACGTGGAGCGCATTTGGCGCTCTCCCTGGAACGTCTTGATGCGCTATTGAAAACCCCCGCTCAACGCATTGGTCTGTCAGCAACAGTTGAGCCGCATTCAACGGTGGCCCGTTTCCTGGGCGGCAATGCCCCGGTTGAAATAGTGGCTCCGCCCAGCACCAAAAACTGGGATCTAACTGTGACCGTGCCGGTCGCGGACATGACCGAACTTCCCGCACTGGCCTCCACCAACGAGCGTGGCCCTGCCTCCGGTCTGGCACCCAACGCCTCGATTTGGCCCCATGTTGAGGAAAAGATCGTGGACGCCGTGTTGGCGAAGAAGTCCACCATAATCTTCGCCAACTCCCGCCGATTAGCTGAGCGGCTCACGGGCCGTCTCAACGAGATATACGCCGAACGATCAGAACTGGCGGCCCTCGACGCTGCCGCCGCACTGAAAGTTGCGCAGACGGCGGACGGTGAGGTGTCCGACGTCGAACCCTCCTCAGCGCACGCCTGGCGGAAAGCGGAGTCCCCGGCAAGGCTCCCCGCCGAGATGATGGCGCAGGCCGGAGCCGTGGCGGGGGCGCCGCCGGTGCTGGCTAAGGCGCACCACGGTTCGGTGTCCAAAGAGCAACGGGCGCTGATCGAGGATGATCTTAAATCTGGGCGGCTGCGCGCCGTGGTGGCCACATCAAGTCTGGAATTGGGCATCGATATGGGTGCCGTGGACTTGGTAATTCAGGTGGAGTCACCGCCATCTGTGGCTAATGGACTCCAACGAGTGGGCCGTGCCGGGCACCAGGTGGGAGAAATATCGCAGGGGCTGCTGTTCCCTAAACACCGCGCCGATCTGCTGCACTCCGCCGTGACAGTAGAACGGATGCTGGCTAACAAAATTGAGCCACTGTCCATCCCGGCCAACCCGCTGGACATTCTGGCCCAACAAACTGTGGCCGCTACCGCCCTGGAAGCTGTGGATGTGGATGAGTGGTTTGAGACTGTCCGCCGCAGTGCACCCTTTTTGGCACTGCCACGTTCGGCTTTTGAGGCCACCTTGGACTTGTTGGCGGGGCGCTACCCCTCAGATGAGTTTGCTGAGCTACGCCCGCGCATCATTTGGGACCGCGCGGCCGGAACCATTGTGGGCCGGCCAGGTGCACAACGTCTGGCGGTAATATCCGGGGGTACCATTCCTGACCGCGGCCTATTTGGCGTGTTCATCATTGGTTCTGAGGAATCAGGTGGCGCCAATAAGGGTGGGCGCCGCGTGGGCGAACTGGATGAGGAGATGGTGTACGAATCCAGGGTGGGGGATGTGTTTGCTCTGGGCGCCACGAGCTGGAAAATTGAGGACATCACCTTTGACAGGGTGTTGGTCTCTCCCGCGTTTGGCCAACCGGGCAAGCTGCCCTTCTGGAAGGGCGATTCCCTTGGCCGTCCCGTAGATTTGGGGCGGGCACTGGGCGCCTTCATTCGCGAAGTCAGCGCAGCTCCCCGCAAGAAAGCACTTGCCCGGTGTGCGGCCACCGGACTTGATCAGTGGGCAGCTAACAACCTGCTCAGCTATTTGGATGACCAGAAAGCCTCCACCACGCAAGTCCCGGATGACAAAACACTCATGGTGGAACGCTTCCATGATGAACTCGGCGATTGGCGCGTGGTGCTCCACAGCCCCTTTGGCATGCCTGTGCATGCACCGTGGGCACTAGCCGTGGCAGCCCGTCTGCATGAACGCTATGGGCTGGACGGCTCGGCCATGGCCTCCGATGACGGTATTGTGCTGCGCGTTCCGCTCATGGATGACGAACCTCCGGGCGCTGATTTGTTCCTCTTCGACCCAGCTGAACTTGACGGCATTGTGACAGCAGAGGTGGGCGGCTCAGCACTGTTTGCGAGCCGTTTTCGCGAATGCGCCGCCCGCGCGTTGTTGTTGCCGCGCCAGAATCCCGGTAAACGATCCCCCTTGTGGCAGCAGCGCCAGCGCTCGGCTCAGCTGTTGGATGTGGCCCGGAAATACCCCACATTCCCCATCGTGTTGGAAACGGTGCGCGAATGCTTGCAGGACGTCTACGATCTGCCCGCGTTGAAGGAGATTGCCGCATCGATTGAGCGCCGCGAGCTGCGCATTGTGGAAACCACCACCAGCGAGCCCTCCCCATTTGCCCGTTCGCTGCTCTTTGGCTATGTGGCGAGCTTCCTGTATGAAGGGGACTCCCCGCTGGCTGAACGCCGGGCAGCCGCGCTGTCCTTGGACCCGGCGCTTCTGGATGAGCTGTTGGGCCGGGCCGAACTGCGCGAGCTGCTGGATCCCGATGTCATCGCCACTACCGAGGCCCAGCTACAGCGCCTCGCTCCCGATCGCCGCGCGCGCGGGATCGAGGGGGTTGCTGACCTGTTGCGTTTGCTGGGCCCTCTCACAGTGGCAGAAGTTGCCGCCCGTCTGGTACCCACGGTCAGCGCGGATCCCTCGGGGCCGGAGCCCTCCTTGGTAACGGAGGACGCCGCTGACCCGCCCGCAGTTGTTGGCTCCCCTGAACATGGGGTTGAATCGCATCTGGTCCAGGTGGGTGCGTTTCTAAGCACATTGGCTGGCGCCAACCGGGCACTGCAAGTCAATATGGCTGGTGAGCCACGCTTCGCAGCCATTGAGGACGCCGCGCGCCTGCGCGACGCGCTGGGAATTCCGCTGCCCATGGGTGTCCCGCTTGCCTTTATTGAACCGGTGGCCGATCCACTCGGTGACTTATTGGGACGCTATGCACGCACCCACGGCCCATTCACGGCACCCGAGGCTGCTGCCAGGTTGGGGCTCGGAGTGGCCGTGGTCCTTTCAGGGTTAGCTCGGCTCTCCGCAGACAGACGTGTGACAGAGGGCGAATTTTTGCCTCAACGCGCCGAAAACGGTGCTTCGGAGTGGTGCGACGTTCAGGTGCTGCGCCAATTGCGCAGCCGCTCGCTGGCGGCACTGCGTGCTGAGGTAGAACCGGTTGATGCCGCTACGTTTGGCCGCTTCCTGCCCGCGTGGCAGCACGTTACAGCCGCATCCAGCTCAACGGCGCTGCGCGGCTTGGATGGTGTATTGACGGTGGTGGATCAGTTGGCGGGTGTGCCGATTCCCGCATCCGCATGGGAACCACTGGTATTGGCTTCCCGGGTGGCCAACTACTCCCCTGCCATGCTGGATGAGCTTATGGCAACGGGGGAAGTGGTGGTTTCCGGGTCCGGGGCACTGGGGTCAAACGATGGTTGGCTCAGCTTGCACATTGCGGACTCAGCCGATCTGACGCTGCAACCATCCACTGATTTCACCGCAACCGAGTTCCAGGAACGTGTCCTGGCCGCGTTAGGCAATGGCGGTGCGTATTTCTTTCACCAGTTGCGTGAGATGACAGCTGAGGGCCCCGATCATCCTCCCTCCGATTCCGAGCTGACCAACGCTTTATGGGAACTACTCTGGGCCGGGAGGGTCAGCAACGATACATTTTCGCCCATCCGAGCGTTACTGGCCGGTGGACACACGGCACACAAACAAAAAACGCCCCCGTCACGGCTGCGTCCGGCACGCGCCGGGCGCTATGGCCGTTTGCCGGGCCGGAGCCTCAGCTCGCAACGCGGGGCGCCTCCCGTGGGAGCTGGGCGTTGGAGCTTGTTATCAGGTGCATCCAGTGCAGAAGATGCCACCTCCACCACGCAGGCCACACTGCGCAGCCACGCCTTGGCCGAATTATTTCTGGATAGGTACGGGGTCATCACGCGGGGCTCCGTCATGAACGTTGGAATCCCTGGTGGGTTCGGGCTCATGTACAAGGTGTTGGCTCGATTGGAAGAAAGCGGCAAGTGCCGCCGCGGCTACTTCATTGAGCATCTGGGTGCCGCACAATTTGCGGTCTCAGCCACAGTTGATCGCTTGCGCACCTTTAGCGAGGACGCCGCTTTGGCGGTGAAGGCTCCTACGGCCCTGGCTCTGGCGGCCACCGACCCCGCCAACCCCTACGGCGCAGCGCTGCCATGGCCACCTTTGGATTCTGGGCATCGGCCGGGGCGCAAGGCTGGTGCTTTAGTGGTTCTGGTTGATGGTGCCTTGATCCTCTACGTGGAACGCGGTGGGCGTACGTTGCTGTGCTTTAGTGAAGATGATTCTGCCATTGCCTTGGCCGCCAAAGCACTGGTACAGGTGGTTAAGCGTGGCGCAATTGATAAAATGGCCATTGAAAAAGTCAATGGTGGCGACATTCTTGGCACTGCGCTGGCCCATTCCTTATTAGAGTCCG
The DNA here is from genome assembly GCF_030063205.1 of Arthrobacter antibioticus. Lineage (GTDB taxonomy): Bacteria > Actinomycetota > Actinomycetes > Actinomycetales > Micrococcaceae > Specibacter. Next base: position 161,212 of record NZ_JASISQ010000005.1, on the reverse strand, counting down.
GGGCATATAGCTCCCCGCGTGGAGTGCGGATCCGTGCCTGAGGGAGACACGGTCTGGCGTCAGGCCCGCGATCTGCGCGCAGTGCTTCAGGGCCAGGAGCTTGCCTCTTGCGATTTCAGAGTCCCTGCGTTTGCAACGTTGGATTTCACCGGCCTGACTGTCACCGCGGTTCAGTCGCGCGGCAAGCACCTTTTGATGTACGTGGGCCCGCACGTCATCCATTCGCATCTTTCCATGGAAGGGCATTGGGACATTTATCCACGTGCCACCCCGGGCCGGGCATCACGCTGGCGACGCCCTGCCTTCACTGCACGGGTGGTTCTGCAAACCCAATTAGTCACGGCTGTGGGATTCTCCTTGGGAACGCTGGAAGTGGTGGCCGCGGCGCAAGTTTTGGACGTCGTGGGACATCTTGGCCCAGACTTGTTGGGCCCCGATTGGGATGCCGCCCAAGCCTTGCAGCGACTACGTGCCGATCCAGGCCGAGCCGTGGGGCTGGCGCTACTTGACCAACGGAACCTTGCCGGGATTGGCAACGTTTATCGCAACGATTTGTGCTTCTTAGGTGGGGTACACCCTGCCATGCCCATCGGCGAAGTGGCAGGGTTGCCTCGCATGGTAGACCTCGCCAAACGCTTGCTTGAGGCTAATAAGGACAGGTCCTCCCGGTCAACCACAGGTGGGCCTGCGCGCGGCGAGGCGGCTGCGTGGGTGTACGGGCTGGCCGGAAAACCATGCAAGCGGTGCGGGAGCCTTATCCGCTATGCCACCCTCGCCGATCCTCTCTTTCCAACCCACGGCGCTCGGGATATCTATTGGTGCCCGCACTGCCAAGGAGGTCCGCCGGCGAGTACCCACGGTTAGGGTTTACCCAGCGTGACCGCGGCGGTGGTCTGCACGCCGCCGATCCCTCGGTACTCTTGAATGGTGATGAAATCTCCGCTCCCGGTACGCAATGGCGTCAACGCGACCCGCGTGCGAGTGCCCGCTGAGGGGCCCTGGAAAACAGCCATGGAATTTGTGCTGGACAAATTCGGGCATGTGGACCCTGCCGGCATCGTCAGTAGATTTGAACGCGGCGAAGTTATGGCGTTGGGTGGGGAAATCCTCACACCCGCGACCCCGTTGGACCAGCACATGTTCATTTGGTACTACCGCGAACTGCCGGTGGAAAAACGGCTACCCGTGGAACTCTCAGTCCTGCATCAGGATGAAAACCTTGTGGTTGTGGACAAGCCTCATTTTCTGCCCACCACACCTGGCGGCATGTACGTTCAGGAGTCGGCCCTTGTCCGCCTGCGCGTATTCCTTGACCTACCGGAACTGGTGCCCATGCACCGCTTGGACAGGATGACTGCCGGGGTGTTGTTATTTTCAGCTAACCCTGACACGCGTGGAAAATACCAAACATTATTTGAAAGACGTCAGATACAAAAAACGTACCGCGCCGTGGCACCGGTCCGCGACGATCTGGAGCTGCCCTTAGTGGTGCGGAGTCACATGATTAAATCGCGCACGTATTTGTTGGCTCAAGAAATCGAAGGTGAGCCCAACGCTGAAACCCGGATCGGGTTGTTGGACAGCCGTACGGACCAGACAACCGGTGACCACCTAGGGCTCTACGATCTGAACCCGCACACAGGAAAAACCCATCAACTGCGCGTGCACATGGCCTCCCAGGGCCTAGGAATCTTGAACGATTCGTTTTACCCAATCCTGCACGAGCAGGCACCGGATGATTTCACTAAACCACTGCAGCTACTAGCGCGCAGTATTTCCTTTACTGACCCGCTGACTCGTGAGGCAGTGAGCTACTCCTCTAAACTGGAACTTTCAGCGTTTCCAGGTCACAACTAAGCGGTGGCTAGACTCCGATTGCGGCGATCTGAACAAGTACCCGAACCTCAAAATCTGGCCTACGCGGGGCTACAAATGTGCGAATCCCAGTAGCAACACTGCGAGCCAACTGCGGTGCCGGCACAGACCCATCGGTGCCTACACGCACCTTCACTGTCAGGACCGGCGCTGTCAGGACCGGTCTCATGCCTTCGCTGCCAGGGTCAGCGGTCTCGGAGCACGCCACGAAGGTCGTCGCCGCAGCAGTTTCCGCGGGTAATAGGAGTCCACCCAACGTTTTCACCGCTGTTCGCCACGTCGGATCCACTGCATAGACAACAGCAACGCCATCCATGTCCAAGACCCGCTGGTGAACATCATCTTCAAGGCTCATGGCTGTTCTTTCCTATCCGCATCGCCAGCAGTCTGAAATCTCGGCCGCACATCAGTGAACGTCACGTGCACAGCCACCACATTCAGCTCCGTTTCAGCTAGCAGTTCTGCGAACACTGCCTCCCGCAATTTCTCGGCAAGCGACGGCAACGGGTACCCGTACCTCGCTGAAACACCTATGTGAAATTCAATGGGTGCTCCGACGGTCTCGGCGTCGCCATCTATCCGGCAGCGACCAATCAACACCCCGCCCACAGAGTCACCCACGGAGCGGACCATTGCAATGACAGCACCCTCGGATTCTGTCAGCTGGTCTAAAGGACCGCCAGCAATCGGGATTGAGCGCCCCGCGCTCGTTTCTAGCCTCAGGTTGGCCAGAATGCCATCAAGCCAGATGGTGTCATCGGCTGCTGCTGACGCCGCGTCGTCGTCCATGAGATCCATGGCTACAGACCTGAGGCTTCTCAGTCCTGCAAGTCTTGCCTGGCATTGTGGGCAGTGCTCAATATGTTCGGCATCAGCGCAAACACCCGTGTCGAGGTAGTCGCTGAGGTCTTCGATGCGCCGATCGCAATCTCGCGTTGGGTTCATCGCCAGTCCTCCATGTCCTTCACAAGCGTTGTTCGTGCTCTGGCCAACCGGCCGCGCACGCTGGTTGCGCTGATACCCAGCGTCTCGGCAATTTCCTCATATGATTGACCACCGATTTCCTTCAAGACCCAGCATCGTCGCTGTTCTTCCGGTAGACGGGCAAGCGCCTGATTCAATGCAAGACGCGCGGACCCAGCCAACGCGGCTTGCTCCGGCGTGGGTTTTTTATCTGCCGCGTGCCCCTGCTCATCCAAGTTGCCATGTACTTTACGCCGCCTGCCAGAATCGACAGCACGGTGGGCCACTATCCGCATCATCCACGCTTTTACTGACGCCGGATCCTTGAGGTCCCGGATATCTTTCCATGCTGTGATGAGCGCTTCTTGTACAACGTCGTCGGCATCGTCATAGGTTCGGGTTAGACGCCGGGCGTATGCTCGCATCAGTGGGGCATGTCTATGGGCCAGCGCCTCAAAGGCAGCAACATCACCGTCACCGGAACGCTCTGCCAAAAAATCATCGGGGGCATCAGCAAGTGCGTGCGCCATTTCCTGCAGTCGTTTCACCGTCTTGGGCCCTTTCATCATTTCCAGCCGTCCAAGGTGCTTGGCTGTGAGCCTATACGTTTTCGCGGGCAGCTAACGCTATGCGTTAGCTGCCCGCGAAACTTGAAACTATTTGTAAGCTACCTGAGGCTACTTACGGCCGCGGATGGCGCCGTAGATTGCGGCAACAACCAGGCCACCACCAATGGACAACAGCCACGTCTTAATATTGAAGAACGTGCCGAGGTCAACATTGAAAATAAGCGATCCGAGCCAGCCACCAACGATGGCGCCAACCACTCCCAAAATGATGCTTGTGATCCAGCCGCCTCCGACTTTGCCAGGCATGACTGCCTTAACGATTGCGCCGACGATCAAACCAAGAATAATAAATCCGAAGAAACCCATATGTACCCCTTATATTAAGTGCGAATGCTTGTAATGCAGATGATTAGACTACTTGTTGAGACCGTTTTTGAACTCCGTGGCGGCGTCTTTGACCTTTTCCCCGGCCTGTTTGGCTTCGGCGCTTACTTGGTCTGCACGGCCTTCATGCTCAAGTTTCTGGTTATCCAACAGCTTGCCTGCTTGCTCTTTTACGGAGCCAAGCCCCTTTTCGGCGCTATTACTGATTTTATCGCCCAGTCCCATGTTTTCTCTTTCGTTAGGTTTCGTTGTTGTTTTTTCTCATGCCACGCGTTCTGTACGGGCAAATTTGCTACGTGTGCCTGCTTTGATGCGGATCAGCACAGGCAATTGAATTCCCAACAGTTCATCCAAGCCCACCACTAGATGTTCCACGGCGGCGCGCACCTCAGCCGGAGAGGCACCTTTCCGGGCTTGGAGCACTATTTTCAGCCCAGTATCACTGCCGATACCTCTGGTTTTCCAGGATTGCACCGAACTGGCGAGGATCTGGTTGTTTTCTGCCAGTGCCGCCTTGATCGCTTGAGCGGCAACAGCAATATCTACTGTGGTATTTCCGGTCGGGCTTTCCGCCTTGGCCAGCTCATTGCTGCGGCCAGTGCCTTGTGAGGCAAGCCAGCTCACTAACAGCACTGCAACCACAATGAGCAGGACCAGCACAGCGATAGTCCACCAACTGATCTCTGCCCCTGAAATCCGGGCCGCATCCAGCCGTTCCTGGATGCGGCTCCAGAGGTTAGTCCCGGCCGAAGTCAAGCTTTGGGCGAATCCCCTGCTGACTCCAGCCAGTATTGCGAGGGTTCCCGCGCCAGCTAATATCAAACCAAAAATGGCCAATATTGTGCGGTTCAGCCCACGGTTGGTGCTGTTCATATGCCCACCTCCTGCTTAGTACCGGACGTCTGCTTATGCCCGGGTTTGACAGTGATAGCAACAGGATTATGCAATCCGTAAGCAGCTACCTCGCGTTCCACGGCTTCTTGAACAGCATCCGTATCTACACTCAGACCGGTGCTTGGATGCAATGAAACCTCGATGCGCTTTCGGCTCACACTTGTCGCTACCTGTTCAGGTGTCAGGCGGGCAACTGTGCGTGCAGTACGCGATACGGCTGCGGCCAGCACTTCATGCTCAACCACCACTGCTGCACGTGAACTCTCCATAATGTGCCGCGGCTTCGTACCAGGCAAGAGTGCCGCTGCCACAATAGCAAGCCCCACCAACACCATGCCTGCACCGATCGCGATGAGCGCCTCAGGGATTGTGGCTGTTGCCACTGATGCCGTACGCTCAGCCAGCTCGGAAGGGGAAATCAGCAGAGCTGTGTTCGCCGTCAACGCGAGCAGCAGTTCAATGGCCAGCCATATCACCGCCAGCAACAGGGCGACGGCTACGATGATGGACAAGGCTGCCCGGCTGGACCGGGTTTCGCGCAGATTGAGTCTTTTGATTACTCGCGGCTCAGTTGCCTGCATGTTTCTCATTGGACCCTCCCTGTGGTTATTGGTTTCCCGTCATGAATCCCGGTGAACCGGATGTCCACTCGGCCAACGGTTGTTCCAGCCAGAGCGTGGAGGCGTTTTCTCACAACGTCCCTGACTGCAGCTGCACGCTCAAACACAGTGCCGCCGTCGGACTCCAAGTTCATGCGCACATCATCACTTGGTGAGTCCAGGTAGAAATCCTGCCCTTGGGCGCGCAGTACCAAAGGCACGGCCAGCGAGACGCTTACTTGTCCCTGCTCATCGTGGATTTTGGCGCTGATATCCCGTGCCGGGACATTGAGGGCGTCGGCGGCGATCGCTGCCACTAGCTGGTGCATCGTGTTGGCTGAAATGTTGGTGTACCCGGCACGCATATTTGGCTGGTGCTGCCGGTGTGCTTCCAGATCAGCCCCCCGCGTGCCGGTACTCATGATGAGGTGCGCTTGCCGCGGAGAGCGTCAAAAACGCTGCGCAGATCCAGCCTGCCGTCAACACTTCTGCCGATGAGCGCACCAACCGCCATGAACAGGGCCACCAACAGCATGGCCCAGAATCCAAAAACAAGGGCCGTAATGGCCAACGTAGCGGCTATGGCCGTGCCGGCCACGGTGGCGCTCATGAGACGCGGGCTTCTCGCGGCCCAGTCTGGCTCTCATCGTGGCGTGCGGCCGCGACGGTCTTCTCGTCATTTTCTTCCGAAGCGATGTGGATATCGGTGATGGAGACGTTAACCTCGGTCACCTCCATACCTACCACGTCTTCCACTGCGGCGTAGATGGCGTCACGGACGTCGTCGGCAACCTTTTGAAGTGGGTGCGGGTACTCCACAACAAGAGTAATATCAACCGCCACCTGTGTCTGGCCAACTTCAACGCTCACGCCCTGGGTCAAATCCTTCTGACCCACAGCTTCGCGGAGGCTGCCCAGTGCACGTGCGGCTCCGCCACCGAGTGCGTAAACACCCGGAATGTCCTGTGCAGCAATACCGGCAACTTTGGCGACAACACCGTCAGCCACCGTGGTGGTGCCACGGCTGGTGACCGACTGTTTGCCCGGTGCGGGGGTACCTGTTGCTGGGTTCTTAATCTGAGGCTGAGTAGTCAAAATAATCACTCCCGAAGTTCTGCTTAGATACATCTTCAAGCTCAGCACCATTTTGGCGCCTACACAGATAAGGCGTATCGAGCGGGAGAATCCTCACGGTTAAATCCATGTGATTCACATCACACTTGTTTTTCCGGCTTCCTAGAGCGCAAGCCACTTGCCTGTGGAGCGGCGGAAGGTGCGCAAAACACCCGTGGTGGCCACCGTATTCACACCATGCGCCATCGATACCGCAGCGTTGCGCGCAAACTGGTTCTCGGCGTCGTACTCGCTGGCCTCAACCATGAAACGAACGGTAATGCGCGGCACCCCGGCCACAATGTCCAGCTGGTTGGCCTCAACAACGTGGGCGGAACCAACCGCAGCAACAGCCACATCCATAACTTCTTTAGGATCGTGACCGGGACGCAGGCCGGTAATTTGGATGGTGGCACGAAATGAAGGCATCTAACCAGCCTAAACGAAGCCGCCCACACCAAAAAAGCCGCCGTTTGCGGATTAAGCCACCCGGCGCCGGGTGGCTTAATCCGCAAACGGCGGCTTTTTCCATAGGGGAGCGTTGTTTAGCCGGTGTTACGCAAGCCGGCAGCCACACCGTTGATGGTGATCAGCATGGCTCGCTGTAGACGCTCATCCACATCAGACTTGGTAATATCCGCCTCACGGACGCGGCGCAGCAGCTCAACTTGGAGATAGGAGATGGGGTCAAGATACTGATCGCGGACATTTAGTGAACGTTTGAGCAGGGGCTGGTTGTCCAGCAGCTCAGTCTCCCCTGTCAGCAGCTGTAGCTCCGCGACAGTGAGGTCAAACTCGGCGCGGATGGTGGCAAAGAGGTGCTGCAGCGGAACAGGTACAAGGGTGCGAACGTAGTGCGCGGCAATGTCCATATCCGTCTTGGCCAGCGTCATTTCCACATTGGAGATAGTGGAGGAGAAGAAGTGCCAGTGATCCAGCATTTCCTTCAGCTCAGCACCGCGGCCAGCTTCACGTGCTGCGCGCAGACCCGAGCCAACACCGAACCAACCCGGCACAATCTGACGTGACTGAGTCCACCCAAATACCCACGGGATGGCGCGCAGGCCTCCAAGCCCGGACCCGGAATCCGGGCGTTTGGACGGCCGTGAACCAATGTTCAAACTTCCGAGTTGCTCCACCGGGGTGGACGCCAGAAAGTAGGCCGGCAGGTCCTCGTGGTCAATCAATGTGCGGTAGGTACCAAAAGCGGCGTCGGACATGACTTCCATAATGTCTCCGAAGCGGCCCAGATCATCCTCTGAGTGACGCGGTGCCTGGTGCAAGGCGGAGCCCTGCATGACAGCAGCCAGGGAAAGTTCCAGGTTTTCCCGGGCAAGTTCGGGCAGGGAGTACTTATCGGAGATGACCTCGCCCTGCTCGGTGAACTTGATGGCGCCTTCAAGGACGCCATTGGGCTGGGCCATGATGGCGTCATAGGTGGGTCCGCCACCGCGGCCAACGGAGCCGCCACGGCCGTGGAACATGCGCACGTTCACGCCGTGCTTGAGCGCTACGTCGCGGAGTTTGCGCTGAGTCTTGTGGATCTCCCACTGTGAAGTCAGCACGCCGGATTCCTTGTTGGAATCTGAGTATCCAAGCATGATCTCCTGGACGTCCCCGCGCAGGCGAACAAGTTCGCGGTACGCCGGATCGGAGAGCAGCTGGTCCACAATTTCAGCAGATGCGCGCAGCTCATCCACCGTTTCCAACAGCGGTGCGAAACCAATTTTGGCGTAACGGTTTTCGCCGGTGAGCTGGACCAACCCGGCTTCGCGAGCCAGTACCGCGGGGGCCAACACGTCGTCAGCGCCGCGAGTCATGGAGATAATGTACGTTTCAATGACGTCGGGGCCGTACGTGCGCAAGGCCCGCCGCACAACACGGAAGACGTCGTAGGTTCCGTTTGCCGCGCCGTCGAGCTTAATCGGGTGCCCTGAAAGCGGACGCTGACTGGCAAGTTCGCGGCTCAGAACCGCCATACGCTCGGCACGATCAAACTCTGCGTAGGGCTTGTTTAGCTCACCAACCCTGTCAATGAGCTGGCCGACGGCGTCGTGGTGGTAGTCGGCATGCTCACGGATATCCAAGGTTGCCAAGTGCAAACCGAAGGAGGCAATGGCCCGGCGCACTGAAGCCAGTGCCCCGTCCGCCACCAAAGCTGCAGAGTTATTGCGCAGCGAAACTTCCAGCAGCTCCAAATCCGCGATGAGTTCCGAAGTGGCGCTATAGTCGCGGCCGGGCTCATGGTAGGCGTCAGCGGCCACACGCTTTTGCGTGTTGTGCAGTTTGGCCTTGATGCAGGTGAGTTTCAGACGGTACGGCTCATCCGCATTGAGCTCTAGGACGCGCGGATCAATATGGGGCAGGTTCGCCAAATCCACAGCGATCGAATCGGTCAGCGCCGCATCGGCGCCATAGAGGGCGCTTGAGTTGGAGAGAACGCTCAACAGCTCATCGATGAGCACCAGCGAGATTTTCACCGCGTTCTGGTTCTGCAACACCAAAACCTCGCGTGTCACCTCCGGAGTGACATTGGGGTTGCCATCGCGGTCGCCACCAATCCACGAACCGAAACGCAGTGGGGCGGCGTCCACGGGCAGTGCAACTCCGTGCTCTCCCAACAAGTCGCTGAGCTCGGTCAGCACCTCCGGCATGGCGTCAGTGAGAATATTGCGCAGGTAGTAAATGGCGTTGCGGGCCTCATCCATAGGGGTGGGGCGAACTTTCCGCAACTCATCCGTCTGCCACATTTGGTCGATGATTTCGGCCAGTTTACGGTCCTGGCGGGCACGGGCTGTGCTGCCTTCTTCTGATTCGGTGGCAAGGATGTCAGAGAGCTTGCGGATCTTATCCAGCACTGAACGCCGCGATGCTTCCGTGGGGTGGGCGGTGAAGATGGGCCGCACGTCCAGTTCGTTGACAACCTTCTGCAGCGTTTCGGCACCCGCTTTTTCAGCAATTTCGGTGACGGCCTTGGCCAGCCAGCCGTCCTTTTCGCTACGGCTGCGCAGACTCCGAACACGGTGAACCTGCTCCGCAGCGTTGGCCAGGTGGAAGTAAAACGCAAAGGCCCGAACCAGGTCTGTTGCCTGCTCCAGCGGTAGGGAGGAGAGGACCTCACGGACCTGCTCCGCGACGTCGTTTGCGCTCCAGGGGCCCGTGCCGGATTCCCCACGCGCAGCCTCTTTGGATTCCTTTGTCAGCAGGCGAACCTGCTCCACCATCGCCAACAGTTCGGGGCCATGCTGGCGAACCAGGGATTCACCCAGCAAAGTGCTCACGCGGCGGACATCGCGGCGAAGGTCAGTGTCCGGCTCGGCACCCTGTGCGGTGCCCTGCGGGTTTGGTTGCAAATCTGAGCTCATGAGTCAGCGTCCTTACGGTCTATGATTCTGGGGTGCTCGTATGCGGCGTTGAATACGTTGGGACCCAAGAATAGGGCCGCTTGGATACTACGTGGGGTTCGTTGAACGATGCCAGTCTGTCTCAGATAGTGAGGATCTGCGCGACAGAGACTCTGCGCGCTCAGACTGCGGTGTATAGGGCGTGAACGCGTTCCCAGCACGGGTAAAAGTCATCCCACCAGTGCTGCCAGTGAATACTTTTGCCATCCAGTGCTTCCTGCAGATGGTCAAGGTGGACGTGCCAGCCGGCCAGCGACATCAACGCTATTTCAACGGGAACTTCCACAGCATTGCTAAACACCAGCTGCGTGCCCTGCTCGGTGTCAGTCAGCTCCAGCCGGATACGCCCGTGCATGGAATTGGAGATTTCAAGTACTCGCGGCTCATCAGCTTCAATAACGCGCCCGTACCACCAGTCGGTCTCAATGCCGTGTCCTTCATCTTTGACATTGAGCCATTTCAAATCAAAGGATGAACCGGTTTTGATACTGCCCCGAACCTTCGCCCACCACATAATGGTTTTCTCCGGGTCCGTGAACATGGACCACAGTACCTCAGGGGCAACCTGATAGTGCCGCACCAACGTTAGCTGCGTGCGCTCATCCTCCAACGCGGTGGCGGCACCGAGCGGAAAACGTGTCATGTCCTTGTTCAACGAAGCGTTCGTTGAGTCTGTGGGGTTCGTTGAATCTGTTGCCATGGCCCCATTCTTTCACCCCGGATGCCCCCGTGCCGCCGGAATATCGCTGCCGGCGCAGTCGTTGTGCCTAGAGTGGAGAACCCACACTGTTTCGATAGGAGCGCCATGAGTATAAACACCGCAGAACTCGATCGCCTTACCCAGCGGTGGGAACGCTTCCGCACCGGCCGCGACAACTCGCTCGCCGTGCAGCACGGCTGGCTCACGCTCACCTCGCTACAGTGGCTTCCCCAGGTTCCCTCCCCGCTCTTGGGCGTACCCGGCCTGTGGAGTTATTCAGGCACGACGGCGTCACTGACCGCCAGCGCGGACGATCACCTTACGCTGGCGAAAAGCGGAGAGCCAGTGGTTGGCACCATCACGGTTGAACTAGTTGACGAGCAATCAGTGATGTGGGTTGCTGCCGGAACCGTGGTTGTTGAACTGGGTATGCGCGCCAACCGTTATATGATCCGAACCCGCGACTCGCAGGCACCCTTGATGCAAAACTTCACCGGCGTCCCGGTGTTTGATTACAACCATGACTTTGTTCTCAGCGGCAACTTCGAGCGCTACGCCCAGCCCCGGGGTGAAACTATCAAAACGGCCAACCCGCAAGTCCCCGGACAGGCAGTGCTGGTGGGGGACGTCTGCTTTGAATTGGGCGGCAGCCGGTATAGTTTGGCGGCCGAGGAAGGTGATCTTGGCTCTCTTCTGGTGAACTTTCACGATGCCAGCAACAACGTTTCAACAGCGCCGTGGCGCAGAGTTGAACTGACCAAGCCGCGTCCTGACGGCACGGTTGTGGTGGATTTCAACCGTGCCATCAACTACCCCAGTGCTTTTAGCGACTTTGGTACGTGCCCCTCGCCCTCAGCCGGGAACACTTTGCCGGTGGCAATCGAAGCCGGAGAGCGCAACCCGCGGAAATAACTCTCACGCCGTCGGCTCGGATTTGATGGCTCTTGGTCGTCGCGGCACTCCTGCTGTCTTGAAACTTGCCCGTAGCCGACCCCTTCAATTGATGGGGCTCATACATGTCTCCATCTTCCTCCCACGAAGCTGTGACCTTAGGACTTTTTGCCAGCGTTGATCGATGCGCTCATGAATTCGGCCACGATCTTTTGCGAGATGGACACATCTAGGACGAACACCCCTTCATCATGCGTGTCCAACCATTCACGAAGGACTTCAAGCTCAGCCAGTGTGCCGATCTTGGCTCCTTCGGCTCCGAACGCGCGCCCCACGGCGGCGAAGTCGACTTCATCGATGAGCATCGCGGCAGGGTCAAGGCCTTTGGACGCGTATTGATGCAGCTCGGCGCCGTAGGCGGCGTCGTTCAACACCACGATCACGCCTCGGCGGGTTACGCGGAGGAAAGTTTCGAAGTCTGCCAATCCCATGAGTCCGCCGCCATCACCGGTGACAAAAACGGTGGTGCGGTCCGGGCGGGCTGCGGAGACTCCCGCCGCGGAACCGAAGCCGAGCCCAATGGACTGAAAGGCAGTGCCCACCAGGATCATGGCCTGCGGGTCCGGTACGGAGAGGTACATCGGGGCCCAGCCGATGAAATGGCCCCCGTCCATGACCAGCGAGCGCTCCGTGGGCAGGATGTCCTCGAGGGCAGCGACAACCGCTCGGGGGTTCAGGCGGCCGTCGACGCCGAACTCGGCCGGGTTCTCCACCGGTGCAGCAGAACGGAAGGACTCGGTGGCAACCTCCGGCACCTGCGAGCGCCAGCCGCTGGATTCTTCCACAACCGGCAAGCGCTCGACGAGGGCACTCAAGGCTGGCTCAAGGTCTGCCCGCAAGTAATCGGTCACCTGCGCATGGACCATCCCGGACTCTGGTTCGTTGTCGATACGGATGACCGTGGTGGCAGAAGCCAATAAAGTGCCGTAGCGGGACTGGAAGGCGTTCAGTGATGCCCCCACCACCAGCACCACATCAGCTTGCTGGGCCAGTTCCAGCCGGTGGTCGCGGGTGAAGCCTCCGGCGATGCCGAGGTTCCACGCGGAATCGATGATGTTGGTGGCCATGACTGAGGTCATGAACAGGGCTCCGAGCCGGTCCCCCAGTTCACGAAGCGGCGCCTGCGCACCAGCCAGCAACACGCCCCGCCCGGCCAGGACAAGGGGTCGTTTGGCGCCGCGCAACAACGCGGCCACCTCATCGAGTTCAGCAGCGCCAGCGGTCCAGGCCGCCTTCTCAGGAAGCGACGCCAGGGTGACCTGTTCGCTCAGCTGCGCCGTGGCGAGGTCATAAGGAATAGCCAGTACCACCGGCTGCACGCTCTGTATTGCCAGATCGAATGCCCTGTGCGTCATTGCTGCGGCGTTCTCCGGTCCGGCCACCAGCGTTGTCACCCCCACGGCAGCGGATGCCGCGCTCTGGTCCACGTCGAAGGCCCTTCGCCCTGTTGTGGGGGCATCTCCGGTCACCAACACCAACGGGATGCGGGCCAGCCGTGCTTCTGCGAGAGCGGTGTAGGCGTTGGTGAACCCGGCCCCGTACGTTGTTGTCGCGGCACCCACCTTGCCGGTGGCACGGTGGTAGGAGTCCGCCATCGCCACCGTGGCAGCCTCATGACGGGCAGAGGTGAAGGGAAACCCCGCGGAGGTGAGGTGGCTGATCAGGTGGGCGTTTCCGTTTCCCAACAGCCCAAAGAGGTGCCCTGTCCGCTCTGCGATGACGTCGGCCACTGCTGTGGAGACGCTTGCGGCGGGGGTGGAGGCTGCGTTCACAGTGGTGCTCATGGCGTTCCTTCTTTCATGGAAAATCTTCGCCCGCTCCAACAGCGGGCGGCACTCGATGGCAGGTGGGGTTGCAGCCCTAGACGATCGCCGAGACCCCTGTGATTGCGCGGCCGGCAATGAGCGTGTTGATCTCGTGGGAACCTTCGTAGGTGTAAATCGCTTCGGCATCTGCGAAAATCTTGGCCATACCGTAATCGCTGACAATGCCGTTGCCACCCAGTATTGACCGGCCAAGCCCTACGGTTTCGCGCATAGCAGCCGTGGTGTGCGCTTTTGCCAGCGCTACTTGTGCCATGGATGGAAGCAAGGGTCCATCCGTAGCCCCCGCCGTGTCTTGCAGCCCCGCAATACGCACCATCATTGCCATGGACGAGGTGGCGTTTCCCAGCATTGTCACTAATTGTGACTGGATCATCTGGAACGCTGCAATGGGCCGGCCAAACTGTTCCCGCTCCAGGGCATACGCTCGGGCAACATCAAAAGCGGCCAATTGCTGTCCCACCGCCTGCCATGCCACTGAGACGCGTGAGCCCAGCAGCAGCCGGTTGGTGTCTTCGAAGGAATCAACAGTAGAAATACGATCGCATTCCTCAACCCGCACATCAGTCAAAGTGATATGCGCGTTTTGGACTGTTCGTAGCGCAATCTTGTTCTCGATCTTTACCCGAGAAACTCCTGGTGCGGTGGCGTCCAAGAAGAAGCCACGAACTTTTCCTGTTTCAGTTTCTTTGGCCCACAACAGCATCCTGTCGCAGAACGTCCCATTGCCAATCCAGCGCTTGGCGCCGTTCAACACCCAGTGCGTGCCGTCGTCGTCGGTAACTTGCGAAGCCGTGGTCGCCATTCCGCCGGCCACGTCGCTGCCGTGATCCGGTTCGGTCAGCGCAAAAGCGCCGGTGCTGCGCAACGAGAGGGCATCTGGCAGCAGCCGCTCCCTTTGCTCCATGGAACCGAAGTCAATGAGCGCTTGCACAAATAGGTCGTGGTGGACAAGGAAAAAAGTTGCCAGCGAAGTGTCCACTCGCGTCATTTCGGCCACCACCAAACCGGTGAACAAATGGCTATAGCCGCGCCGGTCCGGCGTGGCCAGATCCAGTGCCGCGATCTTGGGCAAAATGTGCGCCGGGAACTCGGCCTCATTCCACCAATCGATGCAGTAAGGGGCAACCTCTTTAGCGAGAAATTCGCGCAGCTGCGCCAACTTTGTCTTTTCTGCAGCGCTCAGCAGCGCTTCAAAATCGTAAAAGTCGGCTTCGGGAATCGTGCTGTGGATTTTGCTCACTTCGGCGACATCCGGATGGCGCCGTCAAGCCTGATGGTCTCACCATTGAGCATGGCGTTGGCAACAACGTGCTCAACGAGAGCCGCATATTCGGCGGGTTTTCCCAACCGTGAAGGGTGCGGGACTTGCTGGCCCAGCGAATCCTGCGCGGCTTGCGGGAGGCCGGCCAGCATAGGCGTTTCAAAAATACCCGGCGCAATGCTCACCACGCGCACCAATGACCGTGCCAGCTCGCGGGCCAACGGCAGGGTCATTGCTGCCACGGCACCCTTGGATGCGGCGTAGGCAGGCTGGCCAATCTGTCCGTCAAATGCGGCGACGGAGGCAGTGTTGACGATGACACCGCGCTCGGGACCAAATTCACCGGCCAACGGTTCAGCCGCAGCCATGGCCTCGGCGCAAAGCCTGACAACGTTAAACGTCCCAATCAGGTTGATCTGCACTACTCGGCTGAACTGCTCTAGCGGAAGCACTCCGTCCCGTCCCAGAACCTTCCCGGGAGTGGCAACACCGGCGCAGTTCACCACTATCCGCAGCGTGCCCAGCTCCGCGGCGGCCGCAACTGCTGTGCGCACCTGGTCTTCGCGGGTTACATCGGCGGGAACAAAAATGGCTCGATCTCCAAGCTCTGCTGCCAGATCGGCGCCGCTTGAGTTTGGCAGATCAACAAGTACCACGGCAGCCCCGGCAGCATGTAGGCGCTTAGCCGTTGCCGCGCCAAGACCTGATGCACCGCCTGTAATCAGTGCGACGGTGCCATTGTTTGAAATTTCCATGGTTCCTCCTCGTTGAGGTTTGACCCGGTACCGGGCGTGGAAGTTGCGTTAATGAATACTAACCGAAATCTGCTGTTCGGCGCAGAACAGCTGAAGGAGCGTTCAAAAAAAGCCGACCTGAAGTGAGCGAGCGTTTGATGACGGTACCGCGCCAGTACGCTTGGTTCCATGACAGGGAACTTCAACCACGCCGCTGGGCTTCCCCTGCCTGGGGAATGGGCGGCACTGGCAGCGCACGCGGCAGCCGATGTGAATGCACGCTTCGGCCATCCTTTGATGGGCCTGCCCGGAACCTGGATTGGCGCGTTGACCTCCGCAGCGAGGCAAGACCCACACCTCAAACCCAGCACGTGTCTACTACGCCAAACCCCATGGTCCGAATGGCACTACTGGTGGCAGGCACAATATCTGGACGCCATTGTTGACACCGGTTTTTTGACGTTGAATGCTGGCAACAGAGCTGCCGCCAAGGGTGAACTTCACCGCGGGCAACAATTGCTGCGCGGAATCATGATCAGAAACTTCGGCCGTTTCCCCAACTATTTCTATGACGACATGGCGTGGTTGGCCCTCGCTGCGCACCGGCTCAACGAACTCTCACTGCGCCTGACAGCCCGCCCTTCTCGGCTCGCTATTTACGCAATAAAGTCCCTGACTAAGCAACTTCACAACGCCCACGACACAGTCCTTGGCGGAGGCATTTACTGGTCCCGCAAGCGAGATTTCAAAAATACGCCTGCCAACGGTCCCGCCGCCCTCCATTTTATCCGCGCGCGGGAGCAAGACCTGGCCGAGTCCATCCTTGACTGGCTGCGCCATGAGCTCTTTGATCCGGTAACAGGGCTGTATGTTGACGGCATTCACCCCTCCGCCACTGGTCGCGACGTTGAACACACCATCTACACCTATAACCAGGGTCCCGTGTTGGCTGTCCTCTTGGAGCTTGGGCGTCCACAACATTTGGCACGGGCAGCAAACCTGGTTGACTGTATCCGAGACCAGCTCAGCACCCCGGGCCAGGGCCTGCGCCTGGAACCAGGCGGTGATGGCAGCCTCTTTACCGGCATACTCTGCCGCTACCTGGCCCTTGCCGCGCGGGAGGAAAGGCTTCCGGCGCTGACCCGTGAAACGGCGTCGAACCTTATCCAAGAGACCGCGGCTAAAGTTCGTGGGCAGACCCCTCTGCAGCTTTCCGCGGCAGTCCAACGCTGGAGCATACTCTCAGCCGCTGCCGCTAGTGAATAGCTGCGCCAACCTTGTGATCAGCACGCTGGTCACCGCCGGCGGAAACCGGGGCCAGTGCCTGCTCTAGATCCTTGATCAGGTCCTCAACGCACTCGAGCCCAATAGAGAGACGCACCAGGTTGGGCAAGGGACGCGCCTCGGGTGCAACCGGCCTGTGAGTGAGCGCGGCCGGGTGCTGAATAAGGGAGTCGACGCCGCCCAGCGAGACAGCATGCGTGAACATGCGCACTCCCGAGGTGAGTCGCATGGCCGCCTCAAAACCGCCGGTCAGGCTGATCGAGACCATGGCACCGGTTCCGTGCATCTGGCGCTCCAACAAGCCCAGCGGGTCACCATCGTTACCCGGGTAATGGACTTTCTCCACGCCTGGATGGCTGTGGAGCCACTCGGCGATCCGGAAGGCACTTTCCTGCTGTCCACGCATCCGGACTGGAAGCGTGGCAAGTCCCCGGTGCAGCAGGTAAGCGCCCAGGGGATGCAAGATGGCCCCGGTGATGGCCCGAACACGGCGTAGTGATTGGGCCGTTTGCTCACTACAGGCAATGACACCACCCACTGCGTCGCCATGTCCACCAATATATTTTGTTGCGCTGTGCAGCGACATGGAAGCACCAAGAGTGATGGGATTTTGCAACACTGGCGTGGCAAAGGTGTTATCGACAAGGACGGGAACGCTCCCGGCTTGCGCCACGATATTTCTAATATCAACAAGCTCAAGAGTCGGGTTGGCAGGTGTTTCCAGCACAATCAGGACGGTTTCCTCCCGTACGGCGCCGGCCACGTCATTTTCCGCACAGAACGTGGCATCTACGCCCAACAATCCGGAAGCCAGGAGATGGTCGGTGCCACCGTACAGTGGGCGCACGGCAACCACGTGGGGGCGAAGTGTTGGATTCGCAGTCACCTTAGGGCTGTCTTTAGCGGCCAGAATGGCGGCTGTCATTGCTGCCATGCCCGAGGCAAAGGCAACTGCGGCTTCAGCCTTTTCCATCTGCGCAAGTCCAGATTCGAACCGGGCAACAGTGGGGTTCCATAGGCGGGCGTACACCGCACCTCCCTCGGGCAAAGGGTGTCCGCCAAGCGCCATGGATTCGTAGGAATCGCCTCCATGCTCAATATCCGGCAGTGGGTAGGTGGTGGATAAATCTAAGGGGAGGGCGTGAACGCCCAATTCCTGCAGATCCTCCCGACCCCCATGCACAGCCACCGAGTCAGGATTCATGGACACATTGCTGCGATGTTCAGTAGTCATAGCCCAAGAATGAACGAATAAACAAAAGATAGCTAGATAATTAGGTGAATGGCTAATAAACTTAGCTAAATCCGCGTTTTTCAACAAGAAGTATGGATGTAACGGAGACCACATTGCCGAAAACGCAACTGCCGCCAGATCGCCTCGCCAGCCTCGACCCCATAGACTTGGCAATTTTGCGGGCCCTGGTTGCGGACAGTACTTTGACGAATAAGGCTATTGCCTCCCGGCTTGGTCTTGCCGAGTCAACCTGCGCTTACCGCATGCGTATGATGCGTGATGCCGGGGCGCTCCTGGGTAGTCGCGTCACACTGAACCTGTCCATGTTGGGGTTTCCAATCCAGGCCATCATCAAGGTGCGTTTGGGAAGCCACGACGCTGAGCACGTCAACACGCTCTACACCAAGCTCACCAAAGTCCCAGGAGTCATCCAAGCTTTCCATGTCGCAGGGGAAGATGACTTCCACCTGCATGTGGCTGTTGAAAGTCCACAGGCTCTGCGCGACATGGTCCTCAAACACATCACGGTCAACCGGGTAGTGCGGCAAACTGAGACCCAGTTAATCTTCGAGGCCCGCGATGGCGTAGGAGTGCTGGGCAATAGTTAGCGCTCTTGAGGTTTACGCTTCTGCGGATACGGAGTTTGACCCGCCTGAAGTTTCTGCACAAAACCAGCAACTTTCGCAGCCCTAACGGCAGGAGTCTTAACGGAGGTAACCCGGTGAATCAGCGCGTAGCGATTAACTGCTGTGAGCACCTCGAACATGGCTTGTGCTTGTGGATTAGCACCGATCGCTGTGGCCAGATCATCGGGCACTTCGGCGGTGCTTTGGCCCGCATAGGCGGCTTCCCAGCGGCCATCGGCCTTTGCTGCGTCGGCGGCAGCCTTCCCTGCTGGCTGCATCCGTCCCTCACTAACAAGCCGCTCATGGTGTCCAGTATTGATCTTGGACCACTTGCTGCTTCGGGTTCTGGCCGTGAACCGCCGCACGTGACTGCCGGCATCACGTTTTCCAATAACCCCATCAATCCACCCAAAGCACAGGGCCACATCTAGGGCATCAGCATAATCTAGCGCTGTGACGGTGCCGCCCTTCTTGTGCAGTACTAGACGAACCCCGGAACTCGTTAGGTGGTTTGCTGCGAGCCACGCGCGCCACGCCTCAGCATTGGGCAGGAGCAGTTCGGGAAGTTCATCCATGCCCCAACAGTAACCCTGGAGCTCGCTAAACAGTTGATACTTTAGGGAGCCAACTGCTTTTAGGAGAATTCATGCTGCGTGTCCGTCCGCTTGTCCACACAAACTATTTTCACGAATATGTAGCACTCCTTACGGCACTTGGTATGGACTGTGTGCAAACCCAGGACGACGGCGGTTGGCAAGTGTTCGACTCCGGCAACGGCAAAGTGGCAGTGCGCCGAGCCTGTGCCGATTCGCTCCCCGGGACCAGCGTGCACTTGGGTTTTGAGTTAAGGGATGCAGAAATTTTCATTCAGCGCACCCTGGCCGATGGAACCACCGCTGAACTGGCCCCAGACGCTGGAGCCGCCCGGGTCACGGCTCCGGATGGTTTTAGTTTTCTGGCACATCCTTCAAACGATCTCAGCCTGGCTCATCCACAGGCGCGCCTAGCCGTGGCGACCGTGTGGCGCACTTTGCAACCTGAGATGGCCAATACTGTCTTGGCAAACATTGGCGCAAAGCACGTGCGTGACAGTACCGGGGGCGGGGCCGTGTTTCGTATGAAAAATGGAGGCTTGGTAACTACGACGGCGGGAGATCTCACCGGCGTCGAACTTGGTTTTACGTACAACGGCGGGCTGGCTGAGCTGGGCAAAAAGTTGACCGGTGTTGCGGTGACGGTTGGTCTTGATGGGGACGCCCTGTGCGTAACAATGTCCGACGGCGTGTCCCTCACCATCACTTCGTGACGGCAATTCTTAGAGATTTGCGTGTGCGGAAGCAGCACACAAGGTAAAGATGAGGTAGAACTTAGATATGAGCGTTCGTACACCTGATCCGTATTCCGGCTGGCTCTCCGAAGAGGACCTGCACGAAGCCCGTAACCGCCTCCCCATGGTCTATGTGGAGGCAGTACCTGTCAGACTCGATCCACTGGGCTATGTCAACGAGATTGGTTTGCTGTTGCAGGCCGACGAGCAGGGTTCCATGGTGCGCACCCTGGTATCCGGGCGGGTGCTGTACCGCGAGACTATTCGCGCGGCCTTGATCCGGCACATTGAAAAGGACCTGGGACCGTTAGCGTTCCCACAGCTCCCGGTGAGCCCTGTGCCCTTCACGGTGGCCGAATACCTTCCTTCTCCGTCGCAGACAGGTTTCACCGACGAACGCCAGCACGCTGTTGCCCTGGTCTACGTCATCCCTGTGACAGGTGACTGTGAACCGCGCCAAGACGCGCTGGAGCTGACGTGGATGACCCCCGAGGAAGTCCTTAGCCCCGGTGTGCAGGCAGAATTTTTTGGTGGCCGCGGCGCGCTTGTGCGCCAGGCCATCTCCTACGCAGGCCTTGGACGCTAAGCCGGAGTCTGTCTTATTCCGTTCAGCTCTAGCAGATCCTCAATTTCACGCGTAGATTACCTTCCATGGCGACCTCCCAGCTCTCTGTCCTGATCAACGCCGACGCCGAACAGCTGTGGCACATGCTCCGTGAGCCGAACAGGATTGCCCAGTGGCATGGCTGGGAGATGGAGAGCTTGGATGATGAAATCCAGGAGATCTACTATTCCAATGCCATCGAAGGTCCCAATCACCTGCGTCTAGAAGTGAACATGGGCGATACTTTCACGCTAGAACCGCGGCCAGATGGAACCTTGGTGACATTGTCGCGCGGGAAGCCGATGGGCGAATGGGTCGCCTATGACGCCGATATCACCGAGGGCTGGTCCATGTTTTTGCAACAGCTCAGGTTCGCCCTGGAACGCCATCCCCAAACTTCACGGCGCACCGCTTACATTGACGGCACCAGCGCCACCCACAGTAATTTGTGGGATGTATTGGGCATTGACACTGGCTGGCTGCCAGAAGTTGGCGAACCCTATGAGCTGAGCTTGAATACCGGCGCAAAGCTCTCAGGCAAGGTCTGGTATCGAAGCGAAACACAGCTTGGACTCACTGTGGCAAGTTACGCACAGCATGGCGACGGTCTACTGATTCTGAACTCTCAGCGACCACTGGCCGGTGTGCGCGAACACCCCGGAGCCCAGATCATCGCCAGTACTTACGGTTTGGGTGCAGCCGAGTTTGATGCAATCAGCTCCCAATGGGATGAGTTCATGGAGGCTCACTACCCGGAGAAGTAACGTGGAGTGCTCTGCGCAGGTGCATCGAGCAGATCCGCTGGGGTTCAGCGGCGTTTATGGCGACGGGCAAGGACTGGCAAAATAGGATCATGCCTTCCCCAGAAAATCTCACTGACCTTCTTGCAAGCACGCCCGTCGCGGTCCCCGGCCAGACACCCACACCCACCTCCGGTCAGCCCGCCTCACAAAGCGAATTCAGTTTTAGGCTCGCCACACGGCTAAGTGAAAGCTGTGCCCCTACTGCGGCGGCCATTGCAGAGAATGGCGGGGCATTCCAGGGCCGTACGGGCGTTATTACCACCCCGCACGGAACCATCAGAACACCGGCATTCATCGCCGTCGGCACCAAAGCCACAGTCAAAGCGGTGCTACCAGAAGCAATGGAGGAGCTGGGCGCACAGGCGTTGCTGTCCAACGCTTACCACCTGTATTTACAACCTGGTGCAGACGTCCTGGACGCCGCTGGCGGGCTGGGACAGTTCATGAATTGGCAAGGCCCAACGTTCACTGACAGTGGCGGATTCCAGGTCATGAGCCTGGGTTCGGGCTTCAAAAAGGTCATCAATATGGATGCCGTGGCGTCCTCACCGCACGCAGGCGCGGATGATTCAGTAGCCGTGGGCAAGGAGCGTCTGGCTCATATTGACGACGACGGTGTCTGGTTCAAGTCACATTTGAATGGCGATATGCACCGATTCACCCCAGAGGTCTCCATGGCTGTACAGCACCAAATCGGGGCCGACATCATGTTTGCCTTTGATGAGCTGACTACTTTGCTGAACTCTCGCGGCTACCAGGAAATGTCCCTAGAACGCACCCGGCTGTGGGCACTGCGTTGCATTGCTGAGCACTTCCGGCTCAATCAAGAGCGTACGGGCAAGCCCTACCAGGCACTTTTCGGCGTCATCCAGGGTGCACAATACGAGGATCTGCGCCGCAAAGCCTCGCATGATCTGGGCGAGATGAACTTTGACGGGTATGGGATCGGCGGGGCATTGGAGAAGGAGAACTTGGGCACCATTGTGCGCTGGTGCTCCGAAGAATTACCTGAGAACAAGCCGCGCCATCTGCTGGGCATCTCCGAACCCGATGACATCTTTACCGCCATCGAAAATGGCGCGGACACCTTCGACTGTGTCTCCCCCACACGAGTTGCCCGCACTTCTGCTTTTTACACCCCGGATGGTCGTTTCAACCTTTCCGGCGCCCGCTATAAACGCGACTTCGCTCCCCTCTCAAAGGAGTGCGACTGCTACACCTGTGAGCACTACACACGCGCCTACATTCACCATTTATTCAAGGCCAAAGAGATGGTTTCGGCCACGCTGGTTTCCATCCACAATGAGCGTTTCGTGGTGAAAATGGTCGACGACGCCCGGCTCGCCATTGAGGATGGCACCTTCTTCGACTTCAAGGCTGAGACCCTACGCCGCTACTACCCCAAACGGTAGAGCCGGCGCACCGCCGTCGGGCCCTTAAAGATGGCGGCGCACCGCGTCGGGCGCGCCCTGCTTAGAGGGCCACCGAATAGGACGGCTCTCGGCGCTTGAACCAGCCGATGCAGATCGTAGTGACAGGGATGAGGGCGTACTGCACCCCGACTTTGTAAAGGAAGCCCACAAGTACGTAATTGGCAAACATCCCAACCCCCACAATGCCAATCACGGGTGCGGCGATGGCGCAGAAGATCAACGTGTCAATGAACTCGCCAACTCCGCTGGAGCCCATGAGACGGGCCCACAGTTTCCGTTCACCGTGGCGTGCTTTTAGGCGCACCATGATGAAAGAGTTGATGGTTTGACCGGCCAAAAACGCCAGTAGGCTCGCCAGTACTATTTGCGGGACGGGGCCCAAAGCGTCTTCTAAGGCGTGTTGTTTAGTGACGCCGTAGTCGTCAGTAAACCCAGGTAACGCAATGATCACCCAGTAACACAGGGATGCGAAAACTGAGAGTGCAAACGTAGTTAAAATGGCTTTACGCGCCACCTTGAACCCGTAAATTTCGCTGATCACATCCCCCAAAATGTAGGCAAAGGGAAAGAGGAAGAAGCCGCCGTCGGTCACTATCGGGCCAAAGAGCACCCCTTTGGAGGCGCCAATGTTGGAGAGGATGACGATCACCGCCATGCAGGCCAGCAGAATACCGAAATAGGGGCTCCCTACGGAAGCAAAGGCGGGGGCGGCTCTCACGCCATTCTTAAGAGGGGTTGCCGAAGCATTGCTTTGCAGCGGGGACATAGTAGAGTCTCAAATTTCTTTAGCTAAGTGGTTCGCTCATACCCGCATAGTCAATGGAGCGTCTGCGGGCCGGCTGTATTATCACTGGGCCCGTCTGCACCCGGGCCATCCCCTATTCTGCCACGAACCCCACGGGTACGGCACACAGTCGGTGCAGCTCCGGCGGGAACCCCGGGGCAGCTATTTAGTGAAAGTGAGAATCTCCGCCGCCTTGGTCCACCCGTCAACGGATAAAAATCGTTCTCCTTGTTCTTCATTGGCAATCAGGTAGAGGGTGTCAACGCCGTGGGTGAAGGCTTCTTCGCCGAGCCCGGCGACCATGGCCTGTTCAAAAACGTGAACAAATTCCTGCGCTTGCTCATCCACTACCAACAGGGCCAGGACCCCCACGTCTTCTCCAAGACTGAGGCGGCCGCTGGCAACGGGCCGGTCAAAAAGGGCCACCTCAACCAGGTCATAGTTTTCCATTGGCGCAGCTGCGAGGTTGCCATCAGGTGGTAGTTGCGGCACAAGGTCAAGACTGTCTGTCTGTGCGCAGAGCAGAATCTGGTGCGACCCAGCATGGAGCCCTTGGGATTGGGCGAATTGAGTAGCTCCGGCCGGATCTTCTGTCACAAGAATCAGCTCAGATGCGGAGTCCATTTGTGCGCTCTGGGCAGAGCCGCCCGGTCCTGGCCAAACCATCGCGTGCTGGGTGCCTATGGTGAGAACTGCGTCCTCCACCACGGACTCTAGATCCTGCACTGCGGCCCATGCTTGAGCCCAATCGTGAAATGTATCCTGCCAGATGGCCATTTTCTCACCCTTTTTCAGCGTGCCAGTCTCCCGCACGGAACCGTACGGTCACCGGAGTTGGCCGCACGAGTGCGCCCCTCAAGCATAAGCACAGATGCAAGGGGGCACAGATAATCACAGCCAAGAAGCAGTGCGGCAAGCGCGGATCGGCTGCACCCGCTAGCATCATGCCATGATCTCTTGGCAGCAGGACGTCCTTGGCCCGAATTTCCAACAGCTCACCCTGGACCTGCCTTCGGGTTCCCCGGCAACGCTGGTGAAGTATGTGGCAGATGCGCCTGCGTGGCCATCCTCGCCGCTTACCGGGGCGGACATTCTGTACGTACACGGCTGGTCAGATTATTTTTTCCAGTATGAACTGGCCGAGTTCTGGCACCGAGCCGGCGCAAATTTCTACGCCCTGGACCTACACAACTATGGCCGTAGTTTGCGTCCTGGCATGGTGCCCGGACAAGTCTCCTCACTGACCGATTACGACGCCGACATTGCCTCCGCACTGGACGCCATGGGGCGTAGCGGGGTCAGCGAAGGGGTGATGCCTTTGCCAACCGATGCACAAGCCCAAGACCAGCAATCATTTGAACTCGATTTTTTAAACGAAGCTCGCCATCGACTCAGTGCCGCCTTTGACGCGCTCGTTGGCCGGGAGCGGGTGGAAGAAACTCAGGAAATATCCAAAGAACGTCCACTAGTTCTCCTGGGTCATTCAACGGGAGGGCTGACACTGAGTCTGTGGGCCGCTCGGCACCCCGGCGCGGCGGCGGCCGTGGTACTTAACAGTCCTTGGCTTGAGTTTCAGGCCAGTGAAGTAGGCAGAGCCATGGTTGCACCCCTCATCGAGGCCCGGGCAAGGTTCCGCCCCCTTGTTCCGTTGCCAGGTGTCGACCCGGGTTTCTATACCCGAGCAGTATCAAAAAAGTACGACGGCGAGTGGGAGTATGAATCCGACTGGCGCCCCGATCGTGGGTTTCCTTTGGCACCTTCATTTTTGAACGCCGTGTTCCAAGGACAAGCGCAGGTGGCACGCGGCTTGGGCCTGCGGGTGCCTGTGCTTGTGATGCTCTCGGATAAGAGCTACCTGCAGCCAAAGTGGTCATCAAACGCGTTGGCGGCAGACGTTGTACTGAACGTTGACGCCGTCGCCAAGCGAGCCTTTGACCTAGGCTCCAATGTGACCTTGCACAGGATTACAGGCGCGTTCCATGATGTGTTTCTCTCGCCATCGAAGATCCGTGCGCAGGCTTACGCTGGCATGGGTAGCTGGGTGGAGGCAGCCTTGGATACAGTTGCGCACAATCGCTGGCTCGAGCGGGCAGAACGGAAAGTACGTGCAGATGGCGAGTTATAATTCATCTCACTTTACCCGTGCGCCGCGGGGAGCGTGCCCTGAGAACGTGCCCTGAGAACGTGCCCTGAGAAGAGGGAATCTTTCAATCGCTTTGATAGTTGGAACTGGTGGAGTCAACGAAAGGAATCAGCACCATGAGTTCATCAATGAAAGCTATGACCTACGCCCAATACGGTGGCATCGAGGTTTTGGAGCAAACTGAACAGCCCACACCCAAGGTTTCCCCCGGCTCTGTGTTGATCCGGGTCAAGGCCGCAGGGGTGAATCCTGTGGATTGGAAGGTCATGTCTGGCGGACTCGATGCCATGATGGACGTTACGTTCCCTGTAACGGCGGGCTGGGATGTTGCCGGAGTGGTGGAGGCCGTTGGCTTTGATACTCCGGAGTTTCACGTGGGTGAGGAAGTTTATTCAAATGGCCGCCGCGACACGGTCCAGGGTGGCACCTTCGCGGAGTTTGTTGCCCTGCCGGCAGTGATGGTGGCGCACAAGCCTGCATCACTTTCTTGGGAACAGGCAGCGGCACTGCCTCTCACAGGTCTGACTGCCCAGCGCACTCTCGATGTTTTGGGCCTGGAATCTGGTCAGACGTTACTGATCCACAACGGCTCGGGAAGCGTGGGCCGCACCGCGATACAGCTGGCAAGCTTGGCAGGTGTGCGGGTCATCGCCACGGCATCTGCCAAAAACCATGAGCGTCTGCGCGAGTTGGGGGCCGAACCTGTTCAGTACGGGGACGGTCTGGCGGATCGTGTCCGCGCGCTGGTTCCTGACGGAGTCAATGCCGTGGCAGATTTCAACGGCGGCGTTCTTGCCGACACCCTTGCGTTGCTCAAGCATGGCGGTAAGCACGCCTCCATTGCCGACTGGTCAGTTCTTGAGCACGGCGGCGAGTACATTTGGGTTCGCCCTGATGCCCAGGAATTGAAACGCCTCAGCCAGCTGGTCCAGGACGGGAAGCTCAGCGTGGATGTGGCACAGACTTTTCCCATGCAGGAAGCCGCCAAGGCCTTCGAATCAAGTATGTCCGGCCACGGCGCCGGCAAAATTGTTCTGACAGAGTTCACTAACTAGTAGATTTCGCTGCATTTTTTGTCTACGCGGTGGACGCTCCCTCCACGGTTCAAGGAGCGTCCACGCAGTGAAGTGAGAAAGGCTCGGTGCGGCTACGGTTAAAGGATCCCGCCCCGCTCACTGCAAGGAATCCTGTGGCCAAGAAGCCAACCATCACCAAGAAGTCCCGTTTCGGTAATCCTGTCAAAGCTGCCGCTGACGCTGCTGAACGCGCAAACGTTCTTTCCCTAGCTGACGTACGGCTGGATCGGGCTATGGAGGCTCTGTCCCCGGGGTTCGTTTTATGGCTTGAAGCCCAAGGGCGCAGTGAAGAGAGCGTAGACATCGCCTTGATGATTCTTGACGACTTTTTCGACATGTACCGTCTGCTTGAGCCAGCGACCAATGCAATGGCTCTTGTTCCGGAGGCGGTACAGGAAGTCCTGGAAGTCTCCGCCGATGTCAATCCGCAGGCAACCTTTGCGGTGCGCAGCGGTGTCCGTGACTATGTTGATTATTTACTGGCAGCCTCGCTCTGGACTGGGACATTACAGGATGTTTCAGCGCTCCAGGAAGTGCTCAAGCAACCCGATTGGCCCGGTTGGAACCCTGACGCGCAGCTGAAACTGGACGCTCTGGCGCCCAACCACGACGTCACTGGAACCGGCTCCGACTCCGACTCCGACCACAGTGACTTTGATCCGGCCGCTAGCGAGTTCCTTGACGTTTATATTCCTGAGCTGAGCGCCGAACTCTTGCGCGCGGCAGTGGCGGATTCGCCACTGTGGCAGAACATGGTGTGCCTGCTCATTTGGGTTGGGGATGGTAGAGCAGTCACCGGCAAGGGTTCACTGCAAAAAAAGGACCATGCAGAAGCTGCTGCAACACTGGTTCACACAGGTGCCAGCACTCTTGAGGCGGCCTTCCATTCCTCCGCGTCAGAGGGCGAACTTGAGGCAGAGACCATCAATAGGCTCAAACTGTATTGGCATCTGCTTAGCAGCTCCGGATTGATTCAGTTCAAGTCCGCGCGCGTGAAACTCTCCCCCCGCGCCAAGGAATATTTAGCCACCCCTGAACCCATGGTTGAGGAGTTCCGGGATGCGCTGAGCCGCTTCATTTTCATTTCAACTCTGACCGGGTCCGAGCCCGGCTACTACGAGCCTTGGAACATCGATATGTCATCATTCCTTACCCGGTGCGCGTCCGTTTCACAGCCTGAATCTGCGTTCCTTGCCGCTGCCCTAGAAGCCCCTGACACCGCCGATCCTGAGGTTTTCATTTTGGCCAAAAACGTTGCAAGCTGGGCTGCTGAGGGCCTCGTTACAGTTGGCGAGCACCTCAGCGTTCCGCCTGCTTTTCGGCCGGATCTGGTTGAAGTCCTCCATGCTGATTTCAATATCAAGGCGGTTGGACCAGGGGCTGACACCAA
Source organism: Arthrobacter antibioticus (assembly GCF_030063205.1). Taxonomy (GTDB): domain Bacteria; phylum Actinomycetota; class Actinomycetes; order Actinomycetales; family Micrococcaceae; genus Specibacter. The sequence goes on along the minus strand of NZ_JASISQ010000005.1, from coordinate 133,235 downwards.
TGTGGCAACACTGCTTACCCACACCCGATAGTTGTTAGCTGCTCAGCCCTTGCGGAGCACTGCTATATCGTGAACGCGCAGCTGCATTAGCGCTAGGTCAAGCAGCGGTGTGGCTACCTCGTAGGTGGCTGCTCTGCGGGCAAAGTCACCGATGATGTGTTCGCCTTCATGGGCCAGCCCTGCTGTAACGTCGCGGTAAAGCGAAGATGTGAATGTGGAGCCGGGCTGGGTCAGGAAAGCTAATGAGTTCGCGTTCTCCTCTTCCGGCACAGGGAATCCGGCGGCGGCGGACACGCCGGCAACCTCCGCCAGGACAGAGGCCACGAATACGTCCCCGCCCTGAACCGCGGCGATGTCACCCACGGACCCACGCATCAAGCACGTCACAACGCCTGCTGCGGTGATGAAGGCCCATTTGTGCCACATGGCACTCAAGCCGTTGGGCACGGCTAGTGAGTCATACCCAGACACAGAGATCTCGGCTAGAACTGCCTGAATACGGGAGGTAAATTCTCCACGTTGCTCACCAACAGTCCACCGGGCCAGTGGGTTCAGGATTTCTATATCCCCATCGCTATTGATGGTGGAGACCAGGTGAATGACCGAGCCAAGCACTTTTTCGGTACCAAAGGCTGCCCCGAGGGCATCCATGTGCGCCATTCCGTTCAGAAAAGGAATAATGAGCGTCTGGGCTCCCACTGCGGGGGCCATATCGGCAATGGCCTGCTTTAGTCCCGTCGCCTTGACAGTAAGAATGACGACGTCGAAGGTCTTATCCAGCGTCTGCGCCGTGAGGAGTTTGGGTTCGATCCGGCTCACGTGCCCCGTGTCAGCAATACGCAGTCCACGTGCTTGTAAAAATTCGGCCCGTTTTTCGCGCACCAAAAAACTCACGTCACGCCCTGCCCGGGCAAGACAGGCACCAAAGTACCCGCCTGTGGCACCGGCTCCCACAACAAGAATTTTCACGTCTGTCCCTCCAGCTTTCGTCGTCGGTGCCGTCCGTATTCATGGCCTGTCAGCACAACGATCAGGATATCGAACACTGTCAGCGCAACCAGCCCCACCGACGGTGTCAGCGTCAATTGGTAGAGCTGGTAAAGGATGAAAACCACCAGAACTGCGATCATCCAGGGGTACGCCCACAGCTTGTTCATCAGCAGTGCCAGCACGAGTACCACCTTCACGAGGCCATGGACCAGCAAGTAAAGTGCGGTAAATAGGACCACATGGTCGCTGAGCCCTAAGGCTCCGCGCAGGATGTGGTTGGCCAGAAAATCGTTGGGGTCCTCGGATAGTTCAGGCTGGGTAATAAGGACGGCAATGTCATGGATTTTCGCTGGTGCAATGAACAGTAGGAGAGAGCCACCTAGAAGTTCAAGGACGCCGTCAAGGCCTTTGAGGATAATGCCAATGGCAAAGAACTTGTCCCACCAGTCGGTCATCCGCAGCATCCGCATTGCCCCTCCAACCCTTTTCTGACTGGAGCCTAGCACCGTCAGCCTGTTGGAGTCTGGGCGGCAATCGGCCCCGCTGCTCCGAACGTTTCAATGGCGAAATCGAGCAGGGCCTTTGCCCTGGGGCTCAGTCGGAAGTCTTCTGGCCAAATGCCCGCCATGCTCGTCTGGCTGCTCGGCGGTGACAAGGGGCGGATAGCCATGGGGAGCCCTTCCAAGCTGACCGGGGCGCAGTTTGGTCGCGACATCAGCAGTGAATATCCCAGGCCACGGGCCACCAGCGCCTGAACCAGGATGACCTGCGGCATATGCGCCACGATGGTGGGTCGCAGCCCACGTTCCGCGAAGGCCCGGTGAGTATTCGCTGTGCTGGGGCTGGAGTCGTACATGATCAGGGGCTCCGCTACCAGTTCAGCCAAGTCCACGGATCCTTGCCCTGCCAGCGGATGGTCCATTGGCAGCACCGCCTGCAGCTCGGTCTCATAGATGATCCGCCGCTGAAAACCAGGTGGCAGCTCCATGTCGTAGACAATGGCTAGGTCCATCCGGCCGCTCTCCAGCGCCGGCAGCAACTCGTCGTGTGTGCCCACCACCACCTCCACCGTGACCCCTGGATGGAGCTTGGGAAAACCATCCAGGATGGCTGGCAGTACGCTAGCGGCAAAACTGGCAAAGCAGCCCAATTTCACCGGTCCCTTAAGTTCACCTGTTTCTCCGCTCATCTCCACCAACAGATCCCCTGCGTCCTTCAGCAATCCCCTTGCCCGAACCGCAAAGTGCTCCCCTGCCGGAGTCAGTTGCAGCCCGCGGGACTTGCGGCGGATGCACAATTGCTCACCCACGGAGCTTTCCAACCGTGTGATGGCCTGGGAAAGTGCTGATTCCGAGAAGTGCAGGGACACTGCCGCCTCGCTCAGTGTAGGGAAGTCTGAGAGGGCCACAAATAGCTCCAACTGGCGGAAAGTGAACTTAACCAAAGCAACTTCTTTCATAAAACCGAATATGTATTGCTATTTTTATAAGTTTACTCATTGTTGAAGAAGTGTGACACTAGTTACATCCAGACTGATTCCGCCACGTTGCCGCATCACTGCCTCAGCCAGGGTCGAACAGTTCCCCCGGAGCAAAGTCAAGGACACGAACCCATGAGCATCCCTTCCGTCGTTGACACGCGACGCACGCAGCGTCGCGTGGCTATGGCTACCCTTATCGGCACCACCGTCGAGTGGTACGACTACTTTATCTACGCCACAGCCGCCGGCCTGGTGTTTGCGCACCTATTCTTCGAGCCCGCCGGACCCCAGATCGGCCTGCTGCTCTCCTTCGCCTCGGTAGGAATCAGCTTCTTGTTCCGCCCACTCGGCGCCTTCCTGGCAGGCCACTATGGCGACAGGATTGGCCGCCGGGCCATGCTGGTGCTGACGCTGCTGCTGATGGGCGGTTGCACCACGCTGATCGGCCTGCTGCCCACCTATGCGACGGCTGGCGTGCTGGCACCCATACTGCTGCTGATCCTTCGCATCCTGCAGGGCGTCTCCGCTGGCGGGGAATGGGGAGGCGCAGTTTTGATGGCCGTCGAGCACGCCCCTAGCGACAAGCGCGGGCGGGCAGGTTCCTTCCCTCAGCTCGGCGTACCGCTGGGTCTGCTCATGGCTTCAGGTGTCATGGCCTTGATGACCGGTGTGATTGCCCCGGGCGACGCCTTCATTCAGTGGGGTTGGCGCGTGCCGTTCCTACTCAGTGTTGTGCTGATCGGAGTGGGCTACTTTGTGCGCCGCGCAGTGGAGGAAAGCCCGGTGTTCCTGGAAATCGCCGAAAAGAAGCAGCAGCCCAAGGTGCCCATCGTGGAACTCTTCCGCAAGCACTGGCGCCTGGTGATCTTGGCAGCGTTGATCTTCGCCGGCAACAACGCCTCCGGCTACATGGCGACCGGTGGTTTCATTCCCAGTTACGCCACAAACCCGGACGGCAACGTGGGACTGGAGAAGACACCCGTGCTGCTCGCCATGACCTTCGCGGCGGCCACTTGGCTCATCTTCACCGCACTGGCCGGCGGCATGGCTGACAAGATAGGGCGCAAAAACACCTACCTGATCGGCTTCACAGCCCAGGCACTAACTGTCTTCCCGCTGTTCCTGCTCATCAATACCGGTGAACTCTGGGCGTTGTTCCTTGCCTTGTTCCTGTTCACGTTCGGCCTGGGCCTGACCTACGGCCCGCAAGCAGCCTGGTACAGCGAGATCTTCCCGGCATCTGTGCGCTTCTCCGGCGTTTCAATCTCCTACGCGATCGGGGCCATTATTGGCGGCGCCTTTGCCCCCATGATCGCCCAAGCGCTTCTGCAAGCCACCGGCACCAGCCTGGCCATTTCCGCCTACCTGCTGCTGATGACGCTTCTTGGCCTAGCGGCGGTGATCATGCTCAAGGACCGTCCCGGGATCAACCTGAGCATCACCAACCAGGCGGAGCAGGAAGTTGGTGCCACCATCTTCGACAAGCGTCAGCCGGCAGTGGGCGCAGCCAGCGCGCAGGCCTGACTCCCTTCGAGAGCGAAACACTCTCCCGTGAAAGTAGAACGACGGCGGCACCCACCTTGCGTAGGTGTCGCCGTCGTCCGTTTTGCTGATTCAAGAAGCCTTGCAGGAAGTTCTATAATTGAACTTCCGTCCCAAATAAGGAACGGCTGTTTCGGCGGTGACTGAAAAGGATGATGACGTGAGCACAGACGCAGTTGAGGGTTCCACGGAGAAGGCACCTGCCCATTCGCAAACCCTGTCCCGCGGCATCCGTGCCCTGGAAATCCTGGCCGCAGCCCCCGCCCCCATGACCATTGCCGAGCTCTCCGCCGCCTTGGGCGTGCACCGCTCCGTCGCCTACCGCATCCTGCGCACGCTTGAAGATCACGCACTGCTCACTCGGGATGATGCCGGCCGCGTCCAGGCCGGCCCCGGACTGGCCGCCCTTGCCCGCGGCGTTTCCCGCGACCTGCAAACTGCTGCCCTTCCGGAACTGACGGAGCTGGCCAATGAACTGTCCATGACGGCCTTCATAGCAGTGTGGGACCACCGTGATTCCGTCACGCTGCTGACAGTGGAGCCTAGGCGCTCCGGCGCCACGTTGGCCCAGCGCCCTGGCACGCGCCATTCCTTCAGCTCGGGTGCACCAGGCATCGCTATTCAGTCGGCCATCAGCGAGGACGCCTGGGCGCGTCTGGCACCAGGTCTGCCATACCGGCCAGAAGCACGCGCCGCCCGCACGGCCGGGTATGCCACCAGCCATGACGAAGTGCTCCCGGGAGTCTCCGCGATCGCCGCACCCATCCGTATTCCCGGTGGCATGCCCGCCTCCATCTGCGTGGTTTTTCTGGGAACTGACAGCAATCAGGCCACTGTTGGTGCGCGGTTGGCTGCCAGCGCACGGGCCATCGAAGCGCAACTGCAGTAGTCCCCCAACCTGCCGCAAGCGCTGCTGCCATTCCAACCAAGGGCAACGTGCCCTGTGACGCACACTCTTGGCTAAATAGTTTCCCACCACCCCTTGACGTGATCGGGATAACACGATTACGCTGATCGTATACGATTTCGTACTTGATATGCGGGCCGGAAAGATCGTCCCCGCAACAGATCCCAGGAGAGTTTCGTGGAACAAGTCACCGCAGACACGCTCAAGCAGGCCGGCAAGGTCATCGCCGTCCACCTTGCCTACAAGTCGCGGGCCGACCAGCGCGGGCGCACCCCCGCCAAACCGTCCTACTTCCTGAAGGCATCCTCGTCGCTGAGCCTCAGCGGCTCGCACATCGAGCGCCCGGCAGGCTGCGAACTGCTCGCCTACGAGGGCGAGATCGCCCTCGTCATCGGCACGGCGGCACGCCGCGTCAGCCTCGAAGACGCTTGGTCCCACGTCAGCCACATCACGGCCAGCAACGATCTTGGCGTTTACGACCTCAAGTACGCGGACAAGGGCTCCAACGTCCGTTCCAAGTCAGGAGACGGGTTCACCCCGTTCGGCCCGGGCCTCATTCCGGCAGCAGGGCTCAATCCGGCCGCCCTGCGCGTGCGCACCTGGGTCAATGGCGAACTTGTCCAGGATGACACCACCGCAGGATTGATCTTCTCCTTCAGCCAGATCGTGGCGGACCTGTCCCAGCTCATGACGCTGGAGCCCGGCGATGTGATTCTCACCGGCACCCCGGCGGGATCCTCCGTTGCTGGCCCTGGCGACGTGATCGAGGTCGAGGTGGACGCCCCGGAGGCAGGGCTGTCCACGGGACACTTGAGCACCACCGTCGCCCAAGGCACCATCGAGATGGCAGACTTCGGCAACGGCCCCAAGACCACCGATGCCGACCGCGCGGACGCTTGGGGTTCCCCCGAAGCGGCCGGTTTGGCACCGAAGGGCCTCAGCGCCGAACTCAAGCGCAAGCTGACAAGCGTTGGTACCGCCACCCTCAGCGCCCAGCTGCGCAAGCGCGGGCTGAACAACGTCAGCATCGACGGGTTGAAGTCCACCCGCCCCGAACTGCGCATCGCCGGCATGGCCCGCACCCTGCGTTACGTGCCCAACCGTGAGGACTTGTTCAAGTCACACGGCGGCGGCTACAACGCCCAAAAGCGCATCATTAACACCTTGAACGACGGCGACGTGCTCGTCATGGAAGCCCGGGGCGAGCCCGGCACGGGCACCGTCGGGGACATCCTGGCCCTGCGTGCACAGATCAACGGAGCCGTGGCGATCGTGACCGACGGCGGCGTCCGCGACGTTGACGCCGTGGCAGCACTGGAGATGCCCACGTTCTTCACCGGAGCACACCCCGCCGTTTTGGGCCGCAAACACATTCCGTGGGACACCGATCTGACCATCTCCTGCGGCGGCGCCACGGTCCAGCCCGGCGACATCATTGTCGGGGACTCGGACGGCGTGCTGGTGATCCCGCCGTCGTTGGCACAAGAAGTCGCCGATGACGCCATCGTCCAGGAACACGAGGAAACGTTCATCGCGCAAATGGTCGCCGAAGGCAACAGCGTGGAGGGCCTGTACCCGATGAATGCCGCTTGGCGAGCAAAGTTCTCCGAGTGGGCCACCACGCACCCCAATCCGGCTGCACAGCCGTGATCACCGCGTCAGTCGGCGCACCTGCCGGCAGCAAGTCCGAGCAGGCCTACGCTGCCATCAAGGACAAGATCCTGGCCGGGAAATACACCCCCGGCTACCGGCTGGTGCTGGCCAAGCTCGCCAGCGATCTGGGATTCTCCGTGGTCCCCGTCCGCGAAGCCATCCGCCGGCTGGAGGCGGAAAGTTACATCACGTTTGAACGCAACATTGGCGCCACGGTGGCAGGGATAGACCCCACGGAATACCTGTACACCATGCAGACCCTGAGCATTGTAGAAGGCGCCGCCACGGCACTTTCCGCGCCCATGATCTCAGCAGCTGACATTGCCCGTGCCCGCGCAGTGAACACAAAAATGCGCGAGTGCTTAGCAGATTTCGACCCGATTCTGTTCACGGCGCTGAACCTGGACTTCCACAGCATCCTGTTTGAGAACTGCCCCAACCCGCACATCCTGGACCTTGTCCACCGCGGCTGGAACCGGCTGCAGGCGCTGCGTTCCTCCACGTTCAGCTACGTCCCTGGCCGGGCACAGCAGTCCGTGGCCGAACATGAAGCACTGCTGTCTTTGATCGAAAGCGGTGCCGGGCCCGACGCCGTCGAACATGCCGCCCGCGCTCACCGCACCGCCACTCTTGACGCCTACCTGGCGCGCACCAACCACCTAACCCAGCACTGAAGAAAAGGACCAACTCAATGGCTGATCACTACGTCCCGGAAAACCTTCCCACCCGCATTCAGCACTACATTGACGGAAAGTTCGTCGATTCCGTCAACGGTGCAACGTTTGACGTCCTGAACCCCGTCTCGAACACCAACTACGCCACCGCTGCCGCTGGCCAGAAGGAAGACATCGACCTGGCCGTGGCCGCCGCAACCAGGGCCTTCAACGACGGGCCGTGGCCGCGCATGAAGCCGCGCGAGCGTTCACGCATCCTGAACAAGATCGCCGACGCCGTGGAAGCCCAGGAAGCTCGTTTGGCCGAGCTGGAGAGCTTTGACTCCGGCCTGCCCATCACCCAGGCACGCGGCCAGGCCATGCGCGCCGCAGAGAACTTCCGCTTCTTTGCCGACTTGATCGTGGCCCAGTTCGACGACGCCATGAAGGTCCCCGGCTCCCAGATCAACTATGTGAACCGCAAGCCGATCGGTGTTGCCGGGCTCATCACCCCCTGGAACACGCCGTTCATGCTCGAATCCTGGAAGCTGGCCCCCTCACTGGCTTCCGGTTGCACCGTGGTGCTCAAGCCGGCTGAGTTCACCCCGCTCTCCGCCTCACTGTGGGCCGGAATCTTCGACGAAGCCGGACTCCCCCAGGGTGTGTTCAACCTGGTCAACGGCCTCGGCGAAGAAGCAGGAGACGCACTCGTCAAGCACCCCGACGTCCCGCTGATCTCCTTCACCGGCGAAACCACCACCGGCCAAACCATCTTCCGCAACGCCGCCACGAACTTGAAAGGCCTGTCCATGGAACTGGGCGGCAAGAGCCCGTGCGTGGTGTTTGCCGACGCTGACTTCGACGCCGCGATCGACTCCGCACTGTTCGGCGTTTTCTCCCTTAACGGCGAGCGCTGCACGGCTGGCTCACGCATTCTGGTGGAGCGTTCCATCTACGACGAATTCTGTGAAAAATACGCCGCACGTGCCAAGAACATCGTGGTCGGTGACCCGCACGACCCCAAGACCGAGGTGGGCGCCCTGGTCCACCCCGAGCACTACAACAAGGTCATGTCTTACGTTGACATTGGCAAGTCAGAGGGCCGACTGCTGGCTGGCGGCGGGCGCCCAGAGGGGCTGGAGCACGGCAACTACGTGGCCCCCACCGTCTTTGCCGATGTGAAACCCGAGGCACGGATCTTCCAGGAGGAAATCTTCGGCCCCGTTGTCGCCATCACCCCCTTCGACACCGACGAAGAGGCCCTGGAGTTGGCCAACGGCGTCAAGTACGGGCTCGCCGCCTACATTTGGACGCAGAACCTGACCCGTGCCCACAACTTCGCCCAGAACGTCGAGGCCGGCATGGTCTGGCTGAACAGTCACAACGTGCGTGATCTGCGTACCCCGTTCGGCGGGGTCAAGGCATCAGGATTGGGTCATGAGGGCGGCTTCCGCTCCATCGACTTCTACACCGATCAGCAGGCCGTGCACATCACGCTCGGTGCTGTCCACACCCCAAAATTCGGTGCCTCCGCCAGCGAATAAGCACCTCCCACCAGCATCTCGCATCAGGCATCCCCCACTCAACGAGGAGTAAATCATGACCAACTTTGTCCCAACCCCCACCGCCCCGGCACCGGATATTGTCCGCTGCGCTTACATGGAACTCGTGGTCACCGACCTGGCCAAGTCCCGCGAGTTCTACGTGGACGTGCTGGGTCTGCACGTCACTGAAGAAGACGAGAACACCATCTACTTGCGCTCCCTGGAGGAGTTCATCCACCACAACCTGGTGTTGCGCAAGGGCCCCCTCGCCGCCGTCGCCGCTTTCGCCTACCGGGTGAAGTCCCCTGCCGAGGTAGACGCCGCCGAAACCTATTACAAGGAGATGGGCTGCCGCACCGAGCGCCGCAAGGACGGCTTCACCAAGGGCATTGGCGACTCCGTCCGCGTTGAGGACCCACTGGGCTTCCCCTACGAGTTCTTCTACGAGACCGAACATGTGGAGCGCCTCACCCAACGCTATGACCTGTACTCCGCCGGCGAACTGGTCCGGCTGGACCACTTCAACCAGGTCACCCCCGATGTGCCGCGCGGGCGCAAGTACTTAGAGGACCTGGGCTTCCGCGTCTCCGAGGACATCAAGGACTCCGACGGCGTCACCTACGCCGCCTGGATGCACCGCAAGCAGACCGTCCATGACACGGCCCTGACGGGCGGCGACGGACCCCGCATGCACCACGTTGCCTTCGCCACGCATGAGAAGCACAACATCATCCAGATCTGCGACAAGATGGGTGCGCTGCGCATTTCCGACCGGATCGAACGCGGCCCCGGCCGCCACGGCGTCTCCAACGCGTTCTACCTGTACATCCTTGACCCGGATGACCACCGTGTGGAGATCTACACTCAGGACTACTACACCGGTGACCCGGACAACCCCACCATCACATGGGATGTCCATGACAACCAGCGCCGCGACTGGTGGGGCAACGCCGTGGTCCCATCCTGGTACACCGAAGCCTCCCTGGTCCTGGACCTGGACGGCAATCCGCAGCCGGTCATCAAGCGCACCGACACTTCCGAAATGGCCGTCACGGTGGGCGCTGACGGCTTCTCTTACACCCGCGAACCGGGCGAGGAACGCGGGTTCAAGTTGGGCACCCAGCTCTAACAAACAAATACCTTTGCCGGTCAGGCGATGGCCCCCGCCCGTCCCCGGAAGCTCCCAACGCTCGCAAGCTCGCGGTGGTCCCCTCGCTTCCGGGGGCCCCCCGCGGACGCCCGATAGATTCCGGTGCCATGCCTCACCCGGCTCCCGTCGATCGACTCACTACACTCGGGTTCAGCCCTTCAAACGTTAGGAGATACACCATGCTCGATGATGCAACTATTGCCGGCATTGCCGACGAACTTGTGGAGGCCGGTACAAGCCGGGTCCCGGTACCCCGGTTGACCCAGCGCTACCCGGAGATGACGGTGGAGGATTCCTACCGTGTCCAAAGGTTGTGGCGCGAACGCGGCGAGGCTGCCGGGCGCGTGCTGGGCGGGCACAAGATTGGCCTGACGTCCAAGGCCATGCAGTACGCCACCGGCATCACCGAACCGGACTACGGGGTCATTTTCAAGGACATGATCCTGGAGAACGGCTGCACCGTGGAGTGGTCACAATATTCGCACCCGCGCGTTGAGGTGGAGCTGGCGTTCCTGCTCAAGGAAGACGTGGAGGGGCCCAACGTCACGATCTTTGACGTGCTGCGTGCCACTGAATACGTGGTGCCTGCCCTGGAGATCCTGGATTCCCGGATTGAGATGGAGGGCCGGACCATTGTGGACACCATCAGTGACAACGCCGCCATGGGCGCCATGGTGGTGGGTGGCATCCCGGTGCGGCCCGACGACGTGGACCTGCGCTGGGTAGCCGCCATCCTGTACAAAAACCAGGCTGTTGAGGAAACAGGCGTCGCGGCCGGCGTGCTGAACCATCCGGCCCAGGGTGTGTCGTGGCTGGCCAACAAGATCGCCCCGCACGGGGACGGGCTCAAAGCGGGCGAGCTCATCCTCGCCGGCTCCTTCACGCGGCCCATGTGGGTCAATGCCGGGGACACCGTTTTTGCCGACTACGGAAAGCTGGGGACCATCACATGCCGCTTCGAGTGAGCCTTACCCCGTCTTTCAAGGACGCTCTGGCAGCAGCCGGCCGGCCGCTGGCGGGCATGTGGGTGTGCTCCGGCAGCCCGCTCGTGGCGGAAATTTGCGCCGGTGCCGGCCTTGATTGGCTGTTGGTGGACGCCGAGCACAGCCCCAACGGGCTCGAGGGCATCCTGGCTCAACTCCAGGCCGTCAGCGGGTATCCGGTCACGGCCGTGGTGCGTCCGCCCGTCAATGACACCGTGATCATCAAGCAGTATCTGGATTTGGGCGCCCAGTCGCTGCTGATCCCCATGGTCCACACGGCCGACGACGCCCGGGCTGCGGTTGCCGCTACCCGCTACCCCCCGCAAGGTGTGCGCGGTGTCGGCTCGGCCCTGGCCCGTTCGGCACGGTGGAACCGCGTCCCGGACTATCTGGCTCGGGCATCGGACACCGTCACCGTCTTGGTCCAGATCGAGTCCTCCGAGGCCGTGGGGAATATCGAGTCGATCATGGCCGTGGACGGGGTCGACGCCGTGTTCATCGGCCCATCCGATCTCGCAGCTTCGATGGGGGTGCTGGGGCAGCAGGAACACCCTGACGTGGTGGCCGCCGTGGAACATTGCATCACCCTGGCCAAGGCGGCCGGAAAGCCGGTTGGCGTGAATGCCTTCGGCGAAGCCACTGCCAGCCGATATTTGGATGCCGGGGTGGATTTCATCCTCACCGGCGCCGATGTAGCCCTGCTGGCCCGCGGCAGCGAAGCCCTGGCCAGCAAATACGTACCGGCCGTCGACTCCGGCCCGGCCACGAGCTACTAATCTCCACACCCGCTCGCAAGCTCGCGGCGGGTCCCTCGGGCGCGTGGGCCCAAAAGGGGTTTTTACGACAACCAGCAATTGGCCGCGAAGCGGAACTGCTCGCCTCCGTCCCCACTGGCTTACTCATCAGCAGGCAATGGCGCAACGCCGCCTTGATCTCCAACGCTTCCGCGCCCTTTGGTGGCGTCAAGCACTCGGGCCGGGGCCGGGAGAGCGGCAGCGAGGGCATCGCGGAATACACCACCACCCCGGCCGCCTACGCATGAGCCAACAACATACAGTTCAAAAAAGGTTATGTAAGAGTCAGCCAAAGAAGCCTCCGGCGTGTATGCCGAGGGTCTTATTGCGGTAGCGTGGAAAGTCAAGGCGCCCGGTGAATCCGGGCCCGGAAGGAGCACAAGTGTCCATCGTTGTCATTAACGCCCTCAAGGTTCCCGTTGAGGCAGGATCCGAACTGGAAGCGCGATTCGCTGCGCGCAAGCACTCGGTGGACGGCTCCCCGGGTTTCGAGGGTTTCAAACTGCTGCGCCCCGTCTCCGGTGAGGACCGCTACTTCGTCTACACGCAGTGGGCCACGCGAGAAGACTTCGAGAACTGGCGTGCCCTGCGGGCCGGTCACGACCACGCCGCCCAATCCCCCGTTGCAAGCGGCATGGACTTGCTGGAGTTTGAGGTTGTGGACCTAGGTTAAGCCAGCCAAGGAGCCCATGCCGTGATTGACCCGCGTAGCCAAGCCATCTTGATCTATTCCCGCGACGGGACGTTGTTCCAGGACAAAACCCAAAACGTTCTAGCGTACCGAGTGGACCGGTCCCGTACTTACGTCACGATGCAGGTCGGGGGTGGGGAAAAAGAGTACGGTTACGGCTCCGAGCGGGTCGTTATCTTGCACAATCCAAAAGTGGTCCCGCTCACCACCGGTACCCGGGTCCAAATTCACGGAGCCATGCGGAGCACTGCAACCGAAGCGCGGCGCTTCCAAGGTCCGCGCGGGCCGTGGTGGCGGATCTTCTTCGTCAGCGCTGGAGAGGACGTCTACCAGAACTACGCTGCAGAAGAGGTCAGTTTCCACCAGGATGCAGCGCAGTCATCCCGTGCATCAGGTGTCCTGGACTATTGGCGCCGCATCGTGTCCGGGCTGGACGCGCAGGATCCGCTCCGGTTTCCCTTCGGGAAGCTTGGGTTTGTGGACGCGGAGAGCGCCTTGGCCGCATACGTCAACGCCGTGCCCATCGAACGCTCCACCATCACCCAGCCCCTGATCTTCCCGTTCTCAGCAAACCTCAGCCAGCGCGAGGCCGTCACGACGTGCCTCAGTCACCCCATCTCGGTGATCGATGGGCCTCCCGGCACCGGGAAAACTCAAACCATTTTGAACCTCATCGCCAATATCATTGCCACCCCCGGCGCTACTGTCGGCATTGTGTCATTCAATAACTCAGCCGTGGACAATGTCCGCGAAAAACTCGAGGAGGAAGGGTTCGGCTATGTGGTCGCCGGGTTGGGCAGCCGTGAAAAAAAGGTGGAGTTCTTCGCCCGGCAATCCTCGAGAAATGAGAAAGTCAGCGGCTTGATCGAGAGTTCGGTGACGGCACTGCCGCCCGAGGAACAGCTCAGCAACGTCGACGAACGTCTGCAACTTTTGCAGCAGATGGAGTTGCAGTTGGCCCAGTTGCGGCAGGAGCACGATGCCTACCTGCTCGAACAGCGCCATTTCAGCAAGTACCTGCAGCGCCACGAGCCAGCCGAACTGGAAAATCTCCCGCTGCTGCATTCATCGTCGGGAACAATCTTGGACTATCTGGCCGAGACCGCACAGTGGCGTGCAGGCGAGAATCCGCTCCGACGCTGGGCGCGAGCGATCAGGGGATACTTCCGATACGGTCCCACTGGGAAACTTGACCCCACCGACACGGACACGCTGCTGCACCTTCAGCGCGCCTACTACGACAACAAGATCAGCGAGCTGCAACGCGAGATCAAAAAGTTGGAACAAACCCTAGAGCAGGCCAGCAGTGCCCAGCTTGCCAAGGAACACCGGCAACTCTCAATTCAGGCGCTGCGTGCCGGACTCCAGCAGCGGTACGGCCAGTCCATGCCGAAAAAATACGCGCTGGAGACATACAAACAGGATTTTTCTGCGTTCACACATGACTACCCTGTAATCCTCAGCACCTGCCACTCACTGGGGCTCAGTCTCCCTGACGGATATCTGCTGGATTACCTAATCATCGACGAGTCCTCCCAGGTGAACCTGCTAGCCGCCGGATTGGTACTAAAAAGTGCCCGAAACGTGATCGTCGTGGGCGATCTGCACCAACTGCAGCACATTGCCCATAAGGCTGCAGGCGATGCTGCGAGCCCGGCACCAGCACCCGCCTACGACTACCAGCGACACAACATCCTGTCCTCCGTAATTGCACTTCACGGCGAAGCCCTTCCCCGGACAATGCTACGAGAACACTACCGCTGCGATCCGGCCATCATCGGTTTCTGCAACAAGAAGTATTATGACGGGCAGCTCGTGCCTTTCACAGCTCACAGACCTGAAATGCGCCCCCTGCGGATCGTGCGCACCGCCGCAGGGAATCACATGCGGGAACACCTCGACGGTGGCCGGTCCAATCAACGAGAGATCGACGTAGTCGTTCAGGAAGTCATCGAAGGGCAGTTCGCTGACACTGACAAGAAAACTATCGGCATTGCAACGCCCTATCGGATCCAGGCTGGCAAATTCACAGAACAACTTACAAGCATCCAGGCGGACACGGTCCACAAGTTCCAAGGCCGCGAAAAGGAAGTGGTCATTATGAGCACAGTCCTGGATGAGACGGCTCTAGGCCGGAAAGGCGTAGCCTTCGTCGACGACCCCCATTTGATCAATGTAGCCGTATCGCGGGCCTCGAAGCAGTTCGTACTTGTCACTAATCACGGCATGCTTCCCAAGAGCCGCAACCTGCGGGACCTCATTGACTACATCCAATACCAAGATCCGGACCAGGAAGTGCTCGAGAGCAACATCGTGTCCGTTTTTGACCTGCTGTACAAAGAATACTCACCACGCCTGGCACCGCTGGCAGCTCGGTTGAAGCACAGGACGGAATTCGCCTCCGAGAACATTATCTGGACGTTGCTCCATGAAATCCTTCAGGAGCGAGCGTACGTCGATTTCACGGTGGTGGATCAGGTCGTTCTGCACAACCTGCTTCCAGATCTCACAAAACTCACTCCCGAGCAGGCAGCGTACCTCAGGCACCGCACAACAACTCTGGACTTTGTGGTTTACAACCGAATCACCAACCGGCCAGCCTTCGCAATTGAAGTCGACGGGTTCGCCTTCCATGAAAACGATCCCATCCAGCTGGCGCGGGACGCTCACAAGGATGCGATCTGCGCCGTGTACCACATCCCCCTTCTACGACTGGCCACCACTGGCAGCGGGGAGGAAAACATCCTCCGCGGGTGGTTGGACGCCAAGGCGCTGGGCGGGGCGTGATGCAGGATGCCCGAGCACCTCTTCACAGCTTTTGCCCTTAACGAAACACCGCCCTGCTAAACGCGCTGGCCCGAATGGATCTGCGCGAAGAATGTGCCCAACTCGGCAGTGGCGGTCAACGGCAGGATGTTGGCCACGTACTGGTCCGGGCGCACCACGACGACGGCACCGGTGCGGTCAATCTCGCGCACATCAAAGATGTCGTTGCCGGGGATGATCCCATAGGCCTTCTCGTAATCGGTGAGCTGGAATGGTCCCACGAGCGGTTTGAACGCAGCTGGAACGGCGTTGATGTCGAGGTCTTCATGTTTGTGCTGGTAGATGACCTTCACATCAAACCAGGCATCGGCGTCGAGCCCTGCCGGTGTTACCGCAAGGGGTGAATCCGGCGCCGTGGAGAGCCATTGCGCCAGGGCGTCGGTCGGTGAGCCGGTTCCTGGCAGGGCCGGGTCGGCAAAGACGTAGATGCGCCAACGGCCATCTGCTGTGGCGTGGTGGCCAAGGTGAATCGCGTTCGTGTCACAGATGCGTGAAGCGTATGTGGATTTAAAGCGCTTGCCCACCGGGAAACCGACGGCAAGATGTTGGTGCACGGAATCAGCGGTAATCAGCGACGGCGCATATTCGGTCATGAACCCAGCCGGAAATTCGGCCGTGCGCACGTAGTAGTCCTCCAACTCCGCTGGATCCTGGAACTCCTCGGGCTTCTTGGCCATCAGCGCTGACCATTCCTTATCGAAGTCGATGAGGTTCTTGGCCACCACCTGACGCTCAGCCGAGTATGTGGACAGCAGGGTCTCGGGGCTGCGCCCGTCGAGGACGTGAGCGAGTTTCCACCCGAGGTTGAAGCCGTCCTGCATGGAGACGTTCATGCCCTGACCGGCCTTGGCACTGTGCGTGTGGCAGCCGTCTCCGGTGATGAAGACACGCGGGGTGCGCCTCCCTATGTCCTCCAAGAGGACGTCATCAAAGCGGTCCGTCAGGCGGTGTCCCACCTCGTACACGCTGTTCCACGCAACGTGGCGCACGTCCAGGGTGTAGGGGTGGAGGATTTCGTTGGCCTTGGAGATGATCGCCTCCATGCTGGTGTTGCGCACGGCACCGTTGTCATCTTCGGGCACAACCCCGAGGTCCACGTACATACGGAACAGGTAGCCTCCTTCGCGCGGGATCAGAAGGATGCTTCCGCCAGTGTGGGACTGGATGGCGCATTTGGTCCGGATGTCCGGAAAGTCCGTGCTGGCCAAAATGTCCATGACGCCCCATGCGTGGTTGGACTTGTCTCCTGCCATGGTGGCACCGATCGACGCGCGGACCTTGCTGCGGGCCCCGTCGCAGCCGACGACGTACTTGGCGTGCACCACCTGAACGGATCCTTCGTTCGGGCCGGCGCTGCGGACGAGGGTAACCTTGACGGGGTACTCGCCCTCATCGGCAACCTCAAGCGTTTGGAAGTCCCAGCCGTAGTCGGGTGTCAGGCGGGCGGGTGAGTTTTGTGCAACTTCGGCAAAGTAGTCAAGCACGCGGGCCTGGTTCACTATCAGGTGCGGGAATTCGCTGATCCCTGTTGCATCGTCTACAGCGCGGCCACCCCGCACAATGCGTGTGGCATCCTTCGTGTCCGGGCGCCAGAACGCCATCTCCGTGATGTGGTACGCCTCGGCGATGATCCGCTCGGCAAAGCCAAAAGCCTGGAACGTTTCCACACTGCGAGCCTGAATGCCGTCCGCCTGGCCAATCTCCAGACGGCCTCCCCGGCGCTCCACGATCCGCGTGGTGATGTCGGGGAACTGGGAAAGCTGGGCGGCGGTGAGCATGCCGGCCGGACCCGATCCGACAATCAAAACATCCACTTGCTCGGGCAGCTCTTCAGGGCGGTCGATCCCGGTCCCTGTTGCCTCGTGAATGCGCGGGTCACCGGAAACGTATCCGTGGTGGTGGAATTGCACAGGGTTCTCCTCGTTGCACTGGGGCGGCTCATTCACCACCACCCTCAAGATGTTCACTATTTGAACACAACGTTCTAATAGCGCACACTAAGCATAATTGTGTGCGACAGATCACGCAACCCTGCCACATGAAGATTCCGGAGGTGATGGCCTTGTTTGGGGTGATCAACGTGCTGGCCATTGGGATGGGCGTGATCGCCGACCACTATCCGAGACACACCATGGCTGAGGATGTGCTGCGTGGGCGGCCGCCGTCTCCAGAAGCTGCGGAACACCCGTCTTCAGTGCGGCACCGAACGTTTCATCCTCGGCGCGGGCCCCTTGCTGGACCGGCTGCTTGCCGGTACCTGCCAGCATTCGGGAGATTGGCGCCAGGGTCAAGAGATTCAGGGTCAAGAGGTTCAGCCCTTGTCGCGAAGGGCCCCCCGTTGTCCGGCGCTAGCAACGGCTGAAACGTGCAACTGAACCGGGGTGCTGCCATCACGATTCAAGGGTGGGCACAGCTCCACGCGCATAGCATCCTCAAGACTGGCGAGGCGCTCCAAGTCCTCAACAACGCAGAATGACATCCCCAGGTTACCCACCATCCAATTACTCAGGACCTCTTCGTCAGCATCTGTCAGCCGTGGGTGCGCTGACTTTCCATGCCATTGCGCCTGCAGTCCCAGAAGCGCCGCCAACGAACGGCGAAAAGTGGACTTAGATGTCTGCACATTGTGGTGCCGGGCACGGCTGCGCAAGTTCGTGGCTCGTCCCACATATATCAGGTCTCCACGTTTGAGCGGGCTCAATTCAGCAGGCCAGCTCATACCCTTCGGCATGGCACCGGTGAGATAACACTTGTAGATGCCGGGAGCAAAGGGCATAGCCGCCCACGCATTTTTGATGGCGGTTGTGTGCGTGAATTTGAGATCTTCCATCCGTTGACTTTATTACATCGCGACGGCTTTCCCTTTTTTCGAAAAAATCCCCTTGCGTGCCAGCCTTAGGCGAGGTCTGCCGGGTCAAACTCAACAGTTGCAAGGGTCTGCCTCGTTGCAGGATCAATCATGACAGCCTCGATGTCGTCGTCGAGCATAATAAAATCGCCCTTGTTAGTCCTGAAGTGCCAGGCTAAAACGGTGTCGCCGTTGCGGGCGTAGTGAGGATCTCCCATGATGATCTTCTCCAAGGTGTGGCCTGCCAGCTCACAAAGTTCACGAATGATCAGCTCAAACTCGGGGGCATCCTCTAGTTCAGCTTCCATTCGACGCTCTTCAAGGTCTGTCACAGTGCCAACGCGGGCTTCGATGTGAGCCCTCAGATCGTCGGCGTTCAGTATCAGCAGCCCATCCTGACCGCGCAGCCACTGCGCGTTCAGACCAGTGACGTCCTCGGTTTCCAGCAGTTCTTCAAATTCACTATCAAGGGCTTCAAGCGCTGCAACACCATCAGAGCGGTCAGCGCTTTGATCTACTTCATCTTCAAGGTAAGCGGCAGTATCGGCTTCGGAGAGGAGTTCATAAAGTGCCGCGGTACGGTTGAAAAGTTCCAGATGCCCTTTCGCCCCCATGCCTTCCAGCCCTTCCCGGATGTAGCCATCGAGCTCTTCTCGGTCTGGTGTCATGAAAACATACTGGGCGAATCCGCCGTCGAGCGCCGCGGTGAGGTAAAAGTCTACGAAGTAGCTGCGCAAGGCATTGGGTGCGATCTCATCGGCGTTCAACAGCGCCAAGTACATCTCGTTCACCACTGAAACGTTGTCGCCAACAACATCTTCGTTATCGGCGGCGGCGCCTTCAGTGGTCAATACGACGGGGAATTGTTGCGTGCTCATGAAAGTTCCTCACGTTTGGGAGCCTTATTGCCCTTGACACCTTCACGCTATGCGGCGCTGCCGGATAGGGACCCTAGACCAAGTGAACGTCAGAGGAAAATCAGTGGAACATATTGCGCCTTGCCCCTTAGCTAGCCCGTTTTACCTCCCTTGGTGGGCCTGCAGAAATTTGTACACTTCAGTCTCATCAACGCCTGGAAACGCTCCCTGGGGCATGGCTGCCAGCAAGTGTGAGTTGGCGCGCGTTGACGGCCAAGCAAGCCCCGCCCATTCAGCCGAAAGCTCCTCCGGCGGGCGACGGCAGCATGAAGGATCAGGGCATTTGGATGCCGAGCGCTCAGTGGTTTCCCGGCCACGGAACCACTTCACATGCGCATAAGGCACCCCGATGCTCAGTGAATAGTCACCCGAGGAGTGCTTTTCCGTCCGGGCGGTGCACCAGAACGTTCCCACCTCTGTGTCGGTGTACTGATTAAAGGCCCTGAACTTATCTGGCACGTCAAAAACGGCTCGTGAGGTCCAGAATCTGCACACCGCCTGCCCTTCGATGGCACCTGTGTGATCGGCGGGGAAGTTCACGTCGTCATTCTCATACGCTTTGTGGATAATCCCGGATTCATGCACTTTTTGAAAATGTGTGGTGATGCCTAAATGTTCGGTGGCTAGATTAGTGAACCGGTGAGCTGCCGTCTCATATGAAACAGCGAAGGCATCACGAATGTCCTCGATGGCCAACTCTTTAGCTGCCTTGGCTTCTTTAAGGAAGCTGACAGTGGCACGTTCTGGCATTAGCAGTGAAGCGGCAAAATAATTGGTGTAAACGCGCTGGCGTAAAAAGTCTGCGTAGTTACGGGGAGTCTTATGCCCCAAAACGTAGTGCCCCAGCGCCTGCAGCAGCACCGAACGGGGGTCATGATCCGATCGCTGACCCTGGGTGAGATAAATTCGGCGATTCTTCAAGTCCGTCACTGACCGGGTTGAATGTGGCAAATCCCCCACATAATGCAGGTCAAAGCCAAGGTGCTCCGCCACGTCTGCAGCCACGTGGTGGGACAACGGGCCCCTGTCGTGCCCCACAGCTTTCAACAGGTCTTGAGCTTGACGTTCAATCTCCGGGTAGTAGTTGTTGCGTTCACGCATTTCCATCCGCAACTCATTGTTGGCCCGCCGCGCTTCTTCCGGCGTGGCCGACTGCTCATCAAGGCGGCGTTCCAGCTCGTGCTGCAAACCAACAAGCGACTCCAAAACTTCCGTGGAAAGCCGCGAACCCACGCGCACTGTGGGTAATCCCAGCGACTGATAGAGCGGCCCACGCTGCGCCCGCTCCAGCTCAATTTCAAGAGCCGCCCGTCGGTTTGGCGGCTCCGCTCCCAGCAGCTGTTCAAGCCCAACTCCCAGTGCCACCGCTAGTTGCTGCAGCAGGGTTAGCTTGGGCTCCCGCTTGCCGTTCTCAATGAGAGAAAGTTGTGACGGGGCGGTCCCTACTTTCGCACCCAAATCATCCAGTGTCATGCCCAGATTCTTGCGCAGATGGCGGACCCTCCTGCCCAGCGAGATGATATCCAATTCACCCGCACCCTCGCCTCGCAGCGCCGGTGTTTTGCCCACATACCAACCAGTATTAGCCATTTCTTGAGTATATGCGAAGAAATGCGAATCTTTCCACTAAAGACCACTAGCTTTGGGCCGAAAACACCTGAATAGTTGAAATCACGAAGAAAGAACGTGGTTCTACAACCTCAGAGACGAGTTTGAGCCCGTGACTTCGGCAAAGGACACCCCCAACAAGGAGCCATCACCATGACTGCAGCATTCGAACCCGCAACGACGCCCGAGCAGACCAATGCACAGGCGGCCACAGCCCTCGAACTCGAGTGGGCAGCCAACCCCCGTTGGTCCGGCCTCGAACGCTCGTACCCTGCCGCCGATGTGATTAAGCTCCGCGGCCGGGTCCAAGAAGAGCACACCCTGGCCCGTCGCGGCTCCGAAAAATTGTGGGATCAGCTGCGCAACGCCGCCCCGGGTGGCTACACCAACGCACTGGGTGCCCTGACAGGAAATCAGGCAGTCCAGCAGGTCAAGGCTGGCCTGAAGGCCGTTTACCTCTCCGGCTGGCAGGTTGCTGCTGACGCCAACTCAAACGGCAATACCTACCCTGATCAGTCCCTGTACCCGGTGGACTCGGTGCCCAAGGTTGTGCGCCGCATCAACAATGCGTTGCTTCGCTCGGATCAGATCGAATTCTCCGAGGGTCTGAAAAGTGTTGATGATTGGCTAGTGCCGATCGTGGCCGACGCCGAAGCCGGCTTTGGTGGTCCGTTGAACGCCTACGAGCTCATGAAATCCATGATCGTTGCCGGCGCATCCGGTGTGCACTGGGAAGACCAGTTGGCCAGCGAGAAGAAGTGCGGCCATTTGGGCGGCAAGGTTCTCATTCCCACCTCCCAACATGTGCGGACACTGAACGCTGCACGCCTGGCAGCCGACGTTGCCGGCGTACCTTCAGTCATCATTGCCCGTACTGATGCCGAAGCCGCCACCCTCATCACCTCAGATGTGGATGAACGCGATCAGCAGTTCGTAACCGGCGAGCGCACAGCAGAAGGTTTCTACCACATCAAGAACGGTCTGGAGCCCTCCATTGCCAGGGCCCGCGCCTACGCCCCGTACTCCGACCTCATCTGGATGGAGACGGGAACCCCCGATCTGGAGCATGCGAAAAAGTTTGCCGAAGCCGTCAAATCCGAATTCCCTGACCAGATGCTCGCCTACAACTGCTCACCGTCATTCAACTGGAAAAAACACCTGGATGACTCAACAATCGCAAAGTTCCAACGGGAGCTTGGCGCCATGGGATACACCTTCCAGTTCATCACACTGGCTGGTTTCCACTCCCTGAATTACTCGATGTTTGATCTTGCCCATGGCTACGCCCGAGAAGGCATGAGTTCATACGTCGAACTGCAGGAGCGAGAATTCGACTCCGAAGCACGCGGCTACACCGCTACCAAGCACCAGCGCGAAGTGGGCACAGGCTACTTCGATCTGGTCGCGACAGCCCTGAACCCAAACAGCGGCACCCTCGCATTGGCTGGTTCCACCGAAGCCCAGCAGTTCCACTAACAGCTTTCACCTTTCTCATTTATGAGGCAGTTGATGGTGCAAAGAGGTCCAACCCGGTCTGCTTTGTTCCCCAGCTGCCTCATAGGTGAACCAGACTTGGAGAATTCCCATGAACTCGACTAACAGCCTGAACGGAATTACGTTCAACGGCATCACACTGACAGCCCCGCCGATTCACCGCCAGGATGAAATCCTGACTCCGGAGGCTCTGGATTTCATTGCGGCACTGAACCGCAAAACAACTGCACGCAGGCACGAGCTGCTCGCAGCCCGCCAGACTCGACGTCGCCAGATTCTCAGCGGCACCGATCCTCGCTACCTGCGCGAAACCTCCACTATCCGGGAAGATCCTAACTGGCGAGTAGCTCCGCCGGCACCCGGGCTGGAAGACCGTCGTGTAGAGATTACGGGTCCGGTTGATAAAAAGATGACCATCAACGCCCTGAACTCGGGGGCTAAAGTGTGGCTGGCTGACATGGAAGACTCCTCAACCCCTACCTGGGGCAACGTAATCCGTGGACAGCTGAACTTGATTGATGCGCTGGAACGCCGCATTGATTTCACCAGCCCCGAGGGCAAAGAATACCGTTTGGCCCCGCAGGAGGACCTGCCCACTATTGTTGTCCGTCCGCGCGGATGGCACCTGCCAGAGAAGCACCTGCTGATCAATTCCAAGCCGATGGCTGGTGGAGTTGTGGACTTCGGGCTGTACTTTTTCCACAACGCCCACCGTTTGATCGCCCAGGGCAAGGGACCGTACTTCTACCTTCCAAAGATTGAAAACCATTTGGAAGCCCGCCTGTGGAATGACATCTTCATCCACGCCCAGGACCTGTTGGGCATCCCGCAGGGCACCATCCGTGCCACGGTTTTAATCGAGACCATTACGGCCGCTTTCGAAATGGAAGAGATCCTCTACGAACTCCGTGATCACGCTGCCGGGTTGAACGCCGGACGCTGGGATTACCTGTTCTCAGTGATCAAGAACTTCCGTACCCGCGGGCCTCGTTTTGTACTCCCTGACCGCAACCAAATCACCATGACAGCACCGTTCATGCGCGCCTACACCGAACAGCTGGTAAGGGCCTGCCACCGTCGTGGCGCCATGGCTATCGGTGGGATGGCAGCATTTGTGCCCAACCGTCGCGATCCGGAAGCCAACGCCAACGCGATGGACAAGGTTCGCGCTGATAAGACCCGTGAAGCCAATGACGGCTTTGACGGCTCTTGGGTTGCCCACCCTGACCTGGTTCCTGTTGCCATGGAGGTCTTCGACGAGGTACTTGGCTGGAATCCCAATCAGATCAGCCGGCTGCGTGAGGATGTGGAGCTTGATGACAGGGCACTGCTGAACGTTGCCGGCACCCAGGGCAATATCACCGAACAGGGGATCCGAGACAACATTTGGGTTGGTGTCCAATACATCGAGTCTTGGTTGCGCGGGCACGGTGCCGTTGCACTGAACAACCTCATGGAGGATGCCGCCACCGCGGAGATCTCCCGCTCTCAGATCTGGCAGTGGATCAACAGCCAGGCCATCACAGACACAGGGGAACTGATTACCTACGACTGGGTCCACGAGATGGTTCAAGAGGAGTTCGCCAAACTTCCCCGATTCGATGCGGACCGTTTTGACGATGCCCTGGAAATCTTCACCGATGTTGCCATGGGCGAGGAATTTCCGGCCTTCTTGACCACATCCGCCTACGCCAACTACCTCCACGCAACACCAGAGCAGGCCTCCAGCGGAACACGCCAGCTGGCGGCAGCATAAGTTTGGTTGTTTCCCGGACGCTAGCCACTGCAGGCCCGATCGTCGGGTCCCGGTGAAGCAACCTTAATAGTGAGTATCCATAAGTACGACGGCGTTTGGCGGGTTCACATGGAACCCGGCAAGCGCCGTCGTGCTTGGGCTGGAATAACGGGCGTGCTGCCATGGTTCTGGCAGATATGAAGATCGAAATTTTCTCCGACGTGGCCTGCCCGTGGTGCTATATTGGCAAGCGCCGTTTTGAAACCGCCCTGAACGCATTCCCGCACAAGGATTCGGTGGAGGTGCTGTGGCGCAGTTATCAACTGGACCCCACACTTCCTCAGCACTATGACGGCACCGAGATGGACTACCTTGTGGAGCGCAAGGGCATGGATCGCGAGCAGCTCATGGGCATGCTCGGCCAGGTCAAGGATGCGGCTGAGGGCGAGGGGCTGCACTACAAATTTGAAGAGATTGTGGTGGCGAACAGTTTCTCCGCCCACGAACTGCTCCATTTGGCTGCCGCACACGGCAAGGCGGATGCTGTTAAAGAAGCGTTGCTCTCAGCGCACTTTGAGCACGGTGCGGACATCGGAGACCGCGAGGCGCTGGTGAGCATTGGCACCCGTGCGGGTCTTTCCGCCGTTGATATCAATGAGGCGCTGGACACCGGCAAGTATGCCGATGAGGTCCGCAACGACTTCGCCGAGGCACGTGCCATTGGTGTTACCGGTGTGCCGTTCTTTGTGATCGATCGGAAGTACGGAATTTCCGGCGCCCAACCGGCGGAATTGTTCAGCCAAGCACTCGAGGAGGCGTGGCAGGAAGCCAACCCGCTGACAATGGTTGACTCAGGATCTGAAACCGCCGAGTCCTGCGGTCCCCAGGGCTGCACCCCTTGAGAGTCCCTTGGCATTTAGCAACAAGGACTGAACTTTTTTCGCAAAAGCCGCCGTTTGGGAGATAAGCCACCGCGCGCGGGGTGGCTTATCTCCCAAACGGCGGCTTTTTTCGTATTCTGTGCCCGCGATAGAGTGGTTGAACTATGAGCATCCCCAAGAACGCGCCCGCTTCGGTGCGCATCGACGCGTGGTTGTGGTCAATTCGCGCGTACAAGACTCGTTCCATGGCCACCGCAGCCTGCCGCGCCGGTCACGTAAAACTCAACGACGCCAACGCCAAGGCCGCGCACACAGTTGTTCCCGGGGACACTATTCGAGTCCGTCAACCCGGTTACGACAGAATCCTTGAGGTCCGCAGGCTCATCAACAAGCGCGTCGGGGCCGAGGCCGCCTCGCACTGCTTCACCGACCACACTCCCGCACGCCCCGCCCTTCCGGCGCTTGGTCTGCCGCAGCGTGATCGCGGCACCGGCCGGCCCACTAAGAAGGACCGTAGAGACATGGACAAATTGCGC
The DNA here is from genome assembly GCF_030063205.1 of Arthrobacter antibioticus. Classification (GTDB taxonomy): domain Bacteria; phylum Actinomycetota; class Actinomycetes; order Actinomycetales; family Micrococcaceae; genus Specibacter. Next base: position 108,003 of record NZ_JASISQ010000005.1, on the reverse strand, counting down.
ACAGAAGACTAGCCCGCACCCAGGGCAAAGTTTGCAGCGCAAAGCAAAGTGCCGCCGTCGTTCTTGAAGAACGACGGCGGCACGCAACTTGCAGTGGTGCGGATTACGCTTCCACGATGATGACTGTGTAGACCGGCTTGCGGCGCAACGCCCTGTCCGACCAGCGCAGCAAGGAATCGGCAATAGCCTTTTCTGCGACTGGACCCGTCTTCTCGCCACGGAGACCGGAGATTGCCTTCTCCACAACGCCGGTGGCCTTTTCCAGGTCCTTCTCAGTGAGGTTGAAGCCAACCGGGAAGAATTCCGGGTCTTCTTCAATGCTGCCGGTGTCAGGATTGACGATCAGCAATAAGGTCACAGCGCCGTCTGCACCCAAGCGGAGACGGTCCTGCAAGGACTCCTCCGTGGCGGCACCGGCAACCATATTTTCTACGTAGACGTACGCGGCGGGAACACTACCGCTCACCCGTGCCACGCCGTCCTTGAGGTCGATCGTGGTGCCATCTTCAACGATCAAAGTGTGCTTGGGATCAACACCGGTGCGGATGGCAAGTTCGGCGTTGGCCTTCAAGTGCCTGTACTCACCGTGGACCGGCATCACATTGCGCGGGCGGACCAGGTTGTAGCAGTAGACGAGTTCACCGGCGCTGGCGTGGCCAGAGACGTGAACCTTCGCGTTGCCCTTGTGAATAACATTTGCGCCCTGCTTGGTGAGATCGTTGATCAACCGGTAAATAGAGGATTCGTTACCCGGGACCAATGAGCTGGCCAACAGGACGGTGTCACCCTCTGTCAGGTTGATCTGGTGGTCGCCGTTGGCCATACGCGCCAGAGCAGCCATCGGCTCACCCTGAGAACCGGTGCAGATCAGAACAGCCTTGTTCGGCGCCATCTTCTCCAGTTCCCTGGCTTCTACCAGCATGCCGCGCGGGATTTTCAGGTATCCCAGTTCGCGCGCAGTGGTCATGTTCCGGACCATGGAGCGGCCAACGAACGCTATCTTGCGGTTGTATTTGTGCGCAGAATCGATGATCTGCTGGATGCGGTGCACGTGGCTGGCGAAGCTGGAGACCACTACGCGGCGCGGGGCGGTGCGCATAACCTGGTCAATCGCTGGAATCAGGTCAGCCTCAGCTGCCAAAAATCCAGGGACTTCGGCGTTGGTGGAATCAGGCATGAACAAGTCAACGCCTTCTTCTCCCAAGCGGGCAAAGCCGGCCAGGTCAGTGATGCGCTTATCCAACGGGAACTGGTCCATCTTGAAGTCACCAGTTTCCAGCACCAAACCGGCGGGCGTGCGGATGGCAACTGCAAGGCCGTCCGGGATGGAGTGGTTTACTGCCAGGAATTCAACGTCGAACGGGCCGAACTTGCGGCGGTCGCCTTCCTTGACCTGGATCATCTTGCCCTTGATCCGGTGCTCATCCAGCTTGGTCTTCAGGAACGCCAGCGTCAGTTTGGCTGAGATCACGGGGATGTCCCCGCGGTGCTTGAGCAGGTACGGCACTCCGCCAATGTGATCCTCGTGGCCGTGAGTTAGCACCAAGCCAACCACGTCCTGCCATCTGTCCTTCAAGTAGGAGAAGTCAGGCAGGATCAAATCGACGCCGGGGTGGTGCTCTTCAGGGAACAAAACTCCGCAGTCAACGATCAGCAGTTTTCCTGCGAATTCGAAGACGGTCATATTACGGCCAATCTCCCCCAAACCACCAAGGGCAACAATGCGCATGGCACCATCGGCAAGGGCGGGCGGGGTTTGGCGGGCAGTTCTTCTCATGGATTCCAGACTTTATGCTGTAGTGGGCGACAGGCTGGCGAGGTTGCGCCGCCGTTTGTTGCGATTCTTTCGGTCAAGTTTCAGACCGGTATCGCTAAAAATTTTGGGGTTGCTTAGCTGATTTTACCACCGCCACCGCACTTGATTTCCCGCATCCACGAAGAGCATGCATCACTTCGACCAAACGCGGGGGTAGTTGATACTTTTTGCACCCGGTAGACCACGTGCAAAAAGTATCAACTACCCCCGCGTAGACGAAAAATGGGTCTCGACTACGCACCCACCCACAACACGTGCAGGCTTACGCGTCTTGCCGCCACGAGTTCCACAACGCAGCGTAGGATCCGCCTTGCGCCAGCAGTTCATCGTGGGAACCCAGCTCGGAAATTCGTCCCTTTTCCACCACCGCCACACGATCGGCGTCGTGCGCGGTATGCAGGCGGTGCGCAATCGCCACAACAGTCCGTCCGGCCAAAACGGCGCTGAGTGAAAACTCCAGATCGCGGGCGGCCTGCGGATCGATCAACGAGGTCGCCTCGTCCAGCACCAGTGTGTGCGGATCCGCCAGCACTAGCCGGGCCAACGCCAGTTCCTGCGCCTGAGCGGGGGTCAGCGTGTGTGATCCCGAACCCACTTCAGTGGCAATACCTTCGGGGAGGGCACGCACCCAAGATAAGGATCCGACGTCGGAGAGGGCCTTTTCGATCTGCGCGTCAGTTGCATCGGCCTTCCCCAAGCGGACGTTGTCTGCCAGCGTTCCCACGAACACGTGGTGTTCTTGGGTGACCAAGGCGACCTCTCCACGTAATTCATCCAGCGGGCGGTCAACCAACGGCACCCCGCCCACCGTGACGGAACCGGAAGTAGGTCCATGGATTCCGGCCAGCAACCGGCCAAGGGTGGACTTACCCGCCCCAGAAGGACCCACCATGGCCAGACGCTCGCCGGGACGGAGCGTGAGATCGATCCCGTGCAAAACGTTGTGGCCTTCACGGTAGGCGTAACGGGCGTTGTTGAGAATAATTTGCTCATCTGTGGGCACCGCATCCGTGGCGATCCTGTCCGGAGAAACGTTGCGGATGCCCACAATGCGGGCCAACGATGAGGCGCCCACCTGGATCTCGTCGATCCACATGATCAGCGTGTCCACGGGGTCGATGAGTTGCATGGCATACAGCGCAACCGTGGCCACCATGCCAGTGGTGACAAGGTCTTGGGATGACAGCCAGCCGCCCCACAACAGCACGGCAGCCACCGGGAGCCAGAAAGCGAGTTCGGTCACCGGGAACAGTATTGTGCGCAATCCCAGCGTGTACTTTTCACGTTCAAAGCAGTTTTTTAGAGCCGCATCGATCCTGTTGCGCCGGTGCGGCCCAAGACTCAGCGCGTCAACTGTGCGGGCACCCTCGATGGTCTCGGTGATGGCGCCATTGAGCACCGCGTAGCTTTCGCGCTCCGCCAAGTATCCGGCGGTGGCGCGCTTGAGGTACCAGCGTGTGACGGGAATCAGCAATGGTGTACCCACCAGCAGGGCCACGGCCACAAGTGGACTGGTCAAGAGTGCTGCGGTGGCCGTCAGCGCAATGGTTGCTACTGAAACCAGCACCTGTGGAACACCAAAGCGGACGGTGTGTGAGACCGAGTCAACGTCGTTGGTTGTGCGGGACACAAGGTCACCGGTCCCCGCCTTTTCCACGGTAGATAGCGGAAGCGAGGTGACCTGCTCCATGAATTCCTCACGGAGTTGGGCAAATACTTTCTCCCCCAACACCATGCCTTTACGCCTGGCCCATCGCGCCAGTATGGTCTGCACAATCACAAAGCCAGCCAAGCTCATCGCCACAGTGGCAATAAACCCGGCCGTTGTGCCAACGCTGATGGCGTCTACCAGCCTGCCCAAGAGGAACGGTCCGGCCAGACCTGCCGCAGCAGACACAACATAGAGCCCAACCACACCGGCCAGTGGCTTTTTGTGTGCGCTCATCAAACGCAGACCCTCTGCCTTGACCTGAGCGGAATCCGCCACAGGAAGCTTGTTATCAGCCATCAGTTTCCCCCACCGTTTGTGCCGGTATTGTTCATAACTTCGGCGCTGTGGCCATCCATACCTTCGCCGCGGATCACCACTTTGCGGTAGTCCGGAACGGTGTCCAGGAGCTCCCGGTGCGTACCCTGCGCTAAAATTTTCCCGTCCTGCAGGAACACCACAGTATCCATGGCGCCCAGTAGCAGCGGGCTAACACTGACCACCACTGTGGTGTTCTCAGGTACCCCGCGAGTGCGTTGCAGGGCCGTGGCGATCCGTGATTCGGTGTGCGCATCAACAGCACTGGTCGGTTCAATTAGCACCAACACTTCCGCTTCCGTCAGCACTGCGCGCGCCAAAGTTAAACGTTGGCGCTGCCCGCCGGAGAAACCGCGCCCTTTCTCCGTTACTTCGTCATCTAGTCCGTGGTCCAGACCATCAAATACGTCATGGGCACTAGCTACCTCAATGGCATCCATGATCTGGGCATCGGTGTGCTTTCCCGTGGGATCCAGTTCCTCCCGCAGTGTTCCGGTGAACAACTGCGGCTCAGCATCAGAGACGACGATCCGTGAGCGCACCTCACGCAGCGGCATCAGGTGCAGCGCCTCGGCACCCCAGCGCACCTCCGCCTCACGCAATACAGCATCCTCAAACCGGCCAAGCCGCCGGGCCAGGTTCGCTGACTGGGCAGGATCGCCGGAGACGACGGCGGTTAGCGTACCTGGCGCAATCACCACCCCCGTTGCCGAGTCGAGCAAAGCGCTCGGTGCGAAGGGGGCCGGCACTGTAGTCTCGACGTCGTGCACGGCAGAAGGGGTGGCCAAAACATCAATGATTCGCCGGGCTCCCACTTGGGCGCGAATAAAACGTGAGACAGCATCGGCTGCGGTGCGGATGGGGGACACCAGGAATACCGCGTATCCATAAAGTGCCACGAGCTGGCCGGTGTCGATTTGTCCGGATAAAGCCTGCAGGGCGCCGATCCAGGTGAAAGCCACGCTGAACACGCCAACCACCAGGACCTGCGCAGCATCCAAATCGGCCAGCGAATACGCCACCTTATTACCCGCAAGCTGCGTAGTACGTGAACGCTCCCTGTAACGCTGAACGAAGATGTGCTCCCCGCCAATGCCACGCAGCACGCGCAGACCCGTCACGGTGTCCGCGCCCAGGGCAGTCATCTGCCCGGCGGCCTCGCGCTGTTCCTTTTGACGCCTTTGCAAAGGCCGGATCACGAACATCAGTGCGGCACCGCATAGCGGCACACCAAATAACACCACCAGGCCCAACTGCCACGATGATTGGAAGACTAAATAGGAGACCAGCAGGTAGCCCACCACGGAACCGGCCAAGCGCGCGGCCACGTCAAAGATTTCCCCAATGCGCATGGCATCGGAGGCACAAGTGGAGACCACTTCCCCCGTGGAGAATTTTTGCGGCAACGCATCTCCACTGCGGGTCACCTTGTAACCCACCACTTGGGCGGAACGGTACGCGGCCTGCAACCAATTGCTCACGGCTGCGCGGTGACGCAAGGTAGCGGAGATGGACTGCACGATTGTCAACGCAACCAATACGCCCACCCAGGTAGAGAGGCGGGCGAAGTTGCCGGGCAGAATGCCCTGGTCAATCGCCTGACCCAGTACATAGGGAGTCAGCGCTTGGCAAACAGTCCAAATGGAGCCGTACACGATGCCAATCAAGAGGGTCCCACGCTGAGCGCCAGCCAACCACAGAAGATAACGGCCAGGGGAGCTCAGATTCGGTTTTTTAGCGGATTTGTAAGGAAAAGAGCGCACTACGGCCTTCTAACACATTGCGGATTGGCAGGCATTTCTGACGCGATCCAGCAGTCCGCAGGCAATGCGGAGCGATCGGCGTGGGGCGGAGGCTGCGTTATCTATCTCACAAGTATTTACTCTAGTGCACATCGGGTTGAGATTGTTCACCAAAGAGCGGGCCACCACAAATTCATTGGCTGGCTGACCGCGTCCGGTGACTGGCTGGCTGTTGGGGAGCTCCCTAACAAAGCGCCCTAACCAACCGCTAGTAAAAAATCCTAGCGAAACAGCCCGCTGTAGGCGTTGAGCGCCAGTTGTCCGCCGAGGTGCGCGTAGAGGACGTTGCTAGTAGTCGGGATGTCCTTGGAACTGACCAGATCAATAAGTCCGGCCATGGACTTGCCCTCATAGACGGGATCAATAATCATTCCCTCGAGTGTGCCGGAGAGGCGGATAGCTTCCAGGGTGGAATCCACGGGAATCCCGTAGTAGTCACCGGCCCAGCCTTCCAGGACGGTGATCTCATCATCGCGAATGTCGCGCTCCAAGCCAATCAGTGCCGCGGTATGGCGGGCGATCCTTGCCACCTGAGCACGAGTTTTTTCGATCGTTGCGGAGGCGTCAATGCCAATGACTCGCCGCGGGCGGTCCTGTCCGGCGAACCCCGCGATCATCCCTGCGTGGGTGGATCCTGTCACTGTACAGACCACGATGGTGTCGAAAAAGATGCCAAGTTCCTGTTCCTGTTTTTCAACCTCGTAGGCCCAGTTCGCGAAACCAAGTCCGCCTAGGTGGTGCTCCGAGGCTCCAGCGGGAATGGGATAGGGCTTGCCGCCAGCGTCTTGCACATCTTTGATGGCCTGCTCCCAGCTGTTGCGAATGCCAATGTCAAAGCCCGCGGAGTCGAGGTGGACCTCAGCACCCATGATGCGGCTTAGCTGGATATTGCCCACACGATCACTGAGTGGGTCAGGCCAGTCCACCCAGTTTTCCTGCACGAGCCGGGCTTTCATCCCGAGTTTGGCGGCAACGGCAGCTACTTGGCGGGTGTGGTTGGACTGGTAGCCGCCAATGGACACCAAAGTGTCAGCGCCTTGGGCGATGGCGTCCGGGACGATGTATTCCAGTTTGCGTGTTTTGTTGCCGCCAAAAGCCAGGCCACTGTTCACATCCTCGCGTTTTGCCCAGATTTTTGCCCCGCCCAGGTGCTCACTTAAGCGTGGCAGGTCATGGATGGGACTGGGGCCAAAAGTCAGGGGATAACGCTCGAAATCTGAGATTGCCATGACGTCCTTGAACTTTAGAGTAAAACACACTAGGTATGCAATATATTGCATTCCATTAATACACTCTTGTCAAGGGCGCCGTTCAGGTGTTGGCACGCCTTCAGCATTCATACCGTCCCACGTGCGCCCACCACGCGGCTTGGCGATATATCCTATGTTGCATGCCCACTCCCTTGCCCCACGGAATCCACAAACGGTCTCTGCTGCGCAATGATGTCTATGAATCCATTCGCGACGCCATCATTGATGGCACCTTCGCCCCCGGCGAGCGGCTGCGTGATCCTGAACTGGAAGCGTGGCTGGGCGTGAGCAGGACCCCGATTCGGGAAGCTTTGCTGCGTTTGGAACGGGCCGGGCTGATTGTTTCCCAGCCGGGCAGGGCCACGATGGTGGCGTCCTTGGACCCTGCCGCCACAAAGGATGCCCGGCAGGTGGTGGCGGCGATGCATGAGCTGGCAACCAGATTGGCTGTCCCGGTCCTGACCGAAGAACATCTTGCCAATATGGTCGCGGCCAACGCCAAGTTCTCCGCCGCGCTGAAGACCGACGACGTCGATGCCGCCTTAGCTGCCGACGATCAGTTTCATGCCGAAATGGTTGCAGCCTGCGCCAACGCAATGATTCCGCTGGTGCTTGAGCAGAGCATGCCTGTGCTGCGGCGGATGGAGTATCAGCGCTTTAGTTCCGATCAGGCACGGCATTCGGTCACGGCACATGCGCAGATCATTAAACTGGCCAGCCTTGGGGACACCGAAGCCGCCTCGCTGGCTACCCGGGACAACTGGTTGTCACTGGATACTCAGATACAAAACTAAGTGCACCTGAAGTGCCAGCGGCGACTAGCTTTTCCTAACCACAGCGCTCACGGGTGTGGAGTTGCTGAGCATGTCCTGCACGGGACAGCGCGCCTCCACTGTACGGGCAAGTTCCTCATAGCGTTCCTGCGTTTCGGGGCCGGAGATCGAAACAGCCAACCGGATATCACTGAATCCAGGCCGCACGGCGGGGTCGATCCCAAACAGGCCGCGCACGTCCAAATCCCCTTCGGCGTTAATGGTGATGTCATCGATCTGGATCCCGAGTTGTTCGGCATATAGCCGGTACACCACCACCTGGCAGGCGATGACAGCGCCCAGCACGTACTCCACCGGACTGGCCGCCGCGTCGTCCCCGGCCAGCGCTGCCGGCTCATCCACAGTGAATTGGTGCTTGCCAGCGTTGAGTCGCGTGGCTACCGAGCCGACACCCACACCAGCCACCTTGTACGTCAGCTTGGCATTCTCGGCGTTGAGATCGATCCGCTGCGCCCAGGCTGCCCCGGCCTCACCCAACCGGGCCGAACGCTGTGCCGCGTCGTTGCTGTTTTCGGTAAGAGTTGCTTCGCTCATCTGCGTTTCCTTTGATTGCGGGCCAGTGCCTGTGGTTGAAATTCTTGATTCTTCAGTGTGACCACCCACCACTGGCGGCTTCAAACCGTTCGTCACATCTTGCAATACTTGGGCGGCTGTGGCCCCTTGCCCAGTACGACGCCGGGAATCATCTTCCAGCACCGGGCCACCCCCTTGCGGGTCAACAGATGCCAAGGAGTGAGAGGGCACACTTCGCTGAGGTTCAGAGAGTGCTCCGAAGCAACTTAAGATGGAGTCATGAGCGCAACACTTGTGGCAAAGGACCTTGCCGGCGGCCACGCACACCGCACCTTGTTCAATAACCTTTCTTTCACCGTGGCCCCAGGCGATGTGATTGGCGTTGTGGGCGCTAATGGTGCCGGGAAATCAACGCTGCTCAGTCTCTTAGCGGGTGCATCGATACCGCAGGGCGGCTCCGTCAGCACGGCCCCGCAGGATGCCTTTATCGGCTGGCTGCCACAGGAACATGAACGGATTGAGGGCGAATCAATTGCCTCCTACATTGGCCGACGTACCGGCTGCACCCAAGCAACGGTTGAGATGGAGACCTCGGCTGAGGCGTTGGGCACGGGCACCTCTGCGGATAATGACAGGTATGCTGCCTCGCTTGATCGCTGGCTGGCCTCTGGCGCCGTTGATCTTGCGGAGCGCATCCCTGCGATACTGGCAGAACTGGGACTCACCGTTGATCCCCATGGCGCCATGACAGGACTTTCCGGCGGTCAGGCCGCTCGCGTAGCGCTTGCCGCGCTGCTGCTGAGCCGTTTTGACATCGTCCTGCTGGACGAGCCCACCAACGACCTCGATTTGGCCGGACTTGCCCGGCTCGAAGATTTCGTAAAGGGACTACGCGGTGGTGTGGTTCTTGTTTCTCACGACCGGGAATTTCTTTCGAGGTGCATAACTTCGGTGGTGGAGCTGGACCAGGCACAAAACAAGGTAGCTGTTTATGAAGGTGGCTATGACTCGTTTCTGGAGGAGCGCGCCATCGCCAAACGGCACGCCCGCGAAGCTTATGACGAATTTTCCGATAAAAAGGCTGACCTCGTAGGGCGTGCACGGACCCAGCGTGAGTGGAGCTCTCAGGGTGTACGCAACGCCATGAAGAAGAGCCCGGACAATGACAAAATCCGTCGTCGCGCCAGCGCTGAGTCCTCCGAGAAGCAGGCCCAAAAGGTACGCCAAATGGAGTCCCGCATTGCCCGGCTCGATGAAGTAGAAGAACCACGCAAAGAATGGGCACTGCAATTTCGTATTGGTGAGGCACCGCGTTCCAGTACTGTAGTTTGCACATTAAATGCCGCCGTTCTCACTCAAGGCAGCTTCACCATGGGCCCGGTCTCGTTGCAAGTCAACGCGGGCGAACGGATTGGCATCACAGGCCCCAATGGCGCAGGCAAGTCGACCCTGCTGCGATTGCTGCTTGGCCAGCGCGCCCCGGACAGCGGAACAGCGTCTCTGGGGGCAAATGTCTCAATCGGAGAAGTAGACCAAACTCGCAGCCAGTTCCCCGAAGACCAGCCCCTGGGTGCTGCTTTTGAAGAGCTTGTGCCGGAGCTAAACCAAGGTGAGGTCAGGACGCTCTTGGCCAAGTTTGGCTTGAAGGCTGACCAAGTGAGTAGCGTCGTGGGCGCCCTCTCCCCCGGGGAGCGCACCCGTGCATCCTTGGCGCTTCTGCAGGCACGCGGAGTGAACGTCCTGGTGCTGGATGAACCAACCAACCATCTGGATCTGCCTGCGATCGAGCAACTGGAGCAGGCTCTGGATAGTTACGAAGGCACACTGCTACTTGTCACCCATGACAGGCGGCTATTGGAGAACGTTTCCCTTGACACCAGGTGGGCTGTCGATGGCGGTCAGGTCACAGAGCTTTAAAACGCCTTGATCAGTAAGCAGAAATAAACTATTTGTTGATTTTGACTTATTTTTACTAAAATGTTGCAATGGTTACAGGTTTGCTGCTTCTTGGATCTGCGGCAAACCGCTTAACGAATCCGGGTGCCCACAAACACCCAACCCCGGTTCCGGACAGTGCCACTGGCGCTTGAGTTCGGCATAACCGCAGGCGATCAACCGCCCGAACATTTGCCGCAGTCTTTATCTGCCGCCGCGCATTACGCGCCTTTGACGCTCTACCTTGAGGAACCGATCACGGCACCTCGCAACATAGCCACTGAGCGTGGATTCGAAGCGTCGATTCATGAAGACACAGAGGATCCAAGTGATGAGGAGAGCAGCATGAGATTACGAGTTGGAATCATTGGTGCCGGGCCCAGCGGTATGGCTCAGTTGCGGGCGTTTGAGTCTGCCCGGCAAAACGGCGCGGATATCCCTGAGATTTTGTGTTTTGAAAAGCAGAACAACTGGGGTGGCCAATGGAATAGTAGTTGGCGCACCGGTTTGGATGAGCATGGCGAGCCTGTGCACTCCAGCATGTACCGCCACCTGTGGTCCAACGGCCCCAAAGAGTGCCTGGAATTCGCCGACTACTCCTTTGATGAGCACTTTGGCCGCGCCATCTCATCATTCCCGCCCCGTGAAGTCCTTTTTGATTACATCAAGGGCCGCGTTGAAAGCTCCGATGTTCGCAAATATGTCCAGTTCAACACTGTGGCCCGCCACACCAGCTACAACCCGGACACGGAAGAATTCACCGTGACAGTGGAGGATCTAACCACGGCCACCACTACTGATCACGTCTTCGATAAACTGGTAGTCGCTACGGGCCACTTCTCCACTCCTGCCGTGCCGGAATTCACTGGTATCAACACCTTCCCCGGCGAAGTCCTCCACGCTCATGACTTCCGCGGTGCAGAACGCTTCGCAACCAAAAATCTACTCATGATCGGCAGCAGTTACTCGGCCGAAGACATTGGCATGCAAGCCCATAAAATGGGTGCGGCCTCCATTACTTTCAGCTACCGCACAGCTCCGATGGGCTTTGACTGGCCAGAAAACACAGTTGAACGCCCCCTCGTCAGCCACTTCCAGGGCAGCACCGCGCACTTCAGTGATGGCACCTGCGGGGAATTTGACGCCGTGGTACTTTGCACCGGGTACCAGCACAAATACCCGTTCCTACCCAGTGAGCTGAGCCTGAAATCCAAAAATGTGCTCTACCCTGCCAACCTGTACAAGGGCGTGGTGTGGCAAGAAAACACCAACCTGTTTTACTTGGGCGCGCAGGACCAGTATTACACCTTCAACATGTTTGACGCACAGGCATGGTTTGCCAGGGACGTCATCAGTGGCGCCATCGAGCTACCAGCCCCGGCTGAGCGCGAAACAAATATTCAGCTCTGGTTGGAACGCCAAGCGGCACTGCCCGATCACAACGCCCAAGCCGATTTCCAGTCGGAGTACCTGCGCGAGCTCATCGCAGCCACCGACTATCCAACCTTCGATCTTGACGCCGTTTCGCAGCTGTTTAAGGATTGGATGAGACAGAAGGAAACGGACATTCTGGGTTACCGCGACACTATCCACCGCTCGGTAATTACCGGAACGATGGCCAAAAAACACCACACGCGCTGGATCAACGCTATGGATGATTCCCTAGGACGCTACCTCAACGGCCCATCGCAGGATATTGATACTGGCACGCTAAAAGCTGTCACAGAGGAAATGCCCGCCAAGTAGCTTTTTTTGCACCGGGGAGCAGCGTGGCTTGGGGCTAGCCGGGAGGTTGATTCCGACAAGCCCCAAGCTGCAAAAAAAATAAGTCTCTTCGGGGCATTGACATGCAATCGCATCAGGCGCATTCTAAAAACATAAGAACAGTTTTTAGATGGAGGAGTCATGACAACGCATTCAATCCCCGCCCCATCCAGTGGATGGAGATCACAGGCACTGACGCGGGCCAGGTCCGAGCCAGCCTACGGCGCATTCTTGCTGCTGTGGGTTGGCTTTATCGCAATCCCCTTGATCATGGGACTGGATAAGTTCTTCAACGTCCTCGCCAATTGGGAAAGCTACTTGGCTCCGTGGATCGCGAATATTTCACCCTTGAGCGCCCAGGGCACCATGATGGCCATTGGCGTTGTTGAGATCATCGCAGCTATCTCTGTTGCCTTGCGGCCGCGGTATGCAGCCTATGTGGTGGCCCTGTGGCTGGCGGGGATCATCATGAACCTGCTCACCTACTCCGGGTTCTACGATGTGGCGCTGCGTGACTTTGGCCTGATGGTGGCAGCCATCGCCCTGGCCCTTCTTGCGCGCACATACACCAAGCCAGGTCTGCGCTCACCACAAAAGCGCTGATCAGGCCTATTGGGTGCACAAACAGCAACGCCCCAAAACGCGAAAATGCGTTCCGGGGCGTTGGCGCCTAACGGGGGTTAGCTGCCAACTCCTGCGTATGAGTGCAATCCGGAGAAGTACACGTTCACGATGGTGAAGTTAAAGACAACGCAAAGGTAGCCAACTATGGAAAGCCAAGCAGCGCGCGTCCCTGTCCAGCCCTTGGTAGCCCGGGCGTGCAGGTAGCCGGCGTAAACCACCCAGATTACGAACGTCCAAACTTCCTTGGTATCCCAGCCCCAGAAACGTCCCCACGCCTTTTCAGCCCAGATGGCACCGAACATGAGCGTCAATGTCCAGCCCACAAACGCAATACCGTTGATCCGGTAGGAGAGATTTTCAAGGCTTAGGGCGTTGGGCACAAGACGCAAAACAGGTGCCTTGTCTTTTTTGCCCAGAGCGATCGAGGCCTCGCGGCGGCCCTGAATAAGCTGCAGAACCGACATGGCAAAGGTAATAGTGAAGAATGCTGAGGACAGCACGGCAATGGAGACGTGGATGATCAGCCAGTAGCTTTGCAGAGCGGGCACCAGGTGGCCCACAGGCGTCCAGAACGAGACGGACGCGGCAACAATCATCACCAGCACCAGGCCAATGACGAACGTCCCAAGGAACCGCAGGTCCCGGCGGGTGAGGACCAGCAGGAACACTATCGCGACAACGAAGCTGCCCGTCGTGCAAAATTCGTACATGTTGCCCCACGGAACACGCCCTGCAGCCAGTCCGCGGAAAAGCACCGCAAAACCTTGTACGACGGCGGCCACAACTGTCAGTGCCACGGCCACGCGGGCAACAACCCGGCGTTCCTTGCCGTAAAGCATGGAGTCTCCGGCGGTAACACCGTCGGAGACGGTATGGGTCTTACTGCTGGGACGCGTGGCGCGGTCCAACGGGCCTGAGCCTAGATCCTGTCCCTCGGAGCTGCGCGCGCCAACACCACTAAGCGCCAGTTCTCTAGCCTCGGCGCCCTGACCAGCAGCCTTGCCTGCTGTTTCTTGGCCTGCCAAACCTTTCTTAACCGCTTGGTTAAATGTCACCAGGTCCCACGCGTAGGCACAAAACGCGACAGCATACGCCAGCCCGGCAACCAGCATGAGCTGCTCGCTGAGCTGGGCAAAGCTTTCATTGATCTCTGGCATTACTGATCCTTACTTGCCGCGGTGACGCTTTGTGCGGAGTCGTTGATTATTGGTTGTGCCTGCTCACCATTTTGCCCTGCAACATCAAATGGCACCAGCCATTTGGCATGCAGAGCTTTGTTGATTGCAGCATATTCGCCAGCCAGCCGGTGGTCCTCACCTCGAGCGAGTAGGCCGAACTCGACCATGGTGCGTCCATCAGGGTGATTTCCTGTGCGTACCCATACACGACGTCGGTTCAGGAACAGTGAACCCATGAGCCCGGCCAGCGCTATAAGTGCGAACACCAGAACATATACCTGTCCCGGGTCGTGCCTGATGTCCAGAGCAGCAAATCGTTTGATTCCGTCAAAGCTAATGGTGCCGCTACCTTCAGGCAATGTGTAGCTTTGGCCCGGCACCAGCACAATGCCTCCCGAGTCAAGGCTCCTGGAGTTGATCTCCTTCAGCTCTGAGGTATCCAGCGTGTACACGTTGCGCGGTACGCCATTATCCAAACCCAGATCGCCTGTATAAGCGTTCAGGTTCAGCTGGGGATTGAACGGATCAGGGTCGGAGCCGAAAGCAACACCTTTTTCATCAATGAGTGCCGTAGGCAGAAAAAATCCAACAAAGCCAAGCTGCTTCGGCTTGGCGTCAGGGACCTTGACAACCATCAAAGAGGTGTAAGCACCATCAGTGGGGATGGTGATGACGGGGCCCTGAAAAGCAACCTTGCCCTGTCCGTCCTTGACAGTGATGATCGGGGCATAACCATTACCCACCAAATACACGTTCGTTCCGCCCACAGCTACCGGTTCGTTGACTTTAAGCGTCTTTTTTTCCGGCGCCGCTCCGGGCTTGTCTTTGAGCGTGAGCGTGGCGTTGAAGTCCAGCGGCTGCCCATAATGAGCTTCTGTTGAGCGATCATATTTAACTACCAACCGGTCTAACTGAACAGAGTAGGGGCTCAAGCTCTCGTCACTGAAATTGGCTCCGGGCGTGAACGTGTCATAGCCCGTAAGAGTATTCACGAATGTCTCCCCCTCCACCAAAACTCGCTGACCGCTGTAGCCAAAGAGCCCGCTGAACGCGATCGCCGCAAGGACACCAATCATGGCCGTATGAAAGAGCAGGTTGCCTACTTCTTTGAGGAAGCCCACCTCAGCGCCCACTGAGGGACGGTCTGTATCAAGATCGCGCACATCAACCCGGTAGCGGCGGCTCTTTAAAATATCTGCGGCATCTTTTACTGCCGTCTCTGCGTCAATGCCACTACCAGCGGGGATCTCCACTGTGCCGTATTCGGCCAGGCGCGAGAGACGTTTGGGCGTACGCGGCGGTGCCGAACGCATAGCCTTCCAGTGAATTTTGGCTCGCGGCAATACACAGCCAACCAGGGAAGTGAATAACAACAGGTAAATGGCTGCGAACCAGGGCGATGAGTAAACATCGAAGAGTTTGAACCAGTCCATGACGGGCCCGGAACCAGGATTGTCCTTCAGGTACTGAGCAACTTCCGCCGGTGCTGACGGGCGTTGCGGGAAGAGTGAACCGGGCACTGCAGCCACGGCAAGCATCAGCAGCAGGAACAAGGCCGTGCGCATGCTTGTCAACTGCCGCCAAGCCCAGCGGAGCATACCGACAAACCCGAGTTGCGGCAGGACGGCTTCCTGGCCACTCGTCTTCGGCTTTTTGCTCTTGGCTTCTTTCACCACTGTCTCTTTCATTAGATTGGCAATCTCACATCATTGGCAAACCAGAACTGCAGTTGATTGATCCATATTCCCCACAACCCAGAAACCATCAGCAGACCCAACACAATCAACATGCCACCGCCAAAGTACTGCAACCCGCGGCGGTGTTTGCGGAAGAAAGCTAAAGCACCCAATCCCCTGCGTGCGCCCAGCGCAATCAGCAGGAAGGGCAAACCCAGCCCCAGGCAGTAAATAAACGTTAGGAACGCGCCCTTAATTGCATTTGGTCCGTCCGAGACCGCCAACAACTGTACGGCGCTGAAGGTGGGGCCTATACAAGGCGCCCAGCCCAATCCAAAGGTTAGCCCCAAAACAGGCGCACCCCACAGTCCAGCAGGTGGTTTCGCATGAATTTTGGCTTCTGACTGAAACCAACCCATGCCACCAAGGAAGACAACACCCATCAGGATCACAACAACACCAAGCACTTGCGTGACCCACGCGGCGTCGGGCCCCATCAGCCACGCACCCAACTGGCCGAATACGGCGCCGATGAGCATAAAGACAACTGAGAAGCCCAGCACGAAAAGGCCGATTCCGGCAAACATCCGCCCACGCCGCTGGTCCTGAAGATCAGCACCACTGAGCCCGCTCACATAGCCTAAATACCCTGGAACCAGCGGTAGTACGCAGGGTGACAGGAAGGAGACTAGCCCGGCGAGCAGGGCAACGGGGATGGCCAGCAGCATTGACCCGCTGAGGATTGTTTCGGCAAATGGATTGTTCATAGGGTGGGGGCGGCTGCTATTTTTCTGCCAGCGCGGTGGTGATAAGGGCTTTCAAAGTGCCCTTGTCGGCGACGCCCAGGATGCGGGCGGAGACCCTGCCCTTCTTGTCCAGAATCAGGGTGGTGGGAACGGCTGCCGGAGGAACAAACTTTGTCAGCGCCAACAGCACCCCGCCATCTTTGTCAGCGATGCTCGGGTAAGTCAGGGAGAAATTGCGTTCAAACGCTTCTGCGGTGGCTTTTTCATCCCTGACGTTGACTCCTAAGAAAGCAACACCCTGGGGTCCCATCTCCGCATGGAGTGCCTGCAAATCCGGAGCCTCCAGACGACACGGTGCACAAGCTGCATACCAAAAATTCATAACAGTGACTCGGCCAGGAAAATCGGCGGCATCAATCTTTCCACCATCGAAAAGTGTGCCTGTGAATGTGACGGGTTCCTTGCGGTCCGCTGCCCCGTACTCGGTTACTGAGCCGTCTCCGGCAATATAATTTTTATTATCACCGGCGTTAGCCTGCTGTGCCAGCGGGTCGTTGCTGGTGCAGGCGGCTAGTGCCATAGTGAGCACGGCGCCACCAGCCGCCAAAAGCGATCTACGGCTCATCGAAGAAGTCACGGCGCAAGTCTTTCATTTCATTGGGAAGCCACGTCACTGACGCAGACATGACACATTCTTCTACGCTACGTCGAAAAGCTGACTGTCAGCTGAGTGTAACGCCTTCGGCGCTAGGCCCCTGGGGTGGTGGCCGCACCGGGGAGCAGCGCGGCAGCGGGTTCGCTGTAGTGGACATCCACAATGTCATCGCCGTCAAATGTCAAAGAAGTCAGGGAGGCAAGTGTGCACTCTCGGTTCCGCGGGTCATGCCACAGCCGCTTCCCCTCTGCACTGCGCCGTGTGGACCAGATCGGCAACTGGTGGCTCACCATAACGGCCTGAGCGCCATCACCACCAATCTCCAGTGCACATCTGGCAGCATCCCGCGCCGCTTCAATCATGCGCTGAGCCTGCGCCGCGTACGCCTCGCCCCAGGAGGGGCGGAACGGATTGAGGAAATATGGCCAATGTTTGGGCTTGCCTAACTCAGTCTTGCTCATGCGCAGGCCCTCGAAATGATTCTCCGCTTCTATGATCCGCGGATCGGTCACAATCTCCAGACCCAACGCCTCAGCCGTGGGCTGTGCGGTTTCTTGGGCACGCGTCAGTGGTGAGGCAACAAGATAAACCGGTGCGCCGCCGTCGTTCGCCATAGCTGCGAAGTGCTCACTGACCATAACGGCCATGGCGCGGCCACGCTCGGAAAGATGAAATTCAGGGAGTCGACCGTAAAGGACGCCATCGGGATTGAATACCTCGCCGTGGCGCAGAAGATGAACTGTTACTCGGGACATGTCTGCCAGTTTCTCAAAGTTAGTGACCAAGAGGTTAATCCGGCTCTGGAAAGTTTTTTCAGGGCACGGGAATAGTATATGCAAACGCATGCTTATACGGGGTGGAAGTCAAGGACACGGGCCATTGCGCCCATGTGCGGACAAAATTAAAAGGAGCTCCACATGTCAGTCACCACCATTGAGTCAACCGGCCTCACCCAAGGCAACTGGAACTTCGACGCCTCGCACTCGGAGGTGGGTTTCACGGTTCGCCACGCAGGCATCTCTAAAGTTCGCGGAAAATTCACCGACCTCAGCGCCTCACTGACACTCGGGGAAACATTGGCACAATCCGTTGTCACGGCCACTATTCAGGCCGCGAGCTTCAACTCCGGCGATGAAAACCGCGACGGGCATGTCCGCGGCGCCGACTTCCTGGACGTTCAGGAGCACCCCACCCTGACATTTGTATCTTCCGCCGTGACTGGGGATGCACAGGACTTTGCGCTCACAGGCGAGCTGACGATCCACGGAATTACAGTCCCTGTCACGTTTAAGGGCGAGTTTAACGGCGTCGCAGTAGACCCCTTCGGCGCAACTCGTGCCGGCTTTGAAGCTAAAACCGTCATCAGTCGCAAGGAGTTCGGTTTGACGTGGAATGCAGCCCTGGAAGCCGGCGGAGTCCTAGTTTCAGATAAAGTCACAATTTCACTGGATGTGGCATTTGTGAGGAGCGCCTAGGCCGTTGCGCTAAAGTCCAGATCTTTAGCACACGCACCTCAAGGCCGGTCCGTCAGCGTGGTGGACCGGCCTTTTACGTGCTGTTTGCGTGCCTATACAACCGTTCTTCCCCCGACTAGGGTTCATGCTATGAGCACATCAAATGAGTTCCCAGGTCCCGAGCAGCCCGCCTCCGAGCCATCTGCTCCCGGTTATGGATCCCAGCGTGATCCAAATACGCCACCAGCACCCACTGGCGCTACGCCCACTGGTGCTACGCAGCCTCCCCCTGGCTACCAGGGCGCCCCGGGGCAACAGCCTCCTGCGGGCTACCAGCCACCTCCGAATAATCAGCCGCCAGCTGGCAATCAGCCTCCGCCGGGTTACCAGCAAGCCCCTGGCACATACCAGCAGCCTCAATACCAGCAGCCTCGATACCAGCAGCCTGGAGCACCTGCGGGCAGCGGGAAGTTTGAGATGCCAGCGGACATGCCCCGGTCAATCAAAGATGTCATGCCAGCGGGTGGCTTCACCGGCATTTTTAAAATGGGTGATTTACCTCAGCTACTGAAGATCTCTTACATCATCTGGCTGGTGACAGCGGCCCTTTGGCTGTTTTTCACTTTCTTCGCGTTTATCGGTTCGCTGTTCCTGTTGAGCTCTTCTTACTACCGCGGTTCAGGTGTGCGGGGAATCGTCATCTCCATCATTTCCTTGGCGCTGATCGCTGCGATCGTCGTCTGTGCCATGAAACTCAAGGAAGGAATGCAGTGGGCGAGGATAGCCCTTTCGATCATCGCACTGATCAGCATCTTCTTGTTCGTGACCAGCAGCCGTGGTGGCGGTTTGTTGAGCGTAGTGGCCGCCGTGTTGATGTGGCTGCCAGAATCCACTGCATGGCTGAATTCCAGGTCCAAGGGAGTTAGACAGTAGTTTGAGCACACAGTTCTAAGTCAACTTGATCAGGTGGTTGAGTTGGAGGAGGTCGCGTAGGGTTTGTAATAAACCCGACGCGGCCTTCCTTCTTCTGGTGCCACGTTCCGGCGTAATCATTTGGCCCGCACTTTCGGCCAAATCCTCAGCAATACCGAAATCGGCCACACTGAAAGAGCAGCTGTCATGAGCACCCATGGTGAAGAACCCCAAGAGCAACCTGCTTCCCGCCCGGGAAGCTACGGTGAGATCGCCCCAGGCGTGCCGCGCTACGGCCAGTACGCTCCGGTCGGGTGGGAACCGCCTCAGGACGTTATAGACGCACAGAAGGGCACCTCGCAGCCAGGCTCAATCACCCCATCGTCGGCATATCCCGGATTTACGGGCCTACAGCCTGGCGCTCGGGAGGACTCTGGGGCACCTACGGAAGCGCCAAAGAGGGTGCTGCTGGCTACCAAGTTCATTATGGCTGCCGGAATCTTGCAACTCATTGCACTGCTAATTTGGGCGTTTGCCCTAACGACACCGGGCGGACAAGAGGTCCTGAGATCCGCCGTCGGGCAAGCCATGGCTACGAACCCGGAAGCGGCGGCCACCGTCAGCGCCCAGCAGCTTTTCATTACAGTGGCCATCTTTATGGGCATCATTCAGCTCACCTGCGCTGCCGGCTATTTTTGGATTGCCGCCAAGCTGCGCCGAGGCCGTAATTGGGCCCGGACCACCGCGCTAGTCTTCGCCATCGTCTCGATTGTTCTTGTCCCGGAAGGTGGATCATATGCGTTTTATTCCGGTGCCCGCATCATTTTGGGGTTAGTCGCCGTATTCATGCTGTTCAGGTCCCCGGCGAAGGAATTCTTCTTGGCACACAAGGCCAAACGGAACGCATTGAAGCGGTAATCCGTTCAAACCCGGCGCTGCGCGTCGCCAGTTGCCACTTATGGCGCCCAAACACACGTTTTGGGCGCCATAAGTGGCAACTGGCGAAGGATCGGCCACAAAAATAGCACCCGTAGGGGTTTATGCTCCCGGCAGATCCTGTATGAGGGAGGGTTCTTGCAGACGTTGGGCGTGATAAGCCAGAATCTGCAGCTCGGTAGCCATGTCCACTTTGCGCAGATTCACGTGATCCGCCACCGTCAGTGCAATGGGAGCAAAGCTCAGCACGCTGCGCACCCCGGCTGCCACAACCCTGTCGCATACCGCTTGAGCCACGGAAGCAGGGAGTGCTAAAACAACCATGTTCACCCTGGCGCTCTCAACCACATCTTCCAGATTTGCCACATCGCTGACACGCAACCAACCGATTTCATTGCCAATGATCATCTGGTCTGCATCCAGTAGTGCCACAACGTCGAATCCACGCGATTCAAACCCGGCGTACCGTGCAAGAGCCCGGCCCAGGTTTCCCGCACCGACAATGGCTACCCGCCATTCGTTGGTTAAGCCAAGCGCTTGGGAGATTTTGCGGCTCAGATTGGCCACATCGTAGCCAACCCCACGTGTCCCGTAGGTCCCGAGGTAAGAAAGATCTTTCCTGACATTTGATGAGCCCACGCCGGCCGACTCCGCGAGAGCCTCAGACGATACACTTTCGGCACCTTCAGCAAGGAGCGCGTTGAGCGTACGAAGGTACAGCGTCAAGCGCGAAACGGTGGCAGAGGGTAACTGCCGGGCTGGCTCGTCCGGCTGACCATCCGAGGTCTGCGCTGAGGTCAAGACTTCACTCCACATTCTCAAACTAAGGCCGCGCCCAGATGCTGAACACGTGTCCGTGAGGTCCGCACCGACCTTCACCCACTGTAAGTCGTGGCACGGCCATAGCCAAAAATACGCAGCCCAGACCAAGCATCAAGGCAGAGCATCAGGGCAAGCGGCTAGCTCAGGAGGCGCCGGAGACGGGCAGGGTCTATATGCCAGAAGTCTCTCTGGATCCCGTCCACAAGCACCACCGGGATTTCTTCCCCGTAACGCGCTATGAGCTCGGGGTTGTTATCAATGCTCAGCTCGGACCAGGTCAAGCCAAGACTGCCCGTCACTTCGGCGACGACTGTGCGGGCAGCCTCACACAAGTGGCAATTGGACTTGGTGACCAGCTCCAGTAATGGAACGTGAGCATTACCTGCGGTAGAGACATCACTTGTGGCCGGATGGTTGGCAGCATATTCCATGTCTATAACGGTACCTAGTCAAAGTGTGTGGTGCCGCATCTGTTCCTTTGGCAGCGTCAGGACGGGCTCTGCTGCGTAAAGAGCGGGTTTCTCCACCAAACGGTAAATGAAAGTTTCACCACAGTTAACCGCTGCCTCCGGTGGCGGAGCGGGCAGAGCGTGTCTGGATTGACTAGACTCATTCCATGCCCGACGTGATTACCAACAGTGCCGAGGCCGCCTCGACCACTGCGCAACACCAGGGTGAGGCCGCTTTCTTTGATGTGGATAACACATTGATGAAGGGTGCCAGCTTGTTCCACGTGGCACGAAAAATGTATCAAAAAAAGGCATTCACGTTGACTGATGTCGCTGGCTTCGCGTGGAAACAAACCAAATTCATCATGCGCGGCGAGAACATGAACGACGTTCATTCCGTTCAGGACTCAGCACAGAAGTTGGCCGCTGGAATCAGTGCCGATTTTATCCGCCAACTCGGCGAAGAAGTCTATGACGAGATGATCGAATCTAAGATTTGGCCCGGCACCAAAGCCCTGACGAAAGAACACCTCAAATCTGGGCGGCAAGTGTGGCTCGTGACAGCCACCCCTGTTGAGGTTGCTGCTGTCATTGCGACTCGGCTGAACCTTACGGGCGCCCTTGGCACTGTGGCCGAGATAGAAGACGGCATCTACACCGGCCGCCTGGTGGGTGAGATCCTCCACGGCGCAGCAAAGTCACGTGCCGTGCGTGAACTGGCACACAGAGAAGGTGTGGATCTTTCGCGCAGCTGGGCCTACAGCGACTCTTACAACGACATCCCGCTGCTAACAGCCGTAGGTAATCCGGTTGCCATCAATCCCGACGCCAAGTTGCGAAAGCATGCACGGGAAAATAATTGGCCCGTTTACGATTACCGTTCAGGCCGTCGGGCCGCAACTCTGGGCCTACAAGCCGCAACGGGTGCCGGAGTGGTCTACGGATTGTGGAAAGGCATCGCGATGGTGCGTAAGCGCTAAATGATGCTGGCCACGTACTAAACCGGAAGCAGAAATCTCACACGCTAAGTTTGCTTGGACATAAAAACACCCGCACACCACAACGGTGAACGGGTATTTTTGTGAAGACGAAGCTTTACTTCTTGTTACGACGCTGGTGACGCGTCTTACGAAGCTGCTTACGGTGCTTCTTCTTGGACATCCGCTTGCGGCGCTTCTTAACTACTGAACCCATGAAAGTTCCTCACAAACTGCATAGAACAACCTCGAATGAGGCCGTAAACGATTAGGTTGACCGATCGCAGGAATCGGTCTAGCCGAAAATGGATCTTTCCTAGGGTACCGCCTTTACCCTGTATGCGCCGAACCGGAGGGGCCGTGAGTCTCTGTGCCATCCACCACGGCCGAGCGCAAATAGCTCTCAACTGCGTTGGCAGGCACCCGATATGACCGGCCAAAACGTACGGCAGGCAGTTCTCCAGCATGAACCATGCGGTAGACGGTCATTTTGGACACGCGCATGAGCTCGGCCACTTCCTGAACCGTCAAAAAGGTCACATTGGAGAAATTCTGCTCCTGCGTCATCGCTGTCCTCGGTATCCATTTCCATTAGAAAAGATCTAGCTGCCGGAGCACAGCACCTTCCGCTCCTAGAGCTAACTGTAGGTGCTGAAGGTGCTTATGTGAAAGCTGTTCCCTCGAATGACGACCTGAGAGCGTGCTAGCCCCTCTTCTCTGTACGGCGTGCACTGGAGGCGTAAGCCAACTTTGCCAGCACCTCTGCCGTTACTTCCCAGTCCATGCAGGCGTCCGTGACGCTCTGCCCGTAGACCAGCTCTGAACCGCCGGCGGCAATCTGCTCCACGTTGAGGTTCTGGGCTCCGCCTACAAGAAAGCTCTCCAACATGACCCCGGCAATGGTGTGCGCCGAGGCGTCACCCGCTTCCAGCTGGGCACCAATTTCCAACGCAACCTGGGCCTGACGGTGGTGACTTTTCCCAGAATTTGCGTGACTGGCATCAATGATCAGGCGTGGATTGACTCCAGCCGTTGTCGCAGCCGCCGTGGCCTGGGCGACGTCAGCGCTTCGGTAATTCGGTGCGTCGCGCCCACCACGCAGGATGATGTGCGCATCCAAGTTCCCGGAGGTGCTGACAAGGGCGGCCCGGCCATCGGCGTCGATCCCTAAGAACGACTGGGCAGCCAACGCGGCGTTGCACGCGTCAAGGGCCACTTGAAGTCCGCCGTCGGTCCCGTTCTTGAAACCCACCGGCATGGACAGCCCCGAAGAGAGTTGGCGGTGAATCTGACTTTCGGCAGTCCTGGCCCCTATGGCGCCCCAGGAGATAAGATCTGCCGTGTACTGCGGGCTGATCGGTTCAAGGAATTCGGTGCCGGTAGGCACGCCCAGTCGGGCAACCTCCAGCAAGAAACTACGCGCCAGCTCAAGTCCCCTGGCCACATCGTGGCTGCCATCAAGTCCTGGATCGTTGATCAGCCCCTTCCAGCCCACAGTGGTTCGGGGCTTCTCAAAGTACGCACGCATCACTATCAACAGGTCCGCTTGATGCTCCGTAGCCACTTCGGCGAGCCGGCGAGCGTATTCCAGCCCGGCTTCGGTGTCGTGAATTGAGCAAGGACCAACCACCACCAGCAGTCTGTCATCGAGCCCGTTCATGATGGCCCGAACCTGATCACGGCCGCGTTCGACGACGGTGCTGGCGTAGTCGTCGATCGGTAGCTTAGCGGCCAACTCCGCAGGAGACACCAACGCGGTGAATTGGCTGACACGCAGGTTGGCTGTGGTGTGCGGCGTGGCCGGGATTTTTTTGGCTGCTGTAAGGCTCATGGAAAGAATTTCCTTTGGTGGGAGCTGGCAGCGAGCCCCCACTTCGGAACCCGCTTGAAAATAGCGAAGGACAGAGAAAGATTTCTCTGTCCTGTTGGCTCTGAAGGTGATTGGATGCGTGTCAGTTAGACGCAGGCCCCTCCAGAGCCAACGAAAAATACGCATACCAACGGTTTGTCATGCACACACCATACTCCCGAATTTATTCGGTCAACAAATCTGTTTCGTCACAAAGCAGCCCTCAGCCTGTCAGCAAATGTGCAGATCTTGCCCGACCTGAATTGCTCGCAGCGGTGGTAGCCCCGGATCGCCTCATCATCGCCATATCTATCCACACTCATGCTGCCCTAGGGGTCGCTGTCCTGGCCGCCGGCGCCGGTGTATATATGCAAAGAGCCAACAGCTGCCTCCATGCCACAATTCCAGGAGCTACGCGCCGTCGCAGAGCTCACACGCGGAGCGGTTTAAGTTGGCTTCCACTCACGAGGTTCCCTAGCATTGCCGGGATTCACTCCGGGGATGCCGTTGAATCCGTAGAGACCGATCTGCACGGCGCCCACGACATCGAAGGCGATGACACTTCCACAGTGAGCATCACGCCCAGGGTGGGGCCACAGTTGTAAGCGCCTTGACGCTCTGTGCACCTGCTCAGATGGAACGATTCGTGAGCGTTCACGGCACTGCTGTGCTGGGCTCGCTGGAGAACAGCGGCGCCTTTGTGCGCGTACTGGAGGCAGTGCGCACGGCCGAGGCTCCCCAAATCATCCCCGCCACGTACATCAACTGCGTGGGAGAGGGGCAGGATGCATACCCAGTCATCGCCGATGCTGAGGCGTGGATAGGGCGCGCGATGTGGGCGCAAGCCACTTTTGCCGAACTGGGCGCCCGTGGGCCCGCCACCACAAGAACTGAAATGGTAGTGCGGACCCACTGAGCGTACTAGCGCAGGGGGTTGAAGTGGCGCATGCTCGGTGGCGGGGTGTTTGCCGTCATTTGTGCGGCAATCATTTTGCCCGTCAGCGGACCTAGCGCGATTCCCCACATACCGTGGCCGCCGGCAACGTGGACGCGCGGAGACCTTGTGGCCCCTACCAATGGGAAACCGTCGGTGGTGCACGGCCGCGCCCCCACCCATTCTTCGGCACGGTTCTCCCAGTCAATGCCTGTGAACATGGGAGATGCGGCCTCCACGATCGCCTTGATGCGCCGCGGATCCAAGGTTGCATCAACGTTGCGAAACTCCATCATCCCCGCAACCCTGAACCTGTCCCCCAAGGGTGTGCAAGCAACACGCTGCGCCGGAAAGTAGATGGGGTGACTGGGCATGGCTTCGGGAACCACCGTGAAACTGTAGCCGCGACCAGCCTGAACCACGGCTTTCACACCAAATTTACGCGCAAGGGCACCCAGCCACGCACCTGTGGCGAGGACGACGGCGTCGGCCGTAAGTGAGCGTCCTTCCGAGCCAATCACTTCCACTGCGGTGCCGGTGTCACGGACGTCAAGAACGTTGAAGGAATTCACCAGCGTGGCGCCTCTGGCCACCACAGTCTGCGCCAGGGAGTCCATAAACGCAGGTGGGTTAATGAACTTTTGATTGCGGATTTCTATTCCGGCAACAACACCAGCACCCAGGGTGGGTTCCAGCTGCCGGATCTCATCCCCGGTGATGAGGTTGAAATCGACCTGGCCGCCCGTTTCGCGGATCACGTGGAACTCTTTGACGAGGGCGTCACGGTCCTTCAGTGAAGCGAATCCAGTCAGGAACGGTTCGGCTGGATGAGTCGTTTCAGTCAGCGGAGGCGTCCCGGCGGCAAGCTCGTCGAAGGCATCGATCCCAGTGCGGCCGATTTCGGCAAAGACTGCCATGGCCGCCCGCCATCTCGCTGGAGTGCAGTTCCGGGCAAAGCCAAGAAGGAATTTCAATAGCGAGGGGTCAGTGGAAAACGGAATATACAGCGGGGATGCCGGATCCAACATGGCCTTGAGCCCATATTTCAGCACGGCTGGCTCGCTCAGCGGCAATGTTAGTGCCGGAGTGATCCAGCCTGCGTTTCCCCACGAGGAACCTGCGGCCACACCGCCACGGTCAACGATGGTGACTTTAATGCCGTGCTCCTGCAGATACCACGCAGTGGACAGCCCAATGATTCCTGCACCAACAATAACCACATGCTCAGGCGCCTTTGCACTGACCACGATTCACTCTCCTCGCGCGTTGGCCGGCCACTTTACTGCCGGTACTAGCACCAGCCTAACCGCGTTTGGGTTGGAGGTTCTCGCACTCACGCGGATCCAAGGATTGCACCCTCAATCCAGCTCAGTGACCACAAGATTTCTATAGGCTGCCCGCAACGGTGCCATCTGCCGAAACCCTATATAACCGCCGCCTAACTGCGGCCCTGTGGAGGGATCGTCGTCCATCCAGTCAAAAATGACAAGATTATTGATGCGCAAACGCACCCGGGCACCGTCCTTACACACTTCCATCCGGTAAAAACCGTCCGCTTCTTCAGGTGGCGGCAGCGGATCTGCCCCTTGGGCAACCAGGTGCGCGCCGGGACTTTTGCGCAAATTACAGGTCCGAAAGGCCCGTTCAGAGGCAAATTTTCGCCGATGGTAAGAGACATGCAACGTATTGATATCCGAGGAATGATACTGCGGATAAACGCCCTTGCGCGAGGCAAGTTCCGGGGAGAATAAATCCAAATTCTCCCCGCCTTCTGCACTAAAGAACAACATGGCAAGACCCTGGCCCTCCAGAGGGTAGTATTCCCAGGAAATCCGGATGCGATCGGGGAATTTTTCCGGACACCACAAGAGGAAGTGGGCCTGTTTGCCGAGTTCCTCCGCGCCCGCAGAGCTGCTCAGCACAGCACCACCCTCGCCATCAGCGACGGAGACCGGCCCCTCCCCCACCCAGTCCGCCAACGAATCAGCCGACATCTTATTGCTGTACAGGATGCGTTCTGGTTGGCTGGAGGCACTCATTTGTGTCCCCGGAGACGCAGAATCCTGCACCGGAGCGGCTCGGTCCCGAAGTAGCCACAGGTGGCTCCGTCTCCCACTACCCCGTCACCGGGGCCACCGGTGCCACTACTCTCGCCGCTCAGCAGGGTTCTCATTCTCCGACTCTCAGTTTCAGTTTCAGTTTCAGTTTCAGTTTCAGTTTCAGTTTCCATGTGCGGTGTTCTGGCATACATATATAGTTCCGCAATAAATGCTGCTACGGCGCGCCCCGGGATGATCCGGGACGCGCCGTCGAGTGTTCAGAGACTTTGTACAGAAAAGCCCTTAGATGAGCCCTTGGGCCAGCATGGCGTCAGCAACTTTGACGAAGCCGGCAATATTGGCGCCGACCACGTAGTTCCCCGGTGATCCGTACGTGTCCGCAGTTTCAGCGCAACGGTCGTGAATGCCCACCATGATCTGCGCCAGGCGAGATTCCGTGTGCTCAAACGACCATGCGTCCCGGCTAGCGTTTTGTTGCATCTCCAATGCGGATGTTGCAACGCCACCGGCGTTGGCTGCCTTGCCGGGTGCGAACAAGATTCCGGCTTCCTGGAAGACAGCTATGGCGCCGCTGGTGGAGGGCATGTTGGCCCCTTCCGCGATGGCTGTCAGCCCGCTTTTGACCATGCGGGTGGCGGACTCGGTGTTGATCTCATTCTGCGTTGCACAAGGCAGAGCGACCGAGGCGTTAACGTCCCATACGGAGCCGCCTTCAACGTAGCTGACAGAAGCGCCACGGCGCACAGCGTATTCCTTGAGTCGTCCACGCTCTTTTTCTTTGATCTGGCGCAACATGGGAACATCAATACCGTTCTCATCCACAATGTAGCCGGAGGAATCAGAGCAGGCCACTACTTTGGCGCCGAGCTGTTGTGCTTTGGCGATCGCGAAGGTGGCAACGTTACCGGAACCTGACACCACAACGCGCTTGCCATCAAGGGAGGTGCCGCGTGTTTTGAGCATTTCCTGAGTGAACATCACAGTGCCGAAACCCGTGGCTTCTGGACGGACAAGCGATCCGCCCCAACCAATACCCTTACCAGTCAATACGCCCGATTCGTAGCGATTGGTGATGCGCTTGTACTGGCCGAACAGGTAGCCGATCTCCCGACCACCAACACCAATGTCGCCCGCCGGGACGTCGGTGTACTCGCCAATGTGGCGGTACAACTCGGTCATGAAGCTCTGGCAGAAACGCATGACCTCACCATCAGACTTGCCACGCGGGTCAAAGTCGGAACCGCCCTTGCCGCCGCCAATGGGCATACCCGTCAGGGCATTTTTGAAGATCTGTTCGAAGCCAAGAAACTTCACAATGCCCAGGTACACCGAGGGATGAAACCGTAGCCCACCCTTGTACGGGCCGAGAGCTGAGTTAAACTCGACTCGGAAACCGCGGTTGATCTGCACGCGGCCGGCATCATCCATCCACGGCACGCGAAAGATAATCTGCCGCTCGGGTTCGCAAAGACGCTGGAGAACCGCTGCATCTACGAATTCTGGATGTTTATCCAAAACCGGGCCCAGACTTTCAAACACTTCCAGAACAGCCTGGTGAAATTCTTTTTCCCCGGGGTTGCGTTCTAGAACCTGCTCGCGAATGGCTTCTAACCTAGTATCCATGCGTCTCCTGAAAGGGTACGGCGCCGATGCACGGCGCATAAATATGCTCAATGGCAATTTTCCAGTCAGGCATGCACTTCGACTAATTTTGCTCAATAATCGAAACAGTATGCAAGATCATGCGTATATTATTAGTTCAGGACGAACATTCTGTGGTACTTTTCAGTCTTTTCGTCGCCTGAATGTAGGTAAAGCTGGGAGGTTCGCCAGTAAATCAGCAGCCTTGTTCGCCGCTCGGCCCACGCTGCGGCTAATTTGCCCCTGCACACCTCCGTCGGCCTCGCTCGATTGCACAACGCCCACCTGCGCTGAAGAGCTGGGGACGGCAATAAGCGAAGACTGACGGGGGGTTGCACCAGTGCCGTTGACAGTATTTTTTGCAGTCTGCGCTCCGGCGGCTATGTCTGCTCCGGCGGCTATGTCTGCTCCGGCGGCTGCCTCAGCGGCTAGAACATTAGCGGCATGAGAAGGCAGGCGATTCACAGCCGCTGCACTGACAGATGGCCTAACTATCTGCTGCCCCCTCTCTTCTCGCTCCGGAAGGAGTGCCGCCTTGGGCACCAGCTCAGATAGGGCCGCAGGTAGGGCCGTCTCAACGCCGTAATCGACTTTTCCGGGCTGCGCACCAGAAGCGGAAACGCGAGCAGCCGCTGAACTCGTGCTGGCGCCGTCAGGGGCGCCTGCGCCGAGCGATTCCAGCCAGAGCGAGACCAATGTCAAGGGCTCGGTGTTAATGCCGTAGAAGCGTTTCTGCCCCTGGGCTCGCATAGTCACCACTCCGGCCTCACGCAGAACACGCAAGTGTTTGGACACTGTTGGCTGCGAAACCCCGAGTTCATCCACCAGCTGGCCCACAGCTTTGCTCTCCTGGGCCAGCGCTGCCAAGATGTCCCGGCGGGTGCTTTCGGCAATTACCGCGAAGACTTTTTCTGCAACCATTCCACTACCCTAACGACATATGTCCGGCACAGCATCTTGAAAGATAAGATCCGCCGGTGCCTATGTGCAAAATGATCCGGACTGGTTAGGTTCTGCAGAGATTACTTCGGCGATTTATTCCGCAGGCTGGCGGGCACTAGTCAAACCACGGGTCAAGCCCGTACAAGGGAAAAACGGCTTTTCTGGTGGCCATGACTGTGCGATCCAACGCATCCGATGGGTTGTACCCAACTTCCCATGAGCGCCACCACGTATCAGCGTCTTCACCCATCAGCAGCGGAGCGACTTTGCCGTATTTTTCGGCCACGTAGTTTCGCCACGAGTCGGGTACGGGGGTGCGCAGCGGTACCGGTTTTCCGGCCACTATCGCCATCAGATGTGACCAGACCCTTGGCACCACGGAGACAATGTTGTATCCACCGCCTCCGGTGGCGATCCAGCGACCACCGCACACCTTATCGGCCAAGGCGGCGATGCTCAGGGCTGCCTCTCGTTGACCGTCTACCGATGTGTTTAGGTGGGTCAGCTCATCGTCTCGGTGGGAGTCACAGCCGTGCTGGCTGACTATAACTTCGGGGCCGAAGGCTTCAACGAGTTGAGGTACCACGGCGTGGAAGGCTCGCAACCAGCCGGCATCCGAGGTGCCCGCTGGCAGGGCGACGTTCACGGCTGAGCCCACAGCCTGCGGGCCGCCTAGATCGTTGGCGAAGCCCGTGCCGGGAAACAGCGTCAGGCCTGTTTCATGTAGTGAAATTGTTAGCACGCGCGGATCATCCCAAAAGATGCGTTCGGTGCCATCCCCGTGGTGCGCGTCTATGTCGATGTAGGCAACTTTAGAAACACCGGAGTCCAGCAACTTCTTGATGGATAACGCCGTGTCGTTGTAAATGCAGAATCCACTGGCCTTTTCCGGAAAAGCGTGGTGCATACCACCGCCGAAATTTACCGCCCGCGGGACTGCACCACTGATGAGGGCGTTGGCGCACACTATTGATCCACCGCCAAGCCGTGCACTGGCTTCATGAATTCCAGCAAACGCCGGGTCGTCTTCGGTGCCTAGCCCGTGATCAGGATCGGTCAGTGTGGGGTCATCTCCAACCCGGCGCACCGCCGCAATGTAGTCAGGGGTATGTACGGTGGCCAGTTCGTCGTCAGAGGCCACGTAAGACTCAACAACATCCACCTGTGGCATATCGAAGATCCCCAGCTCTCGCGCCAGCGAGGCAGTAAGGTCAAGGCGCTTGGGCGACATGGGATGATTTGGGCCGAAGTTGTACGCAGACATAGCTGCATCGCAGACTATGCTTGTCGGGACGGCCACTGGCCCTGAGCTGACAAAGGATGACATTCCTCACAGGCTACCGAAGTCTGGCCACAATTGCCGTATCCGCGGCATCTAAATAGTTTCTGGCAGGAGGGGCAATAGAGCGTTGAGCGCTAATTCGACACTTTCCCAGCGGCTGCCACAATGGCCTTTAAGAGTTGTGGTGAGCGTCCGCGACTTTGTTGACAAGGTTGCCAACAGCTCACCTGCCAGATTGGCGCTTATTGTTTTTGCCCTGGTCATCCTTGCCTTCACCCTAACGTTGTGCCTGCCCGCAGCGTCCCGTGACGGCCAGCCAACGGCTTTTCATGACGCATTGTTCACAGCCGCTTCAGCTGTCTGCGTGACGGGGCTGACAACTGTTTCAACTGCCTTGCACTGGTCTTTTTTTGGTCAGCTCGTCATTTTGATTGGTATTTTTGTTGGTGGTCTGGGCATCCTCACGCTGGCCTCCCTGATGTCACTCATGGTGAGCAAGCGCCTCGGTGTGCGTGGGAAACTTATTGCCCAAGAAGCCATGAATGCCGGGCGGCTAGGTGAAGTTGGTACCCTGCTGCGCATTGTTATCAGCACCTCCGTAGCCATTGAACTGGTGCTTGCCCTTGCACTGGCACCACGCTTTCTCATCTTGGGAGAGTCCTTGCCGGAGGCAATCTGGCATGCGGCCTTCTACTCCATCTCCGCTTTCAACAATGCTGGTTTCACACCACACTCAGACGGAGTTGTCCCCTACGAGGCGGACCTGTGGATCCTGACCCCGCTGATGATTGGCGGGTTCATCGGCAGCCTCGGTTTCCCAGTGTTGATGGTTCTGCTGGCCACCGGATTCCGCTTCAAAAAGTGGACCCTGCACGCCAAGCTCACCATTCAGGTCTCTTTGATGCTTCTTCTCACTGGCACCATCCTGTGGGGTGCCATGGAGTGGACTAATCCGGACACCATTGGCGGGTTAAGCGTGGGAGATAAAATCACGCACTCTCTGTTTGCTTCGGTGATGACACGCTCCCTTGGTTTCAACTTGGTGGATATGAATTCCATGCACTCCTCCACCATGTTGCTCACCGATGCCCTGATGTTTGTGGGAGGTGGTTCCGCCTCAACGGCCGGCGGTATCAAAGTCACTACACTGGCCGTGATGTTCTTAGCGATCGTCGCCGAGGCGCGAGGGGATAATGATGTAAAAATCTATGGCCGTACCATTCCCCAAGGCACCATGCGGGTCGCCATTTCAGTGATCATGATGGGCGCAACGTTCGTAATGATCGCCTGCGGTTTGCTGTTGGCAATCTCTGGGGAAAGCCTTGACAGGGTACTTTTTGAAACCATTTCGGCATTTGCCACGGTGGGCTTGAGCACGGGGCTCAGCGGTGAGCTGCCGCCCTCGGGCAAGTATGTGCTTAGTGCCATGATGTTCTTTGGTCGCGTCGGTTCCATCACTCTGGCAGCCGCTTTGGCCTTGCGTCAGCGTCGTCAGCTGTTCCACTACCCGGAAGAAAGGCCAATCATTGGCTGAGAAAATAGACTCCAGCAATCGTCCCCCGCACAACGCGCCGGTACTCGTCATTGGGCTGGGCCGCTTTGGGGCAGCCACCGCTCACCAACTTGTCAAACAGGGACGTGAAGTGCTGGCTATTGAGCGTGACCCCGCCCTTGTGCAGAAGTGGGCCGGCGTACTCACCCACGTGGTTGAGGCGGACGCCACAAATATTGATGCCCTCCGCCAGCTCGGCGCACAGGACTTCAGCTCCGCCGTCGTCGGAGTGGGTACCTCCATTGAATCCAGCGTGCTCATCACGGTGAATCTAGTGGACCTGGGCATCGCACACCTGTGGGTTAAAGCCATCACACAGTCGCACGGGAAAATCCTCACCCGAATTGGTGCCAATCACGTCATTTATCCTGAGGCTGACGCTGGCGTCCGTGCCGCACACTTGGTGGGCGGGCGAATGCTTGACTTCATTGAGTTCGATGACGATTTCGCCATCGTAAAAATGTACCCACCCAAGGAAACCCAGGGCTTCACTCTCGAGGAGTCCAAGGTGCGCTCCAAGTACGGGGTGACGGTGGTGGGAGTGAAGTCCCCGGGTGAAGATTTTACCTACGCACAGCCGAACACCCGGGTTTCCAGCCGGGACATGCTCATTGTCTCCGGCTATGTTGACCTCCTTGAGCGCTTCGCCTCCCGACCCTAAAACTCACGTTTTCCCATCGCGCCGCGTCTACAGGACAAGGAGGTAATTTTGATGCTCAGGCACTCAATTTTTGACTCGCCTTTGGGCCTGTTGACGGCAGTGGCGAACGACGGCGTACTGGCAGCTGTGTACATGGCGGAACATGTGCGCCGCCCGGCATTGGCTACGTTTGGTGAACGGGTGGCTGGCTCTGCCTGGCCCGTTCTGGCTGCGACGGAGGCACAATTGGGCGAGTACTTTGGAAGTGACCGGCGTACATTTTCCATTCCGTTGGCGCCGCAGGGCAGTGAATTCCAGCATCGTGTCTGGGCTGCGCTTAGTGAAATTCCTTTCGGTGAGCTACGCAGTTACGGTGAGCTCGCCGCGTTGTTGGGCGATAAATCTATGGCCCAAGCGGTGGGATCAGCCAACGGCCGCAACCCCATCAGCATCATCGTGCCGTGTCACCGGGTGGTGGGGGCCAACGGCTCCCTCGTTGGCTACGCAGGTGGACTTGAACGCAAACAGTTCCTGCTTGAGTTGGAAAACCCGTTGAGGTTCCACACAGAAGCGCTCTTTTGAGCACCGCTGCCGCGTTGCCACCCTTTGAAACTCTTGTGAGCGCCCACGGCGCCTGCGTATTGCGGGTGGCCCGGGGACTGGTGGGAGTTGTTGACGCCGACGATATTTGGCAGGAAACGTTCCTAGCAGCCTTGCGCGTCTACCCAAGCTCAACGAACGTGCACAACTGGGAGGCCTGGTTGGTCTCGATCGCCCGGAACAAGTCCATTGACCACCACCGTAAAGCTCTCAGGCTCCCCATCCCCATGAATAACCCCCTGGACGGCTTTGGGTCCATTGCTGGCGCATCCCGGGACGGGCGGCCACCGGATGCCAGCCCGGTCGGGTCCCCACGACCGTCAGGAGGTGCTTCTGGCGACAATGGCTGTGACAGCGTGGTGCGCGCAGTGGAAGCCGGTGAGGCTGCCACTGAGGTATGGGCGGCGCTAGCCAAGCTGCCACCAACACAACGGGAGGCGGTGGTTTATCATCATCTGGCCGGGCTCCGCCATGCTGTGGTGGCCGAACTTTTGGGCAACTCCGAGGCTGCTTCACGGCGAGCCTCTGCGGATGGGATGAAGACGTTGCGCACGCTACTATCGCCACCGGAAACTAGCGCCACCGGAAGAAAAGGATGACAGGGATGCTCTCTAGGCATGAAGTACCTGAACGGCTCGAGTCCTTACACGATGCAGAGCCTACGAAACTGACGCACTTGGGCCGGGCACTGTCTCAGGCAGCTGTAGCTGCTGGGCTCGTCGATGTTGCTTACAGGATTGTGGACTCTCCTGTTGGAGAGTTACTCCTGGCCGCGACGAGTGCCGGTTTGGTCCGTGTGGCTTTCGCGCGGGAAGGCCACGAGGCAGTGCTGGAATCATTGGCAGCAACTATCAGCCCCCGCGTTTTATTTGCACCTGGCCGGCTGGATGATGCCGCCAGGGAACTTGAGGAGTACTTTGCGCACCGGCGCCAGTCCTTTGACCTACCCCTGGATTTCCGGCTGACTCAGGGCTTCCGACGCGAGGTCCTGGGATATTTGCCTCGTATTGCCTACGGCCACACAGCCAGCTACGCCGCCCTGGCAGCCATGACCTCAAGCCCGCGTGCGGTGCGGGCCGTAGGAACTGCCTGTGCCCGCAATCCTCTCCCGCTAGTGGTCCCGTGCCATCGAGTTATCCGTACCGATGGAGGACAGGGAGCCTATCTGGGCGGGCCGGAAGCCAAAGCAACCCTGCTGGCCTTGGAGCTGGAATTAACAACTTAGCCCCTGACAGCCTCAGCGTCCGCTGGCAGCCGCACCAGTGGCCCAGCTGCCACCGGCGCCGTTCGCAGTGCCGCCTACTTTGAGTTGAGCTCTTCGGTGATCTGAGCGGCCCTGGCAGCAGCGGCCCGAGCACCAGTTTTGATAACTTCTCCCAGATTGTCCCGTTCGAAGCTTTTAATGGCCTGTTCGGTAGTGCCGTTGGGGCTGGTGACAGCACGACGCAGCTTTTGTGCATCGGCACCGGGCTCGGTCAGCATGATGCCCGCGCCTGCGACGGTTTCGCGTGCCAGCACCTGAGCGACTTCGGGGGTAAGGCCCATGGCTTCACCAGCGGCAGCCATGGCCTCGGCCAGGAAGAACGTGTAGGCGGGTCCGGAGCCACTGATGGCCGACACCGCGTTTTGTGCCTCCTCAGGTACATCCAGGACCACGCCAGCGCCATTGAAGATCTCGTGAACTGCGTTCAGGTGCTCCTCCTT
Organism: Arthrobacter antibioticus; assembly: GCF_030063205.1. Lineage (GTDB taxonomy): Bacteria > Actinomycetota > Actinomycetes > Actinomycetales > Micrococcaceae > Specibacter. The sequence goes on along the minus strand of NZ_JASISQ010000005.1, from coordinate 72,431 downwards.
GACGGCGGAGCCAGCAGAAAGGGCGACCACTCCGCGGCCCACCTTCAGCGGCGTATTGGGCATTGAGCGCACAGCAGGCTGCCCGGGTAAGAGTGCGCTTTCCATCTGCGCCAAGGAAACAGCAGCCGCGACGCTGACCACTACCGTATGGGAATCCAGGGCCTGGGCAACTTCTAAGCACATATCCATGATCCCGATGGGTTTAACCGCCAGAATCACTACACTGGCACCCTCGACGGCCTGGACGTTGGCCCCGGCTTCCTCATTTGTGGCCATAGCGGTGACGCCGTGGCGACTGGCTAGTTCAGTGGCCCGCTCCGGCCTGCGAACAGTAACAACCACTGACTGCGGAGATACACCGGAAGCCAACAAACCAGCAAGAATAGCTTCACCCATGGAACCACAGCCAAGAAATACAATCTTTTTCATCATCGTTCCATACTTCTATGCTGGGCCAAGGCATGCAAACGCGCGGTTGCTGCAGCCAACGAATCCCGCCAATAAATAGCCGTTCAGGGCAAACGCACAGCTTGTGCCCCGGCAATTCCCAAACGGGGGACGTATTCTTTTAATTACCTCATAAGGGTGCGAGTGATGATCGGATTGACCTTGTCCTGAAGGTCAATCAAATCGCCGGAGACCTCGCCAGTGAATCCCCCCTCCACTGGTGAAGCGTCTCCGGCGATTTCACGTTAACGCGCTGTTTAGCGCCGGCCCTATTTGGCCTTCTGGCCCAAGTGCATCCGGGCAAACTCCAACGTTTCCGCCAGCCATTCTTCGCGCTGCCCGGCTCCCTTGGCTTTGCGGGTGGATATTTCCGCCACCACTGCGCCGTCGAACCCGTTGTTGGCAATGTGCTCCAACACCTCAACACACTCTTGAGTGCCGTGACCTGGAATCAAATGCTGATCCTTGGTGGAGGGTGAGACACCGTCAGTGAGGTGAATGTGCCGCAAACGTGAACCCAAGGCCTTCACAGCGTCAAGGCTGGAGGCTCCCGCAGAAGCTGCATGGGAGAAATCCCAGGTGACGTCTTTGTAATCTTGCGGAACCGGATCCCAATGCGGCAGATATGCTAACGCCTCGCGGCCGCGCAGCCTCCACGGGTACATGTTTTCAACAGCGATCTTGACCCCAAACGCATCAGCAATGTCACGCACACCCTGGGCGAACGTTTCCGCGTAATCGTTTTGCCAGCGGAACGGCGGATGCACCACAACAACGTCCGCGCCAACATCCACAGCCATTTGCGCGGAGCGCTGGACTTTATTCCATGCACTGCCCCAGACCTGTTGAGTCAGAAGCAGTGTAGGGGCATGGATAGCGAGAATGGGTTGCTCGTAGCGCTCCGAGAGCCGCATCAGTGCTGACGCATCCTGACTGTCGCCGTTATGCGTCACAAGCACCTCAACGCCGTCGTACCCGAGGTCTGCAGCCACGGCAAAGCCGTCATGAACCGAGAGCGGATACACCGAGGCGGTGGACAGTGCCACAGGAATGTGAGCGCGGGCCACACCGAAATCATCAGCGCCTTGATCGTCAGTGGAATTCATGGGTGTTTGGGTCATTTTTTCCTTGTTTTGTCTCCGAATTGCTCAGCTTACCAACGTGGGCGGGCGGGTCCAGCGGGCCGTCAAACACCAACTGATCAAGGCGGCGTAAAATCAGCCCTTCACGCAACGCCCACGGGCTAATCTGCATGCTCGTCACATTGAACATTTCTAATGCGGTTTGTGCCACCAGCGCCCCGGCCAGCACCTGTGGGGCTCGTGCGGCGGACACTCCTGGAAGGTGCAGCCTGTCAGCCGAGGACATTGCCGATAACCGTTGAGACCATAACCCTAAGTCACTTAGGTGCAGTTCCCTGCGAACATAGGGTCCCATGGACGACGGCGCTGCTCCCGTTATGCGTGCCAGTGCCCGGAACGTCTTGGAAGATCCAGTGACAATATTTGGTGCGCCAAGAGTCTTGGTGGCGGCCACAGGATCCTTCAGTGTCTCTTTGATGTGCTTGCGCAGCCGTTTCACACTCTTGGCCGTGGGAGGATCCTCCTCCAGCCATTCCCGGGTCAACCGGCCCGCACCTAGCTGTACCGAATGTGCCAGCTCAGGCAACTCGTTGCTGCCTTGGGAGATTTCAAAGGACCCGCCGCCAATGTCCAGATTCAAAATCGTGCCCGCACCCCAACCATGCCAACGCCGCACAGCAAAGAAGGTCATAGCTGACTCTTCTTCACCGGTGAGTTCGGTCAGCCGGATGGTGGTTTCATGTTGCACCCGCTCCAGCACTGCGGCCCCGTTGGTTGACTCCCGGATGGCGGAGGTACAAAACGCCAACAGGTCCTTGGCCTTGTGCTTGGCCGCGAATTCCCACGCTTCAAGAATGAACTCAATCAGTTCATGTTGGCCTTCATCACTGATGTTGCCCTCGGCATCCAAGTATTTCACCAGGCTCAACGGCCGCTTGTGCGAGGCGTATGGCACAGGATTAGCCCCCGGGCGGGCATCAACAAGGAGCAGGTGGACAGTATTTGAGCCGATATCGAGCACGCCTAATCTCATGAGGCCATTATTCCCCCTCCACCCCCTTTCCACGCCAATGGCCGCACCGCTCCTCCCACCCGAGGTGGGTTTGTGTCAGGATATGCACCATGAAAAAGCAGCCCCGCGCTCCCTTTCGGGAATGCGGGGCTGCTTTTTGCGGAGCGCTTTTCTCTTGATTACTTCTTAGCGGCTGCTTTTTTCTTGGGTGCAGCTTTCTTGGCTGGCGCTTTTGTGGCCCGCTTAACAGGTCCACGCTCACGTTTATCGGCCAAAAGTTCAACGGCGGTTTCCCGGGTCAGCTCCTCAACATCAGTACCGCGAGGCACAGTAATGTTGGTGATGCCGTCGGTGATGTAGGCGCCGAAGCGGCCTTCCTTGACCACAATATTTTTCCCTGAGACGGGATCTTCACCGAACTCAGCCAGCGGAGCCACTGCTGCACGAGCTCCGCGCTGCTTGGGCTGCGAGTAGATCTCCAGCGCGGCCTCCAAGGTGATGCTGAAGATCTCCTCCTCAGTGCCGATGGAACGTGAGTCTGAGCCCTTCTTCAGATAGGGTCCGAAACGGCCGTTTTGAACCGTGATTTCATTCTCTTCAGCATCGGTTCCTAGGACTCGAGGCAGGCTCATAATCGCCAGCGCCTCCTCCAAAGTGACACTGTCAACGCTCATGGTTTTAAACAACGAACCAGTACGCGGTTTGGCCTTGACTGGCTTCTTCGCGGGCTTTGGTTTCCCGTTCTTGTAGTACTCCACCGGCTGATTGGCGATCTCTTCTTCTGTCATCTCCGGGATCAGTTCGGTGACGTAAGGACCGTAGCGGCCGTTCTTGGCAACAATCGTGTGCCCGGAAACGTCGTCAATACCAAGAACACGCTCTTCGGGGGCGGCTGTATCCATGAGTTCTTGCGCTTTATCAGGCGTGAGCTCATCCGGGGCCAGGTCCTCGGGCACGTTGGCGCGTGCGGCCTCAATGATCTCGCCGGTTTTGGCATCCAGGGTGGGGACGGTGCTCTCCAGATACGGACCAAATTTGCCCACCCGCAGTACCAGGGTGTCGGTGATGGGCATGGAGTTGATGTCCCGTGCGTCAATCTCGCCCAAGTTATTGACAATGTCTTGCAGTCCACGGTTGCCGTCATCACCAAAGTAGAAGTGCTTGAGCCAGTCGGAGCCCTGCTCTTGGCCGTTGGCAATCCTGTCCAAGCCTTTTTCCATGCCGGCGGTGAACTCGTAGTCCACGTAGTCAGTGAAGTGCAGTTCCAGCAGGCGCACCACAGAGAACGCAATCCAGCTCGGAACCAGAGCCGAGCCCTGTTTGCTCACGTAGCCGCGGTCCATGATGGTGGACAGGGTCGAGGCGTAGGTGGATGGGCGGCCAATGCCGCGTTCTTCCATTTCCTTCGTCAGCGACGCTTCGGTAAAGCGTGGCGGTGGTGAGGTGTCATGGCCGTTGGCCTTGACTTCGGTGGCGCTGAGAGTGTCCTTTTCCTTGACGTTGGGCAGGCGGCGGTCCGAATCCTCGGAGTCGTTGCGGGACTCGTCACGGCCTTCCTCGTAGGCAGCCAGGAAGCCGCGGAAGGTGATGACAGTACCGGAGGCAGAGAACTCCGCATCCTGACCATCTGCAGCACCGCCGGAAGCGGTGGCGCCCAACTTAATGGTGGCCGTGGAACCTTTCGCATCAGCCATCTGGGAGGCAACTGTGCGCTTCCAAATCAGCTCGTACAGTTTGAACTCATCCTTGCCCAAGGCGCTTGCCACTTGTGCCGGGGTGCGGAATGAGTCACCGGCGGGGCGGATGGCCTCGTGCGCTTCTTGGGCGTTCGCGCTCTTGCTGGCGTAAACCCGCTTGGCGGCGGGCACAAATTCGGGGCCGTACAGCTCCGAGGCCTGGCGGCGTGCTGCGTTCACTGCCTCATCGCTGAGCGAGGATGAATCGGTACGCATATACGTGATGTAACCGTTTTCATACAGACGCTGGGCTGTCTGCATGGTGGATTTTGAGGAGAAGCGCAACTTGCGCCCGGCCTCCTGCTGCAGGGTCGAGGTCGTAAACGGCGCAGCGGGACGGCGGGTGTACGGCTTGTGCTCAACTGAGCGGACGGCGAAGGGCGCATCTTGCAGGGCTGAGGCGAGAGCCTTGGCGGCAACCTCGTCCAGGTGGGCAACGTTCTTGCCCGTCAACTCACCCTTGTCGTTAAAGTCCCGTCCTGAAGCCACCCGTTTGCCATCCAAAGCGGCCAGTTTGGCGTTGAACGGCTCTTGACCGTCCACTGGAGCGAACGTACCAGCTAGGTCCCAATAGTTGGCGGTACGGAACGCCATACGCTCACGCTCACGCTCAACCACCATGCGGGTTACCACGGACTGAACTCGACCCGCCGAGAGTTTTGGTGCCACCTTGCGCCACAGCACCGGGGACAGTTCGTAACCAAACAAGCGGTCAACCACACGGCGCGTTTCCTGCGCATCCACCAAGTCAGTGTCCAGCTCCCGCAGGTTCCCGAGAGCGCGCTGCAGTGATTCCTTGGTGATTTCCGCAAATGTCATCCGGTGCACCGGCACCTTGGGCTTGAGCACCTCAAGTAAATGCCACGCGATGGCTTCGCCTTCGCGATCCCCATCAGTTGCGAGGTAAAGTTCGTCGGCGTCTTTGAGCTGTGCTTTGAGCTCCGCCACCTTCTTTTTCTTGTCGGAAGAGATGACGTAGTAGGGCTTGAAATCGTTCTCAAGATCCACGGCAAACTTACCGATTGAAGACTTCTTCAGCTCCGCGGGCAGCTCGGAAGGCTGCGGCAGGTCACGGATGTGACCAATGGAGGCTTCGACGACGAAACCCTCGCCCAGGTACTTGGCGATGGTCTTGCTTTTGGCCGGGGACTCTACAATTACGAGCTTTTTGCCGGTCTTGGGCTTGCTGGCTGCTGCCTTGCTGGGCACTGTACTCCTACGGGGAATGAAAGGTGGACGAACGGCGTCCCCAAGAGCCTAGTTCACCATATTTTTGTCACGAACGCGTATTGGACCCAAATCTGAACGCAAAATCTAGGCCCCACACACCGTCGCTATTCGTTCTCATCGTCAAAGGAAATAGCCTTAATACCGGGTAGCGCCGAAAGCTCTTGGAGGAGCGTCCCACGTGGCGCCAGTCCCTCAATTTCCAGCTCAACTTCGATAAAGTCAGTTCCGTTGGCATCAGTTTCGTCATTGAGCACCCGGCCTAGTACCCCGCTGCCTGAATGTTCCAACGGCCGTGTGGTGAATCCCTGGACCTGAAAGCCAAGACTCGTACAATGTTGCAGGATTTCTCGCAGGGCACCTGTCCCGTCCACATACGTAACCTGCAGCGCGTGGTAACGCCGTCCGGATACCCGCAACCGCGCAATGACCTTGGCATACACCACTACCACCAGGAAATATGCACCGGTGGCGAAGACTGCTGGCAACACGAGCCCGGCCCCGGCTGCCGAACCCACGGCGGCCGTGAGCCAAACTGAGGACGCCGTGGTCAGCCCCCGCACCTTGTTTCTGCGCACAAACACCAGCCCTGCGCCAATGAAACCAATACCTGTCACAATCTGTGAAGCCACCCGAGACGGATCCAACCGGACCAGATCAACCTCAAGCACATCAGAAAATCCGTATTTGCTGACCACCACAAAAAGCGCCGCACCCAACCCAACGAGGGCGTGAGTACGCATGCCTGCTGACTTGTTGTTGATCTGCCGTTCCAGCCCAATCAGCGTGGGAAGCACGACGGCGGCAAGCAAGCACAGCAAAATGGCCCACCAAGGAGCATTGCTGGCCAACATCATATCGACTGCCTCATTCAGGTTCCCTTATTGTCCTCGTGCCGTGCCCTCACCGTACTACTCCACTGCCGTCCTGCGGGCCCACTGCTGTCATGCGGGGAGGAGAAAGCCATCGCGCACCAGGTTGCACACCTCGGAGTAGAGGTTCCGGGAAAATTCGGCGTCAGGCCGATCCAGGAGATCCGCGAGCGCACCAATCAGCGCTGCTACGGTGAGATCGCCGTCGCTGGCGGAGACGAACCCGGCGAGTTCGGTGCTGAGCAAGTTGGTGCGGCGCAGCCCAGCGCCCTGCCGCAGCAGGATGACTCCGGGATGTTCGGCGCCCGGGCGTTGATGGCGTTCCTCGGTGACATCCTCAGCCGCCACAAGGAGTTCATCATGGATGGACTCTCGGTGCTCCAGCCACCTTTCCCGGTCCAACGCGGCGGCCAGGTGGGGACCTACGGGTTGTTCAATGGGGTACAGAATTTCCTCAAAGCGCGCTTCTGGCACACCCTCCCCTGCAGCGGGTGTGCGCAGCAAGATGTAGCCGAATCCAATTCCAGCCACGGCACGGGAGGCAAAGTCCAGCACATAGTTCTCGTAGGCGGTCACATAAGCCTGGGACTCCCGCCCTTGGGAAGCATCCTGCAGCCACGTTTCGGCGTAGCCGCCGGGACTGACCTGCTCTCGCTGGATAAACCAGGCCTGTACCCCCTCTGGTATCCACAGACGGGGGCGGTCGGACCACTCAACTGGGGCGCCGGCGTCGTTCGCGGTGGTCTTGATCTCCCAGTTGCCCAACATTTGCGCCGTACCACCGGGAGCAAGAACTGCAGGTAGTTCCCGAACCAGCCTCTCCACTATTGCATCCCCGGCCAGGCCGCCGTCCCGGTAGGTGAACTGTTGGCCCGCATCTTCACCGAAGTGACGAGGAGTGATGACGAAGGGCGGGTTGGAAACAATGAGATCGAAGCTCTCCCCGGCGACGGGCTCCAGCAAGCTGCCAAGGCGCAGAGAAACGCGCGGGGCAACCCGCTCTGGGTTCCCGGCAGGGTTCACATCATTGGGCTCCAAGTCACCAACGTTGAGGCCCAGTGCGGGAGCGTTCAGGAGCAGATTGAAACGGGTGAACGCTAGCGCGCGGACGGAAATATCGGTGGCTACAACGGTTTTGGCGTGCTGGAGTAGATGGAAAAGCTGGATGCCACAGCCCGTTCCCACATCCAATGCCTTATTTACTTCACGGCGGATGGTGCCCTGAGCCAAAGTCAGTGAAGCCTGCCCGATGCCCAAAACATGATCATGACGCAGAACCCCGGGACGCTGGTGTGCGCCGAGATCGCTAGCCACCCACAGATTTGTATCATTTCCACCTTTCCCGTCAGCCGGCCAGCCATAAGGACGCAGATCGATGGCAGCGCGCACCCTGTCCGCACCCGGAACCGCTTCAATGAGCCCAAGCAATGAAAGCGTCTCGATGCTCAAGCTGGGCAGTACCACGCTCAGCTCCTTGTTCTGGATGTCTTGGGCCAACAGCCAAAGCTTGCACACAGTTGCCAGTGGCTCCGTACTCTCACGCAACACCAGAACGGCGGGCACTGTCTGGTCCCTGCCCAAGGCTTGGTGAGCTTCCTCACCCAGGAGCTCCGCCACGCCGTCGACCGTGTAATCAAGGGCGAGCAAATCGGCAGCCAGGGCGGCTAGCAGGTCAGGGTTGTCGCTGCGCGGGGCATCTGGCACTGTGGAGAAGTCAGTCATACACCAAGCTTAACGACTCTTTCAGGCGCTTAGACGCTGTTGCGGCGCGTCCGCATTTCTAGGAAGTGCGGGTTTGTCATCACACCCAAAATGTTGCCGAAGGGGTCAATGAACGATGCAGTGGCGAACCCGGATTCGCGCTCCGTCAACGGCTCATATTCGCTGGCTCCCATTGCCACCAGTTCATTCACAGTCGCGGACAGGTCATCCACATGCCAAAATGCCACGGCACCGCCCGAACCGCTGGAGGCTGCGGACGGTGCATACTTGCGATCGATGAAACCAAGCTCGGCTTGGTCCCCGCCAACTCTAAACTCGATGTACGCCGCGGGCGCAGGCTGCGCAGGAAACACGTAATAAGGTTCGACCCCGAGCAACTCGGTGTACCAGTGTGCTGCCGCGACCAGGTCGTCCGCGTAGAAACTTATAGTGGCTAGTCCTTGAAACATCGTTGCTCCCTTTGCTGATGCGGTTATCTGAGCAGGTGTGTGGCTGCTCACTTGATATCCATCAGCATGACGGATGAAAGTGCTCACCTGGTGAGCACTTTCATCTGTCAAACTTATGCCATGAGAGCGGACAGGCTGCTTGCCACGTTGTTGCAAATGCAGGCCCGCGGCCGGGTTACCGCCGCCGAAGTCGCAGCAGAGCTCGAGGTGTCTCTGGCGACCAGCCGGCGTGATTTCGTGGCGCTGTCCACGGCGGGCATTCCTGTGTACGCGCAACCAGGGCGTGGTGGCGGCTGGACATTGCTCGGTGGTGCTCGCACGGATCTGACGGGCCTGACTTTGGGTGAAGTAAGGGCCCTGTTTTTGCTCACAGGTTCTGCCGCAACATTGGATTCCACGGCGCGTTCTGCTCTGTCGAAGCTTGTGCAGGCCCTGCCCCAGACCTTTCGCGCTCAGGCTCAAACGGCGGCCACTGCCATGGCTCTGGATCCCACGCCGTGGGGTGAGCATGAGCACCTCCGCCCCGAACCGGTTGCTGCACTTCAGGACGCCATTGTTGCTGGCCGCAAGGTCACGCTCGAATATGAAAATCATGCCCATGAATTAACCCGACGCTTGGTTGACCCGTGGGGCGTAGTTAGCAAAAACAATATCTGGTACCTCATCGCCGGAACCGAGGCGGGGCAGCGCACGTTCCGTATAGAGCGGATCATTGAGACAGTAGTTAGCGACCTTGCCTCTACCCGTCCCAGCAACTTCGAGCTGACGCGTGAATGGGGGCTTATAGTTGAGGACCTCGAGCAGCGACGCTCCCTGGTCCAAGCCACAATACTTACCGATCCTGGCCTGGTTCTGCCACTTCGCGAACATTTTGGCCGTCACTGCCAGGAGCTCGGCCTCGATGCTGACGGACGGGTTCGGTTGCAAGTCGCGGCGCCAATGGCCCGCTCGATCGCAGAACAGCTCGCGGGTTGGGGAGGTGGCGTGGAAGTACTGGAACCTGAAGCGGTCAAAACTCATTTGGCCGCTCTAGGGGCGGAGTTGGTTCACTTATACGACCCTAATCCAGCAGGGCGTCCGCAGGCTCAGCAGGAGGGTTGACGCTGTCTTTTTTCGGCGTTCACACAGGTTGCGCTCGGGCAAGCAGTAGCCGGGGGAGGACTAGGGGACGGCTAGATATGATGCTGGAATTAGCTCCGCACCCTTCACATTGGCAAGAAACTCCGGTTCAATAGGGAAACCTGCTCGCAACACACTGATTTCTCCTGTCGATTCAAGGATCACACAGGCGACTTCCTTGCGGCTGCGGATACCGGCCACGCGTAGCCGCGCGGTAATTTCCGCCTCCGAGACGTGCGTTCTGCGAAGGTTTGAGACAACGATCTCGCTTCCAGCCATGAGCAGATACGCGCGGTTATTGACCGCGGCTAGGCCTCCGGGAAAGCGGCGCAGCTGCCCCGTGAGCGCCTGCAGAACCAGCAACGTCACCAAGCCCAAGGCTCCGGCCACCAACGTAGGGGTGTAACCCAGTATTGCCCGTCCCACAACAGCGCCGAGGGCAACCGCGGCCGCGAGATCAAAGCTGGACAAGTTCGCCATAGTGCGCTGGCCCATGAACCGAATCAGAAGCAGCACAAGAGCGTACAACCCCACTGCGGAGAGCACTACCCGGCCAGCATCGCCCCAAGTCAAGCCAAATTCATTCCACATGATGCTGCCTTCCTGAAGATCTATTTCTGTCATCCTGGCGCTACCTGGCACCAACAAACTTATGCAGATTCCTTTATGCCGATGACCGGTTACTTGATTGCTCGGCGTTACGTGCCTGAGGCAGGTGCTTCGTTTCTGTCCAGAGACCGGATGTAAGCTGCGTTTCCGCTAATAGCGCTCTTGTAACGATCTATATCGGAACTTTCTACGTAGTCCACCGTCAGCTCGAGTAGCGAAGCAAAAGCTTCATTTGCTCGTCCCTCCGCATGGAACGTGATTGCTTCAAATACAGCCAACGCAGGGGAATCGGGGAACTCTTTGCGGGCTGCTGCAAAAACATCACGGGACTTCCCGAACTCACCCACGTTCCGGAGGGTGGAACCATATTGAACATAGCATCGGCGAAGAAGATCACCTTCCAGACCGGCCTCAAGAGCTCGCTCGTAAAACCCCTGCGCTACTTGTTCTTGACCTGCCGTGTCATAAGCGCCCGCAACCTCATAAAGCACGCGAGCGTTCTCGGGATGAGCTGCATGGAGGCACAGCACAGCCTCGATCGTTGGCGCCATGTTGTTGCGGTCCCGGGTGGCTAAAAGATGGTCAAGCTCGTCATTCAAGGTCATGCCGATCATTCTCCCACGCACCGATAAAGCGGGAGGGCGCCGGTAGTCCTACACTCACCAGATTCCCACGGGAGGCTGTGGAGGGCATGGGCGTGGGTGGGCCCACGCGCCCGGGGGACCCGGCACGAGCTTGCGAGTGTTGGGAGGGCGTGGGTGGGCCCACGCGCCCGGGGGACCCGGCACGAGCTTGCGAGTGTTGGGAGGGCGTGGGGACTAGTCGGTGCAGCCTTGGGGGCAGAGCAACGTTTCGGGTGTGCTGGCGCAGTCAGCACAGTAAAGATTGAGATTTCGACAGCTTGGGTTGGAGCAGTTCTCAAACTTATTGCTGGGTTTATTGCATCGGATGCAATGGCCGATTTCTAGAGCTTCGTCACTGAATTCAAGGTGCATGCGCTTGTCAAACACATAGAGCGAGCCTTCCCACAGGCCTTTGTCCTTGAACGTTTCTCCGTAGCGGACTATGCCGCCGTCCATTTGGTAGACCTCTTTAAAGCCACGGTTGATCATAAGCGAGCTGAGGACTTCACAGCGGATCCCACCCGTGCAGTACGTGACAACCGGTTTGTCTTTGAGCCCGTCGTATTTACCGGAGTCCAGTTCCTTGATGAAGTCTGCTGTGGTGGCGACGTCCGGGACTATGGCATCTTTAAACTTACCGATTTGGGCTTCGAAAGCGTTGCGGCCGTCGAAGAACACAACTTCATCGCCGTTGGCTTCCTTGGCGGCAACGAGCTCGTGGAGTTCTTCGGGTTGCAGGTGAGTGCCCCCTCCCACGACGCCGTTTTGATCTACTTTGAGCTCACCGGGCGCGCCGAAGCTGACAATTTCCTCACGGACTTTCACACTCAGACGAGGAAAATCATCCCCCATGCCATCGGACCATTTGATGTCCATGTCCTTAAAACCGGGATACTCACGCGTGGCTTTTAGGTATTGTTTCAGGTCTCTGATGTCACCACCCACAGTGGCGTTGATGCCATCCTTGGAGATGATGATGCGACCCTTGAGGTGCAGCTTCTCACCCAACGCGCGCTGCCACAGTCTGATCGCCGTCGGATCACTGAGCGGGGTAAAACCATAAAAAAGCACAATTTTGTTCATCGACACGTCTTAAAGCCTACTTTGCGCCACCAAATGCCGGCATTCACGGCTGACCCCACCGTCCGGGGCTAGGCTGAGGACATGTTGGTTGGTGCCAAAGAACTGAGAGAGCATGCAGAGGCATGGTTTACCGGCTGGAGCGCGCTACGAAGCTATCAAACCCGCTCGGGGGAAGACTATTGGGCCGCCCTAAGGCTTGATCGAAGCAGTGACTGGGAGTATTTCACCTGCGATCCTTCCCCTGCTGCTTTTACAGCCTTGGCTGCTGAAGTAGCGGCTTCGCCGAAACGGGCGTTATGCGTGATCGGACCTCGTGTGCATGAATATGTAAAGCTTGCGCACCACGCCAAAATGGGCATGGTCTCAACCTCTGAACATCTCATGATGTGTGACATGGAAAACCAAGATAACCAAGACCCTTTCCTTGGTGATCCTGAGTTGACTCTACTGGTCAAAAAATTTGGTGGAAAACGCACTACCTCTCCCTGCCAAGCCCGTTTTTCAGTGGCCATCGTGCGGGGAGAAACAGTCATGGCCAGAGGAACGGTCGGCATATATGGTGAGAATGCGATTTTTGACGGGCTAAAAACGCGTGCCGCCTACCGCCGCCGCGGATTCGGGATGCTCATGATGAAAACTCTCACCGCCAAGGCCCTTGACTACCCTGTGACCACCGGTCTGCTCTTGGCCAGCACGCGCGGCCAACGCCTGTACAGCAAACTTGGCTGGGCCTCTCTAAGCCCCGTCACTGTTCTGGTGCCCAAGGAGCGACTGGCGCAGATGACAAGGCTGTAATGGTAGCGGTGGCACAATGATGTGATGCCCACAAATACTTCGTTGATCTCTTTGCTGGGCGGAGGAATGAATCCTCCGCAATTGCAACACGTCCACAGGATTCCGTCCCGGCAAGCCATCAACGAGGCATGGCCCGAGTGGGTCCATCCCGACCTTGTCAGCGCCTATTCATTCCTTGGCGTGGTGCAGCCGTGGCGTCACCAGATACTAGGAGCTAACGCCGCCCACCAGGGCCAGCACACAATCATCGCAACAGGAACAGCTTCGGGGAAGTCCCTGGCGTATCAGCTGCCCGCGGTCGATGCTGTTCATAGAGCCGCACTTGCGGTAAGGGAAAATCCTGGCCAACTAGAGGCCAACGGCGCAGTTGCCTTGTATCTTTCTCCCACCAAGGCGCTCGCCGCAGACCAACTGGCCGCGTTGAACGCACTGAAACTGTCCACTCTTCGTGCTTCCACTTACGACGGTGACACTGCCACAACTGACCGTCGTTGGATTCGGGACCACAGTAATTTCATCTTGTGCAATCCGGATATGCTCCATTTTGGTGTCCTGCCCAACCACACGTGGTGGGCCCATTTTTTCAAGCGTCTGAAATATGTCATCGTCGATGAAGCCCACAGTTACCGCGGCGTTTTCGGCTCCCATGTGGCCGTGCTGCTTCGTCGATTGCGCCGGATATGCGCGCACTACGGGTCAGAGCCTGTTTTCATTGGGGCTTCAGCCACTTCTGCGGATCCTGGCACTGCCTTTTCTCGTCTAATCGGAGCAGACGTCACGACCAGCACTGAAGACTGCTCCCCTCATGGTGCAACCACAGTTGCCTTGTGGGAGCCGGAGTTGACCGACTTTAAGGGTGAGAACGGAGCCAAGTCCCGTCGCACTGCCATTGCTGAAACCTCTGATTTGTTAGCTAACCTTGTCTCCTCGCATGTTCGGACCATTGCATTCATAAAGTCTAGGCGCGGCGCTGAAACCATCTCTAGTGTGACCAAAAGACTCTTGGAGGACGTGGATCCGAGTCTTCCTCCTCGGGTTGCTGCTTACCGTTCAGGTTATTTGCCGGAGGAGCGCCGTGAGCTTGAGAAGGCTTTGCGTGCGGGAGACCTTCTGGGTGTTTCAAGTACTTCTGCACTGGAACTTGGCATTGACATCTCCGGCCTGGACGCCGTCCTGGTTGCTGGCTGGCCAGGCACTAGAGCCTCCTTCTTTCAACAGATCGGCAGGGCAGGGCGGTCCGGCCAAGACGCCTTGGCCGCGTTTGTGGCAAGCGATGACCCGTTGGACACATTCCTGGTTCACCATCCGGAAGCAATCTTTGACCGGGCGGTGGAGGCTACAGTGTTCGATCCTGCCAATCCATACGTTCTTGGTCCTCACCTCTGTGCAGCTGCCGCGGAGCTTCCCATCACTGAACAGGACTTGGCCCTTTTTGACTCAACTACTCCTGCTTTACTGGAGCAGTTGGTAGCGCAGGGATATTTGCGAAAACGTCCTGCCGGTTGGTTTTGGACACATCCTCAAAACGCAGCCGCCATGGTAAATCTGCGTGAAGACGGTGGTGGGCCCATCAACATCATTGAGGCAGACACCGGTACTCTGCTGGGAACAATGGGCTCGCCGCAGTCCCACTATCAAGCTCATACAGGCGCCGTCTACGTTCATCAGGGGACAAATTACGTGGTGCTTGAACTCAATGAGGCAGAGCATTGCGCCCTGGTACGCCGTGGCACACCAGATTTCTACACCACTGCACGAGATGTCACACAGATCGAGGTGCTGGAATCGACAAAACACGAATTGTGGGGCCCGGTGGAAATGCACTTTGGATCCGTCCAAGTCCAAACCCAGGTTGTTTCCTTCCAACGTAAGGCCATCATCTCCAATGAAGTATTGGGCGAGGAACCGCTGGAGCTAGAAGCCAGGGACCTCTTCACCAAGGCTGTCTGGTTCACCGTGGACAATGCGACGCTGCTAGCCGGTGGCCTGGTGGAACCACAATTTCCGGGTGCCCTGCACGCCGCCGAGCATGCGGCCATCGGCCTGCTCCCACTAGTCGCCTCCAGCGACAGATGGGATGTTGGCGGCGTATCCACCGCCATTCACGCTGACACCGGACAACCAACAGTGTTTGTCTATGACGGCCATCCCGGAGGTGCGGGGTTTGCCGAGCGTGGATTCGATATGGCTCGTGTCTGGCTCAGGGCCACCATGGAAGCTATCCAAGCGTGTGAGTGTCAGTCCGGGTGCCCCTCATGTGTCCAATCCCCTAAATGCGGCAACAAGAATAACCCCTTGGATAAAGCCGGCGCAGTCCTGCTGCTGCAGATCTTGCTTAACAACGCACCGTAACGATGGGGCCGCAATGAAGGTCCTGGAAGCAAAACACCGAAATGAAGTCCTTGGAGTAATTGCCCTGCTTAGGCCCGGGTAGTCGTGGTGGAAAACAGCGTAGGAACCAACGTTAAGTCAGGCTTTGTGATAGCTATCAGGGCTGCAGCGGTGGGCTGGAGTCCGGAGGTGGGCCTGCTCTGGCCTTGCCGGTTGCCTGCAAGGGAACCCCCATACCAGTTGCCAAGTGAACCTCTACCTGTACCGAGAAATCACCTGCCGCAATGCACCCAATAAGTATGGCTCCGTGCCGCCCTGCCACGTCAGCAGCAACGAGGCACGGCTCTCCCTCTGTAAGCCCTCGGTAAGTATCTGCCGCCGCAAGGGCGGCCATATCCGCGGCGGTGGCTGCCTTGGCAGCTGCGGCCGCTGCTTGAGCTAACCCTAGGATCAAAACCATGAGTATAAGCATGGTCAGCGCAAGCCCGGCAGCCAATACCGTTCCCGAGCCTCGCTCACCCGCGGACAACACAACTACCGCTCAGAGCTAAGGCCGATCCCCCACACAGACCCGATCGAAACAGATATTCATCAGACCGGGCCCACCGCCACAGTGCGGTCCTGAGCGCCCTAGCTCCGCCAAGAAGATTCCTTTGTATTGGCTTGTGCCGGACAAGTAAAAGTGCCGTTTGTGCTTCTACCTTGACGCTGGAATGCGCAGTTTGGGTCCATTGAATGAGACCGGAGAGAACCCCTCCAACTCGGCCCTGAACTGTAACGGTGGCATAGCCGCCGGACGTCCCCACGGAGACATCTACTTTCTGCCCCGACACCCGGGCCACAATTTCCAGGACCTCCACTGAAGAATCGCCTCGAGCCAGGGCGCGAGCCCCTGCTCTAGCACCCTCCTCCAAACGCAATTGCAAGATGCCAGCCGCAACACTGAACAGCAAAATAGCAAGAAGAACCGTCATCGCCGGCAGTAAAATGGCGAATTCAGCTGTCACCGATCCTGTCTCAGCTTTCGCATTCCGGACTCCACCTAATGTCTCTTTCCTAAGGACAGATACTCTGCGGCCCCTGCCTGGCCAGAATGAATGCTGGCGCCGCATTCGGATCACGCGTCTATGTTTTTCCTGTGGCTGCATTACTTTCCTCCTCCCACACTCACGCCCGGTGATTGGTGCCTTTTTCCGGGGCTAGAAGCTCAGGGCTGTTCGGATAATGTTCAGCAAGAATCCCCGTACCTCGTCACTTTTGAGAATTACAACAAGGAGCCCGGCAAACCCCACAGCCGCCAACGTTGCGATGGCATATGGGGAGACTATTTGAAGTTACCCGTTCAAATGCGGGAAATGCCCCGGCAGGATGACAGTCCTCCGAGGCGTGGCTACCAGTGAAAAGGACCGGCAACATGAACAACCTTACAGCCCGCGCCGTGCAAGGCACAGTGCAATTCGTTTTCTACACGCTCATTTCAGCGTGCATCCTACTTTCCCCCGGCATCATTGGTGTTCTGGCTGAGAGCGTGGTGGGAGCATGAACAACATTGTCAGCACTGAAAACATGGCCGTCCCCATGCGTGCCAAACACCGGGCAACAGGTGAGATGGGCACTGTTACCGCTCTAGAGCCAACAGCTCACGGAACATTCGTCCATGTCACTTGGGACGATGCCGACGCAGCAGATATGCCGTCAACGCTGCGTGTCGAGTACGTCATGCTCACTGAAGAACTACTCACCACGGCAGGGCCTTACAGCT
Source organism: Arthrobacter antibioticus (assembly GCF_030063205.1). GTDB lineage: Bacteria > Actinomycetota > Actinomycetes > Actinomycetales > Micrococcaceae > Specibacter. Next base: position 55,562 of record NZ_JASISQ010000005.1, on the reverse strand, counting down.
ACTACGATGCGATGCTTGCCAAGATCAACACTCGCGTTTCAAATTCCGCTGCCACTCGTAAGGAAATTGCTGCTGCCGTTGGATGTTCTCAGGACACGTTACGCCGCAAATTAAACGGTAAGTCGATGCTGACCGTTCGCAACATTGGTTCCCTATCCCGTATCTTAGGCTGCCGCATGTCGGAACTCGTCTAACCTCCCAGCCCTGCCAGCCCGGATTTCAAATCCGGGCTAGGTCGCGTTTGAAACGCGACCTACTGGCAGCGGCCGGGATGCAAGCAAGATCGTCAATTTGACGAACCTGCTCGTTTCCAGGTTTCTGCCTGAGTCTTCCAGCCCTTCGACTTACTCAATAGGGCGCGGTGTTCATACCAACCTTCAAGCCATAACCGCATGGCTACCGATACCCACGGCCGGGGTACCGGGTGACGCCAGCCTGCCCGGATCTTCCCGGCGGGCTACAGGCGTTCAAATATCGCTGAGAGTTGGCGGGGGCTTTGGGAATCGTCGGCGGTAGGGGACTTGCAAGGCCAGCCCTTTAGGTCCGTTTCATCTTGAGTCCCGCTCAATGTCACACCCTGCCTATAACGTCACCACCAACAACCCAAGGAGATCCACCATGAAAACTCTCAACCCCGCCATCGCTGAACAGTACAACCACACCTTGACCCATATCCGCCAGCTTGTAGAAACGTCCACACTGCCCCGCAAAGCCATTGCTGATAGCGTCGGCCTCTCCGCTGCAAGGATGCGCCGCAAGCTTGCAGGAGAAACAGTGCTCACCGTAAACGACGTGTGCGCCTTCGCCTATGTGTTCAAGGTCGATCCGGCCGAACTGGTCTAACCTGACCTGATTCAAAATCAAACCATGGGGTCTGTAGTAAACCACTTCCAAACCTGTGCTGCGGACTCGTACTTCGCAGGCTGCACATCTCCAATGTCCACAAGGACCTCCATCTCACCCTCGATAAGCCTAGGCTGCGCCAAGAACATTTCAGGTGTCATTTGGACAGTCCAGATCGACGCACCACTATTGAAGTTGTACTGAGATGAACCGGCGAACATGCGAGCAACGTGGAGTGACGTGGTCCACGACACGCCACGGCGCGACTGGTTTGGCGCGCCTCGGTATAGCTGCCTACCTTCCGGCGCCTCGGGTAGAGGCTGGAACCTGACATCATCACCATCGTAATGCTCTTTGGCATATGTGAACATAGTGATCCACTTATTGCGGCTGAGATTCCAACATGGCCAGCGCTCATTGAAATACTGTCCCAAGACTCGCTTCGCAAAGTCTGGTTTCAATTCTCCTGAATCGAACTCGTCCCACAAGTCCTGCGGTGTGGTTTGCCGCCGATTCATAAAGCTACCCCAAACGTCCATACTGAATTCCTTCCATGATGCCAGCGCATCCTTGCTCAATAGTTTGAAATACAGATTCATAGATCACGCGCTCATGTCCCCATGGATTGAAAATGTCTGGATTAGTGACTCCTGGGCAGAAATCGGCGAAGCTACGGATCTTCTTATGGAGGCTCTTGTCAGTAATTCTGATTCTTAGAATCGATCTGGTGAAGGAGTCCATAGGTAATATCAAATCTGCGGTATCAGCCCACCCCCATGCGAACGGTTGCGAACCAGCCGAAGCGCCGTCATACCCATTCGCAGTTAGCACCTCGAGTGAAACCGGGTCCACAGGCTCACCGTGCTTAACCTGAACGCCAGCAGACCAAACCTCAACATCTTCTTGACCAACACCATGCAGCATGTCTTTTAGAACAATCTCGGCAGAAGGAGACCTGCAAACGTTCCCGATACAGACAAAAACGATTCTCATTTGATCAACTTTCTAAGTGACGGCCATGAAGCCCTGAGAGCAGGATGCAAGCGCATCCCCGTTATATCTTTGATTCCTACCCATCTATGCTCTGTGGACTCAAAGTCTGAGATAGCATCGAAACGTTCTTCTACGCTCGCAACAACAGTGGTGTACTTCCAGAAATCTAGATCGAACTCATGTGTTCCAACTATGTGCAGGGATGCCTCAGGTAGTCCGCATTCTTCGCCCGCCTCACGCAATGCACCATCAACCGCAGACTCGCCGAACCGCAAAGCGCCGCCGGGAACGCACCACGTACATCCATCGTCAGTCCATGCTGCTCTCTTTTGCATCAGAATATTGCTGTTGGAGTCATAGACAAGGATTCCTGCGGCGCCATAGCGACCCCAATATCGTTGACCATCATTGCCATAAACCCATGCTTCGCTATTCAAGTGCGCTAGACCTACGTTATTGAGCCTCAATCCAGAAGCCTCCATGATGTGTCCTTTCTAATTTGAGTGCCTTATTGCAGCCCGCCGCAGTGACGGACGCACCCCATCCAATGCCGTCAGCGCAGCTGACACCATGCCCCAAGTAGTGGTGAGCCCATACCCTGAGGTCAGTGGAGGTCAATATACTGGCCGTATGCAAAAATCCCCGAATAGAGATTTTCAATACAAGGCAGTGTCGGCCGGAATCGCGCTAGGCATGTGCATTCTCGAACGTTACGAATTGCCCGGCGCTAAAATGCCTCTGGAATTTGCTTTCGAGAACGCGTGGCGGTCGTGGGGACACCGCATTAGATTTCCCGCGATGGACAAGGTATTCGATTTTAATGTGCCTACCCAAGATCCATACATCGTATTGACCAGCGCTAATGAGCGAGTGCAGACACCGCGAGTGCCTTACTACTGGGACGATGGCGAATTGGGAGGTCACCAAATCTACGGCCGCGATGGCTGGGAATGGGACCCAACCATTCAAGACGATGCGGATTTTGTTGCCGGGCTGCTCACCGATGACCCCACTATCCCAGCTAGAGCTTGGAAAGCACTCGCACGCGCCCTGTTTGCAGAACTAGACGCAAGCTAGAACACCACAAACGACTAAGGACCCCCGGCCGGCTTACTGGCTGGCCGGGGATTCCACAAAGCTGACGGCCTCCGGTCGCCCGTTGGTTAGGGGAGTTCCTTTCAAAGAACACGCCAGAGCTTGCCCGTCAAAGCGCTGGCCTATCAATGCGGACGCAACCGCTCCAAACCATCGTTCAGCCCCACCGCGTGGTGAGGTACCCGCGACGTTCACGCTCCCTCAATTTTAACAGAATCGTCAGCGCAAAACCTGGCAACGCTGGGCGCATGAATCCCACCAAAACCGAAGCCCCAGAGTGGTCAACGCGCCCTGGGGATAGGACCCTCCCCTCCCCACGCTGGGCACTCCCCCGGCTATAGTGCCATTTTCACTCATGACGTTTTTTCCACACAGCCCTGTTTCGACGTTTTCCCACACTACGGGCACAAAACCGCCGTTTGGCGGTCGTTGTGGGCGTCCCGGTTCATCTTTGAACCGACGGGAAATGGGCTCCCCTGCACGCATTCATCCTTTGGCGAATTGTCACGGATAATCCTTGTAAACACGCGGATCTTGAAGCTTAGCATCCTGTGCCGGACTGGAAAATTTGGCAGGGCAAATATGCCGCTAAACCACTGTCTGGCACGTCAGAGACACCCCTCGGAGGGCTTGACACATGGTCAGCCCGTTTGGAGCGAACCCCACGGGGGTATTGGCCCTATAGCCTGGGGTGGGCCTGGCGGTGGTGTGGGGAGGGGGCACTCCCCTGGGTCATTCGGTTAGTGCAATGGCCGCGCCGTGTGATTGACGCGGCCATTGGTTCTGTTGTTAGTTGTGTAGTTCTGTTCCGAGTTGGAAGACTTCTACGGTGACTTCTTGGCTTGCCCTGTAGTCTGCGTGGGCTGTGCTGTTGTGGAGTTTTTGCCATTCACTGACGGTGGGGAAGATGGGGTTGTATCCGTCGCGGATGAGTGTTGCCCACCATGAGAGTTTTTTTGGGTTGGGCTCTCCGGTTTTGTCGATGCTGCCGGGCTCTTGGGTCCATGCTGCGTCTCCGGTGAATGCTCCGCTGTGTAGGATTCGGCGGGCCTTTTCGGTTTGTTCCAGGCGGGTGATGATGTCGGCGTTGTCTTTGATGATCTGCGCTTGTTTGTAGTCGCCTTCGGCTAGGGCTGTGTCTAGATCCCATGAGGCGTGGGGGGCGTTGTCGATGAGTGCGGTGAGTTGGCCTATGGCGGGGTTGAATATCTCGGCACGGAGGGCCTTGATGATGTTGTCGGCGTTGGTGTTGAGTTTGTCCACGTAGGTTTGTGAGCCAAGTTCTACGATGGCTTGGGCTAGTGGGATGCGCATATTTTCGGCTGCGGCGAGTGCGAGGTGTTGTGCGGGGCTTTCTCCGTTGAGGACTGCACGGGCTGCGGCTGCCATGTGGTCAGCGTAGGGCAGTACCTTTTCGATGAGCTGGCTTGCACCGATGGCGTGTGTTGTGGGTGGGCCGTCTGTGATGTCTTTGGGTAGGTTGAGCTTTAGGCGGCGCAGGATGGTAGCTAGGGTTTGGGGGTCTTGGGGGCGTTCGCCGTTGGGGGTCATATCGTAGGTGCGCATTGTGTGGTCCTTTTCTAGCGGTTGTTTTTGGTTTGGTAGATGGCACGTCCGGCGTCTGTGGTGCCGGGGTCGGGTGTCACGGGTTCTAGTGGTTCTGGTGCTTTCCCGTGTTGTTGTAGGTAGATTTGTCGTCCTGCGTCGGTGGCTCGGTTTTCGGTCATTGTGTGGGTTCCTGTCTTTGGAATTTGATGGTGAATGTGTTTGTTATGCCGGGTCCCCATGTGAGGGCGTTTGCAGCGTTGCTGTTGCCAGCAGCGGCCATGCGTCTGTCTGTGCGGTAGCACTGTGCTGTGACGGTGCGTTCGTGTCCGGGGCGTATGGGCCAGGGTTTGAGTTCTTCGGCGTGGTACTGGTGGAGGTCTCCGCAGCGCGGGCATTTGATGGTTACTGATCGGTCGTGGATGGTGATGGGGTGAATTATGGTGGTTCGTGGCATTGGCGGTTCTCGGTCTCCTTCGCGGGCTATGCGGGGTCAATCTCAGCGGTGGTGCGGGTTTCGATGGCGTCAAGAATGTCGTTTGCCATTTCTATGGCTACTGAGTCTGGGATGACGAGCCAAGTGCGGGCTTGTTTGATGAATAGCCCTAGGGTGTTTTCGCCGTTAGGGGTGGTCAGTTTGGCTTGGCGTACTTCTATCGAACGTATGTTGTTCGTCCACTGTTCGGGGCCTGAGATGAATGGTGTCCAAGTATTAGTTGACATGCCCTATTCCTGTTCTGCTGGTGTGGTTTCGAGGGGCTGTGACGGGTTTCCTGCGGCGTCCATCATGGGCAAACTGTGGGGGCGTGGGCGGGGCATGTACTGGCTCGGGCACTCTGGATGGTGGGCAGTGGACCCCCGAAGCCCCCATCCTTCAAGAGCGGCTTTGCAGTATGAGCATCCGTTGGTGGTCATTTAGTTACCCGTTTCCGGTAGGTGGGGCAAGTGCCCTCGTGCATGACGTTCACGGCGACGATGGGGCCGTTGATGAACGCTTCAACCTCGGCGTTACAGTCGTGGCAGGCAGGGCCGTCGAGCATGAGCGCCTGATTGTCAACGAAATTGGTAATGTGCGGGGCGATGGTCTTGGGGTGCATGTGATTGGTCATCGTCTTATCTCCTTGGTGGTTCGCGGTGTTCATGCACATGCCTGGTGAATGTTGGTTTCGGTGTCGTCGAGCAGGTCGCCGCATTCGGTGCAAATGGGGAGATTCTGAACGGATGGTGAGCTTTGAACGGATGGAACGGATTGATTAGGGGGTGTGTGCCCGAACCGTTCCCAAGCGTTCTCGAACTCGGCCCGGTAATATCCTCGGGCTCGGTCGCCGTCTGATCGCTGCTTGGAATGAATCTTGAAAGCTTGGGAAAGCATTCCTGCCATGCGCTTAGTCGTGATCGTTTTACCCATGTAGTTCTGCATCCCCCACATTTCTGGATTGTGCTTGGCGAGCTGTAAGGCAATGACGCTTGATGGTTTGAATAGGGTGTCCCCCCAGGTTGCGTGAACGTCCCTGAGTAGGGTTACCGCTGGTGGGAGTTTGGAAATTCCGTCCGCTCGTTCCATATTCACTTCTTCAATGTCCCTTCGTATGAGCTCGTCAACGACTCCGGGCCACCGTCCGCCTGCTACTTCGGCAATTCGGCGTAGTGGGTTCCATTTCTCTTTCATGCGCCCAATGCATCCCTCGGGAAGTTCGGGGCGTGCTGTCCTGACGTTTTCGCGGAATTCGTCCGCAGCTTGGCTGATTGCTTCGAGAAGGTCTCCTGCCATGGGTTCGATGTTTTCCCAGTCGGATTCCTCCACGGTGCCGTTGAAGTCCGGCATGAGTAGAACGCGGATAATGCGTGTTCTCGTGTCATCCGGAAGTGCAGGTGCGTTTCCGGCTATGGCAATTGGGGAGTATGTCGGCATACGGTGAACATCCCAGCCACCCCCAGCTACGGGAACAAGAGTGGGGCGAGAAGCGCCGCGTTTGTAACCGGCGTTGATGATCGCAATGAGTTCCCCAACCTCGGGTTTCTTCGGGTCAAGGGTCCTGTCCGCTTCGTCAATCAAGATGGTGGTTAGTCCCTTGTCGATCATCCGGGGAATCAGTGCCGGGGAACTGATGGAGGATGCCTGTAACGGATTGAAGGAGAGACGTTCAAGATGTTCTAGGACGGTCGTTTTGCCTGAGTTCGGCATGGTGGAATCAATCTGTAATCGGGGCGTTGTATAGCTCACATCACAGAAATGTGTATGCACTGCCCAAAGTGCCAGAATGTCGAGGTCGGCATCATCCATGACGCAAATAAAGCGGCTGAGCCATACCCGCGAACGGATCAACACCTCCCCCAGTAATGATCCGTTCGAAGCGTTCGAAGCGCTCCAAGTGTTCGTTAGGTCCATAGTTGCGGTCATCGTGCATCACGCTCCCTTGCGGCTTTTACGTCGATAAAGCTGATGGTCGTCACGAGGTTCTTTCTGATTTCGGCTCTGAGTTGAGGTAACGCCAGGGCGCGGCATGATGGGCATAGCCAGTCATCTGGGCTGATGCAGTCGCATTGGGGCGGCTGAACGTCGGCGGTTTCTGCTAGGCTGTTGAGTGCAAGATTTATTAGGCCCTTGGATTCGTTGCCGGGGGCCTTTTCTTGTGTCTGAGACACTAAAAATCACCTTCTGTTGGGATTAGTTGGCAGAGTTGAATGCTGGCGTCAAGCCCTGCCATGTGAGCTCTGTCCACTGCCCTTTGTGCGCTCGGGAGATTGAATAGAACGCGGCGGCGGTACTTGGGATCGGTGACTGAACCACGTACTTGCACCACTGCGACGTAAACGCCAGCCACTAGACCCGTGTGATCGGGTAGGGGTTGGATCGTTTCTAGCTCACTTGTGTTAACGCGGTCGGGCTTCACTTAGGCATCACCGCTTGTTGGGCGCAGAAGAACCGTTACGCGGCGGATCTGTTCAGGGGTTGGTGCAGCCCAGGTGGCGACTGTGGCGGCGATGTGGGCGGCCAGTTTGTCTGTGTATGGACTCTTCACGGTCGATCCTGCAGAAATCGAGCGTCCGTTTCGGAGATGTTGATTCGAATGATTTTTGGTCCTACGCGGTACACGGCGATTTCTCCAGACTCAATAAGTCGGCGGATTGTTCGCGGGTGGCAGCTATAGCGCGTGGCGGCTTCGTTGATGCTAGCCAGTTCAGGGAGTGAGCGGGGCATGATTTCTCCTTAAATAGGAATGCCCCAGCGAGAGCCGGGGCATGGTGTGGTGGTTAAACAACAAAACCGACCACGGGGTGTGATCGGTTCAATTTCAGCGGGTGTTCAGTTTTTGGGCATAAGAAAAGCCCGTATCTCCCAGTAACTTCATGGGGTGATTTTCGGGATTTGTGGAACTCGGTGCTCCTAACAGGCGCGAATGCCTGCTGTCCGTAGCTCTTTCTTGGCTACAGGGACGCCGGGTTTGCGTCCTGTCTATGTTTTTAGAGACTTCTGGGCCTCTTTGAGACACTTTACATGAAAGACCTCCATAGTCCTAATGTGTCACTGAAATGCACACATAGAAGCGAACTTGGCGCGGGAGAATACTTTACTGCGGCTGTTAGGCCTGCCGTCAAACGACGGTCTTCTGTAATGCTTACTCCCCGCAGTGCTACACGAGGGTGACTCTTACCTGTAAGGCTAGAGGCCGTACTCTGACGGTCTTGGTGATTCAGAGACTTGTGCGCCTCTACTGTCATACTTTACATGAAAGTACACGTGTGTCAAAAGCTGCCCTAAAGCGTCACCTGAAAAATTGGTTTTATGTCCACCGTCGTAGGATCAAAAGTGCCACGGTAAGGCCCTGACGGCTGCAGTGTGATATCGAAAAGGACCCGCAGCAGTTCACGTTTTACGTCCGTATCCTTAGCGAGGAATACTTCACCGGCATTCTCGGCAAATGCGAAACTTGCCATGATCCGACTACCGACATTCGCGGCTGCGCTCTGCTGCATGGAGTCGAGTTTCTGTTCAACTTCGCGACTGCCCTCCACTAGCTGACTCTCTGAGATGACACCCTGAGCAAACATCCGGGCCAAAGAATTCTTGCGCGCAATAAGCTCCCCAACGTCTGCAGATTCTTCCGGCGCTTCACGCTCGGCCAGTGACTTGGCATCGGCCATTACAGCGGCTTTGAAGTCTTCGCGGTCAAGGTAGGCGGCGGCGAGGCGCAGCACGTAATCATCCAAAGATGACATTGCTCGGTTAGCGTGGCCTGGAACGTATTTACCGCCCTCTTGGTGGATCTTGCACCGATAGTTACGGCGGTGCCCCTCAGCTCCGAAACCTGTCATGTATCTTCCGCAATAGCACTTCATGATCCCGCTCAATAGGTACTTGAATTTGGCCTCTGACTGTTGCGGGCGCTCGGGGCTGGTCAGTATTGCTTCGCACTGGCGGAACATCTCCAAGGGCAGGATCGCGGGCCATGTATCTGCCACCACTTCGCCATGAAAGGTCGTGAGTCCCGCGTTTCGGGACCGCAAAAGAACCCGCTTCACTTGAGTGGTGTTCATGGGTGTTCCTGCCAAGCTGACCACGCCAGCATCCGCCCAAGCCCTCGTGACGCTCACCAAAGACTTACCACCGATGATGGCGCGTGTCCCGTCGAGGATCTGTTTTCCGGCCATGGGCTCTACTTCGATCACGTCGCCCTGCTTATGCCATCCCCACGGCACGCGCCCGCCTAAATACTTTCCGGCTTTGGCTGCCTGGGCTTTCTGTCGGCGGATGCGCTCCCCTTTGAGCTCTGATTCTTGCTGTGAAACGGCACCAAGCATTTTCGCGACCATGCGGCCGTTGGCGGTGGTAAATTCAAGGATGCCAGCCTGTACTGTGTGAGTGTCCACGCCACGAGGCAAACATAAATCCATGTATCGTTCGAGTTCTTTGGTTTGGCGGTGAAGCCTGTCTGAGTTCCACGCTATGACGAGTTCCACGCGGCCAGCTGAAATGTCGGCCAGCATCTTTTCGTACTCGGGGCGCTTGCGGCCACTGAATGCAGAAACGTCATTGTCTGAGTATTCCTTCACGACTTTGGCGCCGATACGCTGGGCTAGGGTACGGCAGTCTTCCAGCTGGCGCTGCACGCCCAATCCTTCGCCTTTGGTGTCCCGGCTGATGCGCGTGTAGATGGCGGCCCGCTTGCCCTTTGAAGTCGTCATGCAATGAGTTTATCTCACTAGTGACTTGACACCATGGCCGCGTATTCAGCTGTCGCCATGCCCGCTTCCCTGCCTGACTTTGCCCAACGGCTTGCCCAACGGCTTGTCCAACGGCTTGTCCAACGGCTTGAATGCTCATGCTTCCTCGCGTGGCCTGGTGGCACTAAATAGTTCACCACAGGCGGGCTGCTGCAGGCCCCCACAAAAATTTCGCGGACGTTCTCTGCCGCAAAAACTCCCTCTTTGCCTGGTATGTGTCCTCTGGCGGCTTCGTTGGTGGTCATTTTCACTCCTTGAATTAATTTGAATCAATCGCTTGTGCGAATAGGTTGTACGAGCAGTTTTTCTCACTTGCTTTTTCTTGCCTTCACGCACTAAATGTTGTTGCGAGGCCTGCTGTGAACCCCGCCCACTTTCGGCTGGTAAAGCAACTCTTCTCCTCATCGGAGCTTCGCGAAAGGTACCTTCCAGCGTTAGTGGACTTGTGAGATGACAGCCCTGCCTGTGGATAAATTGATCCCGTGAAGAACCAGCAAAAAAACCTGTTTACCGACTCCCGGAGACGGCCTGACGGGGCTAGAAAAATGAAACTAGAAAGTCGGAATCATCGCCATCACTACCGGAACCACGCCCAACGCAATGAAAGCCGGCAACGAGCAGAGCCCCAGTGGCAGCACAAGCTTCACGCCCAGGGCTGCTGCACATTTCTCAGCACTGCGAGCGGCTGCTACTCGGCATTGTTTCGCCTCGGCGTACAGCAAGGGTGCTGCGGATGCCCCAGTGAGTGCCCCAAAACTTAGTGCTTCATGGATTTGTGCGACATCGCTACGGATAAAATTTCCATCCCACGAGTCTTGCCACGAGGCCCCAATCTCCATACCTGCCACCACCCTGAGCAAACTCTCACGCATATCTTGTTCTGCCACCGCGGCAACCACGCGCAAGACGCTTGGGAGCGTAAGTCCGGCGTCCAAGGCTGTTCCAAGGAAGTCCAGTAAGAGTGGCACAGAGGTCACGCCGCCAGCGCTACCTTCAGCTGCGAAGGAGCCATAGCTATTTGGAATACCTGCAAGAAATCGCGTCCCAGAGGTTTTCTTTCTATCCCGCGCCACTTGGCCTCGGAATAGTCCTGGGCAGGACCCACCCCACAGACAGAGGAATGCCAGCATAGATAGCGTCATTGCTAGCCACCCATTCACGGTCACCGCCGCCCACCGGGCTTGGCATGAACGGGCCGTGCAGCATCACCGATCATTTTTGCTGACCATAATTTGCCCACCATAGTAAATCCCACCCCTACCATCAGCACCATCCAGCCCCTAGGACTGCCAAGGAGTGCGGCCAATGGGTCAACGCCCATCACCATGCCTAATCCAAGCCCAATAAAAGGCAGCCAGCTTAACAGCCGTGCTGTTGCACGAGGACCCGCGAGCGCAGTTTCACGAAGCGCAGCGGCATCGTTATCGGCATCGATGCTGCACGCAAGACGCTCTAACACGGCCGCAACCGGAGCCCCGCTTGTCTCACACAGCTCAAAGCATGCCGCTAAATCCAACCAGGTCCTATGCTGTTGGGTTCTCCGAGCATTGCGGCCGTGCGTGATTCTGCGGCCATGCTCAAAATCAGCTGCGCAGGCATTGCGGATCGCTGTTGCAGTTGGCAGTCCCATGGCGCTGGCTCGTTGGACAGCAAGCACCAACAGTAGTGTGGCGTTCGATTCCCCAGCAGGGGGTGGAATTGCCCCTGAGCCTGGTATTTGTTGCGGCGTCCTAACGGCATTGACTGCCGAGACTCGGCGCAGAACCTTGGCACCATTGTCGACCCGGTATTGTTCCGCACCCAGAACATATGCCATGGCTCCCCACAGGGCTGGTCCGCTTCGTCCTGCTGCCAACAGGGATGCCAGTTGGCGAACCATCCGGGGTAGGGACTCTGCTGACGGCACAGAACCACGAGTCCAGATTCTGTGCCGGCGCCTTCTGTATGACCTCGAGCCTGCCCACGAATGCGAGTTGTTGACGGCAAAGAGGAAAAATGCTGCGCCTACAAGGGCAAGCAATACACCGGCGTTCATGGCTTCTCATTGAGTTTGTCGGCAGCGATTTTGTTGGCAGTATATTTTTCGCTGGGTTGCGCATCGAGACGCTCATCGAAGCCTAGTCGCGCCGCCAGTATGGGCCAGCCGGGGCCTTTGATCAATTCGGATGATATCCGCTCAGAGTCTTTGGGAGTGAGGCTAGCTGAATCCCTACTGGCCAGACTGTCAGGCTGACCTGCGTGCCTGCCAGCCCTTCCTCGAGCCACCCACTGCTGTTCAACGGATTCCTTGGCCTCAGCCTCCATGCCGTTCCCACAAGCAGCAAGTGAGAGCGCTGGAATAATATCAAGTCCCTTGTTGTGCAAAGCTACGACGGCCACCTCAGAGACCACCCGGAGCCCCCTGATCCTCACTAGGTGGATGACAATATCCAATGCGCTGGCGCCTTGTAAAAACACCGCTTCCGGGCTCATGGAGGCAAGTGCTCCTAAAGCTGCCAACCTGGCTGGGACGTCGTGAGCGCTATTTGCGTGGATTGTTCCGCCGCCGCCACTATGACCGGTGTTCATGGCCATCAACAGTTCGCGAACTTCCTTTCCTCGGCACTCGCCAACAATGAGCCGACCCGGGTTCATGCGCAGGGCGTGGCGGACCAATTCCGCCAAATCTAAAGCGCCAGCCCCTTCCGCATTTTCATGACGCGCTTCCAAAGTCACAACGTGCGGATGCTCCGGGTCCAGCTCGGCTGCATCCTCTATGAGTACCAGCCGTTCTCTGGCAGGGCACAAGCCCAAAAGCGTTGACAACAGTGTGGTTTTGCCAGCCCCTGTTGCACCACTGATGAGAAAGTTCAGCCTCCGCTCCACTACGGCAACCAGCACTTGGGCTAGAAAAGGGTGGATGCTCCCAGTCGCAACCATTTCTGCCAACGTCAGGACAGTGCGGCGTTTGATTCGGATGGAAAGCAGTGTCCCTGCGGCAGAGATCGGCGGCAAAACAGCGTGGATTCGATAGCCGCAGGCTATTTTCACGTCAACACACGGACTACTTTCATCGAGTCTGCGTCCGCCACTGGCAACCAGCCGCACTGCGAATGCGCGAAGTTCTTCCTCAGTGGAAAATTCCACTGGCACTCGTTCTGGCCCATCGCCACGGTCCTGCCAAACAGAGTCAGGGGCATTGACGAAAATATCGGTCACATGAGGGTCTTTGGCCAATCCTTGCAACGGCCCCAGTCCATTGAGTTCCGCCGCGATTCGCTCCATGGCAAGCAAAGATCCAGCTGCCCCAAGCAGCCTGCCGCTTTCCCTTACTGCCGCAGCCATCTGCAGGTCTGTCACCGGGCCCGATCGGGAAAGAACGCTGCGCCTGACAACGTCCAACAGGTCCGCGTCGACTGGCCCTCCCCAAGGGTCTGGTGTGTGGCTGCCGGTCTGCCGTTGCGCATTCATGGTTTGCTCCCGTTTAAACCGGTGCCAGTGTCACTGCGCGGGCTATCCCCAACCATCCAGTCCAAGATGTTGGCGACAACAACTCGCACGGGTCTACGCCGCAACAGTTCCAACAGGCGCTGCGACTCCAAAGCCTCGCTGACCCCGCGCAGTTGTGGCAGTCTGCCCACAAGAGGCAGCCCCACAGCGCTAGCAACCATAGTTGCATCCAGCCCCTCCCCCAGCGCCCCACGCACAACTGCACCTACCGGCATTGGCGGCAGGACAGTCATCATTTGCCGTGTAGCTGCTAGAGCACGCGCCCGTGCAGGGATCACCACCACTAACCCGTCGCATTGCAACGCCAACGAACTAAAGGCTTCCGGTGTTCTGCCCAAATCCACGACAATTAGTCCAAAGGCTCCACGTGCGGACCTCATCACCTCTCCAATAGCCGTCCGCGTGTGGGTGGCATCCTCTCCGGGAGCTGGAGTCGCGCCACCCCTAGATAGACCGGAGAATGACCCGTCCATGGTGCCGGCGTTCCCTGCGTTATGGCCGCTGTCCCAGGACAACAGGGTCAGCCCCGCAACCTGAGGAAGGGACATGGCAAGTTGTTCTGGATTAATCGCCCCGGAAGCCATTAATAATTCCGGCCAACGCAACCCTGGGCTGGCCTCGGCAGATAACGCGGCACATAAGCCGCCACCCCATGGGTCCCCGTCCACCAATAAAGTCCGGGTGCCTCGCTCAGCAGCCTCGGCTGCCACAAGCACGGCAAGCGTTGAGGCGCCTGCCCCTCCGCAACCCCCGACAACACCCACGACGCCGGCACCCGTTGCGGGGTTCTTCAAACAACTCAGATAGTTCGCCAGCCAGGGGGCTGAATCTGGCAGAACAGCTACTCTGTCGGCTCCCAGCCGTTCGGCGCTATGCCACATCAACGCTGAATCCTGTGCAAGTCCAACAATTATTGTTGGTCCACGCCACCCTGCAAATCCAACGTCCAGTCCTGTCTTCTCCGCCACGACCGCATCAATGAGTACTGCTGCCACTTCATCCCACGGCCCCGCAACCGCGTCCAACCGCTCCTCCACGATCAGTTCGACAGCCGCCGCAGCGCTGACTCGCCCCACTGCGCCTTGGAGCTCGGTGCCAACGGAGAGCAACAACACTGTGGTGTCGCGACGCGGGAGCCACTGTTCCGATCCGGGTCTGTTGGGCAAACTGTTTCGGTGCTTCATGAAGCAACTGTGCGCTTCTCTTCCGCCGAAGCACACAGCTATGGACATCAAAGTGTGGAAGATCAAGGACAGCCCTATCTGTGGAGGAACCACGGGCCACATCAGTGGAGAATAGGAGCTATGTACGCATTGCTGGCCGCAGGCCCTGAAGCTTCCACCGCCGTGGTTCAGCTCAGGTATGAAGACGGTGCCCCCGCTTCTTCCCTTCAAACCGTTGCCCTCGACACCCTAGCCTCACTCGTGCGCGACATCGAAGATGCGCACCATCCTCGTTGGGTTTGGGATAGGGCCTCACATTGGTACCCCGCACTGCTCGCCGCCAATGTGCGTCTAGAGCGGTGCCACGATCTATCCCTGTGTCAGAACATTTTGTTGGACTCCGAATTTGCTGCACTCACCGAATACCACCAGCAATTCACTTCGTTGCCACCGGAAAGTCACTTGCTGCGAGAAGACTCATCGATCACGGGCGCACAGGCAGGGCAGGAAAGTTTATTTCAGACTCCCGCCACCCAGAGTGAGAGTCAAGACTGGGATCTTGCCACCGTAGCGAAGGAGCTTGGTGCCCAAAAAGCAGCCACGAGTTCCTCCACACATCCGCCTAGGCTCACACTTTTGCTCAGTGCAGAATCTGCTGGTGCTTTAGTGGCTGCAGAGATGCAGTATGAAGGTATGCCTTGGAGAGAAGACCTGCATAGGAGGTTGCTGAGTGACTTGCTTGGTCCGGAACCACAAAATCAAGCCCGCCCGGAAAAATTGGAGGCGCTTGCCGCAGAGCTGCGCGCCGCTTTGAACGCCCCCGCACTGAATCCTGACTCTCCGCAGGACCTCATCCGGGCCCTGCACAGAGCGGGAATTGACGTCAAATCAACTCGTAGCTGGGAGCTTATGGAGTTCAAGCATCCTGCCATAGAACCCCTGCTGACGTACCGCAAACTGAGCAGGCTTTTCACCACCAACGGCTGGAACTGGCTCAGGCAGTGGGTGCGTGTCGGTCGCTTTCACTCTGAGTATGTTGTTGGCGGTGTCGTGTCAGGACGGTGGGCTTCTCGTGGTGGCGGTGCCATGCAAATTCCCGCGCAGATTCGGGGGGCCGCCGTTGCCGACCCCGGGCACACGTTCGTGGTCGCAGACGCGGCCCAGCTGGAGCCTCGAGTGCTGGCCGCGCTCGCACAGGATAGCGCCATGGCCGCCGCCGGTCAGGACTCTGCCGGAAAAAACAAGGATCTCTACGCCGGAATTGCGACTCAAGGATTTGGCGGTGACCGCAGCATGGCCAAGGTCGCTTTGCTTGGTGCCATCTATGGCGCCACCTCCGGGGAATCCGGCAGATTAGTGCCCCAGCTTGCCCGTATGTATCCCCGCGCACTGGATTTTGTGGAACAGGCCGCCCGTGCCGGCGAGCGCGGCGAACGCGTCAGCACCTACCTGGGCCGCAGCACACCCGCCACTACCCAAGAATGGCATGCTGGGCAGCAAAGCTCTACCGCTCAGGAACAGCGCCGGGCAGAGTCGGCAGCTCGCTCAAGAGGCCGTTTTACCCGCAATTTTGTGGTTCAGGGAACGGCTGCAGAATGGGCGTGTTGCTGGTTGGCTGAATTGAGACGTCGCTTGCGGGTCCTCGCTGCCACCCTCCCTCCTGCCGGTGCCAACCCAGCAATTGGTACACCGCAGTTGGTGGCTTTCCTCCACGACGAGGTGGTGGTGCATTGTCCGCTTGGCTTGGTGGATGAAGTCACGACTATTTTGCATGAGTCCTCCCGTGCAGCAACTGGACTGATCTTTGGCAACATTCCACTGGAATTTCCTGTCAAAGTCACCGTTGTTCCGTGCTACGCCGATGCGAAATAGGACGCAAATAATCACGCCCGGCCAATCATCTCCCCGACTGGTGTGCTCAGATGAGCTGGACGCCTAATTTAGAGCGGCGCCGGAATTTCGCGCTGCGCGTCCCACGGCACAGCCCAACCCATTTCCTCAAACACATACGTGAGAATGCCAGCCGTGAATCCCCACACCACCACGCCATTGACAGCGAACGCGGGGCCGCGATGAGTATGCCCCTCACGGACCAGCACAGCCGTAAAACGGTTGTCCGGGTCCAAGAGGTCCCGGACAGGAACCCTAAATACTTGGGCTGATTCGCCATAATCCACCACGTTGACAGGTGTTTGTTTTGCCCACCAGCCAACTACAGGAGTTACCACAAAATTACTCACTGGCAAGGGGACCTCGGGCAGCAGCCCCAGAACTTCAATCCCCAAGGGATCGAGCCCGGTTTCTTCCTCAGCTTCCCGCAATGCAGCAGCGGTGATGGATGCGTCTCCAACATCCACTCCCCCACCGGGGAAAGCCACCTGCCCCGGATGATCGTTTAACGTGAGTGCACGCTCAATCAGCAGTACATCCAAATCTGCTGAAGCGAGCGGTTTCGTTGAGGCCGCAGGTATGTCATCCAAGGCACCAAAGAGCATCAGCACAGCAGCTTTGCGAGTTGTGGCGGGATCCATAGGCATCTTCCACAGAGTGGCCCGACCCAATGTGGCCGCATCAGGAAGCGCCGCAGTGGCTGCTGCTTTCCCAGCCAATACTACTAAATCCGTGTAGGCACTCACCCTTGGGTTCCCGTGGCCAAAATTTCTTGGGACCCATTCTTGGTCCTTGCCGCCAGTTGGGATTCCTGACGGTAGCGAGCGGCATTATCCACATCAGCCAGCATCCGTGCCAGCAGTTCCTCTTGCCCGGGTGCCAACTCATATTTGAGCAGCTTCGCCGCTTTCACTGGATCGACCTCACCGTCCCCGTAGGAAGGGCACAGGTGGGCGATGGGGCAAACCCCGCACGCTGGCTTCCGTGCGTGGCAGATGCGCCTCCCATGAAACACAACACGATGAGAAACCATTGTCCAGTCTTTGGATTCAAACAAAGCCGCAACGTCTGCTTCAATGCGGACAGGGTCTGTGGACTCTGTCCAGCCAAAACGACGGGCCAATCTGATGAAGTGGGTGTCGATAGTGATCCCAGGAACCCCAAAAGCATTACCCAACACCACATTGGCCGTCTTTCTCCCCACTCCAGGCAGCGTCACTAAAGCCTCAAGCGACCCAGGCACCTCGCCGTCGTACTCATCAACCAGGCGGTTCGCCAGGGCAAGCAGATTCGCTGACTTGGCCCGAAAAAATCCTGTTGACTTGATCAGCTCCTCCAACTCCACGCTGTGCGCCTGGGCCAACATTATTGGCGTAGGAAAACGAGCGAAAAGTGCCGGAGTTACAGCATTGACACGGATATCAGTGGTTTGAGCTGAGAGTACCGTGGCCACCAGCAATTCAAACGGATTCCGAAAATCCAGCTCTGCGTGGGCATAGGGGTAGAGCTGCGCCAGCTCACGATTGATCTTGCGGGCACGACGCTTGAGACCCAGCGCCGATTCCGCTGCCACAACCATGGCCGTTAAGCACTATCCGAGGCGCGCTCAATTCCCACAATGTCCAGCAGAACACCCGTCTTGCCATGGTTGTTCTGAACGAGGAAGCTGGTCCCGCGGTCCTCCAAAGCCAGAATCCACGAGCCCGGTGTCAGCTTGAAAACAAATTGGCGTGATTTATCATCGATCACGTTCTGTGGCCGATCCACCGCAAACCAGAACGGCTCGGCAATCACGGCTGCGGCGCTGGTTTTGGGGCTAACCGTGGCAGCAATGCTCTCCTTAGCCGGTGACGCGTCACCATGAGTGGTGCCGGGGTCAGTGGTGCTTGGGTCAGTGGTGCTTGGGCGCGAAAGAGCGGAGTCGCCCTTTGCGGGGGCGCTCTCCTTTGCTGGCACCGCAACCTGCGGGTTCAAGGTGGTTGCTGCGCCATCGTCGGAGCGAACGGCTGTGCTTGAATCCGAGGAACCGTGTGCCGGCGCGGGAGCTTGATTTGAAAGCTGTGCCGGAGCCGCAGCTGAGCTGGATGCGTGCCCGTGGGTGTCCGCGATATTTGCGCCGTCCCAGGAAACGCCCTCCGCTGCAACGGCTGCCGCGGCCGCAGCAGCCGGGGCATGGCTCGTGTCCGCCGCAGCGGATCCAGCCTGAGCTGGGCCCGTGGAGCTATTCGCCGGGGTGAAGATTTGGCCAGCGGAGGTGTGCCCGGAGTGTTCCTGTGCTGCGGGCCAAGCACCTGTCGGCTGGTTCTGCTGCCCACCTACAGGAGCCTGCGTCGTCTGGCCGGGCACATATTGCCCCTGAGCCCCGGGCCCTTGGGGCTTGCCCTGACCAAATGCTCCGCCGCCGTTCTGGTTGGCGACTACCGGCTTGGGTGCAGCGGGACGCTTGTGCGCTGGTACGGCGTCACGCGCCGCAATATGTGCAGGAACCTCAACGCGGCCGGCAAAGTCGGAGGCGAGGAAAGGTATCCACTGGGCGCAAACGGTGGCTGCCAGAAGGATCAACGATCCAACCAACCCCACCAGAAGAGCGAAACTGAAGTTGGTTACTGTGCCGGTGAAGAAGAAAAATGTGGCGAAGGCGGCCACCACTGAGGCGAACTGATCAATTGAAAGTGACCCAACCCGGACCTGGGTTTGCGGGCTCAGCCTGCGTGCCAGGAACAGGCCACCAACTACCAGCGGCAGGATGACTCCTATCCCAAGGAAGAACAGCCCACTGGTGTTCCAGATGTTCAGGCTGCCCGCGATTGTCACAATGATCGGCACCACTGAGGCGATAAAAATGATCGCTACGCCGCCCAGGACAACAAGGTCCCGTATGGTCAGCGGGCCAACTACGGCGTTGCTGACAGCCGAGTTCTCAGGGCTGGTAGCTGCCTGCTTAGAAGGCGTGTGTTGCTCTGTCATGGTCTTACTCCTCAAAGTCACGTTCGCTATCCAGCCTAGTTACCCCAGCCAAGCAACACTAGCCAGCCACAGCTTAAACAGCTCTAAAATGCCCTAATGGGGAGAACTACCCATCAACGTAGGGAGCCTGTGGATGCACTTGAGCGCAGATATGACGCCATTGGACCCGTTGAGCTGTGACGACAGACACGTTATGTTCCCCAAAGGGCTACAGTTAAAGCTGGAATAAAACGTTGCCCCCCCAGTATCCATTTCGCGTATCTCCGCCTTCCCAAGAGGTAAAAGCCACGCATCTGGATTCAACGGGGCATCAGCTAAGAAGGAACGAAGGGATTTTAGATGTCTGAGGTCACAACCGCAGCGGACAACCAGTCCGGGGATGCGCTGGAGAACTTACTCACGGAGAGCCGCCAGTTCGAGCCGAGCCCGGAATTTGTCGCCAACTCGGTGATCCATGGTGACGAATATGCCAAGGCCGCCGCTGACCGTCCGGAATTCTGGGCCCAGCAGGCGCGCGAACTCCTGAGCTGGTCCAAGCCCTTCACAAAGACACTTGATTGGACCAACCCACCTTTTGCAACATGGTTTGAGGACGGCGAAATCAACGCTGCCTACAACGCGCTGGACCGTCACGTTGAGGCCGGCAATGGCAACCGCGTGGCCATCTACTTTGAGGGTGAGCCAGGCGATACTCGCACTTACACGTACGCGCAGTTGACCGAAGAGGTCAAAAAGGCCGCCAACGCTTTCCAGACTCTGGGACTTATTAAGGGTGACCGCGTGGCGGTTTACCTGCCCATGATTCCCGAAGCCGTCATCACGCTGCTGGCCTGCGCCCGCATTGGCGCCATCCATTCTGTTGTTTTTGGCGGCTTCTCCGCGGACGCCCTTCGTTCACGCGTAGATGACGCCGAAGCCAAGCTTGTTATCACCGCTGATGGAACTTTCCGTCGGGGCAAGCCAAGTTCCTTAAAGACTGCTGTTGACGAAGCCTTGAGTGCCCCCGGGCACAGCGTCCAGCACGTTGTTGTTGTCAAGCGCAATGGTCAGGACGTCGACTGGGTTGCGGGCCGCGATGTTTGGTGGGATGACACTGTGGGCACCGCATCGATCGAGCACACAGCCATTGGCCACGCCGCCGAGCATCCGCTATTCATTCTGTATACCTCTGGGACCACGGGGAAGCCAAAAGGCATCCTGCACACCACCGGCGGCTACCTCACACAAACGGCTTACACCCATCGCGCCGTGTTTGACCTGCACCCGGAAACGGATGTTTTCTGGTGTACGGCCGACGTCGGATGGGTCACCGGCCACTCCTATGTCACCTATGCGCCACTGATCAACGGGGCAACCCAGGTCATGTATGAGGGAACCCCGGATTCCCCCCACCAGGGCCGCTTTTGGGAGATCGTACAAAAGTACAAAGTATCGATTTTGTACACTGCACCCACCGCGATTCGAACTTTCATGAAGTGGGGCGAGGATATCCCCGCCAAGTACGATCTTTCCTCCATTCGACTTCTCGGTTCTGTGGGCGAACCCATCAACCCTGAGGCCTGGATGTGGTACCGCCGTGTCATTGGTGGGAACCAGGCACCCATCGTGGACACGTGGTGGCAGACGGAGACTGGGGCCATCATGATTGCCCCACTACCCGGGGTTACCAGCACCAAACCCGGATCGGCTCAGGTGCCCATGCCAGGGATCGCCGTTGACGTGGTTGATGAGATGGGCGCTTCAGTGGGCAACGGGCACGGCGGCTACTTGGTGATCCGCGAACCATGGCCGGCGATGTTGCGTGGAATTTGGGGCGACAACGAACGCTACAAAGACACGTACTGGTCTCGTTTCGATGACATGTACTTCGCCGGCGACGGCGCCAAATGGGATGAAGACGGCGACGTTTGGTTGCTGGGCCGCGTTGATGACGTCATGAACGTGTCCGGGCACCGACTTTCCACCACGGAAATCGAATCTGCCCTTGTCAGCCATCCCTCCGTTGCGGAGGCAGCAGTTGTAGGTGCAGCGGATGAAACCACCGGTCAAGCAGTTGTGGCATTTGTGATTCTGCGCGGTTCCGCTGTAGAAGATGACGACATCGTCACCACCTTGCGCAACCACGTAGGCAAGGAAATTGGTCCCATCGCCAAACCAAAAACCATCTTGGTTGTGCCGGAACTACCCAAAACCCGCTCAGGCAAGATCATGCGCCGTCTCCTCAAGGACGTAGCGGAGGGCCGTGCAGCCGGCGATTCCTCAACCCTTGCCGATAACACGGTCATGAACCAGATCGTCGAGTCGCTAAAGGCCTAGCAACTCCCAACTGACCCGCACTAGTTGTTGAAAATCCACAGTTTGTGATGATTTCCTGCCACTAGTGCGGGTTTGTTGCTTCTCTGAGGCATTATTAAGCCATGACCTCAACCACTGCTGCTGACCGCGGCGCTTTGCTGATCCTCAATGGACCTAACTTGAATCTGTTGGGTACCCGCGAACCACAGATCTACGGCTCAACCACACTTACCGACGTCGAAGCGCTCACCACAGAAGCGGCCGGGGCAGCAGGGTTCAGTACCATCTGCGTGCAGTCAAACCATGAGGGTGCCCTGATCGATGCAATTCATTCAGCACGCGGCACTGCCGTAGGTATTATCATCAACGCAGGCGCCTACACGCACACCTCAGTTGCGCTGCGCGACGCGATTGTCGCCGTCGAGCTCCCCGCAGTGGAGGTGCACATCTCAAACGTTCACCAACGCGAGGAATTCAGGCAGCATTCGTACCTGTCGGCGGTGTGCAGCACAGTCATTGTCGGGGCCGGAGTACACGGTTACGTCCTGGCAGTGAGCGCTTTGGAGAAGTCGCTGCCGTAGCGCTCCGTTGCACCCAGTTAGTTCAGAATAATCCCAGCAGCTAGCCGACCCTACAGGCCCCTGAAGGAACAGCACTGTTGAGCATGGGCGCCGCTGAAATGACGGGGCCGGCTTCCTTCATTGTGAGTGCGAAGCCCACGTTCTCGGTTGTAGTGGCCTTCGCGAAGACCACACCGACCACCTGGCCCTTCGCATCAAGCAATGGTCCGCCCGAGTTGCCCGACTGAACGGTGCCGGCCAGCTGGTAGATATCCAGAAGCGACTTGGCGCCGCCGGTAATATCCGGGACAAGTACGGGGCCGGCAGACAGGACCGTTGCCGGCCGCACCTGCAAGGGTCCGCCCAAGGGATAGCCGGCAAATGCCGTGGCCGTGTTTGCCGTTACCGTGTCCGCCGCGGGTAGCGGGGCCGCAGCCAAGGAATCTACCGCGAGGATAGCCAGGTCTTGAACCGGGTTAAAGTACACCACCCGGGCAGGCAACGCACCCTGTTTTTGCGTCTGCACCACTGGCATCGACACGCCAGCAACTACGTGCGCATTTGTCAGCACCCGTTCTGGTGAAATGACGAACCCGGTTCCTGTCTGGTTTTGTCCGCACTGGAACGCCGTGCCTGAGATTTTCATGACTGACTGCGCCGCCTTATTCCATGCCGCTGTGTTCGTGTCCGCATTGGGGACTGCTATCTCAACGTTGGGTCCCGACGGGGCCAGCAACGCGGGGATGCCTTCCTCCAACACCAAGGAACGGATCTGGGCGACAGCAACTTTAACAGGATCGGGGGTCCAGGAATCGATTCTGGAAACAATCTGCGAACCGCTCAATGCTGTGGAGACGGCAGGGATACCCAAGTTGGAGACGCCAAAGGCAAGCATCGAGATAACGAGGGCACCAACAAAAAGATTCAGAGCACCACCCAACAGACGGTTGACGGCACGGATGGGTTCGGACTTAACCCTTCGTCCCATGGCTCGGCCCAAGCGGATACCCACAGCATGACCAACAAGTATCAACACGATCGTGGCGCCGATCACCATAGCTGTTCGCCAGCTTGGACTTGGCGCGAATTGGTTGACGAACGGCGCGGCGAAAAAGGCCGCAACGCCTCCCGCGACAAATCCGGCGAGACCGCCCAAACCAACCACGAGTCCAACGTTCAAGCCGTAGATCAATTGCCACAAAAGCCAAATGATCAGCACCGCATCCAGCCACGAGAACCCAAACACCCTTGTGCACAGCCTGTCCCGGGCAAAAGCCCACATTGCGTTTTATTGGCATGGTTATGCCCCGGATCCACATATTACCGGCCCAACCATGCCAGTGCTGACGTTTTTCGGTGTCTAATCTGCCAATATGCTGATAACGAACGCTCCGAATGCCAAATTGGTCACAAAAGCAGAAAAGTTCTGGAACAATCAGTAATAGGTCACAACTGATTAGTTACATACTGTAAGGAGTTTTCATGGACATCGAGGTACTACGCCGGGCACCATTATTTGCCACTCTCGACGATGAGGCTTTCCGCCTTGTCACCGATGAGCTGGCCGAGGTGGATCTTTCCCGCGGGGCTTCAGTGTTCCGTGAAGGCGATCAAGGCGATCAGCTGTATTTCATTGTTTCAGGCAAGGTGAAGCTAGGCCGAACATCCTCTGATGGCCGCGAATCACTGGTCGCGATCCTTGGACCAGGAGAGCTGTTCGGGGAAATGGCGCTCTTTGATCCGGCACCTCGCAGCACCACAGCTACTGCCGTGTCTGAAACTCGGCTCGCCGGTTTGAAGAATGAATCTCTTAACGCTCTGCTGCGCAACCGTCCCGAGGTGTCCATGCAGCTGCTGCAGGCTCTCGCCCGCCGTCTGCGACGCACCAATGACAACCTCTCCGATCTTGTGTTCTCCGACGTGCCTGGCCGCGTCGCCAAGGCCATCTTGGATCTAGCGGACCGGTTCGGTCGCCCGGCCACCGACGGCATCCTGGTAGCTCACGAACTGACCCAGGAAGAATTGGCCCAGCTGGTCGGCGCTTCGCGAGAGACTGTCAACAAGGCGCTGGCCGAGTTTGTTCAGCGCGGCTGGCTTCGTTTGGAAGCCCGCGCCGTTGTGATCTTGGACGTCAATCGTTTGCGCCAGCGTTCACGCTAGACACCAGGCTACCCGCCCACTTTAGGGCGCCCGCCTAGAAGAAACGGCCCGGCCACCTTAGGGTGGCCGGGCCGGAGTTATCTGCGCTGAAACCCATAATTCCTGTTTGGCGGATTGCCTTAGGTGGCATATTTTTACAGCCGGAGCACCAACGCGTTGGCGGTCAACCCGGCCGCCGTTCCAAAAAGAAGTACTGTCTGGCCCTCACGCACCCGTTCTTGCTCCATCACCTGCGCCAGCACATAGCCGACAGATGCGGAAACCATATTTCCAATCTCGGCCACCCAGTCAATATAGCTATCCTTCGGGATTCCTATCCTCTGCATTGCCAAACCCAGGGCCGGGCTCGCCTGATGCGGGATAACAAGAGAAATATCACTTAGATCAAGACTCGAACGGGCAAGGAAATCGCCCAAGAAGTCAGGGAGTACCCGCATCATGTTCCGCAATGCTGCCCGGCCATTCATGTCAAAGAGATAATCGGCAGGGTCGGCCCCCGCATAGAGTTGAGCCGGGGAGCGGCTTAGCCCGCCTCTAATCTCGGTGTCATGGGCGTAAGCGGCCCACGTTCGTTGGGTGCTGGCCACGACTCCTTGAGAAGGGTCATCGGTGGAGGTCAGCACAAAGGCAACGGCGGCATCGGAGAACAGGGAAAAGCTTTCCTTCTGCTCCGGGTTCAGAAAACGGGAACCTACGTCCCCGGCTGTAATGAGAATGCTCTTGTATGTGCCGTCGGCAATATAACGGGAGGCAATATCCAGGGCAGTAATCATGGAAGTACAGGTGGAGTTCACATCGAAAGCCGCTGCCACCCCATGAGGTGCAATCTTTTCAAGTACCAGGGCAGCGGTGCAAGGAATAGGCTGGATGCCCGCTGCACTGGCGCCAATGACACATTCCAGCTCG
Organism: Arthrobacter antibioticus; assembly: GCF_030063205.1. GTDB lineage: Bacteria > Actinomycetota > Actinomycetes > Actinomycetales > Micrococcaceae > Specibacter. The sequence continues at coordinate 30,430 of NZ_JASISQ010000005.1, read as the reverse complement.
TCCGCGTTGACACCGGCCCGGGCTAAGGCGTCCGCGGCTGCCGAAGTGAGCATGTCAAGCTGACTTACCCCCTCCGGAACCCGGTACCGTCTCTGATTCCCAAATTTTATTTGATTCTCCGGAAGGTACGTTCCGTATCCAGCAATACGGCAATTACGAATTCTGGGTATTCGGCCAGGCTCCGTCATTGTATTTCCCCCTGTTGAGTGTTGTTGGTTCCTGCAGGTCATGAGAACAATTGCTTGCGATCTTGGGGATCATGACTGAAATATAGTTGAATTCCATTGCCTTTCATCCTTTGCAATCGCTGGACGGTTTCCTGGTATTCAACCCAGTTGTGCGTAATCGCCTTAGGCACTGTCTTCATACGCGGAACCTCCCCCATCAAGTCCTCGCCCCAGGAGGCATCCCCGGCCAGCAGGGCGCGCTCTTCAACCAGTGCACCCATGTGTCCTTGCGCATGCCCGGGCAGACTAACTAAGCGATAGCTGCCATCGCCCAGGAGGTCGAATTCACTTAATTCTGGATCAACAATCAGTTTCTGGGCTGCGCTAAACCACGGCGGCAGCAGCCCGGGAAGGAAACCTTCCTTCAGCTTGGCATGAGAAAGCGTTGCCAGCATCGGTGTACTTAGGACAAAGGTGGCTTGAGGAAAGTACCGTGCGCCGCCAATGTGATCCGGGTGCAAGTGGGACAACACCACGTACGTGATCGAGTCCACGGATATGCCATCACGTGATAGCTGTGCGGCAATATTTTGTTCTTTGACTAGGCGTACAGGCAGTAGCAGATTATAAAGAAATCCCTTGACCCCGGCCCGCCAGGTTGCCGGTGCGTAGCCGGTGTCGAACAGCACGTTGCGCCCGTCTGGGTGCTGATACAGGAATACCCCAGCGGGAAAGGTTCTGCGCTCGCGTGGCGCAGAGCGCATCAGTTGCTTCATCTGATGCGTGGTGTATCCACAGGCGTAATAGCTCAGCCGTCCTTTAGGCATGTTCTCCCCTGTATCCGGTTGCAAAGGCGGCAAGTGCAGATTCAATATCCACCTGAGGCTCATAACCTAGCTGATTGCGGGCGCGCGAGATGTCCAGAGTCTGAGAATAGGCAATGGTGGAGACCATGTACCTTGTCAACGGCGGCTCGGGTGAACCCGGGACCAGCTCGAAAATATTCTCCAAGACCGCACCCAATGCGAAGAACAAGGAGGCGTTGGCCCGGCGGTAGCGTGGTGGCAGATCCAACTCCCGAAAGAGGATCTCCAGCAAGTCTTTGAAGGCCCGTGGCTGGCCGTTCGTGATGTTGTACACCTGCCCAGAAGCATCCTGAACACAAGCGGCCAGCCGCAGCGCGTACGCTACGTTCTGAACTGCTGTGAGGTCCACCAGGTTCTCCCCGCCGGCAAAAAGAGGGACACCAATCTTGCGATACGCAGAAAGTAGCCGCGGCGCAACACTTGTGTCGCCGGCACCAATGATGCCCCTCGGACGAATCATCACCAATTCCTTCACCCGTCCCAAGTCGTGAGCTTCTTGCAGAAGCGCCTCGGCTGCCACCTTGGAACGGATGTAGGAGTTTAGCGGTCGACGCCGGATAGGCTCGCTTTCCTTGATGGCAAGACGGTCCCCCCTATCCGCGTACACGCTGGGGGAAGAGACAAAGACCAGACGCGGAACTGCGTTTCTTTCCATAAAGCTGACCACGTGGGCTGTGCCGGTTACGTTGTTGAGTTCAAAATCCGGCCACCGCCCCCAAGGGCTCGAAAGTGCAGCCGCGTGCACCACAACATCAACAGGTCTCCGGAGCTGCGAAAGCCCGGCAAGATCACCCACTATCGTTTGGGCGCCCAGGAGCTCTAGCCGCTGAAGCGCGGCAGGGTTGCGGCCATGGGCGAGCACGCGGAATCCTTGGGAGATGAATTCCTGGACTGCATATCCGCCAAGGAACCCCGTGGCTCCAGTAATCAGAACCACGGGCGGCTCACCGGAAGGATCAGTAGTCATTTGCCTATCGTAGAACCACAGGGCCAAACCACAATCCACCACGCGGACATCTGCCCATGTCCAATTGGGCGTGGTGAACGTTTGCGCGCTGGCTTGGGGGCGCACTGGCGTTTGGTGTGGGGAGGAATCGCTGGGACGTCCCTATAGTTGAAACATGCACATTGCCATGGTGACCGACTATTACCTGCCAACGCTTGGCGGGGTACAGACAGCCATCAAGGCGGCAAAGGAGTCGCTGAGTCAACTGGGCCATCACGTTACTATCTTCGCCCCACTTCATACTCCTTCCACTGACCTGGATTCCCTTGACCCGGATGTGGTGGCTTTGCCTGCTTCCAAGGCGTTCAAACCGGATGGGTCTCCGTTCACGTGGCCACCTCAAAAAGCGTTTGAGGTGCTCACGGCAGCGCTCGCAGAGAGGAACGTTGATGTGGTGCATGTACATTCAGAAATTTTCGCCGCCCTTGCCGGTATAAAGGCCGCTCGGACGCTGAGTCTGCCTTTGGTGCAGAGCATGCACGGTCGCTTGGATGTCTACACAGCCAATGTTCTTCCCGTTCCCGAGATTACTACTCGCGTGCTTGCCGCAGTTCACCGACGCCACCTTGGCCATGGGTCTGCGCCGGAGCATCCCGAAGATGCTTATATGCATTCCGCGGTGGCGCGACGGATGTGGCAGCTGATGACCACCCAAGGTAATACCGCCGATGCTGTGGTGGTGCCATCAGCTCACTTTGCCGCCAAATTGGTCCGTCAAGGGCTCACGGCACCAGTTCACGTGATCTCCAACGGTCTAGAAGACTCCGTGCTAAATTCTGTGGGCACCGCCCAACCTCGCACCAAGGCTGCCCACGAGCCGCTTAAGTTGATGTGGTGTGGGCGGATCTCCCCGGAAAAACGGCCCGAAGTGTTTGTACAAGCTGTAGCCGCCGCTGGCGAGGCCGTGGTAGCCAATATTTACGGCGACGGCGCGGCTGCGGCCAAGCTCCAACGGCTCGTCAAACACCTTGGAGTGGACCATAGAGTACGGATGCACGGCAGTGTTGCACAGGAGGAAGTTCTGGCGGCCATGCAACAACACCACGCTTTTGTATCATCTTCTTATGGTTTTGATAATCAACCCATGGTGATACTTGAAGCAATGTCCTGTGGCTTACCAATTGTGCTTTCCGACCCTGATTTAGGGGAAGGGTTGCCGGTTGGCGCTTACGTAGTAGCCGCTACCCAGAGCCACCAGGATCTCGCAGCGGCATTTCGGTTGTTGATGGCCAACACAAGCACCCTGCCGTCAATGAGCACGACACTAGCTATCCCTCAACAGCGGGTTTCAGCAAGTGCACATGCAGAACTTCTCGTGGGCATCTACAGCAATCTGCTTGCAGCACGGAGCTAGCACGCTCACGCTGCAGAAGTGCCTACCGTTCCCGGCAGGGGCCACCTTCAGATGCTGGAGCCGTCGAGACTTCAAGACTGAAATCCTCGTCGGTATCGGTGACAAGCTTCGGCTGGTACTCGTTGATGGCGCGTTTGTGGTTTAAGTAGGCAATACAGCCTCGGGCAGCAGCGATTTTTTCCAGAATTATTTCAACGCCCGGGACAACAAGTTCACCCAGAGCCAGTCCGGCCGTGGCGGGCACACCTATTTCATCGCCCAGGGCGGCGGTGGCACGGTCGCCAAGAATCTCTGCGGCACTTGCCCATCGGCCCCATACTCCCTTGCTTGTGAGCAGCGATGGTTCCTGATTCACTGGCCTTGCTGCCGCAAAATATCGTGTGTCGAATCGTCGGTGCGCGAAGTCCGGGCTCATCCAGTGGCTCAGCGGCTTGAGCAGATCGGTACGCAGGGCCAAGCCGTAGCGTTCCAGAAGTGCGGAGAATGTAGATTCCTGGGCCGCAATAGACTCACGTGCGCGCATCCAGTCTGCCCCAGAGATATTTTCCACCAGAGACGACGCGTCCGGTCCGGCAAGCAACACACCGGTCTCTTCAAACAGTTCACGGATAGCAGCCACCACGTGACGTTTGGCCAGGGAACTGTCAACAGTGCCCATGCTTTTGGCCCACGCAAGCGCCGAGGGACCCACCCAGTCGGTCACGTCGTCGTCCGCGGGATCAATGGTGCCGCCGGGAAAAGCAACTGTGCCCAGCGGTGATCCGCCGGGCCGGTACGTCAAAAACGTTTTCAACCCGGCTGGGCTGTCCTTCAACAACACCACGGATGACGCCTGCCGCGGTTTACTGGGGGTGCGCGCACCAAATTCAACCCAAGCCTGCGCAGCTTCCCGCTGATCATTGTTCAGCGGGAAGCACCGCGTACCGCCGGGTCTGAAGACGGCAGGATTATTACTGGAATTCGGCAATCAGCTCAACCTCAACGGGGGAATCCAATGGCAAAACGGAAACCCCAACAGCGGAGCGTGCGTGCACGCCTGCCTCGCCAAATATTTCACCGAGCAGTTCCGAGGCACCGTTAATAACACCCGGCTGACCGGTGAAAGACGGATCCGAGGCAACAAAGCCCACAACTTTCACGATCCGGATCACACGGTCAAGGTCACCAATGACACTTTTAACTGCCGCAATGGCGTTGATAGCGGCAGTTGCGGCCATGGAGTTTGCGTCCTCAGCGGAAACCTCGGCGCCCACCTTGCCGGTAGCTGTGAGTTTGCCATCAATAAATGGCAGCTGGCCTGAGGTATAAACGTGCTTGCCTGAGACCACGGCCGGCACATAGGCCGCCACCGGGGCGGCCACGGCAGGAAGGCTTAAGCCAAGCTCCGCCATGCGCGCTTCAATACGTGAAGTTCCTTGATCTGATGCGGTATTCAAGACTAAGCCTTCTCTCGTTTCAAATACGCAACAAGGCCTTTGCCATCCGGGCCAGGAACAACTTGGACCAGCTCCCAGCCCTCGTCACCCCACTGGTCAAGAATCGCCTTGGTGGCATGGATAATCAGCGGAATCGTAGAGTACTCCCATTTGGTCATACTTCAAAGCGTAGCCCCTGCAGCTAAGCTGAGAAAATGGCAGCAAAAAAACACCCTATTTTCGATACCGCCACAACTCTGGGCAAACTGGTCGCCTTCATGGGCATTAGCTCTATTTGTGGTGTCCTTGTGGCAGGACTCATGGTCCCGGCAGTAGCCCTGGCAGGCGGCACGGCGTCCTCATCGATCACATTCTTCGATGACCTTCCCGATGAGATGGCCATCGGCACTCCTGCCTTGTCATCGAAGATTCTGGCCTCAGACGGCTCGTTACTTGCCACTTTCTACGATCAAAACCGGACAGAGGTGGGGTTGGATAGCATCTCCGACTTCATGAAGGATGCAATCGTCGCCGTTGAGGACGCTCGCTACTACGAGCATGGTGGCATCGACACTCGCGGCCTGATGCGTGCTGTAACTGCCATGGCCAGAGGCGGTGACCGCCAAGGCGCCTCCACCATCACACAGCAATACGTGAACAACGTAATTATTCAGACATTCGCGGCCAACGGTGAACTGGAGAAGGTCAAACAAGGTGGGGACAAGAAGGTCGGGGACAAAGTCCGCGAAATTAAGCTCGCCATTGCTGTGGACAAAAAATATTCCAAGGATGAGATTCTTCAGGGTTATTTGAACTGGGTGTTTTTTGCCAACAACAACTACGGCATTGAATCGGCGTCCAACTTCTACTTTGGTGCCCATGCCAAGGACTTGAACTTGCCTCAGGCTGCGTTACTTGCAGGTGTGGTTAACCGGCCCAGTTATTACGATCCTCTGGTCAATCCCGAGAACGCTATTTCACGCCGAAACATGGTTTTGGATCATATGCTGGATCAGGGAAAAATTGATAAAAAGCAGCACGAAGAGGCCGTGGCCACGGACATTGGGCTCAATGTCCAACCCAATCAACGGGGCTGCACTACGGCGGTCCGTGCAGAGTACTTCTGCGAGTACGTCACTCATCTTTTCGTCAACGACCCTAGCTACGGAAAAACTGTGGAAGCACGGCAAAAACTGCTGCTGCAGGGTGGATTGACCATCACCACCACACTGGATGCCGGTCTGCAGGATGCGGCCCAAACCCAACTGCAAAACTTCACGCCAATGGATAACAACCCGGATAAAGTTGGTCAATCGCTGGTGACGGTCCAGCCAGCCAGTGGAAAGATTTTGGCAATGGCGCAAAACACCAAGTTGGCAGCACCGGAAGGACAGTGGAAGACCGACTACAACTTCAATGTTGATCGTGTTGATACCAAAGGCAATTCCCTCGGTGGCTCCGGTGGTTTCGATGTGGGCTCAACCATTAAGCCATTCACCTTTGCCGAATGGCTTAACTCCGGGCACAAGATCAACGACTCTGTGAATGCCGCGGTGCGCCGGTACCCGGCCTCCCACCAATGGAATAACTCCTGTGGGGCAACCGGAGGTATCTACGATTCCAGTAATCCGGAAGCCGCCGACGATCTCCAGAACGCGACTGAGGACTATTACCGGACCGTGACGGCTCGGGAGGGCTTGTACAACTCCCTAAACACTGCCACGTTCGCCAGCGCTGACAAACTGGATGTCTGTAACATTCAGAAAATGATGACGGCAACCGGCATTCACTTGGGAGAAGACCCCAATAAGCCATACAACGTTGACTACATCAGCAGCCTGCTGGGTAGTGGCGAGGTTGCACCCCTGACCATGGCAGCCTCATTTGCCACCTTCGCCGCAGGTGGGATTCACTGCGACCCCATCGCGTTGATTTCCATCAAAAATGCGAAAGATGAACCACTTCCCGTGCCCAGCGCCAACTGCAATCAATCGATCAAGCCAGAAGTTGCTGCGGGTGTGAACAACGTGCTCCAGGAGGTCCTGGTTCGTGGCTCCGGCTACCAGCTGGGCTTGCAGTACCCGGCAGCAGCCAAGACGGGAACAACCAATGACTCCCAACACACGTGGACCATTGGTTTCACCCGCGGTTTGGCGACGGCCTCATGGCTGGGTAGCCCGGAGGATAAGAACGCATCCAACAACGGCAAACTGATCGCCAACCAGCGCATCGACTACGTTGACGGCGCAACCTACGCTGGGAAGGCCTGGCAGGGTTACATGAACCAGATCGCGGGGTTCTTTGATGTCAATGGCTTTGACCTCCCACCGGCCAGCATGGTCAACGCGCCGGTGATAATTCCGCCCAAGCCCAAGGATTCTGACAAGCCCACGGACGGCGACGATAAAGGCAATAACAAACCTGACGATAAAGACAAGAAAGAGTAGAGCGTCGCCCTGATGTCACGAACGTACGCAGCCCCGTCCCGCTTATCCACATTCAGTGCGGCGGCGGGGGTTGTCTTGGCCGCTGGTGCCGGCGCTGTGGCGTACGGTGCCTTAATTGAACGGCATTGGTTTGCACTCCGGGAAGAATCTTTGGCCATTCTCCCGCCCGGTTCGGCGCCCTTTACTGTGCTGCATCTTTCTGACATCCACTTATCCCCGGGCCAGCACAAGAAGACCCGGTGGCTCAGGGAGTTGGCCTCGTTGCAGCCGGATCTTGTGGTCAACACCGGCGATAACCTTAGCCACCCGGATGCGATTGCTCCGCTTTTGGATGCCCTCGGTCCGCTAATGAAGTTCCCGGGGGTTTTTGTACCGGGCTCAAACGACTATTTCGCACCGAGTTTCAAAAACCCTTTCTCCTATCTAACAGGTCCCTCTAAGCACCCATCCGGGACCAGGCACCATCCCATCCCGCTGGACACGCAGGCACTGCACACCGGCTTTGGGCTTGGTGGTTGGGTCGATCTGACAAACCGTGCCCAATCCCTTCCGATGAACGGCATTCGCTTCGATTTCAGCGGCGTTGACGATCCACATCTAAACCGGGAGCGTTACGCCGGTTGGCCGCAGGGTTCAATCAACCAAGATTCCGCCCCGCACGTGAAAATCGCTGTGGCGCATGCCCCGTATCAGCGTGTTCTTGACCATTTCACTCAAGAGGGCGCGGATTTGATCCTTGCTGGCCATACCCATGGCGGCCAGGTCTGCATTCCCGGCTACGGGGCACTTGTCAGTAATTGCGACTTGCCTACGTGGCGAGCTCGGGGCCTCAATGACTGGGAGGCCTATGGACGTACGACGCCGGTGAACGTCTCCGCAGGGATAGGCACCGCACGCACTGCCCCCTTCCGCTTCGCGTGCAGGCCTGAAGCTGTTGTGTTGACTCTCACGGCTCGACGCTAGGAACCTAAGAACCTAAGGAAACAGGCAGTTTGGTCAGTTCGTATTCACGTGTTTCCTTGACCTAATACCTCGTAATCTACGGGTCAGTGGCACGCCACGATTTCGTGATCATGGCCCCTGTCCGCTAGTCTTGAGTGGTTGCTTTTTCAGACCTTCGCAGGTTAGGTGAAAGCTACGGATCGGGGTGTGGCGCAGCTTGGTAGCGCGCGTCGTTCGGGACGACGAGGCCGCAGGTTCAAATCCTGTCACCCCGACCAGATTAAACAGCAGCGGCATCCAATGGATGTCGCTGTTTTTTATTCCGTACGTTTCTCAGGGCTTTAGTGCAGGCTGGTGGCTCCAAGACTAAAATGGGGATGCGGCTAAGATGGAGGCCATGAGTGAGACCCTTTCTCCGTGCCCCGTTTGCGCCTGTGAATACACCTACCAGATGGGCGAATTATTGGTTTGCCCAGAATGTGCACATGAATTTGTGCCGGTCCAAGCACCTGATGCGGCGCACGACGCGTTGGTTCAGGCGGTAGTTAAGGATGCTGTGGGAAATGTCCTGAACGACGGCGACACTGTGAGCATCGTGAAAACGATGAAGATTAAAGGTAGCCCGCAAGATTTGAAAATTGGTACCAAAGTTCGCAATATCCGCCTTATAGACCCCGTCAATGGGCATGACATTGACGCCAAGGTCGACGGCTTCGGCGCCATGAAACTTAAATCCAGTGTGGTCAAAAAGGCCTGACCCGGCCCAACAATCTAAGACAGGATGTTTGGGTGAGTTCATGGTTTGAAGCGCTGCCAGCTTTCATTGTGGCGTTGTTTATACTCACCCTGCCCGGCGCGGCTGTGCTGGCAACGTTGCGTGTACGCTCTTTGATGGCCTTTTGTCTGGCCCCTGCAGTATCTGTTTCGATTGTGGCTGTCAGCGCCATAGTTGCCCCCTTGATCCATCTGCCATGGCACATCCCGGTGGTGCTGCTGGGGACGCTAGTTACGGCCGCGACAGCTGCTTCTGCACGGTACTTCATCCCGGCCCTAAAAATTGCGTTACCCCTGCGCAAGGAAAAGTTCAGGGCAAGCATCCTCCCAATGCTGGCGGGAGTCTTGCTGGCACTGGCAATGACAACGACATTGTTGGTCTTGGTTGCCCAAAATCCTGAACAGTTCACCCAAGGCTACGACTCGGTATTCCACCTGAACGCCACAGCGTTTGCCGTGGAAACATCCAACGCCTCCTCCTTCGCCCTCTCAAGCTTCATTCTTCCCACAGTTAAAGCCGCCTTCTACCCTGGCGCATGGCACGGTCTCACCAGTCTGCTTGCCATCCTCACCGGCATCAGCATTCCCGCTGCCACCAACATCATGTGGCTAGCAGTGGCCGGTGTTGTATGGCCGCTAAGTTGCGTGTTCCTCACGCGTGTGTTGTTCGGCGGCAAAGCTATGCTGCTCGTCTGCGCAGGTGCTTTTGCCGCAGCTTTTCCTGCTTTCCCGTGGCTTTTAGTGCAGTACGGCTCCGCCTATCCAAATGCTCTGTCCAACGCACTGGTGCCTGTGGGGATCGGGTTGGTGTTGCTGATCCTGCGACCCACCGTCCATTCGGGCCTGAACCCTGCACAAGCGTTGGCTGTCGTGGCACTGTTCCTGCCTGGTGCAATCACAGCCCAGCCCAACGGCGTGTTCAGCGTCCTGCTGGTGCTAACACCCCTGTTGGGCTATTTGCTGTATTCCTGGATACGCACCGCTTTTGGCCGCAGCTCCTTCCATGGCTGGAAGCGGTTGGGTTTCTTTGTGATGGTGACAGCTGCCGTTTTAGCCGCGTTGTATACGCTTCCCCAAATTCGTAGTCTGTTCAATTACACAAGCCCAGCGTTTTTGTCCTTCCCGCTGGCGCTGATCCGCAATTTCACCCACGCTCCGGCGCCCATCTGGTTTCCGGCGTTGGCCTTGAGCGCATTGGTTCTCATAGGTGTGCGCGCCGGTTTTCATCTCACTGGATTGCGCTGGTTGCCGGCCTCTTTGGTGCTGCTAATTCTCACTTATCCACTATCAGCCGGCACAAACTTTGTGCTGGCGAACATCGCGATGGCTCCCTGGTGGGACAATCCGGAACGAATTGCTGCGCTGATGCCCCTGCTGGCGGTGCCACTGGCGGCCCTTGGCATGGTCACGCTTTCTGGCTGGTTTAGCCACCGTTTCCCAAAGATCTTTTCCGGTTCGGCCCTGTGGCAGCGCAAAGGCAAGACGGCGGCGGTGGCAGCGCTCGTCGTCGTACTGACTTTCGCTAACCCGGGACTGTGGCAGATGAAAGAGCAGGTGGGCATTATGTATAACGTCCCTGCGAATCCTAACGGGCTGGCGCAGGTGGATGCCCAGGAGCTTGCGTTGATCCACCGGCTCGGGAACTACACCACCAAGGATGATGTGATTGCCAATAATCCTTATAACGGCTCAGCTCTTGCCATGGCGCTGGCAGAGCGGACAATGCTCTTTCCTTATAGTTCCCAAGGCGATCTAAGTCCGGACTTGTACATGCTGCGGTTTTGGCTCAACCGCATCGGTACTGATCAAGAGGTTTGTGCGGCTGCAAAACGGCTGGGTGTGACATACCTCCTTGATTTTGGCACGGACTATATTCCAGCGTTTAATAACCCCCGATCCCTCTACCCGGGTGTGACTCTGGCACCAGATTCGGCGGCCTTTTCCTTGGTGGCCAGTGAGGGCCATGCCAAGCTGTACAGGCTGACCAAGTGTGGCGGCGTCTCGATCTCCGAAAAGCCCTAGGTGCTTCCCCAACCCTCTTTGACAGATTCTGTTAGGTTTTAGGCTAGACATGGTTCATCTGGCCTTAGGGTTGAGCCAACAGTGTGGTGAAACCCAAGCAAGGAGCAATAGAGTGGGCAGCAGTTTTGGTGACCGGCTGAAACAAGAACGCTTATCTCGGAGCCTGACTCAAGGCGAACTTGGCGGCGAACTTTATTCAGCGAGCTATATTTCACTCCTTGAAAGCGCCCGCCGCGAGCCTACGACGGACATCATCCGGCAGCTCGCACGCCAACTCCAACTCACACCTTGCACAGTTGCGGAGTGGGCAGAAACCGCCTCCCCGGAAGAAAGCGAATACCTCAGACTTTCCCTTAGTGCCCGGCAAAGTTGGGACACCCGTGACTACGTCGGTGCGGCAAATAGTGCCCAGTACGCCGCAAACCTTGCACGCGCCAGCAAAGACCCAATCACATGGTGGGATATGACCTTTTTGGCAGCTAACTCGCTGCGTCAAAATGGGGACTACAGTGGCGCGTGCGAAGTCCTGCAATCACTGTTAGGCCACTCCCTCACCCGGGAAAACGATGCTCTCTCGCTGCGCGCCCATCAAGTCATGGCAGCGGCAATGCTTGACGCAGGTTCTTTGCAGGACTCGATTATCCACGCAACCCAGGCTGTTGAAATTGGCTCCGGCGATAGTGCCGAAGAGTTTAGCGCGTACCTTATGGCGCTACAGACACTTGTTGGCGCCCTTGCTGAGTCCGGCCGCCTCGACGAGGCCTGGACACATACCCTAACTCTTGCCGAAGCTGTCAATGAGGAGACCTCTGCGCAGATAGCGGGAGAAATTCATTGGGTCATCGGCAACGTGGCGTTCATTCGTCAAGACACTCGCGCAGGACTCAAACATCATGCCAAGGCGAGCCACCTTCTTTCCCCTTCTGTGGATCTTTCTCGTTGGGCCCAGTTCAACAAAGCAACAGCCTGGGTGCGGCTAACAGCAGGAGTCGTGGAACCAGCCACGCTGCAAGCCATTGAACGCAGCGAGCTGGCGCACTCAATAGTTGGTGCCACGACGGCTGAAAACTTAGAAATCTTGCTTTTGCGTGCCCGCTGGAATTATCTCAACGGGGACTTTCCCCAGGCTTTAGAACTTTTGGGGCTCATTGAAGCGCAGAAGACCGAGCTTGCTCCTCACATTGCCGGGGACAGCGCTTTGGTATTGGGCAATGTTTTGCAGGCATCGGGCCGTCTCCAAGATGCCCTTGGTGCATATCGGGACGCTCAGGATAGGTATGTCCGGGCTGGCGCACTTGATCGTGCAGCCGTGGCTCGGGACCATGCGGCCCAGATTGCTACCGACCGTACCTAAACCACTTCGCGCGTGCGGCTAAATAAAAGTGCGGCCCGTCAACCGCTCAAAGGCTTCAATGTACCGTGCACGGGTACGCTCCACAACCTCTGCCGGGAGTGCTGGGGGCTCAGTGTCTGAGGATCGGTCCCAACCGGACTCCGGGCTAGCCAGCCAGTCACGCACGTATTGTTTGTCAAAGCTTGGTTGCGCCTGACCGGGAGCCCACAGCTCGGCATCCCAGAAACGTGAGGAATCAGGTGTTAGCACTTCATCACCTAAGGTGATGACTCCGGTCGCAGGATCGGTGCCAAACTCAACCTTCGTGTCAGCTAAGATGATGCCGCGTTCCCGGGCCACTTCCTCTGCACGTGAATAAATTTCCAAAGTTAGCTTCCGCAAAGCTTCTGCAGCCGGAGCGCCAACAGTGCCCACCATGGTTTCAAAGGTGATGTTTTCATCGTGTTCACCCACTTGGGCCTTTGCTGAAGGGGTGAAGATGGCTTCTTTCAACCGTGAACCATCCAGCAGACCAGCAGGCAGTGGCAGGCTGCAGACCGTTTGTGAGGCACGGTATTCAAGCAGCCCGGAACCCGTGAGATAGCCGCGGGAAATGCACTCGATGGGGAACATTTGAAGTTTCTTGCACACCATTGCCCGGCCCGCCACTTCGGCGGGCACACCATCGGCAACAGTGGTTGCCAGCAGGTGGTTTGGCACGTTCAGCTGCTCAAACCACCACAGGCTTAGCCCTGTCAGAATTCTTCCCTTATCGGGGATTTCGGTGGCTAAGATATGATCGAATGCGCTGATTCGATCGCTAGCGACCACTAGAACAACGTCGTCACGACCTGCGAACGGAGTGCTAACAGAGTCTCCAGCAGAGTCCTGCTCGGGGCCCGCTGCTGGCACATACAGCTCACGGACTTTGCCCGAGTATACGTGTGTCCAACCAGCTAGAAGTGGTGCTGCCGGGATTGCTGAATTCATGGTGCGCCTTGGTCCTTATCCATGAGTGGCGGGGTCCGCCACGGTGATTTCGCCACGGGCAGCCTTCGCCGCAATGTCTGTGCGATACTGTCCGCCTTCGAGGGATATCTGCTCTATGCCGGCATACGCTCGCTCCCGAGCATCCTGCAGGTCAACGCCCAATCCAACAACTGCCAGTACGCGACCGCCAGTGCTGACAGTGTTCTCCTCCTGGTCAGTACCGGTACCCGCATGCAGAACATGGACGCCGTCGAGCCTGTTTGCCTTCTTCAAGCCGCGGATCTTCTCACCTGTGCGGGGGTTCTCTGGATAGTTTTCGCTGGCAAGTACCACGGCGACGGCGGTCTCTGGTGCCCAGCGCAGTTCTTCGATCTCATCTAACTGACCCCTAGCAGCAGCCATCAGCACCCCGCCGAGCGGTGTTTTTAAACGGGCTAACACTGCCTGCGTCTCAGGGTCGCCAAAGCGGGCGTTAAATTCGATAACGCGGGTTCCCCGACTGGTCAGCGCCAAGCCGCAGTACAAAACACCCGTGAAAGGTGTCCCTCGGTGGGCCATGGCGTCGATAGTTGGCTGGGCCACGCGGTCAATAACTTCCTGCACAAGACCTGCCGGCGCCCACTCAAGCGGAGAGTAAGCACCCATACCTCCGGTGTTCGGGCCCTCATCACCGTCAAAAATACGTTTGAAGTCCTGGGCCGGAGCCAGCGGGACTACGCTGCGTCCGTCGGCAAGAACAAAGAGGGAAACCTCCGGACCATCAAGAAATTCCTCAATGACAACCGTTCCACCCACGGTGAAGCAGGACTTCGCATGAGCCAGGGCCTCGGCGCGATCATTGGTGACAACAACGCCCTTACCTGCGGCCAATCCATCATCTTTGACCACATACGGGGCGCCAAAGGTATCGAGGGCATCAGCTGCCTCCGCCGCGTTGACGGCAACCATTGCCATTGCCGTAGGCACCTGAGCTTCTGCCATCACCTTTTTTGCAAAAGCCTTGGACGCTTCTAGCTGCGCCGCTTCCTTGCTGGGACCAAATACGGGAATTCCGGCTTCCCGCACCGCATCGGCCACTCCGGCAGCCAGCGGAGCCTCGGGCCCCACAACAACCAAATCACTTCCAAGCCTGACAGCAAGAGCGGCAACCGCGACGGGATCGCAGGTGTCGAGCTGATGGGTAGGAACTATTGCAGCAATCCCGGCGTTGCCTGGTGCAGCATGGACCTCGCTGACGTTGGGGTCGCTGAGCAACGAGCGGACAATGGCGTGTTCGCGGCCTCCGGGGCCAATGACTAAAACCTTCACGATCCTAGGGTACTTGGCTTCAGCGTTGAGGCCGCAAAATGACGCTGGTCCAGCGGGGCACAGTTACCAACGGGCTTATCTACCGGGTCGTCTCCGAGTTGCTCGCAGCAGCGTTATGTGGCATCACGAGGTCTATGCACACTTACGCGAGAGCGTCAATGGAGAGTTCTGCCATCCGCGCCAAAGCTGGGATGCGAGTCAAAATGTGTCGAAACTATCACTCACGTGTTGCATCGCCTTATTCCACTTGATAGCTTTATTTTTGGACTGCCTACTTTTTTACACGCACCAGGCACGGGCGCTTTCTCGCCCACATCAGGCCCGGTGACTTTGGCATCATCACCGAACACCTTTTAATTCCTTCAGGGGGAACCTCTACATGCAAGCATCCAAACGCGCCTTTTTCAGCCGCGGCGGTGCGGCCTGCGCCGCAGCCGCGATTTTGATTGGCAGCTCACTGACGGCGAGCGCCGCCTATGCAGCACCCTCAACCGCGCTGGCACCGGCCCCGATCACGGCAGAGGTCCAGTCCTCGGCTGCAACCGACGTTGAATCGCTATTCGCCGCATATGTGGCCGAGTATGGCGTCCAGAAACTTGAGGCGGTCACGGTTGACGCCGCGGGCAACTTCACCATCCGCACCGGTGAGCCAGCTGCGGCCGCCCCAGCAACTTCCAGCGCCCAAAGCCGCTCCGCCGCCCCCGAGACCAAGCAGACGGACGAGGAGTTCAAGGCCACTGTCGGCGGGAATGTCACGATTGACCGTGAAAACGTTGCTGGCCCGGCAGCCGCCTTCGCTACGGACGTCACAAACGGCCAGGGCTATACCCTTGACAACAACAACTACACCTGCTCGATTGGCTGGAACGGTTTTAATGCGGCAGGCAAGCCTGCTGTCATCACGGCCGGCCACTGCGCGAACGATGGTGCCGCCACCAAGACGGAGCTTACCGACTCGGAAGAGGAAGTAACGGCGGGCGGTCCCGGATTTATAACCACCGGTCCTCTGGGAACTTTTGGCTTTTCACAGTTCGGCGGACCTGGCAACTCGCGCGCAACAAACGTTGACACTCCCAATCCGGGGAACATCGGCACGGATATTGCGGTCATCGACGGCATCGACACCGACCTGAACCAGCTGGCCAAGGTCACCGACTGGACAACTCCCGCTGACCCCAAGGCCTCCGGCCCGAAGGTAACAGGCGTTTCCGAGGCCATCCCCGGTACCAAAATTTGCAAATCGGGCCGCACCACAGGCTGGAGCTGCGGAACCGTCGAGGCAAAGGCAATCTTCCTCGTTGGCGGCGGCAGCGGTGAAGCGGACGACGTCCGCGCCGTCCGCGGTTTCTCCTCAGCAGACCTCGAGTCCGCACCGGGCGACTCCGGTGGAGCCATCATTTCCGATACGACGGCAGTGGGCATGATCAGCGCCGGTAGCAAAGACGGTAAGGTCGTTTACGGCGTCAGCATCAAGGACGCCCTGGCCGCAACTGACGGCTACACAGTGAAGATCTTCCTGAACGCACCCAAGGTCACCACCACGGCGCCCGTTTACCGCAAGGGTGCCATCACCGGCTCCGTTGCTGGCGCCCCTGCTGGTACCAAAGTTGCTGTCAAAATTGACGGTACAACTACCGAAGTTGCCGTTGACAGCGAAGGTAAGTGGACTGCAGCAGCTCCCAACAAGTTCGGCACCTTCACGGTGACTGCCGCAACCAAGAATGGTTACAGCACGTCAGAGACCACCGAGGCTTCCATTGAGGTCATCAAGGAGACCCTTGCCGTTCCGGCAATCACGGCACCTGCACAGGACAGTAAAGTCGCTGCTCCGGTTACTACCATCACAGGCACGGGTAAGGCTGGAGCAACCATCGAGCTGACCGGCGACGTTAGCGGCAACGCTGAAGTTGGTACAGACGGCACTTGGTCCTTCACCGTTTCCCCTGCCCTGAAAGTTGGCAACTACGCGGTCACCGCCAAGCAAACTCTGGACAACTGGAACGATTCCAAGACTGTCACAAACAAGTTCAACGTACTCCCGGCGGCCCCAGCAGTAACCTCGCCTACTGACGGCCAGAAGTTCGCCTACGATCAAGGTCCGTCGGTTCTCTCCGGCACCAACATTGCAGGTGCAACGGTTTCTGTGGATATCAACGGCGTGCAGCTGAAGGCCACCGTATCCGGCACCACTTGGAGCGTATCGCTGGGTGAGAAGCTCAGAACCGGCCAATACAGCGTCTCTGTAGTGCAGAGCGTTGATGGCATCGACTCATTGCCAGGGACTTCCGCATTCAGTGTTTCCGAAGCTCCGGCACCGGCCCCCACCACGGAGCCTGCACCGGTTGTACCGGCACCCACCACAGACCCGGCACCGTCAGCAACACCTGCACCCGCACCTAACGAGAACGATCTGGCCAACACAGGTGTATCCAACCCGGTCATGCTCCTCGGGGCAGCCGGTGGAGTACTCATGATCGGTGGAATTGCGTTCTTGCTCTTCCGCCGCCGCAACTCAATGAACTAGCAGCGAAAAGCGCTAAACTGTAAAAAGTTTGCTGCAACACCATAAGCAGTGGGTCCCATTCAACAATGAATGGGACCCACTGCTTTATACCCACCGTTTTATCCCCGCTGCTCAAACAGCGGGCCCCCACCAGCGGCACAATTTCAAGAAGCCCAGGAGGCACCAATGACTAACAGAAAAATGGCAGCAGTGGTCTTGGTTGCCACCTTGACAGGAGGTCTCGTTATGAGCGCATGTGGACCAGTAGATGGCCCTGAAAAAGCACCGTCCGCAGAATCAACCGCCAGCACCAATTCCAGCGCCTTGCTGCTACTCAACGACACCTTGCGCACCAAACTGGGTGCTGCTTACTCGGATTCCTGGATCGAGGAGAACAAACTTCATATTGCCGTCACCACAGAGTCTGCAGCAGAAATTGTGAAAGAAGCCGGTGCAGTTCCAAAAATCGTCAGCATTGACGCCGCCCAACTTGAGGCTGCCCTGCAGGCAGTCTCGGCCTGGCAAGCAAAACTCCCTGAGGGTCAGGGCGCAGCCATTCACAAGATCGTCCCCGATGGCCGCACTGGAACCCTGACCATCTTCGTTGCTGCCGAGAAACTCGACGCCGTATCCATAGCCGCGAGCGCCGATAAACCTGCCGGTGAGGTACCCCTGGTAATTAAAGAATCTGCCGGACTTGCCACCCCTTACTAACAAGTATTAGCTTCCAACACTCGCTAAGATGACACCATGATCCATACCTTCAGGGCGCACGACGCCGTTGAACTCGCCGTCCTGGAACGCAGTGGTTTTGTTGAATCTGCTCACGTTGGCTCCGCCGTTGTTGTAGCAGCAGACGGTTCGGTTGTAACGGCGCTAGGCAATATTGCAGCTCCCATCTATCCGCGCTCGGCCACCAAACCATTTCAAGCTCTTGCCGCGATGCAGGCAG
Source organism: Arthrobacter antibioticus (assembly GCF_030063205.1). Taxonomy (GTDB): domain Bacteria; phylum Actinomycetota; class Actinomycetes; order Actinomycetales; family Micrococcaceae; genus Specibacter. The sequence continues at coordinate 12,351 of NZ_JASISQ010000005.1, read as the reverse complement.
GAGTGCCGCTGCGAGGTGTCCAGGTAGCTATCGCAGCCGGCAGTCACACCGGCTCCCTTGATCACATGGATGTGGTGTCCGGGATGCTCAAGAACGCCGGACTCAGCGAAAACCATTTGCGCTGCCCCTCAGACTGGCCCTCTGACGGAGCCGCCCGAGCCTGGATGGTGCGTACGGATCGGGCCAAGTCCAAGCTGGCCATGAACTGCTCAGGTAAACACGCAGCTTTTCTTTGGGCCTGTGTTGAAAACGGGTGGGACCTTTCCGGATACTTGGAACCCAACCACCCAATGCAGAGGGCCGTGCGAACAGTTCTGGAGGAATATACCCAAGAACCAGTGCTCCACACAGGCGTTGACGGTTGCGGGGCACCCGTCATGGCGGTGACGCTCACAGGTTTGGCCCGCGCCTTCAGCACACTTGCGAAGGCGCCATCGGATAAAAATGCCAATGCTCGCGCCGCCACGATCGCCACCTCAATGCTTGATTATCCATGGGCAGTGCAAGGTCATGGCAAGCCCAATACCGTGGTTATGGAAGATCTGGGTATTCTGGCCAAACTGGGTGCCGAGGGCGTTCTGGCCATGGCCACACCCACAGGTGCCAGCGTGGCAGTAAAAATTCTTGACGGCAATGGCCGGGCCGCAACTCTTGTAGGGCTGACATTGCTGGCGGCAACAGGTGCCATCGACATCCCTGCTGCGGCTACCGTCCTGGCAAAAGTTGTCCCTCCCGTCATGGGTGGAGACGGCCCGGCCGGGAGCCTGCGCTTGGGTCAAGCAGTCTTGGCCCTTCTGGATTAACCCTTCAGGATTAACTACCCCGCTCGCATACCGGGTCAGATGGACCAGCCTGGGCCACCGCCGTCGAGCATCAAAAAAAAATTAACTCAGGGAGAATCACACATGAGTGCACGGCGTCGCATAGTCATTCTCGAGGGCCAGGCGGCACTGTCAGCCTGGCTCCACGGGGAGAGTTCGCGCCCCGTCACGGCCATGGCAGTGCGCTACACCTTAGAGGAATTGGCCGCTCGCGCGCCGGGCAACTCGGTCGAGGTGCGGGTACCTCCCTTTGGCGTCACCCAATGCATCGCCGGGCCCAGGCACACCCGTGGCACCCCGCCAAATGTGGTGGAGTGCGACGCCGGAACCTGGCTGGCGCTGGTGAGCGGCGGAACCAGCTGGGCTGACGCCGTCGGCCGCGGACTGGTGGCAGCCTCAGGCTTGCGTGCGGACTTATCTGCAGAACTACCCTTTTAGCGAACCCTTCCCACACGCTTAAACTGCTCTCATGTTGGGGCGGTACCCTTGATTCATGACCTCTCACCCTGAAACCACCGCAGGGGAGCCGCGCAAGCTCACTGTGCGCCGGGCCCCCAAGTATGTCCCGTTCCTGATAGCAGGAGCCTTGGCCGGTGTTGTAACTGCCGCAATTTTCACGTTCTCACTGCCAGCAGATGGAGAGTTCGCAGCTTCCAGCGTCTTTGGTCTGTTTGCCGTGCTCATGGTGCTGCCGGGTGCCGGATTGGGGGCCATCGTGGCTCTTGTCCTTGACCGTCAAGGCAGGCGCCGGGCAAGCACCTTGGTCGTGGAATCGTTGCCCGATGATGACAGTAACGCCGAGGCCGAGATCGCGTAGTCCTGCTGCAATGCAGGAAAGTCCCGCCAAGCCGTGGAGATCGGCTGGACGGGACTTTCCTGTGTGAACTCAGGATTTTGAGAACCCGAGCTTTTATACGTGAAGGGAACTTGCCCTTATTTACAGGCCCCTACATTTTCCCAGGCACCCCACTGTGAAGTACCGGGCTTCTCACCAACCGTCCACCACTTTGCCTTGTAGCTGGAGCCGTCAAGGGAAACCTTGGTACCGCCAACATAGGTCGCAGTTGCGTTCCACACCTGGCCACAGTTCGAATTTGCTGGCGGTGTTGTGGGGGCAACCGTCGGAGCGGTGGTCGGGGTGGGTGTCGGCGTGGGCGTCGGGTCTGTGGGGACTCCTGCGCAATTGGCTACCTTCTGCCACGCACCGTCGGCACCCGGTACACCACCTTGTGTCCACCACTTGGCTTTGTACTCAACTCCCTTATGGCTGACCTTCTCACCACCGTTATACACAGCGGATGCGGACCAAGGCGTTGCTGTACATTCCCCCGGAACGGGAGGATCAGTGGGACTCGGAGTAGGCGTTGCGCTCGGAGTGGGCGTGGGACCGGTGGTGCCTGGAGGGGCTGTCTCGGTGACCGGCCCCGGTGCTGCTGCCCGGAACTTATCAGACATGGCGCCAATCAGTTCACCATTGCGGTCACCTGAGAGCTCCCACCACATTCCGCCACCAAGACCCTTACTGACAATGTAGTCAGTTTTTTGTTTAGTGGTGGCAATGTTGTCATAGCTCCACCACTGTGTGCCGTCATAGCGCCACGCAGAGCCGGTTGCGGCGTCGTAGTGATCCGTACCAAGTGTCTTTAGCTTGTCGTAATCCTCATTTGCCTTTTCGTACGTGCCCGGAGCGCCATCGGTGGCCGGACCCCATGGGGCAACACTCGTGGCCCCGGTCCAGCCGCGGCCGTACGCTGCCAAGCCCAGGCCCAGCTGCTTGGGATCAATGCCAGCTTCAAGGTACTTCTTCACTGCCTTGTCGGCACTGAATTTTTTGTTCGGCTCACGAGGATCCGCGGGGTCGTCGTAGAGGTTGGCCTGGTGACCGGTGAGCGTGGGGTTCCACGCACCATGCAGGTCATAGCCCTGGATATTGCCAAAGTCCAAGGACTTGAAGTTGGCCGGATCATTCCAGCCGCCTGCATCAATATCCTCGGGGTTGGCCGGCAGGAAGGCACTCAGGACATACTTCTTGCCATTTGTGGTGCCGTACGCGTCGAGTTGCTTACGGAACTCGGCCAGCAGGGCCTTGAAGTTTGCACGGTCATTGACTGTGTCTACACCGTTGCCTTCTAGACCGGAGTTGGTACCCGGCCATTCCCAGTCAATATCAATGCCATCAAAGATCCCCGCAGCCGCACCAGGGCCGCCACGTCCTTCGAAGTTTGGCAGGTTGCCCTTGATGTACAGATCAATACAGCTAGAGACCAGTTTCTGGCGGGACTGCTCGGTGGCTGCTGCCTTCGAGAAGTTCTTGGACCAGGTCCAGCCACCCAGGGAGATCATGACCTTCAGCTTCGGGTTCTTGGCTTTGAGCTGTTTGAGCTGATTGAAAGAACCTGCCAACGGCTGGTCCCAGGTATCGGCCTTGCCAGAGACAGACTTATCTGCCGCGTAGCCCATACCAAAGTCGGCCCAAGCATCGCCTGCACCGTCGGAACCGTTGGGACCAGTCCCCTGCGCCTTATTTGCCATGAAACAGGTCAATGACTGGTTGTTGATGTTACCGAAGGAGTAGTTGATGTGGGTGAGATCTTTCGCAGTTCCGGAAACGTCGAGCTGCTTTGCTTGGAACGCACGCCCGTACACTCCCCACTGCGCAAAATATCCAACATTGCGGTAACCGTTGACAGTTGAGGTGAGCGGAGCATCTGCACCTGTGTCGACAGGTGCGGCATTTGCCCCGAGGGCACCCACACCACCTGCCAATCCAGCAACCATGGTGCCCGCAGCCACAGCAGCCCACACCTTCGTGAGGCGCTTGCGCCGATTGATTTTTTCTGACATTCGTAATCCCTTGAACAGTGAGGTGCGCTGATCGCACCGTCGTCCGGGAACAACGCTATTCTTCCGTGGCCCAAGTCACATCAGCATCTTCCACATACTTTCCCCAGCTGATAGTCACCTAGGTATTGATACCTAGGTTCTTGTGAGTGTTGGTTTCTGGAACCCTCATATCCGTTTCAGCTCGGGTCCGTGTTTGCCTGCACCATCACGTAATAAACGCAAAAGTGGCGGGATTCCAAAGAACCCCGCCACTTCATGTTGCTTGTATCGCCTTAATTACGTTGCTACTTACGCTCCAGCCCGCGGAGCTCGGCTCACTTACCGCACAGGATAGGAGAACCCCAGGCGTTGGCCGCGCCGGAACCCGGGACTTCGCCCTGGTTCCACCACTTGGCCTTGTAACTGGAACCGCCGTGGCTAACAACGTCCCCGCCGGTGTAAACGGCAGCAGCGGACCAGGCACCGGCTCCGTTGCAGCTTTCAACCGGTCCCGCGCCGTTACCGCCGCCGGTGCCTGCAGAAGGCTCCACAACACTGACGCCACGAGGGTAGTCAGCCAAGATGGCGTACGTTTCCGAACCAATGCTGACCCGGAAGTTGGAGATCATGGCAGTGGGAAGCGTCCATGCCAGCTTGGTGCTGACAGTTGCGCCAGCCGCAATACCTCCGGATGGTACCTTGATCGTGTAGGTGTGGAAATCGCCTTTAAGCCCTCCAACATTGTTGCCGGAGTGGTCGCTGAATACCTTGGTGATGGACCACCCACTTTGTTCTTTCATCTCACCGGTGTCGCTTGTTGCACTGTCGAACGTGATTGTTGCTCCGGCCGGAATGGCGGTTTTGGAGTTGTTTGTGAAGTGCACTTCCGGGTTGATGGGGTAGTTATTGTCACCCAAGGCGAAGTTCTTCAGTTCAACACCAAGATCAATGGCCTTGGTGGGCATTTTCACGTTTGCCTTGGTTGCGCCGTAGGGCTTGGAATTTGACAAGGTGGAGTGGATCTTGTTCACGAGCGTGGACCCCATCTCATACTGGCCTTTGCTGGCGTTGTACTCGTAGTCGCCTGCAAGCTCCCAAATCATGACCCCGCCAAGACCTTTGTCTGCCACATAGTCGGCCTTGGCTTGGATGGCTTGGTCGGCGTCTCCGGTAAGGAACGTCTTGGTGGTGTCATTCCACCACCACTCGTTTTTGGTGACGTTATCAAAATGGCGTGTATAGGTGCCCTTAAGCGCACCCGTTGGTGAACCATATGAAGCAGCGTAGTCGCCTACAACACCCTTTTGCAGGTTCAGCACATGCCATATTGGGTTAGCCCCTGCGGCCAATTCGCCGCCCATTGGGTCGCTGTCATGCCACAGGTTGTCGATGCCGCCGGCACCGTCACCACATTTGGAGTTTCCACCGGCTTTAGGGCCGGTTCCGGGAGCACACTTGTTCTGGTCGGCCAGCACGGAGCTACCGTAAAGGCCATTGGTTCCGCCCTTTACGTTTGTCCAGCCGCGAGTGTAGAACGGTACGCCCAGGTTGATGCGACCGGCCGGCATTGCGCCACGGAAGTAGTGGTACGCCCAGTCAGAGTTCAAGTAGCCAACCCCCTTGTAGGCGTTGTACACGCCTCCAGCTGCGAGTTCCGGGTCCTTTCCATCGTCGAAGAGCGCTGCGTTGCCGCCTACGTAGTTATTCCATGCACCGTGCAAGTCATAACTCATCATGTTAACGAAGTCCAGGTATTTGACCACCTGATGCGCTTCCATGCCACGCAGTAGCCAGCCCGATGCTGGAGCGGCAACTGTGAGCTGGTAGTACGTGCCATCAGCAACACTGGCTTTGTCCAGTTTTTCGCGCAGGGTCTTCATCAGTTTCATGTAGTTCTCAAAGAGCACGGCACGGCGAGGCTCAGAGATGGCGAAGTCATCCGGGTTACCCGCCTTAGAGTTGCTGGTGGCGTATTCGTAATCGATATCAACACCGCTAAAGCCATACTTACGGATAAATTCCACGGCTGAATCGGAGAAGGTATCGATCTTGGCCTGGGATTCTGTCAACGTATAGAAGCCGCCATCCCCCACACGAGTGCCATCAGCAGCGAAGTAACCACCGGTCTCCGCCCAACCACCAACCGAAACAAGAGTCTTCACTCCAGGGTTTTCCTTCTTGAACTTCTTCAGCAGGTTCAAGTGCCCCTTGTAGGGCAACGTCGGGTCCAGCTCGGCCCCAGCAACGCCGGGCCAGGTCAGGTCAGTGGCCGCATTACCGGGCGCCTCTGCACCGACGGAAACTTTATTGTTGCCGTCAATGTGGGCAAAAGCGTAGTTGATGTGGCTGAGTTTCTTCCACGGGATATCACTGGCGAGGTAGCGCGGGGCGCCGTTCTCACCGGTGCGCCAGCTGGTGAAATAGCCGATCACGCGCTGTTCCAGACCATTAGGAAGAAGTTCCCTGCCCGTTTCGTCATATACGGAGCAATAGGGAACATCAACACCGGGGGTCTGGTACAGGCCGTCGGGCCGGCATTTCTCATCCGGGTTAGACGTCCATGGAGTTCCAGGAGCGTCAGTGGGCGGCGTTGTCGGGGTTGGGGTAGCCGTTGGGGTAGCCGTTGGTGTTGCGGTCGGCGTTGCGGTCGGAACCGCAGTGGGAGTGGAGGTTGAGGTGGCAGTGGGAGTCGGCGTCGGATCCGTCCCCGCCCCGCATGCCCCTTGACTGGTCCACGGCCCCCATGGATCAGCGCCCGGCACGTTGTTTTGAGTCCACCACTTGGCGGAGTAGTTCACGTTCTGATGGGAAACAACCGTGCTCCCCGTATAAACGCTGGACGGAGCCCAGGCGGGGGCGCACGCCTTTGTGGTCGATGTTTGAGACGGTGCGGCGTGAGCCATCTGCGTCGTTATGCCGATCGAGGCAACAAGGGCGAACCCCGTCACGATGGCGGCACTACGATGCCGCCATCCCGGCAATGTTGGTGTCTGCATGGATTTCCTGTTCTGCTGTGCGAATGAGACCGCTGCAGCGCAGGAAGTAAGCTCCTACGCTTGCTGGCCCAAGGTTATCCATGGCTAGGGTCACCGCACATCAGCACAACCACGCATAGGTGCGACTACGTATCGACCTGGTGCCATTCGCTACCCATGCGGTGCGCCAACACGCTTAACTCCACCCGCGAACGCACATCGAGTTTGGTGAAGACATGGCCCAAGTGGACCTCTACCGTGCGCACAGAAACATGTAGCTGTGCCGCTACCTGCCGGTTTGGGGCACCGTCAACAACGAGCATGGCCACCTCGAGCTCCCGCTCAGTCAACACCTCGCCCCACTCTTGCCGACAGCGTTGCAGAGGACCGTCGTCGTACTCTTTCAAGGCTTTGGCGGGTGCCGCAACGTTCCCCGGCCGCCCACGGGGCTGATCCTGCGCCGTCGTGGAGCTCATCGCTTTCCGCGGCCCAGCGTCCTCATCACTGGTTTCCTTTTCAGTAGCTACCCCCGGCCCCATTACACGGGCAGCGAGGTGACCATCAGGCGGTGGCAGACTGCTTAGCGTATTTTCCACGCAACGCAGCCACGCCATGGCACCCACTTCCCGGAAGAGGTCAGCGGCCACAACAAGATGTTCCCGGGCCATGGCAACAGTGCTGTGCAACAGGCATGCCCGACCAATAACGAACTCGGTGCGGGCTCGTTCGTAATGCGAGCGCAACATCACGCTAACACCCTCGGCATACTCATAATCCTTGGCAAACCGGGAGTTATCGGTGGAACAAAGGGCCACGCGGGCGGAGCTTGCTCGACGGTGCCCTGACGGCATTCGTGGTCCGGGGGCAACTCCACCATTGTGCGTTTGCCCCTGCTCATCAGCGGTGGCACTTCCCCGCGGTGCCATCTCATCAAAGCCGGGGACATACAGTGGCGACGCTGCGCCCCGCAACGCCCGCTGCGCTGCCAGCCTGCCCAACGTGGAGGCTTCTTCGACCCGGCCATCCAGGTAAGCGCTCAACGTCCTGTCCATGAGGTCTCCGGTGCGGATGAATGCTGAGCTGGCGGCTGGATAGCTTGCTTCCATGGCGTGCGCCAAGGTACCCACCTCGCCTGTTGTCAGCACGTCAAGGCGGCGGGCTACAATGACGCCCAGGCCAAAGAAAGGCAGACCCACGGGCACCGAAACTGCTGCTCGTCCCAGTTCGGCGGCCGCTCTGGAAACATCGCCGAGCCAAAGCTGAAGTAGTGCTGCGACTACTGCCCCGTATGCCAATCCCAATGGAGTTGGCGCCCACCGGACCTCACTGCCTCGGTTGCCACCGCTCACAGACCGTCCGGATTCTGGACCGTCGTGTAGTAAGCGCAGACCGGCGTAGGCATCATCATCAAGTCCAAGCGTTAACGCGTCCATAACAACGCGTGCATCCGAAAAATCAGGCAACCCATCCAGGCATTGGCGACACCGGCAGGCATATTCAGGCTCGACGGCGGGACCTCCGAAGGTGGCACACCAGAGTCGCGCTGCGCATAGCGGCAACCCGTCAACGTTATGTTCTTCCGCAAGCCGTTCTGCCTCATCGAGTAGCCGTGCGGCTTCTTCATGCGTGCCCCGTGCCGCACACAGGCCAGCTGCCAGACCCGTGGCCTTGGCAACTTGGCGGGCAACCGTGGCGGAGTCCGCGGCTTCCAGCGCCTCTGCTCTTTTGAGAAAGGAATCACTATGGCGGGCCAGAGCCACAATAGGTACCTCTCCTGCCAGGAGTGACTCGGCATGAACAAACGGCGGCAGCGCCCGTGCAGCCACCAACACATCCGGGGAAGACATTGCCCCGCCAAGCCAATTGGCTGCATCTTCCACTAACCCAAGGTTGAGTGCGGCCACGCCAGCACACAGCTGCGATTCAAAAAATTCTGCACCAAGAGCATGGCTGGAAGCTTCGCGAGCAATGGCATGTGCCCAGACGGCGTTGTCGGCAGCATTCGCTTTGCGTGAGAGCCTAAGCAGAGCCGGGACAAGCAAGTTATCACCCTCAAGGGTTGCCAAGGACTCGTGCCAAGTGGCCTTATCCGTGTCACCCAGGGCGGTATAGGCGCGCTGCATTTGAACATGTTCCGTTGTCCGCTCAGCCAATGTAGCTGACCCGTGGACCCATACGCGCATGCGTGGATCAACAAAGGAAAAGTGTCCTGCTACGAAGAGCAGGTGGGTGCCCAAACGGGTGGCTATGAGTTCGTTCATGGTGACCTGCTGTTGCTCCAGCAGTACTTCGGTCCGATCCTCAACGCAGATTGCTGCAGCCAGCAGACCAGCTCGCTCTTCGGCGTCGAGTTCTCCACCGACGGCTCCTACACGTGCCAGAAGACCCGGCAGCAAAGGCAAAGGGTCAGGGAGCGCGCAGTGCCCCGAGAGTTGGGAAGGGGTGAGGAATCCTGCCACTTCAAGCACCGCGTCAATGTCGGAGGACAAATCCGTGAACAAGGCCGATGCAACATGGGGAGCCAAGGTAAACCCCTTCTGGGAAAGGAGCTCCAGCAATGCAGGGACTGTGTCCACCGTTGTATGGGCCAAAGGGAAAACCGCCACCGTTCAAGTCCTCCATTCGAGTCGTCATCATTAACGCGCTGGTTGTATGTTAGCAGTCCTTACAAAGTGACCGCCATCACCATCCATAACTAGAATCAGGCCACGGATCCCACTCGGAAATATGAAGAACGCACCTTGTATCCCCGGAATATCGCCACGAGCACTCACCGCTTTTCATGGGCGTAGAGGCAGCCATGAAAGCCACACACAGCTAGGACAATAGCTTCGAACCCAAGGTGGCCCAACAGCCTCGCTGTGGATCATTTTCGCTCAGTCCACTCCCCCCGGTTACGGCCCGGGCCTTTACATGAGATAATTCTCAGGTGGCACGCGGAGACGGAAAATTATCCCATGATCTTTTACCCGGCGAAAAGGGACCTCAGGACGCTTGCGGCGTTCTGGGCATCTGGGCACCCGGTGAAGAGGTTGCAAAACTAACCTATTACGGACTGTATTCACTACAGCACCGCGGTCAGGAATCTGCTGGTATCGCTACAAGCGATGGCAAGCGGATCAGTGTGTACAAGGACATGGGTCTGGTATCCCAAGTCTTTGATGAATCCACGCTGAATACCCTGACCGGGCACATGGCCGTGGGCCACTGTCGGTATTCCACAACGGGAGCCGCCAACTGGGCCAATGCCCAACCCACTCTGGGCGCAACAGGCAGCGGCACAGTCGCGCTGGCGCACAACGGCAATCTCACCAACTCAGCGGAACTGCATGAGATGGTCATTGCCAAGTACGGTGTCCCAACCTCTGGGGAAATGGCCCAAGGCAACACCACAGACACTGCTCTTGTTACCACCTTGCTGCAAGGCGATGAGGGCCGCTCCCTGGAAGACACAGCCATGGAGTTGCTACCCAAAATCCATGGTGCCTTTAGTTTCGTCTTCATGGACGAACATACGCTATACGCAGCACGCGACCCCCATGGTGTGCGCCCGCTGGTACTTGGCCGCCTGGACAGTGGCTGGGTTGTTGCCTCTGAAGGCGCAGCGCTAAGCACCATCGGCGCTACTTTCATCCGTGAAATTGAACCCGGCGAATTCATTGCTATCGATGAAGACGGTGTCCGCGCACAGCGGTTTGCCCCGGCAACACCGGCCGGTTGCGTCTTTGAATACGTTTACCTGGCCCGCCCGGACGCCACCATTGCTGGCCGCTCAGTCTACGAATCCCGCGTTGAAATGGGACGTCAACTTGCACGTGAAAACCACGCAGAGGCCGATCTTGTCATTCCCGTACCGGAGTCAGGCACCCCAGCGGCAATTGGCTATGCCGAGGAATCGGGCATCCCTTTCGCTCACGGATTCGTCAAAAATGCCTATGTTGGCCGTACTTTCATCCAGCCCAGCGAAACCTTGCGCAAACTCGGGATTAGGCTCAAACTCAGCGCCCTTGAATCGGTAATCCGCGGCAAACGCATCATTGTTGTGGATGATTCCATTGTCCGTGGCAACACTCAGCGAGCCGTTGTCCGCATGCTTAAGGAAGCCGGCGCAGCAGAAATCCATGTCAAGATTTCTTCCCCCCCAGTACGCTGGCCATGCTTCTACGGGATTGACTTTGCTTCACGCGCTGAGCTGATCGCCAACGGCGCCGCAATAGATGAGATCGCCAAATCAATTGGCGCCAATTCCCTGGAGTACATCTCCGAGGACGGCATGATCAACGCCACGCAGCAGCCGCGCGAACGCTTATGCACGGCCTGCTTCACCGGCACGTACCCCATTGAACTTCCCAGCAGCGACAGCCTAGGCAAAAATTTGCTTGAACGTACAGCAGCCGGCAATTCCACCCCCTCCACCGGATGCGACCCCGGCCCCGATTCGGAAATGGAATCCATCCTGTCCGAGCAAGACCGCGCCGTATCCAACGGTTCCTAAGAAATTCCACGAAAAGAGACGCCATGACCAACGCCTCCCACGATTCCGCTGCGGCAATCACTTATGCCAGTGCCGGCGTTGACACCGAAGCCGGTGACCTCGCAGTTGAGCTGATGAAGGAGGCCGTTAAGGCTACCCACGGCCCAAACGTTGTTGGCGGCTTCGGCGGCTTTGCCGGTTTGTTTGATGCTTCCAAACTGCTCAGCTACAAGAAGCCGTATTTGGCAACATCCACTGACGGTGTGGGTACCAAGGTGGCAATCGCCCAGGCCATGGATATCCACGACACCATTGGTTTTGACCTGGTGGGTATGGTTGTCGATGACATTGTTGTGGTGGGTGCCGAGCCGCTGTTCATGACGGACTACATTGCCACCGGTAAGGTTGTTCCCCAGCGCGTGGCAGATATTGTCCGTGGCATTGCTGCTGCCTGCAAGGTTGCCGGGACCGCCCTGGTGGGTGGCGAGACTGCTGAACACCCAGGCCTGCTTGCCCCGGATGAGTACGACGTCGCGGGTGCTTGTACCGGAGTCGTCGAGGCTGACTTGCTGCTGGGTCCGGAACGAGTACGCGAGGGTGATGTCATCATCGGTATGGCGTCTTCCGGCCTGCATTCCAACGGCTACTCGCTTGTTCGTCGCGTTATCAACCACGCGGGTTGGGCTCTTGAGCGTCAGGTGTCTGAACTCGGACGCACCCTGGGCGAAGAGCTCCTTGAACCAACCCGCGTGTATGCAGCCGACTGCTTGGATCTGACCCGGTACCTTCCTGTTACGCAGGAAAAAGCTGTGCACGGTTTCAGTCACATCACCGGTGGCGGTCTGGCTGCCAACTTGGCACGCGTCCTTCCGCAGGGCCTGATTGGCACGGTTGACCGTTCCACGTGGAGCCTACCGGCCATTTTCAACTTGGTTTCACAGCTGGGCAATGTCCCGTTGGCCGATCTCGAACGGACACTGAATTTGGGTGTTGGCATGGTGGCAGTGGTGTCAGCCGACGCCGCAGACTCAGCAGTTGAGCGGTTGAATTCTCGTGGCTTGCCGTCATGGGTCATGGGAACCGTCACCACGGAGTCTTCCAATTCAGATAAAACTGGCTCTGATTACACTCAGGGCGCCAAGGGTGTCAATGGCGGCGCTGTTCGCCTCGTGGGTAGCTACGCTTCCTGAGACGTAACGATGGTCCGTAAAAAGCCGCCGTTTGCGGATAAAGCCACCCGGCGCCGGGTGGCTTTATC
>NZ_JASISQ010000004.1:213706-371566 GCF_030063205.1 Arthrobacter antibioticus | reverse complement strand
AAGAACGGACTACCTGGCACAGAGCCTGTACAGACACTGGATTTTGGCAGCCCGAGCTGTATTTTGATCGCCTAGAGAGAGTTTTTTGTGGGGCAGATCAGCCACTGCCGAACAGCACGAATTCTGCCCAAGCAAGCACCCGACTGTAGGGTTGTTCCCGGACGGACCGCACCCAGCGGCCTCGTAATTTTTAGGAGTAGATAGTGGCGCCCCAATCCAAGCTAGATCAGGTCATTTCCCTCGCGAAACGTCGCGGCTTTGTTTTTCAAGCCGGTGAGATTTACGGCGGCTCACGCTCCGCCTGGGATTATGGCCCCCTGGGTGTTGAGCTGAAAGAAAACATCAAGCGCGAATGGTGGCAGGCATTTGTCCGCGGTCGCGAGGACATGGTGGGTTTGGATTCTTCCATCATCTTGCCCAAGGCTGTTTGGGAAGCCTCGGGCCACGTTGCCACGTTCACCGACCCGCTGGTTGAGTGTACCCAGTGCCACAAACGCCACCGCCAAGACCACCTCATTGAGGCGTTCACGGCGAAGAAGAACCGCGAACCGGAAAACGGCATGGATGACATCGTGTGCCCCGATTGTGGCACCAAGGGACAGTGGACCGAACCGCAACTATTCTCAGGGCTCATGAAGACCTTCTTGGGCCCGGTCGACAACGCCGCCGGCATGACATACATGCGCCCCGAAACTGCTCAGGGCATCTTTGTGAACTTCAACAACGTCCTGACCACCTCTCGCAAGAAGCCCCCGTTTGGTATTGGCCAGATCGGGAAGGCTTTCCGCAATGAGATCACGCCGGGAAACTTCATTTTCCGCACACGTGAGTTTGAGCAGATGGAAATTGAATTCTTTGTGCCCGGCGAGGACGCTGAGCAGTGGTTCAACGAGTGGGTTGAACTGTGCTGGAGCTGGTTCGTTGACCTGGGTATTGATCCGGATAATATGCGCCGCTTTGACGTCCCCGACGGTGAACGCGCCCACTACTCCGCAGCAACGATCGACTTTGAATACAAGTTTGGCTTCAAGGGCTCGGAGTGGGGCGAGCTCATGGGTGTTGCCAACCGAACAGACTACGATCTGAATTCACATACCAAGGGTTCCGGAACTGATTTGAGTTACTTCAACCAGGCCACCGGTGAGCGCTTCACACCGTACGTCATTGAGCCCTCTTTCGGTCTGACCCGTTCCATGATGGCTTTTTTGATGGATGCTTTTACCGAAGATGAGGCACCCAACGCCAAGGGTGGCGTGGACAAGCGCACGGTCCTGAAGCTGGATCCGCGACTGGCTCCCGTCAAGGCTGCGGTCCTGCCGTTGAGCCGCAACGAGGACTTGTCCCCGAAGGCCAAGGAACTCGCCAATACTTTGCGCAAGCATTGGAACATCGAGTTCGATGATGCCGGGGCAATTGGCCGCCGCTATCGCCGTCAGGATGAAATTGGAACGCCGTTCTGCATCACAGTGGATTTTGAAACTCTTGAGGACAACGCCGTAACCATCCGCGAACGCGACACCATGAGCCAGGAGCGCGTACCCCTGGATCAGGTGCAGGCGTACCTGGCAACACGACTTTTGGGTGCCTAGGCGTGGCTGAACTGACATACCGGACCTGGCAGGATGGCGACGATCTAACGCTTCGGCAGCTGTGGGGTGACGCCGAATCCGCCCCAGCCGGGGCGTTCCGTGCCGCGCTGGCACCGGAGCAGGATAAAAACCCGTGGCGACGCACCATAGTTGCCGAGGATCAGGGTATCCCTGTTGCGGCGGGCGTTGTTTATTCAACCAAGCTTCACCCGGCCCGCTTGTGGGCGTTCGTGGAAGTTGCCAAGGACCACCGCCGTGCTGGCGTGGGTGGAACTTTGCTAACCATGTTGCGCCGTGAAGTTGACGGCGCGCGTGCTGGTGGATTGGTCGGTACAGCGGCGTTGCGCACCAAAGTTGCACCCGGCACAACCGGCGCGGGGTTTGCCGAGGCGATGGGGTTCGCTGTTCTGCAGCGAAACCGTGTGGTGGAGGTTGGCCCAGGGGCATTGAAGCTGCCTATGTTTGGTGAGGGTACCGAGGAAGAAGCCACTGCTCGCGTGCAGGATCTGGCGACGGGTTCGGTGGAACTAACTGACATTGTGGGCCGTTACTACGAGTCCGTGAACCGTTGGGATCCCACCGGACCGCTTAGTCCAGGTGTTGTGCAGCGGATGTTCTTGGATGACCTCACAGGTGCCCATGGCGCTCTGGTGCTGCGGGCGGAGCCGGCCAGCGCCTTTGGCACCGACGTGGCGCCCAGCAAGAAGGGTAAGATCCAGGCATTTGCGCTTAGCTACTCGCAAGGCAGCATCGCTACTTCTGAAGAGGTGGCTGCTGCTGCCTCCGAGGTTTTTCTTGGTGTTGAGCCAACGCTGGAACACGAGGAGGCTGTCCAGGCCGTCTATGACCTGCTGGCCTTGATCACCCACCAATACCCCGTACTGGTGGAGCTTGACGATTCCATGGAGGCACTCTCGGCCGTGATCAACCCGATGATTGCTGTGAATGCTGCCAAGGTGCGCGGAAGCGAAACGCTGGTCCTGGGGGAGTAGCAGCCACCCAACCTCCGTTGACATTGGAGATAATGACACCTCCACCGCACCTATTGAAGGATTGCTGAGCGCCCATGGGCCATTCACACGGGCCAGTTGATGAAACGGGACTGACACGTCCGGAGCTGCGCCGCCGCAAGGCGGCGCGGCGCCGGGCCGTGGTGTTACTGAGCTGGATTTTAGGCCCCCTTGCGCTTTTGACTGCCGTTGCCATGGTCCTGATGTTCCCTGGCGCTGACACTGCGCCGCCTTCGGTGAACAGCCCTTATTCTGCCGCGCCGGGGGCCAGTATTGACTCCGGGACGGTGCAGCGCACGGCGACTGAAGACTGTGCGGTGAGCTCAAGCGGGAATCCGGGCAGTAGCTGCTTCATTGCCTACACCGTTGTGAAGGGTCTTGGCGAGGTTCCCGTGTTGGTCGGCCCCGACATTGTCCAAGCAGGTGGGGTCGATGCTGGGGACACCATCAGCTATTTGAACCTCTCCGGGTTGGCAGCTATTACCGGAGCCGATCATGTGGGGCCAACCTATGTGTTTATGGACTTTGTGCGCACAGTGCCCATGGGACTGTTGGCGCTGCTGTACGCGGTTGTGGTTGTTGCGGTGGCCAGGTGGCGCGGGTTGCGGGCCATGGTGGGGCTTGTTGGCGCGTTTGGTGTGCTGGCGTGGTTTGTTTTGCCAGCTTTAGCCCAGGGACAGTCGCCTCTTTGGGTAGCCCTGGTGGGATCCTCCGCCATCATGTTTGGTGTCCTGTATTTTGCTCATGGTTTTTCCGCCCGGACGTCCACCGCGTTATTGGGCACCCTGTTTGGTTTGGGTGTGACTGCCGGGCTGGCAGCCTGGGCAGTGGACGCTGCCGCCTTGACGGGAACTTCCGGACACAATGCGTACCAGTTGTTGAATATGACTGAAGGCATGTCCCTGTCGGGAATGATCTTGTGTGGGCTGGTCATTTCGGGTCTGGGAGTGCTCAATGACGTGACCATCACGCAGTCTTCGGCCGTCTGGGAGATGTATGAACTGGCCCCGCACACCAGCACCAGGGATTTGTTCACCTCCGCCATGCGCATTGGCCGCGATCACATTGCCTCAACCGTCTACACGATCGCCTTCGCCTACGCCGGCAGTGCGTTGCCGGTGCTGCTGATGGTCTCGCTCTACGATCAGCCGTTGCTCGGCGCCCTGACAGGTGTGGAGTTAGCGGAGGAGATCGTGCGGATTTTAGTTGGTTCCATCGGATTAGTGCTGGCCATACCGGTCACGACGGCGGTTGCGGTTGCCGTTGTGAAGGCAACGGGGCGTCCCGCGGCTATTGCGGTTGCGCCGTCAGTTCAGGCTGAAACCGTGCATGGTGAAGCGGCGAACCACCAGCTTGTGGAACATCGGTAGCCGCAGGAGCGGCTGAAGGCCGGCGTGTCGAAGATGCAGGGCCGACGGCGGCAATGGCCGTCCCAGCGCCATGTTAAGCCACGCTTGCCGTCCGGCACTGCGGGCCGCGGCCAGCCGGGTCCGCTCATATTTTTGCAGTAACAATCCAGTATTTTGCCCACGCAGTGCAGCCGTAATGATGGGCGCCAGTGCGGCAGCATCCAGCCATCCCAGATTCATACCCTGACCACCTATGGGGCTGATTTCATGGGCGGCGTCACCAACCAGGGCGGCCCGGCCCGCCACCATGGAAGTAGCCAGCCGGAAGCGGACACCAAAAGCGCTGAGCATGCTGTTTGCCTGCGGATCCAACTTAACCCCGGTGCGCTTTTGGACAAGGGCTGCCAAGTCAGCCGCCGTTGCATCTTTCAATAAGGAATCGGTGTGGAGAACCCAGCGGCGCAGCCCCTCCGGAAGCGGAAAGGACTCGACGATTCCGGCAGGCTCTAAATGCAGCACAGCGGCACTGCCATCAGTCCCAGTGTCGGGAAAATCTCCCATCAAATACGTGTCCGGGTAATCACGGCCGCTAGTGGAAATGCCCAGTAGCCTCCTGACAGTCGAGTAGGCGCCGTCAGCGCCAATAACAAGTTTGGCCCGGTGTGATCTCAGCTCTTCCGCCTCGCCCTGGTGACCTGTAAGCGTGAGGAAAGTTCCGGCGTCGTACAGGGAATCCACACAAAATCCCCGCTCCAGGGCGGCCGGGTCCAGTTCCCTGACCCGTGCCTCCAACAAAGCTTCGGTGCGGGCCTGTTTCAACGTGAGTACGAACGGCCATCGCTGGGACGCCTCTCCGAAAGAAAGCCGCGCCACCTGGTGCCCGCCGCTTCGGGCAATTCCTGCCGGGATGCGCACGCCCTCGGCCAGCATTGCCGACGCCACCTGGGCCTGGTCCAAGGCGGCAAGTGCTGGCGGGTGGATGCCTATGGCCCGTGAATGCAGGCTGGGTTCGTTGCGCTGCTCCAGAATCCGCACACTATGCCCCTCCTGCAACAGCAGCACGCCCAGGTACAACCCGATGGGGCCAGCCCCCACAATCACAACATCAAACATGCGCAGCAACGGGAGAGTAAAGCATTAAAATACGGTACGGAAAAGCCGTCTTGACCCGCCATCCCGGCGGCAGGACGGCGCGCATTTCGGAACCGGTGTAACTGCGCCTAATGGAGGTCAGCCCGTCACGCCGGATGAAAGACCCGGGGAAGAACGGCAGCGTGGCTAGTGAGAAGGCTGCGTAGGCCAGTGGACTGCGGACAATGTCGCTATGGATCACCGCCTGCCTCGCCAAAACGGCAGAATCAGTCAGCAAACCCTGCAACTCGGCTCGGGTGAGGTGGTGGATCATGTGGTTGGAAATAACGAAATCAAACACCGCACCATCAGCAACCAACTCGCTGCTGTGAACGCGCCGGAAACTCACGCTCTGGTTACCTACCGGCTCCGTATCTGCTGGCTGGTTGGCAACGTTGGCCCGGGCGAAGTCAATGGCCCGTGCGTCGGGATCGATGGCCGTGATGTGCAGCTGCAGCCCGTCGCGTGCCGCCCAACGGACAAGGGCGCCGGCAATGTCTCCGCCCCCGCAGCCAATGTCCAAAAGAGTTGTGGGGTGCCACGGTGAAAGCAGCGCTCTGATGTGTTGTTTGTAAACCCCGTGCCAGCGAGAAACAACACTATTAATCAGCGGAAACTGAGCGTAGGTGCGGGTCAGTGCACCAGGATCGCAATCAGGCTTGTCCATTTCCTCAAGTGCATGCTCGTCCCTGGCGGCTAAAAAACGGTGCTGTCGGCCAGGAATCTGCCGACTGTAAGACTGCCCAGGCTCAGGAGGGATGCTAGTCATGATTTGCCGGAACCGCTGCAGGGGCAGCGGGTGTTGAGCCTGGGGTAAACTCCGCATCCAATCCGGTTGCTTCCTCCTGAGCTGATGCCGATTGCGCGGACACCGTCTGTTCGGCAGTGTTCTGAACCATCTCAGGCTGCACCGACTCAGGTAGCACTGCCAGGCGGGGATCAACTTTGGTAAAGAGTCCCGTCTCCACTGTCAGGCCCGGGCCAAAGGCCATGCCGCAAATGGTTTCGCGCATTTGCTCGGCCGGCTGCTCCAGGATGTATTTAAGGACGAACATGACTGTTGCACTGCTCATGTTCCCATAATTTCTCAGCGTCTCCCGGGCAGGGAGCAGTTGTTCGTGCGTAAGTTCCAGTTTTGCTGCTACCTTATCCAGGATGCTTCGCCCGCCTGGGTGGATGGCCCAGTGCCTGATGCTGCTGTAAGGCAGATCGGCCAACTCCGGTGCACGGGCGAGTAAGGGTTCCAGCGCACCCACAATATGCTCGTCAATGATTTTGGGTACATAAGTATCCAACACCATTTCAAAACCGTGGTCACCAATGTTCCACGCCATCGAGTCTTCTCCCACAGGTGTCAGCACTGTCTCAAAGAAATCAAGTTCAATAACAGGCTCAGAAGACGCCAGCTCGCGAGCCGTGACAAGTGCGCCGGCGGCGCCATCGGCAAATAGTGAAGAGCCCATGATGGTGTCGGGGTCATTGGAGGTGCGCACATGCAGTGAACAGAGTTCCACCGAAACCACCAGGACCACGGCGTTGGGGTCGGCCTCGCAAAACGCCTTAGCGGCTCGCAATGCCGGGAAGGCTGCATAGCAACCCATGAAGCCTAGGTGATAACGCTGCGTTGCAGGGCTGAGCCCCAGGGCCCGCACAATCTTGTAGTCCGGGCCGGGGTTGAAGAAGCCCGTGCAAGAGACCGTCACAACGTGGGTGATCTCTGCCGCGGAAATTTCAGGGCAGGCTGCAACAGTTTTCTGTGCTGCCTCAATGAACAGGGCCGTAGCTTGTTCCGCGAAGAGGTCATTGCGAGCCTTGGTGCCCGGGTTGAGCAACAGGCCAGTCTCGCCGTCGTAAAACATTGGATCAGGGCCGTGGGAATCCAAGCTCATCTCAGCCACCGCCGTATGGCGGGTGTCAATGGCTGCCGAATCAAAACATGTTCGCACCAAACGTTGACCTAGCCTTGTCAACCCCGGTTGGTTGGCGAAGACGTCCCGGGCCTGCTCCTGGATCAGGATGGTGGGCGGAACAGCAATTTCAAGGGACCTCAAGGTGACCGTCATAGTCCATTCTTATGGTTTGAGAGCACAGAACACAATGCCGGTTCGGCGGTGCACCCAGTGATTCGTGGTTCACCATCCCTGTGGCCTAGAATTGCAAGGACGCCCGGATTTCTCCTGAAACTCTTTCAAGGGCGCGCGCTACGCCCAACGGGGCATTAGATAGTTGGAGGTGAGCCGGACTCATGGATGACGGACAAAGTCGATCTACCACACCGCCCGAGCCTCGCTTTCGCCAGTGGGAAAAAGCCCCTCATAATCCTTAAACATCGTGATGACCCACGGTAATTTTTCGTGTTCTAGGTCATTGCTGAGAAGGTGCACGAGTTAACTGAACTACTAGTTCAGTGGGTAGTCCCTCTAGGCCATGGGTTCTTGCGGTAGCAGCCTCAGCGCACCACACCACCACACAATTCTTTGCAGACGTCCTTTCAGCGCGCCGCGGTTTCCGCTGAGGCTAGAGAACGGATGCACTCACCGGAGGGAACCGGACAATGATTAAATACCCCGTCCAGACGTTTGACGACAGCGCCGATCTGCTCAGCCGTGCCTTGGGCGCCCATGACCTGGCCGCCGTCTCGCAGGCGTTGTTGCCGTTGAACGTCAACGAGACACTGGATCAGTTGGAACGGCTAAACACCGTGGAGCGGGCAGTGGCCTACCGTACCCTACCCAAGGGCCGTGCGATCGAGATTTTTGAGCGCCTTGACGCCGCGCTTCAGGCAGATTTAGTAGCCGGGCTCCAGGAAGCGGACGTTGCTGAAGTTTTCGCCGAGCTGAGCCCGGATGACCGTGTGGCGTTGATCGATGAACTCCCGGCATCGGTTGCCAACCGGCTAATTTTAGGGCTGGATGAGAGGCAACGTGCACTGACAAGCACAGTGCTTGGCTACGCGCAGGGAGCCGTTGGGCGCTACATGTCACCTGAATTTGTGACAACGCACCCGCAACTGAACATCCGCGAAACCTTTGCCCGGGTACGCTCGCATCTCGATGACGCTGAAAGTGTCTACACCATTCCTGTCACCGACACCGGCCGGCACCTGGTTGGTGTGCTCTCCCTGCGTGACGTTTTACGGGCCGATGACTCGGCGCTTGTAGCGGAAATCATGAAGAAGCCCTTGAGCTTCCCAGCCACGCAAAGCGCCGAAGAAGCCGCACGTTACTGCGCCGATGCCAAGGTCCTGGTGCTGCCCATTGTTGACGCCGAGGACCGTCTAGTGGGCATTCTGACAGTGGATGACGCCCTGCAGATCCTTGAGGATGCAGAAACCGAAGATGCGGCCCGCTCCGGTGGCACCGAACCGTTGCGTCGCCCATATTTGGCCACCCCGGTCTCTAATATTGTCCGCGCCAGGGTGGTGTGGCTTCTGGTGCTGGCGGTGGGTGCCACGCTGACGGTGCAGGTCATAGGCGCCTTTGAAGCGACTCTTGAACAACAGGTTGTGCTCTCACTGTTTATCCCTTTGCTGATAGGGACTGGCGGTAACACCGGCAACCAGGCGGCCACAACCATTACGCGTGCACTGGCGTTGGGCGATGTCCGTCCCCGGGATTTCCTGAAAGTCTTTGCCCGCGAGGTGCGTGTGGGGGCGTTTCTGGGACTGCTCCTCGGCTCCTTGGGCTTTGCGATCGCCTCATTGGTGTTCACTGTGCCGATGGGCTTGGTCATTGGGCTGACGTTGTTGGGTGTGTGCACCATGGCCGCTAGCATCGGCGGGTTGATGCCGCTCCTAGGCAAGGCTGTCAGGGCCGATCCGGCAGTGTTTTCCAACCCGTTCATTTCCACGTTTGTCGATGCGGCCGGGTTGATCATTTACTTCCTGATCGCCACCAGCATCCTCGGGCTGTAGAGGAGAACTTCCGCTCTAAAAAAGTACGACGGCGGTTTCCCCCACCTTCCATAGGGAAGGCCGAGGGAACCGCCGCCGTTTTTTAGATGCCGTTTTCTAGATTCTGAGCGCTATGTCAACGATGTGGGTGAGCCGGGATTATTCCGCCAGCTGGCCTGAGAACAGGAACAAGATGGCGGCAGATACTTCGTCGGCGGGAGTGTCCGAGCTAAAAAGTAGCCATTCCAGCCCGCTCACCAGCGTGGCCCCAAAAATACCGCCAGCCATCAGCAACCTGCTGCCCTCGGAAGTTCCCGGTGGGACTAAGGGGAGCAAAGCAGCACCAATCTCTGTTACTGCCTCTCGACGCAGCACAGAGACGGCATCCTGCCATGCCCTGTCGGTGCGAAAAATTTCTGCCGCCATCATTTTTGCCAGGGGCCGATTCTCTGCGATCAACATCAGCATGTCCGTGACCATGGCGTCAATGGCGCCAAAGCCGGTGCTCGATTGACGGGCCTGACGCAGTGTCTGGGAAAGCGAACTGACACCGGTTGTCAGCAACTCCTCAAAAAGTTTGTCTTTGGATGAGAAGTTGTAATAGACACTGCCCTTGGCCACCCCGGCCCGCTCAGCCACCTGGTCCATGGTGGTGCCGGATATCCCGTGCAGCGCACCGAGCTCCAACGCGGCAGCCAAAATGGCTTGTTTGGTGGCTGAGATGCGGGGCACGGGATTCCTTTGTTTCTAGGGACAAGACATATAAGAGGGTAACGAATCAGTGCTGCAGGGCAGCTTACATTTCCAGTTCGGGATGCAAACGCTCAATGGTGAAGACACGCTGGCGCCCCGCACTGAACGAGCTGATGGCGATGGAGACAATCGTCAAAATAGCGAGGAATGCTACTGACACCCACAAACGGGAGTCTATTCCACCAGTCATCAACTCTCTAAGTCCACTCACCACATAGGTGGCTGGCATGTAAGGGTGCAAGGCTTGGAAGAACACTGGTGTGGTTTCCACAGGGTAGGTTCCACCAGATGAACTGAGCTGCAACATCAACAGCACAAGGCTAAGGACCCGCCCTGCCGCAGTGCCAAAGACAATGATGAACATTTGCTGCAACGCCAGGAACGCCACCGTTGTCAGGTAGATGAACGCCGCCATGGCCACAGGGTAAACGGGCTGCATATCAAGTCCCCACAACAGCACAGCCACCATGATCAGCACCTGGCCCAAACCAATGGCAAGGGCAGGCAGCAGGCCGGTCATGGCCGAGCGCAGACCACTGGCTCCGGCTGCAAGAGCACGCGTGGGCAGTGCACGCAGGAGGAGCCAAGAAATCAAGGCACCCACAAAAGTCGCCAAGGCGATGAAGAAGGGGGCAAAGCCTTCACCAAAGCTCTTTGACTGGTTTGACCATTGTGCATTGACGGCCACGGGTGTCGCTAGAACTTCTGATTTTTGGGACAGCAGGTGCTTCGAGTCGTTCGGGACGGCTTTGGACCCCTCGTCAAGTTTAGTGCTTAGCTCGTGGCTTCCCGTGGATAATTTTTCAGCTCCAGTTGATAATTGTGTACCACCTGCAAGGAGCTTTCCGGTTCCGTCCGCCAGCTCAGAGCTGCCGCCGCTGAGGGTTCCGGCGCCGGTGGCTAAAGCCGCGGCGCCATCTTTGGCGGTGTTGGCGCCGGCAGATAGTTGGGCTGCCCCGCCGGATAGTTCTGAGGCGCCCGCTGCTAGTTCCGTTGAGCCTGCAACGGCAGTGTGTGTGCCTTGCGACAGGGTGGCTGTACCGCTTTCCAGGGCGGCGGCGCCGGTTGAGAGTTTGCTGGCGCCGTCAGCGGCTGCCGTGACCCCACCCGTCAACGAGGTGACCCCGGTGGAAACATCCCCAGCCCCCACCGCCAGCTTGGCGGCACCGCTGGCAAGAGGAATGAGCCCCTTAGTGGAAAGTTGGTTCGCGCCAGCAGCAAGCTGGTTTGTGCCCGCTGCCAGCGGTGAGACACCTTTGAGCTGCAGTTGCTGCAAACTCTCAACCAGTGCGCTCGCCGGGGTTCCGGCAGGCAGATTTTGAGCTGTTTCAATCAGTTTGGCCAGTTGGGCTTCGGCGGCAGTGGCGCCATGGGCGAGGTCCCCGGCGCTGGTGGCCAACGTTGCTGCTGAAGAGGAAATGCTCGCCGCACTTTCGGAGAGGGTACCTGCGCTTGAGGAAAGAGTTACCGCACCCGCATCAAGTTTCTGTGCCTGCGGGATCGAGTTAGTCAGCGAGGTTGCCAGCTCTGAGGTGCCGGCAGCAAGAGTGCTGCTGCCGGTATGCAGAGCAGTGGCACCGGTATCAAGCTTGCCGATCCCTGATGCGAGGGAGCCTGCCCCGGTGGATAAAGCAGTGGCGCCGTTATTGAGGGAACCGGCACCTCCGGCCAAAGTATCAATACCGGTTGAGAGGCTTGTGGCACCGTCTGCCAGCGCGAAGGCACCATCTTTGAGAGTTACCGACCCGGCCGCCAAATCATTCATGCCAACCACAAGTTTGCCGGCACCGTCCTTGGCACTGTCGATGCCCTCGGTGACCTGGGCGGAACCTTCCGCTGCGGCACGCAATCCGGCACCGGCGTCGTGCAAACCAACAAGGAGAGCGGAGGACGTCTTTTGGCCGAGCTGTTCTGAGACTGCGTCACGGACCTGGGTCATGGCTTGTTTGCCCAACACGCTGGAGAGGAAATTGTTGGAGTCGTTGAACTGAACATCCAGCCTGGTTTGGGCGGGTGTGTCAGTACCCACCGAGACGGCCGTTTCGGAGAAGTTCGCGGGGATCGTCATGGCGAAGTAATAGGTGCCATTGCCCACCCCGTCGGCCGCGGCCGCAGCATCGGTCTGCTCCCATTTCATGTCCATTCCGGCCATCAGCTTGGTAGCCAGGTCATCGCCGGCATGGACAGCCTCATCGCCGTTAGTGGCGCCCACATCCTGATTCACCAGGGCCACGGGCAGATCATTCATGTGTTTGTCAGGGGCCTGGAACGCCCAAAGGTAAAGAGCGCCGTAAATGAGCGGGATGAAGAGCATCACGGCCACGGCAATTTTAGGCATCTTGCCTCGCTTGAAGCGGCTCAATTCAGTGCCGGAGGATAAGAAGGCAAACATTAGATAATCTCCTCGATCAATTCATGCTGTTCTGTGGCTGTTTCGCTAGGTGTATCTGTATCTGTATTTGTGTCTGTAACGTCGTGCGCTACGGGCTCGATCTCTGCCGGAGGTTCCTGATCGTTGAGATCCACGATGTGCGGCTGGATGTCCAAGGCCTCCCACAGCCCAACATCGAGGCTGGAAGCGGAGACAACCACGGTGGTTTTTCCGGCAGCGAGCCAGGCCAGCCTGTCCCAGATGATCGCCCGAGATTCGGTGCCGCGGATCTGCTCCACATCATCGACAAATAAAAACTCTGGTTTGGCCATCATGGCTAGGGAGATCCTCAGCAGCATTTTTTGTGTGTCAGTTAGATCCCAGATGACTGTAGTGGCGGCCGGGATGGCTTCGGGGCCAAAAACCGGGGCGGCGATCCGGGCCACATCGGCATCGGTGAGCTTGCGTACCAGTGACCACCACGGAGATAACCACGCGCGGCGTTCGCGCAATGCGGCGCCAACTGTGACGGATTCTTCGAGGCCGTCAATGCCAGTGAAACCGGCTACTGCGCTGATCTTTTGAACGGCACGGAGGTTGCGGGGGAGTTCCTCTCCGCCCACGGTGAGGGTTCCGGCGTCGTGCTTCATGCGGCCAGCAAGGGTGAGGAGTAAGGAGGTGCGTCCGGTGCCGGCATCGCCGCGGAGGACGTTCAGGCCGCTGTCCAAGCTAAAGGTCAGCGGCCCGTAAACAGGGCCGCGGCCTGCTGACAGCGCTAGGTGGTTGGCGTGGATCTGCACAGTGGTTCCTTTTCTGGGGAAGATGATGGGTTTCGAAGCTGGTGGAACAACACTTAGTTGGTTCCCAGCGTCAGCGGCACTTTCAAGGGGCCACAAACTACCACTTCGATTCTTTGTACTGACCAGTCAGTTTAGCAGTCTTTTGCGCTGCTTTTTTACGGTCCTGACCAGATTTTGTGCGTGACTTTGTTCACTGGGGTACGGAAGGAGCTAGGAAAAATGAGGAGGGTTAGGTTTAATTTGGTGGGATTTGAGAGAATTATCCGGTGACTGTTACTGATATCCCCACCAGCGAAACAAAAATCGATCTGCCGCCTTTGAAACTTGGCAACATCACAGTGGAAACACCTGTGGTGCTTGCCCCCATGGCTGGAATTACGAACACGGCGTTCCGCAGACTCTGCCGTGAACATGGTGGCGGCGTTTTCGTTTCAGAAATGGTGACCTCCCGTGCGTTGGTGGAGCGCACGCCGGAATCGATGCGTTTGATCAGCCACGACGAGGATGAGGCAATCCGCTCGGTTCAGCTTTACGGCGTGGACCCGGAAACTGTGGGCCAGGCCGTACGCATGCTGGTGGAGGAAGACCACGCGGATCATATCGACTTGAATTTTGGTTGCCCGGTGGCCAAGGTGACCCGGCGTGGCGGCGGTGCAGCACTGCCGTGGAAGCTTGACCTGTTCACCTCCATAGTTCAGACAGCTGTCCGTGAAGCCGCCAAGGGTGGGCTGCCGTTGACTATCAAAATGCGTAAAGGTATTGACCAGGACCACCTCACTTACCTGGAGGCGGGCCGCATTGCCCGTGACGCCGGTGTGGCCGCGGTTGCACTGCATGGGCGCACGGCCAGCCAGTTTTATTCCGGTAAGGCGGATTGGGATGCCATTGCGCGTCTGCGTGAAGCGCTCCCGGATGTGCCGGTGCTTGGCAACGGAGATATTTGGAGTGCCGAGGACGCTATTGCCATGGTTCGTCAAACAGGTGTTGATGGCGTGGTTGTTGGCCGTGGCTGTCAGGGACGCCCGTGGCTTTTTGGTGATTTGATGGCTGCTTTTGAGGGCAGCGATGCCCGCCACAAGCCAGGGATGGCTGAGGTGTCGGCAGCCGTTTACCGCCATGCTGAGCTGTTAGTGGATACCTTTGACGATGAAAATAAGGCTCTGCGTGATATCCGTAAACATATGGCCTGGTACTTCAAGGGGTATGTGGTGGGTGGCGACCTTCGGGCCAAGCTCTCTACCGTGCCAACCTTAGAAGTTCTGCGCGGACTGTTGGATCAGTTGGATATGACCGAGGAGTACCCTGGCGTGGATGCCGAGGGCCCCCGCGGCCGTGCCGGTACACCCAAACGCACGGCACTTCCAGCTGGTTGGCTGGAACACAGGACCCTGAGCGGTTCACAAAAAGTAGAAATTGCAGGAGCTGAGCTGGACGTCTCCGGCGGCTGACGCTCGCTCACTCCACGTTGTGTTTACCCTGACGCTCGCTCACTCCACTACCTGGGACATGCCATTGATCTCACGGAATCAGTAAGATCCCCCACGTACCTGAACACCATTGTCCTGGCAGACTAACTACTTCTGACCTCAGTGCCGGTATGGGCAGTGATCGGCGCAGCTAGTGGGCAACGTCCCCGGAGTGCCCAGTGTTGGCCCTAAACTTAGGGACATGTCCACCGAAATGCAGCCAGTGTACTTGCCCCATGACCAACAGCGTTGGGTTCAAGAGGCAGTGAAATCCAGTTTCCGCACAGTGTTTGAACGGGACAGGGCCAGGGTGCTGCATTCCTCGGCGTTGCGTCGCTTGGGTGCCAAGACCCAGGTTGTTGCCCCAGACACCGATGATTTTGTGCGCACCCGGCTCACCCACAGCCTTGAGGTGGCCCAGATTGGCCGGGAATTGGGAAGAACACTGGGTTGCGACCCTGACGTGGTTGATACTGCCTGCCTGGCTCACGATCTTGGCCACCCGCCCTTTGGGCACAACGGCGAGTCTGTCCTGAATGACCTCTCGCACACCATCGGTGGCTTCGAAGGCAACGCCCAGACCCTTCGTCTTCTGACTCGGCTGGAATCAAAAGTTCTCACGGCTGACGGCGGCTCGGCCGGTCTGAACCTGACCCGCGCTTCCTTAGATGCATCCTCGAAATACCCGTGGCTTGCCCAGAACGCACCCTTGATTGATGGTCTGCGGACCAGCAAATTTGGTGCTTACACCGACGATCTTCCAGTGTTTGAGTGGCTGCGTGAGGGAGCTCCTGCGGGGAAAACCTGCATTGAAGCGCAAGTAATGGACTTGGCAGACGATATTTCCTATTCGGTTCATGATGTGGAGGATGCCATTGTTGCCGGGCATGTGCAGCTGAAGTGGCTGGCAAATGCGGACCAGCGCAATAGGGTTTTGGGCTACACCCAGCAGTGGTATTTGCCTGCGGTCAGCACGGCTGAGATCGATGCTGCCCTGCAGTGTTTGGAGGCCACTGATGTGTGGGTCCGCCACGCTGACGGGAGCCGGCGGTCCATGGCCGCGCTGAAGGATATGACCAGTCAGCTGATCGGGCGTTTTTGCCAGAGCGCTGTGGGGGCAACCCAGGGAATCTATGGAACCGGCCGGCTGGCGAGGTACGCCGCTGATGTTATTCTTCCTCATGAGACCCTGTTGGAAATTGCTGTTATGAAGGGATTGGCAACCACATTCGTCATGACAACAGACCATCGTCAGCCCATCTACCAGCGTCAGCAGGACGTGCTCAGCGAGTTGGTTGCGGTGCTTAGCGCTACCGGGGACGCGCACTTGGAAACCATGTTCGCCGCCGATTGGAGGGACGCGGACGACGACGATTCCCGCCTTCGCGTTGTCATCGATCAGATTGCTTCCCTCACCGATGTATCGGCACTGGCGCTGCACGAACGACTCGTGGGAACCGAGCGCACGTTGCTTTAATATTCTCACCTCAGGCTTGTACGGCTCCGCCTGGATTGTGGTGAAGGGGCGCTGCTGGAAAGTACCGGCAGCCTGCCCGCCTCGTGTGGGCAGCTATCCTGCTGTGCCAGTGATTCCCCACGATTTGCCACTTGCTGTGGTGTTCTCCACAAGCGCATGCTGATGTGGGGGCGCAACAAAATATGTCACGTAAACTGGCCGGGTGGCCGGGCTAATTAAACGAGAAGACATTGACGAGGTGCGCACGCGCACCGATCTCAAGGAAATTGTTGACGCCTATGTCACATTAAAATCCGCTGGGATTGGCTCCTACAAGGGGTTGTGCCCGTTTCATGATGAGCGTAGCCCGTCCTTCCACGTACGCCCCCAGATGGGGTATTTCCATTGTTTTGGCTGCCAAGAGAGCGGCGATGTTATTTCCTTCATTCAGAAGATGGACCATATTTCATTTTCTGAAGCCGTTGAGAAGTTGGCCGGTCGCATCAGTTATGAATTACGTTACGAGGATGGCGGTACAGGTCCACGCCGCGAGGACATTGGCCGGCGCCAGCGCTTGCTTGATGCGCACAAGATTGCAGGAGAGTTTTTTCGTGAGCAGCTACTGACACCGGCAGGGGCAACAGGACGAACATTCCTCTCTGAACGTGGTTTTGATCGTGAAGCTGCCGAACGGTTCGGTGTGGGTTTCGCCCCGCAAGGGTGGGAAACGCTGCTTAAGTACCTCACGGGTAAAGGCTTCACGCAGGAAGAGCTGAAACTAACGGGCATGTTCTCTGAAGGTAACCGAGGGATCTATGACAGGTTCCGGGGCCGGCTCATGTGGCCCATCCGGGACATCGCAGGGGACACCGTGGGCTTTGGTGCCCGCAAGCTCTTTGACGATGACCAGGGTCCAAAATATCTCAACACTCCAGAAACTACCCTCTACAAAAAATCCCAAGTGCTTTACGGCATTGACTTAGCCAAGCGAAGTATCGCCGCCAAGCGGCAGCTTGTGGTTGTTGAGGGTTACACGGATGTCATGGCCTGTCACCTGGCGGGGGTTCAGACAGCTGTGGCCACGTGCGGAACCGCGTTTGGCACTGACCATATCAAGATCGCCAGACGGCTGCTTTCCGACGACGGCACCGGTGGCGAAGTGGTGTTCACTTTCGACGGCGACGCGGCCGGGCAAAAGGCTGCGCTCAAAGCGTTTGATGAGGACCAGCGTTTCGTAGCTCAGACGTTTGTGGCTGTTGAAGCCTCAGGTGCTGACCCTTGCGAACTACGTCAACATAAGGGCGATGAGGCTGTCCATGCCCTGATTCGATCCCGCAGACCGTTGTTTGAATTTGCCATCCGGTCCACGTTGGCGAAATTTGATCTGAGCACTGTTGAAGGCCGCGTAAGTGGCCTGCGGGAGTCCGCCCCAGTGGTGGCCGCCATTCGTGACGGTTCCACCCGAATGGGCTACAGCCAGGAACTGGCTGGATGGCTCGGGCTGGCTGACCCCAACGAGGTATTGCGTGCTGTCAAGAGTGCCGAACGCAAGCTGCACAGCCAGCCCGACGCCAAGGGGCACCGCCATGGCCAATCACAGCACCAGGGTCAGTCGTCACAGGGCCAAGGGCAGCGTCAGGCCTACGAACAGAGCCATAGGGTCGTTGGGCAGCAGGATGGACACCAGCAGGGTCAGTCTGGCCAAGGTTCCTTCGGCTCTGCCGCGACAAACTCTGAGAGCGAAGCGGCGGGGTCGCAAGAGGCTCGGCCAACATTTACGCGCCCGGATCCTCGTGACCCGCAAAGCCGGATGGAGCGGGAAGCGCTGGAAGTTGTTTTGCAACACCCGGGACTCCTATCTGCCGGCAACTGGCAGCATTTTTCAGCCACTGAGTTCGTTATTCCCGCATACCGTGCCATCCAGCAGGGCATTGCGCTGGCGGGGGAGTCTGCGGTGGCTTCCTCTCAGTGGCTTGAGGCTGTGCGTGCGAACGTTCCAGTGGAACTAGAGTCCTTGGTGGCCGAGCTCGCCCTGAGTCCCCTGCCTGCCACGCGTGAGGACACTTTGATGAGGTACTGCCGCGATATTTTACGCAGATTATTTGAACTGCAGATCACGCGTTTGAAAGAGGAACGGCTGGGAGCTTTGCAACGCATGGATCCGGCCGTGGATCCGGAGAACTACCAGCTTTTGCAACGCGAACTCATGGAGTTGGAAACAGCACGCAGGCAGCTTCGCGGAGACGGGTAGGCGGAGAGGGGAGCTCCGATTTCACAACCGGCCAAGCCTTTGTTATTGTTGTTCCTGCACGATCCCCTATAGCTCAATTGGCAGAGCGTTCGACTGTTAATCGAAAGGTTCCTGGTTCAAGTCCAGGTGGGGGAGCCAAGGCGATATTGTCTCCGGTCACATTGTGAGCCGGAGACAATTATTGTGTTGGATGTGCTGGAAAAATAGTTGGTGAATTCAGCTGTAATTTGCTGCTACGATTCAAGCTGCTTCATTCCCCTATAGCTCAATTGGCAGAGCGTTCGACTGTTAATCGAAAGGTTCCTGGTTCAAGTCCAGGTGGGGGAGCTTTAGCATAAAGAACCCCCGCACTCCTGAGAGTGTGGGGGTTCTTTCTTGCCTCAAATTCCAGAACCTGTTGGGACTGGGGTGCAGTAGAGGTGCTAGATCGCGGGGACTGTGCGTGGGCGGACGATGAACCACAGCGAAGCCATGGCCAGCAAAATAGCGATTCCCATGATCAACGCCATAGGGGTTGCGGTTTTTACTCCGACCAGCCCAACAACAGGTGTAATCAGCCCGGCAAAACCAAAGTTAACAGCACCCAGCAGTGAGGCAGCGGTGCCGGCCTGCCTACCGTTACGCACCAAGGCTTGGACTTGGACGGAGGGGAACATGAAGCCGGTGGCACAGATGAAGAACCACAACGGCACAATCACACCCCACAAACCAAAGTGCAGTTGATCAAAAAGGACCATGGCCGCTGCTGCTAGCACCTGGGCCACTGTGGCCCATGCGATCACCCACTGGGGTCCAGTGCGGCGCATGATGCGAGCCGCCAACTGCACGCCGGAGACGACGCCCAGAGAATTTACGGCAAACAGAAACCCGTACTGCTGAGGGGAAAACTGGTAGGTGACTTGAAAAAGGAACGTGGATGCTGAGAGGTAAGTGAACAATGCAGCGAAGTTCAGCCCACCCACTAAGAGTGTGCCAACAAATATTCTGTCGCTGAGCACCGTCTTATAGCGGCCGGCGACACTTACGCCGTCGAACTTTCGCTTTTCAGGCGGGAGAGTTTCGATGATGAAGAAGAACGCGGCAATAACCACCAGGGCGGCATAGGCGGCCAAGAACCAGAAGATGCCGGGCCAGTCCATGATGCCCAGTAGCTGTGAGCCAATCACCGGGGCGAGAATCGGGGCCATGCCATTGACAAGGGCCATGCGGGAGAGCATCCGGACCAGTTGGTAGCCGCCAAAGAGGTCACGAATCATTGCCATGGCTACCACTGCGCCACCGGCTGCACCGATTCCCTGCAACACACGGAATAGTCCCAACATGGTGATGTCGGTGGACATGGCGGCCCCTACGGAGGCGCCCACATGCACCACAGTGGCCAGAATCAGGGGCATACGTCGACCAAATTTGTCGCTAAAAGGCCCCACCACCAGCTGCCCAACAGCGAAGCCGATCGTGGTGGCCGTCAGGGTCAGCTGCACGGCGGCAGCACTGACACCAAACTCTTGGCCAATGATCGGGAAGGCAGGCAGATACAAATCGATCGTGAAGGGCCCCAAAGCCGTAAGGAGCCCCAAAACCAAAATATAGATCAATTTTTGGCGGCGGGACAGGGCATCGCCTGGATGCGCGGTGGTGGTCAAAACGAGAGTCCTCAAGAAAGTTTAGAACGTGTGGGTGCAGACCAGTGCGAAGAAAGGACTAACACATGGTTAATGCTATGCGTATTTATGCCTCGGGATTGACGACGCCGGAAGCCAGTTTCGCTGCCCCGAAACCATCAACACCAGTGAATGCTTTACTATTCCGCAACAATGCCCCGGCAAGGCAGCGCCCACAGCGGGGCGGATGGATGGTAATTTTGACATTACAGCGGTGCCACTGAGAGGTGGTGCTACAAACATTTCGGGTTCGTGCGGGTATTCAAATAGACACCGTGAACCCTCACTATGGAGGCGGTCTCAGTGACGGACTGGCAAAAAGACATGCATGGCTTTGTGGATGACAAACCGAAGACTAGTGGATCGGCTCTGGTCGAAGCAGTTAAAACTGCTTCCCGGCTGGTCCCTCGCCAGCTTAACGATGAGATTTCGTTGGTCAAGCTGGAACTGGAACACAAAAAATCCCGTGTGAGCGGGGTGGCCATATCGGCAGGCTTAGTCTTGGTCTTCGCGGTCCTATTGGTCATTGCTTTGGTAGTTGCTGCAATTGCAGGGCTGGCGACCATCATGCCGCTGTGGCTGTCAGCATTGCTGGTCAGTGCTGCGTTGCTGCTGATCATGGCTATTAGCGGGCTAATTGGCTACAAGAAGTTTAAGGGGTTGCTGCCACTGATTCCCGAGCATGCTTGGCGAGGGGTACGCCATGATCTGGGCATCTTGAAAGAGGGCCGCGACTTTGATCCGACCACCCTTGACCCTGAACCTCTGACCAAGGAGGAAAAGAAGGTTCGCAAAGTGGAAGCCGAGGAAGCCAAAGCCAAGGACGCTGCAGAGCGTGCTGCAAAGGAAGCCGAGCATGGCCCCAAAGCCAACACAACTGAGCTTCTCAAACGCACCACCGCACGCCGTGAGCACCTGTTGGACCTGCGTGAAGAGCTCCTGGCTGAGGCAGATGTTAAGAAGCAGACTACGTACCTGGTAGATACCGCTAAACACAAGGCGAAAGAGTCGGTGAACATGGCTGCATCCGGAGCCGTGGGCGAGGCGGTTGGCACAGTGAAAGAGCGCTGGAAGCCGCTGAGTGTTTTCGCCGTCTCAGCCACCGCTTGTTTGGTGTTGCTGCGAAAGTTGACGAAGAAATAATTTCACTCGGCACCGTTGGCATGTTCTACATGAGCCGTGGCACTAACAAATTGAGCACTAGCAAACCCAGCACCGGCAATCCCAACACTGGCAAATCCAGCACTGGCAAATCCAGCACTGGCAAACTGAGTGCTGACCATTGTGCCACCCGCGCGAAAACCACCTGGGGAGGTGACACCGATGTCCAGGAGTTCAGGCGCACCCATGGATAGCTCCAACGCCATTCTCACCATCCCCAACGTGATCACGGTGGTGAGATTCTTGGGGACCCCGGTGTTTGTGTGGCTTGTGCTGGCCCGCCACGAATACGGATGGGGTGTTTTTCTTCTAGCCTTGATGGGTTGTACCGATTGGATTGACGGTTTTGTTGCCCGCAAACTCAACCAAACATCTCAACTCGGGCGAATGATGGACCCATTAGCGGACAGAGTGGCGTTGGTAGCTGTCAGCATCACCTTGGTAATCGCCGGCATCCTGCCCTTGTGGCTGCTCCTGCTGCTGGTGATACCCGACGTGGTCCTGCTGAGCGTTACGCTATATTTTTTCCGTGGGGACGCTGACCTGAAGGTCACGTTGCTGGGGAAGACACGGACTGCAGCGCTCATGATCGGCACGCCCATGCTGCTGCTGGCTAAGGCGCTTGAATCAGATTTTACAAACACACTCGCGTGGATATTCTTGGGTGCTGGAATGGTGATGCATGTGATTGCCTTCAGCCAGTACTTCGTGAAGGTGATAGCTAAGCACCGTCAACTCCATCACCCAAGCACTACAGCGCAGGACCGCACATGATGTGGATCGCCGTGGCATGCGCCGTGGCGGGCGCCTTCTTCCTTGCCTTCGGTGCCCAACGCCAGGGCAGTGCCGTGCAGAATAACACCGGCGGACTGGCACTGGGTGGGGCAGGATTCCTGCGGCTGCTGCGAAACCCGCGCTGGGTGTTGGGGCTCACTCTACTGGCTGCTGGTACGGTGTTGAACGTTGTGGCGCTGACCCTGGGCACCTTGACTGTGGTGCAGCCGATCGGTGCCATAGCACTGGTGATCACCACCATTGTTAACTCCCGCGACCAAGGCATCAGACTCAACCGTGCCACAGTTGTCTCCATCACAGCCTGCGTTGCCGGCAGTGCGTTGTTTGTGCTGATGGCCGTGAACGTTGTCCGCGAAAACACCCACGTCAGCTCCAATCAAGAGCTGACCGTGGTGTTGTTACTAGCCGCTGTCGTCATCATTTTTGGTGGCGCCCTGCTCATGTTCAAGCATCGCCTGAAGGCCTTTTTCTATATCCTGGGTTCCGGCGTCTTATTTGGTTTTGTCGCAGTATTAACACGGATCATTTCCAAGCAGATCTTTGACCCCAACGGCCTGTTTTTGTTGAATGTCCAGTGGTATTCGGTCATTGCCATCGCGGCAGCGGGGGGACTGGGTAGCTGGTTTGTGCAAAGCGCTTATGCCAGTGGCCCGCCCGATTTAGTGATTGCCGGGCTGACAGTGATTGATCCAATGGTTGGAGTGGCCATTGGGATAGTTATTTTAGGTGAGCTTCGTGACGATGTTCCACCAGTGGTAGCGATTGCCATGGCGGGAGCAGCTTTACTTGCTATTGTTGGGGTCATTGCGCTGTCCAGGCACCATCCGGATGTGGTTAAACGCCGGAAAGCTGCAAAAAAGGATCAACGCAAACAATGAGCGGGCCCCGTGCTCTTCAATCAGCCAGCAGGAGTTTTATCCGTGACATCCACCCGGAATGAAAGCGCCCAAAAGCCGCTTACCATCTTGATCGCAGCCGACACTTATCCCCCGCACATCAACGGGGCGGCGCAGTTCTGTTTCCGTCTGGCTACGGGGATGACAGGCAGAGGCCACCAGGTGCACGTGATGGCATGCCGCGCAGATGGCGGGCGCATGTTCACTGAGCAGCGTCCAGAAGCCACTGTGCACCGCTTACGGTCGCGTTCGGTGCCAACCCACGAGTATTTCAGGATCTGCCTACCGTGGGAGATTAAAAAGGACATTGCGACGCTCTTTGATGAGATTAAACCTGATGTTGTGCATGTGCAAAGTCACTACATGATCGGTGAACACGTGGTCTATGAGGCTGCACGTCGGGGCATCAGGATTGTGGCAACCAATCACTTCATGCCGGAAAACCTGAACCCGTTCTTGCCATTCCCGCAATGGTTTAAGAATATTATTGGCCGGGTGTCGTGGCGGGATATGGGCAAGGTGATGAGCCGCGCTGACGTTGTGACAACCCCGACTCCCTTGGCCGCCAAGGCAATGCACGAGCATGCCTTCCTGCGTAAAGTTTTGCCGCTCTCCAATGGTATTGAGTCCGGTAATTATGAACTTGCTGTTGGTGAGGACGTTCCACGGAATCCCTATCCCACGGTTGTGTTCGTGGGTCGTCTTGCCGAAGAGAAACACATTGACGTTCTCATCGACGCCATTGCCAAGACCTCCAGAGACCTCAACCTACACCTGGTTGTGGTTGGCGGCGGAGAAGTAAAGAATGCGCTCCGGGCTCAAGCCGAAAAGTTGGGATTGTCTTCTTTGGTGACCTTCACGGGGTTGATCACCGATGAAGAACTTCGTGAGGTGTACCTCAAAGCGGATCTGTTCGTCATGCCTGGCACCGCAGAATTGCAGTCACTTGTGACCTTGGAGGCCATGAGCGCTTCCACTCCTGTGGTGCTGGCCAATGCGATGGCTCTTCCGCACTTGGTAGAGAACGGCGTTAACGGATACCTGTTCACTCCCAACGACAGCGATGACTTGGCAGAAAAAATTACCACCATCATGAGCCTGTCTGGCGAAGACCGCGAAGCCATGGGTGCTGCTAGCCATGCGATGGTTTCCCGGCATGGGTTAACAAAGACACTTGACACTTTCGAAGATATTTATCGTGGCGGCAGCTACGAGGATCATGCACTTTAGCCTGTGACGCACTAGTATTGTGGGAGTGCTTTTTCCTGGACCGCATTTTTGAAGTGTGGAACACGATGGGCACCTTGCATGGGGCCATAGCTCAGCTGGTTAGAGCGCAGGACTCATAATCCTAAGGTCCTCGGTTCAAGTCCGAGTGGCCCTACATGTTAAGCCGCAGGTCAGATACCTCAAAGTATCTGACCTGCGGCTCTTTTTTTGCCCGGATTGGTTCCAGCCGAAATCGCTACATCCGAAATATGGGCCGGGAGGGGCGAAAAAATGTGAAACGTTGAGCACTCAGAGGAATTACACTGTTGCTTGAACAACGCACATACGGTAAGTTACCCATCAGTAACATGTTCGGTTTGGGCCGAACAATTCTCCATTCAAAGATGAGTTCAAGCAAAGGATTGCCCGTGTCTAAGGCTGCAGTAGACCTCAACAACCTCCCCTACGCCGATGGCGACTTCTACGGATTTGAGCAGTTGCTCTCCGCCGAGGAACAGGAGCGCCTTCAGGAACTTCGCGACTTCCTCGCCAAAGAAGTCAAACCAATTGCCACTGATTGTTGGAACCGCGGTGAGTTCCCGATGGAACTCATTCCGAAATTGGCAAAGCTGGATATCATGAGCCCAGTCCACAGGCAGGGCTACTCAAGCCTTTATGCGGGACTGAGTCACGCAGAATTTACTCGTGCAGATGCTTCCATCGCAACGTTCATGGGCGTGCATGACGGACTGTTTACCGGTTCCATTGAGGCGCTGGCTTCCGAAGAGCAAAAAGCTGCATGGCTGCCAGATATCTACGCTATGAAAAAAATTGGTGCCTTTGGTCTAACCGAACCCCTCGGCGGTTCGGACGTTGCAGGTGGCACGCGCACAACCGCTGTGCGCGAAGGGGAGAACTGGATCCTCAATGGCGCCAAGCGCTGGATTGGCAACGCAACGTTCTCCGACTGGGTCGTCATCTACGCCCGTGACGTGGCAGATAACCAAGTTAAAGCATTCCTCGTTGACACGAAACTGCCCGGGTATGGGGCCACTAAGATCGAAAACAAGACGGCATTGCGCACAGTGCAAAATGCTGACATCACCCTTGAAAACGTGGTTGTCCCGCATGAGTTCAAGCTTGCCGGTGGAAACAGCTTCCGCGACACCAACAAAGTCCTGAAGGTCACTCGTCTTGCCGTTGCATGGCAGGCCGTGGGGCAGCAGATGGCTGCTTTCGACGTAGCTCGCCGTTACGCTGTTGAGCGCCAACAATTTGGCCGGCCCATCGCCTCCTTCCAGATGGTGCAGGACCAGCTAGTGAAAATGCTGGGCAACACTGTGGCATCTACCGGCATGATGGTTCGTCTGTCCCAGCTAGAAGACTTGGGTCAGGCAAAGGATGAACAATCCGCGCTGGCTAAGGCCTTCACCACTGCCCGTATGCGCGAGACAGTAGCTATGGGACGGGGCCTCCTGGGTGGGAACGGCATAGTGACAGACTTTGAGATGGCAAAGATCTTCGCAGATGCCGAAGCCATCTACTCCTACGAAGGAACCTACGAAATCAACACGCTCGTGACAGGACGTGCTATCACAGGGATCTCGGCGATCGTATAGTTCCACTGACCCGACGTGCGCTAGCGAGCGCACGTCGGGTCAGTCGTTTAAAGGAAGCAGGATGGAGGGCCGCAGATCCAAGATGAACTGCAGGGGATCCAGGTACTCTTGCCCTCGTCGCACGCCCCAATGCAGACAGGAGTTGATGCCGGTGCCGGCTGCCGCTCCGTCACAGTGGCTTGGACCCTCCACGATGCCAATGGTTTGCCCTTGCGCCACTCTCTCACCCACGCGCAACGTTGACGTCACAGGCTCAAAGCTCAACCGCAGCCCGTTCTCAACGGCAATGGTCAGCACAGGACGATTCACAACTATTTGAGAAAATGTCACCACACCCGAAGTAGGCGCATAAACAACTGTGCCCTGAGGAGCAGCAAAGTCCACTCCCCGGTGCCCGCTAAGCCACGGCTTGGCTGGCGGAGCGAAGGGATGTAGTACCTGCGGTTTTCCTGCCAATGGCCAAGCCCAGGACAGCGAGGCTGGTAGGGGAGAGGCCGCCGTCGAGCTTGCATCATGGAAAGTAGCCAATGCGTGCGAAAGCACGAAGGGCCCGGAAGAAGTGGGCAGAAAAAATACTACAACCAGAAGGGCACCCAGCAGAGAGGTGTGTCGAGTTACCGGCCCGGGTGAGTCCGCGAAGTGATGGCGGGAGCCAAACCGGGAGCCAAATAAGGTCTTCATCCCTACATCGTGCGCTAACCCGTGGCACCCGTGGGCCTCGCCTGAGAATTTGTGCAAAGTCAGTCAACCGGACGCCCCTGTGGAGGAGTTGATGCGGGCGAATTGACAATAACTTTTCAGTGGTGCGCTTTGGTCAGCCAGCATTGCTGCGCTGTAGTAACATTGATAGAGCAGTGCGCTGTTGTGCACTGACTACGCGCACCCCTCCCTGATGAGGTGTCCAAGAGTGATCTTGGATCCTACTGATGGATTGTGACCATACGGTCCGCCTCACGGCGG
The DNA here is from genome assembly GCF_030063205.1 of Arthrobacter antibioticus. Classification (GTDB taxonomy): domain Bacteria; phylum Actinomycetota; class Actinomycetes; order Actinomycetales; family Micrococcaceae; genus Specibacter. The sequence continues at coordinate 345,197 of NZ_JASISQ010000004.1, read as the reverse complement.
TTTATGGAATGCACAATGGGTGCCAGGAGCAAAGGAAACGGCCTTCGGACCGGTTCCAACATGCTAAATAACCGTTAAACATAAATTGAAGGAGCGCCGGCATGCCCGTCGTAACAATGCGCCAGCTGCTTGACAGCGGCGTCCACTTTGGACACCAGACCCGTCGTTGGAACCCGAAGATGAAGCGATTCATCCTCACGGAGCGCAACGGCATCTACATCATCGACCTGCAGCAGTCACTGTCTTTCATTGACCGCGCTTACGAGTTCGTGAAGGCCACCGTTGCACACGGCGGCACCGTACTGTTCGTCGGCACCAAGAAGCAGGCTCAGGAAGCAATTGCTGAGCAGGCTACTCGTGTTGGCCAGCCTTACGTAAACCAGCGCTGGTTGGGTGGCATGCTCACCAACTTCCAGACGGTTTCCAAGCGCATCTCGCGTATGAAGGAACTCGAAGAGATCGACTTCGACGACGTAGCTGGTTCCAGCCACACCAAGAAGGAGCTCCTGCTCCTCAAGCGTGAACTGACCAAGCTGCAAACTAACCTCGGCGGTATCCGCAACCTGACCAAGGCACCGTCCGTGCTCTGGGTTGTAGACACTCCGAAGGAACACCTCGCCATCGACGAGGCGCACAAGCTGAACATCCCCGTTGTTGCCATCTTGGACTCCAACTGCAACCCTGACGAAGTTGACTTCCCGATCCCGGGTAACGACGACGCCATCCGTTCAGTTGCACTATTGACCCGTGTGATTGCTGATGCCATCGCTGAAGGCTTGATGGCTCGCAACGCCAAGGCAACCGGCAACGAAGAAGCACCGGCTGAGCCGCTGGCTGAGTGGGAGCGCGAACTCCTCGAAGGCGACAAGGCAACTGAAGCTCCGGCCAAGGTTGAAGAAGCTGCAGTTGAAGCTCCGGCCAAGGCTGAAGAAGCTGCTGCGCAAGAGCCTGCCAAGGCGCAAGAAGCTGCTGCGCAAGAGCCTGCCAAGGCGCAAGAAGCTGCTGTTGAAGAGCCTGCCAAGGCTGAAGAAGCTGCAACCGAGAAGTAAAAACTTTTCCTGGCAGTGACTGGTGAGGGAGTCATCCCTGACCAACACAACCAAGTAAGAAACCAGACGCTGGCAGGATCGCACCGCCCCTAGGCAAAGCGGTCCTGCCAGAACTGGCCTAACTACTGATTTCTATACTCAAACATCTACACTGAGGGGTTCATATGGCGAACTACACCGCCGCTGATATTAAGGCTCTGCGCGAGCGCACAGGCGCTGGCATGATGGACGTCAAGAAGGCTCTGGACGAAGCAAACGGCGACGCCGATAAGGCCATGGAGCTCATCCGCATCAAGGGCCTCAAGGGCGCCACCAAGCGCGAGGGTCGCTCAACTGCTGAAGGCCTTGTTGCCGCAGCCGTTGAAAATGGCGTTGGCGTCATGGTTGAAGTCAATTGCGAGACTGACTTCGTGGCCAAGGCTGCTCCCTTCATCGAATTCTCCAACAAGGTACTGGCCTCGGCCATCTCCTCTGGCGCTGCTGATGTTGAAAGCCTGTTGGCTGTTGACGTCGACGGCAAGCCGATGTCGGAGGTCGTTATCGAAGCTGGCGCACTTTTGGGCGAAAAGGTAGCCATCCGCCGCCTGGCCCGCGTTGAGGGTGCAACGGTTGATTCCTACTTGCACAAGACCTCCAAGGACCTGCCGGCCCAGGTTGGCGTTTTGTTCGCCATTGACGGCGACAACCAGGAAGTGGCACACGACGTAGCTGTGCACATTGCTGCGATGTCCCCGACGTTCCTGGTACGCGATGAAGTAGCTGCCGATGTCATTGACAGCGAACGCCGCATTGCCGCCGAAACTGCACAGGCTGAAGGCAAGCCTGAAGCAGCCATGACAAAGATCGTAGAAGGCCGTCTGACGGGCTTCTTCAAGGAGATTGTTTTGGTTGATCAGTCCTTCGCAAAGGATGCAAAGAAGAGCGTAGGCGCTGTTCTGGAAGAAGCCGGTGTTAAGCCTGTTGCTTTCGCACGTTTCCGCGTCGGAGCATAATCCACGCACGTGTTCTAGCTGGATGTGATGAAGAAGGGGTAATCGCAATGTGCGGTTACCCCTTCTTTGTATCCAACGTCAGATAAGATTCTTAAGGCAGCTCTTGAACTGCCTCGCGCCAGGTCAGAAACAGCACAAGCCCAGGCAGAGCGCTGATGCGAGACTGTGCAAGCGCTACCAGCAAAAGCGGGCACCTACGGAAGGCACCATGACCACTAATATTTCGCAGACTGCGCCCAGTGCCACTGCAACCGGAGCAGTCAAACGTCGTCGGGTTTTGCTTAAACTCTCAGGTGAGGTTTTCGGCGCAGGCAAGCTGGGTGTCGACATGGACACCATCCGGGACATCGCCAAACAAATCGCCAGCACCGTAGACCAGGTGGAGGTTGCCATTGTGGTGGGCGGAGGTAACTTCTTCCGTGGAGCACAGCTCTCTCAAGCCGGCATGGACCGTTCGCGGGCAGACTACATGGGCATGCTTGGCACGGTTATGAACTGTCTGGCCCTGCAGGACTTCCTGGAGCAGGCCGGTGTGGACACACGAGTGCAGAGTGCCATCACCATGGGCCAAGTGGCGGAGGCCTACATTCCGCGCCGCGCCATCCGACACATGGAAAAAAGCCGTGTTGTCATCTTTGGTGCGGGCGCCGGTCTGCCTTACTTCTCCACAGACACAGTGGCGGCCCAGCGCGCGCTGGAAGTACATGCCGACGTTGTCCTGATGGCCAAGAATGGTGTGGATGGTGTTTACACCGCCGATCCAAAGAAGGATCCCACAGCCGTAAAACTTGATCACTTGAGCTATGACGAAGCGATGGCCCGGGACATTCGTGTCATGGACCAGACCGCGTTTAGCCTGTGTAAAGACAACAATGTCACGATGCTGGTCTTTGGGATGGAAGGCGAAGGCAACGTGGCCCGCGCCATCCTCGGAGAAGAGTTGGGCACGCTGGTCACCCCGTAAGGGTTCATCAGTTGGGCAAGTGAGCGTGTGGCGGCCCCCAGCCGCCACTCGTGTCACGATAGGATAGACCCAGAATTGCCACGATTTGTATGGTGGATTAGTTGTGTAGTCATTTATGAGGGAGAGACGCGTGATCGAAGAAACTTTGCTCGAGGCCGAGGAAAAGATGGATAAGGCCATCGAAGTTGCCAAAGAGGAGTTCTCGGCGGTTCGTACAGGCCGTGCCAACCCAGCCATGTTTCACAAGGTCATGGTGGACTACTACGGTTCCCCTACGCCTCTGCAGCAGCTGGCAGCCTTTGCTGTTCCGGAAGCCCGTACCTTGCTCATAACTCCTTTTGACAAGACTTCAATGCACGATATTGAGCGTGCACTGAGCTCCTCTGAGGTGGGTGCCAACCCCTCCAATGACGGCAACGTCATTCGTATCGTTATGCCTGAGCTCACGGCGGAACGTCGCAAAGAATACGTTAAGATCGTGCGCACCAAGGGTGAAGATGCCAAGATTTCCGTGCGCAACATCCGCCGCAAGGCCAAGGAGCAGCTGGACAAGCTGGTCAAGGACGGAGATGCGGGTGAGGATGATGGAGCACGCGCCGAGAAGGAACTGGATACGTTGACCAAGTCCCACACGGAGAACATCGATGAGCTGCTCAAGCGCAAGGAAGTCGAGCTTCTCGAGGTCTAATGGCCGACCCAGAGAATACGCCGATCGGAACCGGCAAGGTACCGGAGGTGTTAAACCCTAATACTGGGCTCATTCCGGCACCACTGGACTACCAGTTCGCGTCGCGGAAGGCCAGACGTCATGCTGAGCTGACGGGCATGATTCCCATCATCATCCCCAAAAGTGCTGAGCCCCAGCCTGAGGTGGGGCAAGAAGCTGCTCAATCACCCGCGGTTCAGAAGCAGCCTTTGCCGGAGAAGAACGACGGCGGCGAAAACCCAGGAGAAGTGCGCCCGGACACCCTCAGCGGCCCAGAGACGGATGAAGCTGAAGTTGGGCAGGATGAGGCAGCACCTCTCCCGGTGCCAGCAATGCGGATCACCGGGCTGCCTGTCATTCCCACCTCACAGGGGACTCTGGCGTCAATGCCTGAGGCGGCCACAGCCTTGAAAGCAATCAGGACCCCCAAGGCGGGTCGAGACCTTCCGGCCGCCATCAGTGTGGGTTTGGCACTGCTGATCCTTGTTATTGGATCACTGCTTTTTTACCCGGCGGCTTTCGTTGCGGTTGCGACAATCTTTTCCTGTGTTGGTGTGTGGGAAGTAAACCGTGCACTGGCGGACAAAGGGATCAAGGCACCCACCACTCCTGTCATGATCGGGGCGTTGGCCATGCCGGCGTGTGCCTATTTCGCGGGTGCCGAAGGGCTACTCTTTGCCTTGGCAGCCAGCGCCGGGGCTACGGTTCTGTGGCGTTCCCTGGACGCTGAACCCGGGGCAGCGAAAAGTATCCTCGCCGGAGTTTTCTCCCTCATGTGGATCCCCTTTTTGCTCAGCTTCGTGTTCTTGATGCTGCGCGGGGAGAGTGGAGCCACCCTGGGGCTGACCTTGGACCTGAACGACATCAACCCTGGTGTGGTGAAGGTGGTCATCATGTTGTTGCTGGTGGTTGCCAATGACACCTTCGGTTACTTGGTTGGTGTGTTCTTTGGCAAACACCCCATGGCGCCAAAGATCAGTCCCAAAAAATCCTGGGAGGGCTTCGCCGGTTCGCTGGCCGGGGCAACACTGGTTGCCATACCAGCAACGGTTTTCCTGCTCGATCAGCATTGGTGGGTAGGCTTTGCGCTAGCCATTGGTATGGTTTTTGCAGGTACTGGTGGAGATTTTGCCGAGTCCATGGTCAAGCGTGAGCTGGGCGTGAAGGACATGAGTAACTTATTGCCAGGTCACGGCGGCGTCATGGATAGGCTGGATTCAATCCTGTTTGCTGCTCCCGTGGCGTACGCCATCTTTACTGTTTTAGGCCGGTTCTAACGCGCTGGAACCGGTGCCCGGCAAGTTGCCACTCATAGAGAAAAGTTCAAGAAATGACTGTGACAATGGATGAGACGCCCCGGACCAAATCAAAATTTAAATTGGTGGGTCCCAAGGAAATAGGCTACAACGTCAAGCAGGTTGACGTGTTCCTCGAGCGTGCCCGGGCCTATTTCCTGAACACAGACACCGAAGACTTGGCCATAACGAGCCATGATGTGCGCACGGCCGCCTTCGACTCGGCCAAGGGCGGATACAGCGCCCATGCTGTGGATGCCGCGATGGACAGGATCGAAGATGAGTTTGTACTTCGTGAAAAAGAATTATTGATCGTGGCCGAGGGTGAAAAAGCCTGGATGATGAAAATCGGTAAAACTGCCTCTGTTTTGCGGGCACGCCTGCACCGCCCCGATGGGGAACGGTTCCGACGCCCCTTAAGGAAAAGCGTGCAGAGCTACAACGTCAACGACGTCGATGTGCTGTGCCGTGAGCTGCTGGTTTATATAGAAGACAACGGTGAGCTGAGCGTGGATGTGGTCCGCCGGGCCGTATTTGCCCCAGAAAAGGGCAGGGCAGGCTACGAAGAAAGCCAAGTAGACGCGTTCTTGGACCGCGTGGTTGAGCTGATGGCTGCGATCGATCCGCTGACGTCGAAATAAGTTAACCGGCTTTGGGCTGACTTGGTGGCGTACGTGGATCCTCTAGCGCAAGAGGACGTTCCGGGACATGTAGTTTGGACATGAACCGTGAAAGTGTTGCACTGCGGCGCTTGGGCGTCGCTTTGGAAACCAGGATGGTCACCAGAAAAGCGGCTGGGACGCTCCAGGCGGCCGGCTGCGTCAGCACATCTCGCCATGGCGAGTCCGGGGCCAGCTGAGAGCCCACAATGATCGCCGTTCCGCATAACACTGCCCCTGTCAGCATCCCTGCCACAGCGCCAACGTCCGTGAGCCCGCGCCACCATATTCCCAGCAAAAGTAGGGGGCAAATGGTCGAAGCGGTGAAGGCAAAAACCAGCCCCACGCTGCCGGCCAATGCCAACGAGTCGGTAACCATGGCAACGCCAAAGGGTACGACGGCGGCAACTATGGCCGCTATCCGGAACCCCCGCACACCACCACCTAGTACGTCTTGGCTGATGACTCCCGCCAAGGAAACCACGAGTCCTGAGGTTGTGGCCAAAAATGCCGCAAAGGCTCCCGCCACGACAAGGGCTGAGAGTAGATCCCCAGCCAGGCCCCCAAATAGTTTTCCAGGCAGCAGCAGCACCGTGGCATCCGGATAACCGTGGGCGGCCAGCTCAGGTAGAAACGCCCTGCCCAGAACTCCGTAAATGGTGGGGAATAGATAAAAAATGGCCAGCAAACCCAGGACTATCAGCGTGGTTCGGCGGGCCGCAGCACCATCGGGATTTGTATAAAAACGTACTAACACATGGGGCATCCCCAGAGTGCCGAACAGCAGTGCAACCAGAAGCGAGAGGGTGCGGTAAGTGCCGTCGCCAGCGAGCGGGTCGGTGATGGGAAACAGTTCGGTGGTAGGCGGTAGCGCCGGCGCCGAGCCGGTGGCCCCTGTCACCAGAAGCAGAATAAAGATGGCGGGCACGGCCAAAGCCGTGAGCTTAAGCCAGTATTGGAACGCTTGAACGAATGTAATTGAGCGCATGCCACCGGTAACAACCGTCAGGCACACAACCACAACAACTGATCCTGCGCCCACCCATGACGGCAGCCCCGTGGTGGTTCGGATGGTCAAGGCTGCACCGTGTAATTGCGGCACAATATAAAACCAGCCCACAACAACCACGAGTACGCTTGTGACATAACGGGCAGTGGTTGATTCGAGCCTGGCTTCGGCAAAGTCAGGGATCGTGTAGGCACCGGAGCGACGTAGGGGAGCGGCTACGAAGAACAGCAGCATCAAGTACCCGCCCGTGTAGCCGATGGGGAACCAGAGAGCGTCTAGTCCAGAGATGACGATGAGTCCGGCGATGCCAAGGAAGCTCGCTGCGGAAAGATATTCACCGCCGATTGCCGAGGCGTTCCACCATGGCTGCACAGTGCGTGAGGCAACATAGAAGTCACTTGTGGTTCGGGAGACGCGCAGCCCATAAAACCCAATGACGGTGGTAGCGACGGAGACAAGAATCAGAGCAGTGTAACCAATTGCTGGGTTCATGCTCCGTCCACCAGGTCACGGTATTGGTCCTCATTTTTGGTTGCTGCCCGCACATAAAGCCAGGCGCAGGCACCAATGATGGGGTACACGCCAACACCGAGCAGTATCCACGGGGCCGGAATGCCCAAGATGACCCAATCGGCAAAAAATGGGACCCATCGGACAAACACCCAGAAAAGCAGTAGGGCGCAAGTGAACCCGGCCGCCACAACCAGGGCGAGCCGCAACTGTGAGCGGATCAGTGAACGCACCATCACTTCGCCCACAGCCGTTTGTTCGGCTACCTCCTGCGACACGCTTGTGCCATCCAAGAAGCGACGGGCCGCAGTACGGGGTGAGGCCACCCTGACGCGTCCCGGGGCTGGCGGACGGCGTGGTCCCATGGTCATTGGCAGTGTCCCTTACTCATGAGTTGGGGCGCACCCTTGTTGCTTGTAAATGCTGACGCAACATGGGGACGTGTCTGCGGCTGACAGGGAGGACAGCGTTGCCTACCGAAACTGTTGGCTTCGCTGCACCAAGTTTCCATGCTGTCACAAATTGCAGGCACACAAGGTAAGACCTATGAATGCGGATGAAGTCCAACTCTGCCCAACGTTGTTCCAAATCAGCCAATGGGATGCGAATCAAGTAGCTGGCCTCGGCTGTGTGCAGCCTGGCGTAGTCGCCTTGAGCCTGGACGAACTTCACGTCATCGAGCCGGATGAGTCTACTGACGCCGCCTTGATCAACTGTGATCATCTCCACCTCGTCCGCTGCTGCCGGGTGGGCTACAAGTTCTACCACTCTGTCAACGGTGCGGGTGAGTCGTTCCGGGCGCAGCGGCTTCAACAGGTAATCGACGGCGGCGAGTTCAAAGGCCTCAAGTGCCCTGTCGTCATCAGCTGTCACAAAGACCACCACTGGCGGATTACTGGAACTGCCAATGACAGCCGCTAGCTCCAGCCCCGATAGCCCGGGCATGTGGATGTCAAGAAATACTGCGTCAATCGTGTGGACAGCAAGCAGCTTGAGAGCCTCCGCGCCGTTCATGGCCCGGTGGATGGCGCCGATCCGCGGGTCCCGGCCCAGGAGGAAGGCGAGCTCTTCAACGGCGGGAAGCTCGTCGTCGGCCACAAGGACATTAATCATGGGGCTAAGCCTAACCGCCGAGGGGCCCCAAACGAACGAAGTGAGTTTGGGGAGGTGGGGAGGCGCTAGGCGTCATGTCCGGGTTGATTCTTGGGCACTGTCATGGTGATCAGCATGCCGTGCCCCATGCCGGTGTCAATGGTGAGCCCGTGCTCGTCGCCGTAAACCTGACGAAGGCGCGCGTCAACATTGCGCAGGCCCACATGCGTGCCGTCGTGCTGACCAGCCAAAACTAGCCGCAGCTGCTCGGGGTCCATCCCCACGCCGTCGTCCTCGATTGTCACTTCCGTGTACGCGCCAAGGTCCCTGGCACAAATCTGCACCAGCCCCTTGCCCACTTTCGCCTCCAGACCATGCCGGACGGCGTTCTCCACCAGCGGCTGCAGGCTCAGGAACGGTATCACTGTGCTGAGGACTTCGGGGGCAATCTGCAGGCTGACCTGCAGGCGTTCACCAAAACGGGCGTTTTCAAGTAGCAGGTACCTATCAATGCAGCGCAGTTCTTCGGCCAGTGTGGTGAAGTCGCCGTGCCTGCGGAAGGAGTATCTGGTGAAGTCGGCGAACTCCACCACCAAATCCCTTGCCCGTTGCGGATCCGTGTTGATGAAGGAGGCGATGGCGTTGAGTGAGTTGTAAATAAAATGCGGACTGATTTGTGCGCGCAGTGCACGCACCTCAGCCTCTGCCAAGAGAGTCCGGGAGGAACTGAGCTCGGCCAATTCCAGCTGAGCCGAAACCCACGCAGCAACCTCATTGGTAGCCCGGACCAGTCCTGCAGAAGGAGTCTTGGATAAAATGATCACCACGCCAACAGCTCGCGAATCAACTTTTAACGGACAAATGACGGCAGCTTTCAACTCACCGCCCTGCAGTGGCAACCCCAGCGCCTCCCGCAGCGGCGCGTCCAGGGTGGCCACCTGGGTGCGTCCGTTACTCAGGGCCTTGGCCGCCAAATCCATGACGACGGCGGAATCGGGCTGCTTAGCGGCGGCGCCTGCCCCATCCCAGGCTAGGAGACGCGAATCATCGGTCATGGCGAACGCTGCGCAGTTCAGCAATGCACGCAACTGTTTGCTGGCCTTCAGCGCCCCTGCCGGCTCCAAACCATTGCGCAACTGCTCTCCAGCTGCTGCCGCCGAATGCAGAGTGGCAAACGTTGCGCGCTCGGCATCGGTACCCAGCTCACGGTAGGAGCGCGAAAGCCGGAAACCCACGGCGGCAACAATCGCGATGGCGGCAATGACGGCTGCGATTGCTGTGATGAGCAAAAGTGTGGAATCGCTCAGTGCGGGAAAGGACATGATCTAAAGACTAGCGGGAGATTCACTGGGCACCATGGTGAAGAAGTTGCCGTTCGGCGCAGTGTCAATGCCGTTCACCGCGGCACCACCCCAACCCCTCGATATTGTGAGCTACCGCACTCCATAGTGAAAGGGATCACACTACTTGAGGAGGAATGATGGGTAATTCAGCCCACGCAAGCACCGAAGGTCCGGTGGACTTTGTTGGCGAACAAAGCTCACAGGAATTCCAGAAGCTCCGTAAGACACACCGGAACTTTGTTTTCCCCGTAGCCATTGGCTTTTTGGTTTGGTACTTCGCCTACGTTCTACTAGCCGCGTACGCGCACGACTTCATGTCCATCAAGGTGTGGGAGAACATCAACGTTGGACTAGTCCTGGGCAGTCTCCAATTCGTCACCACTTTCGGCATCACCACCTGGTATGTCACCTATGCAAACCGGAAGCTCGATCCTCAGGCGGCAGTGATTCGCACCCGTCTTGAGGCTCAGATCGAGGCAGCAGCGACTACCAAGGAAGAGGTTTAGCCCGTGAGTTTATCTCTGATTTTTCCCACTATGGCCCCACTGGCAAAATCGCTCGCCGAGCAAACCAAGGAGAATTCATGGATTAACATCCTGATCTTCGTGGGATTCGTTGCGATCACCATGATTGTGGTGTTCCGGGCCAGCCGAAATAACAAAACTGCAGCCGATTACTACGCGGCTGGGCGCTCCTTCTCCGGTGGCCAGAATGGCACGGCTATTGCCGGAGACTACCTGTCAGCGGCTTCGTTCCTGGGTATTACAGGCGCCATTGCCGTGAACGGCTACGACGGTTTTCTCTACTCCATCGGATTCCTGGTGGCCTGGTTGGTGGCGCTCCTGCTCGTTGCAGAGCTGCTGCGCAACACCGGCAAGTTCACCATGGCTGACGTGCTCTCTTTCCGGCTCAAGCAGCGCCCCGTGCGCATTGCCGCAGCAACCACCACGCTGGTTGTCTGCTTCTTCTACCTGCTGGCCCAAATGGCAGGTGCTGGTGGATTGGTTTCGCTGCTCTTGGGCTTGGACAACTCCAACAAGGTGGGCCAGAACATCGTCATCGCCGTTGTGGGTGTGCTGATGATTGTCTACGTACTGATCGGTGGCATGAAGGGCACCACCTGGGTGCAGATCATCAAAGCGTTCCTGCTCATTATTGGTGCGGCGATCATGACCATCATTGTGCTGGCCATGCACGGCTTCAACCTCTCAACACTCATGGAGGCAGCAGTACAAACCTCCATCGCTGAAGGCGGTGCCGGTGAGGCACTGCTGAACCCGGGCGCCGCGTATGGCAAGGCCCCGCTTGACTTTGTTTCTCTGGCATTGGCACTTGTCCTTGGAACGGCGGCCCTGCCACACGTTCTGATGCGCTTCTACACCGTGCCCACAGCTAAGGAAGCCCGCAAATCTGTTGTTTGGGCCATCTGGTTGATTGGTGGTTTCTACATCTTCACCCTGGTCCTTGGCTACGGCGCGGGTGCCTTGATTGGCAAGGAAGCCATCCTGGCTGCTCCCGGCGGCGTCAATGCCGCTGCTCCGCTGCTTGCCTTCGTAGTGGGTGGACCGATCCTGCTTGGCTTCATCTCCGCCGTTGCCTTCGCCACCATCCTGGCGGTTGTAGCCGGTCTAACCATCACGGCGGCGGCATCCTTTGCGCACGATATCTACTCCAACGTCATCGTCAAGGGCGAGCCCAAGCCGGAGATGGAAGTCAAGGTAGCCCGTCGCACTGTAGTGGTGATCGGTGTGGTCGCCATCGGTGGCGGTATCCTGGCCAACGGTCAGAACATCGCGTTTTTGGTGGCACTTGCTTTCGCCATCGCAGCTTCTGCGAACCTGCCCACAATTATCTACTCATTGTTCTGGAAGAAGTTCACTACTCAGGGTGCGCTGTGGAGCATGTACGGCGGCTTGGCTGCGGCCATCATCCTCATCGCGTTCTCACCGGTTGTTTCCGGTAGCGAGAAGGCCATGATTCCAGGCGCTGACTTCTCCTGGTTCCCGCTGGCGAACCCGGGCATTGTCTCCATCCCCCTGGCATTCTTCCTGGGCTGGTTGGGCACAGTTTTGGATAAGAACACCGAGGATCCCAGGATTCAGGCTGAGATGGAAGTGCGCTCGCTGACAGGTATCGGTGCCGAGAAGGCAGTGGACCACTAAAACCCGCGCTACTGCTCTCTCGCGATGGCTCCGTTCACCGTTTATTACGACGGCGGACGGAGCCTTTCGCGTGCCCCGCCCCACCTCTCCGCCCCGCCTTCACCTCCGTGAGATTGGAGATAATGACACCTCCGCACCGCAGCTGCGCTGACGCGAAGGTTCGTGAATTAGCGTTTCAGCATCCGTTTTAGTAGAGGTGACATGCGGAAGGGAACCAGCTCGTTCATGGCCAGCGATGTTTCTGTACGCTCCACGCCGTCGCAGGAGAGGATCTTGCCGTTAATGCGGAACAAGTCCTCGGCTCCGGTGGAGACCACTTTGACCAACAGATCTGCCCTACCACTGAGTCCATGGGCCTCAACGACTTCAGGGATCTGTGCCAGTGCTGTTGCCAAGGCAGAGATTTTTCGCTGCTGGACATGCACCGAAATAAAGGCTGTCAGAGGGTAGCCCAGCGGGCCGGGGCTGATCCGGTGGTCAAATGGCAGGAACGCATCACGCTTCTCAAGTGCAACCATCCGGGCTTGGACTGTATTGCGAGATATTCCCAATGACTCGGCCATGGCTACCACTGTCTGGCGAGGGTCTTTGATCAGGGCTAGGAGAATCCGTGCATCTGTTCCATCCAAAGTTGACATACTGCGCAGACTAGCACGGTTCAGAGCAGTGAAGTAGTGCATTTTGCTCAACATTATCCTGGGTCATTGCGCCGGATGCATGGCGTGAGTATCGTCACAGTGATAAGAACCACCCCCATTACAATGCAAGGGAGGCGAGCAATATGACCCATTCGCGCCACGAGCCCAAAGGCCCAGCCGCAATGAAAATGCACCAACTCATCACAGCCGACGGAGACCGTGTTGCCGATGAGCTGCTTGACGGATTCGTCAGCGACTTAGATGATCAAAGCCTTCGGAATCTCTACGAAGACATGGTTGTCATTCGTCGAATCGATTTTGAATCCACCGCGTTGCAGCGCCAGGGCCAGCTCGCCCTGTGGCCACCCTTGGTTGGCCAGGAAGCCTCCCAGGTGGGATCGGCGCGGGCGCTTGAAAAAGAAGACTTCATTTTCCCCACATACCGCGAGAACGGCGTTGTTTATTGCCGTGGGGCTGAGATGTCAAAGGCTGTTGGCGTTTGGCGAGGCACAAGCAACACTGGGTGGGATCCGCATGAGTACAACATGGCCACACCTCAGATCATCATCGGCGCACAGACTTTGCACGCCACAGGTTACGCTATGGGGCTAGCCCTTGAAGGCAAGGAATCGTTGGCCATCGCTTATTTGGGCGACGGCGCCACAAGCCAAGGTGATGTGCACGAGGCCATGGTTTTTGCGGCCAGTTTTCAAGCACCCGTAATTTTCTTCTGCCAGAACAACCACTGGGCAATCTCCGAACCGGTTGGACTGCAGTCACATGTCCCGCTGGCCGGGCGCGCTCCAGGGTATGGCATCCCCAGCCTTCAGGTAGACGGCAACGACGTGCTGGCAGTGTTGGCAGCTACTCGATGGGCCGCTCACCGTGCCCGCACCGGAGGCGGTCCCAGCTTCATCGAGGCCGTCACCTACCGGATGGGCCCGCACACCACCGCCGATGATCCTACCCGTTACCGGGGCGTCACGGAGCTGGAGGAATGGGGTGCCAAGGACCCGCTGGCGCGTATGCGCACGTTCCTGATCAACGCCGGCAAGCTCGACGACGAAGCCGAAGCTGCGATCAGCGCAAAAGCTGACGAACAGGCTGCCGCACTCCGGCTTGCCTGCATTAATCTGCCGGATCCCGAGGCCATGAGCCTGTTTGAGAATGTTTATGTGCATGAGCACTCTGAACTCGAGCTCCAACGCGAGCAGTACAGGGCGTATTTAGCATCCTTCGAGCCAGCGACAGCCTCCGCTACACAGGGCGTAAATGCCAACGCACAAAGGAGTGTCTCATGAGTAATTTGACCTTGACACAGGCTATCAACGCCGGGCTGCGGCGTGCGCTTGAAGATGACCCCAAAGTAGTATTGCTGGGTGAAGACATTGGAACTTTGGGTGGTGTTTTCCGCGTAACTGACGGGTTGATGAAGGACTTTGGCTCGCACAGGGTCATCGACACACCCTTGGCTGAATCAGCCATCATTGGAACCGCAGTGGGCCTGGCCTACCGTGGGTTCCGACCGGTGTGTGAGATTCAGTTTGATGGTTTCATCTACCCGGGCTTTGATCAGATTGTCTCCCAGGTCGCCAAACTGCATGCCAGAACCCAGGGCATGGTCCGAATGCCTATGACGATTCGGGTTCCATTCGGTGGTGGAATCGGCTCTCCTGAGCACCACTCCGAATCACCCGAAGCTTATTTTGTGCATACCTCCGGTCTGCGCGTGATCAGCCCTTCAAATCCTCAAGATGCTTACACCATGCTCCGCCAGGCAATCGCAAGCGATGACCCTGTCCTGTACTTTGAGCCCAAGCGTCGGTATCACGTCAAGGGCGAGGTTGACTTAGAGGGAGACCTTACGGCGGCGCCGGCTATGGGTTCGGCACGCATAGTGGAGGCTGGCACGGATGTCACACTCGTTAGCTATGGCCCGTTGGTAAAGACGGCTGTTGACGCTGCCCGTGCGGCGGCTGGCGAAGGCATCTCCATCGAAGTCATCGACCTGCGTTCACTCTCACCGGTGGACTATGCAACAGTTCAGGAATCGGTGCAGCGAACTGGCCGTCTTGTGATCACCCACGAGGCCGCGCGAACCCTAGGGATCGGTGCAGAACTGGCCGCCAGCATCACCGAACGCTGCTTTAATTACCTTGAGAGCGCACCCGTGCGTGTCACTGGTTTCGACATCCCCTACCCGCCTTCAAAGCTCGAGAAGCACCACCTGCCGGATCTTGACAGGATTCTGGACGGCGTCGACCGCGCACTGGGCCGGCCCAACTCTCACACTGGATTGGAATACTGAGAATGATCGCTGAATTCAAGCTCCCCGACTTGGGTGAGGGGCTCACGGAGTCCGAGATTGTCACGTGGCATGTCGCCGTGGGCGATTCTGTGACGCTTAATCAGGTCATAGCAGATGTCGAGACAGCCAAAGCAGTAGTAGAGCTACCGTCACCTTATGCCGGCGTGGTCACAGCCATTGCGCACGAGCCAGGCACGGTGGTTGAAGTGGGCGAAGTCATTATCGCCTTTGACATCCCGAATGTCGAGGGCAGCGACACGGCCTCTGCTGACACTGCTGCTGAGGAGAGCGCGCCAAAACGTGTGCCAACCCTCGTCGGATATGGGGCAGACCCGGAAACATCTTCAACTCCTGTGCGCCGGGCACGCAACAGGGCCGCAGAAAGTGCGCCAGCTGCTGTTGCACCTCCAACCCCGGTAGCACCCCCTGCCGCGCCCGCTCCGCCGGCACCTGTTGTTGGCGAACCTGCTGAGACGTTGCAAATGCAGGCGGATCGGCCGCGGTCAACTCCGCCAGTACGCAAATTGGCGCGGGATCTGGGTGTTGATTTGGAAGCAGTAACAGGTTCGGGCGAGCGAGGACTTATCACCCGCGATGACGTGGTGACTTTCGCCGGAAGCCAGGAAGCTGGCGCCTCAACCCCGGAAATAAGTCAGAGTGTGCCCAGGAAATCTGGGAATCTGGAACGGGAGGAACGTGTACCCATCAAGGGTGTGCGTAAGTTCATGGCATCGGCCATGGTGGAAAGTGCTTTCACGGCACCGCATGTGAGCGAGTTCTTGACCATTGATGTCACTGCCGGAATGGACTTCCTTGCCAAGCTGCGGGCCAGGAAAGACTTTGCCGGGGTCAAGGTGACACCGCTGACACTCGCTGCCAAAGCCGTCAGTTTGGCCGTGGCACGGCATCCCGCCCTGAACTCTCACTGGGATGAAGAAAATCAGGAAATTGTGAACTTCAATTACCTGAACCTCGGCATTGCCGCGGCCACTCCGCGAGGTCTGGTGGTGCCTAATATCAAGGACGCCCAAGAGCTGGGGCTGCGCGGACTGGCAACAGCCCTGGGCAATCTGGCGGATACGGCGCGGGCAGGCAAAACACCTCCTGCTGACTTAGCTGGCGGCACCTTTTCCATCACAAACATTGGTGTGTTTGGTATTGACGCCGGCACTCCGATCCTGAACCCCGGCGAGGCAGGCATCCTGGCGCTGGGTGCGGTGCGCACCATGCCCTGGGAATACCAGGGTGAGGTGGCACTGCGCCAGGTAATGACATTGAGTTTGTCATTCGATCACAGGCTTGTGGACGGCGCACAAGGTTCACGTTTCCTTTCGGATGTGGGCTCCGTGCTGGCTGACCCGGCCATGGCCTTGGTGATTGCCTAACAACGCCCAAGCTGAGCTGCGCGGTCAGCCGCGCAGCTCAGCGGCGTGTTTGCGTGAATATTAGTAGGCAATGGAGGCGGTCAGCTCAGTACAACGTCTAGACGCCGGTCAGTGAGGCCCACGCCATCGCCTCAAGCACCGGTCTAGCCGGGGGGTTCTGGGCTCCGTGGATGTGGACGCTGTGAGGAGTTGAGTTGATCAGGCCAAAAACGGCGTGTGCCTGCAGCCGGCAAGTAGCGGCTCCGCGCTGCGGGAAAAGCCGGCCCAGTACCTCAACCCACAGCTCCACATAGGCGCGCTGTAATGATCGGACGGAAGCTCGCTCAGCCTTGCCCAAGCTCTCAAAGTCCCTGTCCTGGACCCGGATGACGTCAGGCTTTGTGAGGGCAAAATCGACGTGGAAGGCGATCAGGGCGTGCAGGGAGGCATCGGGGTTGGGCGTTGATTCAAGCACGGAGCGCCCCCCGGCCAGCAGCTCCTCACTGACATCCACCAGCAGAGCCCCCAAAAGTGCTTGTTTGCCGTTGAAATGTCTATACACGGCAGGGCCACTTACCCCGACAGCGGCCCCCAGATCTTCAATGGAGACGCCATTGAAGCCGCGCTGGGCGAACAGCGTCGCTGCGGAGGTCAGCAGGGCGGAACGGCGATTGGCTTTTGCCTGGGTGCGGGGCGTTACGGGTTGTTGATTCATATCTACCCCTGACGTAGGAACTGTGCTGGACAACCAAGAAATCACAGACTAACCTGAAACTCAGTTAGTGGTTATTAACTTAGTGTAGCTTTGATTGAGCAAATGAGGGGTCGATGGAGACTTTGCAGAGCCAGGTGGAACCCGCCGGGGAAGCGTTCGAGCGCAACGGTGCACAGCAGCGCACTTTGGTGGAGGAACTGCGGCAGAACCTGCGGAGAACATCGCTGGGTGGGTCGGAAAAATCCCGCGAGCGTCACATTTCACGCGGTAAGCTGCTGCCTCGGGACAGAGTTGACCATCTTCTGGATGCAGGCAGCCCGTTCCTTGAAGTTGCTCCGTTGGCAGCCCATGAAATGTACGACGGCGCGTCCCCCGGAGCCGGTGTGATCGCCGGCATCGGGATGGTGCGGGGTCGCCACGTGATGATTGTGTGCAACGACGCCACGGTCAAGGGCGGCACCTACTATCCCATGAGCGTGAAGAAGCACCTTCGCGCCCAAGAAATTGCCCTTGAGAACCAACTGCCGTGCATTTACCTTGTGGATTCCGGTGGTGCCTTCCTGCCCAAACAAGATGAAGTGTTCCCCGATAAAGAGCACTTTGGCCGGATCTTTTTCAATCAGGCCCAGATGTCTGCGAAGAAGATTCCGCAGATCGCCGCTGTGATGGGCTCCTGCACCGCTGGCGGCGCCTATATGCCGGCCATGAGTGATGAAACTGTCATTGTCCGCAACCAGGGCACCATCTTCTTGGGCGGCCCGCCCTTGGTAAAAGCCGCCATCGGTGAAATTGTGACGGCAGAGGAACTCGGAGGTGGAGACGTCCATGCCAGTATCTCCGGTGTGGTGGACCATCTGGCGGAAAATGATGAACATGCTCTTGCTATTATCCGGGATATTGTTGCCACCCTGCCACCGAACCCGGCCCCGGCATGGGCTGTAGAGGAAAGCCGCGAACCCCTGGTGGATCCCGCGGAACTCTACGGGGCCGTACCCACCGACTTGAACACCCCTTACGATATTCGTGAGGTGATAGCCCGGCTGGTGGACGGCAGCAAGTTCCACGAATTCAAAAAGAACTACGGCACCACTCTTGTCACGGGTTTTGCCACCCTGCATGGACACCCGGTGGGCATCGTAGCCAACAACGGAGTGCTCTTTAGCGAATCGGCCATGAAGGGCGCCCACTTTATTGAGCTGTGCGACCAGCGCGGCATCCCCTTGATTTTCCTGCAGAACCTTAACGGGTTCATGGTCGGCAAAGACTATGAGCACGGTGGTATTGCCAAGCACGGAGCCAAGATGGTCACCGCCGTCGCCACCGCGCGTGTACCAAAACTGACTGTTATTGTGGGTGGCTCTTTTGGCGCCGGGAACTATTCCATGTGCGGTAGGGCCTACAGCCCGCGATTCTTATGGATGTGGCCGGCCGCCCGCATATCTGTCATGGGAGGTAACCAGGCGTCCTCGGTTTTGGCCACGGTGAAACGGGATGCCTACGAAAGGAATGGGGAACAGTGGACCCCGGCCCAGGAAGCTGAGTTCAAGGCTCCCATTCTGGCCCAGTATGAAGACCAGGGTAGCCCGTACTATTCCACCGCGCGTCTCTGGGACGACGGCATTATTGACCCCGCGGACACCCGCACAGTTTTGGGGCTTGCCCTGGACGTGTGTGCCCGGACCGCGCTGCCCGAGACCGCTTTCGGTCTCTTTAGGATGTGAGCCACCATGACAACACTTACCCAGTCCAGTCCGCACGAACCAAAGCCTCCTGTTCCACCGCTTTTTGATACGGTCCTGGTGGCCAACCGTGGGGAGATTGCCTGCCGCGTCATCCGCACTCTAAAGGATCTGGGCATCCGATCGGTGGCTGTATATTCAGTGGCCGACGCCGGAGCCCGGCACGTGCGTGAAGCCGACCAGGCTGTTTGTATAGGGCCCGCCGCCGCCGCTGAAAGCTACCTGAATATAGCGGCGGTAGTGGCGGCGTGCCGTGAATCAGGGGCCCAGGCAGTCCACCCGGGCTATGGGTTCCTGTCCGAAAATCTTGCCTTCGCGCAGGCTCTGCAAGACGCTGGGATCACCTTCATTGGTCCCAACATTCAGGCCCTGAATGTTATGGGAGATAAGATCCGTTCCAAGAATCACGTGGTAGCTGCAGGGGTGCCTGTGGTGCCCGGGATTTCCCAGCCGGGATTATCTGACGCCGATCTGATAGCGGCCGCTGTGGACATCGGATATCCGCTCCTGATCAAGCCCTCCGCCGGAGGTGGCGGCAAAGGCATGCACAGCGTTTTCTGTGCTGAGGACCTGCCAGCAACTCTGGCCACGGCCCGCCGTGTGGCTGCTGCCGCATTTGGTGATGACACGCTTTTTCTTGAACGGCTGGTCGCCAACCCGAGGCACATTGAAGTACAAATTTTGGGTGACAACTTTGGCAATGTCATTCATCTAGGCGAAAGGGAGTGCTCACTCCAGCGCCGCCACCAGAAAGTCATTGAAGAAGCCCCGTCACCGTTGCTTGAGGGGATGGACTGCGGCGAAGAGGTTCGTCAGCGCATTGGGGCAGCGGCGTGTGCTGCGGCCGCCAGTGTGAACTATACGGGTGCAGGAACCGTGGAATTCCTGGTATCCAACGACAAACCAGATGAGTTCTTCTTCATGGAGATGAACACCCGCCTCCAGGTTGAACACCCCGTGACTGAAATGGTGGCCCGTGCCAAGGGGGAGGCCCTTGATCTGGTGCGTTGGCAGGTTCGGATAGCCGCAGGGGAGAAGCTCAGCTTCACTCAGCAGGATGTCAGCTTGGAAGGCCATGCAGTTGAGGCCCGCGTCTATGCCGAAAATCCGGCGCAAGGATTCCTGCCAGCGGCCGGGACAGTGGTGGCGTTGGATGAATCCGTGGCCCATCGCTCTGGACTGCGCGTTGACAGCTCACTCATGCAGGACCTGGAAATTTCCGCAAA
This sequence comes from Arthrobacter antibioticus, assembly GCF_030063205.1. GTDB lineage: Bacteria > Actinomycetota > Actinomycetes > Actinomycetales > Micrococcaceae > Specibacter. Next base: position 325,426 of record NZ_JASISQ010000004.1, on the reverse strand, counting down.
CTACGATCCCATGCTTGCAAAGGTCATCGCGTGGGGAAGGGACAGAGTGCAAGCTCTGGGACGGCTGGATGAGGCCCTGCGCGATTACATGGTGCTGGGAGTACCCACCAATATTGAATATCTGCGCCTGCTCATCAATGATCCCGATGTTCAAGCCGGGCGCCTCGACACCACCTTGATTGAACGCAAACTCCCGGAGCTGTCCTTTAGAACTGTTGACGCCGGAGATTACGCAGCGGCAGCCTTGGTTGTGCGGGCAGTTGAGCAGTCAGGTGCGCTGGGGCGGGGCAAAGCCATGGGAGAAACTTCCTGGCACGGAACAGATGGCTGGCGGTTAGGTGATTCCGCGCCATGGCGGATGTCGTGGGCCGCTGGCGAACGCACGGCAGTGGTGAGAGTCAGCGGAAGCAGAGACGGCGGAAGCAGAGTCAGCGGAAGCAAAGATGGCGACGGCGGGAAAGGTCCCGGCGTCGTGCAGGTCATGGGGCCGGAAATATCCGATTCCGAACCCGCACAACTGATTATGCAGGCTAACGCCCAGGGGCGAACAGGACACGCCGTGACTATGCGGTGGTCGGATCAGGAACGCGAATACCAGATCGCGGTGGCTGGCAAGAGAGTTTTTCTGGGCAATGCCGGCTGGAGTGCGCAGCTGCAACGTCTGGACCGTGAGGAGGCAACCGCGCGAATGCTTGCGGGCCTTGAGCGTGAACATGCCAGCGCCGATCCGCAGGTACGCAGCCCCATGCCGGGCACCGTCACCATGCTCAATGCGGCCACGGGAGATCAGGTTGTGCCAGGGACGGTACTACTCGCGGTGGAGGCCATGAAGATGGAACACCAGCTGGTAGCTGCGATCGCCGGCACAGTGCACATCAGCGTCGCTGTTGGGGCGCTGGTTAAAGCAGAGCAAGTCCTGGCCCATGTGGTCCCCGATCAAACAATTGAAAACCCACCAGCAACTCCAAACCCTGAAGGGGAATAATATGCCAAATTTTGAGCTCAATGACGAGTACCAGGCCCTCAGCGACATGGTGCGGGACTTTGCCGACAACGTGGTGGCACCGGTCGCGGCAAAGCACGACCAGGAGCACAGTTTTCCCTACGAGATCGTCTCTCAGATGGGCGAACTTGGCCTGTTTGGGCTGCCTTTCCCGGAGGAGTTTGGCGGCATGGACGGGGACTACTTTGCCCTCTCCCTAGCGCTGGAACAGCTGGGCCGGGTGGATCAGTCGGTGGCCATCACCTTGGAGGCGGGAGTGTCCCTGGGGGCCATGCCTGTGCACCGCTTCGGCACACAAGCCCAAAAGGAGCAGTGGCTGCCCTCCCTGACCTCCGGAGCAGCGTTGGCAGGCTTTGGTCTGACCGAGCCCGACGCCGGATCCGACGCCGGTGGGACCGCCACCAAGGCGCGCCTTGAGAACGGGGAATGGGTGATCGATGGCAGCAAGCAGTTCATCACGAACTCAGGCACGGACATCACCAAGTTTGTCACCGCCACTGCCGTAACCGGGACCTCCGAACGCAAGGATGGGTCGGTGAAAAAGGAAATCTCCACCATCATTGTGCCCAACGGAACGCCCGGATTCACGGTTGAGAAGGCCTACAACAAAGTTGGCTGGAACGCCTCGGACACCCACCCGCTGAGTTTCGCCAATGTTCATGTTCCCGAAGAAAACCTGTTGGGCGAACGTGGCCGTGGCTATGCCAACTTCCTGTCCATCCTGGATGAGGGCCGGATTGCCATTGCGGCCCTTGCCACAGGTGCGGCGCAAGGTTGCGTGGATGAGTCGGTCCGCTACGCGAAGGAACGCAGCGCATTTGGTCACAATATTGGCCACTATCAGGGCATTTCCTTCAAAATCGCGCGCATGCAGACCCGTGCGCACCTAGCCCGACTGGCCTATTACGATGCCGCCGCGCGCATGCTGGCAGGCAAGCCTTTCAAGACTGAAGCGGCCATCGCTAAGATGGTCGCAAGCGAGGCGGCCATGGACAACGCACGGGACGCCACGCAGGTCTTTGGCGGCTACGGCTTCATCAATGAGTTCTCCGTAGCTAGGCATTACCGGGATTCAAAGATTTTGGAGATCGGCGAGGGCACCACCGAGGTCCAGCTGATGCTCATCGCCCGCGATCTGGGCCTCTAAACCGACTGGGCCTCTAAACCGACTGGGCCTCTAAACCGACTGGGCCTCTAAACCGACTGAAAGGTACCGCCATGATCAACAAAGTAGTTGCCTCCCCGGCTGCGGCAATCCATGACATTACTGACGGTGCATCCCTGGCCGTAGGCGGCTTCGGCCTGTGCGGGATACCCGTGGCATTGATTCAAGCTGTCCATGACGCTGAGGTTTCCCAGCTGGAAACTATCTCTAACAACTGCGGAGTTGATGATTGGGGCCTTGGCATCCTGCTTCGAGATGGACGGATCCGGCGCACCATTTCCTCCTACGTGGGGGAGAACAAGGAATTTGCCCGTCAGTTCCTTGCCGGTGAGCTTGAAGTTGAGCTCACACCGCAGGGCACGCTGGCCGAGAAGCTGCGTGCAGGTGGTGCTGGTATACCGGCTTTCTACACCGCCGCAGGGGTGGGCACACAGGTCAGTGAGGGTGGCCTGCCTCGGATGTACGACGGCGCTGGCGGGGTTGGCGTAGCCTCCCCACCCAAGGACGTGCGTACCTTTGGTGAGGCAGAGTTTGTGTTGGAGGAGTCTCTGACTCCCGACTTCGCCCTGGTCCATGCCTGGAAGGGGGATAAGCACGGGAACCTGATCTTCCACGCCACCGCCATGAACTTCAATCCACTGTGCGCCATGGCCGGACGCATCACTATTGCAGAGGTGGAAGAGCTTGTGGAACCCGGAGAGCTGGATCCCGAGCACGTCCATGTTCCCGGGATTTTTGTTCAGCGGGTGGTTCATGTTCCAGCTGGTACCCCGGGGAGTGAGAAGCGTATTGAAAAGCGCACGGTATCTGTTCCGGCAGATGCGGTTGCTCAGACCTCCGAACCAGCCCCGGCGGTAGGTAACACGGCAGTAAGCAAAGCCGTGCCGCTGACCCGCAATGAGCTGGCCGCACGGGTGGCACGCGAGTTGCACAACGGCCAATACGTCAACCTCGGTATTGGTATGCCCACGTTGATCCCCAACTACATCCCTGAGGGTGTGGAGGTGGTGTTGCATTCAGAAAACGGGCTCCTTGGCATTGGACCCTACCCGCTGGAAGCTGATGTGGATTCAGATCTGATCAATGCCGGTAAGGAAACCGTCACCGCCAATAAAGGGGCCGCGTTCTTTGATTCGGCTACCTCGTTTGGCATGGTGCGTGGCGGGCACATTGATGTTGCCGTCTTGGGGGCCATGCAGGTTGCCGCTAACGGTGATCTGGCGAACTGGATGATTCCTGGCAAAATGGTCAAGGGTATGGGTGGGGCCATGGACCTGGTATTCGGTGCCAAGAAACTCATTGTCATGATGGAACATGTGGACAAGTACGGGGCACCAAAGATTGTCCCCGCGTGTACTTTGCCACTGACTGGAAAAGGCTGTGTTGATCTGATCATCACTGACCTAGCCGTTATTGAGGTCACCCCCGACGGACTGGTGCTGAAGGAATTGGCCCCCGGAGTCAGCGTGGAGCAGATAGTTGGTGCAACCGGAGCGCCGCTGAACGTGGAGATGCATGATCTGGACAACGTATGAGTGAGCTGCGGGCCACGCCAGAGCCCACTGACGTTGATCCCCTGACCACGCCTGCCGTGGTGAGGCAAAGAGGGTTGTTCTTTGAAGAACTCCAGGTTGGTGTGCTGTATCAGCACCGTCCTGGGCGAACACTGACCGAGACGGACAACGTTTTGTTCACCACCATGACCATGAACACTCAGGCGCTGCATCTTGATGCCGCATTCAGTGAGGGGCAGCCGTTTGGCCAGCGCCTCATGAACTCCATGTTCACTCTGGCCACCATGGTGGGCCAATCCGTGGCCCAGCTGACGCAGGGGACCATTGTGGCGCAACTGGGAATGAGCGATATTTCCTTCCCGCATCCGCTGTTCCATGGCGATACCCTGTACACCGAAACGGTAGTCACGGACAAGCGGCTTTCCGCCTCCCGACCCGGTCAGGGGATTGTGACTATGGAACACACCGGACGCAACCAGTCCGGCGTCGTGGTTGGAAAAGCCAGCAGGACTGCACTTTTCTGGCTTAAGCCAACCAACTAGAACGCCAACTATAAGGAGCACGCTATTTCTCGCTACAGCGAATTCACCATGGGACCGGCACTCTTGTTCGCACCTGCTGACAGGCCTGAGCGGTTCGCCAAGGCCGCCGAGCGCTCGGATGCTGTGATTGTGGATCTAGAGGATGCCGTGGCGCCAGCGGCCAAAGCCCAGGCCCGCGAAAATATGCTCAATTCCACCCTGGATCCGGCAAAAACAATGATCCGGATCAACGCCCTGGACACGGCTGAGTCCGCATTGGATCTAGCCGCCGTGCGTGCGAGTAAATTCACCACCATCATGGTGGCCAAAGCTTCTCACGTCGATGCCATCGCAGCGCTGAGCGATTTTAGTGTGGTGGCGCTGTGTGAAAGTGCGGCAGGGGTCCTGGCGGCTGCCAAACTGGCCGAACTTCCCAACGTTGTTGCGCTCATGTGGGGTGCTGAAGATCTGGTGGCCTCCCTTGGCGGTACCTCCAGCCGCTTTGTCCGCGGCCCACAGGCGGGTGGATACCGTGCCGTGGCAACCCACGCGCGCTCGCAGGTACTGCTGGCCGCTGGGGCTGCGGGCAAAGTTGCTATTGATTCCATCTACGCCGATTTCGCGGACCTTGCTGGGCTGGCTGAAGAGGCGGAAGACGCTGTGGCCAGCGGCTTCGGTGCCAAGGCCAGCATTCATCCCTCCCAGGTTGCCGTGATCCGCGACGCTTACCGTCCCACTGCTGCGGAGGTGAGCGCGGCTGGCGAATTATTGGCGGCGGCCGATGCCGCAGGGACCGGCGTATTCGCCTACAAGGGGCAGATGGTGGATGGCCCAATTTTGCTCCACGCCAAGCAAACCCTGCGCCGCTCCGCCACCTAACCCCTGACGCTCGCTCACTCCACGTTGTGTTTTCCCTGACGCTCGCTCACCTAAGGTTCTGTTCAGGAACGGGATTGAGCATGCCGGAGTCCCCACGGGATGTTGCGTTGAAACGGAGAGCTTTTTCCGCGGCTTGAGCCATGGTGAGTACCTGGCCTGGCCACTAGTGCGGAATACTGGTGTTATGGCGAATCGTAAAATAATCATCCTCGGCTCAACTGGTTCTGTCGGCACACAGGCGATGGATGTTGTGGAACATGCCAAGCTGGCCGATGGGAGCCCGCGCTTTACCGTCACAGCGCTAAGCGCTGGCGGAAACAACCTTGATTTGCTGGCCCGGCAGGCTGTTGAACTGCGGGTTTTGGCGGTGGGTACGGCGTCGGACGACGCCGGTCGCTTGCGTTCGCTGATTGACTCACATGCCGCTGCGGCTGGCCTGAAAGGCTTTGCACCAGAGATCTTGGCCGGAGCGGATGCTTCGACACGTATTGCCGCGTGGGGAGCGGGGACAGCCTCTGCCGCTGATGTGGTGCTTAATGGCATCACCGGATCCATTGGGTTGGCGCCCACGTTGGCGGCGTTGGGGACAACCGCCATTTTGGCGCTGGCCAACAAAGAGTCATTGATTGTTGGCGGAGCTTTGGTTAAAGACGCCGCTTCGCCGGGTCAATTGGTCCCTGTGGACTCAGAACATTCAGCCCTGGCCCAAGCCCTGCGTTCAGGCTCTGCGGATGAAGTAGACAAGCTGATAGTGACAGCGTCCGGCGGACCTTTCCGCGGCCGCAGCCGGGAAGAGTTGGCGCATGTCACACCGGAACAGGCACTCAACCACCCCACATGGGATATGGGCCCCATGGTCACCACAAATTCAGCGACATTGGTCAACAAGGGGCTGGAAGTCATTGAAGCCCATCTGCTTTTCGATGTGCCGCTAGATCGAATTCAAGCTGTAGTCCATCCGCAATCGGTGGTCCATTCAATGGTGCAGTTCACGGACGGTTCCACGCTGGCCCAGGCTTCCCCGCCGGATATGCGGCTGCCCATCGCCATGGGATTGGGATGGCCGGATCGAGTACCCGGGGCAGTTCCGCCCTGTGACTGGACAAAGGCTGCCACCTGGACATTTGAGCCACTGGATAACGTGGCGTTTCCCGCCGTCGAACTTGCCAAGGACGCTGCGCGTCGGGGGAGTACCTGCCCTGCCGTATATAACGCTGCCAACGAAGAAGCAGTCCATGCTTTTCACGCCGGGCGGATAAGCTTTCTGGATATTGTGGACACGATTGCGCAGGTTCTCAGCGAACACACACCCGGTTCGCAGCTGACGCTCGAAACCGTATTGGAAGCTGAAGTCTGGGCACGGGCGCGAGCCAACGAGTTATTGGATGCCAAGGTTTAGAACAATTGAGCAAAGAAAGTAAATTGTGACTGTACTGCTTTTCATCGGTGGAGTGGCCTTCGTAGCCATTGGTATTGCCGTGTCCATCGCCTTGCATGAAGTGGGCCACCTGCTGCCCGCCAAACTGTTCAACGTTCGCGTAACGCGGTACATGATTGGTTTTGGACCCACAATGTTCTCCCGCAAAAAGGGTGAAACTGAATACGGTATCAAGGCCATTCCCGCCGGTGGCTATGTGGCGATGGTGGGGATGTACCCACCGAACCGTTCCGATGGCAGTGTGCGCCCCTCCAGCACCGGCATGTTTCAAACCTTGGCCAGCGAAGCGCGCAGTGCTGCCCACGAAGAAGTTGGCCCGGAGGATTCCAACAGGGTGTTCTATAAACTGCCCGTCTGGAAAAAGATCATCATCATGCTGGGCGGGCCCTTCATGAATCTACTGATCGGCGTTGTGCTCATGGCAGTGCTGTTGATGGGGTTTGGCTCTGCGCAAGCCACCACAACGCTTTCTGAAGTCAATGCGTGTCAGGTGGCCTATGGCCAACCTGTGCCCACCGACCTAAATAACTGCACCAAAACTCCAGCCGCCGCGGCCGGACTGCTTCCAGGGGATTCCATCACGTCCTTTGATGGTCAGGCCGTCACGGATTGGACTGCTTTTACAGAGCGAGTTCGAGCCTCTGCAGGCAAGAACGTAGCCCTCGTGTACGAACGTGGCGGGAAGAGCATCTCCACCACCATTACCCCGGTTTTGACTGCGCGTCCCGTCATTGACGCCAATGGATTGGCGCAAGTGGATGACGCTGGCAAAGCGGTTACCGTGCAAGCGGGTTTCCTTGGAGTTGGCCCCACCTCAGCCATGGTGCCGCAGCCGGCCTCGGCCGTGCTGCCGGCGGTGGCCCACAACGTCACTCAAATTGGCGGTGTGGTCTTCCAACTGCCACAGAAACTTGTTGGTGTGGCCAAAGCAGCATTTAGTTCCGAACCGCGAGATCCCAACGGTCCCATCTCTGTTGTTGGTGTTGGGCGTGTAGCCGGTGAAGTTGCAGCCATGGAGGAGGTGCCGCTCAGTGCCCGGGCCGCAACACTCATCGGTTTGCTGGCCGGAGTGAACCTGGCATTGTTTGTCTTCAACCTCATTCCGTTGCTCCCGCTCGACGGCGGTCACGTCCTAGGTGCGCTATATGAAGGTGCGCGGCGCATTGTTGCCAAGGTATTCAAGCGACGGGACCCAGGTCCCTTCGACATCGCCAAGCTATTGCCGGTCACCTATGTGGCAGCCATAGTCCTGATAGGCATGGGTGCGCTGTTGATTTATGCTGACATTGTGAAGCCTGTCAATCTCTTCGGATAGGGAGAGTTGCTTCGTGGTCTTGTTGGTTTTTTTACAGGCGCACAGTCCGCAAATTCTCCCCCAGACAAACATAAACGGTTGATTACTAGGAAACAATCAATTATGGTTTAGTCATGTTTGTTTTGACGATCGATCAGCGTGGTAGCCGCGTTCATGGCGATAAAGTTCCGCGGCTTTTGGCCGCGCTTGCCGACATTGACGCTCTTCGCGGCTTCGAGCGCTCTGTTGGTGATGAAGTGCAAGGAGTTATTGCGGACCCTGACGCGGTGGTTGAAGTGGTGGCGAGGGTTTTACGTGTTCATGATTGGTACATCGGGATAGGGGTCGGAGATGTGGGTCTACCCTTGCCTCCCAGCTCGCGCGAAGGAGCGGGCAATGCCTTTGTTGCCGCCCGCGAAGCTGTTGATGCTGCCAAAAAAACGGGCGAACGTGTCCCACTCAGTGTCAGAACTGTAGCCGGCTCGGAATGGGCGGATGCAGCAGAAGCTGTCCTGGTCTTGTTTGGTGATCTGATCCGGCGGCGGTCCCAAGCTGAATGGCGGGTTTTGGATGCGCTTAAGGCCTCTCCCAACTCGACGCAAAAACAGGTTGCAGCTCACTTGGGGATCAGCCCTCAAGCCGTCAGTAAGGCGATTCTCCGATCAGGTCACCACGAAGAGCTCAACGGACGTAAGGCAGCCAGGCTGCTCCTAAACCACGTAGAACCTGTCTCACACGGCTGAACTTTTCAGGCCCCGGCCCCTCTGGAATGTCAGTGCAGGGCGCTAGTGTGAAAGTCCTGAACTATTTCTCGCGACGATGCCAGCAGCTGCTCCGCAGTGGGCTGGCTTAAGGAGGCACCATGGAAGCGATCTGGATTGCTGTGGCCTTGATCGTGGCTGTGGCTGGTGGGTGGCCAGTCACAGCCGGCATTTTAGTGTTGGCGAAGTCCAAGCCAGTGCTGGCAATCGATGCCGCAGAGTCCATTGAGAGCCCGGCGCCAACGCCAATCAGTGAATTACCTCCTGCTGCTGGCACGGAAATGACATCTGAAGTGCAGATGAGCACGGTCGAGGAAACTCCGGGCAGAACTGGAACTACTCCCGAAGAAGGCAGCGGGTCCGGGCCCCCAGCTACAGGTGAGGTTTTGCGCGGAGGCCTGCTTATTGGGTTTCTTGAACGTGCGGCTGTCGCCGTGGCCATCCTCTCCGGTCAGCCGGTGGCGATTGCCTATGTGGTGGCTATCAAGGGTTTGGGCAGGTATCCGGAATTGAAAAATACGCCAGGAGCCAGTGAGCGCTTTATTATTGGCACGCTAGCCTCGATGTTGTGGGCGGCCAGTGTTGCGGTCCTCGTGAAAACCCTGCTGCATATAGGCTGAAACTATGTTTATTTTCGCTGTTGAGTATATTTATGGTCCGGAAGCTGAAGCAGCCCGTGTGGAGTACCGCCCCAAGCACAGGGAATGGCTTGCCGCCCAGGCAGAGGCTGAAGTGGTGTTGGCTTCCGGTCCTTACGCTGACGGGGCCGGGGCGCTGCTGATTTTCCGCGCAGAAAATGAAGCTGCTGTGCAACAGATTGTTTCTCAGGATCCAATGACGATTGGTGGCGGCGTGACCGGTTTGAAGATTTCCGGCTGGAATCCTGTGATCGGTCAACTCAGTCAATACGTGTGATAGCCCTCATTGGTCCTCACGCAGGTGGGATCGAGCTTACAATCAAAGATAGATATTGCGGGACTCTTTAGTGGTACCACAAACCGGTACAGCTGCCGCAGTGTTAGATAAATGAACTCCAAGGAGCATATTTTGACCTCCGTCAGTCTCGGCATGCCGCCGCTGCCACCGCCAGTACTTGCGCCGCGCCGCAAAACCCGGCAAATCAAGGTCGGCTCGGTTGGTGTGGGGTCGGATTCGCCCATCAGCGTGCAGTCGATGACAACCACAAAAACCACTGATATAAACGCCACCCTTCAGCAGATCGCTGAACTAACAGCGTCCGGTTGCGACATTGTGCGTGTAGCCTGTCCGTCGCAGGATGATGCCGATGCGTTGCCTATTATTGCCCGGAAGTCTCAGATCCCTGTTATTGCTGACATCCACTTCCAGCCGAAGTATGTCTTTGCAGCGATCGAAGCTGGCTGTGCCGCTGTCCGCGTGAACCCTGGCAATATTCGCAAATTTGATGACCAGATTAAAGAAATTGCTAAGGCTGCCAAGGATCATGGCACGTCCATCCGCATTGGTGTGAATGCCGGTTCGCTGGAACCGGGAATTATGAAGAAGTACGGCAAGGCAACCCCTGAGGCACTGGTTGAGTCGGCCGTGTGGGAAGCGTCCTTGTTCGAAGAGCATGGCTTTCATGATTTCAAAATCTCCGTGAAACACAACGATCCTGTCATCATGGTTGCCGCCTATGAGTTGCTTGCCGAGCAGGGTGACTGGCCCCTGCACCTTGGTGTTACTGAGGCCGGGCCTGCGTTCCAGGGCACCATCAAATCAGCTACGGCGTTTGGCGCGCTGCTCGCCAAGGGCATTGGCGACACCATTCGCGTGTCACTTTCCGCCCCGCCAGTGGAGGAAATCAAGGTTGGCAACCAGATTCTGCAATCGCTGAATCTTCGTCCTCGCAAACTGGAAATAGTCTCTTGCCCCTCCTGTGGACGCGCCCAGGTTGATGTTTACAAATTGGCAGAAGAAGTTACTGCCGGCCTTGAAGGCATGGAAGTACCTTTGCGCGTTGCCGTGATGGGTTGTGTGGTCAATGGACCTGGCGAGGCTCGCGAAGCTGACCTTGGTGTTGCCTCTGGTAACGGCAAGGGACAGATATTTGTGAAGGGAGAAGTCATCAAGACTGTCCCTGAAGACCAAATTGTTGAGACACTCATTGAAGAAGCCATGAGGCTTGCCGAAGAGATGGAGTCCGATGCGGATGACACGACTCTCGCGGGTGGCCCCGTGGTTAGCGTCTCCTAAGCTAAAACGCCACGAACCGGTGCGCGTCCTGGTCCATGCGGACACGGATGCGCTCCGGGTGCTGGTTGCGCGCGACCGCGTTGCCAACGTGTTTGTTGACTCGCTTATCAATCAAAACAACAGCGCCGTTCCACCCCATGCCGGAGCCGTCATGCTGGGTTATTTTATGGACGACGGCGTGAGCTTGGCTGCCGCTTGTTGGGTGGGCTCAAACGTGGTCCCAGTTCAGGCAACGGCGGAACACGCTGTTGTTTTTGCGCGGTGGATTGTTGAGCACTGGCAACCACATGCCTCCATTTTTGGCCCGGCTGAGCCCACGCTTGCGCTAATGGAGGTACTGCATGAGGCGGGCATCCGGGCCCAAGAAATTCGGGCTAACCAGCCCCTACTGACATTGTCAGGTCCTCCGCTGATTGCACCGAACCACGCACTGGTGGTGGGCAACAGTAGGCAGTTTAATCAGCTGCTCATCGCTGCTGCAGCCATGTTTGAGGAGGAAGTGGGCTATTCGCCTTTCCTGGGTGGAGATGGCAGCTACCGCCGTAGGGTGGCGTGGCTGATCAGTCACGGCTATTCCTTTCTTCATGATGAAACCGGCGGGGAAATCATTTTCAAGGCGGATCTAGGCGCTGTAACGAAATTCGCCACCCAGGTGCAGGGCGTCTGGATGAACCCCCGGTATCGCGGACAGGGACGTAGCGCCAGCTACATGGCAGCTGCGGTGTTGTTGGCCCAAGTGCATGCCCCTATCACCAGTCTTTACGTCAACGACTACAACACTCGTGCCCGGGCCGTGTATGAACAGGTGGGGTTTGCGCAGGTGGGAACGTTCGCCACCGTGTTGTTTTAGCCCCGAGGGTGTGTCCCGCACCTCATTGTGCGCTACGATTATGCAACTTGTTGCGCAAAGGAGTGCATGAATGAATGCTGGTCAGTTCCCTCACCTGTTCGCCCCGCTGGATCTTGGATTCACCACGCTGCCCAACCGGGTGCTGATGGGTTCAATGCATGTGGGTTTGGAAGAGCTCCCAGGCGGCTTTGACCGTATGGCTGCGTTCTATGGCGAGCGTGCCCGTGGGGGAGTGGCTTTGATGGTCACAGGAGGCATATCGCCGAACGAGGCCGGCCGGCCCATGAAGGGTGGCGCCAAACTCAGCACCCGCGAAGAAGCTGAGCAACACAAGGTGGTTACAGCCGCAGTGCATGCCGAAGGCAGTAAGATCGCGTTGCAGTTGCTGCACTTTGGCCGGTATGCCTCCCACCGTAATCTGGTTGGACCCAGCGCTGTGGCAGCCCCGATCAGTCCCCTCACCCCACACCCGCTCAGTGCCGGTGAAGTGGAGGAAACTATTGAGGACTTTGCCCACGCCGCAGAGCTGGCACAATCGGCCGGATATGACGGTGTTGAGATCATGGGCTCCGAAGGCTACCTCATCAATGAATTTTTGGTTCGAAGAACCAACCACAGAACAGATGAATGGGGCGGTTCCTATGAAAACCGGATGCGGTTCCCGGTGGAAATCATCCGCCGCACCCGTGAACGTGTGGGCGAGAACTTCATTATTATTTTCAGGCTCTCAATGCTTGACCTTGTCGAGGACGGCTCAACCCTTGATGAGGTCATTACTCTGGCACAGGCGGTGGAGAAAGCTGGCGCCACCATCATAAACACAGGAATCGGTTGGCACGAGGCACGCATCCCCACCATCGTCACCTCAGTCCCGAGAGCGGGATACGCCTGGGTCACCAAAAAAGTGATGGGCTCGGTGGGCATCCCGCTGATCACCACCAACCGCATCAACACCCCTGATGTGGCGGAAAAACTACTGGCCGATGGCGCCGCAGACATGGTCTCCATGGCCCGGCCGTTCCTTGCCGATGCGTTCTTCATGCGTAAGGCCAGTGAGGGTCGAAGCGATGAGATTAATAGTTGCATCGCGTGCAACCAAGCGTGCCTGGATCACACTTTCATGGGCAAAACCTCCTCCTGCCTGGTGAATCCCCGTGCCTGCCACGAAACTGAAATAGTCATTGAAAAAGTAGCGCAGCCTAAGAGAATCGCGGTGGTTGGGGCCGGACCGGCCGGACTGGCCTTCGCTGTAACAGCGGCCGAACGTGGACACTTGGTAACAATCATTGAGTCAGCCGATGAGGTAGGCGGTCAATTCAACATTGCCAAACAGATTCCAGGCAAAGAGGAATTCAACGAGACCATTCGCTACTTCTCGCGCCAAATCCAACTGCGAGGAATCGAGTTGCGGCTCGGAACCAGGGCCACGGCGGCACAGCTGCTGGCGGAGAACTTTGATGAGGTAGTGCTAGCCACCGGCGTCCTACCCCGCAAGCCGGAGCTCGAGGGCGTGGGCCACGCCAGTGTACTGAACTACCTCGACGTGCTGCGCGATAAGAAGGAAGTTGGTACCAACGTGGCGATCCTAGGCGCCGGAGGGATTGGTTTTGACGTTGCCGAATACATCACGGCACACGGTACCAGCGCAACTTTGGTCCCAGAAAAGTTCTACAAGGAGTGGGGGATCGACACCGCTTATTCCGGTCCTGGCGGCATCACCACTGCAGCTCCACCCCGCGCGGACCGCCGTGTTGGGCTGTTCCAGCGCAAAGAAACCAAAGTTGGCGCCGGTCTGGGAAAGACAACCGGTTGGATACATCGCACAGCGTTGCGGTCCAAGGGAGTGCAAATGGTCCCTGGTGTGGAGTACCAAAAGATCGACGACGCCGGACTTCACTTGCGTGTCAACGGCACCGACACCGTCCTCGCCGTTGACACCGTCATCTTGTGCACCGGCCAAGAACCCCAGCGTGAACTGGCTCCAGAGCTGGAAGCTGGCGGCGCCGTCGTACATCTGATCGGGGGCGCGGATGTGGCGGCCGAGCTCGATGCAAAGCGGGCCATTGATCAAGGCACTCGTTTGGCAGCACGAATCTAATGTCGCTCACTCATGCCATTTTGACTTCACTGCTTGAAAGGCCGTGCACCGGGGCTGAATTGGCGCGGAGGTTCGATAAATCGCTGGGACATTTTTGGCAGGCTACGCACCAACAAATTTATAAAGAGTTGGGCAAAATGGAGCACAGTGGGCTGCTTGAGGCCCGCGGGTTAGCTACCGTGCGGGGGCAACAAAGGCATTTTGAGGTGCTGGAGCCTGGTCGTAGTGCTCTGCAAACGTGGTGCGCCGGCCCGGGTGAACCCCGCCCCATCAGGGACGAGCTTTTAGTGCGTTTGCGGGCGGCAGCAGTGTTGGGAAATGTGGATATCACAGGTGAGCTGCGGCGGCATGAAAAGTTACACGGGCAGAGCCTAGAAGGATTCGAGAGCATTGAACGGCGTGACTTTGACGCGGACGGTGTCCTTTCCGTGGCGGATGAATTGCAGCTGGCTGTTCTGCGAGCTGGGATTGCGTATGAGCGGTCGTGGCTAGCGTGGTGTGAACAGACGCTCAGTACCCTGGACAGAAGCTGACAGCGCTGGGCACTTGTTCCAGCGCAGTCGCAAACCGAGCCTAGCTACTGGCAGATTCCTGCTCTGATGCCTGCAGCAAGAGGGTATGCGCCGTGTCCTCGAGCATCTGCGCCGCTTGTCCAATCACCGGAGCATAAGAAGATTGCCATGCATGCCTGAAAAAGAAGGCGTCGGGCCCTTCCCACCGCAACTTGGAGCTGATGCGTGTGCTCAACTCGCTTTTTACTGCCAGCAGAATATTCGTTGCCTGTTCAAGCTCCCGAGCGAATTGACGCAGCTCCTCTGGGTCGCTGCCATAAAGGCCAGTGCTCATTGCTTCTCCCGCATTTTCCTTCTCATGGAACATCACCAGTTGTTAGATTTCAAAAGTTGATGAACCTCAACATTAGACTCAGATGTGCTTTATGCGCGATGGGCAGAGGTACCCATCAACGCCAGTTTCCCAATGACCCAGAAGCCACGCAGTCAGGCGGTTCTGCGCCGCAGTGTCAGAGCTGCCAACAGCAGGAATAGCAGAACAAATGCGCCAAGCAGCCACAAATCAAAAGCCAAAGTTGAGCTTGGATCGCCGTGCAAGGCAACTTCCGCCAGCCCGTCAACGGCGTAACTGAGCGGCATGATGTTTGAGATTATCTCCAAAACACTGTTCATCTGATCCCGGGCAACAAAGAGCCCGCACAGGAGGATCTGCGGGATGACCACCACAGGCATAAACTGGACGGCTTGGAATTCGGTCGTGGCGAACGCCGAACACAGGAGGCCCAGCGCCACCCCGAGAACTGCCGTCAACACCGAAATCAGTACCACCCAGCCAGCATTGCCTGCAATCTTCATCCCAAAGAGCCAGTAGGCGGTGGCTGTGGCTACGAATGCCTGCAGAGTCGCCATGATCGAGAACGCAAGGGCATAGCCAAAAAGCAGGTCGCCCTTGTGGATGGGTGTTGTCAGGAGGCGTTCCAACGTCCCTGATGTTCGCTCCCGCAACATGGTGATTGAAGTGACTAGGAACATCACCACAAACGGGAAGACACCCAACATCATCAGCCCCACCCGGTCGAATGTCCGGGGCATGCCGGGGGCAAGTTTTTCGTTTTGGTACAGCCAGTAAACCAGTGCCAACAGCACTGCCGGCACTAGCAGAATCATGCCCAGACTGCGCGGATCACCCCTGAGCTGGCGAAGCACGCGGGTGCAGGTGGCCCACATCATCGAGATATTCATGCTTGTGCACTGTGGTGGGCGCCGTTGTGGTGGGCGCCGTCGGGGTGGGCGCCGCGCATCTCTGGGTGTGAGCCCACCGAATCTTCAATGATGTGCAAAAAGGCCAGCTCCAGTTCTTCGCTTCGCCCCTTTACCCGTAATTGGGCCGGTGTCAGCTGTGCAAGTAATAGCCCCTCACGCAGCAGCAGCAAGGAATCACAGTGTCCAGCCTCCTCCATGACGTGGCTTGAAATGATCAAGGTGGTGCCGGCGGCAGCCATAGCGGCAAACCGCGCCCACAAATCCGCCCGAAGTATCGGATCTAGACCCACCGTCGGTTCATCTAAAACAAGTAACCGCGGCCTCCCTACCAGGGCACACGCCAAGGACACTCTGCTTAACTGCCCGCCGGAGAGTTGACCAGCCCTACGCCTGCCAAGTGCAGACATCCCCACGGCGGCTAAGGCGGCGTGAGTCTGCTCCCGAGAGGCGCCCTGCAAAGCAGCAAAATATCGAACATTGTCAATGACACTCAGGTCCCTGTAGACGCTGGCGGACTGGGTGAGGTATCCGACGTCGTGCCTGTTTTGGGGGTCCCCTGCCAGGCGGCCAAGAACTGTCACTGTGCCTGCGCTGATTTTCTGCAAACCCACAATGGTGCGCATCAAAGTAGTTTTGCCACTGCCGGAGGGACCCAATAGCCCTGTGATGTGCCCCTCGGGAATACTGGCGGTAATGTTGGCCAACACTGTGGATTTTCCCCGGTGAACGCGCAAGCCCTCAATGCTGATACTCACCGGGCCATGTGCCCCTGAAGGATCAGCTGGAACGGGGACAAACGCAGCTCCTCGGGCGGGCATGGCTGCTCTATGGGACATCCGGCCCTCCGAAGCTGTTAGTTTATGCAGATATCACTTCAAACTAGACCCGGGACACGGCACTGTCCAGTGTCACCCAAGCAGCATCGCACTCTCAGCGGTTGGGTGTGCCACAGAGCGCCTCCGACCCGGTAGATTAGTACATGTCCGTCTCTCTTCATGGCGGCACGCCCAACTTCAAGAAATGGATGACCCGCGTGGCACTTCGCCTTTCCACCCTCTTTTTACGCACCTTGCGTGAGAACCCTGTTGACGCCGAAGTCGACAGCCACAAACTACTGCTGCGAGCCGGCTACATCCGCCGTGCTGCCCCGGGTATTTACACGTGGTTGCCGCTGGGCCTGCGCGTACTGCGCAAGGTAGAAGGCATTGTGCGTGAGGAGATGGATGCGATCGGTGCCCAGGAGGTGCACTTCCCTGCACTGCTACCCAAGGAACCCTACGAAATCACCAACCGGTGGTTGGAGTACGGCGATGGCATCTTCCGCCTGCAGGATCGAAAAGGTGCCGACTACCTGCTGGCTCCCACCCATGAGGAAATGTTCACACTGCTAGTGAAGGACTTGTATTCCTCATACAAGGACCTGCCGCTGTCGATCTACCAGATTCAAAACAAGTACCGCGATGAGGCGCGACCCCGTGCAGGGCTATTGCGTGGTCGGGAATTCATCATGAAGGATTCCTACTCCTTTGATATTGACGACGCCGGACTGGAAGTCAGCTACATGGCTCACCGCGGTGCGTACCTGCGTATCTTTGAGCGCCTCGGCCTTGAAGTCATTCCTGTCGCGGCCACAGCTGGTGCCATGGGCGGGTCCAAGAGCGAAGAGTTCCTGCACCCGATGGCCATTGGCGAGGACACCTTTGTGCGTTCCGCCGGAGGATACGCTGCCAATGTTGAAGCAGTCACCACTGTGGTGCCGGAGACGATCGATTTCACCACGGCACCAGCCGCCAACGTCAGAGACACCCCGGAAACTCCCACCATTGAATTATTGGTGGCAGCTGCGAACGAGCTCGCCCCGCGTGCCGAAGGTGCATGGAGTGCTAGAGATACGTTAAAGAACGTTGTTCTTGCCGTCTCCTTGCCTACCGGTGAGCGTCAAATCGTTGTGGTGGGCCTGCCCGGTGACCGCGACGTTGACCTCAAACGGATCGAAGCCACCATTGGCGTCCATCTGTCAACCGGTGGTGAAGTTGGCGTTGAACCGGCCGGTGAGGCTGACCTGAAGAAGCACCCCGGACTTATCAAGGGCTATATTGGCCCGGGGCTTTCTCTGGACTCAGCAGTCTTGGGCACCGAGGGCACCACCAAGATTCTTTACTTGGTAGATCCTCGCGTTGTCTCCGGCACCAGCTGGATCACCGGCGCCAACGAAGAAGGCAAACACGTGTTCGGCTTAGTGGCCGGCCGCGATTTCAGCTGGGATGGCACCATTGAAGCTGCCCAAGTACGCGCAGGCGATCCCGCTCCTGATGGCTCAGGGCCCCTTGAAGCCGCCCGTGGCATTGAAATGGGACATATTTTCGCCTTGGGACGTAAGTACGCTCAGGCACTAGACCTTAAGGTTTTGGATCATAACGGCAAGCTTGCTGTCGTCACCATGGGTTCATACGGTATCGGGATCACCCGCGCAGTGGCAGCACTGGCCGAATCCAACCATGATGACAAGGGATTAATCTGGCCTGCCAATGTGGCGCCGGCACATGTTCATGTGGTGGCCGTAGGCCGTGGGTCTGAGATCTTTGATGCAGCGGAACAGCTCACCATTGAACTGGAAGCCGCCGGACTAGAGGTCATTTATGATGACCGGGCCAAGGTTTCACCGGGCGTGAAGTTTGGCGATGCTGAACTTATTGGTGTCCCCACCATAGTTGCCGTTGGCCGTGGCCTGGTTGAAGGCCTTGTGGAGATCAAGAATCGTGGCACCGGCGTGGCTGAGAACGTCCTCGTTGGCGAAGCCGTGCAGTACATTCTCGACAACCAGTAGGCACGCAACTGGCATAACGAGGAGCACGAATGATCTCAGGCTTTGAGAACATCACCATGGCCACCATTTTGTTGATAATCGTGGCCGGCTTCGCAGCCGGCTGGATTGATGCGGTGGTGGGTGGTGGTGGTCTATTGCAACTTCCGGTGATGCTAATGATCCCCGGAATTACACCCATACAGGCCTTGGCGACCAATAAAATGGGCTCGATTTTCGGAACTGCCACCAGTTCGGTCACCTACTATCGACGTGTGAAACCGGATCTGCGTACAGCTTTGCCGATGGCTGGTGTGGCGCTTGTTGGCAGCCTGGGTGGGGCGGTGGTGGCCGCCAGCCTGCCTGGCTCAGTTTTTAAACCGATCATTGTGGTGGCATTGGTGGCAGTGTTGCTTTTTACAGCCTTCAAACCGGGGCTTGGCGAGCTCACTGCCCTGCGCTATTCAGGGCAAAAGCATCACATTGTGGCTGGCTGCATTGGTGCGTTGATCGGTTTTTATGATGGTCTCATTGGCCCTGGGACTGGTTCGTTTCTTATTATCGCCATGGTCAGCCTCATGGGGTATGCGTTCCTTGAAGCCAGTGCCAAGGCAAAGATCGTCAACCTCGCAACAAACGCAGGGGCTTTAATGTTCTTCCTGCCCCATGGATCTTTGCTATGGGGCGTTGGACTCATTTTGGGCGGAGCCAATATGGCCGGAGGATATGTTGGCGCCCGCACCGCAGTTAAGCAGGGCAGCAAATTTATCAGGATCGTGTTCCTGGTGGTTGTCACGGCGTTGATCATGAAATTGGGGTTCGATGTTTGGAATGAGAACATCCGCCAGAGTTAGGAAATTGGCTTGAGCGCGTGTGCTCTTGGCAACCAGGGGAGTGTTTTCCCGGCCATGGTGCTTGCCACCCATAATGACCTTTGGGCATCTGCGCTGTTGGCCGTCTCCTCAAAATAGTGCAACGCATTTTCCACTTCACGCACCACTGTCCACTGCATGGCGAGGAGTTCATCGAATCCGGCAGCTTGTGAAAGTTGGGAAGCCCGACGGCGGAGACCTGCCTCTGCGTTGCGCTCAGGTAGATCTTGGAGTCGGTTCCATAAACAAGGCGCTAGAGCGAATTCGGCGTGCCCCAGAGTGACTTGCGGGTCTATTGCCCAATATTCCTGCGTACCCGGCCTGCCTAAGACGTTCTCGTAGTGCAGATCGGTGTGGACCAACACATCAGAACTGCTGCGCCTGCCAACGGCGCCCCACGTTTGGCAGACTTCCAAAGCTGCCTCGAGTAGCCAGCGTGGGAACGGTTCGGCCGTTTCTGACCAGCGCTGGGGTAATTCGTCGCAGTACCTTTCGGCAGTGGCTGCTAACTGGGGGATTTGCTGCCACTGACTCCGGTTATCGGGCCCCACGCTCAAGCTTTTAACGAGGGCGCCCCACACAGGGACAGCATCGTCGACGGGGAGCCTTGCCAGCGAACGGCTGTCATCGAGCCGTTCCAAGAGTAGCGCTGAGAGTGTTTTATCGTGGGCTAACAATCGGACAGCCCCATGGCCGTCCCAGAGGGAAAGAGCGACAGGCTCCAGATGGGCTTCGTCGTGAGGGAACGCTAGCTTCAATGCCGCAGCAGATCCGTCCTCAGCCAGCACCGGAATCACAACCCCGGTGTACCCGTATGACGGTGATCCGCTAGCAGGCAGATCTACTGTTAACTGCCACTGCTGAAGAGCTTGGCTGATGAAGTCCGGCAATTGAGCCAACCAGTTCCGGCTCTCAGCAGTTTGGCGATGACGTAACCGCAGAGGTTCCGGGATTTCGACTCTAAAGGACACACCTTAGACCTTACCGCTGGCGGCCATAAGTGCTCGCAGTGTCTTTTTTGCGGAAGTCATGAACTGAAGGTCAGCGCTGAATTCGGTTGGGCGATTAAAGATGCTATGGGACAGCTGAAGTTGGCGTCGTTTGTTCCTGCTGGATTCCAGCCAGGGCTCCGGTAGATCCACCCCAGAACACGTGTGTCTGCGCAGAGTCCAGCAGCCACGTCACAGCAATCTCACGCAGAGTCGTCGTATTCGACGGTGGCTTCGTGGCGGTGGTTGTTGACGATGGATCTGCAGCGGCCACTGAATCCGCACTGAGGGCGGTGCTCAGGGCGGTAAGGTCCGCGTAAGCACCGCTCAGCTCTGTTTCCAGCTGAGCCAGCGCCTTCTTGGGTGTCGTTGTGAATGTCGGGGCAAGATTAAATCCCGCAGCAGGGGTTACTACAGGCAAACACCTCACGTGAAGTTCTGCATTAAGCACCTCCAGCTTTGCCTGATGCCGTGACAACAGATCCATGGATTGACTGAACTGTGGTTCAGCAAAGCGTGTGGTGGCCACTTGATACGCATAGATGGCCTTTTGCTCGCCGAGTGCGGCAGCGCCAAGTGCCGAATCAAGGGTTACTCCCGCGCGCGGCTCTAAAGTTGTTTTGCATTCTGGACCCTGCGGGCCAGGGAAATCGATCCGTGCTGGTAGGAAGGCCGACGCAGGAGGGAGGCTCCCATCGATAGCGCTGAGTCTTTGACCTTGAAGAAGTTGGCTTGTTCCCACTGCGGCAAAGACCCTTCCCATGGCTTGATCGGCGGTCAACGAATTGCTCAACAATTGATCCCCATTAGTGCTGAATGAGAGTGCGAGCTCGGCGATAGACAACGTGGCCGCGGTGGTCACTGGAGATGCGGGAACAGCATTATCCGAGGGCCGGCCGTCGCCCAGCGCTGCAGCTTGAGTTTTGAGCTCCTTGGCAGCCTGGTTGAGCGTTTCCTGGACCTTCGAGTCAGGGGTTGTCTGACTTAGGGCTGTCGTCTGGGCTAGCAGCGCAGAGGTTTTATCCCATGCCATTTGCCGGTTTTCTTCAGTTTGTGATGGGCCAACAGCGGCATCCTCGCTACTTGAAAGCACAGTTCCAATACCAAGCACCAACGCAGAAATGACCAGGAGGAAGAACAGCCCGCGCAGGAAAGCAACGAAGCTATTGCGTTTCTTGACTGGCTTGATCTTTTTGGCCAGACCTTCTTCTGGTTCGGAGCCGATCCCCAGAGTTGGCTCCTTGCCAGCAACTGAGTCTGGCGACTCTTCTAAGTAAGCGGAGCGTTTACTGGGTGTGAGCCCGGATTCGAGCTTTTGCTCGGCCAGCCGTCTTTCACGCCGGGACAAAGGGAGTGTGTCAGCTGTTGCCGCACTGACTGTGGCTTCTGTTGCCTCAACCTCCTCTGTTGCTTCAACCTCCTCGGGCGCGTTAATCGCTTCAGGCGCATCAATCGCCTCAGGATGGGCATCCTTGGTGGCGTCTGCATCAGGCTCCGCGGCGGTTGTGTGCTCGGGCGTGTGTTCGGCGTCAGCGATAACATCCGTGGTATCAGTATCAGTATCAGTATCAGTATCAGTATCAGTATCAGCCGCAGTATGAGTATCAGAATCTGGTGCGGGCCAGTTGCCTGCTTCGTTCGGATCAGTCGGCAGAGCCGGTTTGGCAATTTCTGTCGTGGCAGACAGGGCCTCGGAGGCAAATTCCGGTGCGGTTGAGGTGTCATTATCTCCAACCTCAACGTTTACTTCCGGTGCGGTTGAGGTGTCATTATCTCCAACCTCAACAGGGGGAGTGGTTGAGGTGACCTGGCCATCTGCATTCACTATCAGAAGCGCGTGCTCTGCGGCGCTTGATGCTGGAGCACCCGCTGGAGCGCTCGCTCGGCGAGGGGTCTTGCGCTTGCTGCTGCCCGCTTGCGTGCCAGCCGTCGGCGGCGGCGCGGAAATCATAGGCGCTTCTGGTCCCACGTGGGAATCTGGATTGGTCACAACTGTTGATCATCTCATGTCTACCCATAATGCCGTGCACGTGAGCCGTTTCTGCGCACTGCCTGATCCAAATCCAAACCAACATGCGTTCATACTCACACTCGATCGGTTCAGCAGCGGGGCTGGAAACTCGGTAGTCTGTATAACTACAACATCATCAATAGGGAGGCGTGCGTCGAATGACCAAGCCAGACAGGCCGAAAATGGCCGCACGCTCAGGGAACGTTCCCTCAGCTTTGGATTCCGGCGCTGAGGCACAAAGGCTTCATATACTCCTTGCCCCCACGGTGGCAGCCGCCAGCCTGTTCTTAGAAGAAGTGAAGGTTCACTTCGCAGGAAGCCACCGTACTGTCTCAGTTGTTGTTGACTTACCCGAGGACGAGTCCGGTGGGGTAGGCCTCGATGCTATTTCTGCCATTTCGCGTCAGCTTTCCGAAGTGATGGATACAGACCCCCATGATGACGGCAGAGCGTACGACCTGGAGATTTCCTCGCCCGGGGCAACCCGGCCCATGACTGAACCCCGGCACTGGCGCAGGGCCGTAGGGCGTATGGCCAAGGTTAATGCAAGCGATCGAGAAAACTTCATGGGCAGAATTCTGTCCGTGGATGACAGCGGGGTGCTGTTCAAACCTGAACTGCCCGTGAAAAAAGGAATGAAGCCTAAACAAGGCGAGCCGGAAAAAATTTTGTTCACGGCTATCCGCCGTGGAGTTGTAGAACTTGAATTTGCTCGCCTGGATGAGGCTGAGCTTGATTTGGAATTTGAGCCGACCAGCGGCAACGCGGTTGATGGAGAGGGAAGCTGACCATGGATATAGATATGAGCGCACTGAGGGAGTTGGAGCGTCAGCGGGAAATTCCCCTGGACTTGTTGATCCCCACCATTGAGCAGGCACTACTCATGGCGTACCACAAGTCCCCGGGCTGCCATGAGGTGGCGCGTGCAGAACTTGATCGCAAGAGCGGACGTGTCACTATTTGGGCCGCAGAGCTCGACGATGACGACCTCCCCATTGGCGAGTTCGATGACACGCCCAAAGGGTTTGGTCGTATTGCGGCAAGCACAGCACGTCAGGTAATTTTGCAGCGTCTTCGCGATGTTGAGGACGACAACGTCCTGGGCGAGTTCCGCGGCAAAGAGGGCGAGCTTGTCTCAGGCCAGATCCAGCAGGGCAACAACCCCAATATGATCCAGGTTAACTTAGGTGCCGTAGAGGGTGTTCTACCTCCCAATGAGCAGGTCCCTGGCGAGGAGTACCGTCATGGTAGCCGGATTCGCACCTTTGTTGTAGACGTTCACCGCGGCTTGAAGGGCCCCTCGATTACCCTTTCGCGCTCTCATCCAGGACTTGTGCGCAAGCTCTTTGAAATGGAAGTTCCTGAAATTGCTGACGGCACGGTTGAGATCGTGGCCTTGGCACGCGAAGCCGGCCACCGCACCAAAATTGCCGTTCAGGCCAACAAGGCCGGCGTCAACGCCAAGGGCTCCTGCATTGGTGAAATGGGTTCACGCGTTCGCGCGGTAATGACCGAACTTCACGACGAGAAAATTGACATTGTTGATTTCAATGAAGATCCGGCCATCTTTATCGCCAACTCACTCTCGCCTTCCAAGGTGATATCGGTCACCATCGTGGACGAGGCTATTCGCTCCGCCCGCGTTGTAGTTCCTGATTATCAGCTCTCCTTGGCCATTGGCAAGGAAGGTCAGAATGCCCGGTTGGCTGCCAAGCTCACTGGATGGCGCATTGACATCGTTTCCGATACCGCGGCTGTTTAGGTCACAGGTGTAGCAACGCGGTAGAATAGGAGAAGCCGGGCCCGAAACTGCCCTGACATCGAAAATATACGTGAAGGCACAGTAGAATTGGCAAAGAAAGCAGTTGAAGCGCAAGCGGTAAAAGCGCGCGATGAGACTGTTGTTGCTTACAAAAATGTGCGGACATGTATTGGATGCAGGAAAGCTGGGGTACGGCATCAGCTTGTACGCATTGTCCGGTCAATGAATGATTCTGGTGAAACAGAAGCGTTGGTTGACCCACGACGACGTATGCCTGGCAGGGGAGCATGGCTGCACCCCTGCGAGGAATGCTGGAAGCTGGCGATCAAACGACGCGCCTTTGGCAGAGCCCTTCCGGGAGTTGCCAATGTCAGCGACGTTGCAGCGTTTGCACAAAACGATTTGCCACTTTTGGCAAGTCAAGTAATACGAACCTAATTGTCCCTTTGTGAAAGCGGGTCAGAAAACCGATGGAAACCCGATGAGTACCCAGCGATGAGTGCCCAAAAATGAGCAATTTCATGTGCTCTCACGCCGCCCATTCCGACATGGAATGGCGCAGTAAGAATTAAGCGGTTCGTACCTGTCCGGTGCGGGCCGAGACAGGAGAAATGTGGCCAAGGCCCGCGTCCACGAGCTTGCAAAAGAGCTCGGTATCACCTCAAAAGAAGCAGTTAGCAAACTGCAAGAGTTGGGCGAATTCGTTCGTTCAGCATCCTCAACCATTGAGGCGCCCGTCGTGAAGAAGCTTCGCGACGCGTTCCCTCAAGCAGCAAAGGCTGCCGATCCCGCACCCGCCGCAGCTACGCCTGCCGCAGACGCGGTATCAGCACCCAAGGCGAGCACGCCCAAGGCTGCTGCAACCCCAGCTGCCGCAACCCCAAAGGCAGCCTCGCCGGCTGTCCCCGGCGCTGCTGTTCCCGGCCCCAAGCCTGCAGGAGCCAAGCCTGCAGGAGCTAAACCTGGTGCGAAGAGCACCACGGCAGCTGCCGAAACAACCTCCGTACCAGCCCCGGCAACACCGTCCGCACCAGCGCCAGCGGCGCCTTCACCGGCTCCGGCAACGCCAGCTGCTCCTGCCCCTGCTGCGGCAACACCCGCTGCCAAGGCTGGGACCCCCGGTGCGCCACGCCCCGGGAACAACCCTTTTGCTACGTCGCAGGGCATGCCTCGTTCAGGCAGTCGTCCGGACCGTGGCGAGAACCGCCCCGACAGTCGTAGCGAAAACCGCACCGAGAACCGCAGTGACAGCCGTGGCGAAGGCCGCAGCGAAAACCGCAGTGACAGCCGGGCTCCGCGCCCAGCCGGTGGAGGGGCGCCTCGCCCCGGAAATAATCCTTTCGCTCCTTCGCAGGGTATGCCCCGTGCGGGAGCACCCCGCAGTGCTGAAGCTGGAACAGGTGGACCCCGTCCAGGCGGACCGCGTCCCAGCTCAGGCGCTGCCCGTCCGGGCGCACCTCGCCCGGCCGGCGCACCCGGTGCCGGTGGTCCTGGTGCTGGTGGTCCCCGTCCTGGCGCTCCCCGGCCCGGAGGTGCTGCGCGTCCCACGCCCGGCATGATGCCTAACCGTACCGAGCGCCCTGCTGCGCCCGGTCGCGGCAATGACCGTCCCGGTGCTCCGGGTCGCGGGCGTCCAGGAGCCCCCGGTGCAACTCCGGGTGGCGCACCAGGTGGAGCTCCCGCCGGCGGTGGCTTTGGCAAGGGTGGCCGCGGTCGCGGTGGAACCCAGGGTGCTTTCGGTAAGGGCGGCGCAGGCCGTGGCAAGCAGCGCAAGTCCAAGCGTGCCAAGCGCCAAGAGCTGGAGCAGATGAGCGCTCCTTCACTGGGTGGCGTGAGCGTTCCTCGCGGTGACGGCAAGTCGATTATCCGGTTGCGCCGCGGCGCTTCCATTTCCGATTTCGCCGACAAGATCGAGGCAAACCCCGCAGCACTGGTGACTGTACTGTTCCACCTCGGTGAAATGGCTACTGCAACACAGTCACTGGATGAAGACACCTTCGCATTGTTGGGTACTGAGCTGGGCTACAAGGTCCAGGTTGTGTCCCCAGAGGATGAAGAGCGCGAACTGCTGAGCAGCTTCGACATCGACTTTGAAGCCGAGCTTGAAGCTGAAGGCGACGAAGACCTTGAAATGCGTCCCCCAGTTGTTACTGTCATGGGTCACGTTGATCATGGTAAGACTCGCCTGTTGGATGCGATCCGCAAGTCAGATGTTGTAGCTGACGAGCACGGTGGTATTACCCAGCACATTGGTGCATACCAGATTGTCCACGAGCATGAAGGTACCGATCGCAAGATCACCTTCATTGACACTCCCGGTCACGAGGCGTTCACCGCCATGCGTGCCCGTGGTGCCAAGGTCACCGACATCGCCGTTTTGGTTGTTGCCGCTGATGATGGTGTCATGCCGCAGACCATTGAAGCGCTCAACCACGCCCAGGCCGCTAACGTGCCGATCGTTGTTGCAGTGAACAAGATCGATAAAGATGCAGCGAACCCGGAGAAGATCCGTGGCCAGCTGACCGAATATGGTTTGGTTCCTGAAGAGTACGGTGGAGACACCATGTTCGTTGATGTCTCAGCCCGTAACGGCGTGAACATCGAGGAACTGCTTGAAGCTGTGCTGTTGACAGCTGATGCTGCTCTGGACATGCGTGCCAACCCGAACAAGGACGCCCGAGGCATCGCTATTGAAGCGAACTTGGACAAGGGCCGCGGTTCCGTGGCAACTGTGCTTGTGCAGTCAGGTACCTTGCACGTAGGTGACATCATTGTTGCCGGTACTGCTCACGGCCGTGTGCGTGCCATGTTTGATGAGAACGGTGACGTTATCTCTGAAGCTGGTCCTTCGCGTCCAGTTCAGGTATTGGGACTTTCAAACGTTCCTCGTGCAGGTGACACGTTCTTTGTGACAGGGGACGAGCGTACGGCTCGACAGATCGCTGAAAAGCGTGAAGCCGCTGACCGCAACGCTGCGCTGGCTAAGCGCCGCAAGCGCATCAGCCTGGAAGACTTCGACCAGGCCGTTGCTGACGGCAAGGTTGACACCCTTAACCTCATCCTCAAGGGTGACGTTTCCGGTGCCGTTGAGGCCTTGGAAGATTCGTTGCTCAAGATCGATGTTGGCGAAGGCGTGGCGCTGCGCGTCATCCACCGCGGTGTGGGTGCCATCACGCAGAACGACGTCAACTTGGCAACAGTAGATAACGCGATCATCATCGGCTTCAACGTCAAGCCTGCTGAGCGTGTTGCAGAACTTGCGGACCGTGAGGGCGTTGACATGCGCTTCTACTCCGTCATCTATGGTGCCATCGATGACATTGAACTAGCTCTCAAGGGCATGCTCAAGCCGGAATACGAAGAAGCTGAATTGGGTACTGCGGAGATCCGCGAAGTATTCCGTTCCTCCAAGCATGGCAACATTGCTGGTTCCATCGTTCGTTCCGGCACCATCCGCCGTAACACGAAGGCTCGTGTACTGCGTGCCGGCAAGATCATTGGTGACAACCTCACGGTTGACTCACTGAAGCGCTTCAAGGATGACGCAACCGAAGTCCGTACGGACTTCGAGTGTGGAATTGGTTTGGGATCCTTCAACGATCTCCAGGCCGAGGACATCATCCAGACGTTCGAGATGCGCGAAAAGCCGCGCGTCTAACGTTGCATAGCCGGCTGGGCGTCCACACGGACGCCCAGCCGGTTTTGTTTTCCCTAAGATGGTTTTAGAACCATAAGCAGTCCTCACATCATTAAGGAGTTCATCATGGCTGATTCAGCCCGCGCGTCCAAACTGGCACAGCGCATCAAGGTTGTGGTGGCCGAAGGCCTTCGCTCAAGGGTGAAGGATCCGCGCGTTGAAGGCATCACAGTCACCGATGCCCGTGTCACGAACGACCTTCAGCACGCCACCATCTACTACACGGTCTTGGGTGACGAGACAGCAAGTGCCGACGCTAAGATCGGTTTGGAGCGGGCCAAGGGCGTGCTCCGCGCCGAAGTTGGTAAGAACATCACTGTTCGGTTGACGCCGACACTTGAGTTCATTGCCGATGTGATCCCGGAGAATGCTTCGAACTTGGAGGCTCTCCTGCGTGTGGCCAAGGAGCGCGACGCCGCGTTGGCGCAGCTTTCCGCCAACGCCGAGTTTGCCGGCGAGGCTGACCCGTACAAGTCGGCCGAGGAAGACGCCGAAGAGGCGTAAGCCAGATACGACGGCGGGAGGTCACCTTTTGAAGAAAAGGTGACCTCCCGCTTTGCGTTCTGCAGACGAGAAATCAGAATCTGAAGATGATTCACTGATGCACTGGCGGCTTAGCGCGGAAAGTCACCGGTGGCGGCAATGCTTGCCGCAGCATCCGGCGTGTAATACCTATCGTCCAACTGAATTGAGTAGATCCAGGTCAGGCTGCCTGTTGTATGGTTGGCGATTGCCTCGACTGAAAACACAGTCCCTGTACTGTTGCCTAATCCGGGCACCCACGTTTCCTTTCCGGACCCGTCCTTGAAATCCGTGCCAATAGGTGCGAAGTCGTCAAGAAAACGGAAACCAAGCTCTTGGGCGGCACGAGCAATTTCAGGGTTTGCATCGCTGGCGTTAGGGAAGTTATAGAAGATGTCAACATGATCGAGGATTTCCGGGGGTACACCTGGTCGGACACGGATAGTGTCAGTGGTCATTTCCACGATGCCATTGGGGGTTTTGATGCTGAGCTGAATTTTCTTGTCCGGGTCGGTAGCTATGAGTGTTCCATCGGAACCAGCAGGGAAGCCGAGCGCAGACATGGACACCGGGCGTTCACTGACGTCAAGGCTGGCCTTTTGGGTCTTCTTCATGTCCTTGATGCCCTCGGGCGTGAACTGCGTATTGCCGTTAACCACTGTGGTGGGCTCCTTGCTGGAATTGGGGGAGGGGATCATGGAGCAGCCCGCTAGCAGAAGAACTGAAAGCGAAACTGCAATCAACGTTCGTTTCATGGTGCACCCACAAGATTTCGTAGGGTCTTATCCACCATGCGGTATTCTTCAACACGTTCGGGCATAGGCTTCATCATTTCACCATAGGGGTCCGCTTGCGAATGTAACCAGTCCTCGTAGGCTCCCAGAGTGTCCTGGTCGATCAAGTTCCAGCGGTCCTCACGCACGGAAATGTTGCCATGGTGAACATCGGCTCCCAGCGGGGGGATCCTGCCAAAATCAAGGTACGGATCAACCACAGGGAACTTCTGGTAATAGGATTCTGCACCCTCGATGCTGGGTTTGCCCAGTACTGTCATAGCTTCGGTAAATACAGTTCCAGAGGGCCGGTCTCGGATGGTGTCGTAGTCGTCTGCAATGACGAAGTTCTGCTCCCGGTCGGCGATATTGTAGGACGCTTGGTGGAGGAGCTGCTGGTCAGTGGCCGATAGGTTGTGATAGTCCTGCGGATTCGAATACGCAGGTACTGAATCAATATTCAGCCATGCCTGTTCCATGTTCGGGGTGACCAAACCCGCCGCGCGCATACGCTCAATTTCTGCTATTGAACCATTTTGAAAGGCAAAGTGCTGCGACCCTATGTCAGTAAAAATCTGTTTCTGCATAGACAGGAAAGTGGTCTCGTAGAAAGCTAGATCGGATTCGCCCAAGCTCATCAGCGATTTAAGTGCGGTGTATCTCACTGGATCCATACGACTCAAATAATCGGTGGCGTCTTGGCCAGCTGTCGCCATTGTATGAAGTACGGCCAAGTCCTCAAATCCTGCAATGAATGTAGGCCCCACTTGATTAGCCATGCCAATCCATTCCATGCGCGGATCATTCTTATAAAGCTCGGCATAGAAGGCGTAGACCTTGTAGATATCCTCGCGATTGTGGCTGACACCCTGAGCCGGGTCCCAATGGTTGGGGTCAATTCCGGCGTCCCGCATGGCGGACTCCGCCCAGTACTGCTGTAGGAATGCGCCATACCCGTTAGACAGCTTATTGGGACCTAGTTTATCAAGGCCACCGGAGTCAGCGAGTGTGTCAAGAATGGACTTAGCCGCATCTGCGTTAACCTGGCTCTCGCGAACCCATGTCCTAAATTCTTCGGATTGGAGATACGCATCTACCTCATCCGGGGTCATGCCGGAAAGTTTGTCGTTCAAAAAGTTCTTGGATTCCTGGTCAGCGTTTACCTCCGTAGGTACATTGGCCCAGTCCATGCCGGTGGCCGCACTTGCCTTGTCCTGTTCATCGGCGTTCAAGCGCAGAATTTTGGCCACCAAGTCAAGCTCGGCCGCAACGCTCCTGATACTGCGCAAGTGGGAGCCGCTCCAGTCTTTGCGGAAGCGGTCGCTGTCTGCTCCGTGCCAACCGATGGCACCCAAGGCGCCGTTTAGGGAAAGCCCAATGCTGTTCAGCCGCTTCGAAGCACCAACAAGTTCTTTGGCAAAGTCGCGCAGTTGTGCAACGTCTGCTCCCTGAAAAGTTCCGGGCACTATTCCTCCTGTGTGAGTTGGAACTAACCGTACAGAGGGTGTCAAGGCCAGAATCCCTTTGACACCCCCTCTTTGCCGACAACTGGTTCGACAACTAGTTAGGACGAACAGCTATGCTCCGGCTGGGGAGGTGAACTATTTGCTCCACACGATGGGATTGTCACGGTATTTGTTGTCTTTGTAGTTCTCGTAGCTGAAGTTTGAATCATCGTAGCTTGCCGTGGTGATCTCATCACCCGTGGGAGCTAAGAAAACGCCGCACATTGACTTGTGCGAGCCCACTACATAACTGAAAGTGTCGCCATCGCCCTGCGTTTCAAAGCTCGTCGTCTCACAGTCGGCCATCTTTCCGAACACTATGAGTTTCTGGGCGTCGGAACCGTCCTTCAGCTGGGCGGTGATACGGGGATCGCTCAGGCCTGCAGCCGGCTTTGACAGTGATGTCAGCACCACGTCCGCGTGAACGTAATAGGGGGTCTGTCCGGCAAACTTGGCTGCGTCCTTGAAATCAGCCAGATCTGCTTCACTACCTGCCACGATTTTGGTGACCTTGGTCTCGTAGGTAGCTTCCCGATAATCTTCTGAATCCTTCTTGCCACTGTTTCCGTGGGTGTAGGCAACCTCACCAAACTTCAAGGTGGCGCCCGGAGCTGTTAGTTCATTTTTGCCTGCCGGAGCATCGTCAGAGGGTGCCTTAGCCGACTCCTTGCTTGCGCTTTTTCTGGCGGTGGGGCTTGCATCATCGCTGCCACGGTCCGCCGCCGGTGACTGTTCCTGCGACGCTGCAGTGTTCTCGGCAGGCTTGGCCGAACCGCCGCCTGGGAAGCAGCCGGTGAGGGCCAATGCCAGCACGGCGCCGGCGCTCAGCGCAGCGATGGAGCGATGATAACTAATACGTGGTTGGTTGTTCATGGTTCTCCGTAGTAAATGTAGCGAGTAGTTAATCCTTTCCTTAGCGTAACTCTCCGGCGCGCAGGCCGCGATGGGGACAACTCACCATCAGAGCCGCTGGCTGAGGATATACTTCAAAGCGTGCTTTCTGGACTGGTAATTGTAGACAAACCGCAAGGATGGACTAGCCACGATGTGGTTGCCCGGATGCGAAGGCTGGCAGGGACCCGAAAAGTTGGGCATGCCGGCACTCTTGACCCCATGGCGACAGGAGTTCTTGTGGTGGGCATCAACAAGGCCACGCGCCTGTTGACGTACATCGTGGGGACTTCCAAGACCTATGAGGGGACTATTCGACTTGGAGCCACTACGCTCACCGACGATGCCGAGGGGGCGCTTACGAGCTCCACGGACACCGCCGGTGTTACGGATGATGCCGTTGAGGCTGGCATTGCGGCGTTGCGGGGTCCCATTTCTCAGGTCCCCAGCAGTGTCAGCGCCATCAAAGTCAACGGTGAGCGTGCCTATGCGCGGGTCCGGTCCGGGGAGGACGTGGTACTTGCCGCGCGACCCGTAACTATCCACGCTTTTGAGGTACACGCCATTCGTCGCGGAACACTGGAACGTGGCCCCTTGGTGAATGAAACTAGTGAGGCCGCTGGCCAGGCCTCTATAGCCGAGCTGGATCCCCAGATAGACTGCGCAATTGCTTACATTGACATTGACGTCACAGTGCGTTGTTCCTCAGGAACTTATATCCGCGCGTTAGCCCGCGATCTGGGTGCCGGTCTCGGTGTTGGCGGCCACCTCACAGTCCTGCGCCGCAGCGCAGTGGGACCCTACAACCTTGACGGCGCCCGCACCCTTGAAGAATTGGCGGATAACCTTCAAATTGTGGATATCGCCGATGCGGCTCGCGCCTTGATGCCCGTGCGTGAACTCAGCGCAGCTGAAGCCAATGAGCTCTCCTTCGGCCGCCGTATCCCTGCCAGCGCTGAAGGCCTGCACACAGTTTCCGAGCCAGCAGCGGCATTCGCCCCCGATGGCACGCTCGTGGCATTGTTGGCCGATGCAGGAAAATCAGCCAAGCCGGTTCTTGTCTTCCCGCCTGATCCCACACCAACAACTGCCAAGCCGGAAACGAGCGCCACATGATTGTTGATGCCTGGCTCATTATTGGTGGCATTCTCGGATTAGCCTCAACTATGGTGTGCTTCGTTGCAGCCGTGCTGAAGAAGAAACCCAACGACATCACCTTGCTGGGCCTGATCGCCGTCGAACTTTTCATTGTGGCTTACACCATTGGTTCAATTGTCAGGCTGGCCAACGGTGAAACAATGGCTGGTGAGGCATGGGAATTTTGGGGCTATATGTTCACGGCCGCCATGCTTCCCGTAGCTGGTTTCTACTGGGCCATGATGGAACGAACCTTTTGGTCAAATTATGTGATGGGAGCGGTGGGTGTCACCGTGGTAGTCATGGCGGCTCGGATGGCGCAGATTTGGTATGGTCCCGCCGCAGCCGTTCAGGCATCGCACGCACTGCAACTAGGAATTGGATTATGAAGACTTCAGACACCGCCACGCAAGAGGTTCCGAGCGGACGAACTACCGGGGCAGGCCGTCTGCTGATCACGGTTTACGCAGTGTTTGCCATCTCGGCAACCGCCCGTGCTGGCTACCAGATCGCCACCCACTTTGCCGACGCCCCCGTAGCGTACCTCTTATCCGCCTTCGCGGCTGTGGTCTACATAGTGGCGACAGTAGCCCTGGCGAAACCGGGTGCGAAATGGGCCCTGACGGCCACGATCGCCATCTGCGTGGAGCTGCTGGGCGTACTTGTTATTGGTGCGCTGAGCGTGTTCGATCCGGCCGCTTTCCCGCACTCAACCGTGTGGAGCATGTTTGGAAAAGGGTACGGGTACATACCGCTGCTACTGCCCATTATTGGGCTGATCTGGCTCTACCGTCACAGGGAAGTGAAGTGAGTACACTGACGCGGCCTCCTGCGTACCCCGTCTTGAGCGATGGCCGCACCACTTTGCGCCGGTTAAGAACCGAGGATGCGCAGGTCTTTGCCGAGATTCATCAAGACCCGTTGAACGTGAAGTTCTCCGGTTCCGTTGCGGATATGGACGCGGACCAGGCCAGCGAATTCATAACAGGATCCATTGCCGCCGGATGGGCTGCAGGAACGAATCTACGCTTCGCGATCCTTGAGCGCATGCCGAAAGGCGAGCAAGTAGTTGGCACGTTGAGCTTGCAGGAAGTCTATGCAACCACTGACGGGGGTTCGGCAAGCGTGGGAATCAAGATGCTGCCCGCAGGACGGGGGACTGGCAGTGCCCAACGCGCCATAGGACTGCTGTGCGGGTACGCCTTTGGCAATTTGGGCTTGGGCATTCTGCACTGGTTGTGCACTGACGGCAACCAGCCCAGCATTGCCCTGGCACAACGCTGTGGTTTTTCACTCGCTGCACAAATACCTGGCTACGGTAAAGCCAACGATCAAGTCAGTGATGCCAGTATTTTCAGTCAGACCGCTGCGCAGTTCGCTGATGCTGGCCAGGCCGCTGATGCTAGCCAAGCCACTGTTGCTGGCCAGACCGCTGGCGGGACTCTGGCGCCTTCCCCCGCCCTGTTGGTGAACACCCCTGTTATCCCAACGCTGCGTAACGCCACCGTGGTGCTGCGTGAATTGACCATGGCCGATGCCCCTCAGCTGGTTGAGAATTGTCGCAATGCAGAGGCCGTGCGGTGGACCACTGTGCCCCTCGATTACTCAATGGAGCATGCAGAGTACTTCATCAAGACGCTGACGCAGCAGGGCTGGTCCAATCGGGACATACTGACTTTTGCCGTGGCCCATCCCGTTACCGATACGCTTCTTGGCACAGTAGATCTGCAGTGTAAAAACCCTGGGACAGCAGCCATTGGCATTAACTTTGGTGCCCATGCCCGCGGCACAGGAGCCGCAGAGGCGGCCATTCGGCTGCTCCTTGATTTTGCTTTCAACCAGCTAAACCTCAGCTATGTGCATTGGAATGCTCTGGTGCCTAACTGGGGCAGCCGGAAATTGGCGTGGAAGCTTGGTTTCAAATTTGAAGGCATGATCCGAGGAGACTACAACGATCGGGGCACTGCCTCTGATCGCTGGATCCTTTCGCTGGCTGCCGGGGATGAACGCACGCCCATGGAACCCTGGACCGGACCGGGGCCTGTCAGCAGGTAATCTTGGACAGGTAATCGTGGGCAGACACTGAAACGACCAGGCGCACAACAGCGGCGCGAGCAACGAATTGGATGAGGAAAAGTAGTGCAGATTTGGAACTCATTGGATGAAGTTCCCCAAGACTTTGGCCCCAGCGTGGTCACCTTGGGCAACTTTGATGGGCTGCACCGGGGGCATCAGGAAGTCTTGGCGCAGGTGCGTGCTGAGGCGAAGGCCCGCGGTGCCTTATCAGTGGCACTGACCTTTGATCCGCATCCGGCACTTGTTCACCGGCCGGAGTCCGCCCCGGAGCAAATTATGGGACTGGTAGATAAACTCTCAGCCATGAGCAACCTTGGCCTTGATGGTGTGCTTGTACTTCCATACACGCTTGAATTTGCTCAGCAAACTCCGGAGGAATTCGTTCGCAGTGTCTTTGTTAACACCTTGGGAGCTCGTGCTGTTGTCATTGGTAACGATGTCAGGTTTGGCAAGTCCAACTCGGGTGATCTGAGCACAATGGTGGAGCTGGGCACGGATCTGGGGTTCGACGTCGTGGTTGTCAATGATGAAGGCCACGATAGGCGCTGGTCCTCAACCTGGGTGCGCGAGGCGCTGCATAAGGGTGACGTCCACATGGCCGCCCAAGTGCTGGGCCGTTCGCACACTATGAGTGGAGAAGTGGTGCACGGGGCTGCACGCGGACGCGAACTAGGCTTTCCCACGGCGAACCTGTCCCCGGATGCATGCGGGATCATCCCGGCCGACGGGGTTTACGCCGGTTGGCTTACTGACACGCACGGGCACCGTTGGCCAGCAGCCATCTCGGTGGGATCGAACCCTACTTTTGTTGGGGTGAGCAGGCAGGTTGAGGCGTATGTGATCAACCGGCCGCAGGAGCCGGTGGAGGCATTCAACTTATATGGTCAGCATGTAGTCGTGGAATTTGTTCAACGACTTCGTGGGATGGTGGCTTACACAGGGGCCGAAGCGCTCATCGAACAAATGCACCACGACGTCACCGAAAGCCGGGACATTCTGAGTTGAGAAGCCTGGGGTATGGTTTCCTCGCGCGGTGAGTGCTTCCTCACCCACTTCGACATCGACGCTCATTTTGGACTAAACTCAAAAGTGGAATCCGGCTGCAGTCCGTGGTGGCTGGCTTCGCTTCATTCTCAGCAAGAAATTGCTGAGTTGAAGTTCATCATGTTCACGGCACATTCAAGGAGTTACTTGTGGCATTAGACGCCGCTGTAAAGCAAGAAATCATGCAGGCTTTCGCAACCAGCGAAGGCGACACCGGTTCGCCCGAGGTTCAGGTAGCGATGCTCACACGACGCATCTCAGACCTGACCGAGCACCTGAAGATGCACAAGCACGATCACCACACCCGCCGTGGGCTCATGCTCCTGGTTGGTCGCCGTCGTCGCCTGCTTGGGTACCTCAAGGACACCGACATCGCCCGCTACCGTACGCTCATCGAGCGCCTCGGTCTGCGCCGCTAGTCTGTGACTAAGGCGGCCTTCCTACTGCCGGGATGTAATGTCCTTAGGTGTTGGAAGGCCGCCTTTCCCAGTGTAAGAAACAGATAAAGCACAAAAAAATTGTGCAGGCCGCCTAGTGCAGCCAGCACGTACCCCTGCATTACAAGGGCGCAACCGACGCATTCACGCACTCGTGGTCCTCGGTAGTGGCCTCCGGGAAGAAGCGATTCACGCTTCACGCCCGTGGGCCTCGATCGAAGACCGGGTGTTGTACAGAAAGCCACAGCATGATCCGGTGGCACGCCTGGGAAGAATGCGCGGTGCCGCTCCTTGGCGGGGGTTCATTATGAACATCTACCAAGAAATGGAGGTGACTCTCTTATGGAGGGTCCCGAGATTCAGTATTCAGAGGCTGTCATTGACAATGGCCGCTACGGCAAGCGAGTTATCCGCTTTGAGACCGGACGTCTTGCTCAGCAAGCCGCCGGCGCAGCCATGGTCTACATTGACGAAGACACCGTCCTGCTTTCAGCCACAACGGCTGGCAAGCACCCGCGTGAGGGCTTTGACTTCTTCCCGCTGACAGTTGATGTGGAAGAGCGTATGTACGCCGCCGGCCGCATCCCGGGCAGCTTCTTCCGCCGCGAAGGCCGTCCCTCAACCGAGGCCATTCTGGCCTGCCGCTTGATGGACCGCCCGTTGCGTCCGGCATTCGTCAAGGGCCTGCGCAATGAAGTTCAGGTCGTTGTCACAGTGCTGGCAATCAACCCCGACGTTTTGTACGACGTGGTAGCTATCAACGCTTCTTCCATGTCAACTCAGCTTTCCGGATTGCCGTTTGCCGGCCCGATCGGTGGCGTACGCGTTGCCTTGGTTGACGATGGACAGGGGCCACAGTGGGTAGCTTTCCCGAAGCACTCCGAGCTGGAAAACGCCGTGTTCAACATGGTTGTGGCCGGTAAGGTTGCCGGCGATGACGTCGCCATCATGATGGTGGAAGCTGAAGCAACCGAGAACTCCTGGAACCTCATCAAGGAACAGGGCCACCAGGCCCCCACCGAAGAGATCGTTTCCCAGGGTCTTGAAGCTGCCAAGCCGTTCATCAAGGCGCTTTGTGAAGCTCAGGCAGATCTGGCCGCACGCGCAGCCAAGCCCACCGTTGAGTTCCCGGTGTTCCTGGACTTCCAGGATGATGTTTACAACGCCGTTGAAAAGGCATCCGCAAGCAAGCTGGCCACCGTGTTCACCATCGCTGACAAGCAGGAGCGCGAAAACGCCTCTGACGCTTTGAAGGATGAAACCGTTGCCGCATTGGCTACCGAGTTTGCCGGCCGTGAGAAGGAGCTTTCAGCTGCTTTCCGTGCCGTGACCAAGCACGTCATTCGCCAGCGTATCCTCACCGAGCAGGTTCGCATCGACGGCCGCGGGCTGACGGACATCCGCCAGCTCACCGCTGAAGTTGAGGTTCTGCCCCGTGTTCACGGTTCAGCAATCTTCGAACGCGGCGAGACCCAGATCCTGGGTGTCACCACACTGAACATGTTGAAGATGGAACAGCAGATTGACTCGCTGTCCCCGGTAACGCGCAAGCGCTACATGCACAACTACAACTTCCCGCCGTACTCAACCGGTGAAACCGGCCGCGTGGGCTCGCCCAAGCGCCGCGAGATCGGACACGGCGCCTTGGCCGAGCGGGCCATCATGCCTGTTCTGCCCTCGCGTGAAGAATTCCCGTACGCCATCCGCCAGGTCTCAGAAGCACTGAGCTCCAACGGTTCCACGTCCATGGGCTCGGTGTGTGCATCAACGCTCTCACTGTTGAACGCGGGCGTGCCGTTGAAGGCTGCTGTTGCAGGTATTGCCATGGGCTTGGTTTCCGACCAGGTTGACGGTCAGACCCGC
Source organism: Arthrobacter antibioticus (assembly GCF_030063205.1). Taxonomy (GTDB): domain Bacteria; phylum Actinomycetota; class Actinomycetes; order Actinomycetales; family Micrococcaceae; genus Specibacter. The sequence goes on along the minus strand of NZ_JASISQ010000004.1, from coordinate 287,532 downwards.
TACGCGGCACTGACCGATATTCTTGGTGCCGAAGACGCATTCGGCGACATGGACTTCAAGGTTGCAGGTACTTCCGAGTTTGTTACGGCTATCCAGCTGGACACCAAGCTCGACGGTATCCCGGCCTCAGTCTTGGCCGCCGCACTAAAGCAGGCTCGCGAAGCTCGTTTGCACATCCTCAGCGTCCTCACCAGTGCCATTGACGTACCGGATGAGCTCTCCGAGTTCGCGCCCCGCGTCATCGCGGTTAAGATCCCCGTTGATAAGATCGGCGAGGTCATTGGGCCGAAGGGCAAGATGATCAACCAGATCCAGGAAGACACCGGCGCAGACATCTCCATTGAAGACGACGGCACGGTTTACATCGGTGCAACGAACGGACCGTCAGCTGACGCCGCTCGTTCAGCGATTAACGCCATCGCCAATCCTCAGGTTCCTGAGATCGGCGAGCGTTACCTGGGCACAGTTGTTAAGACCACTACGTTTGGTGCGTTCATTTCGCTCACACCGGGCAAAGATGGTCTGCTGCACATCTCCGAACTACGTAAGCTGGCCAATGGCAAGCGCGTGGATAACGTTGATGACGTAGTTTCCGTGGGCCAGAAGATCCAGGTTGAAATCACCAAGATCGATGACCGTGGCAAGCTCTCACTCTCACCGGTAGTTGCCGAAGATGAGAACGCAGCCGATGAAGCAGTAGCCGAAAGCGCTGCGCAGTAATTCATGGCGATTACCCTTTTGCCGCTAGTAAGCGCTGCCGAGACACTCACGAGTGAGAGTTCCACAGTCATCTCCGGCGAGGCCGGTGGTGCAGTAGTGCGCCGCTCGGTTTTGCCCGGGGGAGTGCGGGTCCTTACGGAGTCCATGCCCGGACAGCGCAGTGCGACAATCGGGTTTTGGGTTGGTGTTGGCTCTCGGGATGAATCCGAGGGCCAACACGGCTCAACCCATTTCCTTGAACACTTGTTGTTCAAGGGAACTAAACGCCGCACGGCGTTGGAAATTGCTTCCGCCTTTGACGAGGTGGGAGGGGAATCCAACGCAGCTACGGCCAAAGAAAGCACATGCTACTACGCACGTGTGCTTGACACTGACCTGCCCATGGCCATTGACGTGATTGCGGATATGGTCACCTCAGCCGTGATTGATCCGGCCGAGCTGGAGCAGGAACGCGACGTCATTTTGGAGGAAATCGCTATGGATAGCGATGACCCCACAGACGTTGCGCACGAAAATTTTGTTGCAGCCGTGCTTGGTGAACACGCGTTGGGACGTCCCATTGGCGGCACGCCCGAAGCCATTATGGCTGTTGGCCGGGAGTCAGTATGGGCGCACTACCAAAAGCATTACAGGCCGGAAACGCTTGTTATCACCGCTGCCGGCGGACTTGACCATGAGGCGGTGTGTGAGCAGGTGTTGCAGGCTCTGCGCACGGCTGGTTGGTCACTGGATGACGGGGTTGCTCCCGCTGACAGACGCTCCAGCGAGCCTGCCGATGTTAGCGGAATGACCGGTTTGCACGTGATTAAACGCCAGGTTGAACAGGCCAACATCATTCTTGGCTGCCCGTCACTGCGTGCCACGGATCCCAGACGCTATGTCATGAGCGTGCTGAACTCCATCCTTGGTGGTGGCATGTCCTCACGTTTATTCCAGGAGATCCGCGAAAAGCGCGGACTGGTTTATTCCACCTATTCCTTTGCTTCTGCCTATGCGGATACCGGGTACTTCGGCATGTATGCAGGTTGTGCGCCAAGCAAAGTTGGTCAAGTTATAGGTTTGCTTGAAACCGAATTGGAGAAATTGGCCGAACACGGAGTCAGCGAGTCAGAGCTGGCGAAGGCGCTGGGGCAACTTGCCGGCGGAATCGTGCTGGGTCTTGAGGACAGCGGCTCTCGCATGTCACGACTTGGCCGGGCTGAGCTGGTCACCGGGAAGTTCCTTGACATTGATGAGTCTCTAGATCGGATCCGCAAGGTCACGGCTGTCCAGATTCAGGAGCTGGCTCAAGAACTAGCCGCCTCCCCACGCACTATCACTGTGGTTGGCCCGTTTGAAGAAACTGAGACGTTCGGGGTGTGCGCGCGGTAAGTCAGAAATGCTGCGCCACCATGCCGGTGGCGCAGCATTTCTGACTTACCGTGCGCAGGAGTAGAGGCGGGCGCTAGCCTCCGGCGAAGGGTGGCAGCACGTCAACCACGTCTCCAGGTGAGAGCACCCTTGTCAGGTCCCTGGTAGAGACCTCGTTGAGCAGGAAGCTACAGCGGGTCAGAACCTCCGCCAACGGGGGAGCGTGACTTGAGGCTGACACCGGAAAAGTGTTCACGAGCAGCTGCGATAAGTCAGCTAAGGTAAACGGTGGCCTCGCGGCCAAGGCTTGCAGGTCCACGCGTTGTTCTTCAACACCCGTCGCGGCTGCAGCGGCGGCAAAAAAGCGTACTCGCATACTCATCCTCCAATGGCGCTCATGCTGCGGTCAGGCTGCACGAAGTCGGCATCACCCAAACCGGGATGGCCCATTCCGTGCGCCCGAGGTTTGGCCCACATGGCGTCCTGCCAGCGGGAGATCACGGCGTCGTCGTCGGCCGTTGTTGTTCCTGCACGCAGCAGGTCAAGGAGGTCTACCTCGGTCCGGGAGAACAAACAACTCATGACTTTTCCTTCGGCCGTGATGCGGGTTCGCCGGCAGTCCGTGCAGAACGGTTCGGTCACCGAGGCGATGATGCCCACTGTGCCCAATAGCTGTGAGGAGCCGGTATGACGAACCTCAAAGCGTTCAGCGGGAGCGCCGTCGCGTGCCCGAGGATCCGGGGTCAGCTCAAAGTCACTGCTCAATAGTGCACGCATCTCGGCGGCAGTGATCATACCCTCACGGGTCCAGCCGTGGTCGGCATCCAACGGCATTTGTTCAATGAAGCGCAGCTCATATCCCCGGTCCAAGCTCCACTGGAGCAACTCGGCGGCATGAGCATCATTAATGTCACGCAATAAAACCGCGTTGATCTTAATGGGTGTTAGACCAGCGGCATCCGCGGCTTCAATCCCGGCAAGCACTTGGTCTAGGAAAGGCCTACGTGTCAGCTGGAGAAATGCGTCGTGGTGCAAAGTGTCCATGGAAACGTTCAGGCGCGTCAGCCCAGCGTCGGCCAGGGCCTGTGCTTTCTTCGCCAAGCCCACACCATTGGTTGTCAGTGAGATGGGTAGTTCCGGGTGATTGATGCGAATCCCAGCAATGATTTCAACCAAGTCGCCACGCACAAGCGGCTCCCCGCCCGTGAGCCGTAATTCGCGCACACCTAAGTTGTTAACGCCCAAGCCCACCAGCCGCACTATCTCGGGCGCGGTCAGCAACTTATCCTTCTTCAACCATTCCAAACCGCCCTCAGGCATGCAGTAATGGCACCGTAAATTGCACTTGTCGGTCAGTGACAAGCGCATATCGCTTGCAACTCGACCGAACTGGTCCACCAGAGATGTTCCCGTCCCGCCGGGGCGTGGCGCACTGGACTCCGGTGATCCAGGTGGCATCTCCGGCATGCCCAGCCCTACACGTTTGGTCTCCATGCCTCAACGCTACGCCATTATCAGGTTCCCGGCGTGCCGCTGGAGGAATCCGCTGGTGGAATCCGCTGGAGGCAGACAGCGCAACTATCCTAAAACGTTTTGGACGAATGCCTTTGAAACCTCTATATTGCGCAGCAAACGTTTCTTGCGGCGTCCCTCCGGCAGAGCTGTCGCGCCCGATAGTTCACTGGCAGTCCAGGGCAAAATATCACGACTCCCACCGGCTGCCCGCCACCACCTGTACCATCGGGGTCCCAGAAATGGCGGCCACCACACGATCGAGAGCATCAGCACCGCCATAGGGAACCAAAACAGGACACTCCAAACGAACTGCCGTGCCCCTTCCCAGCCCAACGCCTCGAACACCAGGGAAGGCATCACAGTGACGATTGTGATGCCTGCGAGCAACAGCGAGAACGGGAAGTAGGTGGTAGGCCTGCGCCATTTACGAGTGGTGATCGGTGGAGCCACGCACCAGGACCGCCAGTCGCCGCGGAGGGCTAAATATGCGGGGGTTATGAGTGCGGCAACCACTACTGCCATCAGTGGGATGCCCACCAGAATTGCTCTGTCAAACAGCCAGCTCATGGACGGTGGAATAACGATCGTTCCTTTCGTTGATCCGCTAATTTGTACCGTAACAAAAGAAGCAGCGGTGCCGCCTGCTGAGGGATGGTTCGCCTACGCTTAGTGAAGTGCGCGCCGCCCGGTGCCCATTGGAAGGAAGCCATGCGCAGAGCAGTTCTTGAACATCTTGAGGCAGTTGAACAGCTATTGCGGCGAAGCTGGGCTGGGGGCATTGTTGCTGAAGCTGGTGTCGGTGCCGGCGTTACCTTGAAAATGGGCGACGGCGGTACGCCCCTCCCACTGCAGAGTGCCTTGGGCCGGGTGCTGGCCAACGATCTGGTGGCGCCGCTGGACCTGCCTCCTTTTGCAAACTCACAGATGGACGGGTATGCAATTTATCTAGAAGCAGAACAACCTGAAAACATTGATTTGGATAAATCAACCGTTTACGGTGTAGCTGAAACCATTGCTGCAGGAGCCGTCCCGCAGCGACTGGCAGCTGGCCAGGCAGCTCCCATCATGACCGGTGCCATGATGCCCCTTGGCGCCAACGCCGTAGTTCCCATTGAGCTTGCCCTGCCCGCACACTTTGGTGCGCCCGGGGAGAATGTTGAGCTGCCTGCAACCACAGTTGGAAAATTTGTTCGTGCTCAAGGAAGCGACGTGCAACGGGGCTCTGTGGTGATTGCTGGAGGAACGCTTATCAACGCAGCCCACGTGGGTCTTGCGGCTGCTCTTGGATGCACTGAGCTGGCAGTGCGGGCTAAACCTCGTGTGCTGCTACTAACAACAGGTGATGAGGTCCTGGCCCCCGGAGATTCCATGGCAGGCGCGGGCCTGCCACCGGGGATGATCTTTGACGCTAACGAGTCATTGCTCAGAGCCAGCCTGACTCAAGCCGGCGTAGAAGTGGTCCGTTCGCACGTGGTGAGGGATGACCCGGAGGCGCTGTTGAGACTGTTGGATAGCTATGTCGGTGAAGACCAGCTGCTCAACGGTGCTTCCGGCCCCTGCTGTGATTTGATCATCTCGGTCGGTGGCATCAGCGCAGGTGCCTTTGAAGTTATCCGGCAGGCGCTGGGTGAGCCTAGCTCCGAGGCTGCCGTAGACTTTGTCTCCGTCGCATTGCAGCCCGGAGGACCACAAGCGCTGGGAACCTACAGAGGCATTCCGTTCATCGGTTTTCCAGGTAACCCCGTGAGCGCCTTTGTATCCTTTGAAATGTTCCTGCGCCCCGCTCTTGGTATGTTGCTTGGCGCTCCAGCGCCGCGTCAACGAGTGGTAGCTACCCTGGAACACCCAATCATCTCGCCTGTGGGTAAACAGCAGGTCCGCCGTGGTATTTACTCCGGTCCAGAATTTGAATCGGCGCCCTCAGTGCGAGAAATAGGTGGGGAATCTTCTCACCTATTGGGAGCCCTGGCGCAGGCGAACGCGCTGATCAGCATCCCAGCGGGTGTCACGGAATTGCAGGCTGGTGCAAAGGTGGAAGTATGGCTGTTGTGACTATCCCCGAGACTCCCGCATTAACCCATCTGCGCCGCGACGGAACTGCCGCCATGGTGGACGTTTCTGCGAAGGCAACTACCACCCGAGAAGCCACCGCGACGGGAACGGTGTCCACCAGCGCCGAAGTGATGCGGTTACTGGGTGAGGGAGGGCTGCCCAAGGGCGACGCCCTGGCCGTAGCCCGTGTTGCCGGCATCATGGGGGCTAAAAAAACCTCCGAGCTCATACCGTTATGCCACCCCCTGCCAATCTCAAAGGTCACAGTTGACTTTGATCTTGGCCAAAGCGCTGTCACAGTGTTAGCCACTGTAAAAACCCGCGGTGTGACAGGCGTTGAGATGGAAGCACTGACAGCTGTCTCGGTGGCTGCACTGAGCGTGTACGACATGATCAAGGCAGTCGATAAACACGCAGTGATCTCAGGGATCAAGGTGCTGGCAAAAAGTGGGGGCAAGAGCGGGGACTGGGTCAGTGAATCGTCCACCCACCCAGCAGAAACTGACGTAGTCCTGGATTCGCAAACCTCGCGCACCACGGACGGCACAGCATGAGTGCCTGTGAACCCGGAACCTCATTGGGTAGCGCCGGGGTCATCATTGCCTCCACGCGGGCAGCTCTGGGCGTGTACGAGGATACAACAGGACCCATCATCATCAACTGGCTTCGCGAACACGGATTCGACGCCATGGAATCCTTGGTTGTTCCTGATGGAGCGCCCGTGGGTTCGGCCCTGCGCGCAGTTCTGCTGAAACAACCCGCCGTCGTCATCACCAGTGGCGGGACCGGATTAAGTCCCGATGACCAAACTCCGGAGATGACGCTGCCATTGATTGACAGGGAAATCCCGGGGCTGATGGAAGCGATGCGGGCAGCCGGTTTGGCAAAAACACCTATGGCTGCGCTGAGCCGCGGGCATGCGGGTCTAGCCGGAAACACCCTGATAGTGAATTTGCCCGGTTCTCCCTCTGGAGTCATGGACGGTCTGGCGGTTTTGGATCCCGTCATCAAGCATCTTTGCGATCAAGTGGCGGGTCACCATGGCCACTAACATCGAAGTCATTTATGCACGTTTGAGTGCAGAGCCCATCTCTGTTGACGCCGCGATCGCGGCAGTGGAATCCGAAACTGCCGGTGCCGTCGTCACATTCAGTGGGGTAGTGCGCAACCACGACGGCGGAAAACAAGTTGCGCGTTTGGCCTACAGTGCGCACCCACTAGCCACGGGTGTACTCAACGGTGTTGTGGACTCGCTGCGCGATAGTTCACAGGACCCGGATGGGCACCCTGTGCGAATCTGGGTTGCGCACCGGGTGGGGCCGCTGGAAATTGGTGAACCGGCCCTTGTCTGTGCCGTAGCATCCTCCCACCGGGCAGAGGCGTTTGAGTTGTGTTCGGAGCTGGTGGAACGGATCAAGGCAGAAGTACCCATTTGGAAGGAGCAATTCTTCACTGATGGCAGCGTTGAATGGGTGGGCTCCGGAAAGCCAGTAGGCTTAAACCCATGAGTGAAATGCTGAAGGTTGCCGTGCTCGGTGCCAAGGGACGAATGGGAACTGCCGCCGTTGCGGCAATCAAGGCGGCACCGGACATGGAGCTGGTGGCGTCGCTGGGGCGACATGACTCATTGGAGCTGCTCGTTGACAATGGTGCCGACGTTGTTGTTGACCTCAGCGTTCCCGACTCAACCGAGGCGAACGTTCACTTTGCTCTCCAACACGGCATCCATGCGGTGGTTGGCGCCACCGGTTGGGATGCTGCGCGGCTAAAAACCCTTGAAAAAATGCTCTCTGGGCACCCGCAGACTGGCGTGCTGATTGCCCCGAACTTTGCTTTTGGATCGGTTTTGGCAACGCGCTTCGCCGCCCAAGCTGCACGGTACTTTGACTCCGTTGAAATTATTGAACTCCACCACCCCCGCAAAGTTGATGCCCCCTCTGGTACGGCGTTGCGCACGGCTGGGCTTGTTGCAGCAGCCCGTAAAGCGGCAGGAATTCCCGAAGCCCCAGATGCCACTCAAACGGAAATGGACGGTGCCCGCGGTGCCAGTGTTGAGGGTATCCCCGTGCACAGCATCAGACTCGCAGGTTTGGTGGCCCATCAGGAAGTTCTCTTTGGCAGCCAGGGCGAGGCACTAACCATTCGCCATGACTCCTTCAACCACGAATCGTTTATGCCGGGCGTTCTGCTCGGAGTTCGAACGGTGAGCAGCCGGCCCGGCCTAACCGTGGGTCTTGACGGCTACATGGATCTGGAAGGTTAGGATCATGGCAAATACTGCTGTGTCGAAGATGAAAATTACTAAGACCAAAATCTGGGTAGCGCTCATCTGCCTTTTGCTGGTTTTTTACATGGTCGTCATGATGCAACGAGCCGTCCTGCTCATTGGTGACTCGGACTGGATCGCCAAACTGTTGGGAGTGTCCTACTTTGTCATCCCGCTAGTTGCGGGGTGGGCGCTGATCAGCGAAGTCAGGTTTGGGGCAAAAACCGAACAGATGGCGAAAATTCTTGAGGCTGAAGGTGGCCTGCCCGAGGACAATTTGCCACGAACTCCGGGCGGCCGGATAGTGCGCGGTGCGGCAGATGAAGAGTTTGAAAAATACAAACTCGAGGCGGAAGCTGAGCCCGAAGACTGGCGTTCCTGGTTCAGGCTTTCCTGCGCTTACGACGCGGCGGGGGACCGCAAACGCGCCCGCAAAGCCATGCGTGACGCGATTGCACTGTTTCGCCCAAAGCGCTAAACCCCATACAGCAAACCCCGAACTGTGGAGACGCACAGCTGCCGAAGCGATCTCTAGTCGCCACCAGCACAGTCAAGATCAGCACAGTCGCCACCAGCACAGTCACCACCAGTAAAGTCAAGACCAGCACAGTCACCACCAGCACAGGAGAGGGGCAGGCAGAGATGGCAGTCACACAGAACCCGCACGACGGCGTCGAACTTTCCTATGACGAGGTTGGGCAGGGCGAGCCGCTCCTGCTGGTCCATGGCAGCGCCCTGAGCAGGGCCATTTGGCGTGGATTTGGCTACACCAAGGAGTTTCAAAAACAATTCCGGGTCATCGCCATGGACCTGCGAGGGCACGGCCGTAGCGGCAAGCCGGACTCTGCGGGTGACTACACCATGGACACTTTGGTGGCCGATGTGCTGGCCGTCCTTGACGCTGTCCAGGCCCCGCAAGCCCATTTTGGCGGGTATTCAGTGGGGGGACGCATGGGGCTCTCGCTGGCAGTCCAGGCCCCGGAAAGGCTGCTTTCGCTAACTACTCTTGGCGGCACGTACCGCATCCAGCCGGGGAACATTGGCGATCTTTTCTTCCCCGGGTACGACGACGCCCTCAGCTCAGGCGGTATGCCCGCCTTTGTGCAGGGTTGGGAGGAACATCTGGGACGCGCCTTAGACGCCGCGACCCGGGCTGCTTTCCTTGCTAACGACGCAGCGGCGATGCGCGCCTACTTTGCCCAGACGGAGAGGGATTTGCCCATCCCGGAGAGTCGGTTGGCCGGCATTGCCACACCCACGCTCTTGATGGCTGGCAGTGCTGACACAGGCCGTTTAAAAGACTCAAAGAGTGCCTGCGAGCTTATGGCCAATGCCCGGTTCGTGGAGCTTCCCGGGCGCAACCACGGCACAACGCTGGGTCCTGCCGGTCCCGTACTTGAACAGTGGTTGCCGTTCCTGGATTCACTCTGAGGGTGCCAAACTGAACAAAGGAGACAAAATCACCCGCCCACAACCAGAGTTGTGGGCTGCGTTGCGCTAAATCGTGAACTTACAGGTAACGTTTTAGGTATGTCTGTCTCTGAGCGCTCCCTACGTCCCTTCGGTACCTTGTTGCCCGCCATGGTTACCCCTTTTACTGCCGCTGGAGCAGTGGACTACCAAGTGGCCGGAGAGTTGGCGAGCAAACTTGTTGACGACGGCTGTGATGGCATAGTGGTCACGGGCACTACCGGTGAAACCTCCACCCTCACTGATGAAGAAAACCTGGGTATGTTTCAGGCTGTCATCGATGCAGTGGGTGGCCGTGCCCGGGTCATCGCCGGCACCGGAACTAATGACACCCGCCACTCGATCGAACTCTCACGCCGTGCTGCCAAGCTGGACATCGATGGGTTGCTGCTTGTGACCCCGTATTACAACAAGCCCAGCCAAGCCGGCATTCAGGCTCACTTTGAAGCCATCGCTGATTCCACCGAGCTTCCAGTCATGATTTATGACATCCCTGGACGTTCCGGGGTGCCTATCACCACCGAGACGATCATCCGGCTGGCCGCGCACCCTCGCATCACTGCGCTGAAGGACGCCAAGGCAGATTTCACCGCGACAAGCCGGGTCCTGGCGAACACCGATCTCGATGTTTACTCGGGCGACGACGGACTGACGCTGCCGCTGATGGCTGCTGGCGCCGTCGGACTTGTCAGTGTCAGCGCCCATGTTGCTCCCCGCAAGTTCCGTGCCCTGATTGACGCCGCCACGGCTGGAGACTTTGCCACGGCCCGCCGTATTCACTTTGAACTTGATGCAGTTATTAGGGCAACCATGGGCCACGTGCAAGGGGCTGTCGCCGTCAAACAAATTCTCAAGTGGCAAGGACTCCTGCCCAACTCCATTGTCCGGCTGCCCCTGGTGGAGCCGGACGAAGCGGAGATCGCCTTGATCAAGGCTGACCTTGCCGAAGCTGGAATGGAAGTCTAGGCATGAGCCAAATGACCGAGCTCGGGCTGCGAACACCACCCACACTGGACAAGGGAACTTTGCGCATAGTTCCGTTGGGCGGCATTGGTGAGATTGGCCGCAACATGACAGTCTTTGAAATGGGCGGCAAGCTGCTCATAGTTGATTGCGGCGTGCTGTTCCCTGAAGAGGACCAGCCCGGTGTGGACGTGATCCTACCCGACTTTTCCTACATCAAGGACCGTTTAGAGGACATTGTTGGAGTAGTACTTACGCATGGTCACGAGGACCACATCGGCGCGGTCCCGTACCTTTTGCGTCTGCGTCAAGACATCCCCCTGATCGGCTCGCAACTGACACTGGCATTCATCGAAGCCAAGCTAATTGAGCATCGCATCAAGCCGTGGACGTTGACTGTCAAAGAGGAGCAAGTCGAACAGCTGGGCCCATTCGCGTGTGAGTTCATTGCCGTAAATCACTCGATCCCTGACGCGCTAGCTGTGTTCATTCGTACTGACGGTGGCACTGTGCTGCACACGGGCGACTTCAAGATGGACCAGCTGCCCCTTGATGGGCGCATTACTGACCTGCGCCACTTCGCCCGGCTGGGGGAGGAGGGGGTTGATTTGTTCCTCGTTGACTCAACCAACGCCGATGTGCCCGGTTTCACCACCAGTGAGGCAGAGATTGGGCCCACGCTCGAGGGACTGTTCGGCAAAGCCGACAAACGCATCATTGTCGCTAGCTTCTCTTCCCATGTCCATCGCGTGCAGCAAGTGCTCAACGCTGCAGTATTGCACGATCGCAAAGTTGCCTTCGTGGGGCGTTCAATGGTCAGAAACATGGCCATTGCCGCCAAGCTGGGCTATTTGCACGTGCCGGCAGATGTTCTTGTTGACCTGAAAAACGTAGATAAGCTTCCAGATAATAAAGTTGTTTTGATGTCAACAGGTTCCCAGGGTGAGCCCATGGCCGCACTGTCACGCATGGCCAACGGAGATCATAAAATCATAGTGGGCAAGGGCGATACAGTCATTTTGGCCTCGTCACTGATCCCAGGCAATGAAAACGCTGTGTTCCGGATTATTAACGGTCTGCTCAAGCTTGGCGCCGACGTCATCCACAAGGGCACTGCCAAGGTTCATGTGTCAGGTCATGCCGCTGCGGGGGAGCTGTTGTATTGCTACAACATCCTGACGCCCAAGAACGTCATGCCAGTGCATGGGGAAACCAGGCACCTCATCGCCAACGCCAATATCGCTATCTCATCCGGTGTCCCGGCAGAAAACGTGCTGCTCACCGACGACGGCTCTGTTATCGATCTAAAAGACGGCGTGGCCAAGATTGTGGGCCAGGTGGAATGTGGTTTTGTTTACGTTGACGGTCACAGCGTTGGCGAGATCACCGATGCCGATCTCAAAGACAGGCGCGTACTTGGTGATGAGGGATTTATTTCCATCATCACTGTGGTTAATCGGGCCACCGGGAAGATCGTCTCTGGTCCAGATATTCATGCTCGCGGTGTTGCCGAAGATGAATCCGTTTTTGATGAGATCAAACCCAAAATTGCGGCAGCTCTTGAAGAAGCTGTTATGGCTTCAACCGATCACACAACCCACCAGCTCCAGCAGGTTGTACGCCGGGTGATTGGCACCTGGGTCAATCGTAAGCTGCGTCGACGCCCAATGATCATCCCGGTGGTGCTGGAGGCTTAGCCGCTCCGGATGGTGTGTGTGCCTGCCACCACGTGTTCTTTGCTGGCCAAATCCGCAGGATCCCGCGCTGCGGGCGGTACCGTTGGACTATGGCGACTCGTTCTTCCCCCGCCCGTTCGTCCGCCGGTCAGCAGGGTGGCGCTTCACCGCGCACCGCAAAGACCACAAAGACGCCGGTAACACGCAGCAAACCTCCCGTTCCTGAGCCGGAGGTGCGTTTGGTGTGGCCAGTGCGCATGGTGGTGGGCTTGTGGCAGGGCACGGGCCACTTGATTGGAGGCGCCATCCGCCGCATGGGAACCGACAAAAGCGCCATGCCCGCCCACGAACGTCGTGACGGTTCGGGACTGCTGTTCATTTTACTTGCCATCATTATTGCCACTTTTGAGTGGTGGGGACTTTCCGGAAACGTTGCCGACGCAGTGCAGGGTGTTGTGCAGGGCAGCTTTGGCTGGTTCGCCGTGCTGCTGCCACCAATGTTCCTTATTTTTTCTGTCTTAGTTTTTAGGCAGCCAACCGACATGTCCACGAATAATCGGGTGGCGCTAGGCTTTTGTATCCTGACACTGGCTGGCTGCGCCTTGGCGCATGTTGCCGCGGGCAACCCCAACATTGCTGATGGTTTTGCTGGTGTCAGTGCGGCCGGTGGCATGGTGGGTGCACTCAGTGGAGGCCTCGTGGCCAAATTGGGTTCCGTTACCGCAGTAGTGTTCTTCTCCGTTGTTGCCTTCGCCAGTGTGCTGGTATTAACCAACACACCGGTGCGCCACATTCCGGCACGTTTGCGCGGTGCCTACGAGAAACTCATGGGTAGCGCACCGGAGTCGGATTATGACGTGGACGGGACTGGCCACGATCAAAGTTACTTGTACCAGGACAACCACGACGGCGCCAACCCGCCGAAGAAGCCGCGAGGACTGCGGGCCCGACAGAAGGCTGCCCGTGAGGCTGAGAATGATGATGTTCTGGGTATTGAAGCATTCGATACCCCTCTCATAGACGCGGACGAGGATGAAAACCAGGCCCCGGCGTCGGCCAATGCCTCACTGCGGCCAGGGGTGCGCCGGCCAACCAGAGATGAGTTGGCAGCGGATAAGATCAAGGCCAGGCAGGGACTTCCCACCACCAGCGAAGTTTTTGACGGCCAGCAGAACACGGAGCCCGTAACCGAAGCGATCGGTATTGTTGCCGCAAACGCGGCCAGGGATGCTGCAGGCAACCCTGCAGCTAACGCAGACGGCGTTGGCTCAGTGGTAGATCGCACCATTGCGGCCCCGCCAAGAACGGCCCCAAGTCCCATCCCGGCCCGCTCGGAACAACTCCAACTTTCCGGAGACGTCACCTACACGCTGCCGGGTTCTGAACTTTTGCCGGCAGGGCCCCCAGGGAAGGACGCCACCGCAGCCAATGACACAGTGGTGGCGGCACTGACAGATACAATGCAACAATTCAACGTTGATGCCAAGGTCACAGGATTTAGCCGCGGGCCCACAGTTACCCGGTATGAAATTGAATTATCTCCGGGCACAAAAGTTGAGCGTGTCACTGCGTTGAGCAAGAACATTTCCTATGCCGTGGCGTCATCGGATGTACGAATCCTGAGCCCCATCCCGGGAAAGAGCGCCATTGGCATCGAGATCCCTAACGCCGACAAGGAAATTGTGGTGCTAGGGGACGTGCTTCGTTCGGCTAACGCCAGGCGGACCGAACATCCAATGGTTATGGGGGTGGGCAAGGACGTTGAAGGCGGCTTTGTCGTGGCAAACCTAGCCAAGATGCCGCACCTTCTTGTTGCCGGTGCAACCGGTGCTGGTAAGTCATCGTTTGTGAACTCCATGATTGTTTCCATCCTGATGCGGGCCACCCCAGATGAGGTGCGGATGGTGATGGTTGACCCCAAGCGTGTTGAATTGACGGCCTATGAAGGCGTCCCGCACCTGATCACCCCCATCATTACCAACCCTAAAAAAGCCGCCGAAGCCTTGCAGTGGGTAGTACGTGAGATGGATACCCGCTACGACGACCTGGCGAATTTTGGTTTCAAGCACATTGACGAGTTCAACAAGGCAGTGAAAGCCGGCAGCGTTCATCCGCCGGTTGATTCAAAACGCGTTATTAAGCCATACCCGTACCTCTTGGTGATAGTCGATGAGCTCGCGGATTTGATGATGGTTGCTCCGCGCGATGTGGAAGATTCCATTGTTCGCATCACCCAGCTTGCACGTGCCGCCGGTATCCACCTGGTTCTTGCCACACAGCGTCCCTCAGTGGACGTTGTGACAGGTTTGATCAAAGCCAACGTACCTTCGCGGATGGCATTTGCCACCTCATCCGTCACTGACTCTCGAGTTGTCCTTGATCAGCCCGGTGCAGAGAAACTTCTAGGCCAAGGTGACGCCCTGTTCCTTCCTATGGGCAAATCCAAGCCTGTCCGTGTGCAGGGTGCATGGGTCACAGAAGCTGAAATCAAGAGCGTCGTTGACCATGTCAAGGGTCAGCTGAAAGCCACTTATCGCGATGATGTTGCTACCGAGGCGCCCAAGAAAATCATCGAAGATGACATCGGTGATGACATGGACGTGCTGCTGCAGGCAACTGAACTGGTGGTGACTACACAGTTCGGCTCAACATCGATGCTGCAGCGAAAGCTGCGTGTTGGGTTCGCCAAGGCCGGCCGGCTCATGGACTTGTTGGAGTCCCGCGGGGTAGTGGGTCCCTCTGAGGGATCCAAGGCACGCGATGTACTCGTCAAGCCGGATGATCTTGCCGAAACCCTCGCCGCCATTCGCGGTGACGGAGCCACCCCGGCAGTCTCAGGCAGCGATCCTTCGTCCGAAGGATCAGGCGCCCCTGGCGTTGACCCCAAGATTGCCGCACTTGCCGATAACGCCAATGCCAACCATGGTTGGGGAGGCGATCTTGTTGCGGATGACCTGGCCAACCGGACCCAAGTGGTTGACTACAACGATGGCGCAGATGTAACAGGTGACGATGAAGAGGGTGGCGAGGACGCATGGTCATTGACAGGACATTAGCGTTTGTCAGGACATTAAAGTTGGCCAGACGATGCAAAAATCGTCCTGCCGTCCTATTTGCCGATAGCCTTGCACAGTGAGTGAAACGGTGGCGCCACGCCCTTCGAACTGGAACCTACCCAACGCGTTGACGCTTTTGCGCATCGTGTTGGTGCCATTTTTCATCTGGGCCTTCGTGGCGGACGGGGGTGCCTACGGGCAACTGCGGTGGTTGGCGGCAGCGTTGTTTGTGGTTGCTATTTACACAGACAAGCTCGACGGCGATATCGCCCGGGCGCGTGGACTTGTCACAAACTTCGGGAAGATTGCGGATCCTATTGCCGACAAACTTCTCATTGGTTCCGCGCTTGTCATGCTTTCAGTTGTAGGGGAGCTGTGGTGGTGGGTCACCATTGTGATGCTTGTTCGCGAGCTGGGCATTACCCTACTGCGCTTCGTGGTGATCCGTTACGGGGTGATGGCGGCGTCAAAGGGCGGCAAGCTCAAAACCGTCATGCAAACTTTGGCGATCTTCGTTTACCTCCTGCCTGTGACTCCGGCACATTCCTGGCTCTCAATTCTTGCTTTGGTTCTCATGCTGGCGGCCCTTGCCGTCACAGTGGTCACAGGAGTGGATTACGTGTTGAAAGCGTGGCAGCTGCGTAGGTCTGGTCGCATTAGTGCCGGGCTTGAGAGTGCAGGGCCTGACAGTGCGGAGCGCGCAAGCACCAATGACTACAAAGAGCAGGGGTAGCGGATGTTGACTGAGACGGGTTTGGCTGCGCTGATCGCTTCAGCTGTGGCGGCAGATATCACTGTTGCTACCGCGGAGTCGCTTACTGGGGGGATGGTGGCGGCAACTCTCATTCAGGTTCCGGGTGCTTCAGGGATGTTTCAAGGCGGTGTCATTGCTTACCAGAACGTGCTCAAGGAACGTTTGCTGGGAGTTTCCTGCGAATTATTGGAAAGCCGGGGGGCAGTGGACGCCGAGGTTGCCTGCGCCATGGCGTTGGGAGCCTGTGCAGCAGCTAGTTCCCGAGTGGGCATCTCAACCACTGGTGTTGCCGGTCCGGAACCGCATCAGGGCAAGGAAGTTGGCCATGTTTATATAGGTGTCGCCCTCGACGGCGAGGCACAATCCTATGAGTATCATTTTGGTGGTGACAGGGAAATGATCCGTTTACAAGCCACCCAGGAAGCCATTTCACTGCTTGAACAAGTCATTAAAGCTGCCGGGGAACAAAAGTTGTGACTAGATAGTTAGTCATAGTGAACGCAAAATGGTTCCTTCCCCTTTAGGATAGGAACACGAAGCGTCTCTAAGTACCGTCCGGTAACTTTCGGAAGGTGCTATTCAATGAAGTGTGTTAACTGATCTAGGAGTAAGGCGATACCGATGGTGAAACAACCCGTATCCGTAAACGGCGTAGTGCGCTGGCGGGATGTGGGTTTGACAGACGAAAAACCGCATCAGCAGAAGGAGCGCAAAATGGTGGTATTACGCCACGAGATTGGTGATGTTCTTCGAGATGTGCGTCAACGTCAAGGCCGCACCCTCCGCGAAGTTTCGCACAATGCACGTGTCTCACTGGGTTATCTAAGTGAAGTGGAGCGCGGACAAAAAGAAGCCTCCTCAGAACTGTTGGCCTCAATTTGTTCCGCACTTGAAGTGCCTCTCTCGCTTATGCTTCGCGAAGTAAGCGATCGTTTGGCCATCGCCGAAGGCGTGGCTGTCCCGGACACTGTTCCCCAAGAATTCGCTGCCCGCTATGGCAGGGACTTGAATGAGGAACTCTCCGATGAACTAAGCAAGGGCTTAATGTCCAACGCTTTCTGATCCCGGCTGGCCTGTGACCAAGGACAACCCCCAAAACTAGACTGGACCTTATCCTTCGGGAGAGGTCCAGTTTTTTCGTCTATGAGGTTTGTGCTGAGGCTGTTCCTCTGTCCGTCCGGGTCAAGGAATCATGGCCACTATCAGGGACGGCTGCCAGTACGGACCCAGCGACATCGATGCAGCACCTCGAGAAACCCGATGTGGCGTGCCGCTTATCTATAACTGTGCAGGTTTTGTGAACGTCGGGAGGATAAAAGCGGCGTCTGTTTTCTCGCTCAAAACCGCAACAGCACTGAGCTCAATGAGTTGGGCACCTCCATCCTCCGCGTCCATTGAGCATAATTTCTTCCAATGCTGCAAGGTGTCCCACGATCTCAGCTGCCTGCGGAAGGGTGCCAGGAGATATCGGGGGGACATTCGAGGTCTCGAAAACAACTGACTATGGATTTTATCAACGCGATTATCAAGACGACGGGCATGCGAGAATGGTGGAGTGCGAGTAAGTGAATTTTGGCGATTGATGGATGACGAATTTAGCCCCTCCTATTCCCGGGTACTGGCCCGAGACCTGGTGCTCAGTGGTGTGGGCGGGAATACCGCAAGTGAGGCCCTTCGTGCTGGCTTTGAGCCTAAAGAGATATGGCTTGAGGTCTGCAAAACTCAGGATGTCCCGCAAGAGCGGTGGTTGGGCCGGGACATTGCCCCCAAGAACTAAGGGGAGCAAGGGTCAGACTGTGCAGCGTGCAGCATGCAGTTCCGACACGCCGTGCAGATAGACTGAAATGTTCGAATATCTATTCGATCGAAAGTACAATATACAGTGTGCTGTGCTGTGTGAACCATAAAGTTCTCCACAATTTCGCAGTTGAGGTTCGGTAGCCACAGACAATGTCAGACCCTTGAACTAGCGTTTTAGGTAGAAGTAGAAATTGCAGGCCCGTGTAGTTAGCGGGAGCCGGAAAATCGGTGAAGAACATTAGCGTGCATCAGCAATGCATCAAACCACTAACCGTGCGTTGCGCCACTAGCGCAGCGGCACAGGGCCGGAAACGGCGCAAAAGAAAGACCGAGGTGAATCATGGCCGCTCCCGCAGACCGTGAAAAAGCGCTGGCAGCAGCACTGGCTCAGATTGACAAGCAATATGGCAAAGGCTCAATCATGCGCTTGGGTGACGATATCCGCGCGCCCATTGAGGTGATCCCTACCGGGTCGATCGCTTTGGATGTGGCGCTGGGGATTGGCGGACTGCCACGTGGGCGTGTTGTAGAAATCTACGGACCAGAGTCCTCTGGTAAAACCACGCTGGCTCTGCACGCAGTGGCTAGTGCACAGAAGCTTGGAGGCATTGCTGCCTTCATTGATGCCGAACACGCGCTCGATCCCGACTACGCCGGAAAGCTGGGCGTGGATGTTGATGCATTGCTGGTTTCTCAGCCTGACACCGGTGAGCAGGCGCTGGAGATCATGGACATGCTGATCGGGTCAGGCTCGCTGGATGTCATTGTCATTGACTCCGTTGCGGCTCTGGTGCCCCGTGCCGAAATCGAAGGCGACATGGGCGATAGCCATGTGGGTCTCCAAGCCCGACTGATGAGCCAGGCGTTACGTAAGATCACCGGACGTCTGAGCCAAACCAAAACCACTGCGATCTTCATTAACCAGCTGCGTGAAAAAATTGGTGTCTTCTTTGGTAGCCCAGAAACCACAACAGGTGGAAAAGCGCTGAAGTTCTATGCGTCAATCCGCATCGACGTTCGCCGGATCCAAACTTTGAAGGAAGGTGCGGATGCCGTCGGTAACCGCACCAAAGCCAAAGTTGTCAAAAACAAGATGGCTCCACCGTTCAAGATCGCCGAGTTCGACATCATCTATGGTGTGGGCATCTCGCGTGAAGGCGGAATCATTGACATGGGTGTTGAGCACGGAATTATCCGCAAATCCGGTTCCTGGTACACCTACGACGGTGACCAGTTGGGGCAGGGCATGGAAAACTCCAGGCGTTTCTTGAAGGATAATCCCGAGCTTGCAGATGAGCTTGAACGGCTCATCAAGGCAAAATTGGGTGTAGGTGTCCTGACCGAAAGTGAACCCGAAGCTGAACCGAAACTCAAAACAGTCGAGGGCTTCTAGGCGCGTCCATGAGCAACGCACGACCGGAACGCAAACTGGACCCGGGTGCCAACCCGGCATCCGCGGCCAGAGCCATAGTTCTGCGCCAATTAACTCATTCGGCCAAGAGCAGGTTCCAGCTCAGCCAAAAACTCGCCGAACGGGATATCCCGGAGGATGTGGCCGAAGCCGTGCTTGATCGATTTGTGGCTGTAAAACTGATCGACGACAGTGAATTTGCCCAGATGTGGGTACGCAGCAGATCTATGCACAAGTCGTTGGCTCGGGGTGCCTTGCAACGAGAACTGGCGGAGAAGGGCATTGACCCTGAACTGGCGTTGGAGGCGCTGGAGCAGATTGATGATGACACAGAGCGGGGCCAGGGCAAAGAACTTATCCGTCGTAGAGTCCGTGGCTCAATGGCACTGGCCGACCGGGAAGAACGCGATAAGTACACCCGCCGCTGGGTGGCCATGTTGGCAAGGAAGGGTTACAACCCTTCCTTGGCTTTCCAACTAGTCGGCGAAGTCATTGACGAGCACCTGGAGGAGAGCTAACGGTGGCCAGAGAATGCAATGTCAACGGCCGCTTCCTGGAAGCGGCTATGCTAACCACATATGAGTAACCGCCTGCCTAAACTTCATCGATTGTTTGCCGTCCCCATTGCGGTCGGTTTTTTTCTCGTCGGCACTATGACAGCAGTCCCAGCCCAGGCTGAGGATGCACCCCCTGCGGGCTTCCCCAGTTGGGCTGATGTACAGCAGGCGAAAGGCGACGCCGCAGCAACAGCCAATGAAGTTTCTAAAGTATCTTTAATACTTGACTCTCTGGACCAAAAGTCCGGGGAGTTGGGCGATGCAGCTGTCCAAGCCGGGGCGGATTTTGCTCTCACCCAAGGCAAGCTCGATGCGGCCACGGCTGAGGTGTCTCTACTGAACGCGCAGACTGCTCGTGCAGCCGAACAAGCCTCTAAGTTCAAAAAAGAAGCTGTTGCTGTTGCAGTGCAAAGCTACAAAAGCGGTGGGGCCGGCCTGGGCTTGTTTGCCACAATCTCAGTTTTGGAGTCCCCTGACAGCCTCAACGGTGCCGACATGCTCCATCAAGTAGGTGAACGCGCAGCCATCAAACAAGCGCGGGCCAATGCAGCCCTGGCAACCGCCGCCTCTTTAGAGAAGACTCGCAAAAGCGCAGAGTTGGCACAACAACGACTCACCTCCGCGGCTTTAGGCGCTAGGGACTCCGCCGTTGCTGCACAGAAAGCAGTAACCGAACAACTCGAGAGTAAAAAAGCCCAGAGCGGCACGCTTGTGGCGCAATTGGCCTCGCTAAACAACACCTCCGTGGCCAAGGAGCAAGAATTCCGGCAGGGGCAAGTGGCTCTGGCAGCCTACAATCAGGCGCAAGCTGCCAAACGCCAGGCTGCCGCAGAGGAAGCCGCCCGCCGTGCCGAGACTCAAAAGCAGCACCCCCCACCCCGCAACCCGGCACCCCACAATCCTGCCCCAAATCCACTTCCAGGAAATCCGGTACCCAACCCCGGCCCGGTTGCACCACCACCGCCCGCCGATCCAAATCCAAACGGCGGCTTCATCCCGGTTGAGGTGCTGCTTCCGAACATCCCTGGCGGGGCAGTTAACAACCCTGCCGGTGCGCAAGCGTATGCTGCTGCCCAGCTGGGTGGATATGGGTGGGCGCAGGACCAGTTCCAGTGCTTAGCCCAATTGTGGGAACGCGAATCCAATTGGCGAACCAATGCAACCAACCCATATAGCGGGGCTTATGGCATCGCCCAAGCTTTGCCACCGGGGAAATACGGCACAGCAGGTGCCGACTGGCTGACGAACTACCGCACCCAGGTCAACTGGGGCTTGGGCTACATCAAAAACCGCTATGGTTCACCCTGTGGTGCTTGGGGCCATTCGCAGTCCGTGGGCTGGTACTGACTCACTGGAGCCGCGGGCCTGTTAGACACGCCCTGTTAGACACGCCCTGTTAGACACGCCCTGTTAGACACGCCCAGGCGCTGGCTCAAGCGCACTGGGTAGCTCCAATACGCTCCCGGTTTAGCGGATACGTCCCCGAAGGTCTTAAGCTTGGGTGGTGAGCCTGATCCAAGACAGCGTTGATTCGTCCGCAAGCCCAACCAGAACCAGCAACACAGCCATCCTGCAAACAAACCCCCGCACGTACCAAGTGCGGACCTATGGTTGCCAGATGAACGTCCATGACTCCGAAAGGATGGCTGGATTGCTGGAGACAGCGGGCATGGTGGCCGTTGAGGAAGCCGGCCCCGCCCGGGTTCTTGATGCCAACGGTGACGCCGTTCCTGACGTGGTTGTCTTTAACACGTGCGCTGTGCGTGAGAATGCGGACAACAAGCTCTATGGCAACCTGGGCATGCTGGCCCACATCAAGGAACTCAACCCCGGTATGCAGATCGCCGTTGGTGGTTGCTTGGCGCAAAAGGACCGCGACACGATCCAAAAGCGTGCACCATGGGTTGACGTTGTCTTTGGAACTCACAACGTCGGTGCACTGCCTGTGCTGCTGGAGCGTGCCAGGCACAACGCCGACGCGCAAATGGAGATTCTCGAGTCATTGGAAGTGTTCCCATCGACACTTCCCACCCGCCGCGACGCTGTGTACTCAGGATGGGTCAGTATCTCAGTGGGCTGCAACAACACGTGTACGTTCTGCATTGTGCCCTCACTGCGAGGTAAAGAAAGGGACAGGCGTCCCGGCGAAATCCTTGCCGAAATCCAGGCTTTGGTGGACGACGGCGCCATCGAGGTGACGCTGTTGGGTCAGAACGTGAACTCCTATGGTGTCGAGTTTGGTGACCGGCTTGCTTTTGGTAAATTGTTGCGGGCCTGCGGCGGGATCAAGGGCCTTGAACGCGTCCGCTTCACAAGCCCACACCCCGCAGCTTTTACTGACGATGTCATTGCCGCCATGGCAGAGACACCCAACGTCATGCCCCAGCTACACATGCCACTGCAATCGGGCTCGGATAAGGTGCTCAAGGACATGCGTCGGTCCTACCGGTCAAGTAAATTCTTGGGAATACTTGACAAAGTTCGTGAGCAAATACCACATGCCGCTATCTCAACTGACATCATCGTGGGATTTCCTGGCGAAAGTGAAGAAGATTTTCAGGCCACTCTTGACGTTGTTGAAAAGGCACGTTTTGCTACTGCCTTCACCTACCAGTACTCCAAACGTCCTGGGACGCCGGCCGCGGATTTACCCGACCAACTGCCCAAAGAAGTAGTGCAGGAACGATTCTTGCGCCTTACAGCCCTGCAGGACAGAATTTCCATGGAGGAAAACGCCAAGCAGGTGGGCCGCGAAGTTGAGGTTATGGTCACTGCAGGATCAGGGCGCAAGGCCGCACAGACAAATAGACTCTCCGGCCGAACCCACGATCAACGGCTGGTGCATTTCAGTGTCCCCGACGGTGGAGAAACTCCGCGCCCCGGTGATCTTGTCACCGTCACGATCACATCTGCCGCTGCGTTCCACCTGGTAGCTGACCCAGCGAATGCAACTGCCTACGGATTGCGCCGCTCCCGAGCCGGTGACGCCTGGGATCTTGCGCAAGCGGATTCCTGCGGGGTACCCTCAGCGACAGGCTCTGATGGGACGCGTCCCAAGGTCAGTTTGGGTATGCCGTCCCTGCCGCTGCGCACTGCGTGAATAGGAAAGTCATGGCAGGTTCGGCGAATGAATTGGCTGTTGTAGCAGTTGTTGGGCCCACTGGTTCTGGAAAATCAGAGCTTGCCCTGCAGCTGGCTGAGCGCTTTGACGGTGAGGCCATCAACGCTGACTCGATGCAGTTTTACCGCGGTATGGACATTGGCACAGCCAAGTTGGCAGAGATTGAACGCCGTGGCATCCCACATCATCTGATGGACTTTCTTTCTGTTCGTGAAGACACCACGGTGGCGCTCTATCAGCAGTTGGTCAGAAGCGCTATTGCCGATATCTGCTCGCGAGGAAAATTGCCCATCCTGGTGGGCGGCTCGGGACTGTACGTCAGGGCAGGCCTTGACGTACTTGAGTTCCCAGGTACCGATCCGGCGATTCGTGCAACACTCGAGAGCGAGTTGGAAAGTGCGGGGCTTGCCGTCCTGGCTGCCCGGCTCAAGAGTGTGGATCCCATATCAGCGGAAAGGATAAACGATGCCAAACGAGTGATCCGGGCACTTGAGGTGTTCGAACTAACGGCGCGACCCTTTAGCTCGTTTATGCCCACCCGCGAGTATGCCAATCCCACCATCCAAATTGGTCTTAACGGTGACCGCGCGGAACTTCATGATCGGTTGGCGTCCCGCGTCCACTCCATGGTCCGCTCAGGTCTGCAAGACGAAGTTCAAGCTCTGATTCCTGAAGGACTTAGGGACGGCCGGACAGCACAGAAGGCCTTGGGATATCAGCAGTTCCTACGTGTTATTGATGGTGAGTCCACACCTGCCCAGGCAGCCCAGGAAACCATTGTTGCCACACGGCAGTTTGCCCGCCGTCAACTCACCTGGTTCCGTGCAGATCCAAGGGTGCAGTGGCTTGACTGGTCCCAGCCGGACTTGGCGTCAGCGGCAGCCGCCCTGGTGAGTGCTAGGCAAGCTGACCAGAGCACATAATCGGCGTTCCGACGTCGCGCATTCAACGCCTTGGTCTGCGTGCCCTAGGCTTAATGCATGACTGAGTCCCCGACACAATTAACAGGCACGCGCTTTGCCAAAGGCCACGGCACCGGTAACGACTTTGTCCTGGTTGCCGATCCCGACGGCGTGCGCAGCCTCACTCCGGAGCAGATCGTCCTGCTGTGTGATCGAAACCGCGGCATTGGCGGGGACGGGCTGATCCGTGCCGTCCGCTCGCGGTACCTTCTTGAAGGTGTGGCCCTGCTGACTGAGCAGCCCGACGCCGAATGGTTCATGGACTATAGCAACGCAGATGGCTCAGCCTCCGAAATGTGTGGCAACGGGGTCAGGGTATTCGTACACTTCCTTGTGACCGAAGGACTTGTCACGCTGGCAAGTGGCGCAACGCTAAACATTGGCACCCGTGCAGGTATCAAAAGTGTGACACGCACCGACGGTGGATACCGGGTGGACATGGGCCCCTGGGATTTTATCCACCCTGTGCTTGCCGCGGAACGTGGCATGGATTCGCTGGTTGACGCCGCCGGACTGCCAGTGGAGCGCCCTGCCCTGTCGATCAGCATGGGCAACCCTCACACGGTCGTGGCACTTGCCGATCTGAGCGAACTGGCCGGCACAAAGCTCACCGCAGCACCGGCAATAAACCCAGTTCCACCGCATGGAAGCAACGTTGAGTTTGCTGTGCCTGCGGAGCCCTTGGTGGTTGGCGGGATCGGACACATTAGCATGCGCGTCCATGAACGCGGTGTGGGGGAGACGCTCTCCTGCGGAACCGGGGCCTGTGCGGCCGCTGCCGCACTGCGTTTCTGGGCTGGTGACGAGGCCCCGGACGATTGGGCCGTGGCGGTTCCCGGCGGTGTGGTGGGAGTGCGGTTCTTCACGAATCCAGACGGGCGTGAGCATGTTGAACTCAGCGGTCCGGCCGTGATCGTTGCTGAAGGTGTGCTTTTAGATGAGTTGGGCTAAAACTGCCCGTAGTGAACAGCGACTCCGGCCGGAGCCCACGGCACCTAAGGTTTGCTCCGCGTGACCTTCAGAATCCTGAAGGCCTTATTGGTGGAGTCGCGGGAAACTTTGAGCCCGGCCTCGGGGAAGCGTTCGGCAAGCTCTGCTATCAACCAGCGCTGGAGAGAATCTGAACCGAGGTTCTTTTGAACCACCAAATAGGCGTTGCCATTGTGGGCAAGGCGGGGCAGCCACATCAACAGGATTGAATGCAGCTCCGACTTGCCTACTCGGATCGGTGGATTAGACCAGATGGTGTTGAAACGGATATGCGGATCAACGGCGTCAGGTGTTGATGCACGAACATTCTCAAGCCCCAGCGCTTTGGCGTTATCCGTGGTCAGCTCAATGGAGCGTTCGTTAACGTCCACGGCATACACCGTTGCTTCGGGGGAGCGCAGTGCCAAACTGAGAGCAATGGGCCCCCAACCACAGCCTATATCCAGGAGATTCCCTGCCGACGACGGCGGCGGCGCTTCTGAGAGCAGGATAGTAGTGCCCTTATCGACACCGTCAGGACTAAAGATGCCCCCTGCCGTCTGAAGCGCACGTACCTCACCAACCAAAACCACGCTCAGTGGACGGCGCTTCATCGGAGTTGACGGTTGTGAACTGAAATAGTGCTCTGCACCCTGAGTACCCATAGTGATGCCAGATTAGTGCGAAAAACGCAGATTGTGTATCTAGGCCCACCTAAGCGCACCGGGAGCACGGCACGTTATCCACACAAAAAATATCCTCAAGGTGTGAGTGTGGGCGGACCGGACTAAGATCGTAGATAAGCCCCTATAAGGAGAACATGTCCAACTCATCTGCACACAATGGTTTCGAAGACAGCAAACTGCCCGAGTCTGACAGGAGTGCGTCAACGGCGGGCTCCGATCAGCCCGATAAGGACTTGTCCGTGACCGAGATCGAGGCCGTCATTGACCGGATCCTCGCAAAGGATGCGGCCGCTGGCCGTGCTGTGCGTGCCGACGAAGAGTCTGAGGCTCAAGACCCCTACGAGGGTTCCCCTTCTGCCCGCCCCTTATCAAAGCGGGCACAAGCCGTATCGTCGCTGGATTTCCAGCACAGTAATTTTGACGGCGACCAGTCCGAACTAGCCGAACGCAATGCGTTGCGCCGCCGGGCAAGTTTGTCCACGGAACTAGAAGATGTCTCCGAAGTTGAATACCGCCAACTCCGGCTAGAACGGGTCGTGCTGGCAGGACTATGGTCCCAAGGGACCATGGCAGATGCCGAAAACTCTCTGCGGGAACTGGCTGCACTTGCTGAAACGGCCGGCTCAGAAGTCCTCGATGGGCTTGTTCAGCGCCGTGCCAAGCCGGACCCCGCAACATTCCTGGGCCAGGGAAAGGCGCAGGAGCTCAAGGAGATTGTTTACGCAACGGGAGCTGACACAGTCATCATTGACGGTGACTTGGCACCGTCTCAGCGACGCACCTTGGAGGAAGTCGTCAAGGTTAAGGTCATTGACCGGACGGCGCTGATCCTGGATATTTTTGCCCAACACGCGCAGTCCCGCGAAGGGCGGGCGCAAGTGGAGCTGGCACAAATGGAATACCTGCTGCCACGACTCCGCGGTTGGGGTGAGTCGATGTCCCGCCAGGCCGGCGGCCGGGTGGGTGCTGCAGGCGGTGGAATTGGATCCCGTGGCCCCGGTGAGACCAAGATGGAACTGGACCGACGCAAAATCCGTACGAGGATGGCCAAACTGCGTCGTGAGATCGCGGCAATGCGTCCAGCACGGGAGACCAAACGAGCCAATCGTAAGCGCAACAGTGTCCCGTCGGTTGCGATTGCCGGGTACACCAACGCGGGTAAGTCATCTCTGCTGAACCGGCTGACCAATGCCGGGGTGTTGGTGGAGAACGCGTTGTTCGCCACGCTGGACCCCACTGTGCGTAAAACCGAGACCTCAGATGGTTTGGGTTACACGTTGGTTGACACCGTTGGATTTGTCCGATCGCTACCAACCCAATTGGTTGAAGCATTTAGATCCACACTTGAAGAAGTAGCGGACGCAGATCTGATACTCCATATTGTGGATGCTTCTCACCCTGACCCTGAGGGGCAAATCTCAGCAGTTCGGGCAGTCTTCGCTGAGGTTGGGGCACTGCAAATCCCTGAAATTATCATCCTGAACAAGGCTGATATTGCTGATCCGTTTGTTGTTGAACGACTGCGCCAGCATGAGCCGCGGACAGTAGTGATCTCCGCGCGGACCGGCCAGGGCATTGAGGAATTACTTGAGGCTATTAGCGAAGCGATTCCGCACCCAAGCGTGACGCTGACATTGTTGATCCCCTATGAACGCGGGGATGTTCTGAACAAGCTCCATCGCAGTGATGCTGAAATCATCAGTTTAGAACATGGTGAGCTCGGCACGCTGGCCAACGTGAGGGTTCGCGAAGACTTGGCTGCCGAGGTTGAACCTTTTGTCCAGCATGCCTGAAAGCAAATTGTCACAGCAGGCCCTGGAACTATTGGACAGAGCAGTTGAATCCATGGGTGGTCAACGCCGCGACGGGCAGCACGAAATGGTCCGGAGGGTGGTTAGCGCCATTGAAAGCGGTGATCACTTGTTGGTGCAGGCGGGCACTGGCACGGGTAAGTCTCTCGCCTATCTAATACCGCTCATCGTCAATGCCTTCAGCAGTGACAAGCCGGCAGTTGTGGCCACGGCAACGCTGGCCTTACAGTCTCAGATTGTGGGCCGCGATGTACCACGGCTCTTGGCTGCCTTGGCCCCGGCGTTGCCGAGGCCCGTGGATGTGGCTCTGGTAAAGGGGCGCAGTAATTATGTCTGCAAACATAAACTAGGCGGCGGATTCCCCACTGAAGACACAGGTGAAGGGGCGCTGTTCAGCCTGGGTGAGGACACCAGTGTTGCTCACCTTCCAGGGGCGAGCTCGGGGCCCACCTCGCAACTGGGCAAAGAAGTGGTGAGGTTGCGTGAATGGGCAGAGGACACCGAAACGGGAGACCGGGATGAACTTGTTCCGGGTGTGACTGACAGGGCTTGGCGGCAGGTCTCGGTCACCTCTATGGAGTGTTTGGGCGCGCAGAAGTGTCCGCTCGCCACAGAGTGCTTTTCTGAACTGGCTCGTACGCGCGGCGCGGAAGCCGACATAGTAGTGACCAACCACGCCATGCTTGCCATCAGCGCTTTTGAGGGTATAGCTGTGCTGCCTGATTACGATCTCGTGGTGGTAGATGAGGCACATGAACTCCACGATCGAGTGACCGGCGCTGTGACCGGTCAACTCTCTGTGCAGATGGTGCAGGCCGCGGCCTCGAGCACCCGCAAGCACACCGGCGTTTCGGTTGAAGCCCTTCATGCCAGCGCAACGGCTTTGGACATGGTTTTTGCAGGCGCAGCTGAAGGGCTCCTGCCCAACGGGCTCAATGATGAGCAAAGCCAAGTGATTGAGCAAGTGCGTGATGCCGTACGAGCGGCGTTGTCGGATTCAAAGCCTGAAGGTAATTCGGCAGCGGACGGTGGACGCTCCATTGCCCGGTCACGGTTGAACTTGATCTTTGACCTGTGTGAACGCCTGCTTTCGGCCAATGAGGCTCGAGAAGTGGTGTGGACCTCCCGCCCTGGCACGTTCGTACCCGGAAAGGGCTACCAAAAAGCGGACGCAGGCGAGCCAGCAGTCATCAATATTGCACCGTTGAGCGTTGCCATGAAGCTACGTGAGGGCCTATTCGCAGATAGAACAGTGGTGCTGACCTCCGCCACCCTGGCGATAGGTGAATCATTTCAGGCCACCGCTGGAGGTCTGGGGCTTCTGGGTCCCAGCGCCCCCAGCTGGACTGGTGCAGACGTTGGCTCTCCGTTTGACTACCAGAAACAGGGCATGTTGTATGTTGCAGCTCACCTGCAAAAACCAGGATTTGGAATGTCTGGCGAACAGCTTGATGAACTGGAGGCCCTCATCACTGCTGCAGGCGGCGGAACACTTGCACTATTCTCCTCGCGACGCGCGGCAGAAGATGCGGCTGAGAAGTTACGAAAGAAGCTCAAAGTAAAGATCCTTTGCCAGGGTGATTCCTCGATGTCAGGACTTATTAGAGAATTTGCCGAGGAATCAGACACCTGCCTTTTCGGGACGATGTCGCTTTGGCAGGGAGTAGATGTTCAGGGTGCCTCCTGCAGACTCGTTGTCATAGACAGGATTCCCTTCCCCCGTCCCGATGATCCACTGGTTACTGCCAGGGCAAGAGCGGTGGCCCAAAGTGGTGGAGACGGCTTTATCGCCATCTCGGCCACTCATGCGGCTGTCCGCTTAGCGCAGGGTGTGGGGCGTTTGATTCGTTCAAGTGAAGACAGGGGTGTTGTGGCAGTCCTGGACTCCCGCCTAGCCAACGCTAGCTATGGAGGATTCTTGCGGGCAGCCCTGCCACCGTTCTGGGCGACAAAGGACAGGGCCGTGGCACTTTCAGCGTTGCAACGGCTCTCAGGGAAGTAGTAAGCAGCCGGTAGCCGCCGGGCGCCAGTAATTGGCGAACAACCTCCAGTGAGTGCTAGGCAGCCGTGGCGGGCAGCCACCAACAAAAACCCACAAGGCGGGGCCGGGCATTGTGTCCGGCGCATATTCCTTGGCTACACTCTTTCGGCCCCACTCTTTCGGCCCCACTCTTTCGGCACCGGAACTGATGGCGGCTTTATCAAGGCCACCATCGGCTCAGGTTAGGAGATTCAGGCGCCAAGGCCTGCAGGCGCGTGGTTATGAGGACCGTTTCCCCTTGAGGCTCACTATCCGTTCGCTCACTGTCTGTCGGAGCGCTGTTCATTGGTGCGCTGTTTATTGGAGGGCTCTTTGTTGGTGCGTTCCCTAGTTGGTGAGCCCTGGCTTTGCCGAGTCTCGAAGCGCCTGGCTAGAGACCGTGCGGCACTAGAGACTGTGCGGCGCTAGAGACTGCGAAGGACAGAAACCACTTTGCCCATAATGGTCGCGTGATCTCCCAGGATGGGTTCGTAGCGGGTGTTCTGGGGTAATAACCAGGTATGGCCATCGCGTTGCCGGAATGTCTTCACGGTGGCCTCATCCTCCAGTAGCGCAGCCACAATGTCCCCATTGTTGGCTGTTTTTTGCTGGCGTATAACAACCCAATCGCCGTCACAGATGGCGGCGTCGATCATGGAATCACCCTGGACTCTGAGCATGAAGAGTTCCCCGCTGCCCACGATCTGCCGAGGCAGAGGCATGATGTCATCCACGGATTGATCGGCCAGGATGGGTCCACCAGCTGCGATGCGTCCCACAAGTGGCACAAATGCCGTGTCAGAGGAACTGCTGAGTTCGGAAAAGTTCAGCCCGTTTGAACTGCGTAACTTGGACGGAGAGCTAACCCCCTCGATTTCTACCTCCCCAATGTCCAGTACCAGCGGTATGAGGACTTCCATTGCGCGTGGGCGCTTGGGGTCGCGACGTAAATAGCCGTGGCGTTCAAGCTGGGTCAACTGGTGTGTGACGCTGGACAGGCTCGCCAGCCCCACGGAGTCGCCGATCTCACGCATGGAGGGTGGGTAGCCCTTGTCTGCGATGGAGCGCTGTATGCACTCCAGGATCTTCTTCTGCCGGACTGTCAGCCCCTTCATTCCGGCGCGACTAGGTGCCTGAGGGATGCGGTGCGGAGGTTCTGGAAGCGCCATGGTTCCGGGGTCCTTTCGTGGCTGCCCTGAACAATGTCAGTGCCTGCTGGTGGACTGCATATAGCGGCCAATCCTTGTCTAACAAGTTTAAGCCACAAACCAAGCAATTTCAAACATTTGTTCTAGCAGCCCTTGGCAAGTGTCGTCTATAGATGCTAAAACTGTACTAGTAGCTAATTAGAACATACGTTCTATCGAAGATTTAGAGCATGGAAATTTGATCCGATGGATGTTGGTGGCCAGGGATCTTGATCCACGGCGAAAGGACCAGAAATCATGAATGCAATGGTTATCACCGCAACAACAAGCAGTAACAAGTACACAAGCTTCTTCCCGGTGGGCGGTTTTGTCCCCAGCAGGCTCAAGGGGCGAGCGAGCAGCGCTCCACAGGTAGGAGACGTGCAGAGCGGAGACGTGCAGAGCGGAGCCTTGCAGGGCGGAGTCGTGAAGGACGGGCTCGTGAAGGACGGGCTCGTGCAGAGTCAAGGCGCGCAGATGCGAGTGCAGTTGACTCGTCGTGGCAGGTTTGTACTCTTTGGTATCCCAGCTATAGCAGTCGCTGCGGTGATGGTTTTTGTATCCTTGGCCATCATCCTTGGCTCGATAGCGACTCCGGCACAGGCCTCCGCCAAGTATCCAGCCGTTGACATGGCTGATTACGCCGTGTCCGTGACGGTTCTGCAGGGAGATAGCCTGTGGAGTATCGCCCGCGCATCGAATCCAAACGGCGACGTCCGTGATGTAGTTCGAGAGATCGTAGCCCTGAACGAGTTAGGCAGCGGAGTTCTGCAGGCCGGACAGCACCTGTACGTACCAATTTCCAGATAAGAAGCAATTCACAGCACTTGTGGCTCCACAGCAGGACCAAGGCTCGAGTCTTGGAGTCTTGGAGGCCTGGCTGCTTAGCAGGTGCGGCCGCCTCGGCAACCGTTCGAGTGACGTCGCTGATTTCATTCGTTCATTGTTCGAATAAGGCGGCGGGTTGCATTCGTACGTTGCTTGACTAGCCTCCCGTTTGCAGGAGGGCGCTTGCAGGAGGCAATCTGAATGCGAGAGCCTGGATGAGGATAGCTGAGCCTGGATGAGGACAGATGCCAGCATGAGGCTGATATAGCGTCCGCATGGCGTCACCGTTTCGAACTTTCCAGCTCTCAGCAAATAAGCTTGGTCCATGGATCAGTTTGAACGCCTAAGCCAACTGCCGCTCCGTGACGATCTGCGTGGACAGCTTCCCTATGGTGCACCCCAGCTTGATGTACCAATACTTTTGAATGTCAATGAGAATACTTTCGGTGTTCCTGCGGACGCCAGAGAAGCCATTCTTAGTGCGGTGGCAAGCGAGCTGGAAGGCCTTAACCGCTACCCTGACAGAGAATTCACTACTTTGCGCCAAGAACTGGCAGCATACCTAGGCCATGGGCTGGTCAAAGAGAACTTGTGGGCGGCCAATGGATCCAACGAAGTCCTGCAGCAGGTGCTGCAGGCTTTTGGTGGTCCTGGCCGCAGTGTTATGGGATTTCCTCCGACGTACTCGATGTACCCACTTTTGGCCAGCGGAACCGGCACAGCCTATTTGGCTGGGAACCGAGCCGCTGACTATGCTTTGAGCGCGGAATCAGCTGCCGCACAGGTGCGCCACCATGGCCCCAACATAGTTTTCTTGTGCTCACCCAATAACCCAACGGGCACCGCCTTGGGCTTAGATGTTGTTAAAGCCGTTTATGACGCGGGCGAGGCAACGCAAACCATGGTCGTCGTCGATGAGGCCTATGCAGAGTTTGCCCATGACGGGACGCCCAGCGCCCTCAGCCTCTTGCCTGGTCGTCCACGCCTACTGGTTTCGCGCACTATGAGCAAGGCATTCGCATTAGCCGGTGCCCGGTTGGGTTACATGGCCGCAGCTGCGGAAGTCACTGACGCACTGCGTTTAGTCCGGCTGCCCTACCACCTCTCGGCCATCACACAGGCTACAGCGGTTGCCGCCCTACGGAATGCAACGTCATTGCTGGCCAACGTGGAGCGGATCAAGATCCAGCGGGATCGGATCGTTGAAGGACTAACACTGTTGGGACTCTCCCCAGCACCGTCGGATTCAAACTTTGTCTTCTTTGGCGGACTTGAAAAACCTCATGAGGTTTGGGAAGCCCTCTTGGCTCAGGGTGTTTTGATACGTGACGTTGGGATCCCCGGACACCTCCGCGTTACAGCGGGCACGGAAGCCGAGACAACTGCGTTCCTTGACGGGCTCCGCGGCATTCTTGCCGACTAATACGGGGCAATTTCACGCCGTCGTAAGTGTGGAACGGCACTGGTTGGGCTTTCCCACGTCTTGTCTTCTAAACTGGTATGAATCACTGAGGATCGTTCGAGCCCCATGCTGCCTGCAAACAGCGGGGGAACGAGCGCACAAATCAAAGGACTGCTGCAATGACTGAGACCACGCCCAGCCAGGGACGTACGGCCCGTTTGGAGCGAGCCACGAGTGAGTCCAGCGTCATGGTTGAGATCAACCTGGACGGTACAGGGGTGTCAACCATCGACACGTCCGTCCCGTTTTATGACCACATGCTGACGGCGCTTTCGAAGCACTCGCTGATCGACATGAACATCAAGGCTACGGGCGATACTCACATCGATGCGCACCACACGGTCGAAGATGTTGCCATCTCCTTGGGTGAAGTCTTGAAAGAAGCACTGGGCAACAAGGCAGGGATTCGCCGCTTTGGCGAGGCAACTGTGCCGTTGGATGAAGCGCTTGCCAACGCCGTTGTTGACCTTTCGGGGCGCCCCTACCTGGTCCACGGAGGGGAACCGGCCGGGCAGGAATATCACTTGATTGGTGGTCACTTCACAGGTTCCCTGACCCGTCACGTTTTTGAAGCCATTACCTTGCACGCGCAAATATGCCTGCACATGACTCTCATCGCAGGGAGGGATCCCCACCACATCGTCGAAGCGCAGTTCAAGGCCTTCGCCCGCGCGTTGCGTGCAGCTGTTGAACCTGATCCCCGGGTGACAGGGATTCCATCCACGAAGGGTCTTTTGTGAGCTCTGGAGCAACAGGCATAGCAGCTGCGCACCAGCCAACAGTAACGGTTCTGGACTACGGTTCCGGCAATGTGCGCTCAGCAGTAAGGGCTCTAGAACGTGCGGGCGCTACTGTGACGCTCAGTGCCAAGCCTGATGATGTGCTTAACGCAGACGGGCTTCTGGTACCAGGCGTAGGCGCTTTTGGGTCAGTCATGACCGAGCTGAAAAACGTTGATGCGTTGAGAATGATTGGCCGTCGAGTTGCTGGAGGCCGTGCTGTTCTGGGTGTTTGCGTAGGTATGCAGGTCCTTTTTGACGCCGGTGTTGAACACGGACTTCATGCGGAAGGGATGGGGGAGTGGCCAGGGACGGTTGAGTTACTTCCCGCCGAAGTGGTTCCGCACATGGGCTGGAATACGGTCAAGGCCGCTGAAGGCTCAATGTTGTTTGACGGTGTTGAAAGCGAACGCTTCTACTTTGTGCATTCCTATGGTGTTCAGCAGTGGGACTTCGAGGTTTTGCAACCAAAGATGCGTCCACCGCTGGTGACCTGGTCCGAGCATGGCGCACCATTTATTGCTGCCATTGAAAATGGCCCTTTGTGTGCAACTCAGTTCCATCCGGAAAAATCGGGTGACGCCGGTGCACGCCTCCTGCGCAATTGGGTGCTCTCGCTGACCAAGGTGGCCAAATAATGTGGTCGCTGCTGCTGATGGGCTTGGCTGGCTTGCTGATAGGCGGCGCTTACACGTTCTATCAGCAGAAAACGCCTCGGTGGATACCAATCAGTTTCGCTTTGCTCGCTGTCATGTCGCTGGTGGCAGCTTATATGTTCACGCTCTAAGTTTGCGGGGTAAGTTCTCCGCAGGCAGCTTTGTCGCTGTCACTTCACATATACAGATCAAATGACGTTGAGGAACCCATGACTACTCCCATTTTGGAATTGTTGCCCGCAGTAGACGTGGCGGACGGTCAGGCGGTGCGCCTGGTGCAGGGCGAGGCTGGCTCGGAAACCGGTTACGGTTCGCCCCTGGAAGCGGCGCTGAACTGGCAGAACGACGGCGCAGAATGGGTTCACCTTGTTGACCTCGACGCCGCATTCGGACGCGGCTCCAACGTTCAATTGTTGCGGGAAATGGTGGGTGCTCTGACTGTTAAGGTGGAGCTGTCTGGTGGCATCCGGGATGATGCTTCTTTGGAAGGCGCACTTGAATTGGGTGTTGGCCGGGTCAACTTGGGTACTGCTGCACTGGAGAACCCCGAATGGACTGCCAAGGTTATTGAACGCTTTGGGGACAAGATTGCTGTGGGACTAGATGTGCGTGGTACCACTTTGGCAGGTCGTGGCTGGACGAGAGAAGGCGGCGATATCTGGGAAGTTCTAGCACGCCTGGAGGATGCCGGCTGTGCCCGCTATGTTGTTACCGACGTTACTAAAGATGGCACGTTACGCGGACCTAATGTGGAACTGTTGCGTGAAATGTGCGCCCGTACGTCAAAGCCCGTTGTAGCATCGGGTGGAATTTCCAGCTTGGAGGACCTGCGTGTGTTGCGCGGACTGGTTGGCGACGGTGTTGAAGGAGCCATCATTGGCAAGGCGCTGTACTCCGGAGCGTTCACGCTGCCGCAGGCACTTGATGTTGCAGGCCGCCGGTAGGTCATGACCGCGATGCCGAAGAAGGTTCTCCCGGGGCATATTGCCGCGGCTTTGGCTGGTGCCGGTGGTAGCCGGGATTCGGCCGGCCAGCCTTGGCAGGGCCGTGAGTTGGCTGGGGAACAGAAGTACCACAATTTTGACAACGACGACGGCGCTATAGACCCCAGCTATGCCGCCGCCCTTGAAGCACTGGCAACAGGCCATGGCAGCGAAGCCGAAGTTGTGGCTTCGCTGTCCACAATGCGTGTGTTTATTCCAATAGTGGCCAAGCTGGCGGAGCAAACGGTTGGCGCGAACGGCCTGGTCTCAGACAAAGAGTCTGACATGGCGCTGGTAACTGTGCAGGGTCCGGATGGCCGCTTAGCACTTCCAGTGTTCTCACACGCGGCGGCTTTGACGCGCTGGCATTGCGATGCGCGGCCCGTTGCCGTCTACGCAGCCCGTGCTGCCTTGTCTGCTGTTGCTGAAGAGGCTCAATTGTTGGTGCTGGATCCGGGTTCACAGCGGCCCTTTGTTATCAGGCGGCCGGCGGTGTGGGCGCTAGCCCAACAAAAAGACTGGCTGCCCAGTTACGCCGACCCTGTTGTTGATAAGGTGCTTCAAGCCTCCGTTGATGCGCTGGGACATCCCCTCGTGGTAAGCATTTCAGCAACCGCCGGTGAGGGCATAGGATCCCAGTGGGACACTTTGACTAAACCGGCTGGACAGTTGGTTTTAGGTGGAGGTACCGGCCCGGAGCTGAGTGTGACCTTAACACTGCGACCGGGACTTGATCGCTCAGAAGTAGACGATGTGTTGGCCAACCTGCAAGGATGTTGGGCAGCAAATGAAGATTTTGTCTTAGCCGTTGATTCGGTACAAATTCGGTTACTCAGCTCCAACCCGCAAAACTAATACATCGCTACGAAGCGCAGCTGCTTTTTTGTGATGGTGCACAAGAAAGAGTTGCTTTGCCGTGAATTTTATTGCTTACCGAAAAGTTCTCGCCATCGGGCAAGTGCGCAGGCTGCTGATAGTTGCCATGATCGCACGCATTCCACATGCCGCAGCCGGAGTCTTGCTGACCCTGCATGTGGTGGAAAGCATGAAACTTAGTTATGCCTCCGCCGGTTTGGTGGCAGCGGCCATCACCATAGGTATGGCGTTCGGGGCTCCCTGGCGAGGGCGGCTTGTGGACATTTACGGTTTGCGTCGAGCCCTCATGCCTTCAGTCATTGCTGAAATTACTGTGTGGAGCGTTGCACCCTTCTTGAATTTCCAACTGCTCATCATTGCCGCAGTGATAGGCGGGCTTTTCGCTGTGCCCATCTTCTCGGTGGTGCGCCAAGCCCTGGGTGTTATGGTTCCTGCTGAACAGCGCAGAACCGCGTATGCGTTGGACTCGATGGGTGGGGAAATCACTTTCATGATCGGTCCAGCAGCTGGTGTCATGCTGGCAACCACTACTCACACTGTTGTTGGACTTGTCATCATTGGCGTGAGTGCCTCTCTTGCAGGGGTTTTCCTGATGTGGTTCAATCCGCCCACCCGCACCGGTCAAAGTGGAGCCTATGTGGCCCTGGACGGTGCTCACGGCCAGCCAGTTCAAGACCGGGCAGAACCAAGCGCGCCGGAGCTGGATGGAAAGCATTTCCTGAAACGGTTGTGGCTCAGGTCCAGACACAGTCTGGGCTGGCTTAATATTGCGGTACTCGCCATCCTCGGGACGTCACTGGGAGCAGGGCTGGTCCTGGCCGGGACAAACGTGGGAATGGTAGCCACTATGCGGTACAACGATCGGGTGGGTGACCTTGGGATTGTCTTCTTCTTCTGGTGTGGTTCATCCATCATTGGTGCCATTATTTACGGGGCTTTGAAGCGATCCATCAATCCGTTGTGGCTGTTGATGGCGATGGCTATTTTGATTATTCCGATGGGATTTGCCACTACCGCGTGGACACTGGGTCTGCTCTGCATCCTGCCAGGATTGCTCTGCGCACCTGTCCTGACATCAAGTGCTGAGCACATTGCCGATCTGGTGTCCGAAAAACGCCGTGGCGAGGCTATGGGGTGGTATGGCTCATCCATGACCCTTGGCAGCGCCATGGGTGCACCTTTTGCCGGCGCCGTGATCGATAAGATCGCACCGTGGGCAGGCTTTGTGATCGTTGGGCTGATCTGCGGGGTACTAGCCATAATAGGCCTGGTTGCCATGGCACTTTGGCGGCGCCGCACAAAGAGCGTAAGCGGGGCAACACCAGCAGTGTTGAGCGCAGCAACATTGCAAGGCCACCCGAGCCCTGACGTTCTTGCGGATATGCGTGCACCCGGTGAATTGCCCGGTCTGGTAGAGATCAGCAGCATTGGCGCGGTAACTACCCTTGCTGGCCCTGGAAGTATGGCCAATGCACAAGACCACAATATTCCTCAGGACGCTCTTGAAGGCCATAAGAACCATGAAAGTCTAGAGCGTGAAAGCGAACCCGTGTGAGTGACAAACAGACCCCAAGAAAACATATGCCGCCGTTTCGTTTGCACGCCACCGCTACAACGGCGGAATGTGCAACCGCAACGGCGGCAAGTGGGGGACTACTAAGCGGAATTAGTTGACTGCGCCTGTGAACTTCTCGCCCGGGCCCTTGCCGGGGGCGTCTGGGAATTCCGAGGCCTCGCGGAATGCGAGCTGGAGTGAGCGTAAACCATCGCGCAATGGTCCGGCGTGCTGGCTGCCAATTTCAGGCGATGCGGCGGTCACGAAGCCGGCCAGAGCTGTGATGAGCTTGCGGGCTTCATCCAAATCCTTTAGCTCTTCTGCGCCAGGACCTGCAGCCAGTCCGCACTTAACTGCAGCGGCGCTCATGAGGTGAACGGCCGCCGTCGTAATGACTTCAATGGCCGGAACTTCAGCGATATCACGCACCACCGAAGCTGCCTCTGTGTCCGTCAGGGCCTCTTCGGGGGCGCTCTGAAACGTGTTGCGGGTGTCCGAATTATTATCTGGGGTACTCATGCTGCTAAGCTTGTCATAGACCGACTCGATGCTGTTATTTATCGTGTGTTCAAAAGATGAAAGTCATTTGGGCCATAACCTCTGCAGCAGAGAGTTTGCAAGTGGAGTCCTCTCCCACCTTTCGACCCAATATTGGCGTTGTCTGGTTCAGGTTGGCGCCTTTCCTTTGTGAAAGGCAGGTAATCCCTTTGACGGGGGTTCCGCGCCGATCATTCGAGGCCTCCATTGCATCAGCAAATTGGAGGCCTTCTTCGTTGCTGGTGGTACTCACCCTTTCTTATGCAACAGGAGCTACACATTAGCGAGCCACGCATCAATGATCGAATCCGCGTCCCCGAGGTGCGGTTGGTTGGGCCGGCAGGCGAACAAGTGGGAGTTGTCCGCATTGAGGACGCCCTCCGTTTAGCAGCCGAGTCCGACTTGGATCTGGTTGAGGTAGCGCCGACGGCAAAGCCGCCGGTGTGCAAACTGATGGACTTCGGCAAGTACAAGTACGAAGCCGCCGTCAAGGCTCGTGAAGCCCGCAAGAACCAGACCAACACCGTTTTGAAGGAAATTCGTTTCCGCCTCAAAATCGACAAACACGATTACGAGACCAAGCGCGGTCATGCTCTTCGCTTCCTCGGCGCCGGTGACAAGGTCAAGGCCATGATTCAGTTCCGTGGCCGTGAGCAGCAGCGCCCTGAAATGGGCATTCGTCTCCTGCAGAAGTTCGCTGCAGAGGTGGCCGAGGTTGGCGTTATCGAATCAAGCCCCCGTATTGACGGCCGCAACATGGTCATGGTTATCGGCCCGTTGAAGAACAAGGCTGAGGCCAAGGCTGAGGCGCGGCGCAACCAGCAGCGTGCGGATGCAAAGGCTCACAACGAGGCAGTTGCCAATGGCACCGCTCGTGTCGATGTGGACAGGGACAATAAAACGTCCATGACCCAGTCTTTGGCGGAACTACTTCCCGAAGGTTTGCACCTGAATGAGGACGTCCCGGCACTGGCCAGCAGCGATGCACAAAAAGAGTCGGCTCCTCTAACGCAGGAAGCCACGACTGTTGCATCGACAGCTACAAAGACAACTGCTACCGAAGCTCCTACTACGGATGCTTCCGCAACTGTTGCGGCACCTGCGGCAAGTGCTCCGGCAGAAAAGGCCGCTCCCGCCGTCGCACCTGCCAAGGCTCCCACGAAGGCGCCGGCAGCGAAAGCTGCTGCTCCCAAGGCTGCTACTGCGGCAAAGGCGCCCACCGCCAAGGCTCCCGTGGCGAAAGCTGCAGCAGCCAAGCCGGCCGTAGCTCCCAAGCCTGTTCCCGCGCCAAAGCCTGTTACCGCAAAGCCCATCCCCATGCCGAAGCCCATGGCAAAGCCTGCAGCTGCAAAGCCTGCAAGCAAGCCTGCAGCCAAAGCAGCAGCAAAACCGGCCGCCAAGCCCGCCTCTGAAAAGAGTGCACCGGCGGCCGAAACCCCCAACTCGGCTGAATAAGGTCTTCACCTTTTCAGCAGTGAATACACCCACACAGTGACCCAACCGGTCGCTGCAAGAGAACCACAGGCAGCGCCGGTGGATACGTAAGGAGACAGGTCCTCATGCCTAAAATGAAGACACATAGTGGTGCGAAGAAGCGATTCAAGCTGACCGGTTCCGGTAAGCTGCGTCGCCAGCAGGCCAACCGCCGCCACTACCTGGAGCACAAGCCTTCCAGCTTGAAGCGTCGCCTGAAGGGTGACCTGTTGGTCGCCAAGGCTGATGTGCGCAACATCAAAAAGATGCTCGGCATCTAATTTCGCAAGTCAATCGGTGTCCTTCCCAGTTCCGGGACTGACACCAATCCAAACAAAGCCTTCCCCGGCATGATTGGCTTGGGATCTTTAAAATTGAAGGAGTACGCACGTGGCACGTGTGAAGAGGGCCGTAAACGCCCACAAAAAGCGTCGGGTTGTTCTTGAGCGCGCAAAGGGTTACCGCGGACAGCGTTCACGCCTTTACCGTAAGGCCAAAGAGCAGCTGCTGCACTCGTTTGTGTACAGCTATGGCGACCGCCGCAAGCGCAAGGGTGACTTCCGTCGCCTCTGGATCCAGCGTATCAACGCTGCATCACGCGCCAACGGCCTGACCTACAACCGTTTGATCCAGGGCCTGAAGGCTGCGCAGATCGAGGTTGACCGTCGCATGCTGGCCGATCTGGCTGTGAACGACGCCGGTGCTTTCGCCGCTTTGGTGAACATCGCAAAGGCTGCACTGCCTGCTGACACGTCAGCACCTGCAGCGAAGTAATTCCAGTTTTGTCCTAGGAACTTAGCGGTTCCAAGTTCTTGCCGTGTGACTGCTAAAGTCCTAAGCATGAATGCACCCGGGCGCCCACCAGCAGAAGCAATGACCAATCCTCGAGCAGATCGAGTGAGGGATGTTGCCAAGCTGGTTGGGCGCTCGAGCCGTTTAAAGCGACGACAGTTTTTAGCTGAGGGCCCGCAAGCCGTGCGGGAGGCTCTGCGTGCCCACCGCGAATGTCTTGCAGCAGGAGGCACCGCAGTGGTTGAGGCACTTTACGCAACTGTGGAGAGCTTGCGGAAATACCCCGAACTGCTTGAGGCGGCCTCCGCTCCCATCGCACGTTTGCAGGTGCGGATCGCCAGCGAGCTTGTGCTGGCGGCCATGACAGACACTCTCACTCCGCAAGGTATGGTGGCCGTGTGCAACTTCGTGGATGTCCCTTTGGCGCAGGTGATGGCCTCCAAACCCAAGCTGATCGCCATGTTGTGCCGTGTGCAGGATCCAGGCAATGCCGGAACTGTCCTGCGGGCAGCCGATGCTGCCGGCGCTGACGCCGTCATTTTCTCCCAGTCAAGTGTAGATATTTACAATCCGAAGGCAGTCCGTGCAACTGCCGGCTCGTTGTTTCATCTGCCGGTTGTGCTGGGTGCAGACCTCACCGAGGTCGTGGCCGCTGCGAAGGCGGCCGGTGTGGGCGTCCTGGCCGCTGATGGCTATGGCCAATTGAATTTGGACTTGCTGCAGGACGAAAGTGCCGCTCGGTCCTTTGACCAACAAATCCCCGACTCCACTTACGATCTGGAAGATCCCACAGTGTGGCTCTTTGGCAATGAAGCCCAAGGATTGGCGGGGGAGGAGAAGGCGTTGGCTGACCACCGAGTGGCAGTGCCCGTATACGGTGCGGCAGAGTCCTTGAACCTCGGCACAGCCGCTACCGTGTGCCTCTACGCCAGTGCGAGGGCCCAGCGCCGCGGTGCCTAGATTCTTTTTCTGATCGCCTTTTTGTGGACCGGGTGAGAGCTCAACTCTTTTACCGCGTACGACGGCGGGAGCTGCGCCAGGCAGTGAGGCCCACCAGCGCTGAAGTACTGGTGCAGCCACCGTTACGAATGGGTGCTTGAGTGCCGGGGCGACTGTAAACTCTTTTTTGTGGACAGCGCGTCCAGGCAGGTCGGTTTCGACTCTGCTAAGAGTTGAGGGGAAGTACCTGTGTCTCACGAAGGTGGAAGCAAGGCGATAGTTGCCGCGCTAATTGCGAATCTGTCCATTGCCGTGATGAAGTTCCTAGCGTATTTTTTGACGCTTTCTTCATCGATGCTGGCGGAGGGCATTCACTCCGTAGCCGACTCGGGAAACCAGCTGTTATTGCTGATTGGCGGCAAAAAGTCCAAACGCCAAGCGAGTGCTGAACATCCCTTTGGCTACGGCCGCGAACGCTACATCTACGCTTTCATTGTCTCCATTGTGTTGTTCAGTGTTGGTGGACTGTTCGCCCTCTATGAGGCATTCCAGAAATGGCAGCATCCCCACGGTATGGAACCGCAGTGGGCGTGGGTACCCGTTGTGGTGTTGCTGGGGGCGATCGCGTTGGAGGGCCGCTCATTCTATGTAGCTGTCAAAGAATCCAACGTAACGCGAGGCAAGCGCAGCTGGGCGCAATTCATTAAAACGGCAAAGGCCCCGGAACTTCCTGTGGTGCTGCTGGAGGATTCGGCGGCACTTGTGGGTTTGGTCTTCGCACTCTTTGGCGTATCCATGACTATAGCCACCGGCAACGGTTTGTGGGATGCAGCAGGTACAGCATTAATTGGTGTGCTTCTGGTGTGTGTGGCTGTCATTCTGGCCTTGGAGACGAAGTCGTTGCTCTTGGGAGAGTCTGCAAACGCTGGTGACATACAGGCTGTTGAAGCCGCCCTCGTTGGCGAGGGAGTGAGCAGGATTATCCACCTAAAAACCCTGCACCTTGGTCCTGAGGAACTGCTGGTGGCAGCCAAGATCGCTGTTGATGCCTGCGAAACTGGATTGCAGATTGCCGAAGCCATTAACGCTGCCGAGAAACGTGTTCGGGCAGCTGTTCCGATTGCCAAGGTCATCTACCTAGAGCCAGATATTTACACTGCCACTCATGAGCCTGAAGCTCTGCCCTAACCGACGTTAAGTGAGCGAGCGTTGAGCAGAAACCGACGTTAAGTGAGCGAGCGTTGAGCGGAAACCGACGTTAAGTGAGCGAGCGTCAGCTGGTGGGGGATGGGCTCAGCTGGGCTTTTTTCTGGCCACGTTTGTCCAGGAACCCACTGAACAAGGCAATGCCAAGTCCCAATACGGCTAGAACCGCACCCACCAAGGCTGGAGCCGTGTAGCCCCATCCCCAGGTGATGACCAGCCCACCGAGAAAGGCGCCAAGCGCATTAGCCAGGTTTAGTGCAGAGTGGTTTAACGAGGACGCCAACGTTGGCGCCCCCGGGGAAACATCCAGCAGTCTTGTTTGCAGCGAGGGAATGAGCATGGCGCCTGAGGCGCCAATGACAAAGATCATGAGCAGGGCCATCCATTGAATGTGAACTGAGAGCGCATAAATGACAAGCATCGCTGCAATAAAGCCCATGACAAGGTAGATGCTGCCCATGACGGACCAGTCGGCAATCCGC
Organism: Arthrobacter antibioticus; assembly: GCF_030063205.1. GTDB lineage: Bacteria > Actinomycetota > Actinomycetes > Actinomycetales > Micrococcaceae > Specibacter. Next base: position 244,618 of record NZ_JASISQ010000004.1, on the reverse strand, counting down.
CCGCCCACATAGTTTCCAACCACCATGCCCACCCCGTACAGACCAACAATGATCGGCAGGAAGTCGGAGGCGAAGCCGGCAACATCGGTCATGGTGTTGGCAACGTAAGTGTAGACGGCAAAGAAGCCGCCAAAACCGACTACCCCGATCAGGAGCGTCAGCCACATCTGCCCGCGGCGAAGGGCGCTCAGCTCGTTGCGCAGGCTAGCGTCCGGGTGTGCTTTCTGTGCGGGAACGAAGATGGACATGCACACCATGGTGATCACACCAATGAGGGCGACCAAAACGAACAGCCAGCGCCACCCGAACTGCTGACCTACAAAGGTCGCCAGTGGTACACCAAGGACATTGGCTACGGACAAGCCCATCATGACCATGGAAATTGCCCTGCCGCGCTTTGTTGGCGCAACCATCGATGCAGCCAGCACTGCAGCAACACCAAAGAATGCACCGTGGGGCAGCCCGGCAATGAAACGAGTGATCAAAAGCGTTGTGTAGTCATTGGCGAAAACCGAGAGCAGGTTGCCTACAGTAAAAAGGGCCATCAAACTTAGCGCCAATGCCTTGCGTGGCATTTTGGCGCTGACGGCGATCAACAGTGGCGCACCAATGACAACACCCAGCGCGTAGGCAGAGATCACGTGTCCGGCCGTTGGGACGCTGACGCCCACACCTTCAGCGACGTTGGGCAGAAGACCCATCATGGCAAATTCGGTGGTGCCGATCCCAAACCCGCCGATGGCCAGAGACAAGATTGCCCAGGCCACAACCTTTGGTGATGCGGGCGTGGTGTCGCGCAGGTTTTTAACCAGGGTCATGAATAATACTTTCGCAGGGTGGATTTCCTCCGCATCCGCTCTGTGCTGGGCGGGCGGTGCCGGCGCCGATTTGTCGGGGCCATGCGGTGCAAGACATCTAGATGCCAGCTCCAGTCTAGTTCGCCATAGACTAAAGCTGTGACTACGCAGAAACAGATAGTGGGCGCGGCCCTCGTGGATTCTTTGGAAAAACCTTCGATGCTTTTAGCTGCAAGACGCAGTGCCCCACCTGAGTTGGCCGGGTTGTGGGAGTTTCCAGGAGGGAAAATTGAGCCCGGTGAAGCCCCGCAGGAAGCCCTACACAGGGAGTTGTTGGAGGAGCTGGGGGTCAAGTCTGTTTTGGGTGCTGAACTGTGCTGCCCAACCGCCGAGGGCTGGCCGTTGAATGCTCATGCCTCCATGCGCGTGTGGCTGGCCACCGTGATCGACGGCACACCAGAACCGTTGGAGGATCACGACATGTTGCAATGGGTTGAGCTGGCGGGACAACAGATCTTTGACTTGGACTGGATTCCGGCAGATCGCCCTATTGTGCACGCGTTGGTGAGTTTCACCTCCCGAGCGCAAACGACGCACTGATAGTTTTCTTCCGGCTGTTTGGCAGGCGTCGTTGAACGGCCAGCGTATGGCCGCAGGGAGCCGCAGCGAGTTGTTGGCAAGTGCTTGCCAGGGGGTGCACGTGGAGAATAAATGGCTGCACAGGTGTTGAATATTGCGTGCCCTGTGCCAGACTAAGTGCAGAAGACCCCAAGGAGGTTGTGCCATGACGAGTGAAAACCACGACGAACAAGCCCCCAACGGTGCCAGTGAGGAAACCAAAGAAAAGTTTCGACAGGCGCTGGAAAACAAGAAGAACAAGCAGCATGGCAGTGTTGGCGCCGCTAGCGATGCAAAAATCAACGCATCACACGGTGCAGCCAGTCACAAACGTGAGTTCCGCCGCAAGAGCGGATAACCCGCGGTTGCACCCCACAGGGGCTGACCACAACTGAGTTTCTGCAGCAGCGAGCCTAGATGTGTGTTTAGAACAATGTGGGGGCAAGACTGATTGAGGCGGGACTCTCCACGGAGGGTCCCGCTTTTTTGCTACCGGTACTGGACTGCTCCCTTAAAGTTGTGCTGGCAGGTGCGGTGGCCTGGGAGCTCATTTCAGGCAGGCTGCCTGGGGGATATTGTGCCTCTTCCTGCCGTGGGTCATGAACAAATCCCTGAGATATGAAGCCATGCCTGAGCTTGGCTTTTTTCACACGAAGGGCAAGCCACTGGCGGTATTCCTTAGAGGCATACGCGCCTGATCCGTAGAGATGCTGATAACGTCCCACCAATGCGGGATGTTCCCGAGCCAACCATTGCATGAACCACTCTCTGGTCCCTGCCCGCAAATAGAGGGCGCCAGCGCTTACTCCCGTGGCTCCGGCAGCAGCTAACGCCGCCAGCAGCGAATCCAGAGCCTGCTCAGAATCGGTCAACCACGGCAGAATAGGCATCGCCATGACACCGCAGGGAAGCCCGGCGTCTCGCAATCTGGTGATCAGGCCCAGCCGAGCCTTGGGTGTGGGAGTGCCAGGCTCCAGCGTATGAGCCAACTCCTGGTCCACAAGCGCCAGCGAGATACCCATGCCAATGCTGACCTGTTCTCCGGCCTGACGGAGCAAGGGGATATCTCTGGCCAGTAAGGTGCCTTTCGTCAAGATGGAGAATGGTGTCCCTGAGTCAGCGAGGGCGCTGATGATTCCAGGCATGAGCTTATAGCGGCCTTCAGCGCGTTGGTAGGGATCCGTGTTGGTTCCCAACGCCACATGCTCGTGCTTCCATGAGGCCTTGAATAGTTCTTTGCGCAACACTTCTGCCACGTTAGCTTTGACAACAACCTGGGAATCAAAATCAACTCCAGGGTCAAAATCTAAATATGTGTGGCTTTTGCGGGCGAAGCAGTAGACGCACGCATGGGAGCAGCCGCGGTATGGGTTTACTGTCCAAGTAAAAGGCATGGCCGAACTGGGCGGCACCTTGTTCAGGGCCGACTTTGAAAGCACTTCATGAAAAGTAATTCCGGCAAACTCTGGTGTCTGCACGCTTTTGAGAAGTCCGGCCAACGGCAGCAGCGGCTGTGCCCCGGGTAAGCACATTGCAGCAACGTCCACGGCACTGCTGGTTTGCTCGGGGAAGAGTGGCTGATTGAGTTCCTGGTTTGTCCACCGCATAATTTATTAGAACATATATTCTATTTTACATCAAGAACCGGAATATAAATGTTTACTACTCGCCAGTAGCACCGTGCGCTGAATCACGCTTATTGGCAATATGGTGGAGGCATAGGGACATTGAAGTCCCCACTGCCGGTGTGGTCCCTGATCAGAAGTGATCGTTTCCCCGCCGCCGGAGAACCCTCAGCACAAAGGAGCAATCATGACGAACTTGGCCACTATCGTCCCCGCATCGGCGGCACGAAATCCCGGCGGGATTGCCATCAAGCTGGATGACATTGAGCTCTCCTTTGGTGCGCTGGAGGTGCTTAGCTCCAAGGTGGCGGCACTGTTGGCGCAGCGCGGTGTTGAGCCAGGAGACAGGGTGGCCTTAATTTCACCGAACCTGCCTCAAATGCCGCCCATCTACTATGGAATCCTGCGTTATGGTGCCATCGTCGTGCCGTTAAACCCGTTGCTAAAGTCTCGCGAAGTTGCCTACCACCTCAAGGATTCAGGAGCCAAGCTGGCTTTCGCTTGGGAAGGCGTCATTGGGGAAGTTGAAGCTGGAGCTGCAGATACAGGTACCTCGATCATTTCCATCGACGCTGCGTTCATGACGTTGTTGGCGCCGCTTGAGCCGTTAGCCGGGGTTGCTGAGGCTGAAAAGAACGACACTGCAGTCATTCTTTACACTTCAGGAACCACGGGCAAGCCTAAGGGCGCCGAACTTACCCATGAGAACTTGCGCAGCAACGCTGAAGTCTCGGTTAAGCTCTTCGGCAGCAGCGACGGAGACGTGATATTCGGTGGACTACCCTTCTTCCACATCTTTGGCCAGACCTGCGCACTGAACTCATCCGTGATGGCCGGAGCAACAGTGACGCTGCTGCCCAGATTTGATCCGGTCAAAGCCTTGGAGATCATTCAGCGCGATAAGGTCACCATCTTTGAAGGCGTTCCGAGCATGTATGTGGCTTTGCTGCGCGCCCCCGGGCGGGAAAACTACGACCTGAGCAGTTTGCGCTTGGCGGCCTCAGGCGGCTCAGCGCTGCCGGTAGAAATTCTGCGTGAATTTGAATCAACGTTCCAGGCCACGCTGTTGGAGGGCTACGGACTCTCAGAAACCTCGCCTGTGATCACCTTCAATCAGACCGACGGAATCCGCAAGGCCGGCTCTATTGGCACTATGGTGACTGGCGCACAGCTGCGGATTGTTGATGAAGCTGGTGCCGACGTTGAACCTGGTGCTGTGGGCGAGATCGCTGTGGCTGGGCCCTTTGTGATGAAGGGGTACTGGAACAATCCGGAAGCAACTGCTGCTGCGATCCCCGATGGTTGGTTCCGCACAGGAGACTTGGGTCGTAAGGATGAAGATGGTGTGTACTTCATCGTGGACAGGAAGAAGGACATGATCCTGCGTGGCGGTTACAACATTTACCCGCGCGAGATTGAGGAAGTCCTGTACGAGCACCCTGCCGTTGCTGAGGCTGCCGTGTTGGGCAGGCCCGACGCCGCCCACGGCGAAGAGATCTGCGCTGCGGTTGCGTTGAAGGAAGGTGCTGCGGGTTCCGAGGATCTGGAAGCGCTCGCCGCCGACATCAAGGAGTTCGTCAAGGCCCGCGTTGCCGCCTACAAATATCCACGCAAGATCATGATCATGGATGCCCTCCCCAAGGGACCTACCGGAAAGATTCTCAAGCGCGAGATCGACGCTTCCTAGGCGCAGTAGTTTGGGCTGTGAGTAGTCCACTCAGAGCACAGAGTACAGGGCATAGATGGCGCCTGCGCGGCCCGGTGAGTAAATCACCCGGGCCGCGCAGGCGCCATCCCAATAACCCCTATTGCATACTCCTCTTGAATGTGGGTTGGCACCAATGGATCGAAACTAGATCAGCAACCAGGTGACCTGGACGGCCATAGAGACGCTGCTTTGCCCAGGTTCTATGGTCATTGAACTATCTGAAGATAAAGCAGTGCGCACCATTGTTGACCGCTGTGGCACCTCAGGAACGGTGCCCTCACAAATATTGCTCACGGCACCCAACGAACGTCCGGCCAATTGCGCATATAGTTCGGCTGCCCGCGTAGCATCGGCCCAGGCTTGAGTTCGGGCGCCGTCATATGCAGCGGTGAGGTCCGAGACCATGGCGCTCATCCCATTCAAGCGAACGTTGTTATTTCCCGTGTCTACAACGGCGGCAATGATGTCTTCGCCGCCTTGGTCGTAGCGCAGGGCCACCGTCAGCGTGCTGGAGACCGTATAACCAGTCACCACCGACCCTGTGCCTTCCTGCCACCTGGTATCTGCCCGCACGTCCAGTGACGACGAGCCAAGCGCATCCCGTGACACCTCACGAGCAAGCAGCGCGGCATTGACTGCATTCAGGGCTTCGCTGGCGTTTGCGTACGCCTCGCGCACAGTTGGCGCGGCAGCCTCGATGCCAATGTTGATATTGAAATAGTCGGGGGTCGTCTGCACAGTGCCTTGACCCGTGACGGTAACGGTGTTGGTCAGTGCAGAAGATGTCAGTGCAGAAGAGGTCAGTGCAGAAGTGTTGTGTGCAGAAGTGTTGAGTGCAGTCATGACGGCGTCCCTTTCCATGGTGCTCTGGGGTGAGTTGTTTTCAAAGAGGTGAAGCGGCAGAAATAGTTTCGTAGCGCCGGCAACCGAGCGATCGTGGGTAGCTCACGGTAACCGCCCAAGGCCAAACCGGCATTTTGTTCGAAGAAGTTTCGGCTTCCGGGATCACCCGTACGCCACAAGGAGTACACCGCACACGCCGCGTACAAAGGTAAGAATGGCAGGCCCAGGCACCAGGCATACTGTGTTGCGTGGCCGGCTTCGTGCTCCAACAGATCCGGACGGGAGTCAATGAACCTCCGGTCAGCTCGATAGAAAATCACGTTGCCTACAGTAAACGCTCCTGCCAACGGAAGCTTGGGCCGGTAATTCGTCCCAAAGATCAATCCCTGCGGACCCTTTTCAACCCTTGTCCGGGTTAACGCGGCCAGGAGCAGTCCCGCACCGGTAGAAAAGTTAAGGGTGTTGGCAATGCAACGGATGTGGAGGGAGGTTTTCATGAACTAATCTCCTGTGGCTCCAGGGTATGGCTGTCGGCAATGGCCAGTGCCGCGAGTGCGTTCGCGGTTGCCGGTTTGGACTTCCCGCAGTTATCCAGCGGCCACTGAATATGGACTGCATCGCCTGTTCCGTTCACCAGCCAGAGCTCCGGCAAGCGCTCCCCATAGTCCAGACAGTTGGCAACACCGCCCTTGTCACTGGGTTCGGCAAGGGCTGCCAACAAGGCGCTATAGTCGCCAGTGAGATGCTCTTGGAGCACTGTGCTCTTTGCCGGAGCCGGTGACGTTGTTGAATCAGCAGAAGGAAACTGGCGCTCAAAGGTGCAGCGCACCACATCTACTGGGAGAAATTGCTCAGGAACTCGCCCCATCAGTTTCGTTGAGGGATCCGTGGAATCAGTGCCCGTCCCTGTAGGCAGGGAACAATCCACTGTGCTCTGGATGGCTGCTGGTTCCGGCAAGTAGTGTTCCAGCAGGTAGGGGGACGATGAACTGCATCCGGCCAGCAGCAGCGCTGTGGCAGCCAATGCCGCTGTGACGGAGCCAGTTGCCCCGCTCTTGATGACCCTCACTGTGTGAAGTCTTTCACTGTGATGGGCCTCGAAGGAAAGAGAGGCTGGTGCTTGAAGTGAGAGCCAGTCCAGCCAAGGCGGCTAACAAGGCAGGGAAGTCCCCGTCCAGGTGCTCCTCCACCACGGTGTAAACGGACTCTGGAGCAACCGTTGAAGGCGGATCCGTGAGAGGCGGATCCGTTGACGGTGGTCCCGTTGGCAGATACAGGTCAAGACTGCCCAGCACCACGCGCGAGGTCGCGAAGCCCTCGGGAACACTCACTCTAGCGAGCGACGCCGGATCCTTCTGTTGTGCTTCTGGCATACGGGGTACCGCCACCTGGCAGTCAAAGCCGTCAAGGACAACCGCCGGTTCAGGAACGTAGTGGCTGACACCGCCGGGAATCAGCGAGCACCCTGCCAGCGAACCGACCACTAGAGATCCCTGCACTAGAGATCCCTGCACTACAGATCCCTGCACTACAGATCCCTGCACTACAGATCCCAGCGCCAGAGAACCGACGCGTGCAGAACCCAGCCTCCGCCCGGCCAACCGGGACAATGAGGCAAGGTGCGTGGAGCGCGCACGGTGAGTGACCGGCGTCGTACCTCCACGGTGGGAGGCGGCAGAGGTGGTCATGAACCACAGCGTAGCAAGGCAAAGGCACGCCTGAGACGTGACGCTGGTAAAGAGTAGGCCGCAGTTTGCCTCAGGGAGCGGCCCAGGATTGAAAACACGCAGGCACAGTCAACTAGACTGGTTGCGGCGGGAGGAGCTACCCCGCCGCTTACTCGCACACGAGCTTAGGTAAAAACTGTAGATGTCAGAGATGCCCCACCAGACGGCAGAGATGCCCGAATCAACCACCGAAACCGCAGTAATCCCGGATCCGCTTGACGAAGGCGCCATTGGCACCGCCGTTGCGAACGCGCTCGCAGCCATCGCTGCTGCGGCTACGCTCGATGGGCTTAAGACCGCGCGGCTGGCACACACCGGCGAAAAATCGCCGCTGAGCCTGGCCAACCGTGAGATCGGTGGACTCGCCAAAGAGTTCAAGGCCGCCGCAGGCAAAATCATGGGCGCCTCACGCGGCCGTGTTGCCAAAGCGCTCGCAGCCCGCACAGTAGTGCTGGAAGCAGAGGATGCGGCCCGTATCCTCCTCGAGGAAACAGTGGATGTCACCGCAGCACCGCGGCGCCGCCGGGCCGGCGCCCGTCATCCGTTGTCCACCTTGCAAGATCGTGTCAGCGATATCTTCGTGGGCATGGGTTGGGAAATCGCCGAGGGTCCCGAGCTGGAATCGGAGTGGTTTAACTTTGACGCACTGAACTTCGCCCCGGACCACCCAGCACGGGAAATGCAGGACACTTTCTTCGTGGAACCTCCCGAAGCTCATTTGGTGATGCGAACTCACACCTCTCCGGTGCAGGTCCGTGCGCTGTTGGAACGTGAGCTGCCTGTGTATGTGCTGTGTCCGGGCAAGGTGTTCCGCACCGATGAGCTGGACGCCACGCACACTCCCGTCTTCCACCAGTTCGAAGGTCTGGCGATCGATAAGGACTTGTCCATGGCGGATCTTGTTGGCACGTTGGAGCACTTCACCCGGCAGATGTTTGGCGAAGAAGCCCGTGTTCGGATTCGACCGAACTTCTTCCCGTTCACTGAGCCCTCCGCCGAGCTGGATATTTGGCACCCGGGAGCAAAGGGCGGTGCGCGTTGGATCGAGTGGGGTGGCTGCGGCATGGTCAACCCGAATGTTCTGCGCGCAGCCGGCATTGACCCGGATATCTACTCAGGATTTGCTTTTGGCATGGGCATCGAGCGGGCTTTGATGTTCCGCAACGAAGTGGCCGACATGCACGACATGATCGAAGGCGATGTACGTTTCAGCGAACACTTTGGGATGGAGATTTAGTCCGTGCGTATTCCACTGACTTGGCTGCGCGAGTATGCGCAGGTACCGGCAGGAGCAACTGCCGAAGACGTTATGACCGATCTTGTTAAGGTTGGTTTTGAAGAAGAAGCTGTTCACCGTCCCATGGATGAGCTCAGCGGCCCCATTGTGGTGGGCCAGGTGTTGTCCAAGGAGCCAGAAGCGCAGTCCAACGGCAAAACCATCAACTGGTGCTCCGTTCGTGTGGTGCCCGAAGGCACGCAGCAGACCCTGGACATAGAGGGCATTGACCCTTCCGGCATACAGGGCATTGTGTGCGGTGCGCACAACTTTGAGGTGGGGGACAAGGTTGTTGTCACCCTGCCCGGATCCGTGCTGCCAGGAGACTTCCGCATCACCCCGCGTAAGACCTATGGTCATGTCTCCGCCGGCATGATCGCCTCCGTCCGTGAGCTTGGCATTGGCGAGGATCATGATGGCATCCTGGTGCTTTCAACCCTGGGCCTTGACCCGGAAGTGGGCTCCGACGCGCTAGCGTTGCTGGGCCTGGATGATGAAGCTGCGGAAATCAACGTCACCCCGGACCGCGGCTACGTGTTCAGCATCCGTGGCGCAGCCCGCGAATACGCGCACGCCACCGACAGTGTCTTCACCGATCCGGCATCGCTGGTTTCGCTCACGGAAACTACCGGACCCGGATATGGGGTGCGGCTAGCTGACGATGCCCCCATTTACGGGAAGGAGGGCTGCGATCGTTTTGTAGCCCGGACAGTCAGTGGGGTCAATGCTGGCGCGCCGACTCCCACCTGGATGTCCTCGCGCTTGCGTTTAGCGGGCATTCGCTCGATTTCGCTGCTTGTGGACATCTCCAACTACGTCATGTTGGAACTGGGACAGCCGCTGCACTTCTACGACGCCGACAAGTTGGCCGGAGAGATTGTGGTCCGCCGGGCAGTGGCCGGAGAAACGCTAAAAACCCTTGACGGCAAGGTCCGCAAGCTCAATCCAGAAGACCTGCTGATCACCGATGACAATGGAGCCCTTGGCGTTGCCGGTGTTATGGGGGGCGCTTCCACCGAGGTCACTGCCGGGACAATAAACGTCCTTATTGAAGCAGCGCGCTTTGAAGAAGTTTCCATTTCCCGTTCGCGTCGCCGTCACAAGTTGCCCTCCGAGGCGTCTAAGCGGTTTGAACGTGGCGTGGATCCTGCTGTGGCCCACGTGGGCGCTCAGCGTGCCGTGAACCTGCTGGTTGAACTCGCCGGAGGTACCGAGGAGACCACTGTCACAGATGTTGGTACGCCCGCCGTCGCAGGTCCCGTGTTCCTGCCTTTGGGCTTCACTTCGGCACGGATCGGGATCGACTTCTCACAGGAGCAGATCATCGGTTCGCTGACGGATCTAGGTGCCGCAGTGGAAAAGGTCGACGGCGGATATTCCGTCACAGCCCCGAGCTGGCGATACGACCTTGTCACCAAGGAAGACCTGACGGAGGAAGTAGTCCGCCTGGTGGGCTACGAGCAGATCCCTTCCACACTGCCCACTGCACCTCCGGGCCGGGGCTACTCCCGCACCCAGCAGCAGCGCCGCGGCACTGTGCAAGCATTAGCCCACTCAGGCCTGACAGAAGTTCTGGCTTACCCGTTCGTATCAAAGACCTCCAATGAGACCTTTGGTGTGGCGAAGGCAGGGGAAGCACGCGCAGCGGTGAAGCTTGCCAACCCGTTGAGTGAGGAATTTGGGTACTTGCGGACCTCGGTACTGCCTGGGCTGATTGAGATTGCAAAGCGTAATCACTCGCGCGGATTCCATGATCTTGCATTATTTGAATCAGGTCTTGTATTTTTGCCCTCGGGTGTGATGGGTTCACCTTCGATCCCACCTCTGGGTGTCAAGCCAACAGATGAGGTTCTGGATGCCTTGGATGAGGGCATTCCGTACCAGCCATTGACCATGGGCGCGCTCTTCACAGGAAAAGATTCACCCGCGGCTGTCGCCCATACCCCACGCGCCTGGGACTGGGCGGATGCCATTGACGCTGCCGTGCTGGTGGCCGATGTAGTGGGTGTTGAACTGGTGATCTCACAAGGAGAGCACCAGGCATTCCATCCGGGCCGCACTGCACAGCTTGCGCTACGCAGCGGAGAGGTTGTTGGCTACGCTGGCGAGCTTCATCCTAAGCTGCTTGCGGACCTGCACATGCCTGCCCGCTCGGTGGCCATGGAAATCAATGCCGAGAAGGTCTTTGCTGCGGCACCAGATGTCATTGTTGCTAAGCCGATCTCAACCTTCCCGGTTGCTACTCAGGATGTTGCCCTTGTGGTTCCGGTAGAAATTCCGGCACAGCGTGTGTTGGAAACCCTGCGCGAGGGCGCCGGTGTGCTCCTTGAAGATGTTGCCTTGTTTGATGATTATCAGGGCACGGGCATTCCCGAGGGACGCAAGTCGCTGGCATTTGGGCTGCGTTTCCGTGCTGCTGACCGCACATTGACAGCCGATGAAGCCTCAGGCGCCCGCGCCGCAGCGGTGGAACTGGCTGTTGAGAGGTTCGGCGCCACCCAGCGCTGATGACTGCGCCACGCAGTGCTAACAACTGATCCACCCGTGGTAACTGGGATGGAAACATAAGTGCTAGAAATACGTGCGCCAGGAACAACAGAAGAGGCGGCTTCCCTTGCCAAGGGGGCCGCCTTTTCGGCACTTTCACTGGCTGATCAAAACTGTCACTGGCTGATCAAATAGCGGTCTAAATCCGCACCGGTGCGTTTGTTCACCAAGACGGGGGTCCAAGGCTCATTGGCGTCACGGAATTGGCAGGACAAATAATGGCAGAAGCGCGCAAGTTGGGGATGTCTCAGCAGGAAATTGTGCGACTAATTGGGGGATTTAAAAACGAATGACACGGAAAAGACAATACTTCTGACGTGGTCCAACGGCTTTTGGCCGCACTAACGGTGCTGCTGCCGGTGCTGGCCGTGGTGGTTTCGTGGCCAGCTCGGCCCGGGCGCATTGCCGGCCGAGCTGGCCTCACACTGGTCAGGCAATGGACCAGCAGATGAATCCATGAAAACGGGCACACTGCGGGCACTCTCGCTTGCCCTGACGGGAGTTCCGGCCGTCGCCGCTCTTGTGGTTGTCTTCCGGTGTGGGATGGGTGCCGCGGTACGTGGCTGGTGGGCGATCGTCCTAATGGTGTCCTTGGTGGAGGCGGGCGCCTGGTCCAAGACCGTCACTTCGAAAGTTCTGCAGCTGCTCCCGCTCAGGATCCTGCTTTTGGGTGTTTTTATCTACGTGCCAGAAGAAGCGAGGGGGAACGGAGGTGCATCGGTTTTGGGGATTGCAGACATAGTGCTTGCTGGACATTGCGGACGTGGAGGCTACCGAGCTGAAGCCGACGGATTGGGGTGGCTGGGGCTACCGCGTTAGGGCATGGGGGAGCGCGCAAGGGGGTAGACGAGTCCCATCATAGGGTTGGAGGATCTAAAGTTGGTTGATGACGTATCAGCGCACAGATTTTCAAAGCGGTTGGGTTGCCGTTCCCAACGCAGAGATTTATTGGGAAGCAACAGGCAATCCGGAGGGTGTTCCCGTCTTGTATCTTCACGGTGGCCCTGGGAGTTCGCTTGGCGCGGGCGGCTACCGTAAAAGACACGATCCAGAGGAATTTTGGACTGTTGGTATTGACCAGCGTGGCTGCGGTAAAAGCACACCGGCGGTCCAAGATGATTTAGAGAACCTCTCTAAAAACAACACCCAACAATTACTTGCCGACATTGAGGTGGTTCGTGAACATTTAGAGATCCAGAAATGGATCGTCACGGGTATTTCTTGGGGCAGTACTCTTGTGCTGGCCTACGCATTGGCGCACCCGGAACGAGTTATGGGAATTGCGCTGATGGCAGTGACAACAACAAGCCGCGAAGAAGTCAACTGGATCACCGAAGGTGTGGGACGCATCTTTCCGGAAGCCTGGCATGAGTTTGCTGCGGCGTCAGGGCAAATGCCGGGGGAACGAATAGTTGAAGCGTACGCCCGGAGATTGGCTGGCCCGGATCGAAGCGATGCGCTCTTGGCTTCTGCGGCTTGGGACCGGTGGGAAGCCTGGCACATATCCTTTGGTGCCCCGCGGCAGCCCGGTCCCATGATCGCTGATGAGCGCCAGCGCCTAACATTTACCACGCTTGTGACACACTATTTCTCTCACGACGGCTTCCTTGGCGGTGAAACGGAAATTCTCCGGCGGGTACATGAACTTGCCGGTATTGCCGGTCACCTCATTCATGGCCGCCTAGATGTCAGCGGGCCCCTCATTACGCCGTGGAGATTGCATCAGCAGTGGGAGGGGAGCACATTGCGCATCATTGAGGACGAAGGGCACGGGGGCACTGCCTCTATTGCTGCACTCACGGCAGCCGTGGAGGAGATCAAGGCCGGGCTTTGAAATTGTGACGGTAAGAGTGCCGCACCCATGGAGGCGATCCTGAAATCATGCCTGAACCTTTCGGTGTGGCTCTGTACTCTCCTTGCTGCCACCAGTTTGGGTAGTGGGTAGCAAGTCTGCCCAGACGCGCAATAATGTACCCATAACACGGTTCAAGGCAGGCAGTACCGGCTGATTCTGCTCTGACGGGGTTGGCTCAACTATGGACCCAACGTGGGCGCAGCGTCCGGGCCCAACCCGTGCAATAAACTAAAACTCTTCACCCTCGCCCACCACTGCGGAGGCGGGGCCAACGATCAGTGGATCAGGTATCCCTACCAGCGCATGGTCCTTACCTGTGTAGTCAAACAGGTTGAGCACATGCCGCATCGCTTCCAACCGGGCCCGCTTCTTGTCATTGGACTTCACCACGGTCCACGGTGCATGTCGTGTGTCAGTTTTTTTAAACATGCGTTCCTTGGCAGAGGTGTAAGCATCCCACTTATCCAGCGAGGCCACATCCATGGGGGAGAGCTTCCACTGCCGTACGGGGTCCACCTGGCGAATGATGAAACGGGTGCGTTGCTCGGCTTGGGTGACGGAAAACCAGAACTTCACCACAGTCATTCCGTCATTGACAAGCATGCGCTCAAACGCTGGGGCCTGGCGGATGAATTCCTCATACTGCTCCTTGGTGCAAAAACCCATGACCCGTTCAACGCCCGTGCGGTTATACCAAGACCTATCGAATAACACCATTTCACCAGAGCTTGGCAGGTGTGCCACATAACGCTGGAAATGCCATTGAGTAGACTCACGCTTACTGGGCTTTTCCAATGCAACCACGCGTGTGCCGCGAGGATTCAAATGCTCGGTGAAGCGTTTGATGGTACCGCCCTTACCTGCGGCATCACGGCCCTCAAATAAGATTATTACGCGCCGCCCGGTAGCCTTGATCCATTGCTGAAGCTTTAAAAGTTCAATTTGCAGCAACCGCTTTTCAACGTCGTAAACCTCCCTCTCCAGACGGGCGTCATACGGGTAGCCGTGGCGCCACGTGTCAACTTGGGAGCCGTCCGGCGCCAACAGGATGGGATCGTCGTCGTCGCTGTCAATAACACTAAAACCGGTGAATTCCGGGTGTGGTTCAGTCATGGCCTGAGCGTAGTGGCAAAGAAAAAACTCTGTATGAACGGAAGGTGGAGCGGGGATGAACGGAATAGGGTTTGACGTACTTGCGCGCGAGCACGTTGCCGTGGAGGCCTTTGACTTGGCACAGGTGGATAAAAATTTGGCCACACTCTTGGACCCTGCTGAACATTTCCGCGCCGCTTCCATTGTCAATGCTGCAACGCGTCATGACTTCATTGCCGGACGCGTGGTGCAACGCCTAATGGCTGCGCAATTGCTTCAGGTTGACCCGCGTGCACTCGTGGCAGACTATAACTGCCCCGATTGTTCTGCGAGTCCGCTCTCTTCCCATGGCCGCCCCGGCTACCAGCTCGGGGGCGTACCTGCGCCCGTGTCAATTAGTTTCTCCCGCAGTCACGGTTGGGCACTGGCAGCCATGATCCCTACAGCCATGATTCCTACAGCCTTGATTCCTATAGCCATGATTCCTAGAGCCATGATTCCTAGAGCCGGGATCGGCCTCGGCATCGATGTTCAACACATCCCCGCGGTGGTCTTTGCCGGGTACGACGACGTGGCGCTGAGCGCCGCCGAAAAGTTCTCTCTCGCTCAGCTGGAGCCAGCGACGCAGGATCAGTGGCGGGCCAGAACGTGGGCCCGGAAAGAAGCGTTGGCTAAAGTCACGGGTTTGGGTCTGCGCACCGATCCGCGTGACATCATGGCCTACCCAGAATTAGAAGAGGCAGTAACAGGCGCAGATGCTAAAACCGATGTGTGGGATCTTGCTCCGGGGGAGTGCGGCCTACCCAAGGACTTTGCCGGAGCTGTCGCTTTGCGCGTCAGCGGTAAAATTTAGCTGGGGCGTTTAGTGGTGTGCCAATGGTGGCAGTGGCTGTTGGTATAGCCACGGTGCTAAAACGTCAGCGGCCGAGAATCCCTGCACAGTGGCACATACTCGGTCAGCTAGCGCTATGAATCCCGCCGTGGTGACCGATCCGTGGCGGTTTTCCGCCACCCAACGCTGCAGTAGAGCGAAGAAATGGGTGTCGCCGACGGTAGTGCGGAGGGCTTCCAGGGCCAAGGCTCCGCGCTTGTAAACGGCGTCATCGAACATGTCCCTCGGACCAGGATCGCCGATTGCCAGGTTGTTGCGCTCTGATTGTAGTTTTTCATGCGCAGCGGTTGCACGTTCGGCAACACTCATTGACCCGCTGTCTTCGGACCACAGCCATTCGGCGTAGCAGGCAAAACCTTCGTGCAGCCAGATGTCACACCACGATGTCAGGGTTAATGAGTTGCCAAACCACTGATGTGAGAGTTCGTGGGCAATCAGCCGCTGGGACTCCCAGCCGGTGTCCAGGTGGTTGCTGCCGATAATGGATAGGGACTGCGCCTCCAAGGGAATCTCCAGTTCGTCCTCGGTCACCACCACCGTATACGTCTCAAACGGGTACGGGCCAAAGTTCGCTGCGAAAACATCCACCATCTCTCGCTGCCTGGCCAAAGCAACCGCAGCCTGAGCTTGCAATTTTTTGGGCACAGCCACTGTAATGGGTAGCTTTGTTCCGTTTTTACTCTCAGGCAGCCTCAATAGTTTGTAGCGGCCGATCTGCAGCGTGGCCAAGTAGGGGGCCATGGGTGCCAGCTGTTCGTACACCCATGTTTCCCGACTGGATTTCCTTGTGTGGGACACAAGCGTCCCATTACACACAGCCGTGTAGTCGGCGTCGGTGGTGATGGTAAAGCGGTACGAAGCCTTGTTATCGGCCCTATCGTTGCAAGGGAACCACGTGGGCGCCCCTGTAGGCTGGCCGGCGACCAACACGCCGTCGTCCAGTTCTTCCCAACCAACATCGCCCCATTGATCGTTATCAGGTGATGGGATCCCGCTATAGCGGATGTCCATAGTGAATTCCGCCCCCGCCTGCACAGGAACAGGCAGGAGTAACTGCAGTTTCCCGTTGCGGTGGGAATGTTTAACCACCCGGGCTCCGTCCACAGTTGCTTTGTCCATGCCCAAGCCTGTGAGATCAAGTTCAACGTGTGTCAAAGCCACGAGTGCTCGTGCAGTCATAATGGCACGGCCCGTGAGCTGGTTGCCGGCAAGCCGGGCTTCCAAATCAAGCTCGTAATGCACCATCGAGTAGCTGGTGTTCCCGTGCAGTGGAATATAAGGATCCGGACGTGCTGGAACCACCGTGGCCTGTAAATCAGTGACTTCAGCGGACTCAGTGACCTCAGCGGACTCAGGGGCTGAGGCTGAGGCGTTGGGCCCCGAGGTGCTGGCCGCCAAGGCGGAGTGCCGGGTGCGGTGAAGAAAATTCATGCTTGGGATGGTATCCAAATCAGTCTGGGATTCTAAGCGCGGTCGGCAAACTCGGGACCCTTCCAGGGGCTGATTGGGTTTCCCATCCAATAGCTGCTGGCAGGTACTGTTTCTCCGCGCATGACAAGGGAGGCCGGGCCCACAGTGCCGCTGCGAGCAATCCGTGCCGCGGGCAGGATCACACCATGCGGACCCATGGTGGCACCCTCTTCAAGCGTAACCGAATCAATGGCCATGACCCTGTCATGGAAGAGGTGCGTTTGGATTACGCACCCTCGGTTGACAGTGGAACTTTCACCCAGCGTGACAAGGTCGGCTTCGGGGAGCCAATAGCTTTCGCACCAGGCTCCGTGCCCGATTTTCGCTCCGAGAGCACGCAACCACCAGACCATGGCCGGGGTGCCCACAGCCGCGCGGGCAAACCAAGGGGCACTGACCATTTCAATAAATGTATCGACCACTTCGTTACGCCAAATGAACGAGCTCCACAGCGGATGCTCCCCGGGTTTGATGCGGCCCACCAGGACCCACTTGGCGGCCACTGAGCTGCCAGCGCCAAACGCACCGGCGGCCATCATGACGATGCCGCTGAAGAGTGCAGCCAACCAGTAATTGCCGGCAAGTGCGACGCCGTCAAAGGTAACCAGCACTGCTGCGGCCACGGCCACAGAAAGAACCGTTGGTACCAGCCGGCAGCTTTCCCAGAGGGCTCGAGCCAGCTTGAGCCGCAAGGGTGGGGCGAAAGTGAGCGACTCATCGGTGTTGAGATTGGTGCGGCGCAAGCGCACAGGCGGACTGCCTAGCCACGACGTACCAGCCTTTGCCTTGGCAGGGGCTGCCGAGAGGACCGCCACCAAAGAATTCCGTGGCATTGTGCGCCCTGCCGCTGCCATGCCGGAGTTGCCAAGGAATGAACGCTTACCCACTTTTGCGGGTGCGATGTGGATGTATCCGCCACCCAGCTCATAGGAGGCGATCATGGTGTCATCGGCCAAGAAAGCGCCGGAACCGATAGTTGTCATTTTGGGCAGCAGCAACACCGTTGAAGCCTCCACGTTCTTGCCGACCTTGGCCCCCAAAAGACGCAACCAGATGGGTGTGAACAGGCTGGAGTAGATCGGGAACAAGAGATCCCGAGCCATATCCAGCACGCGTTCGGTGGCCCAAACCTGCCATCCAATCCGGCTACGCACCGGGTAGTGCCCCTCGCGGAGGCCTATGCCCAGCAACCGAACCGTGAGCAGGATCAGCCCAACCAAGGTGAGGAACCATGCCAGTGCTGCCACGGGAACAGACCACAACAGGGTAGGAATTGAGGCAGATAATGAACTCTGTCCATTGACGCTCAGCAACACTGCGCCAACGGCCACAGCCGCCGCCATGAAAGGAAGCAGGGATAGCAATGCGG
Source organism: Arthrobacter antibioticus (assembly GCF_030063205.1). Taxonomy (GTDB): domain Bacteria; phylum Actinomycetota; class Actinomycetes; order Actinomycetales; family Micrococcaceae; genus Specibacter. The sequence goes on along the minus strand of NZ_JASISQ010000004.1, from coordinate 226,799 downwards.
CTGCGCTTGCAAAGGGTAGTTCATGCCACCCGTTGGTGGGCGTACGCAGATCCGGCCAGGAGTGTTTAGCCTTCCCAGTCCTTTCTGCCGGGGAGCCGGAAACCGTCACCCCGGGTTTGACCTTGCCGCGCACCGCGGAACCTGGTGCCACATGAGCACCGGCGCCAACGCGTGCTCCCGGCATCAGAGTGCTGCGGGCTCCTACGACAGCGCCGCTACCAATGGAAATCTCGCCTATGTGCACCCAGTCTCCGTCGATCCACCAGCCGGAGAGATCCACCTCGGGTTCGATCGAGCAACCTTCGGCCAAGCGAAGCAATCCAGTCACAGGCGGCACTGAGTGGAGATCCACATTGCGGCCCATCTTTACGCCCAAAGCTCGGGCGTAATACGGTACCCAGGGGGCACTGGCCAGGCTGACAGCGCTGGCCATGTCCGCAATTTGTTCTGCGAGCCACAACCGCAGGTGCACTTTACCGGAGCGGGGATAACTGCCCGGCTGAACGCCGTGGAGGAGCAGACGCGCGCACACTACCGAGATCGCCATGCGACCCCACGGTGAGACAAAAACAAGCCAGGAGGCCCCTACCCACCACCAGGAAATGGTGGGGGCGCCGGGCAGGATGCCCTGCCACGCTGCCACATTGTTCAAGGCCATAAGGTATGTGAGCCAGCGCATTCCCACAAGGAGGTGCAGTGGCACACCCATGAGCGTTTGGAACACCTGGGATTTTCGCCGCGTGCGCCCCACTGTGCGATCGACTATTTTCAGAGGATCGCCGGCAGGATTGGAGCCCACGGCCAATTCCAGCAGGGCTCCGATCCTGGGGTGGGAATAGACCTCTGCAACCGTTATTCGCGGGTAGCGCTGTCGTAGCGCAGAAACCAGCTGAGCTGCGGCCAGACTGCCGCCGCCGCTGGCGAAGAAATCTGTGTCGAGCGAAGCGGGGGTACCACCCAAAACGCTATGCCATTGTTCCAGCACCCACTCGGCATCCGGGCCCAGTGTGCCCGCGAGCGAGACGCCCTCGTCCATGTCCTGATCCAACGGCCAGGGCAGAGCGGTGCGATCCACTTTGCCGCTTGTTTTGGTGGGCAGTGAATCCGTGAAAGTCAGAAGCGGAATCATGGGTGCTGGAAGCGACTCGGCCAGTAGTTCCCGCAGCGCGCCGGGATCCGGGCTGGTGCCCGGAGCCGGTACCAGGTAGCCGACCAGGAGCTGGTTGCCACCAGCCGTTTCCTGCACTGCAGCAGCGGCACCAGAGATATCCGGCAGGCCCTGCAAAGCCGCGTCGATTTCGCCGAGTTCAATGCGCCGCCCGCCCAGTTTTATCTGATCATCCGCCCGGCCCATGAACACAAGGCCTACGCTCTCAAGACGCACAAGATCGCCACTTCGGTAGGCACGCTCCCAACCGAATTCAGGCAGGGGAGCGTATTTCTCGGCATCCTTGGTCGGGTCAAGATAGCGTGCCAAGCCCACACCGGCAATGATTAACTCGCCCACTTCGCCCTCAGTTACGGGCCTTCCAGCCCCATCAACAACTGCCAGGTCCCAACCGTTTAGCGGCAGCCCGATACGCACAGGGCCTGGCCCGCCCAACGGCGCAGCACATGCCACTACGGTTGCCTCTGTGGGGCCATAGGTGTTCCAGACTTCCCTACCGGGAACTGCCAATCGAGTGGCGAGTTCTGGCGGGCAGGCCTCTCCACCAAAGATCAGCAGGCGCACCGATTCCAGTGCCTCGGCGGGCCACAGCGCCGCCAGCGTTGGCACGGTTGAGACCACCGTTATACCGTGCGAGATCAGCCACGGGCCCAAATCCATGCCGGATCGGACTAATGAGCGGGGTGCTGGAACCAAAGCGGCTCCGTAGCGCCAGGCCAGCCACATTTCCTCGCAGGAAGCATCGAAAGCTACAGACAATCCGGCCAGAACTCTATCCTCCGGGCCGAGCGGATCTGACTGCAAAAAAATGCGGGCTTCAGCATCAACAAAGGCAGCAGCGGAACGGTTGCTGACAGCCACACCTTTCGGGGTACCGGTTGAGCCGGAGGTGAAAATAATCCAGGCATCGTCGCTGGGAAGCGGTGCCCTGGGCTCAGGGAAGGGACCTGGGCATGCCCTGTCAAGTGTTAGCGTTATCGCCTCTCCTGTTAGTTCATCTCCAAGGACGGCAGCCACGCCGGCTTCAGTAAAGACCAGCGAAGCACGTTCGGCGGGATCGTCAGCGTCCACTGGCACGTAGGCGGCCCCAATGGAGAGGATTGCCAGAATGGCAAGGTAAAGCCCGGACGTGCCTGAGGGTATCCGCACACCTATTCTGTCGCCAGCGCCTAGACCGGCTTGAGTCAATTCCTGAGCCTTGCCGTGCACTGCTTTCAAGAGGTCTTCGTAGCTAAGCGCTTTCACGCCATCGTCCAGTGCTGTGGCGTCAGGGTGCAGCTCGGCCGTGGCTTGCAGTACCTCCCACAGGGTTCGGGGATCTGGCGCAAGCTCGCTGCCAGGCATTTGTGCGGCGAATTTGGCTGCTGCCGGTTTCGCTGCTGCCGGTTCGGCTGACACGGCAGCCTGGGGCAAGGGGTCACTCAAAGGGGCGGGGTTCACCTGCCCACCTTGCACGGTCAAGATGAACAGCAGTTGAATAGCGGGCAACAAGTAAGTTCATACACAGCCAAGTTCAGGCTTGCCCCGCTCACGCACAACCCAGGCGGGGAACCCCGGATGGCCGGCTGCGCCCCTGACTACCGCACACCCTAGTGCGGCTTGGCCTGGGGTCTCCAGCGAAAAATTCACCCTCCGGCAACCTGTCCGCCGAAACCACCTGCCTACCAGGTGGCCTATCCTTCCATCTCCCGTATTGGAGCCGCCGTCTAGGGCTCCAAAATAACTTTGCCAGTGGTGTTTCTGCCTTGCAGCGCAGTGTGCGCCGCGCCGGCCTCGGAGAGCGGGAAGCGGGCACCAAGCCGAGCGATTAGCCGGCCGGAGGCTGCTGCGTCGAACACTTCGGTTGAGCGCCACAAGCGTTCCTTGCCGTTACGAAGATAGTCTCCGAGCTTGGGTCTGACTACTGTTAGCGAGCCGCCAGCATTGAGCCTCTGCAAATCAAAGGGAGGCGCTTGCCCGGAGGCGCCCCCAAAGAGTACAAGGGTCCCTCGGGTGCGCAGCGACGCAAGCGAACCATCGAAAGTGTCCTTACCAACGCCGTCGAACACCACATCCACACCTTCGCCATCCGTGAGCTCACGGGCCTGCTCGGCAAAGTCCTCGTAACGCAACACCTCATCGGCACCGGCAACTCGGGAGAGCTCTTCCTTTTCTTCGGTTGACACTGTTGTGAAGACTCGGGCCCCGCGTTCCTTGAGCATCTGGGTCAGCAGCAGGCCCACACCACCAGCGCCGGCGTGTAGCAGGATTGTCTGCCCGGGCTCAACATGGTAGGTGGAATTCATCAGGTAGTGCGCCGTCATGCCCTGAAGCGGGAGAGCTGCCGCCACGTCCAGCGGCACACTGGAAGGGACGGGCAGTGCCTTATCGGCAGGGAAAATAGCGTACTCGGCATAGCAGGCCACGCCCTCGGCCGTGGCCACGCGATCTCCTACGGCATAGGAGCTCACTCCGGAGCCCACAGCAACAACTTTTCCGGCCGCCTCCGCACCGGGAATGAACGGGAAATCCACAGGATAAATACCCTCACGCTGGTAGCTCTCAATGAAGTTCACACCCACGGCGGCGATTTTGACAAGCAATTCACCGGGCCCAGGGACCGGCATAGGAACCTGGGTGAGCTTCAAAACCTCCGGGCCGCCCGGGGCCTGGGCGAGGATGGCGTTGGCGTACTCGGTCATGATGGACTCCAAATCGGTGGTGGTCGGCTGCGGTCGGAGCGGACTCCTGATGTTAATCATAGGACCCCAAAGCAACATTAAACCGAGCAATATGGATAAATATCGGTGAGGATGAATAGTTCTGCTGTATAGTCGACTTATGACAATTTCAGTAGCTGTCTCCGGAGCCAGCGGATATGCCGGGGGAGAAGTGCTGCGTCTGCTGGCCAGCCATCCCAACGTAAGCATCGGTGCCATCACGGCCCACAGCAACGCCGGAGCTCGATTAGGCTCCCTCGTGCCGAATCTGCACGCGCTGGCAGACCGGGTCCTGGTCGAGACCACAGTTGATAACCTTTCCGGGCACGACGTCGTCTTTCTGGCCTTGCCGCATGGGGCCTCTGCTGCCATTGCCGCGCTGTTGCCAGCTGACACGCTCGTAATCGACGCCGGTGCCGATCACCGTCTGGAAGATGCAGCGGCTTGGGAAAAATTCTACGGTTCTGAGCACGCAGGCACCTGGCCCTATGGCCTGCCCGAACTGCCCGGCCACCGCGAAAAAATTCGTGGCGCCAAACGAATCGCCGTTCCCGGCTGCTACCCAACAAGCTCCCTGCTGGCCCTCCTGCCGGGTTTCGCAGCTAACGCACTGCTGCCCGATGACGTAGTCATCGTCGCAGCGTCCGGGACCTCCGGGGCTGGCAAAGCCGCCAAAATCAACCTGATAGGTTCCGAAGTTATTGGCTCAATGAGCCCCTACGGCGTGGGAGGCGGGCACCGCCACACCCCGGAGATTGAACAGGGGCTCTCCAACGCTTCCGGCAAGGAAGTAACTGTTTCATTCACACCTACTTTGGCCCCTATGAGCCGCGGTATCCTCACAACTGCCACGGCCAAGGTCTCGGCTGAGTTCGCGGCATTGGCTGATCCCGCAGCGGCTTTACGTGAAATCTGGGTGGATGCCTATGACGAGGAGCCTTTTGTGCATGTGCTTGAGGAGGGCCAGTGGCCTGCAACAAAGTCTGTGCAAGGGTCCAACTATGCAGCTATCCAAATTGCCTATGACGCCCACGTTAACCGAGTGATTGTTTGCTGTGCCATTGATAATCTCACCAAGGGCACTGCCGGCGGGGCAGTGCAGTCAATGAATATTGCCCTCGGCCTGCCTGAAACAACAGGTCTGACCTTCCAAGGAGTAGCACCATGAGCGTGACCTCAGCACTGGGCTTTCGGGCCTCCGGCGTAACAGCTGGATTGAAAACCTCAGGTAGCCCTGACATGGCCCTCGTTGTTAACGAGGGGCCACATCGCAGCGCCGCCGCAGTCTTTACTTCCAACCGCGTGGCGGCGGCACCCATCCATTGGTCGCGGCAGGTGCTCGGCGACGGAAGGGTTGACGCCGTCGTGCTGAATTCTGGCGGGGCCAATGCCTGCACCGGTCCCGAAGGTTTCCAAAACACCCACGCCACTGCCGAAAAAGTTGCCGAACTTTTGGGCCTTTCAGCAACGGATATTGCCGTATGCTCCACTGGCCTCATTGGTGAACAGCTGCCGATGGATAAGATCCTGGCCGGCGTGGAAGCTGCCGCCACCGCCTTGACGGACGACGGCGGAGCTGCCGCCGCCACCGCCATCATGACCACCGATAGCGTCTCCAAAGAGGCGCTCTGGACTTCGCCGGCCAATGCCGACGGCGTCACGTACACCATCGGTGGCATGGCTAAGGGTGCAGGTATGTTGGCACCCGGTCTGGCCACTATGTTGGTGGTTATCACCACGGATGCAGGAGTTGAAACCGAAGGCCTGGACGTTGCCCTGCGCGACGCCGTTCGCCTCACCTTTAACCGTGCCGACTCCGACGGCTGCATGTCCACCAATGACACAGTGCTCCTCATGGCCTCGGGCTCCTCAACTGCTTTCCCTGACATGGAGGAATTCACGGCCGGACTAACCCATGTTTGCGCATCCCTGGCCAGAGCACTGATTGCCGATGCCGAAGGTGCCAGCCACGACATTGCCATCACCACCAGGCACGCGGACAGCGAGCGCGACGCCGAAACCGTTTCCCGTTCCGTGGCCCGATCCAACCTGTTTAAGGCCGCGATCTTTGGCAACGACCCCAACTGGGGTCGCGTGCTTGCCGCCGTTGGCACCACTGACGCCGTTTTTGATCCCGATAAGATCAACGTCAGCATCAATGGTGTTCAGATCGCCCGCAACGGTTGCATTGGGGACTCCCGGGACCTGGTTGATCTGGCTCCGCGCGAAGTCAGCGTTGAAATCGATCTCAACGCCGGCATCGCCGAAGCCACCATCTGGACCAACGACTTAACGCACGCCTACGTCGAAGAAAACAGCGCTTACTCCTCGTAACGCCGCCGGTTGATTGTGGTTGGCTTTGGTGGCTGTCCAACTCCAGGACGGGGCCCGCCTTGATGTATACGAACACAGAAGAAGGACTTTCATGATGACTTCGGTGGAAACCGCGCAGGATAAGGCTGGCACGCTGATTGAGGCGCTGCCTTGGATTCAGCAATTTGCCGGCACCGTGGTGGTGGTCAAGTACGGTGGCAACGCCATGGTCAATGATGAACTGCGCCGTGCGTTTGCGCAGGATATTGTCTTTATGCACCACGTCGGCATCAAGGCGGTAGTTGTGCATGGCGGTGGGCCGCAAATCAATGCCATGCTCAAGCGCTTGGACATCCAAAGCGAATTCAAGGGAGGCCTGCGCGTCACCACACCCGAGGCAATGGATGTTGTCAGGATGGTCCTTACCGGTCAGGTTGGCCGCGAGCTGGTGGGCCTGATCAACGAGCACGGACCCTATGCCGTCGGACTTTCTGGTGAGGATGGCGCCCTACTGCAGGCCGAACGCACGGGGACCATTGTTGATGGCCTTGCCGTAGATCTGGGGCTTGTTGGCGAGGTGGTGGGTGTGAATCCCGGGGCCATTCTTGACCTCTTGGAGGCCGGCCGGATCCCGGTGATCTCCACCGTGGCTCCCGAAGTTGGGGATGCCTCAACGGTGTTGAATGTCAATGCTGATACCGCAGCCGCAGCGTTGGCGGTGGCTCTGCAGGCCTCGCGGTTGGTGATCCTGACCGACGTCGAGGGCCTCTATTCGAATTGGCCCGATAAGTCCTCACTGCTTAGCGAGATTGGATCGGAGGCATTGCGTGCAATGTTGCCGTCACTGGAATCTGGCATGATCCCCAAGATGGGGGCGGCTTTGGCCGCGGTCGACGGCGGTGTGGCCCGTGCCGCTGTTGTCGACGGGCGCAGCGCCCATTCAATGTTGTTGGAATTGATGACTTTTGAGGGCAACGGAACGCAAATTTTCCCGGACAAGGACGGCCACTGATGACTGAAGAAAACACCCCAGAAAAAGAGGGCGCTGTGACTGGGCTGGGCGCTGTGACTGGGCTGGGTAGCGCAAACGCCGCAGCCGTCTCTGGTACCGGCACCAGCGCCCAATGGCTGGCCCGTTACCAGGATTCCCTCATGGGAGTCTTTGGCAGTCCGCAACGTGTGCTGGTTCGGGGTGCCGGCGCTGTTGTGTGGGACGCAGACGGGAAAGAGTATCTTGACCTGCTTGGCGGTATTGCGGTCAACGCCCTAGGCCACGCGCACCCCTTCGTCTCCTCAGTGGTGGCCAGCCAGCTCTCAACGTTGGGGCATGTTTCGAACTTCTTTACCAGTCCCACACAGATCGCTTTGGCGGAGAGACTACTTGACTTGAGCCACGCGCCAGAGGGCTCCAAGGTCTTCTTCGCCAACTCAGGCACGGAAGCTAATGAAGCGGCTTTCAAGCTGGCCCGCGCCCATGGTGGGATGCAACGGCCCACTATCCTCGCCCTCGAAGGCGGCTTCCACGGACGCACCATGGGTGCTTTGGCCATGACAGCCAAGGCGGCCTACCGCGAACCGTTTGAGCCCATGCCCGCGGGTGTACGCCACATTCCCTTCAATGACATTGCCGCTCTCCGGGAAGCCGTGGACAACACAGTTGCAGCGCTCGTCATTGAACCCATTCAGGGTGAGGCTGGGGTGCGCCCACTTTCGGTTGAGTACCTGCAGGCTGCCAGAGAGCTGACCCGCGAACACGGCGTCCTGCTGATCCTGGATGAGGTTCAGACAGGCGTTGGCCGAACAGGGTGCTGGTTTGTTGGTTTGAACGCGGGGATCACCCCGGACGCCATGACCTTAGCCAAGGGCTTAGGTGGCGGTTTTCCGATCGGAGCCATTGTCACTTTTGGTCCGGGCCCATCAGAACTTCTCAGTGCCGGTCAACACGGCACCACCTTTGGCGGGAATCCCGTTGCCACGGCGGCAGCCCTTGCCACTTTGCACGTGCTGGAATCCCAGAACATCCTCGCCAACGTACGGGCGGTCAGTGAAGTGTTTCGCCAAGGTCTGACAAATATCAAGGAAGTAACCGAGGTACGTGCCTATGGCCTGTTGATTGGTTTTGATCTGGCGGAACCGGTGGCGGCAGGGGTGGTCCAGGCGGGACTTGAGGCAGGCTTCATCGTCAACGCCCCCGGCCCCAACACTGTCCGCCTGGCCCCACCGCTGAACCTGACGCCCGAGCAGGCTGGTTCCTTTATTTCTGCATTGCCCGCATTGATCGCCACCGCTGTGGCTGCCCACAAGTTGGAAAAGAGCTCTTGATGACACGCCACTTTCTCGTAGACACAGATCTTAGTCCTGCTGAACAAGCCGAGGTGCTGGAGCTTGCCGCAGCACTAAAGGCAAAGCCCTACTCGATGCAGACCTTCGCAGGTCAAGGCTCCGGTGCTCAAACTGTGGCAGTGATCTTTGATAAGACTTCAACGCGTACACGTGTTTCCTTTGCTACCGGGATTGCGGCCTTGGGTGGAAACCCGCTGATCATCAATCCGGGTGAGGCCCAGATTGGCCACAAGGAATCCGTTGCCGACACCGCCAGGGTCCTCGAGCGGATGGTCTCCACCATCGTGTGGCGCACCTACGCTCAAGCAGGCCTGGAAGAAATGGCCACCCATTCCAAAGTTCCTGTCATTAACGCGCTTTCAGACGATTACCACCCCTGCCAGCTGCTTGCAGACCTGCTCACCATCAAGGAGCACAAGGGTGAGCTGTCCGGGCTAACAATGACCTACATGGGGGATTCCGCTAACAATATGGCTAATTCCTATCTGTTGGCCGGAGTCACAGCCGGCATGCACGTCCGCATTACCGGACCGGCAGGGCATCTCCCGCCAGACGCCGTCGTACTTGCAGCCAAAGAACGAGCTGCACAAACGGGCGGATCGGTGCTGATAACCACTGACGTTTGTGAAGCCGTGGCCGGAGCTGACGTCCTAGTGACAGACACATGGGTTTCCATGGGGCAGGAGGAAGAGAAGGCGCAGCGCCTGGAGCTCTTCACGGAATACGCGCTGGACGACGCGGCTCTGGCCCAGGCTGCGCCAGATGCAATAGTGCTGCACTGCCTCCCGGCCTACCGCGGCTATGAGATTTCCGCTTCCGTGATTGATGGCCCGCAGTCGGTGGTGTGGGATGAGGCAGAAAACCGTTTGCACGCCCAGAAGGCCCTCATGGTGTGGCTTGTTGAAAAAACTGCCTCTGATGCTGCGCTGGCTCGCAACACCCCGGCGGTTGGGTGATGACAGTGACCAAACTCGGTACTGCCAGCGGTGTCGGGGGCGCAATGCCGGCAACTAAAACTGCACGGCAGGCACGCGTCTCCGCGCTGCTCACCAGCCGTGCTGTTAGATCTCAGGCTGAGCTGGCCACGTTATTGGCCGACGACGGGTTAGTGGTTGGTCAGGCGACGTTATCGCGAGATCTGGTGGAACTGCGAGCGGTGCGGGTGCGGGGCAAGGACGGTGGGTTAATCTATGCGTTACCGCGTGAAGGAGGGGACCGCAGCGTGCATTCCGTTTCCTCCCAAGAGCTTCTTGACACGCGTTTGGTCCGCCTGTGCGGTGAGTTGCTGGTGACGGCCGAGGCCTCGGCAAACATTGCAGTTTTGCGAACGCCTCCGGGTGCTGCAAACTTTCTGGCCTTGGCTATTGACCACTCGGTGATGCCCTCCATTCTGGGCACGCTTGCCGGAGATGACACTGTCATGGTTATCACTCGGGACCCATTGGGCGGTGCGGATGTTGCCGAGCGGTTCCTGCAATTTGCGGCCGAATCAAGCGCTGGAGCCTAGCCGGGGAAGCATTGCACCTGACCTCCTAAACTATATTGAATATATTTTAGTAAGAATGCATAACCATGCATTATGCTTGTTAGTAACGCGAAGGACGCTCGGAGTCGTTTTTGTAAAAACCTCAACGAGTAGCAACAAATTCTCAAGAACTTTTTAATGAATTAGGGAGAGCGAACGTGACTGAACGCATTGTATTGGCTTACTCCGGTGGCCTGGACACCTCGGTTGCCATTGGCTGGATCGGTGAAGCTACCGGTGCCGAAGTTATCGCAGTGGCTGTTGATGTAGGACAGGGTGGGGAATCACTTGAAGACATCCGCCAGCGCGCCCTTGGCTGTGGGGCGGTGGAGGCTTACGTTGCGGATGCACGTGACGAGTTCGCTAACGAGTACGCCATGCCCACGCTGCAGGCCAATGCGCTGTACCAGGGCCACTACCCGCTGGTTTCGGCCATCTCGCGGCCCGTGATCGTCAAGCACTTGGTCAAAGCTGCCAGGGAATTTGGGGCTACCACTGTTGCCCACGGATGCACAGGAAAAGGTAACGACCAGGTTCGTTTTGAAGTTGGCATCCAGACCCTCGGCCCGGACCTGAAGTGCATTGCACCAGTTCGCGACTTGGCCCTGACCCGCGATAAAGCGATTATTTACGCCGAGTCCCACAACCTGCCCATCGAGACAACGAAGAAAAACCCGTACTCGATTGACCAGAACGTCTGGGGTCGCGCTGTTGAAACCGGCTACCTCGAAGACATCTGGAATGCACCTACAAAGGACATTTACGACTACACGGCCACCCCGGAATTCCCTCCGGCACCTGATGAAGTTATTATTTCCTTCAGCCGCGGCATCCCTGTCGCCATTGACGGGGTGAAAGTCTCACCCCTGCAAGCGATCCAGGAATTGAATCGCCGTGCGGGCGCTCAAGGAGTGGGCCGTATCGACGTTGTTGAGGATCGACTTGTTGGCATCAAGAGCCGTGAGATCTATGAAGCACCCGGCGCCATGGCCCTGATGACTGCCCACAAGCACCTTGAAGACATCACGATTGAGCGCGAGCAGGCTCGCTTCAAGGCCACTGTTAGCCAGCGCTGGGCAGAGCTTGTCTATGATGGCCAGTGGTTCTCCCCGCTGAAGCGCTCCTTGGACGCCTTCATCCAAGACACTCAGCAGCACGTCAACGGTGATATCCGCATGACCATGCACGGCGGCCAGGCAATCGTCAACGGTCGTCGTTCAGAAACCTCCCTCTACGACTTTGACCTTGCCACTTACGACACCGGAGATACCTTCGATCAGTCGCAGGCGAAGGGCTTCATCGAGCTCTGGGGGATGTCCTCGAAGGTTGCCTCGACTCGTGACCAGCGCGCTCTGGGTCTGTAAACCATGGCAGATGTGGTTCACGGAACCAACGAAGGTGCACTGTGGGGTGGCCGTTTTCAGGGCGGCCCCGCAGATGCTCTCGCGGCACTGAGCAAATCAACTCACTTTGACTGGCGGCTGGCACTCTATGACATTGCCGGTTCTAAGGCGCATGCCCGCGTTTTGAACACGGCGGGCCTCCTTGATTCAGCCGAGCTCGAAGGCATGTTAAAGGCTTTGGACCAGTTGGAAGCCGATGTAAAGTCCGGGGCTTACGCCCCATCCGAGTCGGATGAAGATGTGCATGGTTCTCTTGAGCGTGGGCTCATTGAGCGAGCTGGCACGGCGTTGGGCGGAAAGCTTCGTGCTGGCCGTTCGCGCAATGACCAGGTCGCCACGTTGGGGCGGATGTATTTGCGCGATCACGCAAAGATCATTGCCGCAGGGGTTCTCTCGGTTGTTGACGCTTTGGTGGCGCAGTCTAAGGCGCATCATGGTGTTGCCATGCCGGGACGTACCCACTTGCAGCATGCCCAGCCTGTCCTCCTCAGCCATCACCTTCTGGCCCACGCGTGGGCACTGTTGCGTGATGTTCAGCGTTTGGTGGACTGGGACAAACGTGCGGCTGTTTCGCCCTATGGCTCGGGAGCTTTAGCTGGCTCGTCCTTGGGCTTGGATCCCAATGCTGTTGCGGCGGAGCTCGGGTTTAATTCAGCTGTGTGGAATTCGATCGACGGCACGGCCTCGCGTGATGTTTTCGCAGAGTTCGCCTGGGTTGGTGCCATGATCGGCGTTGATCTCTCCAGGATCTCCGAGGAAGTCATCCTGTGGGCCACCAAAGAGTTCTCCTTTGTGAAGCTGCATGACTCTTACTCCACTGGGTCCTCGATCATGCCACAGAAGAAAAACCCCGATGTGGCTGAGCTTGCTCGTGGAAAAGCGGGCCGCCTGATTGGTGATTTGACAGGCCTGCTGGCAACGCTTAAGGGCCTACCGTTGGCTTACAACAGGGATCTGCAGGAGGACAAGGAGCCGGTGTTCGACGCCGCTGACACCCTTGAGCTGCTGCTGCCAGCCGTTTCCGGGATGATGGCCACACTGGTTTTCAACACCGAACGTATGGAAGCCCTCGCCCCGCAAGGATTTGCGTTGGCAACCGATATTGCCGAATGGCTTGTCCGCCAGGGGGTACCCTTCCGCGACGCCCACGAACTATCCGGTGCTGCCGTAAAAATTGCCGAGGCTCGCGGCGTAGAACTGTGGGATCTCACGGACGAGGAGTACGCCGGAATTTCGGCTCATCTGACTCCCGAAGTCCGGACTGTTTTAAGCACGAATGGCTCGCTTGAGAGTCGCAACGCTCAGGGTGGCACGGCACCGTCGGCGGTGTTGGCACAGCTCGAGGCCCTTGAGCGGGCGCTCGGGGAGGTTCGCGCCTTCCTGGCCTGACCGGCGTCGCACTTCCCCAGTAACAAAGCGAAAATGCCCGTATCCATAGTGGATGCGGGCATTTCCTGCTCTAGCGCCTAGCGGCCTCCCACCACTGGCAGGCTCGCGCCGGGCCCCTCGGCCGTCTAGCGCCTAGCGGCCTCCCACCACTGGCAGGCTCGCGCCGGGCCCCTCGGCCGTCTAGCGCCTAGCGGCCTCCCACCACTGGCAGGCTCGCGCCGGGCCCCTCGGCCGTCTAGCGCCTAGCGGCCAC
>NZ_JASISQ010000004.1:0-213608 GCF_030063205.1 Arthrobacter antibioticus | reverse complement strand
TCCCACCACTGGCAGGCTCGCGCCGGGCCCCTCGGCCGTCTAGGCTGGGGTTCATGACTGATATTTCTAACGCGCAGCTGATGGAGCGGCTCAAGGCCGCAACAGAGAATGTGAGCGCAAAGTTGGGGGGCCTCAGCGACGCCGATGTCTTGGCCCCCACAGAGCTGGAGGGCTGGACACGCGGGCATGTTTTGGCACATATTGCGCATGTTTCCAATGCAGTTGCCCGCCAGGTTGAATATGCTGTGCGCGGGGAGCTCATTGAGTTCTATGACGGCGGTCAGGGCGGCCGAACGCAAGCGATTGAGATGAATGCCGGCCACACGGCGCAGGAGCACAAGGAGTATATTTCTGCTGGATTTACTCGTGTGTTGACGGCTCTGGACGGCCTTGACGACGAGCAATGGAATCTACCTATCAGTTACCGCAATGGTGTGGTTCGCGATGGTGCGCTGGCATACTGGCGCGAGATGGTCATCCACTTGGCAGACCTGCAGTTGGGGCGCGGCCCGGAAACCTGGTCTAAAGAGTTCGCCCTCTATGTGATCGAGTTCCTGACCTCTCGGGTGCCGGCGGATATTCAGCTGAAGTTACTGCCGCTGGGGCTGCCTCCCATGACAGTCGGAGCCGGCGAGAATACTGTGTCGATTCAAGGAATGATCACCGATATTGCGGCATGGCTGGCGGGCCGCACACCCTCTATGGGCAGCCTGCGTGCCGAAGCTGCCGCGGATTCGGTCCAATTGCCAACACTGTTGCCTTGGCCTTCGGCTTTCAACGCTAAATAGCTCCCATGGCCGGCGCCGTCGTTGTCCCCTTTTTTGGGGGACGACGACGGTTCTTGCGTTGTGGGGGATGGGTGCGGATTTAGTAGTGGTCGGCCCCGCAAATACTTGGTACCGGGAAAGTCACAGAGGATTCTCGCTGGATTGCCTTGCTGTTTGCTTTCTATTTTGCCAAATATTCCGTAAGTCGTTGCTGGGAGTGTGCGGGAATGAACCCCGTGGCCTTGATGCGCGATAAGTCTAGAACGCTGTTCATTGGACGAGGTGCCGCCGGTTTCCCTTCGAAGTAGACCTGTGTGCTGACACCCGTCACGTGGTCACGGCTGGCGCCGGAAAGTTCGTAAATGTCAGCGGCAATGTCGGCCCACGACTGTGGCTCTCCGGTGTTGGTCAAGTTGTAGACGCCAAAGTCTGCCCCGGTTTGGAGTAGATGCAGAATCCCGGCAGCGATGTCTTGGGCAAAACTCAATCGACCAATTTGATCGTTGACCACGGTTGGAGCGATTCCTTGGCGGGCCAGTGAAGCCATGGTGCGCACAAAGTTCTTGCCCTCGCCTATGACCCAACTAGTGCGCACAATGTAGTGCCGGGGAATGACAGCGACTACTGCCTCTCCCGCTGCCTTAGTTTGTCCGTAGACTCCGAGGGGTGTGAGCTCTTCATCCTCGGCATGCCATTCCTGACTTCCATCAAAAACGTAGTCGCTGGAGACGTGAACCAAGGTGATGCCATGGTTAGCGCACACTGCCGCCAAGCGGGCGACTGCTGTCACATTGATGGCCCAAGCCGTTTTGCGACCTTCAGCAGTCTCAGCAGCATCCACGGCCGTATAAGCGGCAGCGTTGATAACGGTGGAGTAATTCTTCCACTTCCGACGTGTGTACGACGCCTGTGCGCCAAGATCGAAGTCCGAACGGGTAGCAAATTCCACGCTGGTGTTGTCATGGTAGGCCTCCCGCAAAGCCTTCCCGAGCTGTCCATCTGCGCCCAGAACTAATATCTTCTTGGGCATCATGGGCTCGACCTTGGATAAGCGTGGATGCGACTCGTCTTTCAGAGACAATTCAGCCTGATCCAGAGGGATGGGCCAGTCAATAGCGGCTTTCTCATCCGCAAGATTTAGGAAAGTATATTGGTCCTGTGCATCTGCTGACCAGTGATCATTTACCAAGTAGGTGTATGCGGTGGAATCCTCCAAAGTTTGAAACGCGTTGCCAACACCACGGGGTATAAAGATGGCATGGGAGGGATCCATGACTGTGGTGAATACGGCGCCGAACGAATCGCCTTCACGTAGATCCACCCACGCGCCAAAAATTCTGCCCGAAGCCACGGAAATGAATTTGTCCCACGGTTCAGCATGAATACCGCGAGTGGTTCCAGCCTTGGCATTGAAGGAAATATTATTCTGCACTGGAAAAAAATCGGGTAGGCCCAGAGCCATCATTTTCTCGCGCTGCCAATTTTCCTTAAACCATCCTCTGTTGTCGCCGTGGACGGGCAGCTGATAGAGGACCACTCCAGGAATTGGAGTTGTAGTTGTGGTCAATGATTTGGAGAACTCAATTGACATTCCTATTGACCCTGTTCCAGATATTTTGTTTCAGTGGTCGCCTTCTGTGGACGCCACCATGACTCATTGTCCCGATACCACTGGATAGTGTTTTCTAGACCAGCGTCGAAATTTTCGAACGATGGGCGCCAGCCGAGTTCGTTGCGTAACTTCGCAGAATCGATGGCGTAGCGCAGGTCATGGCCGGGACGGTCAGTGACATGGTCATAGGCGTCCGCGGGCAGGTTCATGTGGGTAAGAATCAGTTCAATGACGTTCTTATTGTTCTTCTCTCCGTCAGCACCGATTAGGTACGTCTCGCCAATGCGGCCATGTTTCAAGATGGTCAGCACAGCCGATGAGTGGTCGTTCGCGTGGATCCAGTCGCGGACGTTTTCGCCGTTGCCATAGAGTTTTGGACGGATTCCGTCGATCACATTAGTGATTTGACGTGGGATAAATTTCTCCACATGCTGGTATGGGCCATAGTTATTGGAGCAGTTGCTAATGGTGGCCTGCAGTCCGAAGGACCTTACCCAAGCACGCACCAGCATGTCCGATCCGGCCTTCGTCGAGGAATAGGGACTGGAAGGTGCATACGGGGTGCCTTCAGTGAACCGCTGTGGTTCATCCAGAGCAAGGTCACCGTAGACTTCATCCGTGGAGATATGGTGGAAACGTTTGTTGTGCTTACGGGCAGCCTCAATTAACGTATACGTGCCGATAATGTTTGTTTCCAAGAACGGCCGGGGATCATGTAATGAGTTGTCATTATGTGATTCGGCTGCATAGTGAACAACTGCGTCGGTTGCTGACACCAGTCCGTCAACAATTTCTGCGTCACAGATATCACCCTTAACAAAAGTGAAGCGCTCCGTAGGCAGTCCTGCTAAAGAGGCCAAATTTCCTGCGTAGGTCAGCTTATCAAGCACCGTTACGTGCATGTCCGTGTTCTCAAGGACGTAGTGAACAAAGTTAGAGCCAATGAACCCGGCGCCGCCTGAAATAAGTAATTTCTGCATTCGCTCACTCTACCGGTTTGGACACTCAGCCAAGACACGGGATCATAGGCACTATGCGCGGAATAATCCTTGCCGGCGGTACCGGCTCACGACTGCACCCGATCACTTTAGGGATCAGCAAGCAACTCGTCCCTGTTTTCGACAAACCGATGATCTATTACCCACTGTCGACGCTAATTCTGGCGGGTATTCGCGACATTCTTATTATTACAACACCACACGACGCGGACCAGTTTCAGCGCCTTTTGGGTGATGGTTCACAATTCGGCATATCCCTGACCTACGTGCAGCAACCATCGCCCGATGGCCTCGCACAGGCCTTTGTTCTGGGACGCGAACACATAGGTGACGGACCCGTCGCGTTGGTCCTCGGGGATAACATCTTTTATGGTCAGGGCATGGGCACCCAGCTCAGCCGCCACGCCAATGTGGATGGCGCTACTATTTTCGGTTACCAGGTTGTTAATCCCAAGTCCTATGGCGTGGTTGAATTTGATGCTGCCGGGAATGCCATTTCACTCGAGGAGAAGCCGGACTCTCCTAAGAGTAACTACGCTGTCCCTGGGCTCTATTTTTACGACAATAACGTCGTGGAAATTGCCCGGAATCTGAAGCCCTCTGCACGAGGTGAACTTGAGATCACTGATGTGAACCGTATTTATCTAAAGCAACGCAAACTCAAGGTCGAAATCCTGCCACGAGGGACTGCATGGCTTGACACGGGAACCTTCTCAGATCTAAATGATGCTTCCAATTTTGTTCGTACGATTGAGAATCGACAAGGACTGAAAATCGGAGCACCGGAAGAGATTGCTTGGAGGCAGGGATTCCTCAATGACGACGAACTCCGTGCGCGGGGCGAGCTTCTGTCAAAGAGTGGCTACGGACAGTATTTGCTAAATCTAATTGACCAAAAGATTTAAACCTGGAGTAATTGTGGCCACTGACCAATCTTGAACGGTCAGTTACGCGGGAAACTCTGGCAGAAAGAACCTCACTTTAGATCTGAAATCCTTTGCTGCATGAGCGCCCTTTTGGTGCGCCCGTAGTCTCATCAGGGGAGTGTAATTTCCCCCCTTCACTAATGGGAAGGGGAATGGGCAACGGCCAGGCTTTAGTGTGAGACATTTTATCTTGCTGGTTGAGCTTGAAATCTCCCTAAATACCTGAGTATCTGATTTCGGGCGGGATTCAATGGTTACGGGCGTGGTTGCGGACCCCGCTGAGTGTTAGGAACAACCTGACACATCGGATTCCCAAGCAGCAAAAATTCGGATCTAGTCCGCATCCAGCCGGCCTCCGATTTTTCAGGCTCGTGACAGCTATGAAGGGTGGCCAAATGATGTTGTATAGAATGTTTCTTCTAGGAACTATAGCGTTTCGGTCACGACGGGCGTAGACTTGTGGTATGAGTATTCCGGTGATGGCCCCCGGGGAACGGGGCGAGGAAGCCACACAGGATGTGGCCGCACTCCTTGGTGCGATAGCCGCTCTTCCTTCTATTGAACCCTTCGGCACTGACAATCCATCGTTGGCAGGATTACCGCCACTGATTGGCTTTCCCCCGCCACAGCCGGAGCCGCCCTCTCAGTTAGGTGTGGTGCGTGGTGTTCATGATGGTGCTATCGCCGCTTTGGCGGTAGTGAAGCGTTTAGAAGACGCTACCGCGGCGTGTAAAGCGGCCCTGTTGGGACGATTAATGGGTGCGGTAGAAGTAGAACGAGTTTTAGTTGATCTAGACCGGAACCAATCATCACTAGCGCAAAGTAGTGCCGTGTTGGAAGCAGCTTTGGTCTTAGGGATCCCTGAACGAACAGCTGCCGCACTCACGCATCACTGCGTGGAGGTTCTAAAACACCCAGTCACGTTCAAGGCTTTACAAGCAGGGGTTTTATCTTGGCGGCACGCATGCACGATCGCTGATGAGATCACCACTGTCAAAGAGAGCAGTGGCATCAGTGCCCCTGAAGTCGCCGCTTTCCAGACCCGATTGCTGGTGCTAGCACCCGGGGCTACCGCATCAGTGTTTGCCTCCAAAGCCCGCCGGGCCCGTGAGTCAACATTCCCAGATACCCTCACCACCGCCACCAAGGAAGCCTTCACACGGCGTAAAATGTTCTGCGAAGAAGGCCGCGACGGGATGTCCTGGCTAAGCCTGCATCTACCCACCCTGGCCGCAGCAGGGATCATGACGCACTGCACCCGCACAGCACGAGCCATCAAAAACCACACCAACACCCACCCCACACCACGCCCTAACCCTGGCCCCGGTTTTGGGAATGGGGTTGGGGGAGATCGTGGGGAATACAGAACTCTGGATCAACTTCGTGTTGACGTTGCTGCACTACTGCTGATGGGTCAAGAACTACCCGCCAACAACTACACCAAGACCGGCAGTAACAACGCCAGCACCAGCACGACCAGCACCAGCAGCAACGTTCCTGACTGGGGTCACCGCGGTGGCAGTGCTGGTACTTCCGGGCACTGTACTAGCGAGAGTAGTTCCGGGGGATTTAGCTCGGGCTTTGGGGTGAGGTTGGTTGATCCGGAGCCTATCTGGACACACACAGACCCTGACCCCAAAGACCGTGATGCCACAGGCGGTGGTGCCATAGGTGGTGGTGCCATAGGTGGTGACGTGCGTGAATCCTGCCTTGGACGTGAGGCTGACTCCCTGCATAATCCAGGTAACCCGATTCAGGGGTACCTCCCTGTTCAAGAGCGCCCCGCGGCTGAGAAGGGGGCTGGGAGGGGATTAGGTGGTGAGGGCAGTGCGGTGGATGATGCGCACCCTGCCCTTGCCCAGGACGTCGCTGGCGATACTGGAGTAGATGCTGGCGATAGCGGAGCAGATACTGGTGTAGATGTTGGGGTGGATGTTCTGGTGGTGGGGGAGTTAGTGGGGGATGGTTCAGGTTTCGTCAATGGGGTCATTGACGGGATCGTGGAAGATCAGCAACAAGAATACTTAGACCAGCTTCACGCACTGGCGCAGGGGAAAGTCATTACGGATCCGCCGCTACCAAAGGCATTGATTCTCCTGAAGGTTCCTTTCCTAGGCTTGCTAGGGATAACTGATGAGCCCGCGGAGCTTGTGGGTATCGGCACCAGTCCCGTACCAGAAGAAATCGCAAGGAAACTCATGGCAGCCTCACACACGTTCCTACGCGTGCTCACCGATCCGATCAGTGGGGAAGCATTAGCGTTGAACCCGGACCGGTACACACTTAGCAACGCTGAAAAAGCTGTGCTGCAAGCCCTGACTGGGGGTTGTTACATCCCTAATTGTCCTTATCCAGTAATGGACACTGAGCCGGATCACCTGAACGCGTGGGAACACGGGGGGACCACGGCCATGACTAATCTTCGCCCTGCCTGCGCACGTCACCACCGCCTCAAGCACTTCAAGGACGATAAAGACCGCCACGGTAACTACCGCCGCTATCAAGAACCACACCGGCAAAACATTCGTCTTCGTGGCTGGACCCCTCAACCCACCCCCGACGGACGCATCGGCTGGATCACCCCATCAGGGAACTACCAAAAACCCCAACATCAAGAACCCCAACGCACCCAATACCCCACCTGGCTCAAAAAACACATCAACCACACCCTCAACCCACCAAAAGAAAACACCACCAAACACCACAAAAAACGCCACAATCCATAGCTGCTCCAGCTACAGCAGGGTTACGCCCCGTGGAGTGGTGTATTTTCCCGTTGCTGAGCATCGAATTTCTGATGTGAAGAGCCATCGTGCGATGGTCAGTGAGTATTGATCAAAGAACTCACAAAGGACACAAACACACGATGGCTCTAGACCAGTCTGCCTTGTTCAACCTGCTTGGCCAACTTAAAACTTCCCGATGTCTCCGAACGGATCCGTACCGCGACTGAAAATGCTGTATCAGCAGCTCATCGAGGCTGAGGCGACAGCGTTCATCGGTGCTGCCCCGTTCGAACGCCCGGAGGCCCTTACCACCCAGCGCAACGGGTCCCGGCCCAGGACGTTGACAACCGGCGCGGGGGACTTGAACCTGAAGATCCTCAAGCTGCGCAACGGCTCGTTCCTTCCTGCGTTGCTGGAGCGCCAGCGCCGCGTGGATCAGGCATTTCGTCCTGGTGATGGAGGCCTACCTGCACGGGGTCTCCACGTGCAAGGTCTATGATCTGGTCAAGGCGCTCGGGGCTGATACAGGGATTTCCAAGTCCGAGGTGTCCCGGATCTGTGCGGACTTTGACCATGAGGACGGTGCTTTCAGGGACCGGGATCTCTCCGCCATGGACTACCCTACCTGTTCCTTGATGCCACCTACTGCAAGGCCAGGGTTGGGCACCGGGTCGTGCCCCAAGCGGTCGTGGTCGCTTTCGGTATGGCTGCTGACGGACGCAGGAAAGTGCTCGGCTTCGATGTCGGCGACTCCGAGAACGAGGGGTTCTGGACCGCGTTCCTGCGGTCGTTCAAGGCCCGCGGGCTGGACGGGGTGAAGCTGGCGAGCTCTGACGCCCATAGCGGCGTGAAGAAGGCCGTCGGCGCGGTGTTCCAAGGTGCGGGCTGGCAGCGGTGCCGAGTGCATTTCATGCGAAACGTGCTCTCGATCGTGCCCAAGGAATCCCAAGACATGGTCGGCTCGATTATCCGCACCGCCTTCTCCCAGCCCGATGCCGGGCACGTGAACACCCAGTTCGACGAGGTCACCAGGATGCTGGCCAAGTCCCTCCCAGAAGTCGCAGGGGTGCTCGGCGATGCCCGGGATGACGTGCTCGCGTTCGCCGGCTTCCCGGCCAGGCACTGGCGGCAGATATGGTTCACGAACCCCATGGAACGGCTCAGCAAGGAAATCAAACGGCGCACCGACGTCGCAGGGGTGTTCCCCAACCCGGCAGCCCTGCTCCGACTCGCCGGGGCCGTACTGGCCTAGCAGTATGACGAATGGGAAGCACGGGACCGCCGCTACCTCTTACGAATGCCTCCAGAGCAGGTCCCGCAGTACGGCCGCTCCAAAAGAGTCTCCAGAAAGCCTCCTGAAGAACGGCCGCACCAGAAAAGACCCCTGACGATGGGCCGCACCAGAAAGGATCTTGCAGAACCGCTGCTGAAGAACGTGCGCCCCACGGGGAACCTGCTGGCTTTAGGAGCTACCGTTTTCTGCTGATGGGCAGGCTACCTCTCTGGCTCACCGGATGGCTGAGCAACTGGCTGGCTGTCTGAGGATCTGGGGCTATTCTCGAATGGATTCAAGCCACCAAACGTCCTTTTAGACGGCCACCAGACACGGTTGCCAATGTCATAGGTCAGTGCCGGCACTAGAAGTGTTCGGACGATTACGGTGTCAAGTAATACGCCAAATGCAACGATAAATGCCAGTTGGGCCAGGAACAACAACGGAATAATGCCCAGCGCTGCAAATGTAGCGGCAAGGACCACGCCTGCGGAAGTGATCACTCCACCTGTTTTGCCCAAACCTCGCAATATACCTGCGTGAGTACCCATGAGCAGCGACTCCTCGCGAACGCGGGTCATCAAGAAGATGTTGTAATCCACGCCCAAAGCCACCAAGAAAACGAAGCCAAACAGGGGCACGGTGGCATCCGCGCCCGGAAAGTCGAACACGTGATTGAACACCAAGGCAGACACGCCCATGGTGGCTATGTAGGACAACACCACCGAGCCGATTAGCAGCAGCGGTGCAACAATCGAACGCAGCAGCAGTATCAGGACCACGAGAATGACCAGCAATACCAATGGCACAATCTTGAACAGGTCACTTTGTGCCGTGAGGTTGGTATCCAAAGCAATTGCAGAAACACCCCCGACCAAGACAGTCGAATCAACTGGCGGCAATTGCTTGCGAAGTTCCACAACAACCTGTTCAGCAGCACTGGAATCCGCTTGATCTGCCAACGTGGCGTTGATCAGTACGCGACCTTCCTTCACAACAGGCTCTGCAGCTACGTCAGGTCGGCCGTTGCCAGTATAGATACTGGCCTCGGTGATCCCTTCCGTGTCCTTTACCGCTACCAAAATCTGATCTTTGCTATTTTGGTCGGCGATGATCAGCACAGGGCTACCGCTACCACCGGCGAAGTGTTCAGCTAACGCTCGTTGTCCATCGACTGCGTTGCTCGGTCCCAGAAGTACTTCAGTCTGCGATACGCCGTTGGCCTGTAATTGCAAAATCCCTGAGCTGGCAGCCAAAAGTAGAACCAAGGTTACAACCCATGTAATTCGCGGCCTCCGGGCAATCAGTAAGCCGATGCGCCGCCAGATGCCGCCCACTCCAGCCAGTCCGTGCTCCACTGCATCGGTCTTTTCCACACTCATGCCGTGTGTCCCGTGGTCTGCATGCTTATTCGCATGATTAGCGTCCATCTTCGGTTTGAAGGGCCAGAAGGCTCCTCGGCCAAAGGCAACCAGCAATGCGGGCAAGCACGTCAGGGCTGCAACAAGGGAGAACAGAATTCCAATGGCCGCGATTGGTCCCAAACTGCGGTTGGAGTTCAAATCCGAGAACAGGAGACACAGCATGGCCAAAATGACTGTGGAACCGGAAGCGACTATGGGTTCCCACGCGCCGCGCATTGCACGTCCCAGTGCCGCCCATTTCGACTGCACTTGGTGCAGTGCTTCGCGGAAGCGCGCTACCAATAGCAGGGAGTAATCAGTTGCCGCACCAATGACAAGAATCGAAAGAATACCTTGGCTTTGGCCGCTAAGTTTGATCCAATCCCAGCTTGCCATGTAGTAAATCACCACTATGGAAGCGCACAGCGCAACCACTGAGGTGAAGAGGACTAGTAGGGGCAGCACAACCGAACGGTAAACGACTAACAAAATAACGAATACGGCTATTAGTGCCACCAGCAGCAGAATCCCGTCGATACCGCCGAAAGCATTCACCAGATCAGCTGTCAGCCCGGCAGGACCTGTCACATAGATGCTGACACCACCAGGCGCAGATGATTGCAAGACGTTGCGAAGCTCATCCACTACCGACTTAACCTCATCAGTACCTGAAATGGGGACTAAGAACTCTACGGCTTTCTTATCTTCTGACGGAATAGGCCCTGCAACGCTAGTCGTCGCGGGTGCTTCCGGTTTCTGGACACCACTAACAGCACTCAGCTTCTTCGGCAAGGTAGCGATCTGGCCGAGCTGTTCACTGGTCAGTGCTTCTGTTGAGGTCAGCAACACCACGGCAGGGATGGCATTGCTGTCCACAAACTTCAGCTGCCATTCGCGAGCCGCGGTAGATTCTGCGCTGGCCGGCAGAAAGCTCGCTTGATCGTTGGTTGACACTTCAGAGATTTTTCCAAAGGTGGGACCACCTAGCCCGGCAACCAGCAGCCACACAATAATAAGGATGGGTGGCAGCGTTAGGCGAAGCCAGCGTTTGGGGGACCAATCTAGATTCTTCATGTTTTAGACAATACTTCCATCGCCGAGAGGTTAGATAATCTAGATACTATGTTAACGAGATAGTTGGCGATAGGGGAGGATTGGGTCATGAAGTCTTCACAGCCGCATGCTCAACTTCTCGCAAAAATGCGGGAGTTCACGATTGAGTCTGACCGCTACGTCGACAAGGCGGCATCCTTACATGGGCTCCACCGGACGGATCTTAACGCATTGGGGTTGCTGGTCAGGCCCCGCCGCCAGCAAGAACTGATGACACCTGGCAAACTCGGTGAGGCTCTCAACCTCAGCTCACCAGCAACTACTGCGCTAGTTGACAGACTTGAGCGTTCCGGTCACGTCACCCGCTGCCGTAGCGAAAGCGACAGACGCCAAGTTGACCTCACCATGACTGACACCGCACGTAGCGTCGGTAGAGAGCTGTTTATGCCACTGGCAGCCCAGCTCGGGTTGGCGCTGAGCAACTATTCGCCGGCCGAGCTGGCCGTGGTTGAACGTTTCTTAGAAGATATGACAGCGGCAACTGCAGCAGCTGCAACGAACCTCCTTCCGCCAGCACCGGAAGAGAGTTCGCAGATCCCAGGAGCCCCCAGCACACCAGCCGCCGCAGTGGCCGCAGAAGTGTTAAAAACTTAAGGAGCGTCGGAGTAGTCCTGCGTCTTCCGCCCGCACCGAAGTATCGTTGAACACTTGTCTGTCCATGAGGCTAGTGCGGACTCCAGGGGGAGGCCCGCCTGCGGGTAGGGTTACTCACAAATCAACGTCAGGAAGTCAATGATTCGTCGCGTCACAGTTTTGCTGCTTGCTATCAGCCTTGCTCTGGGTGGTGCAGCCTGTTCCGCCCCTGATGACGGAAGCTCAACCGCTGAAGCCCTGGCGAAGGCCCTATCGGACCATACGGTCGGAGATCTCAGCTTCGACAAACCTGGCCCGCAAGTTCAAAAGGAGCTGACCGAGCTCGCTGAATCTATTGATCCGTCGTGGCCCACGGTCAGCGTTAGTGCCGTAGAGGTCCAGGGCGAAAGCGCCCGAGTCTCTCTGAATTACTCCTGGAAATTACCCAAAGTAGAGAAACCCTGGACCTACGCCACGGGTGCCGACATGAAACGTGACGGTAATGGCTGGACTATCGCGTGGTCTCCAGAAATGGTTGAACCTAAATTGGCGGCAGGTGATCGCTTTAAAGTGAGCACCAACTACGGCATCCGTGCGGGGATCCTCTCAGCTGATGGTGAGGCGATTGTCAAGGACCGGCCCGTGCGAAGTGTCGGCATCAACAAAGAGGGGTTGGATGATTCTGAAGCTGAAGCATCGGCCAACCAGCTGGCCGGGCTTCTCGGTATTGACGCGGCCGCCTACACCGCCAAGGTCAAGGCCTACGGACCCATAGCGTTTGTCGACGCCCTCACCTTGCGCGAGGAGGCATTTAAGGCGTTGGACCAGGAAAAATTCAACGCAATCAAGGGTATCCTCGCCACCGAATCAACCATGCCGCTTGCGCCCTCACGCAGTTTTGCATCGGCCATCCTTGGCACTGTCCGTGAGGCCACGGCTGAAGATATCAAGAAATCTAAGGGCAAGGTTGTCGCCGGAGAATTTGTCGGGGCCGGCGGATTACAGGCCGCCTTCGACGCGCAGCTTGCAGGAAATCCTGGAGTAATGGTTTCGGCCATTCCCTCAGCAGCTCCCAGCGATGCACCCACTGATCCGGCACCCACTGATCCTGCTGCCACAGATTCCACTGAGACTGACGCTGCTGCCGTGGACGACGCCGGGACGGCACCCACCGATCCCACCTCACCACCGAAAATCCTCTTCACAGTTGCGCCGACTAACGGTAAAGATGTCAAAACCACTTTGGTTCCGGGGCTGCAGAACGCGGCCGAGGAGTCACTGGCAAACGTAAAGACGCCCAGCTCGATCGTGGTCATGCGTCCGTCAACAGGAGCAATTTTGGCCTCAGCGAATGGCCCGGACAGTCAGGGATACAACACGGCGTTCCTTGGCCAATATGCGCCAGGGTCCACTTTCAAAATTGCCACGTCATTGGGATTGTTTCGACAGGGGATGGACCCGAGTTCGAAAGTAAGCTGCACACCTGAGTTTATTGCCGATGGGAAGAAGTTCCTCAATGCCCCTGGTTATGCGCCCGATGCGCTAGGCGAAGTGTCCTTGACAACCGCCGTCGCTCATTCCTGCAACACAGCTTTTGTCTCCCAATTTCAGAACCTTCCCCAAGAGAAGCTATCGGATGCTGCCGGGGCCTTGGGAGTTGGCATGACGAATGACCTTGGGCTGCCAGCATTCGCCGGCAATGTGCCGCGCGACTCAGCCGGAACCGAACACGCCGCCTCAATGATTGGTCAGGGCAAGGTACAGGTCTCACCTCTGATGATGGCTGCGATGATGTCCTCTGTGGTCAAGGGTGCTGCTGTTTTTCCCGTGCTGATAGAAGGCCATGACGGCAAATCGAAGGCCGCTGAAGGTGCGGCATTGACGCAGAAGGAAGCCATAGACCTGCGCACAATGATGCGTGCCGTTGTTACTGAGGGCTACCTAGGCATGTTGGGGGACCTGCCTGGCGCTGAGGCGATTGGTAAAACGGGGACGGCAGAATATGGCACGGATAATCCTCCGCGTACACACTCATGGGTGATTGCTGCCCAAGGCGATATTGCCGTGGCCGTATTCGTTGAAGACGGTGACTTGGGTGCCGTTACAGGGGGGCCCTTGGCGAGGTCCATATTGTTGGCTGCCGCTGGCTGAACTCTCGGTTGATCTCGTGGCTGGTTAGCTGACGCCGCAAACCCAGCCCTGTGGCATGGTCCCCTTCTCCAAGAAGCTAAGGAGTTCACTGCCGGCGGCAGAGTCAAGAATTTCATCCGCTTGCGCATAAATGATGGTCTCTTCCTTGGAATTGTGGGCGTCGAGCAGCTGGAGTAACGCCGCGCAGGCACTGCGTAGCGTGACTTTCTGGCCCTGCGTGGCTTTCTGAACCTCACCGCCTTTCTGAGTCTCGGTGCTCAGTAGGGACTCAATAGTCCCCATTTGATTCCACAGCTGGCCGTGCTCGCGGAGCATCACGAACAGTGGACCCATGAGGCCGGCGGCCTTTAGAGGTGGAAACAAGAAAGTTTCCTCCAAGTAGATATGCCTGCGTAGACCCGAAAATGCCGTTAGCAGCGAGGTCGGTGAGGTGCGTCCCTTGGAGTCCATCGCGGCCACGAAGGACTCTATCCCACCGTCAATTTCACGGTGTTCATTCTCCAGCGCCTGGCCTAATGTCATGAACTCCACAGTTTCGCCCTTCGTAGCAGTATTTTAATCACGGCTCTTCTGTCAGGCTACTCCGGTGCAAACTCATTGTGGGCAATACTGGTGAGGATAGGCTGGTTCCATGGATACTGCTCAACAGCTTGCCCCGCTGGAAGATGCCTGCACAATTGTTCTGCTCCGTGACGGTGCAGCAGGGCTGGAGACACTCATGCTGGAACGGCCAGGCAACAGCCGATCCTTTGGCGGCGCATGGGTATTTCCTGGCGGCAAGGTCGATCCCGGCGATAGGGTTAACCCTGCCGGTGAGCAACTTGATGAATTTGCTGCGGCGCAGGCTGCGGGTTTGCGAGAGCTGGCCGAAGAAACTGGCCAACAGCTGTCCCCAAAAGAACTTGTATGGCTATCGCAATGGACACCCATGCAACGAATTCCGCGCCGGTTCCGAACCTGGTTCATGTTAGGTGCGGCAACCACGGACCAGGTAGTGCTTAACCCCGAAGAGCATGAACGCAGCTCATGGCTACCTGCACGTGAGGCACTTGCTCTTCATACCGCCGGGAAGATGATCCTGGTGCCACCAACCTGGGTGACACTGCACAATCTCCTAGGGCTGGAGTCCACGGAACAAGCGGTGGAGCAAAGTCGAAAGGCTACACCTTTCATCTACAACACCCACCTTTTGACGCCGTCAAACGCTGAAGCAGCCAGTACTTTGGCCGGGTTTGGTGCAGGAGCTGCTGCCGGTGTGCTCTGGGACGGAGATGAGGAATACCCTGAATCCAAGGCTTCTGCTGGAGCACGGCACAGGCTCACGATGACTGATCTGCCCTGGGTTTTCACTCACGCACATGGCACAAGTTAACCCCCGTCAAGGCTGAGAGTCCTACCTGCTCCTGATCTATTCACTGCTATGTGCACTCACTGCTGACGAAGCGGATTTTCGCCCCGGGCGGCAGCTGCGCGGCCCGATCCAGTTGTTCGCGCGGGACCACGCCCAGCACCGGGTAGCCTCCGGTCACAGGGTGGTCGGCCAAGAACAGCACGGGAAGGCCCGACGGCGGCACTTGGATTGCGCCTGTCGGCATGCCTTCGCTGGGTAGCTCAGCCGTCATGGCCGCCATGGTGCGCACTAATGGGCTTCCGCTCAAACGTAGGCCAATCCTATTGGACTGAGCCGAGAGGTGCCACGTCTGCTGCTCAAATTCTGTTCTTGATTCAGGCGTGAACCAGCCATTGCGTGGTCCGGGAAGATACCGGAACACTGTAAGAACCTGCGTGGGCTTCGGGCCCGGCTCGGGAAATCCAACTATGCCACCTCTAAAAGGCTGGACCACGGGGAGAAACGCTCCGGCACGAAGAGGAGCCGGTCCCAGCCCTGACAGCAGATCGGTGGACCGACTTCCCAGAACGGCCGGTACGGCAAGTCCCCCGCGCACACCCAGATAGCCACGAAATCCTGCTGCCCCTAGACGAGGACGAAACTCCAAAGTCTCCCCGTCTCTGAGCACAAACGGCGTATCAAGCGGAGCAGCGCGTTCGGAACCAACTACAGAGTGGATCTGCAACTCGATGGCACCAGCGGTGACAGCCACAACATGACTTCCCATAGCTTTGATGCGCAACCCGGCCATTACGGTTTCCAAGCCAGCGCAGCCGGAACCGGACATGTCAGTATTACCCACCATCCTGTTAACCCGGCGGAGAGCCGCCCGGTCCAGTGCGCCGGATCCACTAACACCTTGGTGAGCCAGGCCCGGACGGCCCAAGTCCTGCACAGTTGTTAGCATTCCTGACGCAAGCACCATCAGTCCCTCGGCAGGAGGCACGTCGCCGGAGGAGATATTTTTGCCGGTTGCGCCCTCAACATTCTTCTTGGCGGGAGTGCCGGCAAGCACCGGGGAACCGGCCGGCATCAGGTAACTGCCAGACACCAGGGAACTGCCAGACACCAGGGAACCGGCAGGCATCAGGGAACTGCCAGTTACCGGTGCGGTGGCACTGCCACGTACCGTCTCCCGCATCGTCTTAAAGCGAACAGTATCCGAGGGCATCAGCAGTGCCGGTTGCGGTAGGGAAGCGTCCCACAGGAGTACATCGCTATGGCCCAATAACTGCCATCCACCGGGGGATGGGCCGGGATAAACGGCACAGAACTGCCCACCTAAAGCCACAGAGCCAGCTGGTACAGAGGTGCGTGGACTGGCACGTCTGGCAACGGATAACCCTTCGCCCGACGGTGTGAGGTACATGAAACCTGCCGCGAAACCCCCAAAAGCAGCCAACCAGTTCTGGCCGCTATGCCAAGCGATCAACGCCTCAACACTCATGCTGGCCAGCCGGGCCACTTCGGTGAGGTCGGCGCCGTCGTACACGGTATTGAGGATATGCAAGGTTCCCGACGCCGGGGCATGTTCTGGAAGCTGCACGTTTTTTAGCCACATCCGCAGCTTGCTGAGCATCCTGGGCGAGTCGCAGCTAATGAACACGGTTTGGGCTGCGGCAATCACCTCCTCAATCTTGGGTGCGGTGGGGGAGCGTAGCGCAGCCTGCAAACCCATGACCTCCGCAAGGTCCTCACATTCCACCAAAACAGCGCAGTCCCCTGCCGGACGGAGCAAAAAAGAGTGGGTCATCTAGAGGAAACTGCTGATTCTCACTCCGGCGCCCACCAGTGCCTCATGCACAGCAGCGGCCATGGCAACAGCGCCGGGAGTATCTCCGTGCAGGCACAAGCTCTGGGCGGTCACTTTGATGCGGGAGCCGTCAATCGCGGTGACTTCCTGATGCAACGCGAGGTCTAGGCTTTGGGCCACCACAACATCAAGGCTGTGATGGACTGCCGCCGGATGCGTTCGCGATACCAGCGTGCCATCCGGATTGTAGGCACGGTCCGCAAAAGCTTCCGTGAGAACTTTCAGGCCGGCGGCCAGACCCAACCGCTTCACGTGCGATTTCGGCGCCACCAACAACGCCAGAGTTGGGTCCGTTTCCTGCACGGCCGTAACCACCGCCTGGGCCTGCTCCGCGTGATGAACGATGGCGTTATACAGAGCCCCATGAGGCTTGACGTAGCGCACGGCGGCACCCTCGGCCCGTGCAATGGCTTGCAGCGCCCCGATTTGGTAAACAAGCTCCTGGGTTAGCTCATCCGGATCCATCTCCATGAAGCGCCTGCCAAAACCAGCCAAGTCACGGTAACCCGGGTGCGCCCCAATCGACACACCGGCGACCGCCGCAGATGCGCAACTGCGGCGCATGGAGCGCGGGTCGCCGGCATGAAAACCACAGGCGATGTTCACACTGGAGACATTGGCCATGATGGCTGCGTCATTGCCAAGGCCCCAAGGGCCAAAAGCCTCACCGATGTCTGCGTTGAGATCCAACCGTAGCGAAGACGCAGTAGTGGTTTGTCTGGACGCTGAAGTATCGCTCATAAGACGCAGCGGCCGCGGCGTTAGAGCAACCCCAGACCGGAAACAGCGTCCCGTTCTGATTCAAGTTCGGCTATGGAGGCGTCAATTCTGGTGCGGGAGAAGTCACTGATGGCGAGGTTGGGCACAATGGTGATTTCGCCGTCGTGCGTGGTGACGGGGAAAGAACTCACCAAACCCTTTGGCACGCCATAAGACCCGTCGGAAGGGACAGCCATACTCGTCCAATCTCCTTCGGGTGTGCCCTGCACCCACAGGCGCATGTGCTCTATGGCGGCGTTGGCAGCCGAAGCAGCTGAGGAGCCGCCACGGACCGCGATGACCTCCGCGCCCCGCTTTGCTACACGGGGTATGAATTCATCCACAATCCACGACTGCTCCAGGAAACTAGTGGCTGGTTTCCCGGAAACTGTTGCATGGCTGAGGTCGGGGTACTGGGTGGCCGAATGGTTGCCCCAAATGGTCACCCGCTTAATTGCAGCAACACCCGTGCCGGTTTTCGCAGCAAGCTGTGCCAGCGCCCGGTCATGGTCCAGACGTGTCATAGCTGTGAAACGGGAGGCCGGAATGTCCTGAGCGTGGGAGGAGGCGATCAGCGCATTGGTATTGGCGGGGTTACCCACAACAACCACCTTCAAATCTGATGCCGCTCCAGCATTCAGGGCCTTGCCCTGCACGGAGAAAATACCGCCATTAGCGCTGAGGAGATCAGCGCGCTCCATACCCGGCCCGCGAGGACGGGAACCAACCAACATGGCGAGATTCGCGCCGTCGAACGCCTTGTACGGATCGTCAAAAACGTCCACACCGGCTAGGAGCGGGAAGGCACAGTCCATGAGTTCAAGGACTGTGCCTTCCGCGGCCTGCACCGCCTGCGGGATCTCCAGAAGATTCAATTTAATGGGAACGTTAGGGCCCAGCATGGCTCCGGAAGCAATCCGGAACAAGAGGGCGTAACCTATCTGGCCTGCTGCTCCGGTGACAGTGACTGTGACGGGAGCGGGATCATGTGCGTTCATGGCGCCAGTCTAGCCGGGTCTACTTGAGTGTTCCTGGGCTGCCGACACAAAACAGCGTCTACGCCTGGTACTACTGGCTAGCAGGTGCGTGCTAACCGCCGGTACCACTCATAGACGCTGGGACGCGCTGGAGGTTGGAAATATCCAGTCCGTGGTGTGCTCCGCCTACTTAGTGTCCTTTTCAACGAACAGGCACTTGGCAGGCTCATGGTTGCTGGAGCTGTTCGTTGCAACTTCCTTGCCATCCACGCTGACCGTGCAGGAGATTTCGCCCGTGCCGCCCGAGGGGTATTTCGCCAAGACCAAAATCTTGGTGAAGGTAGCCCCGGCAGGAAGGGAGAACTCTTGGGTATAGGGGAGAGTCTGCTGAACCATCTCTCCATCTGTTTCCTTGTCATCGTTTGTCACCACAAGTGACTTCACGAGGGCACTATCCTTGGCGCCGGTGACCTTCACGGTGACTTTGCGCTCGGTAGCGGTGGCGGGCGGCGCTGTTGTTTCCACGGCAGCGGCGCTCTTTGTTGGGGCTGGCGTGGCGGGTGCTGCAGATTCTGACACGGCAACTGGGGAGGACTCACTGGGTGCATCAGTGGAGGCAGGAGAGCAGGCTGCCAGTGATAGGCCCAAAAGTGCCACTGACGCCACGGCGATGAGGGGCTTGAGGCGGCGGCTGAATTGGTTTCCTGGAGTAGTCATCCTCCAAGTATCGCCAGCCCCAACCAGCCGTCAAAATTACTAAAACGCGCATTAGCTGAAAATACAGGATAGTCGCACAAAAATTGCCATGATTCTGCTGACGAGTTTTCACGCCGACGGCTAAAGCGCCGATTCTTTGGTGAGCGTTCCGTATCAACAGTCTCTTGCCATAGCAGCGAAAATTCCAGATTTATCAAAGTGTGGCAAACAAAAAAGTGCGCTCTCCGTGTGAAAAACTTTGAAAAACTGTGAAAAACAAGGACATCGCGCTTGTGGTTAATTTCACCCAGGTAATGAAATGCTGAGGTGTTTATACGGTTGTGTTTGCGGCGTCGAAATTCAGGCGCGGAAGGCGCGCGCGGTCTATGCGGCCATTGGACCGGCCCAAGTTCACCACGAGAAATGACTTCAGTCCGGAATCCGCATTGAATTCCTGATCCATACCAGCACTGTCGAACCCACTCATGGGGCCCACGGCCAGACCCGCTGAGCGTGCAGCCAGAATGAAATAGCCAGCCTGCAGGTGGGCGTTATCGAATGCCATGGTCTGGCGCAGGGCTGAGTTCTCGGCAAACGAGGCCACCTTGCTGGCCATATGTGGTGTTGTGGTGGCCAAATTTTCATGCCAACGAGGGTTATAGCTCAACAGTGCCACCAAAGGTGCGGCCAATGTCTTTTCCTTGTTCCCCGCTGCCATGTTAATAACCAGGGCCTCGCGGGCTTCGGTGGAGCGAACCCACGTAATCCGCAGAGGCTGAATATTCATTGCCGTGGGCCCCATCCTTGTCAATGCGTAGACGGCCTGCAGGGTCTCATCCGAAATCTGCTCATCAGTGAAACTATTTGCGGTTCGGGCCTCGAGGAACAGGGCAGCTGCTGTGCCAGCATCAAGAATGAGTTCGGTGTTGAGTTCGGTTTCAGTGGCGATGTCAATGCTCATGGGGCAACTTCCTAAAAGAGTGAAGAATGGTCCACCCATATGCAGCGCCGAGTTCCAGCAAATTGTTTCCCTTCTAGTTGTGAGAAATGGCACTACGGGGAAACTTGTTGACCTCAGCCAAAGGTTACTACTGGTGAGTAACCTTCCTGCCACCAAATTTCCGGGGAACGTGAGCCCTGTGCCATCATTCAGATATTGGCTAACGCAAGGGAGCGGCAGTGACATGACGGCATGGACTATTCGCGATTTTCATTCGCAAGATGTTGAAGGCATTCTGGCGTTGTGGCAGTCGCTGCGCGACAACGGTGTGGAACCTGTTTACGACCTCTCCGAAGTGCTTGCCTCGTGCGAGAAGGACCATGCGGTGGTGGCCGTTCAAGGTGATGCGATCATTGGCGCAGCTGTTGGGCGGGCTGCGCACGATCAAGGCTGGATAGTCTTTCTGGCAACTCTGCCAATTTTCCGTGGCCGCGGCATCGGGACACTCCTTCTCGCTGCGGTGGAAAACCGTATGGCAGCACACGGACTAAACAAGCTTTCTGCGCTGATGCCGGAAACGGAAAATCGTGTGGAAGCATTCACCAACCGCGGTTTCGTGGTGAAAAAGAACCTGCGTTACTTTGAGCGTCACATCCCAGTGCAGCGAGCTGAGCTGGGGGTGCTGGATGAACTTGGCGGTAGGGTCCTGCCACGTGATCTGTGGGACCGCGTCGCTGGTATGACCGCAGAGAAAGAGCTCCTTGAGCGAAGGCTGGTCATGCCGCTGGCTGAAGCAGCACTTGCGGAGGAGTTCGGTGTGGTGCCGCCCCGCGCCGTCGTACTTTTTGGCCCTCCTGGCACTGGAAAGACAACCTTTGCCAAGGCCATTGCCTCCCGCCTTGAATGGCCATTTGTGGAAGTGTTCCCTTCGCGTCTGGCCGGTGAGCCTGGCGGATTGGCCGGTGCGCTGCGCCAGACTTTCTTGGATATCGCAGAGCTTGAGCACGCCGTGGTCTTTATTGACGAGGTTGAGGAGATCGCTTCGCAGCGTTCGGGAGAGCCGCCTTCGCCGATGCAGGGTGTCACCAATGAGCTGCTCAAGATCATCCCGGCGTTCCGTGATCAGCCCGGCAGGCTGCTGGTGTGCGCCACGAACTTCATCCGTTCATTGGATTCTGCGTTCCTGCGCCACGGGCGGTTCGACTACGTTATCCCCATCGGTTTGCCCGATGATCAAGCCCGCACAGCCATGTGGAACCGCTTTATTCCAGCCCACCTGGTAGCTGAAATTGATGTTCAAACCTTAGTTGAGGCCAGCGGTGGATTCTCCCCGGCGGACATTGAATTTGCTGCTCGTAGTGCCTCACAGCGGGCGCTGGAAAAGGCCATGTTCGATGGCGTTGTTCCCACCGAACGCCGTGGCCCGGTGACGGCCGACTACCTGGAGCGGATTGCCGAGACCAAGGCAACCGTCAGCGATGCCGTGTCCGCGGACTTCTTGGAAGACATCTCTGCCTTGGCGCGTACCTAAGTCCCTCCCGTTGCAACCCCTTCCCGTCGAGATTGGAGATAATGACACCCGAACACTACTTAGAGGTGTCATTATCTCCAATCTCGACGAGGGGTAAGGGGCGAGGGGCACGACGAGGAGTAAGGGGCGAGGAGAGATGAAATCGGAGAGGGCTAGAGCCAGGTCTTTTTCTTGAAGATCAGGTACATGGAAAGTCCCACCAGGAACATCAGAGTTAAGGCGAAGGGGTAGCCGAATGCCCAGTGGAGTTCGGGCATGATGTCAAAGTTCATGCCGTAGATGGAGCCCACAAAGGACGGCGCAAAGAGGATAGCTGCCCAAGAAGAGATCTTCTTAACCTGCTCATTTTCGGCGGCAGCGGCTTCATTTTGGCGGTTGGTGGTCAGCGTGCCGTCAACCGTCAGCGCGTTTTGCAGCAGCTGACGAAAGGAATCCGCTTTGGCCGTGACAATTTCAATATGGTCCTGAACGTCGCGCAAATAACGTTCCAGTTCAACGTTGACACTGTACTTTTCATAACCGGCTTGGAGTCGTTGCACAATGTCCTGCAAGGGGTGGATGGCGCGCTGGAACTGGATGACCTCGCGGGAGAGCTGGTAAATACGCAGTGAGACGTTGGGTTCCCCCGCAAAAAGCTGGTCTTCTATTTCGTCAATATCATTTTCCAGGCCGCTGATCACTGGCTGGTAGTCGTCAACCACTTGGTCCATGATGGCGTAAAGCACCGCTTCCGGCCCAAGCGCCAGTAGCTCCGGGTCGCCTTCCAGACGGCTTCGGGTTGAGGATAGGCCAGGGGTCTCGGCATGACGGATGGTGAGTACAAAGTCAGGACCAGTGAAAACATGGAGCTCACCAAATTCAACAGTCTCAGTATCGTCAATATAGCGAGCTGGGCGCAGCACAGTAAAAACGACGTCGTCGTAGCGCTCCAGTTTGGGTCGTTGATGGGCCTTGATGGCATCCTCAACCGCAAGTTCGTGCAGCGAAAACTCGGCGGCCAGAGACTTCATTTCCTCGGCATCAGGGCGGAACATGCCGATCCAGGCCATCCCATTGCAGGAGTCCATAACCTCATAGGTCTGCTCGAGGTTCTCTGGGGTAGCGAAGCGCTTGCCGTCCACGTATACGGCATTGTCGATGATGGTCACTTGCCCATTATGGGCGAATCTAAACGAAAATCATGCACGCTGGTTAGTCCAACGGACCTGTATGCCCCGGAATATGCTTGAATACAAGCGTGGTTTCGGTGTGCCCAACCACTGGATCAGTGGTTAAATTATCCAGTACCCAGTCCCGCAGGGCGTCGGTGTCACGGACAGCGATGTGCAGCAAATAATCCACCGAACCGGAAGTGTGGAAAGTGGAAAGAACCTCGGGCAGCAGGGGTACGCGCGCCGTAAACGTGTCGATCTGGTCTCTGTCATGAGCGCGCAGCCGAACGGCTATGAGGGCCTGAACAGCGCGGCCAATCGAGGCCAGATTCAGTTTTGCCTCGAAGCCCTCAATGGCCCCGCGCTCCGTAAGAGCGCGGGTGCGCATCAACGCCGTGGATGGGGCGATGCCCACAGCGTCAGCAAGATCCCTATTGGTGATCCGAGCATCTGAGACCAGAGTGTCAATGATCTGACGGTCGACCGCGTCAAGAGGCTCAGGTGACAGCTGTCCCTGCGCTGGATCTCGCCGAACGTTCTTCGCTGCAGTTGCCAAAAGATCCTCCAAAGTTCACGATTCTCACGCCCAACCCGTCTCGGAGGGCAGCCGTTAGTTCGCCATAATAGCAAATTGCCGAATAATTGAGTACAGCACTTCAACGGTTATGGGCCTTGGGTTCGCTAGAGAAGCAGCAGCGCCGCGGCTAAAGGAACTGGAGAAAGCCTGCAATGACGGCTGCCGCAGGTCCCGTCCTGGCGGATTTCCAGCCGGAGCCGGCCCATAGATTTAGTGCCCGTGGATTGTTCTGAGCTGCCGCTGCTGCGCGCAATGGTGCCGTTGCGAAATGCACATCAGGGTAGGCGTGCGGTGCAGCGTCCGTATAATCTCGCACGAAATCGTTGATCAGTGCCCGAGCAGGCTTGCCGGTGAAAGCTCGAGTAATAGCAGTGTCTGTGTAGCTCGGATCGCCTAGAGCGTTCTTATGTAGCAACCGAGCACCGCTTTCATTAGTGCGGATCAAGGCTGTGCCGATGGCTGCCGATTCAGCACCGGCTGCTAATACGGCTTTGACGTCTTCCGGGGTGGAAATACCGCCGGCACCCACCAGTGGAAGCACTACCTCGGAGCGAACTTCGCTGATCAGCTGTGGTAGCGTGGCGGGCTTCATGCTGGACCCATTCCCACTGGACCCACTGCGACTGGCTTCCACCGCACCCGCCACCGGAGGCGTCCCCGTCGCCGTAATAAAGGCGGCGCTATGGCCACCGGCATTGGCGTGTTGGACCACCAATGCATCTGCTCCGGATTTGGCGGCGGCCACGGCTTCTGCAACGCTCGTAACAGAAGCAAGTACCTGTGTCCCCACTTTGTGCAACTGTTCCACGACATCGGCAGGAGCAAGCCCAAAGGTAAAGCTGACAAGCGCTACTGGATCGGCCAGCAGTAATGCAATCTTCTGGGCCCAGTAGTCCTGAACCCTAGGATCGTCCTCGGCTAGTAACTCCTCGGGCACAGCGGCACCGTAGAGTCCCGCCGTCGTCCGTAATTTGGTGCGGTATTCGCTCAGTTCGATGAGTTGAACGGATGTCAGTGGTGCGGTTCGCGGGACAAACAGGTTCACGCCAAAATCGATGCCTGCGGAGCGCAGTGGTGCTATGTGAGCGGCCAGCTGATCGGCGGTCTTGTATCCACCCGCAGCAAACGCAAATGCGCCGGCGTCTTGGGCCGCCAAGGCAAGTTCAGTGGTGGTTGTTCCGCCAGCCATGGGGGCGGCTATCAAAGGTGTGGTGAACATGCCATTAGTCTAGAGGCGTGGACAATACGCCTTTGAACCCCGCTGCGCTGAACCCTGCTGCGCTGAACCTTCCTGCGCTGAACCCTGCTGCGCTGCCTGCCCGTTTTGTGGGCCTTGATATTGGTGGCTCCAAAACCCGCGGCATCGTGTGGAGTGAGGGTGTCATCACCTCCGACTTCAGCGTTGGCAGTACAAACGTCCAAAATGTGACCCCGGAGACTGCCGCGGAGAATATGGCCACGCTGTTTGCCCGATTGGACGTGAGTGAGGCCAGCCTGGTGTATGCCGGTGCCGGCGGTGTTGACACGGACGACGACGCAGCAGCACTTCGCAGCCTCATCTCACCTTTTGTTCCTGGTGCGCACGTGAGCGTGGTGCATGACACTCGCCTTCTTCTCGCCGCGGGCGGGACTACAACAGGGGTTGCCGTCATTGCTGGGACCGGCTCGGCCGCCTGGGGCATGAACCAAGTGTGCCAGGAAGCGCGTGCCGGAGGTTGGGGCTATTTGCTTGGGGATGAAGGCAGCGGGTATTGGCTTGGCCGTGAAGCAGTTCGCTACAGTCTGGAACGGATGGATTCCGGGAAGCCAGTAGACGAGCTGACGGCTGCACTTCTGAAGTACTGCCAGCTCCAGGAGCCAGGGGAACTGATTGCTCACTTCCATCAGGGCACCACTCGTCGTTACTGGGCAGCGGCGTCCCCGGTAATCTTTGGCGCTGCCGAAAATGGCCATGCACACGCATCGGCATTGGTCGATCAGGCGGCTAAGGACCTCGCTGCCATGGCTGCGAAAGTGGCGAGTCAGCTGAATATTTCAGGACCCATCGTATTGGGCAGTGGCATGGGCAGTAACGTCCCGGCACTTCAAGAGGCCTTTATCTCACACCTGGCAGGGCTTGGTTATAGCGATGTGCAGATTCTCAAGCAGGACCCCATCTTTGGGATCCCCCTGCTAGTAGCGACGCAGGCCCACGCAACGCAGGGCTAGCCGTTTAGCCCCGTGCAGGGGGCGCCGCAGTACTTGAGCGAATCATCAGACTCGGCGCAACCAGCTCCGGGGTGCTTGCCATCTCGGGGTGATTGATCTGGGCAACCAAATGTTGCACAGCGCGGCGGCCGGTCTCTTCAAACGATTGGCGAATTGTTGTCAGGGGAGGGTTGGAAAAGGCTGCCAAATCAATGTCATCAATGCCGACCACTGAAACATCTTCAGGGACACGCCGCCCCAACTCAGTCAACGCGCGGACTACGCCAAATGCCATTTCATCGCTAGCCACCAAGATTGCTGTGACTTC
This sequence comes from Arthrobacter antibioticus, assembly GCF_030063205.1. Taxonomy (GTDB): domain Bacteria; phylum Actinomycetota; class Actinomycetes; order Actinomycetales; family Micrococcaceae; genus Specibacter. Next base: position 187,717 of record NZ_JASISQ010000004.1, on the reverse strand, counting down.
TGGCATGCGGCCCAAGATGAGTCCATTGCGGTAACCGGATTCGGGACTCCAATCGCCGTAAAGCTCGGGCGGGACCGTAGCGCCTGCTTCCCGTAGGGTTCGCCGCCAGCTGTTAAGGCGGCTTGCAGCATCCGACCATTCGCGCGGACCGGCTATGTGCCATACGGTTTCGTGTCCTAGCTCCAGCAAATGTTTGGTTGCTAAAACAGCGGCAGTATCCTGATCAACACCGACCATGTTCTGGCCCATGTTGGAAGACCCATCAGTGTTGACAGTTGGGATTCTCGAGGTAATTTTGCTGATCTGCGCAGCTGCGTCGTGCAAGGGTGCGGAGATAATGATGCCATCGACTCCTTGGTGAACCAATCGGCTCACGGCATCGGTTAAGGCTTGGACATTGAAGCTGGAGGTCGCGGATGTCACTGTGTAGCCAGCTTCGCGTGCGCCAAGTTCAACACCCAACGCCAACGAGGATCGAGAGTAATTGTTAGTTGCTAGTGTCAGTGCGCCAATCGTTTTAGAGCGTCCAGTGACGAGTGCGCGTGCCGTATTATTCCGTCGGTAACCAAGGTCTTCAATGGCTGCCAGAACACGCCGCCTTGTGCTGTCGTGGACATTAGGGTGCTCATTGAGCACTCGAGAAACCGTCTGCGCGGAGACGCGTGCTGCTGCTGCGACGTCTCGCATTGCCGGCCCGCGAGTGAACTGTTCCGTGCTCATTGAGATCCTCTAAGTGTGACGTGTTTCGGGTGGGCTGCGGCACGGGGAGCGGGTCCCCAAAGAGCCAAGATTGTTTACTTGTAACATACCGCTAATTCTGGGTGCGACGGTGCGGCATGGCGTTTTTCCCAGACTGCCAGGCTTAGAATTGTTATGCATATCAAAGTCTTTGTATCAGCCTAAAAATTAGTGCCGGGAGTTTAGTTGTCCAAGTCCACGATCTCACCAGAGGAACCGGCTGATAACGCCCGCCTAAAACCGGAAAAGCCCGTTCAGCCTCAAACGCCGGCAACTTCCGGGGGTGCCACGACCCCTCCGGCGTTGTCCTACGCAAACCGGAAACTTTTTAGGTACGGTGAACCGCACCGCATCATTGCCGGTGCCGTGCACTATTTTCGGATCCATCCCCAGCTTTGGCAGGACCGGATTGACCGGCTTGTGGCGATGGGGGTGAACACACTAGACACATACGTTGCATGGAATTTTCACCAGCCCTATAAGGACCTCGCCCCGGATTTCAGTGGTTGGAAAGACTTGGCCGCCTTCATTACTCTGGCCGGAAATGCGGGGCTGGATGTCATTGTCCGCCCCGGTCCTTACATCTGTGCCGAGTGGGACAACGCAGGTTTCCCCTCATGGGCCATCTCCAACCCTGACATGGTGCTGCGTTCATCAGATCCGTTGTTTACCAACGCCGTTGAAGAGTGGTTTGATGTCCTGCTGCCGATCATTGAGCCATTACAGGCGTGCCATGGAGGTCCGGTGATTGCCGTGCAAGTCGAGAATGAGTACGGCAGTTACGGTGACGATGTGGAATATCTGCGTTGGAACAACAAAGCGCTGCTGGATCGCGGTATCACTGAGATTTTGTTTACGGCCGACGGCGGTACGGACTACTTCCTTGACGGCGGTTCCCTGCCAGAGACGTGGGCGACGGCGACTCTTGGCTCCCGCGGGCCAGAGGCGGATGCAGTGTGGGAACGAAGGCGCCCCGGTGAGCCGTTCTTCACCGTTGAATTCTGGAATGGCTGGTTTGACCACTGGGGTGAAGATCACCACACCCGCGGCGGAATTGATGCGGGAGCCGAAGTAAAAAAGATTCTTGACCTTGATGGCTCGATCTGTCTGTACATGGCTCATGGCGGGACCAACTTTGGTCTGGCATCTGGGGCAAACCACGACGGCGCCCTTCAACCGACAGTCACCAGCTACGACTCGGATGCCCCGATTGCTGAGGATGGGCACCTGACAGAGAAGTTCCATGCAATGCGTGAGATTTTCTTTGCAGCATCCGGGCGGGAACTGACGCCTGTCCCTGAGAAATTGTCCCGTCCTATACCCGTGCTGCCGGCCCGCCATTTTGATCTGACCCGGGGTACGGGACTGCTTGATTTTGTTAGGGACATCGAACCTGTGGCGAGCGTTAAGCCACTAGCTTTTGAAAAACTGGGTCTTGACCGAGGCATGGTCCACTACGGCGCAAAAGCGATCCTGCCGGTCGGTGAGGCAACCATCAAGATTAGGGATTTGCATGACAGAGCCTACATCTGGGTGGACAACGTCTACGCGGGTGTCCTCAATGACGCGACTGGTGCGCAGGGTTTGAACGTTGAAACTGGCGGCGGGCTGGCAAAACTGGAAATTTTGGTGGAGAACCAGGGCCGTGTGAACTACGGACCATTCTTTGGTCAGGGCAAAGGTATCCTCGACGGGGTACTGATCAACCAACGTTACGTCTTCCATTGGGAGCAGCGCCCCATCAATCTGGAGAGGCCGTTGACCGAACTGTTGGAGATCGGTGTCCCTGCTCGAAGCCCGGGGACGCTGTCTGGACCAGCTGATGAAAGTGCCGCCGCTGATACCCTTGGGCCGGGGTACTTTCACGGTGAGATCAACGTCCAAGAGCCTGCCGACACGTACTTGGCACTGCCAGGTTTCGGAAAAGGCGTGGTGTGGATCAATGGTTTTCTGCTGGGACGATTTTGGGAAGTGGGCCCCCAAATCACCCTGTACGTTCCCGCTCCGCTGCTAAGAACCGGCAGCAATGAGATAACTGTGTTGGAACTCGAACGCGGCGGAACGCATGGAGAACTTCTTGAAGAGCCCAATTTGGGTCTTGTCGGGGTAACGTATGTTGAGGATTTGGGGTAATAAAAAAGTTTTAGGGAGAAGTGCAGTGCATCGAAAATTAGTTGTCGCACTGGGAATCTTCCTGTTGCTCATGGGGACAACAGTTGCTTGCACTCCTGAACCAATTACCACTATTCATACCGCCTCTGAAGAAGTAGCGCAGGTTCCCCTCAAGGTGGCAACCCCGGAAGTGCCCGACGGCGTGAACCCCCAAGAAGGTGCCCTGCTGGCCCACGTGTACGCCGCGGCGTTGAATGCTGCAGGCGTCAAGGCCGAGATTATTAAGCCCCCGCTCAACCAAGGGGCCGTAGTTTCGGGCGTGGAGGCAGGGAGCGTGGACATTGTTCCCGTTTATTCTCGTTTGGCACTGTCCGCCATTGCCCCTGCCGATACTGATGTGGGTGCAGGCGATGTTATTGATGCGCTAAAAACCTCGTTGCCAACCGGTATCGGCCTGCTGGATACAGCCAAAACCGAGAATAGCAACGTCACTGTGGTCACAGCACTCACGGCGGAGAAATACCAGCTCAAGAGCCTCTCCGATTTGGGGAAGGTGTGCGAGAAACTGGGCATGGGTGGCTCGGCGGAGTTTAAGGTCAAGGAGCGGGGCTTACCCGGCTTGGGCAACGACTATAACTGCACGCCAAAAAGTTACAAGGCGCTGATGCCCACCCTGGACTTCAACGACGTGAGCATTCTCTGGTCCCTCTTGCGGGATGAAATCCAAATTGCCCAGCTGCCCAATTCTTCTCCTGCGATAGCGGATAACTCCTTAGTGATACTCAGTGATCCCAAAGGACTTTTTCTCAGCCAAAACGTTGTCCCTTTGGTGGCCAAGAACAGGGTTCCGGCAGAAGTGCAGGCGGTTCTGAACCGGGTCAGCGCCGCTCTAAACACAGAAGAGCTAGCCAACCTTAACCGCCTGTCCCAGGACCGTCACTATGGCGACTTATCCGAGGTTGCAACCATCTGGCTGGTACAGCAGGGACTTGTCAAGGCCAGTTCTTAGCCATTGGCCTGCGAAGGTGGGCACGTTGCGGAAGCAAACACGGAGCAGCTGTGCCATATTGGGTAAATGGCAGATTTCAAGCAGTCCACCAAGCTTCACAATGTTCTCTACGATATCCGTGGACCTGTGCTGGAACGGGCCCAAAAGTTGGAAGCCGAAGGGCACCGAATCCTGAAGCTGAACATTGGTAATCCGGCACCTTTCGGATTTGAGGCACCAGATGCCATTTTGGTGGACATGATGGCTCACCTGCCACACGCTCAGGGCTACAGCGACTCTCGGGGGATCTTTTCGGCGAGGACCGCCGTCGTGCAGTATTACCAAACGCGAGGTATCCAAAACATCCACGTTGATGATGTCTACCTGGGAAACGGTGTCAGCGAATTGATCACGCTGTCCCTGATGGCGCTGCTGAATACCGGCGATGAAGTGCTTGTTCCCACTCCTGATTACCCCTTGTGGACCGCATCTGTGAGTCTGGCGGGCGGGCGTCCGGTGCACTACCTCTGTGACGAGAACCAGGAATGGTGGCCGGATCTTGAGGATCTTGAATCGAAGATCACCGCCAAAACCAAGGGCCTAGTGATCATTAACCCCAACAATCCCACCGGCGCGGTCTACCCAAGACACATCGTGAAAGCCATGGTTGACCTTGCCTACAAGTACGGGTTGGTGGTGTTCTCGGATGAGATTTACGAGAAGATTCTCTACGACGATGCCGAACACATCAACACAGCAACCATCACCGGTGATGACGTTCTGTGCATGACCTTCAGCGGGTTGTCTAAGGCCTACCGGATCTGTGGGTATCGCTCTGGCTGGCTTGCTATTTCCGGGCCCAAGGCTCGGGCAGCGGATTATCTTGAGGGGATCAACCTACTGGCGAATATGCGCATGTGTGCCAATGTCCCTGGACAGCACGCCATTCAGACAGCTTTGGGGGGATACCAGAGCATTAAGGATCTGATCCTGCCTGGCGGTCGGCTCAAGGAACAGCGGGACATCGCCTATAAGGTACTCAACGACATCCCCGGGGTTACTACCAATCAGGCCAAGGGTGCGCTCTACTTATTTCCCAAACTTGACCCGGAGGCTTACCCGATCAAAAGTGACGAGAAATTTGCCTTGGATCTCCTGGAATCCCAAAAAATCCTGATTTCACATGGCACAGCGTTTAATTGGATTCGTCCCGATCATTTTCGCCTTGTGACGTTGCCTAATGTGTTGGTCCTGGAAGAAGCCATTGGACGCATCGCAGAATTCCTCAGTACTTACAAACCCTAGGGAAAGGCCCACCATGTCATTGCCAATTGGATTCACTAAACACCCAAGCGATTTGCTGAAAGTAGATTCCGGCTTTTCTCTTGCGGAGCAAGCAACCAATGTCTCTCCAGGTTTTTCAGGCAAGAAGTCCGACGGCGCCGAAACCTTGGCAGCGAGGGCACCTGTGCTTGCCCAGCTTCAAGAGCAGCTTTTCGCCGAAAGTCGTTTTGGCTCCAGAAAATCGATTTTGTTGATTTTGCAGGCGATGGACACCGCAGGCAAGGGCGGGATTGTTGGGCATGTGGTTGGTTCGGTAGATCCGCAAGGTGTGCAGCTGACCACGTTCAAGGCACCAACTGATGAGGAGAAGGCTCACCATTTTCTCTGGCGTGTACGCCCCGCGGCCCCAGTACCTGGGATGTTTGGCGTCTTTGATAGGTCCCACTACGAAGATGTGCTGATCCACCGTGTTCATGCTTGGGCAGATGCCGACGAACTTCAGCGGCGCTATGAAGCCATCAACGAGTTTGAGGCAGAGATGGTTGAATCTGGTACTTCTATTGTAAAAATCATGTTGAACGTCAGTCCTAAGGAACAGCTAGAACGGCTCACCGCGCGTTTACATGACCCCACGAAGTACTGGAAATACAGTCCTACAGACCTGGACGAACGTGAGTTTTGGCCGGAGTACATGGACGCCTACCAGCGTGTCTTTGAGCAGACCAGCACCGAGAATGCGCCCTGGTATGTGGTCCCAGCGGACAAGAAGTGGTACGCCCGTATGGCAGTCCAAGAAATTCTTATTAAGACACTGGGAAGTCTGAATCTGCAATGGCCGGCAGGTGACTACGACCTTGCCGCTGAGCGTGCCCGGCTTAAAGACGCTTGATGCGGACAGCCGCATGCATTGAGAAGCACGGTACTCCTAGATAGCGCAGCATGCGAAAGAAGCGCAGTAGGAGAAAGCGTCTGGGCATCATTTGCGCAGTACGGGAAAAAAGTCTGCCAGTGCCTGTGCTGTTGTGATGTCCTGGGTTGTTCTGCCTGCGAGAAAGATGGCTTTTCGATGGCGGTTCGGCACCACGTGACCGCCGCCTCTGACTGTATAAAGCCAAACGCTTGGGAGCGCATCCTGCTCAAAGCGGGTGAGGCCAACAGTGGTCCTACCGCTCTCCTTGCGATGCGGCAATACCTCATGCAAAGGCGGGTTAGAGATCGAGTTGCGCGCAGCGAAGTACTGGGCCGTTTTCAGGGCTGAGGGTCCGCGCCGGCCACCGAAGAACGTGGCAAACCAGCCTTCACCTCCGTATGGAACCACAAGGTCACTTGTCCCGTGGATCAGCAGCACCGGTAATGGTCTTAGCTGATCGGCGAAGTCCAAACCCCCCGGTCGTGGCAGTGTGGCACCGATGATAGCGGCTCCATGGAATTTCTCCTGGTTTTCATGAATCAGCCGGATGACCAACTGTCCGCCGTTGGAAAAACCAGCAATAATCACCGGAATGGGACCGTATTTGCCATGAAAATGGTCTGCCAGGGATTCTATGAAAGCAACATCATTGGTACTGCCGGAGCTGTTTTTATTATGATTCCAGCGTTTTTGCAGTCCATCCGGGTAAACAACTGCCACATGCCCGTTGTCTGCCAGCTGATCAATGCTGTTCCCAGCGAACTCGCGTACCGACTGCCCGGTTTGCTTGGAACCGTGTAAAAAAATGAGCACGGCGGAGGTTTCTTGCTGACTTTGAGTATCAGCTGACGTTCTTGTAATCAGCTGGTAAGACCGTTTACGGCCAGCAACTTCGATCTCGGCTCTCACTGCATTTCCTTCACACTTTAAATTACTGCTCCGAGGGTACTTGATTGTCAATGGAACGCGCGGCTTCGAGGCGGGCTTTGGCGCCTTCCAACCATTCTTCGCAACGCTTAGCCAGTGACTCGCCTCGTTCCCAGAGGGCCAAAGAGTCCTCAAGGTTTGAACTGCCGGCCTCGAGCTGGTTGACCACGTTCATCAGTTGTTCACGGGCCTGCTCGTAGCTGAGTGCGTCAATATTAGTGGGGGTAGCGGGTGTTTCGGCGGGGTTCATACTGAGTCCTTTGCTGATGTGGTGTTTGAGACGAGCGGTTTGGCAGATGAGTCATCGGTACGAGGTGCTGCTGTACCTTCGGTGCTTACGGCGGTGATATCTCCGCCTGCAACTCGAACTCTCAAGAGTGTCCGGGCGGGGGCCTGCTCGGGGTCCCTGACGATGGCCCCGTCTTCGAGTTGAACCACCGCATACCCTCGGTCGAGAGTTTTTTGCGGAGACAGGGCACGAACTTGGGCGCGGAGGTGTCTGAGCTGGTCGAAATGACGCCCTACCTGGGTGCGGACGGCGGTGCGCATCCGCCCGCGTGAGGAGGTAACTTCGTCATACTTTGTTGTGAACATGAGCATAGGGTTTGCCAGCACTGGCCGGGACCGAAGATAAAGCAGGCGCTCAGTTTCGCGGTCCAGGAGGCCTTGTATTCTGCGGTTGAGCTGCGATCGTGCCTGATCTACGCGGCGCAGCTCCTCGCCAACGTCCGGGACAATACGTTTGGCGGCAGCGGTTGGCGTTGAAGCACGCAGATCGGCAACCTCGTCCAGGAGCGGCCTGTCCGCTTCGTGACCAATAGCGCTGACAATGGGGGTATGCGCGGCAGCCACGGCACGGACCAATGATTCGTGGCTGAAAGCGAGCAGGTCCTCGAGGGAACCGCCACCACGGGCAATGACAATGACATCGATCCGGGGATCGGCATCGAGTTCCCTCAGCGCCCCGATAACAGCCGTGACTGCATTGACGCCCTGGACGGCAACTTCGCGCACTTCAAATTCCACTGCAGGCCACCGCAACGAGGCATTGCGAATCACGTCCTTCATAGCATCTGAATTTCTGCCCGTGATCAGGCCAATCCGGTGGGGGAGTAACGGCAGCGGCTTTTTACGGCGCGGGTCAAAGAGTCCTTCAGCCGCCAAGGCCTGGCGCAATTGTTCGATCCGTGCCAGCAGATCCCCCAAGCCCACAGGCCGAATGTCCTGTCCTTGCATGGACAGGCGGCCTGTCTTGAGCCAAAAATCTGGTTTGAGCTGGGCTACAACACGGGAACCTTGCTCCAAAGGTGCTTCCAAACGGCTCAGAACAGAGCCCCACACCGTAACACTCAAGGAGACCTCAGCGTCTATGTCACGCAAGGTCAGATAGCTGACGTTGGCACGCTTGTTCAGCTCGATCACTTGGGCCTCAACCCAAGCTGGCGGGGCTTTCTCAATGTGGGACTTGAGCTTTTGGCTCAGTAGTTGCAAAGGCCACGGGTTTTCAGGTGAGGTCTCGGCCGCCGTTGGCGCAATAACCTGACGCTCCGGGGTGTCCGCCATAACAGTGTCGCCGTCCTTTGCTCTGAGTGCTCAATCTGAGTGTTCAGCCTGGGGTCTTCAGCCTGGGTGACTAGTGGGACGCCACCATACAGTCTTGAAATAACTCTAGCTTCACGCACTGACACTGGCACACCGTCATCCACAGCCATGCACTAATGTTGGAGTCCAATGTCAGAAAATTCTCGTGTTTTGGGATGGTTCATGCGCACGCTTACCTCAGTATTTCTCGTCGTCCTGGCGTTGCTGTTAGCAGCCGTAGCCGGGCCAGCCATATGGATGCAACATAACGTTGTTGCCCAGGCCGGGTTTGTTGAGCTTGCCGGCCCCCTTGGCAGTAATGAGGCGTTCCAAGAGGGACTGTCAGCCATGGCCACCAGCCAGGCAACAGCCTCACTTGACCTGCCACCGCAGCTGAACAATATCGCGGCTGCTGTCATTAACTCTGCGGCCCGTAGCATTTACACCGACCCTGGCTATGCCCAAGCGTGGAAAGATACCCTGAAGCGTAGCCACAAACTGACTTTTGACGCCGCCGGAAACAAAGATATTCAGGGGGATGTCCTGGTGGATATTGCTCCGCTAGTTGGCTTGATTTCCGCTAGTGTCGGCAAGGATATCGGCATCACTGTGCCCACCCCTAAAGACGTAGTCGTGAGCCTTGATCAGCCTAAGGTGGCCCAGTTGCTACCCAAACTGACCATGGTGGCCGGTTGGAGTGGCTGGTTGGCTTTTATCGCCGTGGATCTTCTTATTTTGGGGATAGTGGTTGCCCGACGGCGCGCTGTGACAGTTGTGCTGGCTGGCTTGGGACTGGCAGTGGTGGCGTTGTTGTGGGTGGCGGGCTCAGGTTTTGTGGAGACGATCCTGGCGGAACTTGTTGTTGGGCCGGAGGTTGCGCAGCAGTTTGGCCAGGAGCTCAGTGTCCTTGCGCGGCAAAGCTGGCAGGGTGGGATTACCCTCACATTCGTGACGGCGGCAGTGGTGGCCGTGGCTGGTGTTGGAGCTCTCATAGTTAAGGGCAGACGCACCACGTAGGATGGCACGTAGGATGGTGGGTATGAGCACCACTGCAATTTCTTTTCCTATGCCCGCCGTTCCGCGCCGTCGCAGGTCGCCCGAAGAGGTGGCCGCCGCCGCCCCTGTGAGCGGAGAAAAGCGCGTCCTGCTTGCCGCCCCGCGTGGCTATTGCGCTGGAGTAGACCGCGCCGTCATTGCCGTGGAGAAGGCGATTGAACATCACGGAGCACCCGTTTACGTACGCAAACAAATTGTGCACAACGTTCATGTTGTCTCTTCCCTTGAAGCACGCGGGGCAATCTTCGTGGAAGAGAACGAGGAAGTTCCAGAAGGTGAACTAGTGGTCTTCTCCGCCCACGGTGTTTCCCCGGCCGTGGTTGCGTCCGCTGCGGAGCGCGGGCTGCGGACCATCGACGCCACATGCCCGCTGGTAACCAAGGTTCACAAGGAAGCTGTCAGATTCGCCAAGGAAGAAAACCACATTCTCCTGATCGGCCACGAAGGCCACGAGGAAGTGGAAGGAACCTATGGCGAGGCACCCGAGAGCATCACGATTGTGAACAACCCGGATGAGGCTCGGACCGTTCATGTTGCAGACCCCGACCGCCTGATCTGGCTTTCTCAGACCACTCTGTCAGTGGATGAGACTATGGAGATTGTTGAAATCTTGCGTGAGCGGTTCCCGAAGTTGCAGAATCCTCCCAGCGACGATATTTGTTATGCCACCACGAACCGCCAGACTGCCATCAAGGAGATAGCCCCTCAAGCCGATCTGGTGATAATTGTTGGTTCAGCCAACTCCTCCAACTCGGTCCGTTTGGTGGAAGTTGCTCTCGAGTACGGTGCCAAAGCATCCTACCGAGTGGACTTTGCCCACGAAATTGATGAAACCTGGTTTGAAGGCGTGGCCAGTGTAGGCGTTAGCAGTGGGGCTTCAGTACCTGAAGTGCTTGTCCAGGATGTGCTGCACCTGCTTGCCACTTACGGTTACGAGTCAGTGGAAGAAGTAGTCACGGCAAAAGAAGACATCTTGTTCTCCCTGCCCAAAGAACTACGCGCAACATTGAAGGCAGCCGGCGACCCCGATTACAAGGGAGTTCGCAGCGCCAACCTGCTGTAATTAGCCTGGACCATAAAACACTAAATAGCTTGATTTATCCTTGGTGTTTCCTCAAATTCAGGAGCTGTGAGTATTCGCGGGGTGCTCTCCACTTGGGCAGGAGATTCAAGCGATTTCGGGTCAAGAGCATTGAGCTTGCGGGCGGTGGGCAGAACCCTTGCTTCGAGAGTTCCCACTAATTTGTTGTAGCGGTCAACACTTGTCTTAAGTGAGACGCCTACTGCTGAAACGGCCTCGCCCATGGTGCCCAGACGCGTGTACAGCTGGGCTGAGAGCTCAAAGAGTTCCTTGGCGCTTTCGGTCAGGACGTCTTGGCGCCAACTAAAGGCCACGGACTTCAAAATGGCCATAAGTGAGATGGGCGAGGCGAGCACCACGTTTTTGGACATTGCATAATCCAAGAGACCGGGGTCGGACATCAGTGCCGCTGAGAGGATTGACTCCACCGGCACAAAACAAATCACCAGTTCCGGAGAGTTTGTCGCTGAGGCCCAGTACTGCTTACCAGCCAGCGCATCAATGTGAGCCTTAACGGCTTTGGCATGGCGAGCCAAATGTTGCTGTGATTCGGCGCTGTCGGTTGTGCCGGCGTCGTGCGCGTTGAGAAAGGAAGATAATGGAACCTTGGCATCCAGGACCAACTCCTTACCACCGGGAAGCCGGACAATCATGTCGGGGCGGTGAACGCCGTCGTCCGTGGCGGTGTGGACCTGTTCCTCAAAGTCGACGTGGGCAAGCATGCCAGCGGACTCCACCACACGGCGCAGCTGGACTTCGCCCCATTTGCCACGGGCACTATTGGAGCGAAGGGCTGAGGCCAGCGATGAGGTCGTGGCCAATAATTTGGCGTCTGCGTCCTTAGCGGCTCGTAGCTGTTCGGCGAGCTGACCGTACTGTTCTACACGATCACGCTCGAGCAAAGCGACTTGGCGCTGCACGGCGCTGAGCTTCTCGGAGACAGGCCCCAATGCCTGCAGGACGTTCGAATCAGAGCCTTGCTGAGCTGTGAGGGCGTGATTCTGCGAGGCAAGAAGCCTGCGTTCTGCATCCGCACCAGCAAAACTCGTATTGAGCGCGGCCACCCGCTCATGGGCCGCATCTGCCTCCTCGTTTGCACCGCGCAGTCTGCCCAGCAGCACCCACGCTACTGCGGCAGCGCCGAGCACCAGCCCAACTACCAACATCAATACGGCTACAAGCCACCCAATTCCATTCATGAAACTACCTTCGCATGAAGCACTGACATTGAGCGTTTCTTCTCGCTGCAGCCTCGGCACGGCGCCAGGGGGTAGATATTACGTTTAGCACCCGGTGTACGGCGGGCGGAAAGTAATAACTACCCCCGAGTCCGTGTTCAGGGAGCGGAGTGCTGAATTCGCGCGGCTGAACAAAATGGGCGCCCTGCCGGTAAGCTTGACCCGTGGCTCTTACAATTGGCATCGTCGGACTGCCCAACGTCGGCAAATCAACTCTTTTCAACGCACTGACTCGCAACAACGTGCTCGCAGCGAACTATCCGTTCGCCACCATCGAGCCCAATGTTGGCGTCGTCAGCCTGCCCGATCCCCGTTTGGCGAAGCTCGCTGAGATCTTCGGCTCGCAGCGCTTGCTGCCTGCAGTGGTGTCTTTTGTTGACATCGCAGGAATTGTCAAAGGCGCTTCGGAAGGGGAAGGGCTGGGCAATAAATTCCTGGCCAATATTCGCGAGGCTGAAGCGATCGCTCAGGTCATCCGGGTCTTCGACGATCCCGATGTTATTCATGTGGACGGTAAGGTTGACCCCCGTTCCGATATGGAAACCATCAATACAGAGCTGATTCTGGCTGATATGCAGACCATTGAAAAGGCGATTCCGCGCTTGGAAAAGGCTGTCAAGCTCAAGCAGCGCGATGCAGCCGAGTTGAAGGCAATTTTGGCCGCCCAGACTGTCCTTGAACGCGGGGACACCATCTTTGCTTCCATCAAGAGCGACAAGCTGGAGATGGAGCACTTGGCCGAGCTCAGCCTGCTCACGGCCAAACCTTTCATCTATGTTTTCAATGTTGATGACGCAGTTCTGGCCAACCCGGAGCGCCAAGCCGAGCTGCGTGAACTTGTGGCTCCCGCAGACGCGATTTTCCTTGACGCCAAGCTGGAATCCGACCTCGTTGAGCTAGATGAGGAGGAGGCTAGGGAGATGCTCGAGATGAGTGGCCAAGAGGAATCAGGCCTGAATCAGCTGGCCCGCGTTGGCTTCCACACCCTTGGTTTGCAGACGTACCTCACGGCAGGTCCGAAAGAAACGCGCGCGTGGACCATCCGTCAGGGTGACACAGCTCCGCAGGCAGCCGGAGTTATCCACACAGATTTCCAGCGTGGATTCATCAAGGCTGAAGTTGTCCACTTTGATGACTTGATAGAAGCTGGATCGATGCACGAGGCCAAGGCCAAGGGCAAGGTCCGTATTGAGGGCAAGGAATACGTTATGCACGACGGCGACGTGGTGGAGTTCCGCTTCAACGTCTGAGCCGCTGGTGACGATTGCGGTGCAAGAGTCGTCCGTGTTGGGCTCGGTCTCACTGTGCTGACTGAGGTGGCTAATTGCGGCTGCAGCCCCGCCCTCTATGCGGAATCGGTGGATGGTCTGGACATGTGATAATAGGTCCAGAACGTGCCTACTTGCTCGCGAGGGAAACGGTGCAACCTGAAGGAGGCAGTGTGGCGGGGGAGAAGCTTCCGGACATCATGGGCCCCGATCTTGGCGTCGTCTTTGTTGGCGCATCCGCCGGTAAGAGGAGCGCCGAAGCCGGGCACTACTACAGCAACGGCGGCAACCGGTTTTACCGCTGGCTACACGAGACTGGGTTCACCCCAAATCTGCTGAAGCCGACCGACGACCACCTACTGCCTGTCTTTGGGATCGGTCTGACCGACCTCAGCAAGACCTATGCTGGCATGGATGGCAGCGAGGAGCAAAGCGACAGCTTTGATTGTAAGGGCCTGATTGACCGCCTCACAACCCTCCGGCCCAAAGTCGTAGCTTTCGCCGGGAAGCTCGGTGTGGAAGCATCCTTTGGTTCATTCATCGGGTATTTCGGAGACGTTCACTTCGGCCCCCAGGATTGGGCGGTGGGCGAAAGCCTCGTGTTTGTCCTGCCGTCAACTTCCTCAGCCAACCCCGCTACGAGGCCGCTCAAGGGAGTGAATGGGCTCGAGAGGCCACCTGTCGACTACTGGCATGGGTTGGCGGCCTTTCTGGACCGCTAACAACGCAGATCGATCTCCGAGTGATTCATGCTGTTGACGCATAGCTGGTCAGGTTGGGAGCCTGCTATCTCGGGAAGGCTTCGTCATCTACGCGGTTCCGTGGCGCTGCCGTCCAGACACCAGCGTGACTGCGAAGTATCGTGAAATGGTCGAAGACGGGGCCATCAAGAAAAACCAAGATCCAGCCCCCGCGTTCTTTCCGCGGTGTGCATAGCGGCTAGAAGGTCCAGCCCTTCGCCTTGACAAATCCGAAGAACTTCATGGTGGCTACCCCGTGTTCTAGGGCAACGTTGGGAATCTTCTGATTTCGGTCTGGGGTGTTGGGGCCTTTCAGGTTTTCCTCGGTAACGACTGTCCGCTGCTCCTGTAGTCCATGGGCAATGACCCAGGGGTCGGCATCGTTCTGGGTCCCGCTCACCCATCCGGGGTGGGCCTGGGTGATTGCCGCCACTGTCAGCACCTCGCTTTGATGCGTTGTGCATAGGAACCCGTGGAGGTTCTTTGCCCAGGTGTGGAGGTCGTCATCACCTCGCTCCAACTCGCGGAGGACTGCTTCACAGATGCAGGCCTCGCCCTGGCCAACCAGGCTTTCGATGGAAGCCCAAAGTGACGGGAAGATGTCACGAGGGTAGAGCCGTTCCATGTTAATGAGAATGTTGGAATCGAGGGTGTAGCTCACTGGCTACTCCCCTCATTCCGGTAATACTCCTCAAACATCTGTCTGACCATGGGAATGCGTGCGTTCAGGAGGTAGCTGGCATCCATCCAGTCAACTCGGGAGTCCTCCACGGCGCGTGCCACGGTGCCGATGTAGGTGCTACCCAGGTCTCGGTAACGCACGCGCCAGGGGGCGGGCCCGCCGGGTCTTGCTTTCTGGTCCTCTCGACTCTTTGCCCAGACATCGTCACTCTTCTGCCAGATGGCTTCCAATTCATCGTCATCAATGACATCCAGGGTTCGGAGGCGGATGCCTGCGGCCAGGAAACTGACCTTGAAGCGCGCCGCCACCTTGAACGCCAAGTCGGCCGGCTCCCCATCCAACATCTGCACCATTGCCGTGACCTGCTTGTGGGGCATGAGGAAGTTCGCTGCGAACGCGTTAGCTATGGCTTCTTCGTTCACATCCTCATCTAGGTCGCACAGGCCACTGGTTCTGTTGGCGAGATGTGCCACCTCATGGAAAAGGGTGAACACCTTGCCGTTGTTGGAATCGGACCCGTTGAGGATGATGATTGGCAGGGACTCGTGCTGGATGGACAGACCTCGGAAGGTGCTGAGGGGCACCTTAGTCGTCTGGAACACGAGGTAGCCATGGTGCTCCAGTAACCCCCTCCAGAAGTTCAGCACCTGGTTCTGACCGTTCTCGGGGGGTACAAACTCCTCACGGAGACCGAGCTGGGTACGGAGCTCGCTGGCACGCTTGCGGTGAGAGTCCCAAGCGATGGAACTCACTCGGGCTGTCTGATCCGGGGCTCCCTGGAGGTCTAGCACGGTGTCACGGTGCTGTTCCGCGCGGCGCATCTCGCGGGCCAGAAGTGGCGGAAGGGGTCCCGCTTCACGTCCACGAAAGTCAGCGGTCTGTGGGACGTCCGTGGACACCGGTGGAGGAGCGAAGAAGAAGGCCATGGTCCGGTCCAACTTCTTAGCAATTTTCTCTAGCTGCTTGAGGGTCGGCATCTCGTCGCCGGACTCAAATGCAAGTGTCCGTTCGAGGGTCGTGCCAGCCGCGCTGGCTACGTCCTGGGCGTTCAGGTGCATGACGGAGCGTGCCCATGTCAGCGTGGCCCCGTTGATGGGTGCGCGTGCCATTGCGGTCACCTCCGTGGGTAGCAGTAAGCGGCGGCGGCCGGGGTGAGGGTGGCCTTATCCCAATCATAGGGTAAGGCACTGACGCTCAAGCGCCACCAGGCCGATTCTCCCGCCGTGTGCCCCGCCCCCGGTTTGATGCCGCTCCGATGCGGGTGCCCATGCCAGGTGGCGAGGTGCTTCGAGGCTAGCGTAGTGCGCGATACCGCGGGTCAAGTGACTGATCTACTCCTTTCCGGAGGCTCGGGAGATTTGTAGATCCCAGAGGTTGGTCTGTAACGGAACGCGGTGGAGTTTAGATCTAATGTATAGAACCGCTTCGGTCTAGACCGTAAAAAATGCCAGGAATGCTTTTACATTCCAGGCATTTCCATTTCCGGCGGCAAGAAGTCGTGGGGACCTGCTGGCTTCAGTTGGCCAGATGGTTAGAACAAGGGACGCACAGTCCGGCGACTGTCTGCGTCAGCCGTCGTTGCTAAAAGGAACCTCGTTTCTATGCAGGTCCTTCTGCGCGCCACGAGGGCATACACAGAAACAGTACGAACGATGCAGGTTCCATTTAGCTGATTCCCTCCGGGTTCGACTCAAGCGAGGAGAGACAAAAATCGTCGTTCATCTTGATAACCAAAGCCACGATCAGTCGCAGTACCGTGATGTAGGTGGTGAAGTGCGCATCCTCACCGTCGGAGTTGGCTTGCGAACCATGAAGGTACTTATTGCGCAACTGGGGCCCGTTACTGAAGTCCACCCCATTGAGAAAGTAGTTGAAGTATTTACCTTCGGCCTCGGTCAACAATGAGGAACCGCGCGTCACCCAGCCCTTCGCCACCATGGTCTCCGCTTCTGCTCGTCCGGCGTCAGATAGGTGGTAGTAGCTGGCTGCTTGAGTGTCGAACAGTGCCTTGAAGATGAGGAATTGCTCTACGCTCACGAACTGAACCTGAGCTCCGTTGTCCTCAAGAACTCCATGTTTAATCAGGTAGTCGACGCCTGGCTTTTGATACTCTTCAAAGTCGTCATACGACACCCGGTTTTCCAGTAGAAGCATGGATGCGTTGTCCGCATTCAGGTTCGTGTTGATGTAACTCAGCGACGACTGGTCGGAGAACAAGAGATGAAGGATGCCAACAATCTCCTCACCTTCGGATGGATAGACGTACTTTCCCTTGAGGAGGCTCGGTACCTCTTTGTATCGGACCTGAAGGGATTCCATGGCCAGCAAGTCACGGTCGAGGTCGCCGTCCCTTACGAAAAGTGTGAATTGGTTTGCAACGCTTTCTATCTCAGCGAATACGTGCCTAACCTTCTGGAGGTATGAGGTTCCCCTGTCTGAGGGGCTGAATGAGAAGTTCGAGACTCCGAACTCCTCAACGAGGTACTCCTCGAAGAACCAGGAGATGACATGCTCAAAGTCGATGTCCTTTGACTCGAGGAAATGAAGGTACAGACGGGTCTGGAGTCGGGTAACCATGTCGACGGATTGAAACGCAGCGCCGACCTTGTACTCGGTCTTTCCAGTGGTACCCATGATTCGTTCCATGACGCCCAGATTCGCCGGGTAGGCCGGAAGAGTCAGCAGCACTTGACGGTCCACAAATTCGAACAGGTGCTGAAAGTTGTTGAGAATACTGGGGTTGTCGATGGTCTCCTCCAACCACTGTCTGCTGAACGTGTACCGGGAGACCATTCCATCTGAAGTGTCCATTTTGAACTCGACCGGTTCATCTTGGGAGTCGGAGATACCCACCTCGTATCCAGTTTTGAATCCTTCGTTCTCGCTGAAGTATTTCACGTTCATCTCAGCTTTGCGACGCTTCGCTCGCAACTTGAGCTTGGCGTCGATTCCTGCCTTAGTGTTCTCGTTAGCGATCGCAATAAGCCCGATGTAGTTCGGGTTCGCGTCCTCGCTGTCGACGTAGCTCTCAAGCAATTCGCGAGCATCGACTGACGTGAAACTTCTTGGAAGATGTATTTCTTCTCGCACATCCTCCTGCAGATACTTTCGAATCAGATTCTCTGCACCACGAGGTGATGCACTGAGCTCGTCTCGCAACGCGGTGTCGTAGGCTTGTACGAGCTTCTTACTTGCGAGCATCGAAGCTAGACGTACACCAGTAGCGGCGAGCGCGGGAAGAACCACCACGCTGTCGCAGCGCTCGAAAACATTGTTCCGACCGAGGAGATCCAGAAGGTCTGCGCGATACTCGTGGCCGACACCAACTACTACGGCTGCAAAGTTCGTGTTGTTGACCGCCGAAAAGAACCGCGCTACTGTGCTACGCATCTGGGGAATCCGTGACTTGGCCCGGTTATGTTCCACTTCGTCGTAGGCGGTCGAAAATAACCCCTGTTCGAGGTACTGCTGCACATTGTGAAGCTCAAGGATGTCATCGACGTTCATCGGGACGTTCTCGGGGTCGAACCGCTCAGCAAGTTCAGCTACGCGTGGGATCTGCCAACCTGTTGCCATATCATGTATGCCATAAAATTTAACCCGCCGCGGGGCCATCTCCTCTTCACTCAATTACGGACCTCACTCCAGTTTTCGCAACTCAAACAACCTTATTGTGACGTACTGGTACGACAGTATGTTGCCTGCGAAGGGAGCCTCGCATTGAACGCGTTTTGAACTGTGCCCGTTTTTCGCAGCACTACGTACTTTCGCGTTCACCAGCGTCGAGCTGCCACCCATTGAGCGACCTATAAGCGCGTCCAAGTGACGCGTGGTCGCCAGATACTTCTGTCTGCCGGAGCTAGCGTGCGCATGCGGTAGCTCACAAAGTCCGGGCTCTCTGACTCGTTGCACTTCAGTGGTTGTTATGTGCGGCGACGTGGTGGAGTTTAGACTCGCGTTTTGGCCTCTGGGCACTAACGCATTCGACTGCGGGTCTCTTAGCTCGAATGAACCCAGCGGACTTAGATGCTCTTCACGTTCGTGGCAATCCGCGGGAGGCTGTCGCAAAATCGATGCCGGTGGTCACCAACAGCTATGTCGGATCAAGTCAGGTAGATTCCTGATATGAGCATTCCTAAGGCAAACCAACACTCAGGGCCTATGGACGGCCATGTGCGAAAGGGCCGCGTGTTCAAAACCCCGCTCGCAGCGACCGGGATGTTGGCTATGGGGAACTGGATCAAGGACGACTTCCCAGATCTCCTCTGGCCCGCACTTGTCCTGGCTGAGCAGGGTGATGCCAGTTTCCGGTATTTCGTGAAGTGGCAGAAAGCTGTACAGGAACGACTTGCGCACCATGGAGATGAAGTATCGGTCGCGGAAGCGCTAGACGGACGCCTCACGCACTTGGCTGCACTGGCCGTGAAGTTTCCTGACGCATCCGAGATCATCGTTGACGAAGCCCATCGACATTGCCTACTCTCTGAAGTCGTTCGCAGCGCGCTGGCCTCGTACCCATGTTTGCCGGCTCCGTGGCTTGTCGACGACACCGAGGTCGTACCACCGGAGCGGCCGGCCCTCGAACTGATTAGAGATGCGCTGCTATCAGTCTTGCGCGATGGTCACCGCGAGGCGCTCCTGAAGTGCTTGCGAACATGGAGTGCGGTTCAAGCAGGAACTTTCAGTGCTGACACTCGAACGATCGAGCTTCTAAAAGATTATCCGGGCAATTTGGCCAACCGAGCGGCATCAGATTCCCTGGTGCGTGCTTCCTGGGGTGCCCACAAAGCGATACTGCAAGTCGATGATCCGAACTACTTCGATGAAGCGATCAAGTGGGCACGTGTGTTTTGGGGAGCAAACTCTATGACATCCGGGTGTATTCGGAAGGGGGATGTCGACAGTCCCGACGACGGCCCTACGGAGTCGACCGACGGCGAACTTGACGGGCAAGCTGCATCAGCCGTCAGCTCCGATCAAACTGAGCCGACTTCCGTGCCCGCGGGCGGCGAGAATCTGCGCGGGTTCACGATGGATGTTATGAGCAGCTTCGTTGAGGCGCTGGAGACCGCCCCGGCCCACCTGTATGACAACGAACGGCAGGAAGTCATTTCCGGGCTTGTGTCCCGCGCAGGGCGTGATGTCATGGCGGTGCTGGGGGCTCCCGATTTGTGGTGCATGGAACATGGTGCGCATATCGGGCGCATGTTGGTGGAGACAAAGATCTATCTCCACTGGATGGCACGGCAGGATCCGGCCATCTATAGACAGTTCCAAGAATATGGAGCAGGGAAGGCGAAGCTCTACGCACGCATCTCGGATGAGTTGCCTGACGATGCGCGAACCGAGGGCTTTCGAGAGAGCATCGACGAGCTTCAGCGCCTCAGCCGCAATCACGACGTGCTCGATTACCGGACAGTTGATACTCGCGACACCTTTGCAGAGGGCAAGTCGATTCGTGCGATGGCGGAGGACGCCGGCATGTTGGACTTCTACCGACAGGCATACTCCCTGTCTAGTGGGGTAGTGCACTCGGAATGGTGGTCAGTCGAAACGCACGCAATGGAGCCTTGTTTGAATGTTCTCCACGGAATGCACCTCATTCCTAGCATCGCCCTGAACCCGGGTGGCAACGTTGAGCTAGCTGCTTCTTGGGTTGAGCAGTTCTACTCGCTCGTGCGCGCGGGACTGGGCATCCTGGGGACTGACAAGGACGCAGTAAGTGAAGCCTTCGCCTGGATGGACAACGCCGACGAGCCATCAGTGGCATCTGGCGATGAGGGTCTGGACTCGTGACGTTTCTATATGTGGCTATGCGGGAAGTGCGAGCTTTGGCGTCGGTGCTTCGCCGCCCGGGCTAATCTCGTGGCTTTCGGCATCGCGATTCGAACGGACAGTGGCCTCGTGACAACTCGGCACAGTGAAACCGTAGCCTGAGGCTAGGTGGCTAAGGCGACGTGGTGGGGGCGGTGGCTAGCCCCAAGCTACTCAGTACAGGGCCGTTGTCCAGTCGTTGGAGCCATCCCTGGCAGCAACGCCTTCGTCGGACCAGGCGTTGCCGGCAAAATACAGCTGATTCCGAGTCGGAACAGCTTCGGACTCAGCGAACTCACGGTAATACAGGGTGAGGGAGGCGCCCGGGTTCGTTGACGGAATTTCCAAGACAACTTTTGCTCCGCGGCGGGAGATCGACACCGGTGCCCCGGCAGGGTTTTGGAAGTTCACAGCAGAGCCTCCGCAATGTGGCGACGCTTCAGCAGCAACAATGGCAGCAGGATTATAGTGCAGGCGTTCCAGCAGCCAGTAGTTCTTATCCAGCTTGGTAAGGGACCACGGCTCTTCACGGCCTACCTGCTTCCAGTCGTTGATGGCCACTTGTAGGGACTCCTGTGAAGTCCTGTGGCTTTGCTCGGCCACAATTCTGCTCTGCTCTGCGACGAGCTTGCTCTCCCTCGACACCTTGAATGTCATCCAGGCGATGAGCAAGGTCACAACGGCAATCACCGTGGGCAGTGCGCCCGAGATGAAATGCACGGACGTGTCCAAGAATGCGATCACAGCATTTTTGGTCTCCTGTGTCACCAAGAGGTGGGCGAGCGACATGGGCAGTAGAAAATGCATGGATAGTCCTGGTTCAGGTAGGGGTTTGAGCTGCTGGAATCCAAACCTCATTTTAGGTGGTCGGGGACGTCGAACAGAACCGCGCGCGACGTGATGGCACAGGTTGCCAAATCAATAGGAAACTGGATTGCTGGTAGTGCAGGATCAGTCGGAGGAGGCGTTGCGGCGGACTCCGGCGGAGTCTACATGGGACAAGCAACCGCAGCAGGAACTGTGCTTAGGCCATTCCGGAGTCGGACACTTACCGGGTCGGGATGAACATCAGGCGTTCGCAACCGACTAGTGGTAAAAAGGTGTTGTTGGTGCGATTTTCGGAAAACGGCGCGGTAGGGCGCGGCGTTGCTGAGCGTTTTGAGCCAACAAGGTGTGAAAAAAACAGAAATCAGATGAGTTGGCGGCCGGAGGAGGGAAGGTTGCTGAGGGCGAATCGGCGGCCCAAAGGTTATTCGATTATTGAACGTGGTGGAGTTCCGCTTCAACGTCTGAGCCGCTGGACTGCTTTGTGAGACGCCCTGGATGCTTCGAGCATCCAGGGCGTCTTAGTCCGCTAGTGTGGCCTAAGATGGGTGGCAAATCATTGGTTTATCTGACACCGTGTGGCCTTGAAATGGTGCATCCTGCTGACGCTGGGCTCATAGGTATTGCTTAAGCCAATCAAACGTGATCGGATAGTCAGCACCTCACGATTCCACGACTTCCTCGGCTTCGTCCCAAGTGTTTTCAGCACCGTCAAAGAACTTCTGGTTGTGGCACTTATACTTGACGGCGCTGTCCTCTCCAAGCTTGTATTCCTTAGTTTTATAGATCGTCATGAAAAGCGCTGGCTCGTCACAACACTACCGATTTCGGTTTAGTTGTAACATGGTTGCAGGCGCGAAGTACCGAGACATCGTGCGTGAGCTAGCGCTCGATCATTACGGGTATGTCAGCACAAAAGAAGCTATCGAGGCAGGCGTTCCCGCGGTTGAGCTCCCCAAACTGGCCGCTAGGGGCGGTTTGGAGAATGTCGCTTACGGACTGTACCGCGTGCCGGACGTCCCACCCACCCGTTATGACCAGTTTGCTGAGGCTCTCCTGCGTGTAGGTGAGGGTGCATACCTCCATGGGGAATCGGTGCTGGCCTTCTTCGGGCTCGCCGATGTCAACCCTCGCCGGATCAAAGTGGCCGTTCCGCGACGCGCGCGGCCGAAGCTGCCCTCATTCGTTGAACTGACACAGGTGAGAGGGGGCGCACCTAGGACTGTCTATGAGGGACTTGCCGCGCAACGCGTTGCCGATGCTCTCCTTGAGTGTCCTGGGCGTGTCGAGACTGAACGCCTAGTGAATGCCACTAAAGAGGCGCGGGCGGAAGGGTTGTTAACTACCACCGAATGGCAGTGAGTGAAAAAAGGACTCAAGAAGTGACGTACACGGACACGCGGACGAATATGCACTCCTTAGAGCGACGAATCCGCACCATCGAAGGTGACGACGGGTTGGCCCAACGGCGTAGGATCTGCATGGCCTTGGTCGTCGTTGGCCAGCCGCTCCCCGGGGGAGTAATCAAGGATGGTAGCGCTATGGCGCTGCGTGATGGGTAGGGGACGCGGTTTACCAAGGACCTCGACGCCGCACGGAACCAGACACTGGCTCAATTCCACAGCGATTTCTAGGCTGCCTTGGAGGAAGGTTAGGCTGGGTTCACCGGGCGATTGGTAGAGAAAGCCGCACCTCGACCGCCAGCCGTTCCCACGGTGTACGTCATGCAACCCTTCGACGCGAAGCTCGACTATCGAGGCAGACAGTGGTGCACAGTAAGGTTCGAGCTTGGTCATACCGAGATCGGCGACGCTAACGAACCCGAGCTCGATGACAAGGAGGAACTTCTCGCCGTCGCTGGGATGCTGATCCCGCTAAAGGGCGAGATCATAGACAAGACGTACGATTCGTACCCGGCAAGTGAGTCCCCAGAGTTTTCGATCCAGTCGAACAAGCGGGTCTCGTAGTCAGACGTGTTCCGCGCGTGTTCGATTCGCTCCGCCTTTCGTTTGCCTTTATTCGACAGCGGCTGAGCAGGTTCCCACCCAGCGAACTCACGGCCACGGACGATAGGGGAATTTCCGGCTCGACTTTGCTCCCGTCGGTGCAGTGTCTCACCGCCGTTGGATGATCCCAGCCTCGGCTTATTCGATGTTGATCACCGGTAGCCCGGCCTTGTGTGGTCGGAAAGCACTGTACTTCCACCGGCCCACCGCACCCCGCAGGTGGGGCACGCGATGTACCAGTTGTCGGTGGCGGAGGACTCGATCATGCGGCCCACGTTCTCACCACTGGACGGGCACCAGGCTTTCATGTCCTCTTCTTTCTGGAGGATCGCTTCTTCTATTTTTACGATGTCCAAATTATCTTTGCTCATGACGGTAACTCTAGTCGGAAGCACCGACAAGCAAGGGTTGTCGGTGCGGTACGGCAGAATAGTGCTCATGCCACCGTTTCCGATTCGATCCGCTGCGCCAGAGACGGCTGTACCTCCGGGCAGGCTCGCCCATGACCTGCACGCTGACGTTTTACTCCTGCACACGATCCAGACGCGTGCCGCGTTCGAGGAACTGTTGACAACAGAGGTGTTGTGGCCGGACTCGGCTCTGGCGGATCCGTTCTTGTCAGAGGCGTATGGTTGGATGGGCCGGATGATGGCAGCGCAGTTGCCCACGTCTGGTGATGCTGCGCTGTGGTTGTGGGCAAAGATTCGACGGGTCGATCTGGTCGCAGACTGTCGTCGTGCTCGGAGCCAGGTCCTGCTGACCTGCAGGATTCCTCGGGAAAGGGTCCTTCTGTCGCACTTCGATGAATGGCATTCCGTGCTCAACTCGACTCTGGCGATCCCGAAGTGGCCAGGAGAGCCAGAAGACGAGTTCGATAAGCGTTGGGATCAGATTTACGACGGCTTCCATGCGCGTCTCAAGGCCGCCGGCGTGGTCAACACTCCGATCAGTCAGTGGCCCGCAGCCTTGGTTGAGGAGGCCGAGCAGTCCTGGGGGTGCATCTTCGACAGTACGAATTTTGGCACAAGAGACTACTGGCAGGCCACGGTGCACCGACTGCACGCCGCGGACGTAATCGACGCCGTCAGGATCATCGATTAGCTAGAGCATAAATTGGGCGGATCGCTCATTTCTCGTCTGGGCCGTTGATGCCACAGCCGTGGCTGCCGGCTCGTGCGGTACGCTCGGCAGATGCCTATGCTTAGGCGTCGACGAGTACATCGATTTGTACAACCACCGACGACTCCACGGAGAAATCGGATAGATCCCGCCAGTCGAAGAAGAAGCCAACTACAACTCAAATCTACCTGCCCTCAAAACGCTGGAACGGGTCTAATAAACCCTCCACCAATCCCGGGGCTTGACACAAGCTTTGGTGTCGGTGCTTCGCCACCCGAGCTAATCTCGGGGCTTTCGGTATCGCGATTCGAACAGACAGTGGCTCCGTGACAAATTGGCAGGGTGAAACCTTAGTCTGAGGCTAGGCGGCTAAGGCGACGTGGTGGGGCGGTGGCAGAAGCCCCAAGCTGCGCAGTACTGGGCCGTCGTCCAGTCGTTGCCGGCAAAGTACAGCTGATTCCATGTCGGAACAGCTTCGGTCTCAGCGAACTCACGGTAATACAGGGTGAGGGAGGCGCCCGGGTTCGTTGACGGAATTTCCAGGACAACTTTTGCTCCGCTGCGGGAGATTGACACCGGTGCCCCGGCAGGGTTTTGGAAGTTCACAGGAGAGCCTCTGAAAAGTGGCGACGCTTCAGCCGCAGCAACAATGGCAGCAGGGCTATAGTGCAGGTGTTCCAGGGGTCAGTTGTTCTTATCTAGCTTGGTAAGGGACCACGGCTCTTCACGGCCCACCTGCTTCCAGCCGTTGCTGGCCACTTGTAGGGACTCCTGTGACGTCCTGTGGCCTTGCTCGGCCACAATTCTGCTCTCCTTCGACACCTTGAATGTCATCCAGGCGATGATCAAGGTCACAACGGCAATCACCATGGACAGTAGAAAGGACATGGATGGTTCTGGTTCAGGTACGGGCTTGAGCTGCTGGAATCCAAAGCTCACTTTAGGTGGCCGGGAACGTCGAACGGAACCGCGCGCGACGTAATGGCACAGGTTGCCAAATCAATCTGAAACTGGATTGCTGGTACTGGCGGATCAGTTGGAGGAGTCGTTGCGGCGGAGTCTACGTGGGACGAGCGGCAGGAACTGTGCTTAGGCCGTTCCGGAGTCGGACGCTTACCGGGTCGGGATGAACATCGGGTGTTCACAGCGGACTAGCGGTAAAAAGTGTTATTGGTGCGATTTTCGGAAAATGGAGTTGTAGGATGCGGCGTGGCTGAGCGTTTTGAGCCGACGTCGTGCGGAGAACAGAAATCAGATGAGTTGGAGGCCGGAGGATAGAAGGTTGCTGAGAGTGAACCGGCGGCCCAAAGATTATTCGATTACGGAACGTGGTGGAGTTCCGCTTCAACGTCTGAGCCGCTGGACTGCCTGAAACTTGTACCGCTGACCGCTAAGAACACGTGTTCTTAGCGGTCAGACACCTATTGCCACGGGCTGACCGGTAGAGAGGGTGACTCAACGGGGCGCAGTCTGGGAAGCCAGGACCGTCATTCCCTTAGAAAAGCGGCCAAGGAACCGCTGACATCTCACCGCTTGGAGCCGGAAACTGCCCTGCCAAGCGCAACCGGGCGCAACGCGCGGCTAGTGACGCGATTTCTTCGGCGCTGAGTAAGTCCGTCAAATTTCGCCCCAGCTCACCGTGAAGTCCTTGGCTGACACGATCTATGCCGTCGAGTTCCTTAGCGCTTAGATCCTCTCCCACCCATCCCCACAGAACCGTGCGCAGCTTGTGGTCACGGTGAAAGGTGAGGCCGTGGTCCACACCGTGCCGGAGTCCGTCAGCCATCGAAAGTATGTGATCGCCTTTGCGGTCGGCGTTGTTGATGATGATGTCCAGCACCGCCATACGTCGCAGCGCTGGTGAGTCTTCGTGAACGAGCGCAACCATCTGCCCGTTCTCGCCGCGTCCCTCGAGAACGTATTTCCAGCCTGTCTCCGGCACAAGGTCCGTTGCGATAAGGTCGACGGCGTTTTGGGCGGGGTCTTGCTCCTGCCAGAGTTGCACCATGCCTTCGCCCAGTGGACCATCGCGCAGCCAAGTATGCGGCACCACGTCGCCGCCGAAGACCTGCGAGACTAGATATGCGGCCACCTCCCGATGAGCCAGACTTCCGTGCGGAAAATCCCACAGCGGATTTTCCCCAGCTATCGGCTTGTAGACCACCACCACATCGCCGATGCTGCCCAGGAATGTAGCGTTTGAAGCCGTTGTGATCCGTCCGGTGAGAGTCAGCTCAGAGGTCGCTAGGTTTGGCGCTGCCATCAGGCCTCGGGAGGGGGACAGAGGTGCCCGTCGGCGTCCATTGGGTACCCGCAGAGTGGGCACGTGGGACGCCCTGCGCCCACTATCTCATGGGTGCGCATAGCGAAGGCGCGGGCGGTACCGACCGGCATGCGCACCAGCAGCATTTCTGGCTCGTTGGCGGCGTCTTCTACAAGCCATTCGTCGTTGTCATCAGCATCGACAGTGGTGATGGGGTGGGCTTCAATGACAACCTGGGCTGTGGTGGGGTCCCACCCTAAGCTCATGGCCCCGGTGCGAAACTGCTCATCGACGGCTTCGAGTTGGTCATTGTCAACAAGTTCAATGGGAGTGCTCGTGGGAACACTGAAGGGGTTACCCTCCAAAGTGATGAGCTGATCAAGAATTTCCTCGATCTTCTCTGCGAGCAGAGCGGCCTGCT
This sequence comes from Arthrobacter antibioticus, assembly GCF_030063205.1. Classification (GTDB taxonomy): domain Bacteria; phylum Actinomycetota; class Actinomycetes; order Actinomycetales; family Micrococcaceae; genus Specibacter. The sequence goes on along the minus strand of NZ_JASISQ010000004.1, from coordinate 160,664 downwards.
GCTTCTCGAGGGCAATACTGAGAATCTGCTTCCCTGCGCGCACCTGCAGATAAAAGGTACGTGTTCCCGGAACGCCAATGGTGCCAACGACGACCCGATCCGGCCAGTCAAACTCGTGGATATGTGTAGACATATGTGTAGTCTAGGCACATTTGCTTCACGGCGCCTTTTGACCTGCACCGCCACCCACCGGCGCATCACCACCCAGAATTTTGTTTGAAAGCCACGATAGATCGCCTGCTGTGGTGTTCGTTGCGTAGACGCTCGGCCGATCAACGCCGTAATGCACGATCGATACAGAGGCAGGGCCAACGTTAATCCGCTGGAACAGGTCAAGGTGCATGCCGAACGCATCGGCGAGGATTGACTTGATGATGTCACCATGACTGACAACAACCCATACGGCCTCCGGCCCGTACTCGGCTTCGAAGGCTGCATCATGGCGTCGAATTGCTGCCACAGACCGAGCCTGCATCCCGGCCATCGATTCACCCCCGGGAAAGACGACGGCGGACGGTTGCGACTGCACCACCGGCCACAGATCCTCGGTCGCGAGATCACGCAATGTGCGGCCCTGCCATTGGCCGTAGTCGCACTCGATGAGAGCCGGATCGATCAGCGTATTCGGCTTGCCAGCTTGGCGATCGAGGATGAGCTGAGTTGTCTGCTGGCAACGCTCAAGAGGGCTTGAAACAACCCCGACTAGGGGCACGGCCGCGAGCCGTTCTCCTGTCAAAGCCGCTTGGTCGCGCCCGACCTGGTCCAGATCGACGCCCTCCGTCCGGCCAGCCAGCAGTCCGGTGGCATTGGCTGTGGTGCGGCCGTGCCGCACAAGAATTACTGTTGTCATCTAACCAGCCTAGCCACAAGGGCGTCGCGCGGTTCGTGCTGGCACAATTCGCGCTGGCGTAATATGAGCAGTTGATCCCATTCATTAGCTGTTAACGCGTATATCTCAACTTTAAACAACATTTGGGTGGGTTTGTTTTAGGTAAAAAGGTAGGTTCTAGATTATGCAAATGAAGCGTAATTCTATTCATGCTCCCGGAGCGCCAGCCGCTGTGGGACCGTACTCCCATGCAGTTCGCCACGGAGGCCTGCTGTTCCTCTCCGGCCAAACTCCGATTGACCCGCAAACGGGAGAGATTGTGACCGGTGGGATCGAAGTACAGACTCGGCAGGTGTTTGCCAATCTGGGGACAGTGCTAGCAGCTGCGGACTTGAACTTCGACGCGGTGCTGAAGGTCAACGTGTACCTGACCACCCTCGATGACTTCAGCGCTATGAACGCGATCTACGGTGAAGTTTTCTCCGAACCGTATCCGGCAAGAACAACGATCGCGGCGGCAGGTCTGCCGCTTGGGGCGGCTGTGGAGATCGAACTTGTGGCCAGGGATTCCCGGCCGTGATATCCGAGTAAAACTACCCTAGTTGGGAGCACTCAGGAGCAGGTGCGTGCCACACGCACTGGTTCACATTGAGCGTCTCACTGCTTCCACTCAGGGCTGTACTTGGAGTTCTCGCTTGAACTTTTCGTAACTTCCATGTGGGGGCTTACCGAGAAGATTTCGTAGATGTCGGAGCGGGAGTTCGTCAGGGCCCATTCGATCAGCCGGCTCCAATCCACGGATCCCGCAGGCATATCCAGTTTTTTGCCCTGGATGTCACGCAATGTGATGGTAGTTACTTGAGTCAGTTTGCTAGTCACAACCGATTCAATATCTCCATAGTTCATTGTCCCCTTGACGACAAGGTATTTGCAGTAGCTCAGCCCTTCAGAGCCCAGGGTCAGGCGGGTGGAATTTTTAAGCCACAGGAAGAGTCCCACAAGCAGAAACACAACACCGATGACAGCCTGGGCCACGAAGTCATCCGTAATCGGGGAACCGGCTGATAACGCAACCATGATCTGTGTAATACCGATTGGGAGCAAAATTGCGCCAACAAAGACAGTGAAGACACCAGTGATTCTAAGTAGCAACGGCGGACGGTAGGTTCCCTGCTCACGTTCACGCTGGTGCCGGCGTCTGACGAACAGCCATGTCACGGTCGTGATACCCCCAATGAGGAGGAAAGGCAGGGAGATAGCAAAAATCGCGTCTAGTGTCACCCTGCTCAAGCTAGCCGGGAGCCTGCACACAGCGCAAATCTAGGAACTAAGCCGATGGGACGGTTTTGGTGCGCGCTATTTTTGAGAGTTGCGTGAGAGTGATTCCCATAAGAGCGAGCACCACGGCGAGTGTCATCCAGATCCATGTGCTGATACGCGAAGGCGAAGGTCGGAGCAACTTTTCGAACCCGCGGTATAGGTACCCAACGTAGAACATCACGATTGCCGAAAGCAACAATGGAATCGCGGCAATGTAAAACAACAGAGGCATACGCTAAAGATACTTCTAGCGACTAGTGATTCGAGAATGCCAGCACCATTCGCGTGCAGATGGAACAAGTATTTCGGGGAACTACCTACCGAAACCCCGGCCAACGCTAGACTGAAGCGAAACTGGACGGAGCCCCATGGAAGCCGATGTCATCGTCATTGGAGCAGGACTAGCTGGTCTGCAATGCGCACGTAGGGCACAACGCAACGGTCACAAGGTCATAGTTCTTGAGGCTGGAAGTGCCGTTGGTGGCCGGGTTCAGACTGATCAGATCGATGGATTTCTGTGTGATAGGGGGTTTCAGCTGCTAAATCCGGCATACCCTGCGGTACGCCAATGGATCAATGTGCCAGCACTGAAACTCCAGAAATTTGGTGTTGGCGTTGTGGTTCGAGTCGGTGAAAAGACCACCACCCTTGCTCATCCGATCTACCATCCCACACACGCTCTTGCCACACTGCGCAGCGAGCTCACCTCAATATCTGAACTAGTTAACCTCACTCGATGGTTTGTGCCGACCCTGTTGCGTCCCTCAATTGCCTACCGCTCCTGGCGCGATCAAACACTTAGTGCCTCACTAGACGGCGCGGGCGTTACCGGACCACTAAGGCGTGATGTACTTGATACTTTTCTCGCTGGAGTGCTTGCTGATAGCTCAGGAGAGACCTCCGCGAACTACTCACGAGTGCTGATGCGCTTCTTTGCCCTTGGTACTCCCGGTCTTCCGCGTCAAGGGATGAAGGCCCTACCAGAACAGATGGCTTCTTCGCTCCAGAATTCCGTTCTATTGAACTGCGCAGCCAGGGAACTGCAGGAGATACCAGACGGCATTCAAGTCAGGACAGACAACGGGATAATCCGTGCACGAGTTGCCGTTCTGGCAGTTGGCCCTCAGGATGTCCCTAAGTTCACAAATTTGTCTGCGACTCTCACCCGTGGGCTAACCACTTGGTGGTTCCGAGCGCCGGATCGACCGCGAAAAAGCCCGTTCTTGATGTTGGATGCGAGCCGCCCAGGTGGCGGTCCTGCTGGACCGATCTGGCACACCGCCGTGGTCTCCGATGCTGCACCCTCTTACGCGCCCGCCGGTGAGCATCTCATCGAGGCAACAACTTTGCTGGATCGTCCTGACGGCCTCGCCTCCGAAGCCGACGTCCGGCGTGACCTTGAACGCCTTTACCAGACCTCCACCAAGGATTGGGAGATCCTGCGCCACGATGTGGTGCCACACGCACTTCCACGGCATCCGCCACCATTTCAAAACAACAGTCCAATCTGGGCGGGGGAGAGGACTCTTGTGACAGGGGACCACCGCAGCGCAGGATCCATTCAAGGTGCACTGACTTCCGGAGACTGTGCCGGACAAACCGTAACGGACTACTTGCGCCGTTGATCGCCAGGACTAACGGACTAACGGACTCTATTGCGTTGCTGCGGAGAAGCGAACACAGTTGTCACTTCCGTGGCATAAAGCACGGAATCGGGGGCCCGATCAGCTAGCCCTTTGAAACCTGCTGCGGCCAGGAGTCCATCGTCAAGGTGCACAAGCTTGGCGTGCTGGAGTGGCCAGGGCTGGTGATGGTTCCGGCAGTAGATGGTATGGCCCAAGTGCCTCTCATGGAACCCCCACCGCGACGTCAAAAAGATTGATACCGGGTCAAGGGCGATTGCAGCATTTGCTGCTACATCGTGACTTGGCTGCACGATCATGTGTGATGAGGCGTCGGGTTGGCCATGGCGTCGTGTCAAGTAGGCAACCATGCCATCGCGTTGTTCCAATTTCATTGCCGCCCACTGATACTTCAGACCGAACGCCATTCGAGCTATGAGCACCGGGATCACGTGTGATGCTTCAAGGCTGAGAAAAACAACCCCTCGATGGCCGAGCTCGTCGATCGAGTACAAACGAACGTTCACTTCAGGAAAGTTCCCAAGCCACGGAATACTCGGACTGCCAAAGAATGAACTCTTTGACATTTGGAACCCGATAAGCCCCACCCACGTACTTCCATCGATCACATCAGGAGTGCATCCTGCGGGCATATAATCTTGGACCAGTTTTGGATCAACTTTCCAATGCAAAAAGCTGACATCACTCCACCGCTGTCGCAAAATGGCGGTGCTACCTAGAGGAGGGGGACACCGGTCAATTGCATATGGATAGGACTCCAATTTAGGCCTCCAGCTGCCAAGTAGTTGTACTAACTCCGTTTTGGAGCTTAGTGCTCAGGGCGATGCGCCGCTGTATCACTGTCAGTACTAGGATAACGGTGGCCTGCCCTTATTCCAGCTCAGTTTAAGCACAGAAAGCTTGCCATTCCTCCCGATTTATTGGTGAGCCATCTATTGATGAACCGCAGTTCGCTGTGCCATACCGTGGGCGAGCAGCTAATCTAGGATGAGCAGAGCGCCGGACAGGAGCCAACATGCACACTGAGAATCAAAGCATGCCCGCAAGTCCGCTGCGAGCCGTGGTTTCAGTGGTCATCCCTGTTAAGAATGACAGCGCTGTTCTAGGCAGATGCTTGCGAGCACTAGGGGCGCAAACCAGGCCTGCTGATGAGATAATCGTGGTGGACAATGGCTCATCAGATGACTCGGTCCGTACGGCTGAGGTTGCCGGGGCGACCGTGATTTACTGTCCTGAGCCCGGCATACCTGCGGCAAGTTCACGGGGCTACGACTTTGCAACCGGTGACCTGATCTTCCGGCTGGACGCGGATTGTGTGCCACCCGAATCATGGATCGCCAGCAGTGTGAATTACTTCGCACATCACACTGATGTCTCGGCCCTCACCGGTCCCGCCAGATTCATCGACGGTCCGGCCGCTATGAGAGCGCCGCTGTCTGCGATTTATCTTTCTATCTACACCCTAATGACGGCCCCAGCTTTAGGACACCGGCCCCTGTTTGGATCCAATTTCGCAATGCGTCGTGAGGTTTGGCAGTCGGTTCGAACATCCGTGCATCGTGACGACCCCGAATTACACGACGACCTTGATCTTTCGTTCCACATCGGTGAGCGTCACCACGTTCAGTACCTTAAGTCTGAGGCGATGGGTATGTCCATGCGTCCGTTCAGGAGTATGAGCTCGTTCCGCCGACGTACCTACCGTGGCTTTCGCACCGTAACGGTCCATTGGCCCAGGGACTTTCCGCCCCATCGTTGGTTCAGGATAGTTACGCTTCAGTGCCGGAGCCTGCTGGCCTCACTGGGGCTAACCCATGAACACTGAGAATTCCCAGGTCGGTCCCCCGGAGCTGCCACCCTCACGCAGGAGCAACCTCGTTGGATACGTGGAGGCGCCGTCGCTGCACGTTATGAGTTGGAATGTTCGACGACGGATCCGTCACCTGATTCCTCGGCCCGCGGATCGATGGGACCGCCGAGCGCCTGCACTGAAAGCATTACTGAGTGCTGAACGCCCTACGCTCTTGGGTGTGCAGGAGGCGCTTGCGGATCAAGCGCAGTTCGTTGGCGATTCTTTGGGGGCCAACTATGCATGGGTTGGTCGGGGGAGAAATGCTGACGGTAGGGGTGAGGGATGTCCAATATATTTTGACACGCAAAGACTCGATTTAATCGACTGGAAACAGACCGCGCTTTCTGATCGGCCAACACGACCCGGTTCAGTATCGTGGGGTAACGTCATCCCACGAATCCTGGTGTCGGCTGCGTTCGTGGATCGTGCGAGCGCCCGACGCTTCATGGTCTTTAATACTCATCTTGATCACCTGTCCGGTCATTCACGTTTGCGGTCCGTTCAAGCCATTCGTCGGATCATTGCCGACAGCGAGTTGCCCGCGGTACTGACAGGGGACATGAACGCACCAGCTGGTAGCAGTGTGTTGTGTGACCTGTTTCACGATGATCTGGTGGTGGAAACATGGGTGAACGCGCATAGTCGTGAAACTGAGGAATGGGGTACTTTTGCCAACTACAAAGCTCCCCGCAGCGGCGGCAAACGCATCGACTGGATTTTTGCCTCACCAGTTTTCCGTGTAGAGCGTGTGGCAATCAACCCACAGCAATATAAAGGAGCGTGGGCATCAGATCACCTACCTGTTCAAACGGTGCTTGCGCTCCCCGAGCACAATAACAGCCCGTGATAGAGAACTTTCTCCGCGCGGCATGTGGCCCAGTGGAGCTCGGCGCAGACGTTCTGCGGGCAGTGGGAACAGTGAGCGTAGTCTTAGCCGCAATATTCTTTGACCTCACCGATGCAGCCATAGTTGCGTTTGCGTTGCCGGGACTTTATTTTCCACGATTTGTCGGGATGCGGGCGTGGGCGGACCTGCTATTTGCGGGAACGGTACTTATTGCTGCGTGGAGCAACGTTTTTGATCTCTACACAAAAATTAGCTGGTGGGACCTGGCAGTGCATTTCGTGTGTACCGGCGTTGTTGCAGCGGGGGCTTATCTTGTGCTGGCAAACCTGCAGATGGTTCCTCTACTGCGGGGAGGAAGAAACTCGAGAACGTCGGGGGTCATCCTCACATTAACCATAGGACTCGCTTTGAGTGCCGTCTGGGAGATGGTGGAATGGCTGGGCCGTGCCTACATTAGCGATGAAATCTACACCGCTTACGGGGACACAATCGCCGATATGGCACTCGGTGGGTTGGGTTCTCTCACCGCCGGATTTGCCATCGCTTTTTTGCCATTATTGCGCACAGATCAGCCAGGAAACGGCAAGGTAGCTAAGGCGCCCTAGGTGTTGCTGGGGGTGTGAGCAGAAGAAGCGTGAGTGCTGAGCACGCAAAATTCGTTGCCTTCCGGATCTGCCAACACTACCCACGACACCTCACTTCCCTGACCCACCTCAACCCTGGTGGCACCCAGCGCTTCCAGGCGCGCTACTTCGGCAGGCTGATCATCCGAGCGTAGATCAAGATGGAAGCGATTCTTTATAGACTTTCGCTCTGGTACCCGGAGGAATAAGAGGTCTGGAATAACTCCAGCCTCGGGACTGTCGGCAGGGGGCTGCAAGGCGACTTCATCGCCGTCGTCCTCGGTAATCCGCCAACCCAACGCTTCAGCCCAGAACCGTGCGATCTCAGACGGTGAGATGGAGTCAATGGAGTAGGTCTCGATTCGAATTGCCATGGCGCCATTGTGCCACCTCTATGGCTGTCCTGAACAGAGTCCTCACGGGCACGGTTGATGAACATGAATCGCGGATAGTGCAATCGGAGAAGAAACATTACCAGGAGCCGAACGGGTGGCTGCGGTACTGTATCTTGCAGGACTATTCCCGGGTGGGCATGGCGTGAAAGTTATCGCCGAATGAATCTCGGATGAACATTGAAACGAAGAATTTGGAGGTGGAATGCGGCCCGGACGCATTTCCAAAGTACTGGCCATGGCCGCGGCGCTGGCTCTCACCCTGGCGGCATGCACAAGCACGCCGCCACCACCCAACGAATCCACAACGTCGCCAACCGCTACCCCCGGCGGAAACGTCACTGTTCTCGAGAGTGCGCCATTCACCTCATTTAACGCCAGCAGCGTCACAGGCAGCACTTCAACCAACACTCGGATCGAAGCAGCCACTCACTCAGGATTCAATCATGTGGGCACTGACCTGAAAATTGTGAAGAATGAAAAGTTTGGTAAATACGAGAAGATCAAGGACCAGCCACTGACGATTAAATACACCATCAACAGTGGCGTTCAGTGGTCTGATGGGGCGCCCGTCACCGCAGATGACTTGTTCTTGGAGTGGGCTGCGGAATCGGGCTATTTCAATGATGCAACCTTGGATGAGAATTTCGCCGTCACAACAGGCACAGCATATTTCCACACAGCCGGAGATAACACGGGCCTTGCTCAGACCGAAGTCCCCGTTATCGGTGACGATGGGATGTCCTTGACACTGACATACACCACTCCTTTTTCTGATTGGGAAACCGCACTGGGGACAACTGTGAGTGTTCCGGCCCATGTTGTGGCCATCCGTTCGGGGCTTGCGGATGCTCCGGCACTGAGCGCTCTGATGCAACTTTTATCTAAAGGCGATGCAGCCAACCCCGGGCCTGCCAACCCAACTCTGCGTAAGGTTGCCGATTTTTGGAACACAGGCTTCGACACCAAAAGTATGCCCGACCCTTCGTTGGCTCTCTCCAATGGCCCCTACCTGGTGAAGGCAATCACCGCGCAGAAGGAATTAGTTCTTACTCCCAACGCAGATTACACGTGGGGAGAAGAGCCCAAACTTGATACCTTGACTGTGCACTATGAAAGTGATCCGGCGAATCAACTGGGGGCACTCGAGGCGCAGACAGCCGACATTATTTCACCAGCGGTGACGAGCGAACGGCTGGACACTTTGGCCGGATTAAAATCTGCCGGCGTCAAGATCCAACAGGGCCAGGGACTGGGCTTTGACCAAGTGGTGCTTAACTTCCAAGGAGTCCTCTCTCCTCCAGATTTTAGGACGGCCTTCCTGCATACAGTTCCCCGACAAGAGATCCTGGAACTGGTGGCTAAGCCGCTGAATGCAGATGCACAACTATTGAACTCGTTTTTGTTCCATCCGGGGCATGTTCCTTACAAGGAATCTGTGGCTAGTAGTGGCATCAATGCCTTTGCACAGGCCACGCCGGAGACTCCCGGAGCCGTCAATCCTGGGATGGAAAAGGCTAAGGAACTGCTCGACGGCGCCCGGCCCACGGTGCGGATACTGTACAACAAAGATGACCCCACCCGGCTCCAGGAATATTCACTCATTGCGGCCGCAGCCGCAGAGGCAGGCTTTACAGTTACGGACGCCGGCAGGAACGCCGGGGAGTGGCTGGCGGCGCTGAAGGACGGTGCCTTTGATGTGGCGCTCTACGGCTGGATCAGGAATTCCACGGGCTCAGTTCAAGTGCCTCAAATTTTCCGGACGGGAGCAGCCTCCAACCTCAATCACTTCTCAGATACTGTGGTTGACCAGCTCACCGCGCAACTAGCAGCGGAGCCGGATGAAGCCAAACAAAACGCGTTGAAAATGCAGATTGACAAGCTTGTCATTGAAGCGGGCTATGGGTTGCCGCTGTTCCAGCGCACAACTCTGAGCGCCAGCGGTAAGCATGTTGCAGGGGTGGAATACTCGCCCTTGGAGATTGGTCCATGGGCCAGTGTTTCCAAGTGGTCATATGTCAAGTAGGCACCTGCCGGCGCGGGGACATGTACCCATCGCGGTGGCGTTGTATCGAAGCTAGTCTCTATCAAAGATGATGCACCGCAATGGGCCTTCCCGCCTTTGTCAGCTGTGCGCCGCATTGAAGGGAACTTGCTGTGACTGAAGGAATGATCGGTGCAAATCCAGCCCAGATGAGAGAGCTGGCAAAATCCATGAGTCTCTCGGGGCAGGCGTTGGAGAAGGTGGCAGTCTCTTTGCAATCCGCTGTTACTCAATCACGCTGGCACGGTCCGGATAGTGAACGCTTTCGCCAACAATGGATCTCGCGTCTGCGACCTACCCTTCGCACCGCCTGTGCGGGACTTGAGGATGCTTCCAAACTCTTGTTGGTTCAGGCAACGGAGCAAGAAAAAGCCAGTGCGGTTGACGGCGGTCGTTTGCGGGGCGGGACTGGTGGTGAGCAACGGACGTTGGACTATGTATTCAATGATCCGAACTACCGCCCTGCTCCCGGCGGGATTGAGTATCTTCTTGAAAAGATCTTTGCTGCAGACGGCTCCAATATTGCTTTGCAAGCAGCTGTAATAAAACTCCTCGGGGACAACTTCCTCTGGGTCGCAGACAACCTGACTGTGCTGAAGATCTTCAAAATTTTTGGCATGACAGGCACAGTAGTTGGTGGAATCATAGGCATACTGGACATAGCCTCTGGAATTGAAAATCAGGATCCGTTCCGCGTAGCAGACGGCTATATTGCCATGGCCTTGGCTTATACGACCATTGTGCTGGCAGCATCAGGATATGGAACCGTTGGGGCTCCCATCGTGAGCGCCATAGGAAACGTATGGGGACTTGCATCCTTGATTTCAGGCGATAAACCAGTCACTAAACGCGTGTGGGATTATTATGCCGGCCAGATGGAGTGGGTCGCCAACACCGTTTCTCCCTTCCTTGGAGATTTTATAGACCAACACAGTGAGAGGCCCAGCTTCGGAACACCCAATCCGCGCTGGATGTCTGCGTAGCTCGAAGCCCCAGTAGCTCGAAGCCCCAGTAGCTAGAAGCTAAAGAAGCCAATGAAAAGGAACCCATGAACATCTCAGATCTTCCCGAGAGCGCCTACCGCATCACCAGCCACGAAATTCTTGCTTTGATGTCTTTCAACGCGGGAGCAGAAATCGATCAGAGTCGCAAGGTTCTGAACTTGGCTGAAATTCCCGAGGACAGTGACCTGATCCGCGCAGGAATGGGAACTCTGAACATCAGGGATTCCCTCCAGCGAGATGGCGAAGAGATCATTTTGCAAGGTGATGCCGAAGTCATCGCCAGGATCCTCGCCAGTGCACATACCTGGTACCAGGTGATTCGGGTCGGTCCCCAGTCGGCACTTCCCACCTACGTCGTGGAGGCGGTAGGGGCGCGGGCGGCAATTTTTCTGCAGCCCATGAGTGAATACGTCTGCCTACCCTTGCTTGAAGACGCTGACCTTCTGGAGTTTGTTGAACAAGTTGTTGATGGTGCCGTTGCGGATGCAGCCACGGCCGGTGAAGGGGTAATTGTTGCCCAGTGCTGGAAGCTTGGGGCCGAGCCTGTTGTTGCCAATATTAAAGTGAATACTGACGGCACTCATCAACTCGCCGCGTTGCCGCTCACCGATGACGGCCAGCTCACCGTCTCGGAGATACCCGCAGATCAGCGACCCGGCGAAGTGGTGCGCGGAAAGTTTGCCCGGCTTCCATAACGGATGAACTTCAAAGCTCTTCTTCTCTCACCGAAGTCCATGAAGTAAGACGGCGGTGGGTGAGTTTCATCACGAAACTTACCCACCGCCGTCGTTCTATAAGTGCTAAAAACCGGGGCCAGGCGGACATTGGAGGAAGGAAGAAGTGCCCAGATGGCAAAAATTAGGCCAATTATGGGATAAAGTGGGGAGGCCGTATTTGTCAGTACGACTAGAATGGTGTTATCTGCCGATTCTCCACGGCCAATTATCAATGTGACTTTCTGCTTTAGCCCTTCCGGGCCTGCAGCCGGGCCCAACTGAAACGAGTCTTCATCCATGAGCGATCTTTCTCTCAACACAGCCTCGCGCAATGACCTGCGCAACGTCGCCATTGTGGCGCACGTTGACCATGGCAAGACCACACTGGTCGACGCCATGCTCAAGCAAACGCACTCATTCGCCGAACACGGCAATGTTGCTGAGCGCGTCATGGACTCCGGTGACTTGGAGCGCGAAAAGGGCATCACCATCTTGGCCAAGAACACCACGGTTGCCTACAACGGCCCGTCAGCCAACGGTGAAATCATGACCATCAACGTCATTGACACGCCCGGCCACGCCGACTTCGGTGGCGAAGTTGAGCGTGGACTGTCCATGGTTGACGGTGTTGTTCTGCTCGTGGATGCCTCTGAGGGACCGCTGCCGCAGACCCGCTTTGTGCTGCGTAAGGCACTGGCCGCGAAGCTTCCCGTAATTTTGTTGGTCAACAAGACAGACCGCCCCGATGCTCGCATCGATGAAGTTGTTGCGGAGTCCATGGACCTGCTGCTGGGCCTCGCCTCTGACATGGTTGATGAAGTTCCAGACCTTGACCTCGACGCCGTTCTGAATGTTCCGGTTGTTTACGCATCCGGCAAACTGGGCCGCGCCTCCTTGAATCAGCCCGAAAACGGTGCCGCCCCTGACTGTGACAATCTTGAGCCGCTGTTCAAGACCATCATCGAGCACATCCCCGCACCCACCTACAACCCGGAAGGTGTCCTGCAGGCGCACGTCACCAACCTTGACGCTTCCCCCTTCCTGGGCCGCTTGGCTCTTCTGCGTATCTTCAACGGCACCCTGCGCAAGGGCCAGACCGTTGCCTGGGCGCGTGCCGATGGCACCATCAAGCCCGTCAAGATCACCGAACTACTGGCAACCCAGGCGCTGACCCGTGTGCCTGCGGAGTCTGCTGGCCCCGGCGAGATCGTGGCCGTTGCCGGTATTGAAGACATCACCATTGGTGAGACCCTGACCGATCTGGAAAACCCGCAGCCGCTGCCGCTAATCACGGTTGACCCGCCGGCTATCTCCATGACCATCGGTATCAACACTTCACCGCTGGCCGGACGGGTAAAGGGCGCCAAAGTCACTGCCCGCCAGGTCAAGGATCGCCTTGACAAGGAACTGATCGGCAACGTTTCCTTGAAGGTTTTCCCGACCGCGCGTCCAGATGCTTGGGAAGTTCAGGGCCGTGGCGAATTGGCTCTGTCCATCCTCGTTGAGCAGATGCGTCGCGAAGGCTTCGAGTTGACCGTGGGCAAGCCGCAGGTTGTGACCATTCAGGTTGACGGCAAGACCCACGAGCCGATGGACCACATGACCATCGACGTACCCGAAGAGTACTTGGGCGGCGTCACTCAGCTCATGGCAGCTCGCAAGGGCCGCATGGTTAACATGGCCAACCACGGCACCGGCTGGTGCCGTATGGAATTCATCGTTCCGGCCCGTGGCCTGATCGGGTTCCGCACCCGCTTCATGACAGATACCCGCGGTGCCGGTATCGCTTCCTCGCTGGCCGAGGGCTACGAGCAGTGGCACGGCTCCATCGAATACCGCAATAACGGTTCCATCGTGGCTGACCGCTCAGGGGTTGTCACCCCGTTCGCGATGATCAAACTCCAGGAACGCATGAACTTCTTCGTGCAGCCCACGTCGGAGGTTTACGAAGGCATGATCGTTGGCGAGAACTCCCGTTCCGATGACATGGACGTGAACATCACCAAGGAGAAGCAGCTCACCAACATGCGTGCAGCCTCCTCGGACACCTTCGAGAACATGACCCCGCCGCGCAACCTGACCCTTGAAGAATCCCTCGAATTCGCTCGCGAAGACGAGTGCGTTGAGGTTACCCCGGAAGCAATCCGCATCCGGAAACTCATCTTGGACGCCGGTGACCGCGCCAAGGCGTTCCGCGCCCGCGCCAAGTCATAGCCTCACCCGTGTAAACGGTTTTATTGCTCCCCTATAAGAGTCCGTCCCGGTAGAAACCGGGGCGGACTCTTGTGTCTAAAGTCTCATCTCGGTAAAGATCTTCCCAAAATGTGCCCTGGCTTACTTGCAAGTAATATTTCATGACTAAGATTGTGGGGTATGAGTTGGAACACTGCGGGGTTCGATGGCGAACCTGAAATGTATGCGGTTTTCATGATTCCACTCGAAACCATTAGAAAATCAAGGAGGCGGAATGCGTTTCACACGCACTTCCAAGGCACTGGGAATCGTAGCCGTTTTGGCTATGTCCCTCACGGCATGTGGCGGCGGCGCAGGTGACGGTGGCAGCAATGCCGGCGGCGATACCAGCAAGGTTATTACAGCTAACAGCACCGAGCCTGGCAACGGGCTGCTCCCCGCCAACACCAACGAAGTTGGTGGCGGACGAGTTATGGACCTGCTTTTCTCTGGCTTGGTCAGCTATGACGTTAAGGGTCAGATCGTTAATGAGATCGCAGACTCCATCGAGACTAAAGATTCTCAGAACTACACCATCAAAATCAAGACTGATAAGAAGTTCAGCGACGGTACCCCGGTAACGGCCAAGAACTTTGTTGACGCTTGGAACTTCGGTGCGGCTGCTAAGAACGCTCAGTTGAACAGCTACTTCTTCGAGTCCATCAAGGGCTACGACAAGGTCAGCGCAGAAGGCGCTACCGAAGAAACCATGGAAGGCTTGAAGGTTGTTGATGACAGCACCTTCACAGTCGAGCTGAACCAGCCTGAATCTGACTTCCCCTTGCGTCTTGGCTACACGGCGTTCTACCCGCTGCCCGAGTCTGCTTATGCAGATACCGCGGCCTTCGGCGAGAACCCTGTTGGAACCGGCCCCTACAAGTTGGCTGAAGGCGGCTGGAAGCATGACGTCAGCATCGCATTGGTGCCTAACGAGAACTATGACGGACCGCGCAAGGCTAAAAATGGTGGCGTGACGTTCTCAATCTTCACTAACTTTGATGCTGCGTACACCAGCGTTCAGTCTGACACGTTGGATGTCCTGGACCAGGTTCCGCCGAGCAGCCTGCCGAACTTCAAGCAGGACTTTGAAGGCCGCTTCGTTAACCAGCCTTACGCTGGTAACGCAACAATGGTCATCCCGAGCTACCTTCCTGAATTTGAAGGTGAAGCCGGCATTCTGCGCCGTCAGGCAATCTCCATGGCCATTGATCGCCAGCAGATCATCGACAAGATCTTCTACGGTAACAAGAAGGTTGCCACGGAGTTCACCTCACCCGTTTTGGATGGTTATGAAGCCGCTCTGAAGGGCAGCGATGTCCTGAAGTTTGATGCTGCCAAGGCCAAGGAACTGTGGCAGAAGGCTGACGCCATTACTCCCTGGCCCGCAGATAAGGTCTTCACCGTTACCTCCAACGTGGACGGTGCCGGTAACAAGGAATACATCACGGCTATGGCCAACCAGATTGCCACGAACTTGGGCATCAAGGCTGAGCTCAACCCCGTCACCTCCTTCAAGGAGATGCGTGCCCTGGTGAACTCCAAGAAGCTGACCGGTGCATCACGTGCCGGCTGGCAGGCAGATTACCCGTCACTGTTCAACTTCCTTGGCCCGCTGTACGCCACCGGAGCTGGTTCAAACGATGGTAACTACTCCAACAAGGCATTTGATGACAAGTTGGCTGAAGGCCTGGCCGCAACAAGCGTTGAAGACGGTAACAAGATCTTCAACGAAGCCCAGGAAATCCTGCTCAAGGACCTGCCGGTTGTACCCCTGTGGTACCAGGCTGTTCAGGGCGTATGGAGCAACAACGTCAACAATGTAGAGTTCGGCTGGAACGGCGTTCCCCTGTACTACAATGTGACCGCCAAGTAATTTAGTAATTACTGCCGCGGCGTAACAATGGGGACCCGGCCTTTGGGCCGGGGCCCCATTGTGTTTGCGCGAGAAAGAAGGAAGTATGTTCCATCCGTGCAGATCATTGCGGTGGATCCCGCTCGGTACCCTGTACCGACCACTATCCGAACAGGTAATATAATGAACGTTTTGCTAACTGAATGCTGGCGAGAGGTGACACTTCAATGCTGATGTTCACTTTCCGCCGCTTCCTGCAGCTGATTCCAGTCTTTTTTGGCGCCACTTTGTTGGTGTATTTTCTTGTTTTCGCAACACCTGGGGACCCTATTGCGGCGCTCTCAGGTGGCAAGCCCATGGCCCCGGCCGTGGAAGCTGCCTTGCGTGCCCAGTACAACCTTGACCAACCATTTTGGGTGCAATATGGCCTTTATTTGAAAAATCTTGTAACACTTAACCTTGGTCAAACTTTCTCCGGTCAGGAGGTTGCGGCAGTTATTGGCCGTGCCTATCCCGTCACGGCACGTCTGGCCATCATGGCTCTGGCATTCGAAGCAATCTTTGGCGTATTTTTTGGTGTCATTGCCGGTCTTCGCAAGGGCAAGCTGTTTGACAGCACCGTCCTTGTAGCTTCCTTGGTTGTTATTGCGGTGCCCACCTTTGTTTTGGGCTTCGTCCTGCAGCTGGTAATTGGTGTCCAACTCGGTTGGGCCCGTCCCACCGTGACAGGTACCGCGCCGTGGAACGAACTGGTCTTGCCGGCCTTGGTCCTAGGCCTAGTTTCATTGGCCTACGTCATCCGCCTAACCCGGGCATCCGTCAGTGAAAACATGAATGCTGACTACGTCCGTACGGCCACTGCAAAAGGTCTTAGCCGACGTCGTGTGGTTGTGGTTCATATTTTGCGCAACTCGCTGATCCCGGTGGTCACCTTCCTAGGTGCCGACTTGGGTGGGCTCATGGGTGGCGCCATTGTCACCGAGGGAATCTTCAACGTCCCCGGTGTTGGTAACCTTCTCTATCAAGCCATCTTGAAGGGCGAAAGTGCAACGGTGGTTGCCGTCGTTGGCGTCCTAGTCATCGTGTTCGTCGTGGCCAACCTCGTTGTGGACCTTCTGTATGCGCTGCTCGACCCAAGGATTCGTTATGTCTGAGAACCTGACTCCCGATAAAGACCCCACGAAGCGGGCCGTTGACGCCCCACGCCAGGGTAAAATCTCCCACCGTGTCATTGAACATTATGTTGCCCCGTTGGAGGAAACTCCATTAG
Source organism: Arthrobacter antibioticus (assembly GCF_030063205.1). GTDB lineage: Bacteria > Actinomycetota > Actinomycetes > Actinomycetales > Micrococcaceae > Specibacter. The sequence goes on along the minus strand of NZ_JASISQ010000004.1, from coordinate 144,040 downwards.
CAGCCATTGACAATGTCGATGAAACTGCTGCTCCGTTAAGCCTCTGGGCGGACGCCTGGCGGAATTTGCGTAAGCAGCCGCTATTTCTTATTTCCTCCATTTTGATCCTGTTGGTACTTGTTGTGGCGTTCTTCCCACAACTTTTTGTTCAAGTTTCACCTACCGACTGCACCTTGGCTAATTCGTCAGAGCCAGCCAGATCAGGGCATCCCCTTGGGTTTACCCTGCAGGGTTGTGATGTTTACTCACGCATGATCTACGGCACCCGAGCATCCTTGATGGTTGGTGTTTTCACCACCATTGGTGTGCTGATCATCGGTGGAATCATGGGCGCTTTGGCTGGCTTCTATGGTGGCTGGTTGGACATGATCCTGGCGCGACTTGGTGATATCTTCTTCGCACTGCCATTGATCTTGGGTGCCATTGTTATCAACCAGTTGCCATCCTTCCGTGATAACCGGAGTGTGTGGACAGTAGTTGTGGCTCTGGTGCTCTTTGGGTGGCCCCAAATTGCTCGTATTACCCGTGGGGCTGTGTTGGAGAACCGCAATGCGGACTTCGTCACGGCAGCCAGGGCATTGGGTCTGTCCCGTTTCAAGGCGTTGATGCGTCACGTACTTCCAAACTCGCTGGCACCAATTATTGTGGTTGCCAGTATTTCCTTGGGCACGTTCATCGTGGCCGAGGCAACACTGTCGTTCCTTAGTTTGGGTCTGCCGCCATCCACCATGTCGTGGGGCAATGATATTGCTTCGGCGCAGCCCCAGGTGCGCAACAACCCCGGAGTACTGCTCTGGCCAGCTGTTGCACTCTCGATCACGGTTTTGAGCTTCATCATGCTCGGCGATGCCTTGCGTGATGCACTTGATCCTAAAGCAAGGAAGCGGTGAGCATATGTCAGCCAATGACGAGGGCATGAACGTGAAACGTTCCGCCAAAGAAACCGATGTCCCCTTGCTTGAAATCAAGGATCTGGCCATCACTTTTGAAACTGCCAATGGTCCCGTACATGCGGTACGCAAGGCAGATCTGACGATCATGCCCGGTGAGACTGTGGCCATTGTGGGCGAGTCAGGCTCCGGTAAATCGACTACGGCGCTGGCAGCGATTGGTTTGCTGCCCAGCAATGGCCGGGTGAGTGGCGGTCAAATCATCTTTGATGGTGAGGACATCACCAAAGCCAGCTCGAAGCGGATCGTTGAACTCCGCGGAAGCTCCATTGGTATGGTGCCTCAGGATCCCATGTCCAACCTGAACCCAGTGTGGAAAATTGGTTTTCAGGTTAAGGAAACACTGCAAGCCAATGGTTTGGCTGGGGCCGATTCCAAGGCACGGGTAGCAGAGGTGCTCACCGAGGCCGGATTGCCTGACGCCGAAGCTCGAGCAAAGCAGTACCCGCACGAGTTTTCCGGCGGTATGCGTCAGCGGGCCTTGATCGCCATTGGCCTGGCGTGCCGTCCGCGACTGCTCATTGCCGATGAGCCTACATCCGCCTTGGATGTTACGGTGCAGCGGCAGATTCTGGACCACCTGGACCGGATGACAAGTGAGTTGGGCACGGCCGTGCTACTTATTACACACGATCTCGGTCTTGCCGCGGAGCGTGCAGAAAAGCTTGTGGTCATGTACAAGGGGCAGGTGGTTGAATCGGGTCCCGCATTGGAAATCCTTCGCAACCCGCAGCACCCGTACACGCAGCGTCTGGTTAACTCCGCGCCGTCATTGGCGTCACGGCGACTGCAGTCGCAGAAGGCAAAGGACGCACTGGCAGCGGCCGCAGAGGATCTCGGCACCCCGGTTGAACCCGCCGGGCACGTGACGTCGTCCTTGAAAAAGGCGGAGCCGATCCAGGCTGACACGTCAGGAGATTCGTTCCTGGAGATTAAAAACCTCACAAAGGTCTTTAAGCTCCGTGGGGCCCTGGGTAAGTCAACTGACTTCAAGGCCGTCGACAACGTTTCATTGAGCGTTAAGCGCGGCACCACCATGGCGATCGTGGGGGAGTCGGGCTCGGGAAAGTCAACGGTGGCGCAGATGGCTTTGAGCCTGCTGGCACCCACCGAGGGCAAGATCTTGTTCGAAGGCGTAGAGGTCAATAGCCTCAAGGGCAAGGACCTGTTTAACTTCCGTCGGCGTGTGCAGCCCATCTTCCAGGACCCTTATGGCTCATTGGACCCGATGTTCAACATCTATCGGACCATTGAAGAGCCGCTAAAGATCCACAAAGTTGGTAATGCCAAGTCGCGGGAGAAGAAAGTTCGCGAGCTGTTGGAACAGGTGTCGATGCCGACCTCGGCTATGAATCGATACCCGAACGAGCTCTCTGGTGGACAGCGTCAGCGCATTGCCATTGCGCGGGCTCTGGCGCTGAATCCGGATGTGATCATCTGCGACGAGGCCGTCTCGGCGTTGGATGTTCTGGTCCAGGCTCAGGTGCTTAACCTGCTGAACGAACTGCAGGAAGAGCTGGGCCTGACCTACTTGTTTATTACCCACGACTTGGCGGTAGTGCGCCAGATCGCGGACCATGTCACAGTGATGCAGACGGGCCGTGTGGTGGAGGCTTCTTCCACTGACGAGGTCTTCAACAACCCCAAGCAGCGCTACACGCAGGACCTGCTCAACGCTATTCCGGGCGCTTCGCTCCTAGTGTAAAGCTGACAGGAAATTTGCATGGCCAAGGCCGGCACACTCATGGAATTAGTTCCGGGGGTGCCGGCCTTAGCTGTTGAATAAACTATTGCCCAGCTGCGGGGGCCAGTTCCGTTACCCAGTAACGGGAGTACCTGCGGGAGGCCAGTTGCAGCTGACCCTCGCGCGGCGGGTAGATTGGTGCCATGGAAACACCCGCATTGTTGCCCGGTATGACCCCAAACACCACAGCACTTTTTGTCCATGCACACCCGGATGACGAGACCATTGTCACCGGTGGAACTATGGCCGCAGCGGCAGCCCAAGGTGTCAATGTTGTGTTGGTGACGTGCACGCGAGGAGAGCTGGGGGAGGTTATTCCGGCTGAGTTGGCTCATCTGGAAGTTAAGCCGGCGTTCCTCAGCGAGGATATGTACGACGCCGGACACCCCCTTAGGGATGCCCCCCTGCCAGGTGCGGGGTTGGCTAGCGTAAGAGAGCAGGAGTTGGCGGCTGCTCTGGCCGCGTTGGGTGTTAGCGAGCATATCTGGTTGGGGCAAGGACTCACGGCACCAGCCGGAGGCGAGGTGACCTTCCGCGACTCTGGCATGGCGTGGGGCCAAGATGGCCGAGCCACTGCGGCCACCACAGTCTTGCCAGGGTCCCTCTCCCGCGCACCCTTTGAGGAGACCGCGGAACTCTTGGCAGCGGCCATCCGGGCTCTGCGGCCCCAGAGCGTCATTAGTTATGCCGCTGACGGAGGTTACGGTCATCCCGACCATGTCCGGGCACACCAGCTCACCATGGCAGCACTGCGGATTGCTGCCGTTCCGGTGCCCAGCCCCGCAGTTGGTGCTGGCGCTTCTGCCGCAGCCGGGACAGCTGCCGGTACTTTGGGATGGGTGGTGCCTCATGTCTATGCCATTGTCAGTGATCGGCCGGAGCGCCCGCACGAGGATGGTGTTGTGCGGTTGGCAGTTGCGGGCAATCTTTGCGCCAAAACTGCGGCCATGAAGGCCCACCGGACCCAAATCACCGTGGACCGGCAGCGCTATGCACTCTCAGATAATGTGTGGAAAGACATCGCCGCCGTGGAAGAATTTGTCGCTGTGGATCCCGCGCTGATTTATGGGCAGGAAAAAGCATGAACGTGCCGGTGAATTTTCCGGGCAAGCAGAACCCCGTGCAGGGCCCTCCGGTGGAAAACCCCCAGCAGGGCACCTCACGTTTCTCATTCCCCGCGCCGCGACGCCTGGCAGTGATTTCAGCCGCGGTTGGTGCCGGAGTGGGTGCCGGGTTACTGGGGACTTCACTGCACGGACACGCCTGGTTCCCGGATGGGCCACACAGCGCCATTCCTTACGGCGCCGTCCTTGCTTTGCTTCTGCTCGCGGCAGTGAGCCTGTTCGTGGGGCTATGGAGCAAAAGCTCGTGGATAGTCATCTGTTGCGGAGGCGCTGCCTACGCCACAGCAGGACTTCTGTCTTTGCAGTTGGGTTCGTTTGGCATGATCTTTAACAACACCCAGGGCTCGGTTTGGCTGTACGGCATAGCGGTGGTTACACCGCTGGTCGCCTGGCTCACCTGGATACTGATACGGGGCGGCACAACCAGGCGGTAAAGTGCGCGGCCGTGCAAAAAGGGTGGTGCATAAAGGGCGTGAAGCGGGCCTGCAGCCATCCGTTCAGCAGGGTTTAGCCATGCACGCCTGTCTGGCTTATGCACGCCTGTCTGGCTTATGCACGCCTGTCTCGCCGAGGCGGTGGCGGTGGCACAGACTTGGCGAGCTGGACGTCGTCGAACATTATTCTCAGTGGCCCGGAACGAGTGGTGATGGTAACGCCGTGGTCATCGCGGTCGCTGAGATCGCCTAATGCGTCGGTGAGCGAGCCGTCAATCCGGTAGCGGACAACCATTCGGGTGCCCAGGGGAAGCTGCGCGAGTCTCTCATTTGCACTGTTCACCACTTCATCCTAAGTCTCGTGGATGTGCAGCGACGGCGGTGGTGATGGATAATGAACAGACCGGTCCGATCTGTGCCGGTTGAAAACTTGTAAGGAAGGTTGGGTACGTGACGTACGTAATTGCGCAACCGTGCGTGGATGTCAAGGACAAGGCATGTGTCGAGGAGTGCCCCGTTGACTGTATCTACGAAGGTGAACGCTCGCTCTATATCCACCCCGACGAGTGCGTTGACTGTGGTGCCTGTGAACCGGTATGTCCCGTGGAAGCGATCTACTACGAGGATGACACCCCTGACGAGTGGGCCGAGTACTACAAGGCAAATGTCGAGTTCTTTGACGTGCTGGGCTCCCCGGGCGGTGCTGCGAAGGTAGGAAATACGCACACCGATCACCCGCTGATTGCAGCACTTCCGCCACAGAACCAGGACTGAGCCGCACCCGATGACGAAGGTCCCGCAGAGCACCTCCAACGCACCCTCAAATGAGCCCAGCCAGCCCAATGAGCCTGTGCGGCCGTTGGGCCTGCAGCTGCCAGATTATCCCTGGGATGCGTTGGCACCCTATCTGGCTACTGCGGCGAAGCATCCTGACGGGGTGGTGAACCTGTCAATCGGCACTCCCGTGGACCCCACCCCAGATCTGATTCAGGATGCGCTGCGGGCTGCTGCGGATGCGCCGGGTTATCCAACAACGCATGGCACGCTGGCTTTGCGTCAGGCTGTTGTTGACTGGTTTGCGCGGCGCCGTAACGTCCCAGATCTTGATCCGGTGAATGTCATGCCAACTGTGGGTTCCAAGGAGCTGGTAGCGTGGCTGCCGCTGCTGCTGGGTCTGGGCGAGGATGACGTTATTATGCGGCCAACAGTTGCCTACCCCACCTATGACATGGGGGCGGTATTTGCCGGTGCCACCTCTGTGGCCGCCGATTCCCTTGATGAGCTGGACGCGGAGACCCGCGCAAAGGTGCGGTTGGTGTGGGTGAATTCTCCGGGCAACCCCACAGGAATTGTCCGCGGTGTGCAAGAACTTCGCACGCTCGTTGAGCAGGCCCGGTCCATCGGAGCTGTTGTGGCTTCCGATGAATGCTATGGCGAGCTTGGCTGGGGACCGTGGGATCCTGAAAATGGTGGCGAAGCAGTGCCTTGCGTGCTGGATCCGCGGGTTAGTGGCGGCTCACATGAGGGCCTGCTTGCTATTTACTCATTGAGTAAACAATCCAATATGGCCGGTTACCGGGCAGCATTTGTTGCCGGGGATAGCGCACTGGTGGCCAATCTCGTCAACAGCCGCAAACATGCAGGAATGATAGTTCCGCGTCCGGTTCAGGACGCTATGACTGTGGCGCTGGCCAATGACAGCCACGTCAGGATCCAGAAAGCGCTTTATCGCAAGCGTCGTGAACAGCTTGTTTCGGCTTTGGAAACGTTTGGGCTCACAATCCACCACTCAGAGGCTGGCCTTTATCTATGGTGCACAGCGGGCGAGGACACCTGGAGAACCATTGGCCGGCTCGCTGAACGAGGAATTCTGGCAGGTCCGGGCACCTTCTACGGTGAAGCAGGAAACGGATTTATCCGGGTGGCACTGACAGGTACTGACGAACGCATTGCGGCGGCCGCAAGCCGTCTCAGCGCAAAATAGACCCATTTTGATGGCCCGTACGGCACAATCGGCCACAGGATTAGTGTTGAAGGGCTACTAAGCGGTAGTTTCGTAGGTAGCCGTCTACGCCACCCGACTCTTAATATACTGAGTTTCATGGTTTTCTTGGGGATTGACTCAACGTGAGCAGGTGCCTGCGGACGGACATTAGCATTGAACTAACGAAGGCCTTTCGCAGGCTACCTCATGAAGGGGACTCCATGACTGATTCCACGAGCGCATCACTGCGCTACGACGGCGGAGAACTAGAACTTCCGCGACTCGAAGCAGTAGAAGGCAACAACGGCTTTGACGTTTCCAAGCTTTTGGCAACCACCGGCTCTGTTGCCTATGACCCCGGCTTTGTTAACACGGCAGCAACCTCCTCCGCCATTACTTTCATTGACGGTGACAAGGGCATCCTGCGCTACCGCGGCTACCCCATCGAAGAACTGGCAGAGCACTCAAGCTTCCTGGAAGTCTCCTTCCTGCTGATCTACGGGAACCTGCCCACGGCAGCAGAGCTGGACGCCTTCGATCAGCGCATCCGTCGGCACACCATGCTCAATGAAGACCTCAAAGGCTTCTTCAACGGCTTCCCGCGTGACGCGCACCCCATGCCGGTTCTGTCATCTGCTGTCTCGGCGCTGTCCACGTTCTACCAGGACTCACTGGACCCCTTTGATGACGAGCAGGTTGAGATGGCAACCATCCGCCTCATGGCCAAGATGCCCGTCATTGCCGCCTACGCGCACAAGAAGTCCATCGGCCAGCCCATGCTGTACCCGGACAACTCCATGAACCTGGTGGAAAACTACCTGCGCTTGAGCTTCGGTGTTCCCACGGAGCAGTATGAGATGGACCCGGTAGTGGTCAAGGCTCTTGACCTGCTGTTGATCCTGCATGCGGATCATGAACAGAACTGTTCCACCTCCACCGTCCGCTTGGTGGGCAGCGCGAACACCAACATGTTCGCCTCCGTATCTGCAGGCATCAACGCCCTCTTCGGCCCGCTGCATGGTGGCGCCAATGAAGCCGTGCTTAACATGCTCCGTCAGATTCAGGAAAGCGGAGAACCTGTTGAGAAATTTGTTGAGCGGGTCAAGAACAAAGAAGAGGGGGTCAAGCTTATGGGCTTCGGCCACCGCGTCTACAAGAATTATGATCCCCGCGCCAAGATCGTCAAGGCAACGGCCCATGAAATTCTGGAGAAGCTCGGCGGTAACGACGAACTCCTGGACATTGCCATGCGCTTGGAAGAGGTTGCGCTGACGGATGAGTACTTCATCTCCCGCAAGCTCTACCCGAACGTGGACTTCTACACGGGACTGATCTACAAGGCCATGGGCTTCCCTGAGAAGATGTTCACTGTCTTATTCGCCATTGGCAGGCTGCCGGGCTGGATTGCCCAGTGGCGCGAAATGATGAAGGATCCCCAAACAAAAATCGGCCGCCCGCGCCAGTTGTACACGGGTGAGCCGGAGCGCATGTACCCTTCGCGCTAAAGAGTTAAGTACAGCGGCGGCGGGCGGCTTTCCCTTGGAAAGTCTCCCGCCGCTTTTCTCATGAAAAGTCCTGCCCCATATTCCTGTAAAAAGTTAGAGAAGTAAAAAATGTTGAAGTTGCTGCTGCACACCTTTTCCATGGCTTTTCCCATTGTTGTTGTGGTGCTGGGAGTGTTATTGCTGGTTGGCAAGAGCGTGTTCTTGCCGTTCTTTATTGGCTCCCTTGTCATCATGTTAGTTTTGTTAGTGCTGCTGTACTTGGATAAAAAGAAGGACCGTATAGCAGGGCATTAGGAATGTTACGCTCAGATATTGAGCAATCATGAAACATCTGTGCTAAAAAAGATGTGTGCCTAAAATTGTGGATGCCGATGATCGCCGTGAGCTTGTTGCAGATGCCGTATTTGACGTTATTGCTGAGCGTGGGCTGACACAGGCCTCGTTGCGTAACGTGGCGCAGAGCGCAAAATTGGCACTGGGATCAGTGCGGCATTATTTTCAGAGCCAAGCCGAATTAATGGTGTTTGCTTTTAGCGTGAATTCGGAGCGAATCCATTTACGCGCCTTGGAAAAATTGGAAGCCCTGGAACAAGACCCGCTACCCACAAGCGCTGACGGTGTGATTGAAAAGTGTGCAGTGGTTTTGGAAGAACTTTTGCCCCTCGATGAGTCACGGCGCGCTGACGCTGTTGTGCGTATGGAGTTCATGCTCGACGCCCGTACCAATACGAACCTCGCTGATGCCGCACGGGACGACTACAGAGCAACCGGCGCTGTGGTGGGCCGCGTGCTGCTGGCGTTGTTTCAAAGCCCACTAGCCGCCCAATCCCTGGTGCCTGTCAATGAGGCGGAGCGATTGATTGGTCTCTTGGATGGTTTGAGCCTGCGCATGGTTCTGCAGCCGGCCTGGACAGCCCCGGAACAAGGCAGGGCAACTTTGCGACGCCACTTACACACTTTGCTGGCGTAACCCACCAAACCGACGCTCGCTCACTTTATGCTCACTTTTGGCCAACGCTCGCTCACCTAGGTGAGCGAGCGTTGGCCAAAAGTGAGCATAAAGTGAGCGAGCGTCTAGGTGGGCGATGCCGAGTCGACGTGTTCAGAGTAAGCTGGTGCGTAGGATCGCCGCGCCTGTTCTGCGGCTGGCTGGAGGCGGGAACTATGCACCACACCGGAGGTCCAGGCTGGCGGATTACCATGGATACATGCCCGCCAATGCTGATGGCACTTTACCTGCGCGATGCGGCCGGACTGGTAGGTGCAGGAACTCCTGCTTTGTCCCACGTGGTGCCTCCTGTGAAAGCCGCGGACCACAGCATGCTCACAGCGGATGTGGGCGGCTCAGAGGCATTACGTGACCAGTGGGAATTTTGGTGGAGAACAATCTTGCACAATTTCGCCGAGAAACAAGAGAATTTCTCCCCTCCGGATTTTCCTGAACTGGCTGGAATGCCCGCCCTCCAACGAGTGGCTCATGCACACTACGGGGCCGCATTGAACTGGTCCCGCGAGCAGTCAAAACAATATTCATTGATGGCAACTGCGCGTGAAACACACGGCGGGCACAAGATTCTTGCCGATTTGGTTCACAACCGTGAAATGGAACTGGGCCGAAGTGCCAGGGATTTCACCTTAGCTATTGTTGAAATTCCGCTTTCTGAACCGCGCGCCTGGTTCATTGAGCCCAACCGTTTGATCATGAGCTCTAATTTACTTGATGACCAAGAAGTGTTTGTCAGTTACGTTCAGCCGGTGGTGGAGATGCTTGTGTGAAGGCGCTTGGCAACAAGCTGCATCATGCGCTTGGAACAGCGGCCAAGATGATTCTCAGCTGTCCTTGAACAGTTGACTTTCCGGCTTGCCAGCCCATGTTGCGGCCCTCGGCGTTGGCATCACGATTCCATGTGTGATCTGCATAACTGACTTCGATAATACCCAGCTGGTTGGCGTTGGCCAGTGCCCAATGAGCCATCATCCAGCCATAGGCATCGGGGACACTAAACTCCAGCTGTGAACCTTGTGCCGTTGTTCCCGGCTTGGCGGGCACTGTCTCTGAGGTTCCTGTGGTGTAAGTAATAGTGGCCAACGGGCCCAACGCCGCTTGCGCAGCCGCACCCACGGTTTCCGGCGCACTGCCGGAGGTGGCCGGCGGCAACGTGCAGTTAAGCCCCTGCGGCATTTGCCCTGTCAATGCGGAGGCGAAAGCGCGTGAAAGGGATTCATGCTGGGCGTATGCGTGAGGGAAACCAGAGCGCTGCACAATTTGAGCTGCATCGTTGATAGGCAGATCCACGTAGTTGGGTACTTGTGCCAGGACATCGTAAAAAGCATTGGCGGAATAAACAGGATCCATGATTTGCTCCACGCTGCCCCAATCCTGAGATGGACGTTGTTGGAACAATCCCACTGAGTCCAGATCACCGTAGGGAATATTGCGCAGTTTTGACTCCTGCATGGTGGTGGCCAAAGCAATGGATGCTGCACGCGCAGGCATGCCCCTTTGCACCGCCAGGTTGGAGATCAAGGCCGCATTTTCGGTTTGGTCCAGCGCCAGGCTGTAGCTGTTTTCACCGACTGTGGCCTGGCATCCCAGCGACAGGCCGGGGGCTAAGGCACCGCTGAACGTGTTGGCTAGCCAAATTCCACTGCCAATGAGCAGACCGGAAGTGAGGCCCAAAACGGTGAGCCAACCAAAAGCGGCCCGACTCCTCATTCTTTACCGCCAAAAATTCTGCCGCCACAGAGTGGAGCCAGGGGCATGTGAGGGGTGTTTAGTGGATTAGTTGGCATGCAGACTGTCGTTGAGTTCAATAGCGGAACCGTTGCGCGGTAGCACCTCGACACCACCCGAGGTGGAGTTGCGCCGGAAGAGCAGGTTGGGCACACCTGAAAGCTCACTGGCTTTAACAATCACAGTTGTGTCTTCGCCATCTGCGTTCTTGGCTCCGGCGAGACGAACCCGGGTGCCGGCTGTGACGTAGAGGCCAGCCTCCACCACGCAATCATCGCCAATGCTGATGCCTACACCGGAGTTGGCGCCAAGCAGGACCCGCTCACCAAGGACAATTCGCTGCCTGCCGCCGCCGGACAGGGTGCCCATGATTGAGGCGCCGCCGCCAACATCGGTACCGTTGCCAACAACCACCCCGGCAGAAATGCGGCCTTCAACCATAGAGATACCTAGTGTGCCGGCATTGAAGTTTACAAAACCTTCATGCATAACTGTTGTGCCCTCCGCCAGATGAGCTCCAAGGCGGACCCTATCTGCATCGCCAACCCGGACACCCGTGGGGATCACGTAATCAAGCATTCGAGGGAACTTGTCCACGGAATAAACCGTCACCGCTCCCCGCAGGCGAAGCTTGGCGCGGGTGAGCTCAAAGTTGGGCACCGGGGCTGGACCAAAATTGGTCCAGACAACATTGCTGAGTTTGCCGAAGATTCCTTCAAGGTTAATGCTGTTCGGCGCCACCAGTCTGTGGGAGAGCAGATGCAGTCGAAGATAGGCGTCAACTGCATCTGCCGGTTCGGCGTCGAGATTAATTTGGGCAAAGAGAACATTTTGGTGCACGTCGCGGTCGGTGTCCGTCCCTGACGCAGCCAATGCAGTCAGCTCCGGGCTAGCTTCGGGGACGTTGCCCAAGGAGTCTGCGCCGACACCTAGTTTGGGCGCGGGAAACCAAACATCCAAAACATCGCCTGAGTTGGCAATGGTGGCGATCCCAAAGCCATTAGCGGTGCGGTTATTCGCAGTTGTGTCAGTCATGGTTGTAGTTTACAGCCAGTAGACCCAGGGCTAGATAACCGTGAAAGTCATTGAATGCCAGCCACTGGAACCGTTCGGTGCAGGCGGAGCCTTGTCTTCAATTTGGAGGACATTGTCGGTGTCGTAGGCGCGCACGGTGACCTTGTGGGTACCTGATTGTGCCCCATCCCAAATAAATGACCATTGGCGCCAGGTATCTACAGATGCTTCGCTAGCCAATTCCGCTAGCTGCCAATCTCCACCGTCGAGTTGGACCTCAACTTTGGAGATGCCCTTGGTTTGGGCCCAAGCGCTACCACCAATGACAACCTTGCCAGCCTCGACCCTGCTTAGTGCGCGTGGCACTTCTACACGCGATGAAGTTTTGATGGGTCCGTGCGAGGTCCAGCCGCGTGAGGTCCAGTAACCTTCCTTTTCCGCGAACGTTGTCACTTCAAGGTCAACCACCCATTTCGTGGCTGAAACATAGCCGTAAAGGCCAGGGACAACCATACGAACGGGGAAACCATGCTCCAAGGGAAGCGGTTCATCATTCATGCCCACAGCAAGTATGGCGTTACGGTCGTCCTGCAGCACTGGCAGGGGAGTAGAGGCGCTGAAGCCGTCACTGCTGGTAGAGAGCACCATGTCAGCACCAGCCTTTGGCTTGGCCCGTGCCAGAACTTCACGCAACGGGTAGCCCAGCCATTTAGCATTTCCGACAAGATTGCCACCCACCACATTGGAAACGCACGTCAACGTGGTCCAGCTTTCAACAAGCTCAGAGGCCAACAGTTCATCAAACCCAATGGTGAATTCCTCCTCGACCATCCCATGGACTCGAAGTGCCCACGTTGAGGGGTCAAGTTCTGGCACCACCAAGGCTGTATCGATCCGGTAGAAATCAGCGTTTGGCGTCACAAACGAGCTGATACCCTCCACGGGGGCCTGAACACCGTCAGGCAATGCTGCCGCTTTGGTCTTGGGAGCCGGGAGTTTAAGCGCTTCCCGGATCGTTCTGGCCTTATTACGGGCATTACCAAGAACTGTGCCGCCAAAGCCCGCCACGAGGGCTACTGCCGCAAGCGCACCAGACTTTAGAAAAAATGATCGGCGACTTGGGGTGTGGACCGTCGGTTTATCCACTTCGACCTGGGCTGTGGTGGTAGCTGTGGGTGTTAGAAAACGGAGCGAAAGTATACCGGCCGTGGTTCCGACCAAGAGGGGGAAGAGGTCAAGGACGCCGGCGCCGGAACGCGTGATGACGCTCAGGCCCAAAACAACGGCGAACACCAGAACCATGATGTAGCCAACCCGCAGGTTCTTCCGGGCCACCACACCGGCAGCGGCAGCTAGCAGCGCTGCAACAATGCCCATTGAGATTAGCAACACCAATTTATCATTAGTGCCAAAAGTGGCAATAGCAAAATCTTTCAGCCAACCTGGGGTGAAATCAATAAAGGTGGAACCCAAAGATGTCAGGGGTGCCGAGACTGGCGAGAAAAACGCCGCCAACAGCTGAGCCACACCGAACAAAATACCTGCGGAAATAACACCCGCAAGTCCTCCGTGGAGAAGTGACTGTGCGGAAGATTGATTCAACGACATGCTTCTTTTGCCCATGTCGGGCTCCTTAGAACGCTTGATTGTCTACCGCCGGTTTAGCCGGTAGAAGTACTTATGGGTACTTCGGAACGAAAAGCCCATTGGATTGCTCCAATGGGCTTTTCTTTTCCTAAAACAGTGGTGAACGCAGCTACCCGGCCTAGATGGCTTGGACCAAAATTGGGGTGGTAGTGGGAGCCGGAGATCCACCAGCAGGTTCTACAGTGATGCCCACGTGGGTGGCTCCGGCCAGAGATCCGTTCAAGACCTGCATGCCAGGCACCGCCGGATCATCGCTAGTCATCAGTCCTGCAGGTACTGCACCAGCAGCTGAAATGAACCATAGTTCATAGGTTTTATCTGCTGGCAATGCAGGTACCCCCTGAACCATCACGGCTGCTTTGTCAGCTTTACTGGACGAGGCCACTGTCACGGACCCGCTATCTCCGAGGGCAGTCCTGGCGATTTTCGCATCCGGGGAGCTAACAATACTCAGCATGGCTTCTTGTTGAGCAGCGGAAGCCGCTTGCTGTTGCTGGAGAGTAAGGAGTTCCTGGGCTAATTCTTGTTGGTTGGAATTTTGGCCTACAGCCCATCCGCCAACACCAACACCGGCAAATACGGCAAGCGCTGCTGCCGCGCTGAGTGCTGGAACCCACCGCTTGTTTTGTGCCCTGTTTTGCTCGCCAGTAGGGCGATGGCCCGCGGCTCTGTTACGTGAGCCAACGCCAGTGGCCGAGGAAATATCACGAACAACGGATGTGGCGGGTACTTGAGGGGTGTTTCGAATAGCGGCCATCAGGTTTATCTTCAAAGCAGCAGGCGGTGCTTCTTCGGCTGTGTTGAAAGCAAGCAAAGCCGCAGTCTCGCTCAGACTCCTAACCTCTGCAGATGTTTCTGGGTTGCTGAGGGCGTAGCGTTCAAACTCTTTGCGCTCTTCCGGTTCCAAGGCATTAAGGGCGTAGGAGCTGGTGAGCAAATGTAATTGATTTTCCATCACGGCACTCCTAACGTGTCCCTGAGTTTTATCATTCCGTCACGAATTCTGGTTTTAACTGTGCCAACTGGCACATCCAGCAGCTTAGCCACTTCTTGGTGGGTATACCCACCGTAGTACGCCAAGCTGATAGATTCCTGCTGCGCTTTTGTCAGGGTTGCTAGTGCTTTCTGCACACGGGCGGCTTCCATTTTCGTTTCGACTGTGTCAGCGACATCGTCGTAACTTTCCTGGTATTCCTTGATGCCTTCGCGAAGGTCCCTATCGCTACTGGCTTGACTAGCCCTGACTTTGTCAACGGCCTTTCGGTGAGCGATGACGAGAATCCATGACATCGCTTTGCCTTTGTCGGCATCAAACCTTGCTGCCTGAGTCCAAATATCCAAAAAAACTTCTTGGGTAACTTCCTGACTCTGTGCCTGGTCTCGTAGGACTTTACGAACAAGACCAAAAACACGGGGTGAAACAGCATCGTAGAGTGTTTCGAAAGCCGCCTCGTCGCCAAGGGCGACGAGGCGGATCAGGTCTTCGTGGCTTGGCGGTGCCAAGGTATCCACAGACCGTAACCAAGGTAAACGCATGGTGTCTACTTTGTCACGGTCTGTGTCCACGAACCCGGTTCCTTCAAAGCGTGTTGCGATTTGTTCCGATACTGCTACTTCTTGGCCGGCGGCATCAGGACGGTGTCGATCAGGTAAACCGTGGCGTTGGCTGTCTTTACGCCACCGCAGATGACCTTGGAGTCGTTGACCATGATGTTGTCGCCACTGCCGGTGACCTTCAGAGTGCTGCCCTCAGCTGTTTCGTGCTCTCCGTCAATATCACTCGGGGCGATCTGGCCGGGGACTACGTGGTAAGTAAGGATGGAGGTCAGCGCGGCTGAATCTGTCTTCAAGCCGTCGATGGTCTCTGCCGGGATCTTTGCGAAGGCGTCATCAACGGGGGCGAAGACTGTGAATTCGCCGGAGTTCAGGGTGTCAACCAAGTTGACGTCCTTATTGAGTTCTCCTGAAACAGCTGCTGTCAGCGTCTTCAGCAAGGGGTTGTTGGAAGCTGCTGTTGTTACAGGATCGGCGGCCATGCCGGCAACTGAACCTGCACCCTCGGGAACTGCCGCAGCGTATGCTGCGCAACCTGCGCCAACCAGTTCGGTGTCCATTGCATCCATGGTTGACATGGGTGCTTCGCTGGTTGCTGCCGGAGCATCCATTGATTCGCTGGGGCTGGCAGTTGTTGTTCCGCCGCTGCAAGAGGTGATGCCCAGTGCGGTGATGGCCAGGAGGCCAAGGCCAAGGCTCATGCTCTTACGATTTCCAAGCTTAAAGGTGGTGTTCATGATGATTCTCCATAGTGTGAAGCGGAAGGATTCCGGTTTGTTTCCCAATTCCGTTGCCGCGATGCTCTGCTTCGGTGGGCTTACAAAAGGTACTTCGGAGCAAAGGTTGGAACGGATTGGAATGAAAGTAAAAAACTTTTTTGGCCGGGTCCACCCCGCTAAACTCAACCCATGAGCAACTCTGGAAACCGAGCAGGAAATAGTAATGCTGTGGCTGATGAACACGGCGCTGTGGAGCGCGACGCCGGACTGGATTTAGGCGGGGACGTCGCCGCCCTGGCAGCCGCTTTGATGGATATCCAGAGTGTGTCCGGCAATGAGCGCACGCTCGCGGACGCAGTCGAGGCGGCATTGGTGCCATTGGGGCATCTGTCAGTAACTCGCAATGGAGATGCGGTGGTGGCTAGGACCTCACTGGGCCGTAGTGAGAGAGTCATTCTGGCCGGCCACCTAGATACTGTGCCGTTGCCGAGCGTAGCCGGAGCGCGTGGCACAGTTCCCAGTTCCTGGGAAGGTGAGGTGCTGTACGGCCGGGGAGCAACCGATATGAAAGGTGGTGTGGCGGTGCAGCTGGCTCTGGCAGCAGCACTGCTTGAGCCGAGCAAGGACCTGACGTTTATCTTTTACGATCACGAAGAAGTTGCTGCCAGCAAAAGTGGCTTGGGCCGCTTGGTACGTGAAAACCGTGAGCTGCTCGATGCCGATTTTGGCATCCTACTTGAACCGACAAACGGCACCGTTGAAGGTGGCTGTAACGGCACTATCCGGTTCGAGGCCGTTACCCGGGGGCTGGCGGCACACTCGGCCCGGGCTTGGATGGGGGAGAACGCCATTCATGGTGCAGCACCCATTCTGGAACGGCTGGCGAGCTACAGTCCTGCCACGGTCACGGTGGATTCTCTTGATTACCGGGAGTCCCTCAACGCCGTGAAGATCCGCGGAGGAACGGCCGGCAATGTGATCCCGGATGAATGCGTTGTGGAAATAAACTACCGTTTTGCCCCTGATAAGACCCCGGCGCAAGCCGAGGCGCACATTCGCCAGCTGATGGAGGGCTTCGACCTGCTCTGCACAGACTCTTCAGCAGGGGCCAGACCAGGGCTGAATGCCCCAGCTGCCGCCACCTTTGTGTCGGCCGTGGGTAAAACTCCCAAGCCTAAATATGGTTGGACAGACGTTGCCCGGCTCAGTGAGATGGGGATTCCAGCCGTGAACTTTGGCCCGGGGGATCCCTTGCTGGCCCACAGCGATGATGAGCACGTGCACGCCGCGGACATCCGGGAGTGCCTTGCCGCGCTGATGCGCTGGCTGGCTTAGCCCCAGCGAAGGGTGAGGTAAGAGCAGAAAGTAAAGTGCCGGCGTCGTTCTTTGAAGAACGACGCCGGCACTTTAGTTGGGCAGCTTTAGCCTGCTACGCCAACCTTGGCCTTGATAACCTTCACGCGTGAAGACATCTTGGATTCCACCAGCTTGGCCACACCTGAGAGGATCAGACAGATACCCACGTACGTGACAGCGGCGACCATGAGACCTGGAACCACGGGGGATCCATACTGAATCTGGGATCCTAGGGAATTCGCGTAGAACAAGATCTCCTCGTACAGGATGAGGAATCCCAAGGCGGTGTCCTTCATGATGACCACCAGCTGGGAAATGATCACAGGCAGCATGGCCCGGACGGCCTGCGGCAGCAAGATAGTGCGCATCACCTGGCCCTTGGACAAACCAATGGCATAACCGGCCTCTTGCTGGCCCTTGGGCAGCGATTCAATGCCTGCACGGAACACTTCGGCCAAGACAGAACCGTTGTACAGGATCAAACCGACCACAACACCCATGAACGGTGTAATGCCCTTGATTCCGGCAGAGGACAGGCCGTAGTACATGATCATCATGAGAATCAGTAGCGGAACAGCACGGAAAAGCTCCGTGAACCAGTAGCAGGGCCGACTGACCCATTTAGAGTCAGCCAGTCGGCCAAAGGCGAGCACGATTCCCAAGATGAGGCTGCCGACGGCGGCAACACCGAAAGCACTCAGCGTTGCGCCGATGGCCTTAAGGAAATTCTCCTGAACGAGCGGGAACGTAAAGATTTCCCACTTCTTGGCCGTGAACTGCCCGCTTTCATAAAAGCGGAAGAGTATGAACGCGACAATGCCCACCACCACGATTAATGTGAAGACGTTCATGAAGGCGTAACGTGTGCGGGCTTTGGGGCCGGGAACGTCAAAAAGAACTGAACTCATCGCGCAACCCTCCACTTCTTTTCGAGGTAGCTTTGCAGCGGAGTCAAGACGCCAAGGACCATCACCACAAAGATCAAAGCAACCCATAGCAGACCAGGCAGCAGGGGCTCTCCACGTTCACTAAGGTACGCGCGAATAGCGCCGGACTCGAAGACGGAGAAACCGGCCGCAACCGTTGTGTTTTTCAACAGGGCGATAAAAACACTAAAGAGCGGCGGAACCACTGAGCGGAAAGCCTGCGGGAGCACTATCAACGTCAACGTTTGCATGAACGGTAGGCCAATGGCGCGAGCGGCCTCGGACTGACCTACGGATACGGTGTTGATGCCGGACCGGATCGCTTCGCAAACATAGGTTGCGGTGTAGAGCGAGAGCCCAACGATGGCGGCCGTCATGAAATCGATGGAGGGCAGTCCTAATTTAGGGTAGCCGAGGGCGAAGAACGCCAGGATCAGTGTAAGTGGCGTGTTGCGGACAGCGTTGACGTAAAGCGTCCCGGCGGCACGCATAGCCGGTGCCGGGGAGACTCGCATACCGGCCACAATGGTGCCCAAAATCAAGGCAAAGAACGCAGAGATGACAAACAGAATCCCCGTGTTCTTGAAACCAGTGAGAAACAAGTCACTGTTATCAATGAGTACATTCACAGTGCAGCGTCGCTTTCAGTGAATTGGCTAGCGGAAAATCGGTGGTGCCGTGGCCATGGCCACAGCACCACCGATTAGGGGACTATTTAGTACTGGTCAACCTTGGGCTGCTGAACCTTGGTGCCGGACTTGCCAAGCGTGGAATCAAAGATCTTTGTCCACGTCGCGTTGCCGTCAGTGAGGGTGGTGTTTAAGTGTGTGCGCAAAGTTGTGTCACCCAAAGGCAAACCAACGCCGTAGTTCTCCGTGGTGAACGGTTCGCCAACAACCTTCAGGAGTTCAGGCTCCTGCGATGCAAAGCCGAGCAAGATGGCCTGGTCGGTGGTGACTGCGTCCACGTCGCCGTTCTTCAGCGCCTCAACACACTTGGAGTACAAATCAAATTCCACCGGGGTGGCCTCCGGGAAGTTCTCCCGGATGTTCTGAATGGGGGTTGAACCGGTAGCGGAGCAAACCTTCTTCCCGGCCAAGTCCTTCTCACTCTTGATGTCTTCGTTCTTCTTGGCGACCAGCAGGCCCTGACCCGTGATGAAATACGGTCCCGCAAAGTCAACGAGCTTCTTGCGCTTGTCAGTGATGGAGTAGGTGCCAACATAAAGGTCTACGTCACCTTTGGCCAACGCTGTTTCACGGGTTGCGGAAGGGATTGACTTAAACTCAATTTTATCCGCCGCGACACCTAGCGAGGCAGCCATCCATGTGGCGATTTCGATGTCAAAGCCGCTGTACTTGCCCGTGGCTGCGTCGAGGAAGCCCAATCCTGGCTGATCGGGCTTAACGCCGATACGAATGGTTCCATCTGCCTTGATTTTGTCGAAGGTGGGGCTGCCAGTCAGCGCCACATCTTTGGCTACTTCGAAGGCGGGCGCGTCGCCGGCGCCTCCTCCGGCAGAGTCTCCGCCGCCTGCGGTGTCCGCGCCGCCACAGCCAGTCATGGCCAGAGCTGCGGCTGTCAGCACAGCCGCGAAACCGAGGCTTTTGCTACTAAAAAAGTTCTTCAAGGGGGTTCCTTTCATAATCGGCCACCATTGGCCGGTGTAGTGAACGGCTGAAACAGCCGGAAAATTTCAAAAAGCTGCAAGTTATCCGTTGGTGAGGATTTTGGACAGGAAGTCCTTGGCCCTTGCCGTTTGCGGGTTGGTGAAGAATTCATTCGGTGTGGCTTCTTCAACGATCTGTCCATCAGCCATGAAGATGACACGGTCAGCGGCTTTGCGTGCAAAACCCATCTCGTGGGTGACAACCACCATTGTCATCCCTTCCTTGGCCAACTCGACCATGACATCCAGGACCTCATTGATCATTTCGGGGTCGAGGGCGCTGGTGGGCTCATCAAAAAGCATGACCTTTGGCTTCATCGCCAACGCACGGGCAATTGCCACGCGCTGTTGCTGCCCACCTGAAAGTTGAGCGGGCAACTTTGCGGCCTGGTGACCCACGCCTACCCGCTCCAACAGTGACAAGGCGAGCTTTTCGGCGTCGGCCTTGGACATGCCCTTGACCTTGATCGGACCAAGGGTGACGTTTTCCAAAATTGTTTTGTGCGCAAATAAATTAAAGGACTGGAACACCATGCCAACGTCGGCACGCAGGTTGGCAAGCTGTTTGCCTTCCTTGGGGAGTTCCTTGCCTTCAATGGTGATGGAACCGGAGTCAATGGTTTCCAGCCGATTGATGGCACGGCACAATGTTGATTTGCCGGATCCGGATGGACCAATGACAACCAGGACTTCACCCTTGGCAACGTGCAAATTAATATCTTTGAGCACATGGAGGGCGCTGTAATGCTTATTGACAGCTTTAAGCTCCACGAGCGCAGGAGCATGTGCGGAATTTGTCATGCACTGAATCTACCGAGTTTCTTGAGCTCCGGTAAACGATTTGCCCATGTTGTTACGGATCGTAACGGTAACGAGACAATGTGAGTCAGGACACCGCAGCTTTTCACGTACCCTTGGTGGCATGAGCGCAGCTACAGGACCCAACAGGCCCATCCGTCCCGAACTTCGGCGGTTCGGTTTCTGGCGCAAAAACGGCGCCAGCCATGAAACCGCTGACGCCCGACTCCTGGAAACCCCTCCCAGCAGCGATTTCACCCACACGGACCCGTGGCGGGTAATGCGCATTCAAAGCGAATTTGTGCAGGGTTTTGACGCGCTGGCTGACATAGGTCCCGCGATCAGTGTGTTTGGTTCAGCGCGGACCAAGCGCGATTCCCCCTATTACGCGGCGGGGGTTGAGGTTGGCCGGCTGTTGGTGGAAGCCGGCGTAGCCGTCATTACAGGTGGCGGACCCGGCTCCATGGAAGCTGCCAACCGTGGTGCCTGCGAAGCTGGTGGACTCTCGATCGGGTTAGGCATTGAACTCCCCTTTGAAGAAGGCATGAACGAATGGGTGGGCCTGGGAGTGGATTTCCGCTACTTCTTTGCCCGCAAAACCATGTTTGTGAAATACGCCCAAGGCTTTGTGGTTCTCCCTGGCGGTCTTGGCACACTGGATGAGCTGTTTGAAGCCATGGTTCTTGTGCAGACAAGTAAAGTCAGCCAGTTCCCCATTATTTTAGTTGATAGCGTCTTCTGGGGGCCGCTGCTGGATTGGATCAAGAACGTCATGGTGGAGCAGGGCCTTGTCTCGGCCAAAGATCTGGACATCATCTCTCTTGTGGATACCGCCGAGGAAGCCGTGGAATTGGTGATGGCAGGAAAAGCCGGGGCAAGAGTTGCCGCCCGTGAAGGCTAATGCACCTGTGGCTGGATGCAATACGGTTTTTTTCTTCTACCAATCTGGCACGATGGTCTCGTGAGCTATTTCCTGATCTTTCTTGCTGTAGTAGTGATAGCTGCAGCCGCCTTTTATGTGGTGGGGCTAAACAAACCTGGCGCCACGGCGGACATCTATCAGGACGCCATGGCACAACCTGTAGCGAATCTGCCACCCGTGCTGCTGCCCAAAGCCCCTGTGTCGGCTGATGTAGACAGACTGCGATTCTCCTTGGGGTTGCGCGGGTACCGTATGGACCAAGTAGACGAGGTCCTGGATCACCTGCGCGACGAGCTGGCGGCCAAGGACCTGCGCATTGCCGAACTTGAAGCGGGCGCTCCTGAAGCGGAGGCTCCTGATACGGAGGCTCCTGATACGGGCGCGGCCAGCCGTGAGCGGTGACGGGACAAGGCGCTGCGCCTGGACGGGGATCGAAAATGATGAGCAATATCAGCGATATCATGATGCCGAGTGGGGCAGAGCCGTTGAAGGAGAAAACGAGCTGTACGAGCGGCTGAGTCTCGAGGCTTTCCAGTCCGGGCTGAGTTGGATCACTATTCTGCGGAAACGTGAGGCTTTCAGACGAGCGTTCTGCAACTTTGACCCGATTATTGTGGCGCAGTTTGGTCATGAGGACGTTGAACGGCTGATGCTAGACGCTGCCATTGTGCGTAACCGCCTGAAGATCAACGCCACCATAGGCAATGCAAGGGCGCTGCTTAGACTACCTGCCGGAATCACGTTGGCAACAATTATTGCCGAGCATGCACCGGTGGTGGCCCGTGGGCCCGAGGAAGCTGTTCCTGGGCAAACAGCTGAGTCCAAACAGCTGGCGAAGGCATTGAAAGGATATGGTTTTTCCTTTGTGGGTCCCACCACCGCATACGCCACCATGCAGGCGATTGGTGTGGTCAACGACCACCAGGCCGGTTGCTGGCTGGCTGGAAAAACTCAGACGTTGGGGCTTGGATAAGCCAGCTATGACTGCGGCACCTAGCGAGAACGAGAAGGCCGCGGCAACGCAGCACCAGCCAGCGTTGCCTTCTGTCAATGATGCTATCTACGGCTGGTTGTACATAATATTTTCACCGTTACGGAGCGCTCCGTGGTGGGTGAAAGTCTCGCTGATCTATATTGCTGCCCGGATTGTGAGCTACGCGATCCTTGTTGGCGCGGCATGGCATGCAGAGCAGTCGCCGTGGGGTGGGCGGCAGCCGGATTACTTGACGTTTATCAACAGGTGGGATGCGGGTTGGTACGAGAGGATTTTCAACGGCGGTTACCCAACCAGTATTCCGCGCAGTGCCGATGGCACAGCAAGCCCCAACCAATGGGCCTTTTATCCGCTGTTTCCTCTGCTGGCTCGTGGTCTCAATGCCGTTTCAGGACTTAGCTGGCCGCTAGCAGGTGCCACTGTGGCCACCGTCGCCGGTCTCGGAGCAGCCTTGATGATCTACAAACTTTTCCGGAACTTCGCGGCTCCCGGGACGGCGCTGTGGGGTGTGGCCTTTGTTGCCTCTTTTCCCGTCTCGCCCATCCTTCAAGTCCCGTATGCGGAATCGTTGGGGCTCTTCTTCCTGGCTTTAGCGATGCACTTGCTCATCAAGAACAACTATTGGGCGGCCGCGCCCACGGTGCTGCTGCTGTGCCTTTCACGACCGGCAGGGGCGCCATTTGCCGCCGTCGTTCTTTTTCACCTTCTATGGCGCTGGTGGCACAGAAAAAGGGAACCCTTTCCTGCGCGTGAGATGGCCGCGGGTGCTGTCCTGTTGGTTGTCAGCTTGGTGTCGGCGTTCGCTTGGATGCTGATTGCGTGGTGGGTGACGGGGGAACGCAGTGCCTATACCGATACCGAAACTGCGTGGCGCGGCACAAAACTTGTTTTGTTCAAGCCGTGGTTCAACACGGGTGTGGAGCTGGTTGGCGGATTTTGGGGACCTATTTTGCCGATCCTTTTTGTGGCTCTGGCTGCCCTCTACCTCAACTCCAAGGCTGTGCGGAGGATCGGCTTTGAACTGCGGACCTGGTCCGTGATGTACCTGCTGTACTTGCTAGGAGTGCTGCATCCGCAGTCAAGCACCTTCAGGTTGCTGCTCCCATTGTTCCCGTTGGCTCTGGCTGCCGGATTCATTTCAACTTCTAGGGCATACCGCTGGAGCGTCTTAGTGATGTTCACAGTGTTGCAGATCGTGTGGGTCATTTGGTTGTGGCAGTTCTCCGCTATCAGCACCGGAGTAGGATGGCCGCCCTGACACATCACCACCAAGTTTTGCCTTGCGAAGGCCACGATTAGCACCCGGGAGTGGAAGTACGGAATAATGGCTTGTGAGCAATACAACAGAAACGCCTTACTGGGTAAAACCCGGGTGGGGCGGGTATGCACTACGAAAAGGGGAACTCCTGATGGCGGCCATGAAACCTAGAACCGGTGACGGTCCAATGGAAGTGACTAAAGAAGGTCGAAGCTTGATTCTGCGGTTACCCTTGGAAGGCGGCGGACGGCTTGTAGTTGAGATGAACGCCGATGAAGCGCTCAGCCTCAAGGAGTGCCTGGTAGGGGCAACCGAATAACTCTAAGCTTCAGGCTCGTGCGTCATCGAAGCCTCAAAGCAGAGGCTTCATATCAAAAAAATTTAATAAAAGAATCGGCGGTGCAGCTTAAGCTGCCCGCCGATTCTTTTATCAATACCGATTCTTTTTTAGTATCTACTAGTTAGCGCTTGACAGCCAGTAACAGCCCGTCACCGGTAGGTAGCATGGCGCTGATGAGGGAATCGTGTTCTCGGATGAGCTTGCCAACTCTGCGCAACACC
Source organism: Arthrobacter antibioticus (assembly GCF_030063205.1). Classification (GTDB taxonomy): domain Bacteria; phylum Actinomycetota; class Actinomycetes; order Actinomycetales; family Micrococcaceae; genus Specibacter. The sequence continues at coordinate 120,147 of NZ_JASISQ010000004.1, read as the reverse complement.
ACGGTGCTGCTCTCGCGGATGGCAGGATCTGAGACCCGGTCCTTATCCAGTGCATCGTTGATGATCAGGAGCCCACCAGTTTTCAACAGCCTGATGGCCTGGTCAACGTAATCCGGAAAACTTGGTTTATCGGCGTCAATGAACACCAGATCGTAAGCTGCATCAGTCAGGCGCGGCAGAACGTCCTGACCGCGACCGGAAATGGTGCGTGTTCGGTTTGCCGCGGAGCCGGACTCGGTGAAGGCTTCGCGCGCTGCCTTCAAATGGTCCACGTCCGGGTCAATGGTTGTCAGGACCGCACGTGGGCCCAAGCCTCGCAGCAATGCCACACCAGAGACACCCGCACCGGTGCCGACTTCTACTGCGGTTTGCGCCTTCGAGGTCGCAGCTAATACGGTCAATGCCGCTGCTACGCCGGGGCTCACGGCGAACAAACCCAGCTCGTGTGAGCGCTCGCGGGCCCGTCGCAGGACAACGTCTTCCACGGGGAGGCCCTCTGTGTAGGACCAGCTGGTGGATTTATCGGCGCTCATGGATCGTTTTTCCTAAACTGTTGCGGTGACTAGCTCTAGCCTACTGCCTGCACACCCGACGCATTGGCCGCTGCCGTTCAGCAAAATGTCAGCTTCGTTTGACACACTAAGTTCACTAAAGGGAAACGTCCCGTTCCGGAAATTCCATGTTCGGATCAGAAGTAGAAGTCACTGAAGCGAGGTGCAGCGATGAGCTCAGCCGGTACCCCCGTGATTCGTCGTGGCGAAGCAGTCCAAGAACCAGCCACAGTTTCTCCTGAGTGGGTGAGGCCATCGTGGGAAGAAGTGGTCACAAACCATTCAGCGAAAGTCTTTCGGCTGGCGTACCGCCTGACCGGGAACAAGTTCGACGCCGAGGACCTCACTCAGGAGGTCTTTGTACGCGTATTCAAATCTTTGGCAAATTTCAAGCCCGGCACGCTTGACGGCTGGCTGCACCGCATCACCACCAACTTGTTTCTGGATCAGGCACGGCGCAAGCAACGGATTAGATTTGATGTGCTTTCCGAAGACGCAGCAGCACGCTTGCCCGGAAATGACCCGGGCCCGGAGCGCACCTTTGAATTCAACAACCTGGACACTGACGTGGCTGCCGCGTTGGCGGCGCTACCGCCTGACTTTCGTGCCGCCGTCGTACTTTGCGATATGGAAGGCCTCTCCTATGACGAGGTGGCTCATGCCTTGAACGTCAAACTGGGCACTGTTCGCTCACGCATTCACAGGGGCCGGGCCATGCTGCGGGAATCGTTGGTGGACAGGGCACCGGACCGCCGCCGGGATGCGCGCCCTTCGCGCAAATCCCTGCTGTCGCTGCCGCGTATTGCCGGGGTGCGCTAGACTCTGTGCCTGACATGGTGGGCGGGGTGTATCTGACACACTGAATATATTCGCCGCGTTACCGCCCGGAATCGTTGCTTTGAGTATTGAGAGGGTAATCTTCCTAACGTGTTTGGTATCAATACTCCTGAGCTGATCCTGATTGTCATAGTGGCAGTCCTGGTGATTGGCCCTTCGCGGCTTCCCGGATATGTGGAAAAGCTGAAGAACCTCATTCGCGAGGTGCGCAAGATGGCCTCCGGCGCGCGTGAAACCATCAAGGAAGAAGCCGGGGTTGATATCGATGATATTGACTGGAAGAAACTTGATCCTCGCCAGTACGATCCTCGTCGCATCATTCGTGAGGCTTTGCTCGATGACGAGGACATGGACAAAATTAACTCCCTGAAGCTGGCGCCCGGCGCGGCCATCGCCTCCATGATGGGTCAGGATAGTAAAAATGCGCAGGATAAGCCGGTCTCCGGCGGGGGCCCCGCTGACACCCAGATTGAGCGCTTGTCCGAAGGTCAACTGGCTCCGTACGACGTCGAAGCCACCTAAGTTTTCCAGCTGCCCACTCCCAGCGTTGCTTAGCGGGGTGTGACGCCGAGTTTTAGCCCGGCCAGCCCGCGTGGGCGAACAGCAAGTTTTTCTGCAATGGCCAAGAGGCCCGCCGCAGCTGGGGAGTCAGGGTGTGAAAGAACAATAGGCAGCCCGATGTCGCCGCCTTCACGCAACGCAACGTCGATCGGTATCTGGCCCAACAGCTCCACAGGAGCGTTAACAGTTTGGCTCAGTCGCTTGGAGAGAATCTCCCCGCCGCCTGATCCAAACAACTCCATGGTGCTACCATCCGGCAGGGTCAGAAACGACATGTTTTCAATGACCCCTGCCACCTTCTGCCCTGTCTGCACGGCAATGGCACCTGCCCGCTCTGCTACGTCCGCAGCGGCTGCCTGAGGGGTTGTGATGACAATAATTTCTGCCTTGGGCAGCAATTGCGCAACCGAAATTGCCACGTCTCCTGTCCCCGGGGGCAAGTCCAGAAGCAAAATATCCAAGTCGCCAAAATACACATCGCTAAGAAACTGCTCCAACGCCCTATGCAGCATGGGGCCGCGCCAGGCAACAGGCTGATTCCCGGCCACAAACATGCCAATGGAAATGACCTTAACGTCATGGGCAACGGGCGGCAGGATCATCTCATCAACTTTGGTTGGGGCCTGCGTAATCCCCATTAGTCCCGGAATTGAAAAACCGTAAATATCAGCGTCCACAATCCCAACACGCAACCCTTTCGCAGCCAGGGCGCAGGCAAGGTTGACCGTGACGCTTGATTTGCCCACCCCGCCCTTACCGCTGGCTACGGCATAAACACGGGTGAGTGAATCCTCATCGTTGAACACAATTCCGCGCTCAACGGAGTCGCCCTTGAGCTGGCTTTTGAGCTCTGCGCGCTGTTCAGGGGTCATCACTGTCAGCTCCACGTTCACCTCTGTGACGCCGTCAACCCTCATCAAGGCGTTGGTGACGTCCCGTGTGATGGTCTCGCGTAGAGGGCAACCGGAGATTGTCAGCCTGATGACTGCATGAACTCTCCCGTCGTCGAAAGCCTCAACCGATTCAACCATTCCCATTTCCGTGATGGGGCGGCGCAGCTCGGGATCTATAACAGTGGCTAGCGCGGCGAGCAGGACAGGTTCAGACGGGGCGTTCATGGGGTGCAGGCCTTAAGTTTTGGGTGAGCGGTTGGGGTTGGCCGACTTGGACGAGCTTGTTTTTGGGGCAGTGACCTTGATGCTGTTGGTGGCTGGGTTGCGGGTGCGGCGTTCCTTCAGCGTATCTCCCGCGTCTGGGAGCTCGCCATCGGAGGATTCAGCACCGGGGTGCCCCATTCTTGCGGCGGCGTCTTGGAGTGCTGTGAGCTCCTCCAGAAGGTTACGCAGCTCAGAGCGTACGAAGTCGCGCGTTGCCACCTCACGGATGGAAATCCGCAGTGCCGCCACCTCCCGGGTGAGGTATTCGGTGTCGGCCAAGTTCCGTTCATTGCGGGAACGGTCCTGCTCAATTTGTACCCTGTCCCGGTCATCCTGGCGGTTCTGAGCTAAGAGGATCAGGGGTGCCGCGTAGGAAGCCTGAGTGGAAAAGAAGAGGTTCAGCAAGATGAACGGATAAGGATCCCAGCGCAGACTGAACAAACCAATGACGTTGATAGCGATCCAGACGATGACAAAAACGGTCATGTAGAGCAGGAAGTTAGCCGTACCCATGTACCGGGCGAACCGTTCGGCAAAGCGACCAAAAAAGTCAGGATCGCTCGTCAGGCTAGGCAACAGCCGGGACTTAAGCTCCATGGGCGTATCAAGACCGCCGCCCTTTGTGTGGTGCCGCTCAGCCAATGCGTCCTCCTAGTTTTCTAAACGGTGCGCCGTCTTCGTGATTGCGCCAGTCCTCAGGCAACAGATGATCCAACAAGTCATCCACCGTGACAGCACCCACCAAGCGGCCTTCTTTACTGACCACCGGGAGGGAATTGAGGTTGTACGAGGCCATGATGTGGCTGACAGTGCTGATGTCATCTTGGTCTGAAACGGGCTCCAGGTTTTTATCCACTAGGGTGCCCAGCTGTTCCGGGGGCGCGCTGCGCAGCAACTGCTGGATGTGGACCAGGCCAAGGAATCGACCTGTGGGCGTCTCCAGCGGGGGGCGGCAAATAAATATTGCTGAGGCCAGGGCGGGGGAGATGTCTTCACTGCGGACGTGGGCCAGCGCCTCAGCCACCGTGGCTTCAGGGGGCAAAATCACTGGCACGGGTGTCATCAGGGCACCTGCTGTGCCTTCTTCGTACTGGAGAAGACGCCGCACATCCTTGGCTTCATCGGGTTCCATGAGCAACAGCAGCTCTTCTGCCTTGGCCTTGGGAAGATCCGCCAGAAGGTCAGCGGCGTCGTCGGGGTCCATCTCCTCAAGAACATCGGCGGCGCGTTCATTGTCCAAGGCCGAGAGTAGCGTGACCTGGTCATCTTCTGGCAGCTCGGACATGATGTCTGCCAGCCGTTCATCCTGCAACTCGCCGGCAACTTCAACGCGGCGTTTGTCACTCATCTCTTGAAGGGCGTCAGCAAAGTCAGCGGGCTTGAGATCCTCATGGGTGGCCACAAAATAGGTGGCACTTTGAGGTGCCGCAGCGTCATCGGGGCGGGCTTCTGCCCAATCGATGAGCATTGTGTGCCCACGGCGTAGGCCCCGCAGGCGCGATGTCGAAGAGCCCCTGCGTACAAAGAACTTAGTCACAAGCCAGTCACCGTTGCGTTGCTGATCCATAGCTATGTCTTCAATAACTGCGAATCCGCTGCCATCAACGAGCGTCACTTTGCGGTCAAAAATGCCGCCGACCACCAGCTGCTCCGCGCCACGCTGTTCAAAACGTCGCAAATTCACTAGGCCTGTGCAGATGATCTGTGACTGGTCCATGGAGGTCAGCCGGGTCATGGGAACAAAGACGCGCTTCTTGCCCGGCACCTCCACGACGATGCCAACGGCGTGTGGTGCGCTACCCTGGCCGCGTCCCAGAACCACTACATCCCGCAATTTTCCGAGTCTGTCCCCGATGGGATCAAAAACGTCAAGACCCAGGAGTCGGGCGACAAAAATACGGGTTGGTTGTGTACTCACAGATACAGGTTACTTCCCTGCCCGGACAATGAACGGAACATTCTGGTACTTGGTGGCAGGACTTTCATGAACTTTTCGTTTCACCACCAGCGATACTCCAGCAAACGTGCAGGAACATGGTGAACAATAGAGCTATGGCAAACCTCTTTGGACGCACCAGACCCGTGGACGAGGCTCGTATTGTCCCTACGGGGGAAACAATCGGTTCATACACTTCCTATTTGGATGCGCAGAAGGCGGTAGATTATCTGGCGGATGAAAAATTTCCCGTCAGGCACGTTTCTATTGTGGGCAACGATCTAAAGATCGTGGAACGTGTGACAGGTAAACTCAGTTACCCGCGCGTAGCCCTAACGGGTGCCATGACGGGCGCCTGGTTCGGCTTGTTCATTGGCGTAATGCTCTCCTTCTTTGACTCCGCCAGCAACGCCGGTGCGCCATATCTAAATGTTTTCACGGCAGTGCTTCTGGGCGCTGCGTTGTGGATGCTGTTTGCGATTATTGGCTACGCAGCGCAGCGTGGTAAGCGCGACTTCACCTCAACCAACCAGGTTCTGGCCACCAGTTACGACGTTATTGTTACAGCAGATGTGGCCGGAGAGGCGCGGCGCCTGCTGGCACAGCTGCCAATGAACGCGAACGCGCCTCGGCCGCTCCAGCAGCACGCTCAGGGCTCCGGATACCAGGGGCAGGGTCAGGGATATCATCCGCCGGCCCAGCCGCCAAGTGGTGCAGCTCCGACGCCTTCGCGCCCCGAAGGTTGGCACGATCCCTATGCTCCGGCTGAGCCTGTTAACGATGCACAGACATCCGGTGAACGTGGAGAAAACCATGACCGTCCAGGCCAAGCACCGCTGAACGGACCTCGTCGTGGCGAGTTCCCCGACTTGCCGGACGGCCGTCCACAGTACGGCATCCGAGTCCAAGCCCCGGAGCGTTCCGTCCCAGATACACCTCCCGTGACTTCTGGGCCCTCTGATTCAGAGACGTCTACGCAACACCATACTGACCAGGACAAATCAGACTAAGAGGTTCACTCACTGGCTGTCATGGAAGCACTTGGTCAGATACTGCGGCGAGGCTTAGAAGCCTCACCCGACGTCTCCAGAGCGCAGAATGGCCCTCGTGCGTTTGCTTTTGCCTTAGTCCGGGCCCTACTAGTCAGTGACGTGCGCCCGCTCTGTCGGTAAGGGCGGTCAAAGGTCACCGTATGCCTATTGGGTGTGCACCGAGCCGTCGATTCCTAGGAAGAAAAGCGCATCAGCATGTCGATCAAGGAAACAATTCTCGGTGGCCTATTTGGCTTGGCGACCGTGGTTCACTTAGGGACACGACCGGTGTTGGCGATGTCGCATTGACAACCGGTGCCATGCTTGTCGCCGGAATGGCTCCGGCAAGTGCGGTAACTCCTTCTGGAGAGGCAGCGAGTATCCCGGTCATCCAGTAAAACCCCACTACCTACGCGGTTAAGACAGGGAAGAAGGGTGGGCGTGCTGTTGTCCAGCTCATTTTATCCAGCGATGCAGCCTGACGGCACAGCGAGTGGCGCAAAGATGAATGCTGATCTTTGCCAGCAGGATAAATCAACAGTGTGCTTTGAATAACCGTCTCTGGGGAATGGCAGGAGGCCCCCGCATCGGTCTTGCGGGTGGTCCTGGAGGTGTCGCAGCGGGAATCTCCTGAGGGGTGCCTGGAATCGTGGAGCCGTTCATTCTTAAGGTGCGGTTCCGCTGCCAGCCTTATCGGACAAACCGTACTTCGACGACCTCAGGCGAGTCTGGGTCAGTCTTCGTGGAGCCGTCCGGGCGGAAGTTATTGCGTCTATAGAAGGCATGATCCCGCGGGTTCTTTTCGGCGACCCATAGAATGGCCTTGGAATCGCCGAGGACTTCATCAATGAGCATTTGTCCCGCGCCAGTTCCTTGAGCGTGGATCCGTAAGTAGATCATGTAAAGCTCCAACTCGCGTGGAGCGTCAGAGCCTTTAGCGGGTCCCGCTAACGCGAAACCAACAATGTCACCCTCTGTCTCGGCCACTCGAATAACGCGGTTCGGGCGGTTGCTAGAGAGAATCTGAGACCACATACGTTCTCGCTGCGCCAGTGCAACACTTCCGAACCTGCCTTCGGGAAACAGGCTTGCGTATGTTTCGCGCCATGCCTCATTGTGGACGAAGGCCAAAGCGTTGGCCTCCTGCACCTGCGGTACCCTTACACGCGTTGATGTCATCATCCTCAAACAATAGCTTTACGTCATTCTGGCTATTGATCAGGACCGGCGGGTCAGCAGCACCCGCCCCGCGCGGATAAGCATTCCGCGCGATACGTGATGCACCAAAGAATCATCCATGGGCTGATCTTACGGGCGGGTTCACCGCTGGGCGAGCGATAGGTACTGCATCTGGAACGCGTAGGCCTTCGATCTATCGAATGGGAAGCTTCTGAGCGGTGTCCAAAAGCGCAAGGCAGCAGGCTAGGATCTTTTGATGGCTACCCTCATGACTCCCAATGTAATTTTCCAATCCTCTTGGCTAGAATCTGCTGTTGAATTTGGTGGAGCCCACCGGGATGGTGGCGGAGGTGAGGATTGGTCCTTGGCAGACCTCCGGGGTCCGCTGGAATTTGGCCAATTTGTAGAAGAACTTGTTGCTGCCGCCCTACCGGAAAGCCCACGGAAGCCCGGTTATGTGACGTGCACCTATCTGTGGATCGTTGAAGGGGATGTGGTCCTTGGTTCCTTGGCCATCAGACACGAGCTCAATAATTTTGGGCTGAATGTTGGCGGGCACATTGGATACAGTGTGCGGCCATCCGCGCGCCAACGCGGTCACGCCTCCAAGGCGTTGAATGACGCCTTGCCGATCGCCCGCGAGCTGGGTATTTCCCGGGTTCTACTCACCTGCGATGAGGACAATACCGGTTCCCGGGCCACTATTGAAAAGAATGGCGGCATCTACGAAGACAGCCGCAATGGTAAACGCCGCTACTGGATCAACACGCACTAGATTCATGCGGTCTTGGCCCGTCGAAACTTTCAGAAGGTGGCCGCACGAAGGCACTGCACTGCCGACGTTTGAGAATCTGCTGTATTTATGCCCGCTTCGTGGAGGACATTCCTTGCCCACGCACGTGCAGCCGGTGATGGCCTGGGAAGATCAGATGCTCCGTCAAAGATGCTCTCCGACCGAAGGCGGGGATCTTCTGTATCTCCGAGAATTTTGCCGCTAGTTCACTCTGTACTAGTTCACCCTCTCGAAGCCGCGTTTAGTACCGCCTAGATAACCTTCCAGGGCATCCTCCACTGCGAGCATTCCCGGAAGTCAGAGTAGATCACTGGCCGTAGCCGAAGGGCTATCGAGTGGATAAGTTATCTATGATTCCCAGCGAACTTCTCCATCTTCCTCTACAGCTGTGGGATGCAGACCCTGTTTGAGGGCAACACCCATAGAGGCGAGATGCTCCGGATGGATATACGCCACGAAGTTGTCCACTCCACGTGATCGCAACCAATCGCACATCGCGTTCGTGGCTTCAGACGCCATTCCTTGGCCTTGGAAGTTTGGGGAAATCACCCAGGCGATGCAGGCCACGAGTTCAGAGCCGCTTGACTCTACCGTTGCCTGAACAAAGCCAATGGGCGCATCGCTATCCTGCAACTTCACGATCCAGTTGAACCACTCCTGCAAACTGTCGCCAGAGTGGCCAACGGCTTGAATCTCATATCGACGCTGAAGCTGCTCAAGAGAGGGAGCCTCGCCTCCGGTGTATACATAGAGTGAAGCGTCCGCCAAGACCTCAACCATTGCGGATGCATGCTCCACCGAAAGCGGCTCCAAGCGCAAAAGCTCCGATGTAATGGTTTCATCTTGATATCGAACAATCATGTAGCAAGTATCGCAACAGCGCGGGGCAGAGTAATCGCAAGACACCCAATGAAATTCGTTTCTTGCCGGGGGGAGTTCCGACAGGACGCTACCTCTAGTCGGCATCTAAGGGCCCGTAAACCGAACGTCTACTAGGACTAAATATTGCTGAGCTGTACCGGAGGCTACGATTGCTAACGCTCTCCGGTACAAAAATATTGTGAAGCCGGTGGGAACCCGTTCATCAATCTTCCGTTGGCTGTTTCGCTTGCAACAGCAACCAACGCCACCGGTGAAGCTGGTCGTGTGAAATTTCTCAGCCCTGGCAACTTCGGCGAAGCCCCACTGACGATGAAGTTCGATCGATGCTCGGTTGGATAGGTTGACGATGTACCAGGCAGAATTTGCACGTTCCCAGCTCCAGTCCAGTCGCGCTTGAGTCAACGCCCGAGCTATCCCGTGGCGCCTCAACTCCGGGATTACGCTAACACTGCCCAAGTAGTGCCCGTCGGGTGCCTGTCCATCGGCGTACGACCAGCTTTGATATCAATACCGCGTATCGCATCGATGTCACCAAACATGCATATTCTGAGGTCTACGGGACCAGCCACCACTGTGCCCTTTGGGCGTTGGGGTTTGTACTCAGCAAATTCGCTGCCTGTCATCTGTCACCTCTTCCTGCTGTTCAGCTTGACTCCCAGTATTGCCGAATGCTCAGTGCGGTCAACCAAAAGGGCACTGGGCACGTCGTCACCTTCTCGTTTTCAAGGGCCGTAGACCCATCCACGGATTCATACGCGCCGGCGCGCGTTTTCAGTTGGTCAGATACCAGCCTCGAGAATGCCCTTTTATAAGTTTCTTTCAGCCGTGCGGAACCACAGGCAACGCCGGATGCAACAACGGCCCATTTCCATTCGCCAATGCCCCTGTTGAGCCCATCCCCGTTGGAGCAGCGGTAACCGCGGAGCCATTTCATGCTCTCCCTAGTCCATCCTGGCCAGGTGTGAGTGTTGGCATAACCTAGCTCTCGGGATCGCTTCTGGAACAGGCTGATACAGCCAGGGGCTGGCGGGTGACACGTTGGGTCAAGTGCCGGGCACAGGGAACACGATGATGGACTCCTGGCCTGATTTTCAAGGGAGAATACGGTTGGAAAGGGTGCGGTTTTCCACATCGATCAGCGGTCACACGGCGAGATTAGGGTCCCACGTGTTAATTACTTCCCTGCCTCCTAGGCAGGAATCAGGCTGGGGCTGAGGACACTAGTCACCGTTTGTGGGGCCAAGGACCTATCCGGCACTGAACGCACTGGTGCGCAGCAACGAACACGGCGCCCCATCGACTGAACAGGTGCGGCGGCAAAGCCCCGAACAGCGCCTTCCGCATAATGGCGATCCCCACGAAGATCCACCGCTGCCTCAATCGATATTTGGCCCGCCGGATGTTCCGGGCTATGCCTGGTTCAGATTCAAGCACAAACTACTGGGAACGCGGCTTGACGGGCATGGAAGAGTCACTTTTAGGAGCCCATTCTGCTTGGACACATAGTAGGCATCAAGCATCAAGCATCAAGCATCGAGCATCAAGGATCGAGTGGAGGTGTCATTATCTCCAACTTCAACGATGGGGCGTGGAGGTGGAGGTGTCATTATCTCCAACTTCAACGAGGGAGGGCGGACGACGGCGGGTGCCCACCTTTCGCTCAAAGGTGGGCACCCGCCGTCGTCCGGGAGGGCGAAGTTAGCTGCTCAGCTTAGCCATCCACTTTTCTACCTCGTCAGCTTCGCGAGGCAATGCCGCGCTAAGGTTCACGGGACCGTTAGCCGTGATGAGGATGTCATCTTCAATGCGGACGCCATTGCCTCGGTATTCGGCCGGGATGGCCAGGTCCTCGTCCTTGAAGTACAGGCCGGGCTCAATGGTGAAAACCATGCCTTCGGTGATGATCCCGTCCAAGTACAACTCGGCGCGAGCCTGCGCGCAATCATGGACGTCCAAACCCAAATGGTGGCTTGTGCCGTGTGGCATCCACCGGCGGTGCTGCTGACCCTCGGGGGAGAGGGCAACCTCAGCTGTTACCGGCAGCAGACCCCAGCTATTCAGGCGATCTACCAGCACTTCCATGGCTGCCGTGTGTACGTCGCGGAATTTGCGTCCAGGTACGGACACGGCGAAGGCGGCATCAGCTGCATCCAGAACGGCCTGGTAGATCTTGCGCTGAACATCGGAGTACTTACCGTTGATGGGCAAGGTCCGGGTGATGTCCGCCGTGTAAAGGGTATCTGCTTCAACGCCGGCATCCACCAACAGCAGTTCTCCTTCATTGACGGTTCCGCTATTGCGGTTCCAGTGCAGCACTGTGGCGTTGTTACCACAGGCGGCAATGGTGTCATAGCCAAGCTCATTGCCTTCTTCACGGGCGCGAGCAAAGAACGCACCCTCAACCACGCGTTCTCCGCGTTTGTGAGTCACGGCCCGTGGCAGTGCCCGCACAATGTCTTCAAAACCGTTGATGGTTGCAGCAACGGAAATCTTCATCTGCTCGATTTCCCAGCTGTCCTTGATCAGGCGCAGCTCAGAAAGCGCTTCAGCCAATTTGCCATCAAGTTCATCCAGGATGGCAAAATCCATGGTGTCGGGATTCTTGGAGGTGTTATAACGGGCAGTGTCTACAAGGGCGTCGATGTTCTCGTCAACCTTGCGTACCAGGCGGATGGAAACCCCGCCCACGCTTGTCTCACCAGCGTTCTTGGTGATGGCGACTTCCAACTCTGTGACATCTGCTGTGGGCAAACCAAGCTGGGCTTGGAACTCCGGCAGTGTGGGGCGTCGGCCAATCCAGAATTCGCCGCTGCGGGAATCGGCGTAGAAAGCTTTGGTGTCCCGGCCAGCCATGGGGCGGAAGTACAAAGTGGCGTTGTGGTGACCGCCATCGTCGCCCTCACCTTCGGCAACCGGATCGAGCACTAGAACCGCGTCGGGCTCATGGTCAACGCCCAGGCCGGTTAGGTGCGCGAAAGCGGAATGCGGGCGGAAGCGGTAGTCGCAGTCGTTGGAGCGGACCTTCAACGGTCCTGCCGGGATGACAAGGCGTTCAGTCTTGAACTGTTCGGAAACTGCGCGACGGCGGCGGGCGGCATGGTCTGCCACCTCGGCCCGGGCCGGAAGTTCGGCGGATGACGGCGCCCAACTGGCGGCCATGAATGTCCGGAAAGCAGAAGAATCAGGGCGTTGAGAACGGTTGTTCACGCGCTCCTCGAGGGGCTGCTCGCTTGATGGGTCGGTGTGCACGGTGTTTTGCTCAGTCTGGTTCACCCTTCAAGTCTCCCACCGCTTGCGCAAAGGGACAAAGGGAAAGAATCTTTGTGGGTTATTGAGCAGTGTGATCGAACAGTGCCGTTGAGCTGTGTGCGGCGCAGCGTCTGTTGGCCGGGAACCGACGTAGGCTTGGTATGTGAGGATCGATATGCACGCGCATTCCAATGTTTCCGACGGCACACAGAGCCCTGCGGTGCTTGTTGCCGCCGCGGCGCAGGCACAACTGGATGTGATGGCGCTAACTGATCACGATTCCACGGACGGTTGGGCGCAGGCGTTGACTGCCGCCAGCGACTATGGGATCGGTTTGGTTCCCGGCATGGAAGTTTCCTGCAAAACTTCCCAAGGCATCAGTGTCCACCTTCTTTGCTACCTCCACGATCGGAACCATGAAGGCCTGTTGACGGAGATCACCAAAGCCAAAGACTCCCGGCTGACCCGTGCAGAACGCATGGTTGAACGCCTATCCCAGGACTATCCAGTGAACTGGGAAGACGTCAGTGCTCATGTTGCCCCAGGGGCCACTGTTGGCCGCCCACACATAGCCGATGCTTTGGTTGCGGCCGGTATTGTCAGAGACCGCAATGAGGCGTTCGCTAAAATTCTTACCTCCCAGTCTCCTTATTTTTTATCCCACTACGCGCCGGATCCTGTGCGTGCGGTGGAATTGGTGCGCGCAGCCGGTGGCGTCCCGGTTTTTGCACATCCGTTAGCTTCCGCGCGAGGGCGGGTAGTTGCTCCCGAAATTTTCCATGACATGATCGACGCCGGGCTGCTGGGTCTGGAGGTGGAGCACCGCGATAATCCTCCTGAAGGACGCCGCTGGTTGCGGAAGCTGGCGCAGGAACAAGGACTGTTCGTCACAGGGTCCTCCGACTACCACGGCACAGGAAAACCCAACCTCCTGGGTGAAAATCTCACGGAACCCTCAGCGCTGGAGATGATTTTAGAACGGGCCACCGGGGCGCTCGCATACCTTCCTTAGCCTCAGGGCTGGGAGTCTCTGGGCAGGCTCCTCCGCGCAGGGTTTCCAGGCCGGTTGGGGAGTGGCACAGTGGTGCTTCACTGATGGCACAGTGGTGCTTCACTGGTAGTCCAGTGGTGACGAGGGCACGGCTTTAGCGCGGTGAGGCGTGCCCCTAAGAACGTCAGTGATGCGTCATCGTTACCCTTACTGGCCCGTAACATCCACTAAAGCGCACGTGACGGCTGTTACTGTGGGGTAGATGATTGGTTCGAGACGGCAACTAAAAGTGCCCCCGAACCGCAGTATTCCCGTTGCCGGCTGAACGTCAGCCGTTGAATTTCCGGCAGTGACTGATCGCCTTGTTTGCGATCCACTTTGGCCCCCTGCGCAGAAAGTTCTGCTTGATATGGGTGCGGCCCCGGGCGGGAAAGTGCGCCTGCAACGTCCCTCACCGGATTGTTCCAAGCACCTCTTCGCTGAGGCAGCTTCGTAGAAGGCGCACGCCTAATGTGGCGGAATGTAGGTGAATTCCGTCCAAGTGAGAGGACACGCATGGTGCCAGATGGCGCAGGACTTCACCAACTGGGAGGTTGGACAGTAATTGGCCTCCTAGTGCTGTTTTATGGCAGCACACTGCTCATGACGTTCTTTATTGGCCGTAAGAAGGAAAATGCCGACGGCTACATGACCGCAGGCAACAAAGTGGGATTTGGCATTTCCGCGGGAAGCATGACCGCCACATGGATTTGGGCATCGTCAATGTACGCTTCAGCGACGTCTGGCTATACCTACGGCATTTCCGGACCCATCCACTATGGACTGTGGGGTGCTTTGATGATTTTGTTCATCTACCCCTTCGGCAAGAGGATCCGCGCTGTTGCGCCTAAAGCGCATACCTTGGCAGAAGTCATGTATGCCCGGCATGGAAAGTCCAGTCAGCTGATGCTGGCGGGCTCCAACATTGTTGGCTCCATGGTTAGTATTACCTCCAACTTTATTGCTGGTGGTGCATTGATATCCCTCCTTTCCCCCTTCAGCTTCACGCAGGGGATCTTGTTCATTGGCGGCGGAATCCTGCTGTACTCACTGTGGTCCGGGTTCCGGGCATCAGTTCTCACTGATGCTGTCCAGGTGTTCGCCATGCTGGGAGCTGTGGTGATCATCATTCCCGTCGTATTCTTTGCCGCCGGTGGTTCGGATATGTTCGTCTCGGGCGCTGCGAACCTGACCCCGCAGCAGTCCAATTTCTTCTCTTCTGAGGCGTTCCTGAATCAGGGAGCACCCTACATTGCAGCCGTGCTCGCCTACGCCATCGGTAACCAGACCATTGCACAGCGCCTGTTTGCTGTGCGTGAAGATCTGATCAAGAAAACCTTTATTACAGCAACGGTGGGTTATGGCGCCACCATCATTGGTATTGGCATGTTGGGCGTCATTGCCCTGTACGCCGGGGTTGTTCCACTGGATATGGACACTAATAACCTGATTCCCCAGATGGCGGCAAGCTACTTGAGCCCCGTGCTTCTCGGAATTTTCTTAATCATGATTGTTGGGGCTTTGTCCTCAACCGCAGATTCTGATTTGTCAGCCATGTCCTCGATCATGATGGCGGATATCTATGGCCAGAACATTGCCAAGAGGGGTGAAGCGAACCCCAAAACCATGCTCTTCGTTGGCCGCATCACCATGATCGTGGCTACGGGCGCGGGCTTGTACTTTGCCAGTGGGCAGCTGAACATTCTTGACCTGCTGGTCTTTGTTGGCGCGTTGTGGGGTGCCTTGGTTTTCCCGGTGATCGCAAGCTTCTATTGGCAAAAAGTCACCAACAAGGCGTTCACAGTGTCTGTTCTCGCAGCGTTGGCCGTCTTCATCCCTGTACGGTTTGGTTGGCTACCGATGGATGGAGTCACAGGAATCGTTGTAGATGTGATCTCCGTGGTGGGCATAGGCGTGGTCCTTGGCCTCATGGCTTTTGGTTTCTTTGGTTTGAAGACAGCAAAGATCGTTGCGGGCGTTGCCATGGTGGCGGCTGCCCCGTTCTGTATCGGTTTCCTGCACAACTATGACGTGCTCTCCGGCTCGCTGGTTGCCTACGCCGTCAGCACGCTTGTGTGCTACTTCATGTGCTTCCGCAACAACGCAACCTTTGACTTCAACACCATCAAGGAACGTATTGGTGACTTTGACAACCGCGAGGAAGCGCACCACAGTACCTATGAACCAGTCCTAGATAAGAAAGCGTAGGGAAATCCCATGACTGTAGTGATGTTGACTATTTATGTGTTGGCTTGGCCTGTGGTTGTAGCCGGAGTGCTGTATGTGCTTGGCAAGGCTTTCATCCAAGAACTTCTGGCAGCCAGGCGTGAAGGCAGACCGCTGGTCTAGCCGGTTACAACCAGAATGACCCGTAGTTGACGAGGAAGTACACGGAATTTCCGTGTACTTCCTCGTCAACTACGGGTCATTCCTAATTGCAGTTCGCCCCGGGAGGCGGGAGCATAGCCGCCCTGCGGGGAGGCGGGCGACTATGCGGGAGGACCAGTTGGCTACTCGCCGTTTGCGGCCTTGGCTATGACTTCACCGTTGCGCCGACGTGTGCGGCTGCGCCGTGGAGCCTTTGTCTCAGCCGCCCCGCCATCAACCTGTGTTGTGCTTGCTGTGCTGTCGCCAGATGGCCGACGACGGCTCCGTCCACCCTGGGCTGGCTTACCTTGGGCCTGCTCACCTGTGGTGTTCTCACCGGTCTGGTTCTCAGTGCGGCTTGCACTCTGGGTATCATCACGGCGTTTTTCGCCGTGATGGGCACCTGAGCGGTTGCCGCCGCGGTTGCCACCCCTGCTGGCACCTGAGCGGTTGCCGCCCTGGTTTCCGCTACGCTCTCCCTCGCGGGAAGAGTCGCGCCCACCGGTCTTTGGGGAGTTGCGCTTACCGGTCTCGCCCAGGTCTTCCAGCGTCTCGGCATTAATACCCTCGTGAGTGCGCTTGTTGCGCGGCAGGCGGCCCTTGGTACCTGCAGGAATGTCCAGATCTGTGTACAGGTGCGGGGAGGAAGAGTACGTCTCAACCGGCTCGGGAACGCTGAGCCCCAGTGCCTTGTTGATCAAGCCCCAGCGTGGCATATCGTCCCAATCAACGAACGTGACTGCCGTGCCCTTGTTACCTGCGCGACCGGTGCGGCCAACACGGTGAAGATAGATTTTTTCATCTTCCACACACTGGTAGTTCACAACGTGTGTGACGTCATCAACGTCAATGCCTCGAGCGGCAACATCGGTGGCAACAAGAACATCAACTTTATTGTTGCGGAAGGCACGCAAGGCTTGTTCGCGTGCACCCTGGCCCAGATCCCCGTGGATTGCGGCGGCGGCGAAACCACGGTCCACCAGCTCCTCAGCAACCTTGGCTGCCGTGCGCTTGGTCTTGGTGAAAATGATGGAGCGGCCACGACCGTTGGCTTGGAGAATCCTTGCCACAACTTCAATCTTGTCCAAGTTGTGGGCACGGTAGATGAGCTGGCGGATATCACGCTTGGTCAAACCCTCGTCATCGGGGTCAGCGGCGCGGATATGCGTAGGCTGAGTCATGTAGCGCCGAGCCATTGCAACAACAGGGCCGGGCATGGTGGCTGAGAACAACATGGTCTGACGTACTGCCGGAGTGCCGGAAATAAGCGTCTCAACGTCGGGCAGGAAGCCCAGATCCAGCATCTCATCAGCCTCGTCCAAGATCACGATGCGCACGTGCTTGACGTTCAGGTGACGCTGCTTAAGCAGATCGATCAGACGCCCTGGGGTACCGACAATGAGTTCAACGCCCTTCTGCAGGGCTTCAATCTGAGGCTCGTAAGCACGGCCGCCGTAAATAGTGGCGATGCGGATGCCGCGGTGTTTGGAGGCCGTGACAAGGTCACCGGCCACCTGCACGGCAAGTTCGCGTGTAGGGACAATGATCATGGCTTGTGGTGCACCCGGGGCCGCAAGCTTGTCAAAGCCCTCATCCTTGGGGGCCACAATGCGGTTCAGTGCCGGAATGCCGAAGCCGAGGGTCTTACCCGTTCCCGTCTTAGCCTGGCCAATGATGTCGTGACCTGTCAACGCGATGGGCAGGGTCATGGCTTGGATGGGGAAAGGATGCAAAATGCCGGCTTCTGACAGGGAGGAAACAATCTCGTGGTGCACGCCAAAGCTGGCGAACGTTTCCTTCTCTTCTTGACGGGGCGGCTCAACGCTGCTCAATGACCCGTCAATTTCAACTTTTTCGTTGCTGTCTTCTGCCTGCAGCAGGTTCTCTGTTTCAATGCTCAAATGCTTACCGTTCAATTCGTCTATACAAGGTGCCGTCTGCCGGGCTCAACGTGGGCACTGTTAAGAAGGCTCACGGAACCGCAGGACGGCGGCACAATTTTAGGGAAGCCGATCGCGGGCTAACAAAAACGTGCCCTTCCGCCGTTGCAATGACGTGTGCGGAAGGAACTGATAAGACGCGCGCAGGGGCGGTTTGTTGAATTCAAAACTATCAATCAACGACCGGGCATCCATGTCTACCCTATTAGTCTAGCCGTACACCCTAACTTTTCGCTGACGGCACGAAAGTCACCTTACGCTTGAGGATGTCTGCAGCCGTCAGCGTCACCCGCACCACAGTGCCAACTTCAAGGTCACCTTCACAATAAGCGGTGATTGCCGGGACGCTTATTTGAATCGAGCTGCGGGCTGCGGAGGGTTTGGAGGTGTGCCCGTTTCCTTTAGGCCCAGCAATCACAATGGCGTCAAATTCCTCGCCCACCCGGTGGCTGAGGAGGGCTGCCTCAACGGTGTCAATGGCTGCCCTGTCCACCCTATTAGCCAGCTGATTGGAGGCGGACATAATCTCAGGGAGCTGATCCAGCGCCTCAATAACCCAGTCCGGTACTTCCGTCTTGGCACACAGAGCCGCACAAATCGCCAGTACAAACCTGTCAACTAGTCTGCGCAAGGGGGCCGTGGTGTGTGCATAGGGTGCGGCCACTGCGGCCTGAATCACTTGCTCGGGCACAGTGCCATTGAAGGGGGTGTAACCGGCGCCCCTGAACAATGTGGCGGCCGCATGCATCAACGCCAATTGTTTGGGGTCAGTTGTGTCAAGGGTGCGAAGATACTCCCCATAAGACAGGGCCGTGCTCCATGGCTTGCCGAGGGCAATGGTTTGCATCCTGTACGCAGTCACAGCATCCTCTTCAGGGGCAGGCATGGTGCGCAGAATACCCACTTTTCCTTCGATCATGATCCCGGCGGCGGCCATCCCCGTCAGCAACGAAATTTGGGCATTCCAGTCCTCAATGGGCAGACCTGGCCGGAACTCCAGAACATAACGGCCGTCCACGAAGTCCACTTCCTGGGCCGGCACATTCAAACTCGCGCCTCCCCGAGCACGCTCCAGCTCAATACGTTTTGTCCCAATCTCGGCAAGCAACGCCAAAGTGCCGGCATAAGCGTCCGGGGCGCTCCCGTCGTCGTACATCTGCTGAGCTTGCTCATAACCGAGCTTGGCAATACTTTGCACCGTGGCACGGCGCACCTGGCAGGCGGTCTGAGAACCATCGGCGGCTAAACTGATTTCCCAAACGTATGCCGAGCGCGGATCGTTGGCAAGGAGACTGGCGGCACCCTCACTGAGCCGCGCAGGATGCAAAGGAATGCGCTGACCCGGGGTGTAAATCGTTTGGCCCCGGAGGCGTGTTTCGGCATCGAGGGGGCCACCAACTGGCACAAAGGATGGCACATCAGCTATGGCGTAATGGACCGTGTAACCCTCCCCGCTGCGCTGAAGATACATGGCCTGATCCAAATCCTGGGAGTCGAAAGGATCAATGGTGATCAAGGGAAGCGCGGTGAGGTCCGTGCTGGGCAACTGATGGGCGGCGATGACAGCCTCAACCTCCGCCAGCACCTCCGGATCAAAATTCTCCGGCAGTTTAAACTCAACGTTTAAGGCAGCCAAGGCTTGGGTAAGGGACGCTTGCGCGGCGCTACTTTTGACGCCAATGTGAGAGTACGGCACTGTTTCAGCGTAAACGATTCCAGCCGAGGAGCAATAGCGGCGCGGCACACACTACGCTGTTAGGTATGAGTATTTCAGCTTCCGACGCCGATGATTCCGTTTCCGCAGGAGAACTCAGCGCCCGCTATGACACCTTTATTGTGGATCTACTGGGCAGTATCGCGTACGGGGAGCTCTCCGCTTTTGAACGTCTGGCCACCGATGCGCGGCACTCGCCATCGCTTAGTGACAGGGCCGTGCTGGGTAAGATGGCTGTGAGCGAGTTTGGCCATTATGAGATGATGTGTGCCCGGCTCAATGCCATGGGCATGGACCCGGAGTTGGCCATGGCGCCCTACCAGCGCATGGTTGACGCCTTCCACGAACGCACCCGCCCGGCTGACTGGCATGAGTCATTGATGAAGGCTTATGTGGTTGAGACCATTACTGAAGAATTTTATGCGGCCATTGCCGAACGTTTGGACGCGCCCACTCGCGAGGCAATAGCGCAAGTACGCACCAGCGAGGAACAGATTTCCGTCCTAACATCTCTACTAAAGAAGATGCTCTCCGAGGATCCCAGGCTTTCGTCCAGGCTCGCGTTGTGGGGCCGGCGGATGGTCGGGGAGGCGCTGACCCAGGTGCAACGGATCGGGGCCAGGCACAGCTTCTTGGTTGGGCTTCGCCCGGACGCCACGCAGGAACAGGCCGCCGGCGAGGTCTCAGCTATTCTGAGCATGCTCACCCGCAACCATTCAAAACGCATGAGCCAGCTGGGGCTGACCGCCTAACCTGTGCTTGATTTTGGCTGTGCTTGGGCGGTGGGATTGAAAAGTGCGACGACGGCCAGCAGCAGTTCCTTGAGCCGTCCTCTGGCGCTTTTGGTTGCCGGCACCTACCTCATCACCTTGGCCGTGGGGATCCCCATCAGCGGCTGGCTGGCAGAACGGTTTGGCGCCCGACGCGTATTTGCGTAAGCCATTGCCATTTTTACCATCGCTTCACTGCTGTGTGCGCTCAGCCCATATCTCATTTTTCTTCGCGGAGCCAAGATGCTCCAAGGCCTGGGTGGGGCCATGAGGGTCCCTGTGGGCCTGTGGGCCTGTGGGTTGGTTGGTCTGTGGGTCTGTGGGTCTGTGGGCCTGTGGGTCGGTTGGTTGTGCTGCGGGATGCGGACGAAAAAGAGTTCCTGGAAGCAATCGCCTACCTGACCTGGCCGGCGCTAATTGCCCCCGTGCTGGCCCCGGTATTGGGTGGACTGCTTGTCACCTACGCCAGCTGGCACTGGATCTTCATACTGAACGTCCCGCAGGGCATTGTCGCGATCATCACAACCGCCAGAGTGGTTCCGGATATTCGCACCAGAAGGGTGCCCCGCCTGACTGGGTAGGGTTCATACTCTGCGGGGGTGCCTTGGCGGTTTTAGTCATTGGCATGGAACTGGTGGGGACGGCACCCACACCGTGGTTCGGCGTGGCACCCCTGCTTGGGTTGGCAATTCTCGCAATAACAGCGGCATTGTGGTGGTTCAAACGCACCCGGCATCCACTGCTGGACCTGCGAGCGCTTCGAATCCACACGTTCCAGGTGGCCAATAGTGGCGGGGCGCTATACCGGTTGGTGATCAGTGCTGTGCCGTTTTTGCTGCCACTGATGTTCATTCTTGGATTTGGTTGGAGTGCCTTTGAAGCCGGGCTGATGACAATGGTTGTGTTTGCCGGCAATTTGTTGACGTTCCCAAGGCCGGCATGGCAGGTGCCAACACTCTTTCTTCCACAATCGCCCAGATTGCTACCGGGCTGGGTGTGGCCGTTTGTGCGTTGGTGCTGCATGCCGCGCAAACCCTTGTGGCGTGAACACCCGCCGCGTCGCCCGAGGCGGGCTACCAGTGGACGTTTGCCGTACTGGGCGTGATCATGCTGTTTCCGGTAGTTGAAGCGCTGCGCATGCACCATACGGCCGGGGACTGCCTGCGCACCCGCTAGGAGTGCGCAACGGTAGGTGCTCTTTAAGGGCCTTGCTACTGATTTGTTACTGAGAAAGGTTCAGGTTTGGGCAGGTCACAGTTCAAAGGGTGGCCTTCTTGCCTTATTGATGCCGTGGGAGCAGAAGCACTGCGAGGATGGCGGCCAACGCGGCCAGAAGTGCCAGTGCCCCCGCCATGGTTGTCCAGCCAAAATGTTGAAAAATTAGGCCCGAACTCCACCCAACCACGCTGGAACCGGCGTAATAGCTGAGGTTGTAAAGCGAAGAAGCTTGGGCCCGGCCGGTGCTGGCTAGGGCGCCTGTCCAGCCCGAAGCAATGCTGTGAGCACCAAAGAAGCCGGCAGTGAACAGCACCAGCCCTATGAGAATGATGGGAACTTCACTGGCCACAGTGATGCCCAACCCAATAGCCATTACGGTGGTGGAGCCCAGCAGTACCGAGCGTCTGCCCCAACGGTTCGCCAAAATGGCCACGACTCGCGAGGATACCGTGCCGGCCAGGTACGCCAGAAAAAGCAGAGCCACCGCTGAAGCCGGAAACAGATAGGGCGGAGCTTCTAATCGAAAGCCCAAGTAGTTGTAAACGCTGACAAAAGCACCCATCAGCAAAAAAGCTTGTGCGTATAGGGCCACCAGTGAGGAATGCTGCAGCTGGGGCAGTAGCTTGGCCAGCACTGCCCCAAAACCTCCCGTACGCGCCGGTAAGAAACCTTGTGGTCGCGGCGCCAGCAGCAGGAACGCAACGGCGGCCACAGCCGCGCACAGTGACACAGCCAAGGTGCCGATGCGCCATCCCGCCACGTCGGCCACCGGGCCTGCTAGTAACCTGCCAAACAATCCACCCAGGGTGGTACCAGCTACATAAGCACCTGCTGCCGCACCGGCACTGCGTGCGCTGACTTCTTCGGTGAGGTAGGCGATGGCCAATGCTGGAATACCGCCCAGAGCGGCACCTTCCAAAACGCGAAGAACTACTAAGAAACCAAAGTTTGGGGACAAGGGGACCAGCAAACCAAAGATGGTTGCCAGAATTACAGCCAGACCCATGGTGGGGACCCGTCCCCACCGGTCAGCAACAAATGACCACGGTAAAACAGCAACAGCCAGCCCTACCGTGGCGGCTGAAACAGTTAAGGATGCCTGCGCCGCAGTGACATTGAGTTCCCGAGACACCAACGGAAGCAAGCCCTGCAAGGAATATAACTGGGCGAAGGTTGCCACGCCGGCACACGCCAGGGCCGCTAGAACTCGCCGATACCCGCAGCTGCCCTGTCGATGTCCATCCCAGGACCCTCCAGCTGGCAGGTTTGCTGGCAGGTGAGAGTTACCTGGCCGGTTCTCCGCCTTCACTTCGTGCCCCGATCGCTGTTCAACCCCCGGATCGCTGTTCAACTCAGTCACATGAACTAGCTTATGACTCCTTTTTACGAATTTCTCAATGTGTTGTATCAAGGATTGGTTTTGTTCATTCAGATCTCTGGTGTAGCCTGTGTTGTGAATCACCTATACTTTAATATGCCTTTTGAACCGTAGCGGGAGAGTCCTCCCAGCAATGTGGCGGCGCCGTAGGAGCAAATCCTCCCCAGGAATCTCTCAGGCCCACGTACCGCTTCGGCGAGGCAACTCTGGAAAGCAGTCCGGGTAACCGGACTCACCGACGGTGCAAAGCGAATCTCCTTCGCGGAATCTCTCAGGTCCAAGACAGAGCGGGGAGGAACCCCACCCATGCCGTACCTTCGGGACGGCCGTACTTTGGAGTTCCTCTTGACGATTGAATCAAGCCCGAGCGTGTTCGCAGACCGCCACATTGGCGCCCGCCAGCTCTCCCATGTTGAGAGCATGCTGAAGGCCATTGGCTATGACAGCGTGGATTCGTTGGTAGACACGGCAGTGCCGGATTCCATTCGCCAAGAAAAGCCCCTGGCGCTCCAGGCTGCACTCAGCGAAGTTGAAGTTCTCAGTGAACTGCGCGCACTCGCAGCCAAAAACACCATGGCCGTGCAAATGATCGGTCAGGGTTATTACGGCACAGTGACACCGCCGGTGATTCAGCGCAACATTCTTGAAGCTCCCGCTTGGTACACCGCTTACACCCCTTACCAGCCGGAGATTTCCCAGGGCCGCTTGGAAGCCCTGCTGAACTTTCAAACCATGGTTAGCGACCTCACCGCACTTCCTGTGGCCAACGCATCGCTGCTGGATGAAGCAACCGCGGTGGCGGAAGCCGTGTTGCTCATGCGCCGGGCGAATAAGGCAAAAGCGGCCGCAGACGCCAAAACTGTTCTTGACGCGGATCTGCTGCCACAAACCATCGCCATCGTCAGAGGCCGGGCCGAAGCTTTGGGCTTTGATGTTCAAGTGGCGGATCTTTCGCTGGGCCTGCCAGAAGGTGAGATCAACGGCGTCGTACTCCAACAGCCAGGGGTTTCGGGGCGTGTCTTTAACCACGCACCCATCATCACCGCGGCCAAGGAGCGAGGCGCGCTCGTCACAGTCGCAGCGGACCTACTGGCTCTGACGCTGATTACCCCTCCCGGAGAACAGGGTGCGGATATTGCCGTGGGAACGGCCCAACGTTTTGGTGTGCCCCTGTTCTTCGGTGGACCGCACGCTGCCTACATGGCCGTTCGCGAAGGCATGGAACGCTCGCTGCCGGGGCGCATTGTGGGTGTCTCCAAGGACAACACCGGGCTGCCAGCTTACCGGCTGGCCCTGCAAACCCGTGAGCAGCACATTCGCCGCGAGAAGGCCACCTCCAACATCTGTACCGCCCAGGCCCTATTGGCCATTGTGGCCTCGATGTACGCCGTTTATCACGGACCCACCGGACTGAAAGCGATTGCTGAAACAATCCACGGCCACGCCCGCACATTGGCTGCGGCATTACAGGGCTCCGGGGTTGAGCTGGTGCACAACGCTTTCTTTGACACCCTCACCGTTCACGTACCAGGACGCGCTGGGGTGCTTGTTCAAGCGGCGGAGCGTGCCGGGATCAACCTACGCCCCGTTGATGCCGATCACGTAGGTATCTCCGTTGATGAAACAACGACGCCGGACATAGTAGCTCGTGTTGCCGCCGTGTTTGGGGCCGCACCAGCAGGAGACGGCACCGATCAGGCTCGCAGCTCAGACTTTACGCTGCCCGCTGAAACCCTGCGTAGCTCAGACTTCCTCACGCACCCGGTCTTTAACACCCACCGTTCCGAAACACAGATGCTGCGTTACATCCGCCGCCTGAGCGACCGTGACCTGGCCCTAGACCGCACCATGATCCCGCTGGGCTCCTGCACCATGAAGCTCAACGCCACAGCCGAGATGGAAGCCATGTCATGGCCCGGTTTCGCCTCGATCCACCCGTTTGCCCCGGATTCGCAGACGCAGGGTTGGCGTGAGTTGATCGAGTCTCTGGAAGCTGACCTGTGCGAGATCACCGGCTACGACCAGGTTTCAATTCAGCCCAATGCCGGCTCTCAGGGTGAGCTTGCGGGGCTCTTGGCTATCCGCGGCTACCACCTCTCCCGTGGCGATGACCAACGCACCATCTGCATCATTCCGCAGTCCGCCCATGGCACCAATGCTGCCTCAGCAGTGCTGGCCGGGATGAAAGTTGTGGTTGTTGCCACCGCAGCAGATGGCACAATCGATCACGCTGACCTCAACGCCAAGATCGAAACTCACAAGAACCAGCTCTCAGCCATCATGATCACCTACCCCTCCACCCATGGAGTTTTCGACGCCGATGTTCGCGAGGTGTGCGACGCCGTCCATGCAGCCGGCGGTCAGGTTTACGTTGACGGGGCAAACCTGAATGCACTTGTAGGATTGGCAAAACCGGGGCAGTTTGGTGGAGACGTCAGCCACCTGAACCTGCATAAAACATTCTGCATCCCCCACGGCGGCGGTGGCCCCGGGGTTGGCCCTGTCGCAGCGAAAGCCCACCTGGCTCCCTTCATGCCCGGGGATGCCAACACAGATTCCACCGGATCAACCGGTGTCCCGATCTCCGCATCACGCTTTGGTTCCGCCGGAGTCCTGCCTATTTCCTGGGCCTATGTAAAGCTCATGGGCGGCAAGGGTCTCACGCAGGCAACCAAATCAGCTCTGCTGGCGGCAAACTACATTGCCGCCCAACTCAACGAGCACTACCCTGTTCTCTACACAGGGGCAGGAGACCTGGTAGCCCATGAGTGCATCCTTGACCTACGGGCACTGACAGCAGAAACTGGTGTCACTGCTGAAGATGTAGCCAAGCGCCTAATTGACTACGGCTTCCATGCACCAACATTGTCCTTCCCCGTGGCCGGCACCCTCATGGTGGAACCCACAGAATCAGAGGACCTGGGCGAGATCAACCGCTTCATCTCCGCCATGGTCAGCATCCGTGCTGAAATCGACCAGGTAGCCCAAGGAGCGTTCACTTTGCTTGATAGCCCGCTGCGCAACGCACCCCACACGGCTGCCGCCGTAGTGGACTCCGGATGGAACCGCGGCTACCCGCGCGAACAAGCCGTGTTCCCCGTGGAGAGCCTTCGCCAAGACAAGTACTTCCCGCCTGTGGGCCGCATTGACGGTGCGGCAGGAGATCGCAACCTGGTTTGCTCCTGTCCTCCCATCGAAGACTTCGAAGATAACTAAGTTCACTTACCCGGACTGTTGTTTTAGCAAACCACCACGGCAAAGGAATTATCATGACACAGAACCACACATCTCTTTATGAAGAGCACGTGAAAGCCGGCGCATCCTTTACCGACTTTGGCGGCTGGCAGATGCCCCTGAAATACTCCTCGGAACTGGCCGAACACCACGCTGTCCGTAAAGCAGCGGGCTTGTTTGATCTCTCCCACATGGGTGAGATTTGGGTGAGCGGCCCCGAGGCTGCCGCATTCTTGGACTACGCCCTGGCTGGCAAACTCTCCAGCGTGGTTGTGGGCAAGGCCAAGTACTCGCTGATCTGCAACGCAGACGGCGGAATCATCGATGATTTGATTTCCTACCGCTTGGGGGATGAGAAATACTTGGTGGTCCCCAACGCAGGCAATGCGGCCACCGTGGCAGCGCTGCTGGCTGAACGTGCAGCAGGTTTTGAGGTCACAGTTGAGGATGTGACCCATGAAATCTCCCTGATTGCCGTGCAGGGTCCGCATGCTGAAACTATTTTGCTCACACTAGTGCCGCCAGAACAGCATGCCCTTGTGACAGGCATGAAGTACTACGCTGCGGCGGAGGTGGCCATCAACGGCCAGGAACTGCTGCTTGCACGTACCGGCTATACGGGTGAAGACGGGTTTGAGATCTACGTGCCCAACGCCGAAGCCGCTGGCCTGTGGGAAGCGCTGCTGGAAAACGGTAAGGATCAGGGACTCATCCCGGCCGGGTTGGCCTCTCGCGACTCACTGCGCTTGGAAGCTGGGATGCCGCTGTACGGCAATGAACTCTCCACCGACGGCCACGCCTACTCCGCTGGTCTTGGACCTGTGGTTTCACTGGCCAAAGAGAGTGACTTCATCGGCAAACAAGCTTTGGCGGCCATCAAGGAAGCCGGCGACGGCGTCACAAGCGGACGCAAATTAGTGGGCCTGAAGGGTTTGGGACGCCGTGCGGCTCGCGGACACTACCCGGTTCTAAGCGACGGTGCAGTCATTGGTGAGGTGACTTCCGGTCAGCCCAGCCCCACGTTGGGGTATCCCGTGGCGTTGGCCTATGTTGATGTTGCCCACGCCGAAGCGGGAACCCAGTTGGAGGTTGACCTGCGCGGGAAGTCCGAGCCGTTCGAAGTTGTGGCATTGCCGTTTTATAAGCGTCAAAAATAATCTCCCCCTTTAGATAATCTCCCAAGGAGAAGGATCACCGTGAGCAAGATAAAAGTTGAACTAATGTATTCCGCTGAGCATGAGTGGATTGCCCGCGACGCTGCGGGTACGGCCACCATAGGTGTCTCGGCTGTGGCCACCGACTCGCTCGGTGACATTGTGTATGTAGACCTTCCCGAAGTAGGGGAGCAGGTTACAGCAGGTAAAGAATGCGGAGAGATTGAGTCGACCAAGTCCGTCTCTGACCTGTTCTCCCCGGTGAGCGGTGTGGTCAGCGAAGTGAACACAGCCGCCGTTGACGATCCGGCCGTGATCAACACGGATCCCTACGGAGAGGGCTGGCTGTTTAAGGTAAATGTTGAGTCAGAAGGACCGCTGCTGACAGCAGCCGAGTACGCAGCTGCCAATGGTGGCGAGCTGTGAGCCGCGCCGAGACCACTGCGGACTACGTCCAGGTCACCTCACCAAGCCTGGATGCCAGCCTGGCCTCACTTGATCCGGAAATTGCCGCTCAGATTGATGCCGAGCTGGCTCGCCAACGTGATGGTCTGGAAATGATCGCCTCCGAAAACCACACAGCTGCTGCCGTTATGGCAGCACAGGGCTCAGTACTGACAAACAAGTACGCCGAAGGTTACCCGGGACGGCGCTACTACGGTGGTTGCGAGCATGTGGATGTTATTGAGCAATTGGCAATCGATCGGGTCAAGGATCTTTTTGGCGCAGGCTTTGCCAACGTTCAGCCGCACTCCGGGGCACAGGCCAACGCTTCAGTGATGCATGCGTTGATCAAGCCCGGAGACACCATTATGGGGCTGAACTTAGCTCACGGCGGGCACCTGACACATGGGATGAAGATTAACTTTTCCGGGCGCCTGTACAACGTGGTCCCGTACCAAGTTCGCGAAGATACACACCAAGTGGACATGGCAGAGGTGGAACGTTTGGCGCTTGAGCACAAGCCTGCGCTCATAGTTGCCGGCTGGTCCGCCTACGCCCGCCAACTGGACTTCGCCGAATTCCGGCGAATCGCAGACCTGGTAGGGGCATTCCTGATGGTGGATATGGCCCACTTCGCCGGTCTTGTCGCCGCCGGATTGCACCCTTCGCCAGTACCTCACGCCCATGTCACCACATCCACCACGCACAAAACCCTGGCCGGTCCGCGCGGGGGCATCATTTTGAGCAACGAACCTCAGATTGCCAAGAAGATCAACTCGGCTGTCTTCCCCGGTCAACAGGGTGGTCCGCTGGAGCACGTCATTGCCGGCAAAGCCGTGGCTTTCAAAATCGCAGCAACACCGGAGTTCAGGGAGCGGCAAGAGCGGGTGCTCACCGGTGCGCGCATCTTGGCCGAGCGCCTCATGGAAGCCGATGTTAGCGCCAAGGGGATCTCAGTAATTTCCGGCGGCACGGATGTGCACCTGGTACTGGTGGATTTGCGTAGCTGTGAGCTCAACGGTCAGGAAGCGGAAGATCGTCTGGCAAGTATTGACATCACTGTCAACCGCAACGCAGTTCCGTTTGACCCGCGTCCGCCAATGGTGACCTCGGGCCTTCGGATTGGTACACCGGCCTTGGCAACCCGTGGGTTCGGTGAGAAAGCGTTTGCCGAGGTGGCGGACATCATCGCCGAGGCTCTCATCGCCGACGCCGGGGCTGACCTTACTGGGCTGCGCACGCGCGTGAGTGAGCTAGCAGTGGCACACCCCCTCTACCCATCAGTGGCCAATTTGTCCTAAAGGTAGCGTTAGATCCTGTGGGAGAAGCCTTGGACGGTGGCGCCCGCAGGATGTCCGGCCGGGCATGCACCGTCACGGTGCGCCCGGCCCTTCGGTGAAATTCGCACCGGAGTAGTATTTGCTCTTGAGTGAGGTACTCACATGTCTGTTGGCGTCTTTGACTTGTTTTCAGTGGGAATTGGCCCATCCAGTTCCCACACGGTAGGTCCCATGCGGGCCGCCGCGGCCTTTGCCAAGGAACTGGCCCAGCAGCATGCCTTGGAACAGGTTGCTTCGGTCCGGGTAGATCTCTACGGTTCACTGGCCGCCACTGGCCGTGGCCACGGAACCATGACAGCGGTTCTCCTTGGATTAGAAGGCCGGGAACCGGATTTGATCCTCCCCGCCGAAGTGGAATCCAGGCTGGCCGCTTTTGCTGCTGGTGAGCCGCTCCTTGTGGGCGGGAGTGTTCCGTTGGTCTACGGAGCCGAGGACATCATCTTGCATCCGCTGACCATCCTGCCCAGGCACACCAACGGGATGAAATTCTGTGTTAAAGACGCCGCAGGCAATGTGTTGCTTGAGGCCACCTACTTTTCTGTGGGTGGCGGATTCATCATCCGGGAGGGCGCTGTTGATGAAGCCGAAGCAGAATTGGAATCTTCTAAGGCCCTGCTGCCGTATCCTTTCCGCACGGCAGTGGAACTGCTGGCACACTGTGCCACGGAGGGTGGAAACTTTAGCGACGTCATGCTCGCCAATGAGTTGGTGGAGCGCAGTGAAGATCAAGTCCGCAGTGGATTACTGCACATCCGGGACGTCATGGAGGAATGCAAGAACGCTTCCCTCAACCGCGAGGGATTGCTTCCTGGTGGATTGAAAGTTCGGCGCAGAGCTCCTGCCTGGCACCAGCGACTTCGTGCCGAAGACCCGGACAGAGACCCAAAATTCTGGCAGGAATGGGTTAACCTGGTAGCGCTGGCCGTCAACGAGGAAAACGCTTCTGGTGGGCGCGTGGTCACTGCACCTACCAACGGAGCCGCAGGTATTATTCCCGCCGTCATGTTTTACGCAACCCATTACATTGACGGGATGCACAACGCTCCGCAGGAAAAGATCGATGACGTTGTTCTCAAATTCCTGCTGGCTGCCGGCGCGGTGGGGGTCCTCTACAAGGAACAAGCCTCGATCTCCGGTGCTGAGGTGGGCTGCCAGGGAGAGGTGGGCTCGGCGTCGTCCATGGCAGCGGCCGGGTTGGCTGAAGTCATGGGAGGAACACCTGAACAGGTGGAAAATGCTGCCGAGATCGCCATGGAACACAACCTTGGATTGACCTGCGATCCCATAGGAGGGCTGGTCCAGATTCCTTGTATTGAACGCAACGCGATCGCCGCAGCCAAAGCCATCAACGCGGCTAAAATGGCGTTGTGGGGTGATGGACAGCACCGGGTTTCTCTTGACGAAGTCATCGTCACTATGCGTGAAACCGGACGCGACATGTCCTCCAAATACAAGGAAACAGCCATGGGCGGCCTGGCCGTCAACGTGGTGGAATGCTAGATCAAATATCATCCGCCGGCTCCGTGGAAGCGGGCCGGTCAGAAGGAGCATTTTCGTGACGTTGGCACCTGAAGGACGCAAATTATTGCGTATTGAGCAGCGCAACGCTGCTGTTCCGGTTGAGCGTAAGCCTGAGTGGATGAAGGCCAAGGTTGAGATGGGCCCGGAGTTCATCGCGATGAAGAACCTTGTCAAGAGCGAGGGTCTGCACACGGTGTGTGAAGAGGCTGGCTGCCCAAATATTTTTGAGTGCTGGGAAGACCGTGAGGCCACGTTCTTGATTGGTGGCTCCGAGTGCACAAGGCGGTGTGATTTCTGCCAGATTGATACGGGTAAGCCTTCCCCGATTGATATGTTTGAACCCACGAAGGTGGCTCGTTCAGTGGTGAAAATGAACCTGCGCTACGCCACTGTTACAGGGGTGGCTCGTGATGACCTGGCCGATGAGGGTGTGTGGCTTTATGCCGAAACGGTTCGTAAGATCCATGAAATGAACCCGAACACCGGGGTTGAATTATTGATTCCTGATTTCTCCGGCAAGCCTGAGCACATTAGCGCGATCTGTGACTCTGCCCCTGAGGTGTTTGCCCACAATGTGGAAACGGTGCCACGGATATTCAAGCGTATCCGTCCGGCGTTCCGGTATGAGCGTTCCTTGGATGTTATTACTCAGGGCCGGGATCAGGGCATGGTCACTAAATCCAACCTGATTCTGGGCATGGGTGAAACGCGGGCGGAGATTAGCCAGGCGCTTCAGGATCTGCACGATGCCGGCACTGACTTGATCACTATCACCCAGTATCTACGCCCCTCCGAGCGGCATTTGCCGGTGGATCGTTGGGTCAAGCCACAGGAGTTCATGGATCTAAATCAGGAAGCAGAAGAAATCGGTTTCCTTGGTGTGATGAGTGGGCCATTGGTGCGTTCTTCCTACCGTGCCGGACGGCTCTGGGCTACTGCGATGCGTAAAAAGGGCCGTGATATCCCCGAGCATTTAGCCCACATCGCTGATGGCATCGAAGACTCCGGACACACCCGCCAAGAAGCCGCCTCGCTGATCGCCGCCCACTAGCCATGACGGGGAATTCACCACCGGCACTACGCGTGGAAATCATCCCCACGCACGGAATTGTAGAGGCAGTGGCGAGTCAGCTTCGGTCCGGGACAACGCTCACCGTGACGTGCCTTCCCCACCACGGGGTTGAGCGCACCATGGAAACAGCGTCAGCACTGGCGGATCGCGGCTACAACGCGGTCCCGCATCTTGCAGCCCGCTCCATTTCTTCCCGCCAGCAACTCGTTGGAATTCTTAAGCAGTGCAGCGCAGCCGGAATCACCGAGGTTTTCACCATTGGCGGGGATAAAGGCCGCCCCGACGGTCCCTACGCCTCAAGTGGTGCGCTGATGCAGGAGATAGAAGATATTAGTGGACACAGCCTGCGGATGGGTGTGGGCGGATATCCGGAAGGCCATCCCGCCATGGGCACCCAACAGTTGGCGGACTCGCTGATGGCCAAGCATCAGCTGGCTGATTACCTTGTCACTCAAATGTGTTTCTCGGCTGGAACCATAGAAAGCTACATCGCAGGACTTCGGCAAGTGGGAATTGAGCTTCCTGTCTGGGCTGGCGTTGCCGGCGCGATTCCACGAACCAAGCTGGTAGGGCTCGCGACGAAGATCGGTGTGGGCAGTTCGCTGCGCTTTCTTAGCGGCCAAGGATCGCTTGGGCGCAGGCTGCTGGGGGGCAGCAAGTACAGCCCCGAGCCACTCATGGAGCAGTTGGCGGCAGTGGAAACGCCGCTGGCAGGCATCCACCTGTACAGCTTCAATAACTTCGCCGGCATCGCTGAGGGTCCACTCTGAACCGGTGAACTGGCGGCAGACGCCACTGGAGTACGGTGATAAGATAGAATTCTTTCGAATCTTTGTTCTAGGCGGTGGTGATGTGTTTGGTGTGGATCCTGCCGCACGGAAGCCCCGCAGCCATGAACCGACCGGTTTTCCTTCCCCTGCACAAGATTATTTTGAGGGCGGGATCGATCTCAACCGTCACCTGATCAGAGACCGCACCAGCACCTTCATTATGCGCGTGGCTGGAGACTCCATGGCAGGAGCAGGGATCGCAGATGGCGATGAAATTATTGTGGACAGGGCCCTGACTCCGCGTGATGCGTCTGTGGTGGTTGCGATCGTTGCTGGTGAGCTCCTGATCCGTCGTCTTCTCATGCACGACGGCGCCACCTCCTTGGCCACTGAACCTGCCCCTCCTCTGCCCCCGATCGCTGCCGACTCCACTGACGAGATAAATATTTGGGGTGTTGTCACCCGGTGTCTACATCACGTGTAGGTGGTACCGGTGGGATAGGGGCAACCGTCTTTATGCCGTTGTGGAAGAACTGAGAGCGGTTGCTCCACGTCAGTGAAGACTGGGAACTTGTCCAAGGCTGGGTGAGTTCCTCAGTAAAATGTTGTCCGCGCGCCTAGTCTGTGAAGGAGTAGCCACATGGCTGAACCATTGGCCCTGATTCCGGTCAGTTATGTGATTTTTCGCCATGCTGCTTCGGTGCTGCTGCAGCTACGCCAAGGAACCGGCTACCAGGACGGGCGTTGGGCTACGGCTGCGGCCGGGCATGTTGAGGCCGGCGAATCCGCTGAGGCTGCCGCAGTGCGCGAAGCGCATGAAGAACTCGGCGTGAGCGTGAGTGCCGAACACTTGCTGCCATTGACAACCATGCACCGCTCCCATCCCCATGGTCCTACCCTTGCCCAACGAGTAGATTTCTTCTTCAGCTGTGAGGCGTGGAGTGGCGAGCCTCGCATCATGGAACCCGCCAAAGCAGCGGATCTACAATGGTTCCATCTCTCCGATCTGCCAGCAGAGATGATCCCGCACGAACGCTACGTGCTTGAACATCTGACCGCCGGAGTTCCGCCGATTATCAGCTTTGGCTTTGGAACGAACGGAAACCCGTGAGTAACGCACGGATTGCGCTGGTAGATGTCAACAACTTCTATGTCTCTTGCGAGCGGGTCTTTGACCCAAAGCTGGAAGACCGCCCCGTCGTCGTGCTTTCCAATAATGATGGCTGTGTGGTGGCGCGGTCTGGCGAAGCCAAGGCCCTTGGGATCGCAACGGGAACGCCATGGTTTCAGATCCAATCTCAAGCCAGAGCATGGGGGCTGGTGGCGCGTTCGAGCAACTACGAGTTGTACGGGGATTTGAGTGCGCGGGTGATGGAGGTGGTGGGCCGTTACGGAACCTGGCAGGAGGTGTACTCGATTGATGAATCGTTCGTTGGGTTAGTTGGGGATGGCGCGCAGCTGCAATCTGCCGGGGATGACATCCGCGCTGCCGTCATGCGCAATGTGGGAGTGCCCGTTTGTGTCGGCGTGGCCACCACGAAGACACTTGCTAAATTTGCCAATCGGATTGCCAAGCAAAATCCTGGGTTCGGAGGTGTCTGTGCTCTTGACACAATGCCGCAGGCGCAGGTGGCCGCCATCCAGGCACGTGTGCCCGCGTCCGGGCTGTGGGGTGTTGGCGGGAAAATCTCGGCGCGGTTGAAGCTGATGGGCATCGAGAGCATCGCAGATCTCAAGGCCGCGGACCCGTCACTCATCCGCAAGAAATTCTCTGTGGTGCTCCAGCGTACCGTCATGGAGCTCAATGGCACCGAGTGCATTGCCCATACGCAGGAACGGGCAGACAAACAGCAGATCATGTTTTCTCGCAGTTTTTCCACTCCCGTGACCACCATTCAGGAGATGGAAGAGGTCATGGCTGTTTACGCACAACGAGGAGCGGTGAAGCTGAACGAGGAGGGTATGCGGGCTGCAAGCATGACAGTTACGGCCGGAACCAGTCGCTTCGCCGGTGGCGAGGGAAGCTTTCCGGCCGTAACAATTCGCTTTGCCACACCCACCCAAGACCCCATTGTGCTGATCCGCGCCGCCGTAGCTGCCATGCGAGAAAGTGCCATTCCGGGAGCGTCCTACCTGCGTGCCGGGGTCATGTTCCACGGCCTTGAGCCGGTGATGGGCCCCGAAGTCCTTGACGTATTTGGGGTGGGGCCGGAACAACCCAACGTGGGGGACTTATTGGGTGAGGTGCGGAATAAATTTGGCAGCACCGCCATCGGCATCGGCGTGGGGGGTCTTTCAGATGCACCGAGTTGGTCCATGAAGCGCGAACTCTCGTCTCCTCGGTACACCACGGAATGGAAAGAGCTGCCCGTGGTCCGGGCGTAAGAATACCCCGGTATCCTATTAGACTCAGCCCCATGGCTTTTTCCAAAACCCTAAAGACCCGGCGCATTGCACTGTTCATCGCGGCGACGGATATTGCCGTTCTGGGATTGGCGATCCACTTCTTTGTCCCAGGCGAGATGGCAAGCCTGATCACCGACGGTCTTTACACGGTGCTTCTGTACTTGGTGCTGGCGCTAATCTTGCCCAAGGTGGCCCGGCATTGGCTGGCACTGGCGGCTTTTGCCATCAGCACCCTCATCGAGTGTGCCCAGCTAAGCGGTGTGCCCGAACAACTTGCGGTGAGCTTCCCGCCGTCGCGCCTAATTTTTGGCACCACATTCTCCGTACTGGACCTCATCGCGTACGCCGTGGGCGCCGTGGCTGTCTACTACGCGGATAAACTACTCTCACAGCGCGCAGTCCAGTGGCGCGCAGCACAGCCGGAATAGCGCACCGTCGCGGCAGGTTCCCTCACGGTAGGAGGAAAACATGTTGGACGTGGTGATTATTGGGGCCGGTCAAGCCGGACTGTCGGCGGCATATTATCTGGCCCGACACGGGCTTCGGCCCGAGACCGACTTCGTTGTGCTCGATGCAAACCCCGCGCCAGGTGGGGCATGGCTGCACCGCTGGGATTCCCTCACGTTAGGGGCAGCGCACGCCGTTCACGACCTGCCCGGCATGAGACTTCCGCCAGCCAAGGCCACCGAGCCTGCCTCAGAGGTGGTGGCACGCTACTACGCCAACTATGAACGAACCTTTGGCCTGCCCGTGCACAGGCCCATTAAGGTAACGTCCGTGCGCTCGCTTGCTCCTGGACTTGGCACCGGCCTTTCCGAGAACGACGGCGACTTACCTGCCCACACTGTCAGCGAGCCGTTGGTGGTGGAAACTGACTCCGGAGACTTTATTACGTCCTTGGTGGTCAATGCCACCGGCACCTGGGACAAGCCGCATTGGCCTTATTATCCGGGCGTGGATGAATTTACTGGGCCGCAGCGCCATACCCATGACTTTAGATCCGTTGAAGATTTTGCCGGGCAGCGGGTGTTGGTGGTTGGCGGCGGAACCTCTGCAGTGCAGTTTTTGTTGCAATTAGCCCAGGCAGGAGTTCAAACGGCGTGGTCAACGCGGCGCACGCCTGAATTCACGGCACGCCCGTTCGATCCTGCGTGGGGCCGTGATGTTGAAGCCCGCGTTAACGCACGTACCTCTGCTGGGCTGCCGCCATCGAGTGTTGTGAGCGTCACCGGCCTGCCTTTAACACAGCAGTACCATAACGGAATTGTTGCCGGAATTCTGGTGTCACGGGGTCCCTTGCAGCGGGTCTCCGATGAGGGTGCAATATTTTCTGACGGGAGCACGTTTGCCCCTGATGCCATTTTGTGGGCCACCGGATTCCGTGCCGCTATGGACCATTTGGCGCCCCTGAAACTGCGTGAACCAGGCGGAGGCATAGTGATGGACGGGGTAAAAGTGAGCAGAGAACCGCGGCTATTGCTGGTGGGCGATGGGGCATCGGCCTCCACGCTGGGCGCTAACCGGGCAGGGAGGGCCGCAGCGCTGGCAGCACTTGAGTGGCTCAGTCTCGATGCGGCCGCCCCAGAGAGGAGCGATCATTCCAGCTGATACAACTAAAGGATTCTGATGTGAGCGAGGGTCGGCCAAAAATGAACGTGGAGTGAGCGAGGGTGGGCAATAACACGACGC
Source organism: Arthrobacter antibioticus (assembly GCF_030063205.1). Lineage (GTDB taxonomy): Bacteria > Actinomycetota > Actinomycetes > Actinomycetales > Micrococcaceae > Specibacter. The sequence goes on along the minus strand of NZ_JASISQ010000004.1, from coordinate 83,924 downwards.
GGAGTGAGCGAGCGTCGGGGTGGGGGAGTGAGGGGCGCCACGAATGGAAATATCCTGACGTGGCCGGAGGTTGGCGCTAAGGAAACCCCATTCGAAAGGTAGCAACCATGTCACTTCCTGTTTCCATCCTTGACCTCGCCCACGTGGGCGAGGGCGGCATTGCTGAGAGTTTCACCTCATCCGTGGAACTGGCGCAAAAGGCGGAAGGGTGGGGTTACACACGGATTTGGTTTGCTGAACACCACAATATGCCCTCTATCGCCTCTTCAGCGACGAGTGTTTTGATTGCCCACGTGGCCGCCCAAACGAAGTCGATCCGCCTTGGTGCTGGCGGCATCATGCTGCCCAACCATTCACCCCTGCAGATCGCCGAACAGTTCGGAACCTTGGAGACACTGCACCCGGGCCGGATCGACCTTGGACTAGGCCGTGCCCCGGGTAGCGATCAAAACACCATGCGTGCGCTGCGCCGGGATCCTTCCGCTGCTGATACTTTCCCCTCCGATGTGCAGGAACTGCAGGCATACTTTGAGGGCCAGACGCGCATTTCAGGCGTTAATGCCTACCCGGGGAAGAACATGAACGTACCGCTGTACATTCTGGGATCCTCGCTGTTTGGTGCACGGTTGGCCGCAGCGCTGGGCCTGCCTTATTCCTTCGCCTCTCACTTTGCGCCACAGGCACTTGAAGACGCTGTGCGCATCTACCGCCGTGAGTTCAAACCGTCCGCCGCACTGGCTAAGCCGTATGTGATTGCTGGCGTCAACGCCATTGTGGCCGACACCCAGGAAGAGGCGGACCGCCTGGCACTGGAGGCTAGGCGGCGTAGGGTGGTTTCCCTAGTGGGCCGTGGACAAGAATTTACCGCAGCCGAAATGGACTTGCTACTCGATTCCCCAGCAGGCCAGCAGGTAGCCAACATGTTCCGCTACGCCGCTGTGGGAACACCATCGGTGGCTCGCGCGTACTTGGATGAATTTGCCCTCAAGGCCGACGCCGATGAGCTCATTGTGGCCACACAGGTCACTGAGCGTGAAGCATGGATCCGGAGCTATGAACTACTGGCGGGTGCGATGGGCCTGGCGCCGCTGGCCTAGTGTGTAGGCTGCCGAGTCAGTGTGGCGGCTGCCGAGTCAGTGTGGCGGCTGCCGAGTCGCTATGTGGTGTTGATCGGCCAGTGAAATACTGATCGCCGCCACGAGGACGCCAATAACTACACCCACCAGGGTGTCTGCCACCCGGCTTAAAGCAGCTTCGGGCCCTAGCTGAGATCCCATACTCGTCATGATCAGCGCCATGGGTGTGACGGCAATGGTGGTCAGTGTGTAATTTTTCATGACCAATAGTTCGGCGAGGACCTGAAAAAGTACCACCATGGCAACTGAGGGCCAAAAGCCCAAGGAAAGTCCAAGGAGGGCAACGGCTAAAGCAGCTCCAACCACATTGCCTACCATGCGCTGGATGCCTCGCTGGAGTGTGAAGCTGTAGTTCAGTCCCTGCAAAGCTGCCACAGCTCCCATGGAGGCCCACAACGGATGTTCAAGACCCAGTCCGGCCGCGGCCCATCCCGAGAGAGCCGAGGCGGCAGCGATGCGTAATGCTTGGTGGACGCTTGCCCGGGAACCGAGCCCTGCCCGGGCAACCACCAGCAAACTTGGTGCTGTTGTTCTGCCATCGGCTGGTGGGCTCAGAGAAGGCAATAGGCTCAGGGAAGGCAATGAGCTGTGGAGGGCAGTAGTGCCGAATGTGCCACGTATCTTTCGCAGTTCAGCTTCATGATGGGATAAAAGGGTAAGAGCGGCGGTAGTGGCAGGTGCTTCCACTAGGTCCAGTGCGGCGTAGGCCTCATCCAGCAAGAGATTCAGCTGCTCCCCGTGGTGGGAAAAACTCATCGAACGGACCGTGCGGCTGTGCAGATGTTCGGAGCTGACCGCTACTGACTCCCGGGCAGTATGTAAGGCTGCGAGGGCAGCGGTGCGGGCCACGGCTCGGGAGGTACCGCCGCTGTTCATCCCAGAATGACTTGCATTACCCAGGCTCACCACGGCGGCAATAGCGCGGGCCACGGCCAGCCGGGCAGGACCCATGGGAAAGGCCAAAACCGGGGCCATGGCAACAAGCCAACCAACCGCAGCGCCAATTCCCAAAGCCGCAACTGCGCGCGGAACCGCAGAAAAACTATCCGCATAACCCGAACCTGCGGCAGCCGCGAAGACCATAATGACAGCCCCCGGACCCGTGATGTGAAAAGCCGAGAAGGTGTGGGAAGCCAGCGCCGCGATAGCTGAAAGTACCAGGATCTGCACACTAAAAGGCGCGCCCAAAGCGCCTAGTAGTGCACCGATCCCTGTCGAGATCAGCAGTGCTGACGCCACAATGATAAGCATCAGCGAAAGTCGCCGATAAGGCTGATAGCGGCCAAAAGCGCTTGTCAGTGCGCCCAGGGCGGCGATCCCTGCCAGCTGTTCGTGGCCTAGCAGTCCACCAGCTACTAAAACAAGACTTCCCGCAATGCCAACCTTGATGGCCGGAACAAAAACGGCATCGGTGGGCCGCAACACGAAGGATTTGCGCCAGGTTGTGGGCGCCACTGAATGAGCCAAGGCGTTGCCAATGTGGTGAAAGCGGGAGGAAAGGGGCATCTTTTTATTCTACAAGTAATTTACTAGTAAATTAAAAAGTATGAGCTGTGAGAGTTGTCTCTAGACTGGAATCATGAACGAGCAGGCAGCGCCCAAGGACTTTGTAGACCGTGCCAGGGAAGGTTGGGAGCGGTCCCGGCCGGATCTGGATGTTGGCAGCATTGAAATTATGGGGCGCATCGGCAGAATTGGCGCACTGTCCTCCCAAAGGGCGGGTCATGGATTGTTGCCAGCGGAAGTGACGCGGGCCGAATTTGACGTTCTCTGTACCTTAGCCCGCGCCGAATCACCCCTGCGGGCAAGTGAAATTACTGCTTCGACCATGCTTAGTGGTGCCTCAACATCCAAAAATACCGACCGTTTGGTTAAGCGGGGACTCATTGAGCGGCTCCCTTGGGAACGCGACGGCCGTGTTGTACTCATGCGCTTAACTCCACAAGGACGGGAACTGGTAGATAGCGAGCTGCCACGCCTGCTGCGCAGTGATCAAGAAATGCTCGCAGGGCTCACCGGCAAGGAGCGCGAACTCCTGGCCGTCCTGCTTCGCAAGGTTGCCCTGAGCGTTGAGGCGATAACCTAGCGGCGTCTTTGCCACCACTGCACAGTCTGCGCGGCAGCCGCATGGAGAGGCGTGGGGGAGAGGTTCAAGAGCTTCTCAGTGGCCAGGGAGTCCATTATAAACGGGGCCTGAAACTGATACATCATCTCAGTGAGCTCCCTTGTGTCCAAGGAGAAAATGCCTGCCATGGAAACCGCCCACCCCGGGAGGGATCTCACTTTAGGGAGCTCGACTCCGGCGGCAGCGGCAAAAGCCGAGGCAAGCTCACGCTGAGAGATGGCCTTGTTGCTAGGTGCATGCAGCACTGTGTTCCACGTTGCCGGCAGTGAAGCCGCGCGAACCATTGCTGCGGCCAGATCCGGGACATACGTGAATGAGTGCGGGATGGTGCTGCTGCCTAGGAGCTGTAGGGGCTTGCCTGTCAGGATGCGATGAACCATACGCTCGCCAGCATGGGCCCCGCGTACCAGCGGACCAAAAAAATCGGAGGCCACCACGCTCACTGTGGGAGTTTTCGAGGCGGCTCGAGCGGCCAGCAGCTCTGTGCGGACCCCGCGCTTGCCTCCGCTTGCCGTGCGCGAGCTGGTCTCGGTCATAACTTTTTCCGGGGTGTCATAGGCGTAGAGGCTTTCCGGGAAAACCACGAGCGCACCCGACTCTCCCGCCACGGCAAGGACCGTGCGTTCCGCGCCCGGCAACTCCTTGCGCCAGGTATCTGCCCTGTACTTTGAGCCATGAATGCAATGGAAGACGGTGTCAGCATCCCCCATCGCGGTGTGCAATTGTGCGGGTTCGCTAACGTCAACCCGGCGACGCTCTATCAAGGGGTGTTCCGGGCCCGAGCCTGAACGGGTCAGTAACCGCACGCTATGGCCGGCACTGGCAAGTTGCAGGGCCACGGTGGCGCCAACGGGTCCTGCCCCAGTGACAATTTTAACGTTTTCCATGAGGTCTCAATTCAGGTAATCTTTCATCTTTTCAGTAAAGAGCGGTGCTCTCGCTTTAACTATCAAGCCTACGGGTTGAAATTGTCAAGAGCAGTGCTCACTTAAGTTGACGGTGGTCTCGAATAGTCTGAGAATAGAGCTATGAGCCAAACACCGCGGGAACGGGCGCGAACGCAAACCATGGCGGAAATCCTCACCATTGGGCGCCATCATCTTGAATTGCACGGCGCCGCTGGGCTCTCACTCCGGGCCGTGGCGCGTGACCTAGGTGTAGTTTCTTCTGCTGTTTACCGGTATGTAAAGAGCCGGGATGAGCTGCTGACTCTCTTGGTGGTGGATGGCTACAACGCACTGGGTGACGCCGTGGATGCAGCAGTTGGCGCGGTACCCCAAAATGATTTCTCAGAGCAATTCCGAGCGTGGGGTGGAGCTATTCGGCAATGGGCTTTGGCTGAGCCGGCGCGCTATGGACTACTTTTTGGTTCACCTGTGCCAGGTTACGACGCCCCGGCGGAACAAACGACCCAACCAGGCACGCGGGTTGTGGTTTTGCTCATACAGATTCTGCAACGTGCCTACGAATCCAAGGCTCTGACGGCTCCTGTCAAGGAAGGAAGTCCACCGCTGGCTGCTGATTTCGAGCTAATCAGGGCGGACATGGAAATGAGCGTCCCAGACCATGTTTTTGCTTCGGGTGCATTGGTGTGGGTATCCGTTTTTGGAGCTGTGAACTTTGAAGTGTTTGGCCAGTATGGAACATCGACGTTTAGCGATCCAATAGCTCTTTTCGAGTCGCATATGAAGTTGCTGGAAGAATTGGTTGGCTTGCGGTAGCGTCCTAGCCACCGACAGTGCCACCTGGCTGGCCAGCGCTGCGGTCATGCCACCATGCAGCGATACTCCGGAGCGATGATGAGCAAAAAGTGGGCACCATGAATGAAAAAGATGATCTCCTGAAGTACCTGCGAAGTCAGCGGGCAAACCTGCTGGCAAAGCTTGAGGGACTCAGCGACTATGACGTCCGCCGGCCGATGACGCCCACAGGAACAAATCTCTTAGGCCTTCTCAAACACGTGGCCAGTGTCCAGTTGGGATATTTAGGCGTGGTTTTTGACCGTCCCAGCAACAGAGAAATGCCATGGCTAGCAGCCGGTGCACCCCAGGACAGCGATCTGTGGGCCGGACCCGACGAGAGCCGCGCGGACATTCTTGAACTGCATGAATTCTCCGCGTTGCACAGCGACAGGACCATCGAATTGCTGACGCTGGACACCGTGGGTGAGGTGCCCTGGTGGGATCCTGCGAGTCGGCAGGTGACACTGAGCCGGATCATGGTCCACGTGTGCGTTGAAACCGCCCGGCACGCCGGCCACGCGGATATCCTGCGCGAGCTCATTGACGGGGCAACGGGTAATGGGCCGCTGGATCGAAACACCTCAACTCGTACGGCGGAAGAATGGTCTGCTTATCGAGCGGAATTGGAGGCTGTTGCCAGCCGCCACCGGCTCAACTAGACCGGGCCCCTTGGCAGGATCACTCTTGGCAGGATCACTCTTGGCATGAGGTCTCTTCGCAGGAGGTCCATCAGCAACGAGCGTGGCTGCGCGGCGTTGTGAAAGTTACCCCAGTGCGGGTAGCCGGGAGAGCAGTTCTGCGGCAGCCGCCGTCGGATCTTGGGCGTCAGTAATGGCCCGGACCACAACAATGCGAGACGCGCCAGCGTCCACCACCTGATCAACGTTGCTTAGATCCACCCCGCCTATGGCAAACCAAGGCTTGGTGGTGTGCAGGGATGCGGCGTGCTCAAGCAAGGAAAGTCCCACGGCGGCACGGCCCGGTTTGGTGGGGGTGGCCCATAGCGGTCCCACGCAAAAGTAATCGGCGTTCGGGTCGGCAGCAGCTGCGGACACTTGCTTGGTGTCATGGCTGGAAAGCCCCAGGGAAACACCTGATCCCACGAGTGAACGCGCGGCTGGCAACGGCAGATCCTGCTGGCCCACATGGAAAACGGGGGCACCGCTGAGCATGGCAATATCGGCACGATCGTTCACGGCCCACAGTTTGCCGCACTCCTGCGCCACAGAACGCAAAACTGTTAGCAACTCCAGTTCCTGAGCGGCCTCGATGGACTTATCGCGCAACTGAATGATGTCCACTCCGCCGGCGAAGGCAGCCTTCAGGAAATCGGCAAAGTCGCCCTGTTTTTCCCGTGCATCGGTGCACAAATAGAGTCTGGCGTCCTTGAAGGAAGTGGCGGGGGTTTTCGCTGTGCTGTCATGGATGACCGATAATCTGCTCATGTCTCATAGACTAGTGCAGTACCGCGGGAGCCAGTGAAGCTGGTTGAGAGGGCGCCGAAATGTGCCGACCGAAATACGTCCCGTGCGGGCGTGGAACCTGATCCGGATCATGCCGGCGTAGGGAAGGAGAGCGTAGTGGCAACTTTTGAAGCCCAGATTCTGAGCACCGACGTGGCTGTCATTGGTGGCGGCATTATTGGACTGGGCATTGCGTGGGAAGCCCAGAAAGCCGGGCATTCTGTGAGCATTATTGACCCGGCACCCGCCACCGGAGCCACTTTTGCGGCCGCCGGAATGTTGGCTCCCGTGAGCGAACTGCACTATCAAGAAGATGACCTGCTGGAACTCACACTAGCCTCGGCTGCACGCTGGCCAGCATTTATGGCCGCCATTCCCGAATCTGGCCATACAGGCTTCAACACGTCTCCAACACTGGTACTGGGCGCAGACCCAGCTGACCGCAAGGCGCTGGCCGACCTCCGCGAGGTCCAAACCCGTCATGGTTTGGAGGTATCTCAGCTGAGCATCCGTGAAGCTCGCGTTCTTGAACCAATGGTGGGGCCACATATTTCTTGCGCCTACAAAGTAGAAGCCGATCATCAGGTGGATCCGCGAGCCTTGGCTGCAACACTACGAGTGCAACTGGTAAAAGCCGCCGTCGCGGCCGGCCGGAACAGTGCAGAGCAGACATTCATTGACCAGTCCGCTACGGCTTTGCTACACAAAGATCCCAGTAACTCGCACTCGCCCGTGACAGGGGTAAAACTGGCGGACGGCCGTGTTGTTCATGCCAACGAGGTCATTGTGGCCAATGGGTTGGGCGCTCCGGAACTTCACGAGCTGCCGGAGGGCCTCAAGCTGCCTGTCCGTCCCGTATACGGAGACATCCTGCGCCTTCGGGTTCCCAAACATCTTCATCCGCTGACCACCGCAACTATCCGCGGACTGGTTCGTGGGCTGCCCGTCTATATAGTGCCGCGGGCCGATGGGAGCGTTGTCATTGGCGCCAGTAGCCGTGAAGACGGATCCGCCGGTGTCAGTGCGGGCGGAGTTCACCAGCTCCTCCGTGACGCCCAAGTGCTCTTACCTGCCGTGGCCGAACTGGAATTACTTGAAATGAGTGCCCGCGCCCGCCCCGGCACCCCGGACAATGCGCCGCTGTTGGGACGAGTTGGTGACGGCAATGGCAGGGACATTCCCGGGCTCATCATCGCCACAGGCTTCTTCCGGCACGGAGTCCTGCTGACGCCCATAGCGGCCCACATCACCCGACAATTGCTGGGCAACATCACAGATCTGGCGTGGGAACAGTTCCGCCCAGACCGTTATTCACCTGCACTGCAGCACTCCCGTCCTGCGGGCACACCTTCTAAGGAGTCACCATGACCACCATTAATATCAACGGCACTGCGCAGCCTTACACGGTTGGAACCACTGTGGCGGATCTTGTGTCAGTTATAACAGGGAAAGTATTGCTGCCCTCTGGGCAAGCGGCCGACGGCGGACGGCTGGGTGTTGCTGTAGCCCGGAACGCCGGAATTGTGCCACGCAGTCAGTGGGCTGCCACAGCAGTTGAAGTCAACGACGAGTTTGAAATTGTTGCAGCTGTGCAGGGCGGCTAACCACAGGTTGGAATAAATATCATGTCAATCAACCCCATTTTTGAAAGTGAAAGCTCATGACTGAACCCCTTACCCACCAAGACGCTCTGATAATTGATGGTGTGGCACTTGGCTCCCGGCTCATTATGGGCACTGGCGGGGCGCCAAGTCTGGCAGGACTTGGCGCTGCACTGATTGCTTCCGGCACGCAGCTGACAACTGTGGCCATGCGCAGGTATTCGGTGGATCCCCATGGCGAATCAGGGACAAACCTGTTCCAGCTACTGGTGGAGAACAGTATCCGTGTGTTGCCCAACACCGCCGGTTGCTTCACCGCGCGGGAGGCTGTTATGACGGCAGAACTGGCGCGGGAGGCCTTGGAAACGGACTGGGTGAAGCTGGAGGTCATTGCTGATGAACACACGCTTCTGCCCGATGCCCTGGAATTGGTGGAGGCTACTGAGCAGCTGGTCAACCGCGGGTTTAAAGTCTTTGCTTATACCAATGACGATCCTGTCCTAGCGCTCCGGCTGGAGCAGCTTGGCGCCGCCGCTGTCATGCCCCTGGGTGCACCGATAGGCACGGGACTTGGCATCTTGAACCCGCACAATATTGAATTGATAGTCTCCCGCGCTAACGTGCCTGTGGTGCTCGACGCCGGAATTGGCACAGCTTCGGATGCCGCGTTGGCTATGGAGTTGGGTTGCGATGCCGTCTTGTTGGCCACCGCGGTCACCCGGGCACAAAATCCTGTCATTATGGCCCAGGCCTTTAAACACGCCGTGATCGGTGGCAGACTGGCAGCACAGGGCGGCCGCATTCCCAAGCGTGCCCACGCCTTGGCGTCGTCAGCGATGGATGGCCGCCCTGACCTGTAACCACCTCTGCAAGGGAGGCCCCCATGGCCGCGAACGATTCACTGACCCGTGCTCAAATCGATGCTGAACTGAGGGAGCTTCCGCAGTGGCGGTATCGCCTAGGTGGGCTGGCAACGGTACTGAAGTCTCCGACGTCGGCCATTGCTTTGGAACTTTTTGCGATCATTGGCCAGGAGGCCCAAGCCGCGAGTCACCACCCGGACGTGGACTGGCGCTATGATACATTGTTTGTGGTTCTCACCTCGCACGACGCCGGCTCCAAGGTCACCGCGCGCGATGTGGCCCTAGCTGCCAGGATTTCCGCAGCCGCACAAACTTGCGGAGCCGTAGCGCAGCCCGAACGTCTGCGCAGTGTTGAAATTGCCATGGACACAGAGGATCCATCGGCAGTTGCTGCACTGTGGTCTGCCGCCCTTGGTTTTGATGCCGGCGGGAACGATGATTTGAGGGATCCTTCGGGGCGGCTGCCCACGCTGTGGTTTCAGCAAACTCAGAGCCCCAACGCGAACCGTTTTCACTTTGATATCCAAGTCCCAGCCAGTGAGGCGGCGCAAGTACTGACTGCCCTGGAGAAGGTTGGTGCCACCTTGGACCGCTCAAACGCTCCGGCGTTTGTGATCGCCACCGATGTCCAAGGGAACCGGCTGTGCATTTGTACCGAGGAAGGCCGTGATTTGTAGCCACCGTTGGCGCAAAAAATATGCGCAAGACTCAAAGTGAGTCCTGCGCATATTTGTACTAAACACTAGAGTCAGTGCATCGATAAAATTGTGTTGGTCTTTTCCACTTGGCGATTATGCCGGGTACGGCCCACAAAGCCCGCTACAGCCCAAGCAACGCCGCCGCCAACCACCATCGAAAGGATCCATGGGATCCATGCCGTGGCCGTGTCGTTGCCAAGACCAGCAGCCATGGTGATAACCCACATCAGCAGTGAAGCGGACACGGCTGCCCCTGCAGGCAAAACGGCACCGAAGGTGTGCCGGTACTTGTCAACCGCCCAAGCAATAGCACCGAGTGCGCCGGAAGTCAGGGCAATAATGACCAATGCAACCATGGAATCTGATCCGTATCTTTTTACTAAAGCAGTAACTTTGGGGTGTTAGAGAGCACCAAAGCCAACACCGCGGGCTTTTTCGCCACCGAGTTCAACGTATCCCAATGCACTCCCCGGAACAATGACGATCCGTCCCTTTTCATCCTTGAGACGCAGCTCAGAACCTTCGGCCAGCGCCGCAGAAACCAAGGCGGCGACGTCGTCGGCGGTTTGCTCGGATTCAAGGACGATTTCTCGGCCAATGTTTTGGATGCCGATCTTGATTTCCACAGATGTCTCCTCGGTGCAGACTGCCAATAAATGTATGTACAAACCACTCTAGGGCTAGGTGGTCAGGATTCCTTGGGGAAGCGGCTAATTCCGCGCCAAGCTAAACGATAGACAAGATCGCTGGCGACCTCGATGTCAAGATCGCCTTTTTCTTCAAGCCAGTAGCGGGCGCTGACCTGTGCCATCCCGGCTAACGCCCTGCCTAGAAGAGTTGCCTCTACGGGAGGAAGCTTGGTGTCCTCCGCAATGACTTTGCCGATGGCGTCTGCGTAGTTCGCATTGAACGTTTCCAAGCGTGCCGCAACTTCGGCGTCGTTTACCAAATCCGATTCAAACACGAGTCTGTGGGCCTGGTCATCATTGGCCATGAAATGAAAGTAAGCCTTCATGGTGGCTTGAACACGCAAATTGTTGTCGCTAGTGGAATTAAGAGCCGCCACAAGCATTGTGGTTAACGCTTCCAAATGACTGTCCAAAAGCGCCAAGTACAGTTCACGCTTGCTGGGGAAGTGCTGGTAAAGCACAGGTTTGCTAACCTTCGCGGTTTCTGCGATCTCATCCATCGCGGCACCGTGATATCCGTGGTTTACAAAAACTTCCAGTGCGGAGGCGAGCAGTTGCGCCCGGCGTTCATCGCGTGGGAGGCGGGTCGGTTGTGTGCGTGCGGCGGGGCGTCCCTTGGCTGAGGAATCTAAACTCATTGCGACAGCCTTTCTCTCCGTTGACCCAATAGAAGGCACATGGTTGGTTTATGTCATTCTACCCATCGGTAATGCTCCAAGCCGTGCAGGTGGGACTAGATTATTGAGTATGGTTTCCTTGATTCAGCCTTTGACCGCCACCAAGCCGCACTCTGAGGTGGCACTTCCGCCGTTGGTTGAACCGGGGCCGCCCTTGGGGCCGGAGGAGTTGGAACGGTACTCACGTCACGCTTTAATTCCGGAGATTGGTTTGGAAGGTCAGCAGCGCTTGCGCAATGCGCGCGTCTTGGTCATTGGGGCGGGTGGCTTGGGATCACCGGCACTGCTTTACTTGGCGGCCGCCGGTGTAGGCACTTTAGGCATCATTGACGATGACAGCGTTGAACTGAGCAACCTGCAACGCCAAGTGATCCATGGTGTCAGCGACATTGGCCGCACCAAAATAGATTCCGCCAGAGAATCTATTCTGAACCTGAACCCTGGCGTCAACGTGATTCTGCATCCCGTGCGGCTCGATTCCACTAACGCGCTGGAGATTTTTGCTGATTACGATCTGATCCTTGATGGTGCAGATAACTTCGCCACCCGATACCTTGTCAACGACGCCGCCGCACTGTTGGGCAAACCTTATGTGTGGGGATCGATTCTGCGCTTCGACGGTCAAGTTAGTGTTTTTTGGGAAAAATTCGGACCCAACTACCGGGATTTGTACCCCGAGCCGCCAGCTCCAGGCACCGTGCCATCCTGTGCCGAGGGTGGTGTTTTTGGCATGTTGTGCGCCTCGATCGGCGCCATGATGGTTACAGAGGCGGTGAAACTCATCACAGGGATCGGCCAGACTTTGCTTGGCCGCCTGCTCATTTTTGATGCATTGACATCACGGTGGCGGGAAATCCGGATCGCCAAGGATCCGGCGGCTGAGCCCATCACGGAACTTGTTGACTATGAGATTTTCTGCGGGCTGGTTCCTGCCATGAAGAACGGCAACGAACTGATCTCCGCCGATGATCTTACCGAGCGGTTATCTCGCCGGGACCAAGGTGAGGATGACTTTGTGCTCATTGACGTTCGCGAACCGGTGGAATTTCAGATAGCTCGCATCCCGGGATCGGTGCTGATTCCACTGGCGGGTATTAGGGATGGCTCTGCGCTGGATCAGGTTCCGCACGGGGTACCGCTCATTCTGCATTGCAAGGCCGGCACCCGCTCGGCCCAAGCGTTAGCGAGCCTGCAAGCGGCAGGTTATGCCGACGTCGTCCATTTGGACGGTGGGATTGACGCCTGGGCAAAGTAACCGACGTTGACATTGGAGATAATGACACCTCGGCGCGAACTGCTGGTCAGCGGTGGGAGGGTGTATGAAATCAGACGTCATGATCTCCAATCTCGGCGGGGTGGGGGTGTGGTGATCTCCAATCTCGGCGGGGCGCAGACGTCATGATCTCCAACCTCGGCGGGGTGGGGGTGTGGTTATCTCCAACCTCAACAGGGTGGGAGAGGTTAGCCTGCGGCTTCGTCGCCGATTCGATCGGTCACGGCTAGGCCAATGACCTCAGGAGAGATCTTCAATCCATACAGGGCATCCAGAGCCGCTAGGTAGCTCTCGGAGTCTCCGGTGGCTGCCAGTTCCTTGGCGCGAACAGTTGGCACATGCAGGAGCTGCTTGACCATCCGGCGCATAGCAAATTCAACTTCTTGGGTTGCGGCCGAACAACCGTGCTGTTTGCGAACTTTGGCAAGTTCATCGTCAAGAACTGACATGGTGTGACGGCGCAGTGCCACGATGGCGTGGTCCAGTGAACGGGCGTTTTGAGACTGCTCAAAGTTCAAGGTGGCATCGGCAACCATGGCGGAGGCGTCCGCCAATGTTGCCGCTTGTTCGGCGGGAGCTGCTTGACGCACAGTTTCAAGTGTCAGCAAGTCAACGCCGGAAAGGTCTGCAATGTCAGGGGCAAAGTCGTGCGTCAGCGCAAGATCGATGGCTGTGAGTTGGTGGGAGCTGTCACGGCGCATGGCCGCCAGATCAGCTCGCGAGAGCTGGTGATCTGATCCGCTGCAGCCAACCAGGAGCGAAGCCTGTGCAACGGCCTCGCCTAAGGAGTCATTATCCAGAGCAGTGCCGCCGCGTGAAGCCACGAACGTCTCAGCGCGGCCAGAAGCTGAGTAGACGGAAATATCTGAACATCCGCGCTGCCTCAGCTGCGCCATCGCGGCACCCGCATAGGCGCCGGTGCCGAACAGCACAGCTGATTTCCCTGTCAGGGAACCGGCCTCAGAAAGCACGTCGGCCACAATGATGCTAGCCGGAGAAAGTTTCGGAGTTAAGTCTTGGAGTTCAGCGGCAAGATCCAAGGCAACGGAGACAATCGACATGCCCCTGCGCCCGAGTGCCGTTTGGGCACCTACATCCTTGGCGGTCTTGGCTGCGGCTTGAAAAAGTCTGACCAGCGGGGCCGTGGTGACGCCCAGATCCTGCGCCATGCTCAGGGCCCGCCTAACCTGGCCGGCAATCTCGCGTTCTCCTACAACCGCTGACTCCAGCCCAGTGCTCACGGCAAAAAGATGCCGGGGGACTGCGTCGGAGTGCAGTGTGGAAAGGGCCAGGGATACTTGGGCCTCCGCCAAACCCGAGTGCCGGCTAACGGATTCAATGAGTGAACTGCGAGCAGACTCGACTTCCTCAGCGCTGCGGGCGTGGACATAGAGCTCGTAGCGGTTGCACGTGGCTAATGTCACCATGCCGGCGACTGGGTTGTTTTTTTCCACAATTTCAGCACTGACTGCCGCGGCGCCGACGCTTAGGCGGGCAACGGTTTCCAAGTCAATGGCGGTGTGCGAGGCAACAAGAGAAAAGAGAACCACAATTTCAATATGGTAGACCCTTAACCTGATGGTTTATGGACAGGCAACCCTAATATGTCACTAAGAAACTGTGATTCCGCTGACATGGTGAACTTTCGAATGAGCGCCACGGTGACAGTTTGTGCACAAGATAGCCCCAGATTCGCTCTGTATGGTGGTGCCATGACACTGAGCCCAAGCCACCCCATGATGGATGGCCGCACCGCCAATTCCCCCCTGATCACGGCCTACCGGGGTGGCACACCTAGCCGCCGCCCTATTTGGTTCATGCGCCAAGCCGGACGATCGCTGCCTGAATACCGTGAACTGCGCGTGGGCACCACCATGCTGGAATCCTGCCTGAAGCCGGCCATGGCAGCCGAAATTACGCTCCAGCCCGTACGCCGCCACGATGTTGACGCCGCCATTTTCTTTTCCGACATTGTCATTCCGCTTAAGCTTGCTGGCGTCGGTGTGGACATTGTTCCCGGCGTGGGCCCGGTTTTGGACAAACCCATCCGCACCGCAGAAGACATTGCGAACCTGCCTGAGATGAGCGATTCCTCGTTGGATCCCATCCGCGAGGCAGTGGCCCTAACAGTGGCGGAGCTGGGTAGTACCCCACTGATTGGCTTTGCCGGAGCCCCGTTCACGGTGGCCGCCTACATGGTTGAAGGCCGCCCCTCCCGCGACCACCTTGGGCCGCGGACCATGATGCATGCCCGCCCCGAACTATGGGCTGAACTGATGAACTGGGCAGCTGACGCGTCCGGGAAGTTCTTGCGCGCGCAGATCGAAGCCGGTGCTAGCGCTGGCCAACTTTTCGATTCCTGGGCCGGGTCGCTGGGGCTTGCCGACTACACCGAACATGTTGCCCCGGCGTCGGCCAGGGCCTTGGATCATGTCCGTGACCTGGGTGTTCCCCTGATCCACTTCGGTACAGGGACCGGCGAACTCTTGGGCGCTATGCACAATGTTGGTGTGGACGTTATGGGCGTGGACTACCGCCTGCCCCTTGATGAGGCCAACCGTCGTCTGGGTGGCAACGTTCCCCTACAGGGCAATATCGATCCGGCGCTGCTCAGCGCGCCGTGGGAGGTGCTTGAGGCGCACGCTCGTGAAGTTATTGCTGCGGGCTCCACAGCGCCCTCACATGTGCTGAACTTAGGTCATGGAGTGCCGCCGGACACAGACCCGACGGTGCTGACCCGCCTGGTGGAGCTTGTTCACTCCATCTAGCACCAACCTGTACCCGCCATACCCGAACCAGCTGTAAGGGACACCATGGAAAACCGCAAAATTGCTGCCAAAGCCCATAAGCCGCAGAGCCACCCGGCGCCGAATCAAGCAGTAGTTGTGGGCGGCGGCATCTCAGGTTTGCTTGCCGCGAAGGATCTGCAGGGTGCCGGTTTCCAAGTGAGTATTTACGACGCCGCTGCCACCTGGGGTGGGTGCGTGGCCCAACATGAGGTGGCCGGGGTGGTGTTGGATGCGGGTGCGGACTCATTCGCGACCCGGAACACGGCAGTGGCTGAGCTGGCTGCAGAGCTTGGGTTGGCCGATAAAATAGTCACGCCGAACCCGGCTGGGGCGTGGGTGTGGCTCCCGGATGGTCCCGTGCCGCTTCCTCGAACCGGAGTGCTGGGCATCCCTTCTGACCTCAGCGCGCCCGAAGTCCGCACGGCGCTGGGTGCCTCTGGGGTACTTCGGGCGGCGTTGGACGCCAAAATGCCTGTGAACATTGGCACCACCGAGGCCGTGTCAAGCATTGCCGAGCTTGTCCGGGCGCGCATGGGCAAGCGGGTGCTTGAGCGGTTGGTGGCCCCCGTGGTGGCAGGGGTGCACTCGGCCGATCCTGAACTGTTGGATGTGGACATGGTGGCGCCGGGCCTGCGTGCCGGCATCCGGGAACACGGTTCTTTGGCCGCAGCCGTGGCTGCGCAGCGGGCAGGTGGCAGCAAGCCCGGTTCCGCTGTTGGCGGGCTCGACGGCGGCATGCACACTCTGGTTACCACGCTGGTGGCGCAGCTGCGTGAGGCGGGCGTAGCCATGCATGCAGGTCACCGGATCAGGGCGGTATACCGTGGTGACACCGGACCCTCCGAAGCCACGGGCGGGGAAAGTTCTGCGCTCGCTACGGCTGCCGCGAAAGCCTCGGACCCGGTGTACGACGGCGGTGGAGACTCCCGTTGGATCGTGGAGTGGGAGCATGGCACCGAGCAAGGTTTTGAGGCGGCGGAGTTGCTGGTGGTCTCTACGGATGGGCCCACAGCTGTGCAGCTTTTGAGTGCGGAGTTGCCGCACCTGCTGCCCCTGGCGCCAGCCGCTGGGCCCGATATTCGCCTTGTCACGCTGGTGGTTGATGTGCCAGAACTTGATTCTGCTCCCCGAGGCACGGGCGTGCTTGTAGCCCCCGGTGTTGCAGGGATCAAAGCCAAGGCGTTGACTCATGCAACAGCGAAATGGGAGTGGCTGGGCAATTCCACCGGCCCGGGAACCCACGTCATTCGGCTTTCTTACGGCCGGGCCGGAGTCAAGGCCTCGGATGCCGTGCGTCTGACACCCAAGACTCTCAGGGAGGAAGACTTGATCCCCACAGCGTTGGCGGACGCCTCCGCCCTTCTGGGTGTGCCGGTGACCGAGTCGGATGTTCTGGGTGCGGATATTATCCGGTGGCAGGGCGCCTTGCCGTTTGCCGCCGTCGGGCATCAGGCAAAGATGGCCCAGATCCATATGCTGGCCAATGAGGTCCCCGGCCTGGCACTGACCGGCGGATGGTTGAGTGGCAACGGGCTGGCGGCCGTGGTCAGCGGCACGCGGCGGCAAATTCGGGCTGTCATTGACAGCTCAAGCAGAATGTAACGTTCCTCACTTTCTACGCAATGTAGAGAAGGTAATTTTAACTTTGAGACCGAATAGGGGCATGCTAGAAACCATGAGCCACACAAACGTAGAATCTGTCACCAAAACTCCCGCCGAGACTCCGTTCACCCTCTGGACCGTTTTCAAGCGCACGGGATCCTTCGCTGGAGGGGCCGCTGAGGTTGCCGAATTTGAGGCACTTGAAGCATCCCTGGCCGCCGAGAGCATCACCTTGCGCGGCAGCTACGATGTATCCGCTATGCGCAACGACGCGGACGTGATGGTTTGGCTTGTCGGTGCCGATGCGCAGGGCTTGCAGCGAGCTGTGCGCAGCATCCGGCGGTTGGGTTTGTTCGCCAGCACGGAAATTGCCTGGTCAGCCATGGGCGTTCACCGCGAGGCCGAGTTCGCCAAGAGCCACGCCCCGTCCTACATGAGCGCCAAAGAACCAAAGAACTGGGTCTGCGTTTACCCGTTTGTGCGCTCTTACGACTGGTACATCTTGCCTTCCGAAGACCGCAGCCGCATGTTGCGAGACCACGGCATGCTGGGGCGCGATTACCCGCAGGTTTTGGCAAACACAGTGTCGGCCTTCGCCTTGGGCGACTGGGAATGGCTGCTCGGCCTGGAAGCCGATGAGCTAACCGATCTTGTTGACATGATGCGCACCCTGCGTGGCACCGATGCCCGCCTGCATGTGCGTGATGAAATTCCTTTCTACACGGGCCGTCGCATTGACGCTTCCGAGATTGCCGAGGTCCTGAAGTGAGTAACCGAGTAGTAGCCCCCAAACAATACGACGCGATCCTCCTGGCCTCCTTTGGCGGTCCCGAGGGCCAGGATGACGTTCTGCCCTTCCTGCGCAATGTCACCCGCGGCCGAGGCATCCCGGATGAGCGCCTTGAAGCGGTGAGCCATCACTACCGCGCCAATGGCGGGATCAGCCCCATCAATGCGCAAAACCGCGCGCTCAAGGCTGCCCTGGAAGCTGAACTGGCTGCCCGCAATATTGACTTGCCGGTTCTGTGGGGCAACCGTAACTGGGATCCCTACATCCCCGCAGTGCTGAAGGATGCGTACGACGCCGGTCACCGCCGACTTCTGATGCTCACCACGAGTGTTTACTCCTGTTACTCCAGCTGCCGCCAATACCGCGAAGATATTGGCATTGCGCTGACCGAAACAGGGCTGGATGGCAAACTGGCAGTGGATAAAATTCGCCAATATTTTGACCACCCCGGATTTGTGGAGCCATTCATTGAGGGAACGGCTGCATCGCTTGCGAAAGTTCGCCAGGAACTGGCCGCCGCCGGCACACCTGAGGCACCCGTGCACGTCATGTTTGCCACGCACTCCATTCCCACCCGGGATGCTGAAGCGGCTGGCCGCTCGGAACTTCAGCCACGCAGCTTTGAGCAGGACTCCGCCTATGTGGCGCAGCACCTCGCCAACGCTGAGGCCATCATGGCAAGAGTTGACCCTGAACAGGAGTGGTCACTGGTATACCAGTCCCGCTCCGGTGCACCGCATGTGCCGTGGTTGGAACCAGATATCAATGACGCCCTGGCTGAAAAAGCGGCTGCCGGGATTGCCGGTGTAGTGGTGGTTCCGCTGGGCTTTATTAGCGACCATATGGAAGTCCTCTGGGATCTAGATACAGAAGCCAAGGAGACGTGCGCCGAACTGGGCCTGGCCTTTGACCGGGCGCCCACACCAAGCACGCACCAAAAGTTCGTTGAGGGTCTGGTAGACCTGATCTGCGAACGAACCATTGAAAATCACATCACCGACCGGCCCGCCATGACCGATCTTGGACCCTGGTATGACATCTGCAACCCGGGCTGCTGTGCCAACTTCCGTGGCGAAAAACCCGCTATTTCCGAAGTGGGTAGCACTGTGGGTGTAGGCCTTGTTGGTGCCGGCGCTCAGGGAGATTCCTAACTTCCATGGCTGAAGTAATGACTCATGTAAAAATTGGGACCCGCGGTAGCCGTCTGGCCCTGAGCCAAAGCGGACAAATCACCGATCAGCTCAGCGCGGTTGGTGGTTTTGCTGCCGAACTGGTGCCTATCAAAACCGACGGTGACATCCTGACCGGGCCGTTGTCCCAAATGGGTGGCACCGGCGTGTTCGCGGCCGAACTGCGATCCGCCGTTTTGGACGGTCGTGTTGACGTTGCAGTGCACTCCTTGAAAGACCTGCCAACAGCGGCTGTGCCTGGTTTAACTCTGGCCGCGGTGCCCCTCCGTGCCGACTTCCGCGATGCCCTGTGCTCCCGCGACGGCTTGAGCCTGGGACAACTGCCGCAGGGAGCAACTGTAGGTACGGGTTCCCCGCGCCGTGCAGCGCAATTGTTGGCGTACCGGAAAGACTTAAAGATCGTGGATATCCGCGGCAATGTTGACACTCGCCTGGCCCGAGTACCTGGCCTGCCCGGGAACCCCGCAGTAGCAGCCGTCCCCGGCAAAATTGGCGACCTAGACGCGGTGGTACTAGCGGCGGCAGGGTTGAGCCGGATTGACCGTCTGGATACCGTCACTGAATTCCTGGACACGGAGGTGATGCTTCCGGCGCCCGGTCAAGGGGCACTGGCCCTTGAATGTCGTTCTGCCGATACCGACCTTTCTGAGGTTTTGGGACAGTCGCTGGCAGCTGTGGATGATAACGACTCCCGCCTAGCTGTGACGGCCGAGCGTGCGCTTCTGGCGCGTCTGGAAGCTGGTTGCAGCGCACCTGTTGGTGCGTTGGCACACCGTAAAGGTTCTATGCTCTATCTCGAAACTGTGGTTGTCTCCCTTGACGGTGTGCGTTCGTTGCGCTTGAAAAAGGCCACCGATGGTCTCACCACCGTTGGGGCCACGCTTTTGGGGATCGAACTTGCTGAGGAGCTTCTCGCTGGTGGCGCTGGCGACTTTGCAGACCTGGCAGGCCCTACCAAGTGACGATCCTCCGCGGGCCACTGGACGGATTGCGCGTGGCCATCACTCGCAGCCCGGACCGGGCCGGCGCCTTGGCTGATGCCCTGGCCGCGGCCGGTGCCGAGCCGGTTTTGGTTCCCGTGATTGACTTTGAGGTTGCAGATAATGACGCCTTGGGGGCGGCTCTGAGGCGCCTCTCCGCGGGGGATTACAGGTGGTTGGTGATCAGCTCCATCACCACCGTGCGGGCATTGAAGCAATGGTGTGAAGGGGCCGGGACTTCCTTGAGTGAGCTGATTCCGGCCGGGACATCCGTGGCCACGATTGGGCCAACGTCAGCTGCGGTTTTGGCGGCCGAAGGAATCCATGCGGAACTAGCCCCTGTGGATATCCAGTCGGCCGCCGGACTGGTAGATTTGTGGCCTGAATTTGAGCCAAACACACTCTCACTAAGCAGCAACAACAAGATACTGTTGCCGCAATCGAATCTCGCTGAAGCCACGCTTGTGACAGGCATGAACGCGAAGGGCTGGGACAGCGAAATAGTCACGGCCTACCAAACGGTGCACTTCCCGGCCAAGGCGGAACTGCGCCTGCAGGCAACACTAAATAACTCACAGGGGCACACCAATGCGGGCTACCCGGTGCTCACCCCAGCTCAAGCGGCAGGTGAGATTGCGGCGGGAGCCATTGGCGCCGTCGTACTTGCCTCCGGAAGTGCCGCCCGCAGGGTAGCCGAAACCATGGCACCCCTGACAGACAACTGCCTGGTTATTGCCATTGGGCAGCCAACGCAGCTCGAAGCCCATCGGTTAGGGCTGCGCGTGGCCGCCACCGCCAAACACCCCACCCCCGAAGGCATCGTGGCCGCACTGGCCCAAGCCCACACTAATTTTCACACCCAGTAATTTACGGAGTCACCATGAGCTTTCCCCAGCACCGTCCGCGCCGCCTGCGCACAACCCCAGCCATGCGTCGTCTTGTCAGCGAATACTCGCTCACGCCGTCGGACCTGATTCTGCCGGTGTTCATCCGCGAAGACCTGATCGAGCCTAAAGCGATCACGTCCATGCCAGGAGTTTTCCAGCACACGACGGCGTCGCTGGTGGCGGCCGCGCACCAGGCAGTCGCGCTGGGGCTTGGCGGCATCATGATTTTTGGCATCCCTGCCGTTCGCGACGCGAATGGCTCAGCCGGGGTGGACCCCTTAGGTGTGCTGAACAAGGCCATTGCGGATGTACGGGCGGCCGTGGGAGATGACCTTGTCATTATGAGTGATCTTTGCCTGGATGAGTTCACAGACCATGGGCACTGCGGGGTTTTGGATGAGGACGGCGACGTTGCCAATGACGCCACCTTGAAGATTTACGCTCAGATGGCTGTGGCCCAGGCAGCTGCCGGAGCCCATATTGTGGCACCTTCGGGCATGATGGACGGGCAGGTAGCGGTGATTCGCGAGGCGCTGGACGCCTCAGGGTATGAAGACGTTTCCGTTTTGGCCTACGCCGCCAAATACGCTTCGGCCTTTTACGGACCGTTCCGCGAAGCTGTTGACTCGCAGTTGCAGGGGGATCGACGCACCTACCAAATGGATTCAGGTAACCGCCGGGAGGCCCTTCACGAGGTGGAGCTTGACCTGGCCGAAGGCGCGGACATCATCATGGTCAAGCCGGCCATGAGCTATTTGGACATCCTGGCCGATGTGGCGGCCATATCCCCGGTGCCCGTTGCTGCCTACCAAATCTCGGGGGAATACGCCATGATTGAGGCCGCCGCAGCCAATGGCTGGATCAACCGTCGCGGAGCCATAGAGGAATCCGTGCTGAGTATCAAACGTGCCGGGGCAAACATGATTCTCACTTACTGGGCTGCCGAACTGGCCGGCTGGCTGCGCGAGAACTAACACTTCTTTTTCTGTTGTTCACCTACTGAGGCAAGGATTTTACATGACAAGCTCGCAGGAACTTTTTGACCGCGCCAAGACCCTCATGCCTGGCGGGGTGAACTCGCCTGTACGCGCCTTTGGCTCCGTGGGAGGGACGCCACGCTTCATGGTCAACGCCAAGGGCGCCTACCTCACTGACGCAGATGGGCGCGATTACGTTGACCTTGTTTGCTCTTGGGGGCCGGCGCTATTGGGTCACGCCCACCCAGAGGTTCTCGCTGCCGTGCACACGGCAGTTGATCACGGTTTGAGCTTTGGCGCCTCCACCCCTGCCGAAAGCGAACTCGCCGCTCTGGTCACGGGCAGGGTTTCCGGGGTTGAACGGATGCGGATGGTCTCCACAGGTACCGAAGCAACCATGACAGCCGTGCGTCTAGCCCGAGGATTTACCGGACGTGAGTTGATCATCAAGTTCGCCGGCTGTTACCACGGGCACCTCGATTCTTTGCTGGCCGAGGCTGGCTCCGGTCTGGCGACCCTGGCCATGCCGGGATCTGCCGGGGTCACAGCAGCAACCGCCGCGGAAACGCTCGTGTTGCCATATAACGACCTTGCCGCCGTAGAAGCCGCCTTTGCTACCCACGGGGACAGGATCGCTGCAGTGATCACAGAAGCGGCGCCCGCCAACATGGGTGTTGTTACCCCAGGTGCTGGTTTCAACGCAGGCCTTTCCCGGATCACCTCAGCCCACGGAGCCCTACTAATCCTGGATGAAGTCCTGACAGGATTCCGCACGGGCCCGGCCGGATACTGGGGGCTCACTGGTGCGCTGGAGGGCTGGACACCGGATTTATTCACCTTTGGCAAGGTCATTGGTGGGGGACTTCCAACAGCAGCCCTGGGCGGCCGCGGCGAGGTCATGGACTACCTGGCACCGCTGGGCCCGGTATATCAGGCAGGAACATTATCCGGAAACCCGGTGGCAATGGCCGCCGGTGTGGCGACACTGACCGCAGCCACGGCTTCGGTGTACAAGAGTGTTGATGCCCGCTCTCTTGAACTGCAGGCGGCCTTGACCGGGGAGTTAGCTGCCCAAGGCGTAGACCACTCGATTCAGCGCGCAGGTAACTTGTTCTCTGTAGCCTTTGGCACCTCCGCTTCGGGGGTGCACAACTACGCCGACGCACAGGCTCAGGAAGTGTTCCGCTACGCACCGTTCTTCCACTCCATGCTGGATTCCGGTGTGTACCTGCCGCCGAGCGTGTTTGAAGCGTGGTTCCTTTCAGCTGCACACGACGACTCAGCCATGAACCGTATCTTTGCGGCACTGCCGGCAGCTGCCAAAGCGGCGGCAGCTGCGACGGTGTAAGGTCCTCACCTCGGGATAAAAAGCTGCCCCTTTCCCGCGGCCTTCGTGGCTGCACGGTTACAGCACGTCGGAGAGGAAACCTCTCAAACGGTCTGTCCTTGGTGCTGTGAAGAGTTCTTCAGGAGAACCTGTCTCCACCACCACGCCGGCGTCCATGAATGTCACAGTGTCTGAAACGTTGCGCGAGAAACCCATCTCGTGGGTGACCACCACCATGGTCATTCCGCCCTTGGACAGGTCGGTCATCAAGGCCAGAACACCCTTGACAAGCTCCGGGTCCAGGGCGGAGGTTGCCTCGTCAAAGAACATCACTTCCGGTTCCATGGCCAATGCGCGGGCAATAGCGACGCGCTGCTGCTGACCACCGGAGAGGTTTCCTGGCCGAGCGTCAGCTTTATGTTTCAATCCCACAAGTTCGAGCTGCTCAAGGGCTTTGGCGCGTGCCTGATCCTTGGGCATTTTGCGAATCTTAATCAAGGCCAGCGACACATTTTCCAGCACCGTTTTGTGCGGGAATAAATTAAATTGTTGGAAGACCATCCCAATGCGGCGGCGGAGCTCATCCGGGTTGTCCTTGAGCACCGACTTTCCGTCGAGAAGAATGTCGCCTTGATCCGGTTCAATCAACCGGTTCATAGCCCGCAACAACGTTGACTTGCCTGAACCAGAGGGGCCAATCACCGAGGCCGTGGTGCCTTTGGGAACATGCAGGTCAATGCCCCGCAATACATGATTGCTGCCGAAGGAGAGATGAATATTTTTGGCGGTCAATGATCCTGAACTAAAATCACTCATGCTTTACGCTCCCTTTCCAACATGTGCCGCGGCTTCATCGGGTTCAATCTTTTGGGCTTTTCCCTCACGCATGCGCTTATCCATGAAGTTCACCAAGTGGGTGAGCGGGATGGTTAGGCAAAGGTAGAGCAGACCTGCCGCAACGAGTGGAGAGAGGTTTCCCGTGGTTGCGGCTTGGTCGTTTCCAACACGAAAGATCTCCCGTTGGCTGGCAAGTAAACCAAGCATATAGATCAAGGATGAGTCCTTAATCAAGGAGATCAGCTGGTTAACCAGTGCTGGCAGGACCCTGCGGATGCCCTGGGGAATAACCACAAGAATCATGGCCGAGCCGTAGCTGAACCCCAGGGCGCGTGATGCCTCGAGCTGGCCGCTTTCAACGCTTTGGATACCTGAGCGGAAGATTTCACCGATGTACGCCGCAGCCATCAAAGAAAGCGCCAAAATTCCCAACGGATAAGGATTGGTGCTGCCAGTAAGGATGCGGATTACAGGACCGAGCCCCAGACCAATCAACAAAATGGTCAAAATTGCTGGAAGACCACGGAAAATGTCTGTATAAATTCTGGCAATCCAGCGGGGGATGGGATTTCTTGAAATACCCATCACAGCCAGGATCATACCCAGGACGCACCCGATGATGGCCGAGGAAACGGACAAAATCAAAGTATTAGGCAAACCAACGCTCAGCATGTTCGGAATGACTTCCGCCATAGCATCCCAGTCGAGGAAAGTTTTTGCCAGCTGCTCGAGAACATCCATAAATTAAGCCTTCGGAACCGTTACTGCCTTGGAGCCCGGTGTCCAGTCTTCGGGCATGGGGCGGGTTGGGTACCATTCCTTGGTCAGCTTGGACCAGGTCCCGTCAGCGATAACTGCATCCAACGCGGAGTTCAAAGCGTCAGTGAGGGCCTTATTTGATGAGTTCACGGCGTATGCGGTGAAGTTCTGCGTATTGACTACTTCTTCGGCGATCACTGTTCCGTCGCCGTCCTTGACCTGGCCACTGGCCTGCTGAGAGGGGGCAACCCAAGCATCAACCTGACCGTTTTTCAAGTTCGCGTAGGCCGTGTTGTAATCGGCGAAGCGCACTGGCTCAACCTTCAACGTGTTGGAGACATAGTCATCCTGAACCGTGCCGGTGACAACAGCAATGCGAGTGTCTGCCTTGAGATCAGCGAAACCCTTGATGGGTGAATCTGTTTTTGCCACTACTGCCATGTAGCCGAAGTCGTAGCCGTTGGTGAATCCAACGTTTTTGCGGCGGGCATCCGTGGTGGAGATTGAGGAGGAACCGACGTCGAACTGTTTGTTCTCAACCTGAGCCAAGAGGGCAGAGAAATCGGTTGACTTGAACTCGACCTTTAGGCCCAGCTTTTCGCCCATGGCGCGGAGCAGCTCGTTGTCGTAACCGGTGAACACTCCATCTTTCAAGAAAATGTTCGGCGGGGCATCCGAGAGCGTACCCACACTGATGAGACCCGGGGTAGCGAGGCCAAGAGCAGCCTTATCAATGGAATCCAGGGCAGTGACGTCCTCTGTGGTGTATTTATCCAGCGAGGCCTGGTCGCTGCCGGCAAGGGCATCTGTGGGTTTATCGGAGCTTGTGGCCCCGGTACTGCCGCCACAAGCTGCGAGGGAGAAGGCCAGGGCCACAGCGACTGGAACAGTCGTGAGCCACTTCAGGGCAGATTTCTTCATCAGACATTCACTTTCATTGCAGGGACCCAGACCGGAATGCTGCTCGGGAAGGGGCGTAAGTGTGACGTGGGGAGTAGGCAGAAAATGACAGGATTTTCCTAGCTGAACTCAACCAACGAAACTAAATTATGTCACCCGGAGCAAAAATGTGGCTGATATGAACTTCTGCGAATATTAGGCACGAGAAATGAAATAATATTCGAATATTCTTTAAGTCGGACATGCTTCAGCGGACACGCAGCGTAAAGTCCCGCACGACTGACGGGGCCCTGCACCCTTCTTGGTGAACGCCCCGGCTGTGAGTTGTGTCACTGATGACTGTTCTGTAGCAGGGACTTCCTGCCCTGACGGGGTTTATGGCAGGGCGGGCCAGTCACCCTCAACGACTGCGGCGGGATCCTTGACGCGGCGCAAATAGCCCTGAAAGTCAGCAGCCTGCTCACGGGCCCACCCGATTTGTGCGTTATGTAATTCCATGACATCGACTCGCAGGGCGCTGTACTTGGCAGCCAACGCATCAGCCAACCGCAGCGTGGCCTCAGCGTCGGCGGCCGAGGTGTGTGCGTCGTCGAGCTTAATGCCGTATTCCTCGCACAGGGCCACAAGCGTGCGGCTGCCTTTGCGGAACTTGTCCACATTCTTATTACAAATAAAGGGATCAATCACCGGCGCGGCAGTAATCTGCCCTAGACTGTGCCGGCGGGCCTCGCTAGCCAGGACAGTGAAATCGTAGCTGGCGTTGAAGGCGATAACAGGAATGTTGTTGGCAAAAAGTGTGGCAAGTACCGCTCCCACCTCAGCTGTGACAACGTCCGAGGGGCGCCCGTGCGCTTGCGCGTGGGCTGTACTGATGCCATGGATGGCGGCCGCCTCTTCGGGAATTTCCACGCCGGGATTGCACAGCCACTCATGGGTTTCCGCCACAGCGCCGGATTCATCGACTATCACAATGGATGCCGTCACGATCCGGGCAGTACGGGGATCCTTGCCCGTGGTTTCCAGGTCAAATGCGGCACGGGGGTGCATGCTCCAGCTAGTCATGGCACAACGCTACCTGTTGGCATGGACATTGAAGCATTGGGGAGCACGGGAGGAACTAGTCTTGAGTCATGCGTGGCGAGTATGTTGAAGCGGTCTTAGCCGTGGCGGAGCTGATTCCACCTGCCCAAGTCCTCTCCTATGGGGATATTGCGGCACTTTTGGAGAGCGGTGGGCCGCGCCAGGTGGGGGCTGTTATGTCCGCTCACGGCAGCGCGGTGTCCTGGTGGCGGGTGATCCGGGCCAGCGGTTGTGCCCCGGTGTGTCACGGTGGCCGGGCGTTAGTGCACTACCGTGCCGAAGACACTGCTCTTCGCGGGGATACTTCCGATGAAGCGCTGGCGGCTGCAAGCCGAACCCCGTCGTGGCGGGTTGATATGGCGGCTGCCAGATGGAACCCGTCCGCGTCCGAAATGGACTTCATCGACGTCATTGCGGAGCGCTTGCGCGAGGCGGATTCAGTGCGCTTGCGCGAGGCGGATTCAGTGCGCTTGCGCGAGGCGGATTCAGTGCGCTTGCGCGAGGCGGATTCAGTGCGCTTGCGCGAGGCGGATTCAGTGCGCTTGCGCGAGGCGGATTCAGCCGGGGACAAAATGTCAGTGCCCCGTGATGGACTAGAAGTATGAGCACAGAGGCACAGCATTCGCAGGAGAGGCACACGGCGTCCAACGCGCCCAAAGAGGGTAGGTCTACAAAGGCACAGCCGGAGCGCCCTGGCCGGTTTGAACTGCCCGAGTTGACCCTTGTTGCTCCTGTCAACAGTGCCAAGAGTGTTCCACAGTTCAGTTTGGATCAGCAGGCTGTTATTGATCTGGGTCCTGGGTCGGGTCCTGTTTTGTTGTGGGGTGCTCCCGGAACTGGTAAATCCACTGTGCTTATTGAAGCTGCTCTCAAGCGGATGGAGCACGACGGCGTTGATCCGGCAGGTGCTCTTCTGCTGGCACCGTCTCGGCTGGCTGCAGCGAGGCTTCGTGATGGTTTTAGTGCCCGGCTCACCAAGAGTTTAAGTACTTCTCCGGCCAGGACCTGGTCATCTTATGCCTTTGATCTGTTGCGCAGGGCTAAAGTTGAAGGGCGTATGCCACACCTTGAGAGTGCGCCACGGCTCATGAGCGGACCCGAGCAGGATCTGATCATTCGGGACCTATTGGCGGGGCACGCCATGGGTCTGGGTACGGTGCCGGCGTGGCCAAAGGAACTTACTCAGGCTCTTGAAACCCGCGGATTCCGGCAAGAGATCCGCCAGCTTTTTGACAGGGTTATTGAATACGGGTTGGTCCCTGAGGAGCTTGCCGAATTGGGTGCAGCCAATCGGCGCCCTGACTGGGTTGCGGCGGCGTCGTTGTATAAGGAATACCGTGACGTTGTGGATTGGGGCAAGTCAGGTTCCTTTGACCCTGCGGGGATCATCACTGCCGCGACAACTCTTCTGCGCCTTGACTCAGATTTCCTGGACCAGGAGCGCAAGCGGTTGGCGTTGATTGTTGTTGATGACATTCAGGAAGCCAACAAAGCCGTGCACGAACTTCTGCACTTGGTTGGCCAGGGAAAAGACGTGCTTGTGGCAGCCTCGCCAGACACTGTTGTTCAGGGGTTCCGCGGCGCCCGGCCGGATCTTGTTGCATCGCTGACCCATTCCCTGTCAACACCAGAGCATCCTTTGCAGCAGTTTGCGTTGTCCACATCGCATCGCATGAGCAAACCCCTGGCAGCTGCCTGGTCCGGGGTCGCTGACCGTATTTTTCAGATCCGTGGCGGCCACAAGGCACGCGAACTGGCTTGGCCTGAGGCGTTGGCTGGCCGGCATGGTGGCCACGCAGCGGCACCCCATGCTGAGGCGATCAACGCGACTGAACCGGCCGGCGGGGAACCCGGACCGGTGCCGCGCCAAGAGCTGCGTAAAGACCCGGACAAAGTCTCGTATGTCAGTGCGCATTTTGTTGCTTCGGAAGTTCACGAACTCCGCCTGGTTGCCGAACGGATTCTGCACTTACAGCACTTAGGTGGTCACAGCCTGAGCGAGATCGCGGTTATTGTCCGTACCGGGTCGGCACTGGCTGCCTTACAGCGTTATCTAAGTGCCCAAGGTATCGCCGTCAAGGTGCCTGTGGCGGAAAATCCTGTGCGTGACGAGCCTGCAGTTCGTCCTTTGCTTGAGGCGTTTGGCATTGCCTTGGCGCCGGAAACCCTAGACGCCGAGGCTTGCGTTGCGCTGCTCACCTCGCGGTTAGGGCGTTCAACGGCATTGCATTTGAGGAGACTTCGGCAGGCGCTGCGGCAGCAAGAGCGCCATGCCGGAGGTGGCCGAGCTAGCGATGAGCTGTTGGTTGAAGCGCTGCTGAACTCGCAAAAGCTGGCTCCGCTTGGTTGGGAGGCTGCCAATGCTGCCAGAATCGCCGCCATGATCGCGGCTGGGCGCGAAGCAGTGGCTCAGCCGGGAGCCAACGCTGAAACAGTCCTATGGGCGCTGTGGGAGGCCTGTGACAGCTCCGGAACATGGGAAGCGCAGGCTCTACGCGGCGGTCCCACAGGCATCCGGGCCGACAGGGACTTGGATGCGGTGATGGCATTATTCCAAACGGCTGAACGTTACGTTGACCAGCTGCCAGGATCCAGTCCGCAACAGTTCCTGGATTACCTGATGAGTCAAGAACTGCCGATGGACACGTTGGCAGCGCGGGCCCAACGTACCGATGCCGTTGAGATTGTGACCCCGGCAAGTGCTGCTGGGCGGGAATGGCCCATCGTCATTGTCGCCGGGCTGCAGGAGGGAGTTTGGCCCAATACCCGCTTGCGCGGGGAACTGCTCGGCAGTCAATTACTTGTGGACGTGCTTGAAAAAGGGGCGCAGGCAGCCCACCAAATTGAACCTGCCGCCAGACTCAGGGATATCCGTTACGACGAGTTGCGCAGCTTTGCGGCGGCCATTTCACGAGCCAGCCATATCCTTATCCTCACAGCCGCGGCAGGTCATGATCTTCAGCCTTCCCAGTTCATCGACCTTGCAGCGCCCTACGTTCCTGTCACTGATTCTGGTGGTGAGTCCCAATACCCCGTGCGTCCAGTAGAACAAGTGCCGCGTCCCATGACCTTGCGCTCGCTGGTGGCGGAGCTGCGGCAAGAATCGGAAATGCGCACCAACCCTGAGGCTGCCAGGATGCTGGCGGTGTTGGCAGGCGAAGACGTGCCCGGGGCGGATCCTCATCAGTGGTGGGGTTTGTTGCCCTTGAGCTCCGATGGGCCCATTGTGGCACCCGGAGAACCGGTGAACGTCTCGCCATCAAAAGTCGAGGAGGTGCTTAAATCCCCGCTAAATTGGTTCATCCGCGCCGCCGGCGGAGACGCCACAACAGACTTCGCTCGCAGCCTTGGGACGCTCATCCACAGCATTGCGCAGGACATCCCCAATGGTGCCGGCCACGAATATCTGGCGGAGTTGGATAAACGTTGGCCGTCTCTGGGGCTTCCCGAGTCGTGGGAAAGCGATCTTGATTACAAACGCGCCCAAGAAATGCTGGGCAAACTGGCCCAATATGTCATTGAGGCCAGGCAACAGGGGCGAACGCTCTTGGGTGTTGAAGAAAATTTCAGCGTTGACGTAGGCGAACTACCTGACGGCATCTTGCCCAGCACTTTCTTGCCCGGCACTTTCTCGTCCAGCACCGGGGTTCCAAGCAGCGCAGTGCCTGATACAGCAGTGCCTGATACAAAGGACGCCTCACTGAGTTCCGCTGATGGTGGCGCACCTGAAGCAGAAGACACTGACACAAGTGGTCTTGCGGAGCCGCCACCCGCCCGCGTGGTGCGCTTGCGTGGGCAGGTAGACAGGCTTGAAGCGGACGCAAACGGGAACTTGATAATTGTTGATATCAAGACCGGCCGCACTAAACCCACCAAGGACCAGGTTCTTGAACATCCTCAACTCGGCGCCTATCAAGTGGCAGCCTCGGCTGGTGCGTTCTCCGCACAAGCCGAGGCTGCCGGGCTCTTTGGCGCCAGCTCGGGCGGGGCAGCGTTGCTACCACTAGGTGATGGCACAAAGAACGTGAAAACGCAGGATCAGCCCGCCATGGTGGCAGGCAGTGAAAACGATCCAACCCGGAAGGTTATGGAGGCGGCCCTGCTCATGGCACAGGCTGTCTTCCCCGCCCGCCATGGCGCAGACTGGTCCGAACGCAACGGCTGCCCCCTGCCCACCATTTGTCCGCTGTGTCCTGAAGGGAAACAGATCACCGAATGAGCCACGGAACGAATAATTTGGTAGCCCGGACGCTGGCGGGCCCGGCGTCCCAACCTGCGCGTCCCCTGTTGAGTCCCTATGAATTGGCGGAGTTGTTGGAGCAGCGTCCTCCTACGGCGGAGCAGGCCGCCATTATCTCATCACCTCTTGAACCGCTGCTTGTGATTGCCGGGGCAGGCTCCGGGAAGACAACAACAATGGCGGACAGGGTGGTGTGGTTGGTTGCCAACGGGTTGGTCCTGCCAGAGGAAATCCTCGGAGTCACTTTTACCCGCAAGGCTGCCGGGGAACTGGCATCGCGGATTCGCGGGCAGCTGGATAGATTGGGCACGCTGGCTCGCTCGGGTGAGATTGAACTCGCTCCTGCCGCTTCTGCCAGAGATGCACTGGAGCCTAACGTCTCCACCTACCACTCTTATGCCAGCGGTATTGTCACCGACTATGGTCTGCGATTAGGCATTGAGCGCGATGCCGTGGTGCTGGGCGCGGCTGAAGCGTGGCAGCTGGCCAGTGAAGTAGTTGAAGCGCACGACGGAGCCCACGAACACTTCACAGCGGCAAAATCCACATTGATCCAATCAGTGATGGACCTTGCCGGTGAATGCGCCGAGCATCTCCAGGATCCCGAGCAAGTTCTGGCAACTATCAACGACTACCTGGTAGCCTTCGATTCTTTGCCCTATATTGCCGAAACCAACAAACCCCGTACTGCAATAGTGAACAAGCAGTTGGATGTTCTGCGGACCCGGGCTTCTGTGGCCGCGCTGGTGCAAAAATATGCTCAGGCCAAGCGCCGTCGCAACGTCCTTGACTACGGTGATCTGGTAGCTCTGGCCGCCCGGATTGCCCAGGAAGTTCCGCATGCAGGAGACATGGAACGCCAACGCCACAAAGTAGTGCTGCTGGATGAATTTCAAGATACTTCCCATGCACAGCTGCAGCTCTTCGCTGAGCTGTACGGTGACGCTCACCCTGTCACGGCTGTGGGGGATCCACATCAATCAATTTACGGGTTTCGGGGCGCCTCGGCCGGGCAGCTCTTCCGCTTCCCGGAAATATTTCTCAAAAGCGATGGCAGCTACGCTGCAACGGCTGAGCTCACCATCGCTTGGCGTAACTCAGCGCACATTTTGGCGAGCGCAAATGTGATGTCGGCTGAACTGACACTTGCACAAACCCGGAAGGCCAACACCAAACTGGCTGCCGGACTGAGCGAGGCGCAAAGGGCAGCGGCCGGGCCGCGAGTAGTAGTCTCGCCCTTACGTGAAAAACCCAATGCACCCATGGGGGAGGTGCTTCTTGCACGCTACGAAACAGAACTAGATGAGGCCCAAGCAGTTGCTGCGCAGATTTTGGAGAGCAAAGGTGATTTCACCCACCGTGGTGGCAGCCAGGGTGCCATGACAGTGGCCGTGTTATGCCGGCGTCGTGCGCAATTTTCAAAGCTCCAATCTGTGTTCGAAGCACGTGGCATCCCGTACGAAATTGTGGGGTTGAGCGGGCTGCTGGGCATGCCAGAAATAGTGGACCTTGTTGCCACCTTGAGGGTGATTGCCGATCCCGGGCGCTCGGATGCACTCATGCGATTGTTGACGGGGGCGCGGTGGCGGATTGGTCCTGCGGACCTGATGGCTTTCTCTGATTGGGCCCGGTATCTGGCACGACAACGGGAATGGGCGGCCCACAACAGGGTGGATTTTGACGCGTCAACCTTGCGGGCCGGAGGTGCACAGCCGGTAGCAGTTGAATCATCTAAACCTGCCGATGCAACAGTGGTTAGTGCTGATTTGGTGGATGCTTCCTCGCTGGTGGAAGCGCTGGATTATTTGAGCCAGGATTACTGGCCCAAGGGGGCACGGCCGCTGAGCGAAGCAGCAAGAGCCCGACTTTTAGTGCTGCGGGATGAGCTGCGGATGCTGCGCACTTTTGTGGGTGAGGACCTGGGCGATCTGCTCGGTGTCGTGGAGAAAACCATGCTGCTGGACATAGAACTGGCTGCTAAACCCGGCTCCAGCATCCACCACGCACGGCGCCACCTGGACGCTTTTGCTGAGGCGGCGGCACAGTTCATGCAGGCCGCACAACGTGTTGACTTGGATGCCTTCCTCGCTTGGCTTGAAACGGCAGAATCGGAAGAGGGCGGGCTGGAAATGACGCCGGTTGAAAGCAACCCTGACGCCGTGGCGCTACTGACTGTCCACGCCTCCAAAGGACTGGAATGGGACGTGGTGTTTGTGCCGGGCATGAATGCAGGCGCCTTCCCCAGCGCACGCGCTGATCGCTGGAGCACCGGAGCTAAATCGTTGCCGTGGCCTTTGCGTGGGGACGTTGGTGATCTGCCCGAATGGGACACCAATGTGCCGGACCTGAAGACCTTGATGGAGAATGAGAAACTTTTTGCCGACGATGTTCTCCTCCACGCAAAGGAAGAGGAACGTCGTTTAGCGTACGTGGCCTTTACCCGCGCCCGGGATTTTTTGATGTGTTCCGCCACGGTGTGGGGCAGTGGAAAGAAGCCGCTGGCACCCTCACCCTTTCTGATGGAGTTGTTGCCACTGACTGAAGGGGCAACACAGAGTGCTGGTCTCGGAGCGTGGGCGCCAGACCCTGAAGAAGGTGCGCTCAACCCTGTCAGTGCGGGCGCGGAAAGCGCCCAATGGCCCTATGATCCGCTCAACGGGCCCGAGATCGTCGGCAGGGCAGGGGTGGCTGTGCGGGTAGGCCGCCGAACTGGTGTGGAACGATCCGCCGCCGCAGTCTCCGCCGCCCTCGCCGCCGCCGCCTTCGCCGAGGTTGGAGATAATGACGCCTCTGTTAAGTACGGAAGTGAAGAATTCTTAGCCGCCAATCCTCGCTGGGGCAAGGAAATGAGTGTTTTGCTGGCCCAAGAACAAGTGGAAACAGACCAGCTGAGAGTGGAACTACCCCCACATATTTCTGCTTCCCGCCTGGTGGCGCTGGGGGAGGACCCCGAAAAAGTTACCCGTGCCATGCGCCGCCCAGTGCCCTCCAAGCCCGGCATGGCTGCCCGCAAAGGAACGGCGTTCCACACCTGGATTGAAGAATTTTTTGCAACGACCGGCCAACTCGACTTGGGTGAAGAGATCGGGGCGGACGCCTATGTGGATGAAGCCTACGGCTTGGCTGACATGCAGGAAACGTTCAAGAGTTCCCAATGGGCTGCCAGAACCCCCGCGGAGCTTGAGGTACCCATCGAAACCCGGGTGGCAGACGTGGTTGTCCGTGGCCGCATCGACGCTGTCTTCCGCGATGCAGATGGAGGATGGGACCTGATCGACTGGAAAACAGGGAAAGTACCTTCGGCTCCGCAGCTGGCGGTGCGTGGTGTACAGCTGGCTGTGTACAGGCTGGCATGGTCGCGACTGCAGGACGTTCCGCTTGAACAGGTCAGAGCAGCCTTTTATTACGTGGGTCAGGACAAGCTCATTCGTCCCGTGGATCTCGCCGGGCAGGAAGAACTGGAAGCGATCGTTCGCAACGCCTACTCAGCCTGAGACGGAGGAAGGGCGCTACTTTTTTAGTGGGATAACTTTCATGGCTGTGGTGTCCACGTCTTCCGCTAGTGGCTGCACGGAATCCGCGGCAGAACTAGCCTCTGGCTTCTGTGCGGGTTGGGTAACAGAATCAACAGCATCAGCAGAATCAGCAGCATCAGCAGAAAGGTCGGATTCGGAGGGTTCGCTCGCCTTTGTGGAGTCCGATCCCAGCTTTGGGAGTTCATCCGGATGGGTAATTGGGGTGACCCCTACTCGGGCAATAGCGGCGTCGGAATCGTCGTCGTTCTTTTCTGAAGCAGTGCTTGTTGCCGGCAGTTTCTGCGGCAGCGGTGTATCTACAACAGTTTTTGACGCGGGTTCCGGAGTGGAAACGTGTTCCGGGCTAACAGGGACAGCTGGGGCCTTGACCGGCGCCGCAGCGATGATGGCAGGCGGCTCCACACTGATGGGCTGTCCACCGTGTGTGGCAATGTCAGTTTCCAGGGTCTTGAGCATCTGCTCGGCGTCCTCAACCATGCGCGCACTGTCAGCGGCATAGCCCTTGACAAGCCATTGGGCCAGCGCAAATTCAGCGCTCAGGGCTGCACGGCGCAGCAGGTGCGGGTCCGGTGTTTCGTTCCGGGCAGCCGAGTACGCCTGCATGACAGTGTCAACGAATTCGGGGTCATTCACGGCCACCAGCCACGCGAAATCATCAGCAGGGTCACCGATCCTCAAATCGGTCCAGCCGATCACTGCCGTGACTTGGTTGCCGGCAAGAAGAATATTGTCCTCGTGCAGGTCGCCGTGGACAACACACGCATTGAAACGCCACAACGCCACGTCTTCCATGGCGTGCTCCCAGCGACGCAGGAGCGAGGGAGGAATTTTTCCTGTGGTGGCTGATTGATCAAGTTCGTTTAATTTGCGCTGACGAAACTCGTTCGCTGTGTAGCTGGGCAAGTCATAGGTGGTGACAAGTTCTTGGGGCAGATCGTGGATAGCGGCCATTGCGGTACCGATTTCCAGTGCCAGTGCGGCGCTCGCGGAAGCAAGATGCTCAACAGATTCGGCCTTGCCAGGGATGTGCGAGTACACGAAGGTGATGAGCTCACCTTGGCGTACGGTACCGGCTACGGTGGGAAGCAGGAAGGGCAATTCCGCGCGGATGCCTGGGGAGAAGGCGCGCAAAACCTGGCGCTCGGTCTCCAGCCGCGTGCTGGCGTCGGCATGGCGGGGGGAGCGAACTCGCCAGCGTCTTTCTTCCGAATCAACCAGTAGTGCCGAACAAAAATCGGCGGTATCGTCAGGCTCCTGGCCGAAGGCAGTGACGTTGAGTCCGGGCACGGCGGCGCTGGCTATGGCGGCCAATTCGATTGCAGTCATTCTTCTCACCTCTCTACCGTAGAACGCGAAGGCACTATAGCAGCGCCGTTGCGGCGGCGAGTCGCGAGAACTCCTTGCTGTAGCCATGTTCTTGCTTGTTTTTATGCGTTGGATCGCGGTCCCTGGTTATCCACATTCAGGAGAGGCCAAATACAAATTTGGGCACCGGATGCGTACGGTAGAAACATGATGACATCCAATTCGTTTCCTGAAACTGGCCTTGATCGGCAATGCGAGCAGCGCAGCGAACCAGGCTACCTAGCGGCGGTGCTTGGTGAGGGCACCTATCGGGTGGTATTTTTCCACCAAGGTAAGGCTCTGATGGATGGGTCCGGACTAGGATATTTTGATCCTGCCAAACTTCCCGCAACGCCGCCAGCAGGAACCAACACCGTTTACTTGGGCAAAATGCTGGCTGGCCAAAGTCACCAGCTGCCGGTTGGCACCGACATTGTTCTCCACGCTCTTGCGAACGACGACGGAGACTTCAGTTGGGTGCCGCAGGGAACCAGCTTCGCGGGATACCGGGATGTGGCCTACGGTTTAAACACCTTTGATGCGGAAGTCTTTGTGCAGGCTCAAGCGGTTGCCAATTGGCATGGAAGCCATACACGGTGCCCGCGCTGTGGCAGCCCCACCGAGATCAAGTCTGCAGGGTGGATGCGTTTGTGCACCCAGGATGGATCCGTACACTTTCCGCGTACTGACCCGGCTGCCATAGTGGCCATTGTGGGGAGCGATGACAGGATTTTATTGGCAAGTAACTTCCAGTGGGCAAAACACAGGTACTCGACCGTGGCTGGTTTCGTTGAGGCTGGCGAGAGCGCCGAACAGGCAGCAGTACGTGAGATTGCT
This sequence comes from Arthrobacter antibioticus, assembly GCF_030063205.1. GTDB lineage: Bacteria > Actinomycetota > Actinomycetes > Actinomycetales > Micrococcaceae > Specibacter. The sequence goes on along the minus strand of NZ_JASISQ010000004.1, from coordinate 47,582 downwards.
GAAGAAGTGGGCGTGCACTTGCACTCCTTGGACTACATTTCTTCACAAGCATGGCCGTTTCCGCGGTCACTGATGCTTGGATTTATTGGTTATACCGATGACACTGTTGCAACACCTGACAATGTTGAGGTCAGGGAAGCGAGGTGGTTCTCCAGGGAAGAACTGCAGAGCGCCGTATCCAATGGTGAAGCTGTGGTCTCACACAGGCTCTCCATTGCCCGGTCCTTGATTGAGCACTGGTACGGCGGCCGTATTTTGGAGCCGGGTGAAAGCGAGTGAGTTTTGACCCGCAGCAATCGGGGCTGCCGGTGATGGATGAAAGCACGGCTGAAGAACGAATTTTGGCAGGTTTGGATGATGAGCAACGCACAGTAGCCACCACTCTAAGCGGGCCCTTGTGTGTTTTGGCAGGTGCCGGAACAGGGAAAACACGGGCCATCACACACCGCATTGCCTACGGTGTGCACACGGGTGTGTACAACCCGAACAGGCTACTAGCAGTGACTTTCACCGCCAGAGCAGCAGCGGAAATGCGTACCAGGCTTCGTGATTTGGGTGTTGGCACGGTCCAGGCCCGGACCTTTCACGCTGCCGCGTTGCGGCAGCTACAGTACTTCTGGCCGCACGCCGTTGGAGGCCAGCTGCCTGGTTTACTTGACCACAAAGCCCAGATCATCGCTGAGGCGGCACGGCGTTTGCGCCTGCCCACAGACAGGGCAGCCATCAGGGATTTGGCTGCCGAAATTGAGTGGGCAAAGGTGTCGATGCTGACGCCGGAAACCTACCTGATCAAAGCAGAAGACCGTGGGGAGCCTGGCGGCTTGGACAAAGTTGCTGTGGGGCGTCTTTTTCAGGCATACGAGGATGTGAAAGCTGACAGGAACCTCATTGACTTTGAGGATGTTCTGCTGATCACTGTAGGCATTTTACAAGAGGACCCGCGTGTGGCTGCCACCGTACGCGACCAGTACAGGCATTTTGTTGTTGACGAATACCAGGATGTGTCCCCGCTCCAGCAGAGAATGCTTGATCTGTGGCTCGGCGGTCGTGACGAGCTATGCGTTGTTGGTGATGCGAGCCAGACAATCTACTCGTTCACGGGTGCCACTCCGCGGCACCTCTTGGATTTCCCTAAGCGTTTTCCAGCAGCCAGCATGGTAAAACTCGTGCGCGATTACAGGTCCACACCCCAAGTAGTGGGGTTGGCCAACACTCTACTAAGTAGCCGACGCAGCGGTGGGCTCAGCGCCGACGCCCTATGGTCCAAACCGTTGGAACTGGTGGCCCAACGCCCAGGCGGGCCAGCACCTGAATTCCTTGAGTGCAGCGACGACGAGGCTGAAGCGGCTGCCGTTGCGGCCAAAATCAAGACGCTGATCGCCAACGGCACTCAAGCAAGCGAGATCGCCGTCCTGTTCAGGACCAATGGGCAGTCCGAGGCTTATGAGCAAGCGCTCACATCTGCCGGTGTTGGCTACCAGCTGCGCGGAGGTGAACGTTTCTTTGCCCGCAAAGAGGTTCGTGATGCCATGCTGCAATTGCGAGCAGCCTCACGTGCGGCCGAGGATGAGCAATTGGGGCAGCTAGTCCGTGATGTGCTCAACAACCTTGGTTACCAGCCCGAAGCGCCTAAAACTGGAGGGGCAGTGCGTGAACGCTGGGAGTCGCTGTCAGCAATAGTTGCCCTCGCTGACGAACTGGCAGTCTCCCGAAGCACCCCCGAGCACACCTTTACGCTGATTGATTTTGTGGCGGAACTTCAAGATAGGGCCTCGGCTCAGCACGCACCCACTGTCCAGGGTGTCACACTGGCCTCGTTGCACTCAGCTAAAGGTCTTGAATGGGATGCGGTCTTCCTTGTTGGCCTGAGCGAAGGGTTGATGCCAATTTCCTTTGCTGACACACCGGAAACCGTGGATGAAGAGCGCAGGTTGTTATATGTGGGAATCACCCGTGCCCGCGAGTTCCTGAACTTCTCCTGGTCCACGGCGCGCACTCCAGGGGGCCGTGCCAACCGCAAACCCTCCAGATTCCTTGACGGGCTGCGGCCCAACTCAGTGGGTGGAGCCCCCACGGGACCGCGCCAGCCCACGGTACGAAAGTCACGGACTGCTGTTGGCCCTTCTGTGTGCAGGGTGTGTGGGAAGATCCTCAACACAGGTGCCGAACGAAAAGTGCAACGCTGCCCGGACTGTCCGCCAAATTACGATGAGGCTATTTTTGATCAGCTGCGTCAATGGCGGCTAGCTGAGTCCACCACCAATGCGGTGCCGGCGTTCGTGGTCTTTACGGATGCAACGTTGATGGCGATTGCCGAAGCGGCCCCGCAAAACCTTGACACGCTTGCGGGGTTGCCCGGGGTGGGACCTGCAAAACTGGAGCGTTACGGAGAAGCAGTGTTGGAGATTGTGGCCAAGGACTGACTTTGCCATTGGCAGCCGCAGTCAGGATGGGTAGAGAACTCCTGGTGCGTCCATCTGCCGTTATCCGGGTGAAACGTCAAGACTGCTGACCACGAGCTTGGGCGGTTAACTGCGTCGAGAAACAGTAAAACGTGCGTGGCTGCAGTGCCAGCCAATGTTGCAGCAAGGGCTGTACTCTCTAACAGTTCTGCCCGGGGCCGCCGATCCGCCGACTGTGCCGAAACTGTGGCAAGTTGGTTGCAAACATCCAGCCATTGCGGATCATGGAGGTTTCGGTGCCTTTCAACGCATTCAGCGCATGCCGTTTCTCCGGGCAGAACAAAAGGACCCACCGTACCGTCCTGCTCGCGCAAGAGGACAAAGAGGTGTGGCCGGTCAGCGGCAAGAAAGCGCGCAGCTGTTTGCGCTGGAACGGCATCGTGGCCCACCACAACGGCAAGATCAAGGCATCGCAGGCTGGGACCTCCGGCACCGCCGTCGTGCACTATGTGAGCATGGCAACTTGGGTCGATGCTTAGCAGGTGTCGACGCACGGCAAGGGATCGTGACAGGCCAATATCGCTGAGTCTGAATGAGCCTGGACTGACGTCAGTTGCAGCTACGGGGCTGTCGTCCTCAAGAAGGAGTGTGCCCACGCCGGCGCTGACCAGAATGGCGGCTAATGAGGCCCCGGTGCGCCCCAAACCAATAAGATGGACGACTCCGTGTTCGCGCCTTGCCATGAAGTCGCGGCACGGGGACTGGTATAGGCCCAGCAGCGCCGAATGCTCAGGTGACAACCGCTCGGCCCGGTAACCCTGCGTGTGCAGTTGCGCATCGGTGAAAAGCAGGTCAGCGAGTTTCAAGCAAATTTCCTGCGCTCGCAGAGTATCTACGCCCAAGGAGAGTGCCCGCTCCCAGACTTTGCCATCGGGGATTCCTTGACGCAGTTCCTGAATAAAGTCCAGTTCAGAGTCCTGCAGCCCTTCAAGTATCAACCCACCGGCACTAAGGCCTATCTGAACGCTGTGGTGTCCGCGACGGACCATACGCAGGCCCGGGTTAAGCTGTGTCATGGCTGCCTCACGTAACATTTTTCTGGAGAGCACTAGGGTGTGGTCTTGGGCTACGATCATCGCATTTTTAGACAGCTGCTGGGAGGGGTTTTCCACAGCTGAAAGTTATCCACAATCCACGACGTCATTTTCAAATCCACAACAATTTGGCTGTACTCTCGAGGCATGGCAGCACCATCAACACCACGTCCACTTGCTAGCAGGAAGTCTGGCGGCGCGAATCGACCCCAGTCCCTCGGCAAAGGAACACCGGGCCCAATGGGTGACTCATTTTCGCTTTACAAGCTCAGTAACGGGGAGCCTGTTCTTGTGAGACGAACAGCGAGACGCAAGAACGGCTTGGCTGCTTTCTGGGAGGCTGGCCAGGCGGTGATTGCCGTACCTGCGAGATTAACTCTGGAAGATGAGCATTATTGGGTGCCGCATATGGTTGCGAAACTTGAACGTGGTGCACAGTTGCAGGCAGGACAGCGCAGAGCACCCGCAAACGATGATGCCCTCATGGAACGCAGCCTGATGTTGTCAGGGAAATATCTGGGTTCGGCTGCAGTTCCGGAATCCGTGCGGTGGGTGCTCAATCAAAATGACCGGTGGGGTTCGGCAACGCCTGCCCGCAAATCAATTAGAATTTCCCACCATGTGCAGGGCATGCCTGAATGGGTGCTGGATTACGTGCTGCTGCACGAACTGGCCCATTTGATTCATGCCAATCACAGTGCAGAATTCTGGGCTGAGTTGGCCAGCTACCCCCAACTTGAGAGGGCCAGAGCATTCCTCGATGGTGCGTCCTTTTCAGCGGCAAGAAACATCAGAAGCATGGACCCCAGCCCCGAGGACCCCAGCCCCGAGGACCAGCGTGAGGCAGACGCGGGTTGAGGGCTGGAGCAGTAGTGCTTGTGTTGTGCCACGAACCACAGGCTACTGGTCCGTTTCTGTATCCTCTGGGTCCGTGCCGTCCTTGGGATCAGGAGCGTCGGAGTCGGTTCCGATGCTCTCAAATCCGCCGTCCAGAAGCTTGGCCAAAGCGGCATCCACGTCAGATTCGGAGGCGTCTGCGGCTTCGCGTCTGGCACTAAAACCCGCTGCGTCATCCAGATCAGCGGAAGTCGGGAGCAAATCGGGGTGGGCCCAGATGGCGTCACGGCCGGCGATGCCACGCTGTTCCTTCAGCGAGGACCACAGGGCAGCTGCTTCCCGGAGTCGCCGTGGGCGAAGTTCCAAGCCAACAAGTGAGCCAAAGGCGTGTTCGGCCGGCCCGCCGGTTGCCCTGCGGCGGCGGATGGTTTCACGGATTGCGGCAGCGGAAGGCAAATTGGCCGCCGCATCAAATGTCAGCTCGTCAACCCACCCTTCAACAAGGGCAAGTGCTGTTTCCAATTTTGCCAACGCCGTATCCTGCTCCGGTGTGCGCGCAGGCATAAATACCCCTTCGGAGAGGGCAGCCTGCATGGCTTCCGGGTTGGCGGGATCGAGATTCTGAGCTAGATCTTCGATCCGTGACATATCAATATGGATACCGCGGGCATACGATTCAATAGCGCCTAATAAGTGTCCCCGCAGCCACGGAACCTGAACGAACAATCGAGCATGTGCTGCCTCCCGTAGGGCAAGGAATAGACGAATTTCCTCTTCGGGTACTTCAAGTCCTTCACCAAAAGCCTTGACGTTGGCAGGCAGCAGCGCCATCTGCAAGTCTGCCAGCGGGATACCGATGTCGGTGGAGCCCACCACTTCCTTAGCCAGGGCGCCAACGGCCTGACCAAGCTGCAAACCAAACAGCGCACCGCCCATGTTTTGCATCATGGAGGAAGCATCGCCCATCATCGACTTCATTTCTTCGGGAAGCTGCTCATTCATGGCTTTAGAGATGGCAAAAGCGATGCTGTTCGCCACCGGTTCGGTCAACCGTTGCCAGGTGCCCAGCGTTTCTTCAACCCATTCTGCACGTGACCATGCACGCCCAATAATGCCAGTGGCGGCAAGCTCGGTGAACGGATCAAGCCACATCTCGGCAAGGCGTAGCGCAGAATCCACTTCGCGTTGCTGGGCTTCTGTCACAGAAGGATCGTCGCCCGCGGCTGCCTTCCTGGCCGCATCGTGGGCAAGATCCCAGTTCACGGCAGCATCCGAGGACCCGCTCATCATGTTCTGAACTTGAGAGAACATTTGGGCCAGCATGTTCGGATCTGAGGGTAAACCCGCAGCCTTGGCCAGCTCTGCAGGATCAAAACCCTCCATGCCTTCGCCGCCTAAAAGCTTGGCGAGCATTTCCTGAAGGGGATCCTTCGGGGTTTCGTCGTCGTTATTGGCTGGTGTGGAAGACATGATGGCCCGTTCGTTGGCGTGGACGCTGAATACTTCACGTTACCGCCGTCGTCCTGCGTTGTCGCCCCATAACAGCCCACTGTTCGCTCTAGGCAAAGGGGCTCTAGGTAAAGGGTTGGGGCTTCTTGCACATCATGTTCGGAAGAAGCGCTGTCATTGGGTGTCAATTTTCAGGGTGCTCACAAGCACAGCACAACTGAACACAGTAGGGTGGGTGGTCGGTGCTCGTTTTGTGGGTCTACCGGTGCGACCCAGGAAAGCTTGGAAAGGTCATAGCTTTGAGCCAGGAAAATTCAAAAACGGCGACGCCGCCAAACCCTGTCCGCGACCGCCGATTCTCTGTGATGGTAGTTTCAGGTGTCCTCTCGGTAGTCCTTGGTGTAGCGGCCATGACGATTCCTGTCCCTTATGTGATTGAGTCTCCCGGACCAGCCATCAACACCATTGGTGAGATGAACGGGAAGCCGATTATTACTGTCACAGGTCATGAGAGCTTCCCGGCAAGCAGCGGCAGCCTGGATCTCACCACTGTGCGCGTGAGCGGTGGACTACCTGACAGCCAAATCAACTTCTTTGATGCTATGCAGGCGTGGCTGACCCCGGCGCACACCCTCTATCCAGCTGAACTGCTTTATGCACCCGGCATCAGTCAAGAAGCAGTAAATAACGAGAACTCCGCAGCCATGGCAGGCTCTCAAGAAAACGCCACCGCCGCAGCGCTGAACGCGTTGGACATCGGCTTCGAGTCGAGCTTGGCAGTTAACTCCGTTCCCGGCGACGGTGCCGCGGCAGGGATTTTGAAGCCCGACGACGTTCTCCTGACGATCAACGATAAAAAAGTGACGGATCTAAAGGTCATCCAAGATGTTCTGGCGCAGGGCAAAGGTGCACCGGTGGAGGTTGTGATCCGTCGTGGTGAGACTGAGACGCCGCTTTCAGTGACGCCAAAACTAGGAGATGCAGGCAAGTATCTTCTGGGGATTGCCCTGCAAAATAAGTTCACGTTCCCTTTCGATGTAAAGATCTCACTTGAGAACATTGGTGGCCCTAGCGCTGGCATGATTTTTGCTCTTGGCATTATGGACAACTTGACGCCAGGTGAACTCACGGGCGGTAAACAATTTGCTGGCACCGGGACCATCGACTCAAAGGGTGACGTCGGTGCCATTGGTGGGATCGCCCAAAAGATGGTTGGGGCACGCACTAGCGGTGCTGATTACTTCTTGGCGCCCAGCGCAAACTGTGAAGACGTAGTAGGGCACATCCCAAAAGGGCTTCAGGTCATCAAAGTCAGTACACTCAAAGAAGCTTATGATGCTGTTTCTGTGATTGGCTCCGGTCAGGATGGATCCGCTCTGCCAACGTGCAAATAATTCAAGTACTGATATTCAGAGACTTCTGCACGTAACGATTGAGCATCACACGGAACTATGGTCACGGACCATTCGTGGCAGAAGCATAGAAACAAACGGCATTAATTCATTTACACCAGTTGAGTAAGAGGTAGAGAGTGACATCCCGACCATCCCCGTCGTCGAGTAGGCCCGTCAGGCCCAAACGTCGCAGCGCATTGATGCCCACCATTATTGTGGTGGCCGTATTGATCGTTGCCGTGCTGATTTTCTCCGGGATATATACAGACCTGCTGTGGTTTAATCAGATCGGCTTTTCCGAAGTGTTCTGGACAGAGCGCATCGCAAAACTGCTGATTTTCATTGCAGGGTTCCTGATCATGGCCGTTGGAGTTTTCTTCTCCATCCGTGCCGCCTACAAGGCGCGACCTGTTTACGCCCCGGATAATGCACGTGAGGACAACCTGGGGCGGTACCAGGCACAGCTTGAGCCCATCCGCCGCGTTGTCATGGTGGGTGTGCCGATTGTCTTTGGTTTGTTTGCCGGTACTGCAGCCATGGCCCAGTGGGAAAAGGTGATGCTGTTCGTATACCGGGTTCCCTTTGGTTCACAAGACCCGGAATTTGGTTTGGACATCAGTTTCTACACCAACACTCTGCCGTTCCTTGGCTTCCTTGCAGGCATGCTGATCAGTGTCACGGTGATTTCTTTTATTGCCGGGTTGCTCACTCACTACCTGTACGGCGCTATCCGGCTGACCGAACGTGGGATCTTCACCTCACGTGCGGCCCAGATTCACATCGCTATTTTGGCCGGCGTGTTCCTTCTCCTGCTTGCTGCGAACTTCTGGCTGGGGCGCTACGGAACCCTGCAGGACAACAGCGGGTACCGTTCCGGGGCATTGTTCACGGACGTCAATGCAGTGATTCCAACGAAGGCCATCCTCGCGGCTGCGGCCGTGATTGTGGCGATTTTGTTCATCATTGCCGCATTCATGGGCAAGTGGAAACTGCCGTTGATCGGCACAGGCATGTTGGTGGTCACGGCCATTGTTGCTGGTGGTCTTTACCCATGGGCTGTTCAGGAATGGCAGGTGAAGCCGTCACAGGGAAACCTTGAGGCCCAATTTATTGATCGCAACATTGAGATGACGCGTCAGGCCTATGGTCTGGCGGATATACAGGTTACCCCCTATAACGCAACGACGACGGCGGAAGCTGGCGCCCTGCGTCAGGATGCCGACACAGCCGCCAACATTCGACTGCTTGACCCGAACCTGCTCTCGGCAACGTTCCGGGAGTTGCAGCAGTACCGCCCGTACTACGAGTTCCCCAAGACACTGAACGTTGACAGGTACACGATTGATGGGAAAGTCCAAGATGCGGTGATCGCTTTGCGCGAGTTGAACCCCAAGGGTCTTAACCCCGCACAGCAGAACTGGTACAACCAGCACCTGGTATACACGCACGGGTACGGAATGGTTGCCGCGTATGGCAACACGGTAACAGCCGATGGAAAGCCTGTATTTATGCAGTCAGGCGTGCCTTCGGAAGGTAAGTTGGGCACCGACACCAGCTACCAACCCCGTGTTTACTTTGGCCAGTCCACCACCGATTATTCCCTTGTGGGCGCTCCTGAAGGCGCGGACCCTATTGAGCTGGATCGCCCCCAAGGCACCACAGAGTCGAAAAAAGATGACAGTGTTGGCGCCGAATCACTGACAACGTTTACCGGAGACGGTGGCCCCAGTGTGGGGAACCTATTCAACCGCATCATGTATGCCTTGAAGTTCCAGTCAACCGATCTATTGCTGACAAACGGTGTCAACAATAAGTCACAGATCCTTTACGATCGCACCCCGGAGGAGCGCGTTGCCAAGGTTGCTCCGTACCTGACAATAGACAGCAACCCGTACCCGGCCATCGTGGATGGCAAAGTCAAGTGGATTGTTGATGGATACACCACCAGCTCTTACTACCCGTACTCGCAGCAACAGCAATTACAGGAAGCCACCACGGATTCGCTGACGGCCAACAACGGGCCGGCAGCACTGCCCAACGCGTCAATAAATTACATCCGCAACTCGGTCAAAGCCACAGTGGATGCCTATGACGGTTCGGTTGATTTGTTTGCGTGGGACACACAGGACCCGATCCTGCAGGCGTGGCAGAAAGTCTTCCCCACCAGCGTCAAACCACTGACAGAGATGACCGCAGACGTCATGTCTCACGTGCGCTACCCGGAAGACATCTTCAAGGTCCAGCGAGAACTGCTCGGTCAGTACCACGTGACAGATCCCGATAAATTCTTCAAAAACACCGAAGCGTGGAGCATCCCTGATGACCCCACAACTGCGGGTACGGATAAGCAGCCTCCGTATTACCTGTCCTTGAAAATGCCAGGGGAGGAAAAGACGGCCTTTTCACTAACAACCTCGTTCATTCCCCAAGAGGTTGCTGGCACCGACTCACGTAACGTGCTCTACGGCTTCATGGCTGCCAACGGTGACGCTGGCAATGTCAAGGGTGTCAAGAGCCCCGACTACGGCAAGCTGCAACTATTGGAGCTTCCGGTAGATACGCAGGTACCAGGACCGGGCCAGGTGCAAAACACGTTCCAGACGGATCCCACTGTCTCTGAACAGTTGAACATCCTGACCTTGGGACAATCTGAGGTCAAGAACGGTAACCTTCTGACCTTGCCTGTTGGTGGCGGTCTGCTCTACGTGCAGCCTGTTTACCTGCAGTCAACCGGTTCTACCTCTTACCCCACCTTGCAGCGTGTGCTTGTGGCGTTCGGTAACAAGATTGGCTACGCGGCCACACTTGATGAAGCTCTTGACCAGCTCTTTGGCGGTGACTCTGGTGCAGCTGCCGGGGACGCCGGCGTAGATAAGAGCCCGGGTACCACAGGTGGCTCCGCAGATCCGAATCTGCCTCCGTCGGCAAGTAATAATGCTGCTTTGGCCAAGGCCCTCACCGACGCCAATACGGCGTTGAAGACTGGCCAGGCGGCTCTGGCAAAGGGTGACTTTGCCGCTTACGGCGCGGCGCAGAAGGAGCTCGAGGCTGCCATCGCTGCTGCCGTCGCTGCCGAAGGCGCAGCAGCCACGCCTGCTGCCCCCAAGGCAACGCCTGAGGCGACAACGAAAGCAACACCTTAGTTCCGCCGTCGTACCTCTCGCGTTGAGGCCTTACCGCTCCAGTTGAGGTTGGAGATAATGACGTCCACGAAACAATTGTGGCGTCATTATCTCCAATCTCACGGGGGCGGAACTGGTGAGCAGAGGGAAATTCGCCGTCGAGACGAAGGTCACGTACTGCGAGTTTGGTGTGCAGGATGGACCCGAGTAAAGTAGTAAATACAACGCGGGGTGGAGCAGTTCGGTAGCTCGCCGGGCTCATAACCCGGAGGTCACAGGTTCAAATCCTGTCCCCGCAACCAGATGAGAATAACCCCCGACCATACGGTCGGGGGTTTTTCGTTTCCCTGATAGCTGCCACTTCTGAGTCTGGGCGGTAAACTCGGCGGGAACGGCGACGGATAACATGTTGCCTGCGCCATCCTCTTCGCCCGTCGCGCTTGGATAGAAAGCGGTACCAGGACAGTGTCAATAAATCCGGAGGCCCTTCCCTGGCTGCTGCTGGCAGGGCACGTCATCCTTGGTGCGATCGCTGTGGCGTATATTTCCGCTCGACGCCGCCCGGCCACAGCCATCGCCTGGATGCTCATGATCATTTTTGTGCCGTATCTAGGGATCGTGGCGTTCATGCTGGTGGGCTTTTCGCGCCTGCCCAAGTCTCGTCGGGACAAACAAAAGTTTGTCAACGAGCTCATTTTGGAGCGCACCGAGGGTCTAGACCAGCTCAGCCACAGGGAGGACTGGCCCCAAGGTTTGGCGGGGCTCGTTACCCTCAACAGCACCCTTGGCGCGTTGCCTATGGTTGGTGGCAACGACGTGGAACTGCTGCCCGATTATCACGGCTCCATTGCTGCCATGGCGCAGGCGATTGATCAGGCCGAGAGCTATGTTCATGTGGAGTTCTATATTTTGGTTTTTGATTCGGCCACAGAATCGTTCTTTGAAGCGTTGGAGCGGGCTATTGGCCGTGGGGTTACGGTGCGGGTGCTCTCGGATCATCTGGCCTCGCTGATGAATCCTCGACGCAGGGAAACTCTTGCACGGTTGTCCGCTATGGGGGCGCAATATCAGGCCATGCTGCCCCTGCGCCCGTGGAAGGGTCATTGGCAGCGCATTGACCTGCGTAATCACCGCAAACTGCTCGTAGTTGACGGCATAGTTGGTTTCGCCGGTTCTCAAAACCTTGTGCACCAGAGCTATAACAAGAAGAAGAACATTGCCCGCGGGCTGCGATGGCATGAGTTGATGATGCGGGTTCACGGTCCCGCGGTTAGGGAGCTCGACGCCGTTTTCGTCACCGATTGGTTTAGCGAGACAGATGATTTATTGGTCCTTGACACCTCACCTGTGGTGCTGGATCCTGCCGTTCACAGGGTGGATATGCAGGTTGTGCCCAGCGGTCCCAGCTTTGAAAATGATAATAGTCTGAAACTCTTTGTTGCCATGATCCAACAGGCCACCGAGCGGGTAAGCATTACCAGTCCCTATTTTGTGCCGGAGGATTCAGTTCTGCTGGCGATCATTACAGCCGCCGGGCGCGGGCTCTCGGTTGAATTGTTTGTGTCTGAGATTGGAGATCAAGCCATGGTCTACCACGCACAGCGCTCCTATTACGAGGCACTGCTGCGAGCAGGGGTTAAAATTTATCTGTACAGGGCGCCGGAAGTTCTGCACTCCAAGCACTTCAGCATTGACTCCGACGTTGCCGTCATTGGCTCCTCCAATATGGATGTGCGGTCGTTCTCCTTGAACATGGAAATCTCCGTGTTGATCCACAGTGAATCCTTTGTCCAGGGGTTGCGTGTCATTGAGGACGGGTACCGCGCCAACAGCCGGGAGTTAGAACTTCAGGATTGGATCAAGCGGCCTGGCATGGAGAAATTTTGGGACAGCGCGGCAAGGTTAACCTCCAACCTCCAGTAACCCCAACGCTCGCTCACTTTACGTCCACTTTTTCGGAACGCTCGCGCACCAAGGTGGGCGAGCGTTCCGAAAAAGGCAGCGTAAAGTGAGCGAGCGCTGGGCGGTGGTGCAGTCGACGAACGTCTGGATCACTATCCCTGGAAACTTCTTATTCCCGCAGTATCCACGCTGCATTGTTTGGTTGCAGCCAACCGGCATCCAGCAGTGGCACGGCACTGAATAAGACAGTGCCGGGTGGGAGGCTTGCAGCTTCGGTGCCCATCGCAATAGCCACCAAGAACTGATCGTTGCGTTCGCAGATCAGCAGATTTCCCGGGTCTACCCGCCAATGACCGCCGTCGTTTGTGGTAAAAACTCCATGAGCCCAAAGCTTTCGACGTATTGAGAGGCATCTCTTTGTGAGGTTAAGCGTGGATCCGGGATCTTGTTGCTGCAGCTCAACCGCATGCACACCCCAGTGCGGCGGGACTGGCAGCCATGGCTCTGCGGGCTGTGCCGTTGTTTGTTCTTTCAAAGTGAAACCGTGGTTTTGGGCCGGACTTTGGGTCCATGGCAGTGGGATTCGTGCACCATCACGACAAACACCGCCGCGAGCCCACATCGGATCGACGCGGGCCCGAATCGGGACATCCACCTCAGACAAGCCAAGTTCTTGGCCCTGATATAGGTATGCGGGCCCGGGTAAACCAAGCAGCGCCACTATGGCTGCACGGGACCTGAGACTACCCAGCTCTCCGCCACCAAAGCGGGTGACGGTGCGGACAATATCGTGATTCTCAAGTGCCCATGTTGGCGTGGCACCATGAAGTTGGCGGGCTGCCTCTAGCTCATTTCCCACTGCTGCCCAGGTGTTTGGATCCCAGCCAAGTTTAACGAACGCAAAGGCGAAAGCCTGCTGCATCTCATCCGCTCTGGTATAACGAGCTGCACGTTCTGGTTCTAAGTTGACCTCTCCGACCAGTAAACGATGAGGCTGATATTGCTCCGCAAGCAGGCGCCAGCGCCTGTAGACCTCATGGACCTCTTCTTGATCCGAAACCTGTGCGTTAGATCGCAAACCGTCCACAACCCCACTTCCGGAGACCGAGTCAGGTAACCCTTTGGCTTTGAAGAGTGCATGCGCGACGTCGATACGTAGACCATCGACGCCTTTGTCAAACCAGAAACGAAGGACAGCTTCGAAGTAGTCACCCACAGCTAGGTTGCGCCAGTTCCAGTCCGGCTGCTCGGCCGAAAAAAGATGCAGATACCAGTCTCTATCTGTTGTAGATTCTGGGTTGGCCCGGCTCCATGCCGGACCGCCAAAGACGCTCTGCCAGTTGTTTGGTGGTGCGCTGGTCTCTGAATCCTGGTTGTCAGCGTCTTCCGACGGGGTGACAAAGTGAAACATGTCCCGCTCTGGAGACCCCGGCGCAGCCCTGAGCGCCTGCTGGAACAGTGGGTGTTCGGATGAGCAATGGTTGGGTACAACATCTAGCAGAATGTGAAGTTTCAACGAATGGGCTAGGTCCAGGAGTTCATCGAATTCTTCCATGGTGCCAAACAGGGGGTCCACCCCGCAGTAGTCGCTGACGTCGTAACCCTGGTCTATTTGTGGGGAGGGCTGGAATGGGGTGATCCAGATACCCTCCACGCCCAGTTCCGCAATGTAGGGCAGCTTGGCCATGAGCCCTGAAAGATCTCCCACACCGTCACCGTCGCCATCCGCGAACGAACGCGGGTAGACCTGGTAAATAACTGCAGATTCCCACCACTCAGTGGTGGGAATGCTGCGGGTTTCTTGACCCACAGCCAGCGGATGTGAGCTCACTTGTTGGCACCTGCGGTGAGTCCTTCAACGATGCGGCGTTGGAATATCAGCACCATAATCACCAACGGTATTGTCACGATTACGCCGGCGGCCATTTGCTCGCCGAAGGGTGCCTGGAATTCAGTGGCGCCGGTGAACTTGGAAATTGCGACCGTAGCGGTCTGAACTTTTGGATCGTTGATCATAGATAGTGCAATGATGAATTCATTCCAACTGTGAATGAATGTCAGGATCGCTGTGGTGAAGACTCCAGGAGCAGCCAAGGGGAGCAAAACCCGACGAAATGCTTGCCATTTTGTGCAGCCATCGATCATGGCGGCCTCTTCGAGGTCGAAAGGCAGGGATTTCATGAAAGTGGTGAGGTTCCATACCGCAAGGGGGATTGCAAAGGAAAGGTTCGGGACAATCATTGCTTGGTAAGTATTGATCCAGCCGATGTCCGTGAACAGACGCAAAAGCGGTACAACGACAGAGATGCCCGGAAACATTGAGGTAGCAATAATCACGCCAAGGATCAGAGATTTGAACGGAAAATTCAGTCGAGAAATGGCGTAGGCGGCAAAAATACCTAGGATCAGTGCCAATACTGTTGTGGTTGTGGCCACGATCAAGGAGTTCAGCAGGGCTTGGCCAAAAAGAGTGGAACCATCAAAAACCTTAAAATAGTTCTCAAGCGAAAAGGGTGCTGGCAGCAGTGTGTTATCGAAAATGTCTGAGGTACGGCGCAGACTAGAGACCAACATCCAATAAAACGGGGCAAGGCAGTAGGCAAAGATCAGCGCCAAACCGATATAGATGCCATAGGACCGCCATGTGCGGGGAGGCTTCGCCTCAAGCCCGCTGTTACTTTTACGCTTTGAGGCAGTGGTGCCGGTGCCGGAGGACGCGGCTGCGCTGCGGAGCTCGGAGATGGTCATAGAGTGGCCTCAGTCTTCGTCGGATCGGAGTTCCGCTGTGCTGCAATCGCATTTTTGCGGCTCTTTTTGGAGAGTAATTTCAGTTCCTTTGCCCCGGTAACATCCGCGCCGAGCACCTTTACAAAGACGATCGCGACGACAGCCACATAGAGGAAGAGGATGACGGCGAACGCGGAGGCAGATCCGTAACGTAGCTGATTCGATTCATCCCAAGCCAGCATGGAGAGAGTTTCTACCGACTCTTTACCCGGGCCGATCAACACAAAGGGTAGGTCAAACATGCGCAGAGCGTCCAGCATGCGGAAGAGTACTGCGACCAACAGTGTGGGCTTCACCAATGGCAACGTGATGGCTCCAAGCTGCCTCCACCAGCCGGCCCCGTCTATCTTGGCGGCCTCATATATTTCGCCGGGGATAACCTGCATTCCAGCAAGAACAAGGAGACCAATGAAGGGGGCGGTCTTCCAGACTTCGGCGACTATGATGGCAATTTTCGAAGAATTTCCTTCAGCCGTCCATAGAATTTCGCTACCCAGCAGGTTGTTGGCAATGCCGTCAGACTGGAAAATCCAGCGCCACAGCAAACCTGAGACAGCGGTGGGAACTGCCCATGGCACGAGGATGCTGGCACGCAGGAATGAACGGCCGCGGAAGGCGCGGTTCATGGCAAGAGCCAAGGTCAGACCCAGAACGGTTTCTAAGATCACCGTGGTGAGCGTGAAGAACGTGGTGTTGGCGAACGCGTTGAGAAATCTCCGGCCGGATTCACCAACGAATACATCTACATAGTTGGCAAGACCCACGAAGGATTCGGTGTCGGAGACGAAACCATCTGCATCCAGCCCGGACTCTGCACGGAACATGGACTGGTGTATTGCTGAGAGCAGCGGGTACACAATCACAAGTGCTAGTACCAAAATGGTGGGGGAGAGCAGCATCGCGGCCATGCGTCCTTCACCCTGTGAACGTTTGTTGCGTTTGCGGAATCTGGCAGGGCGGGAGTTGCCGTTGTGTGCACCGGCGGGGTGGGCAGTCGTGGTCATGGTTGGTACCTCACTGGAGTTGCAATAGCCTAGCGAATTGGCTGGCCGGATGTGTCCGGCCAGCCAATCGGTAGTCTCTGGGCTTCTCGGGGATAAAAAGCTATGCCTGAATTACTTGACCAACTCGGCGAGTTTGCTTTGCATGTCTTTCAGAGCCGTGTCAGTGTCCTTCTTGCCAGTGATAGCCGCATAAGCCTCTTCTTGAATGGCCTTGGTGGTGGCGCCGTACTGGACCACCTTGGGGCGGGGCTGCGCATTATTTAGTGAGGTCAGAAGGATCGGGAAGAACGGTCGCTTGGCAATGACGTCGGGATCGGCGAACAGTGAAGCGTAGACCGGGGCTCGCGAGGACAGCGCAAGACGCTTTTTGGACTGCTCCTCACTAGTGAAGAACTTCAAGAATTCCAGGGCTGTTGCCTTATTTTCGGTGAAAGGAGAGATGGCGAGGCTGCGGCCTCCAAGGGTGGAGACGCCCGGACCGTCCGTACCTGGAATGGCGGAGATATCAAACTTTCCGGCCACCTTACTTGAGCCGTCTGTGGCGCTTAGCGAGGCATGCAGGAAGGGCCAGTTACGCATAAAGACGAGTTCTCCATCTTGGAAGGCGCGCCGTCCCTGCTCTTCAAGGTAGGTGATGGCGTCAGAAGGGAACATTCCCTCCTTGAAACCATCCACTAGCAGGTTCAGTCCGGCTTTTGCCTCAGCAGTATTAACAGTAGGTTTGCCGTCGGCGTCCACCACGGTGCCACCTGCGGAGGCTACGGCCTCGGAGAAGTTGACCGTGAGGGCCTCGTTTTTATCGAATTGGCCGGTGTAACAGGACATACCCGCAGCTTCGGGCAGCGCCAAGATCGACGCGCAGGCGCTCTTCATCTCATCCCAAGTTTTGGGTGGGTTGGCAATTCCAGCGGCTTTGAGGAGATCTGAGCGGAAGTAGAAAAGGGCGCCGTCGGTGTAGTAGGGAGCACCAACCAAAGTGTCGCGGTAGCTCGCCGCATTGACGGTGGCTGGAATCATATCCGCCGTGGGAACGGCGTCCTGGGGCAGCGGCATAATCCACTTGTTAGCGGCGAACTCTGAGGTCCAGACAACATCAAGATTCAATACGCTGAAAGTATCTGATTTGATCTGGGCGTTCTGGATCAGCTGCTGACGTTGCTGGTCCGCAGAGTCTGGTAGTTCAATGAAAGTAACCTTCTCATCCGGGTGGGCTGTATTCCACTCGTCGATGCTCCTGTTTGCAGCACCGGAAGCGTCGCGATTTGAGACGTAGTTGATAGGGCCCTTACCTTCGAAAGACACGGCAGTGTCTTTGGAAGTGTCTTGTGTTTCTGAGGCCGTGCCACCGCAACCGGTAAGGGCGACGGCGACGACGGTTAGGGATGCGCTGGTGGCCAGAAGAGTCTGCCAAGTGCGGCGGCGTTGCCTCATGTGATGCTCCTTATTTTCTTTGTAAAGCAGATTGTTTGTTGTGTTGGGAAATATTTCTGGAGTGCTGGCGGCACAGAGCACGGCAGCTACCACCGGAGTGGGGACTGTGGGGTAAACGAATTGGTATCTTCAGCAGCGGGCTTCGATGGCGTCATATGGTGCTAAGGACTGCCGTGGAGCCTCTCTCAATCAACCTGTGTGGCATGATCTTTGGTCCGAGGTCACGGGAGCGAAGCAGTTTTTTCACTGCCATTCGTCCCATTTCTTCAAGCGGCTGTGACATGGTGCTCAATGGGGGGTTCACATGCAGGGCTGTTGCGGTATTGTCGAAGCCCAGAACCGAGATATCTTCTGGAACCCGCAGCCCACGGCGTTGAAGTTCATTGACGGCTGCTGCGCCCATTTCATCGCTCAACGCGAAGATGGCGGTCAGAGAAGGATCTTGCTGCAGTAGTTTTTCAACCCCTGCTGCACCACTTTCGTAGAAGAAGTTGCCAGCAGCGGTAATAGGACTACAGCCGGCTTCGGCCATGGCGCGGAGGTAACCGCGTTTGCGAGGCAATGCGACGTATATTGATGCCGGATCCCCCTCTAGTAGACCGATTTGGCGGTGGCCGAGTCGGAGTAAATGACGGGTGGACTCATAGGCTGCCAGTTCATCGTCAATTGCCACGCTGGGGGAGCCGGATTTGTCGCTGATGGCGACTGAGATTAAGGGTACCTTAGTCCCCAACAACTGCCGCGTCTCAGAGGTGATCACAGCGGAAATGAGGATGACACCCGCCGCTCGGTAAGTGCGCAGCGTCCTTAGATAACTTGCTATATATGTTGACTTGGCACCTGTGCGGCCAAGCATCACAGCGTAGCCTCGTTCCCTTGCTTCATCTTCAACTCCCAACATGACCTGCGAGGCTAAAGCATCCGAAACCATGGGGGCCAGTAGTCCGATCACGGAGGTTTGCCGCGTCTTGAGGCCTCGGGCGAGAGAGTCCGTTTCATAGTTCAGCGTTTTCACTGCGTTTTCTACACGGCATCGGGTCTCATCTGAGTAACCCACCAGCCCATTGACAACCCTGGAAACAGTGGCAGGAGAAACGCCCGCATGTTTGGCAACATCGCGGATAGTGACCACAGTTCCTCCTCCATAGTTTCTTCGTCCTGATCACCCTCACGTCTGTGGGAGAGATCACGCAAACGGTTTACGTAAACGGTTTCGTAAGCGATAAAACCAACAGTAGCGCCTGCTTGAACTATCGCAATATGTTTCGTAAACGACGCTAATACGTGCGTCGAGAGGGATACTTGCACTCATTTTTTAGCTAGGAGGGCAGGCAAGTGCGGCCCTGCGAGAGCGCTCAGCCTTTTTAGTGGGCCTCTTGGGCGATGATCTGCTCTAGTTCGGCGCACCAGGCGTCAAGCACCCAGGTCCGCCGATTGGCGTCGTCGGTGAGGATATTGGCAAGACCAAGTCCGCGCCCCAGGTCAAGAGTGGCTGCGACGATGGCACGAAGTCGAGGGTTTTCCCTGTCGATGTTCAGTAGCGTTGCCGCCAGCCTGAATGCTTCTCGAGCCACAGTTTGTTCCAAGGGGATGATGTGCGCGCGCACCACTGGATCCACGGCGGCTGCCGTCCAAACCTGCAGCGCGGCTTTGAAGAGTGGACCTGTGTACAGGCCCACGAGGGAATCGAGAACTTCTCGCACGGGGGCTGAGCCCTCTGAATGGACTGCCAGGGCGGCTCGGACTTCAAGGACTCGCGCTACCGTCATGTGTTCGATTGCTGCTGTGAAGAGATCGTCTCTAGTGGGGAAGTGGTGCTGTGTTGCGCCACGGGAAACCCCTGCGTGAGTGGCAACGGTAGTGACGGTGGTATTGGTCCATCCCGTCTCAGAAAGCAAAGCCACGGCGCTTTCCAGAAGACGCTCACGCGTAATGCGACTACGGTCCTGCCGGGGTTCGATGGCCATTCTGCTCATACAAGGGACGTTAGCATGAAAAGAAAACAAGCAAGCTTGCTTGCTTTTTATTGATCTACGTCACATACTTGCATAACAAGTGCGATGACCGGATCAGCACCGCGCACCTTGATGATGGCAGTAGTCCTGACACTGCGGAACATGCGTGACTTACCTCTATAGATGGCAGCGGGTAAGTAGTTCTGCGAACCTCAACGAACGGAGTTGGAACATGGTGGATTTGGCAGGCGTACTGAACGATTTGGAAGCTGAATCGATGGTCTTGGACGAGATGCTCACGGCCATGCCTGCTGCGGGTTGGACCATGGCAACGCCGGCCCCTGAGTGGAGTGTGGCGCACCAAATAGGACACTTGGCCTGGACAGATGAAGTGGCAACTGATGCTGCAGCGGCGGCCAACGGTCAGCCAGCAGCATTTACTGCCATGGGTGCCGCTTTGCGCGCGGGGCAGATCTCGATTGACAGCGCCGCCGCAGAATGGGCTGCCATGCCACCGGCTCAGTTATTGCAGAGATGGCGTGAGGGCCGGAAGCAGATGGCCCAGGCGCTGGAGAACGTGGCACCGGGTGTTAAGCTGCCTTGGTTTGGTCCATCCATGAGCGCCCTGTCCATGGCAACAGCACGCATCATGGAAACGTGGGCCCACGGCCAGGACGTTGCCGATGCGTTGGCGCTCATACGCGAGCCTACGGATCGGCTCCAACACATTGCCCACCTGGCAGTCCGGACACGCAACTTCGCCTTCACGGTGCATGAATTGACGCCTCCAGAGCACGAGTTCCGGGTTGAACTCGACAGTCCCACAGGAGAACTGTGGACGTGGGGACCGATAGATGCTGCGCAGCGAGTCAGTGGCCCAGCTCTTGACTTTTGTTTGCTGGCCGCTAAGCGCCGGCACCGTGACGATCTGGCTTTGGTAGCCCAGGGCGCAGATGCCGATAAATGGCTTGACATAGCGCAGGCATTCGCCGGCCCTCCCGGTAGAGGGCGAGAACCAGCCGCGACTGCAGAAACTCAGGAGGAAAAAGCATGAGTGCACTGCGCGTTGCCAACGCATCCGGATTCTACGGGGACAGGGCTGGGGCCTTCACAGAGATGCTGGAGGGTGGCCCGGTAGATGTAATTACCGGGGACTACCTTGCCGAGCTGACAATGCTCATCCTAGCCAGGGACCGGGCCAAGGACCCAAGTACCGGTTACGCGAAGACTTTCTTGGCACAGATGCGCGACAGCCTGGCACTGGCGATGGAAAAGGGCGTGAAGATTGTTGTCAATGCCGGCGGCCTCAACCCCGCAGGATTGGCTGCCAAGCTCCAAGAACTGACAGTCACGCTGGGTGTGGACGCCAAAATTGCCCACGTGTACGGCGATGATCTCATTGACCGTGCCACAGAGTTGGGGTTCAGCACGGCAGCTGGAAAACCACTCTCCGCCAATGCCTACCTGGGTGGTTGGGGGATCGCCGCAGCCTTGGGGGCAGGGGCTGAGATTGTGGTCACCGGCCGCGTCACCGATGCCTCGCTGGTGGTGGGCGCCGCCGCACACCATTTCGGTTGGCAACCCACCGACTATGACAAAATTGCCGGGGCCATGGCCGCCGGGCATGTGATTGAGTGCGGCACCCAGGCAACTGGTGGGAACTACTCCTTCTTTGACACCATCAAGGATATGCACCGCCCCGGTTTCCCCATTGCCGAGATCTCCGCGGATGGATCTTCCGTGATCACCAAGCATCCAGGTACCTCTGGGGCAGTTACAAAAGGAACCGTCACCGCCCAGCTTGTCTACGAGATCACCGGTGCCCGATATGCCGGACCTGACGCGGTGCTGCGTCTTGACTCCATTGCCATTGACGACGACGGCCCGGACCGGGTGCGTCTGGCTGGCGTGCGGGGGGAGGCCCCGCCGGACACGCTGAAGGTCTCCATCAACGAATTAGGTGGCTACCGCAACGAGGTCACGTTCGTGCTGACTGGCCTGGATATCGACAAAAAAGCGGCACTGATCAAAAGCCAGCTCGCAGATGCAGTGCCCGAAGGAACACGCTGGAGCCTTGCCCGCACCGACCACCCGGACGCGGACAATTGTGAAGAAGCCAGCGCCATGCTCCATTGTGTAGCTCGCGGAACCGACCCTGCGATTGTGGGCCGGGCGTTCTCCAACGCCGCCGTGCAGATTGGCCTGGCCAGCTACCCAGGTTTCCACCTCACCTCACCCCCCGGCAATGCCGCACCCTACGGTATCTACCGGCCCGGCTGGGTTGCCGCGAGCGAGGTCCCACACAAGGTTGCGCTGCCCGACGGCACCGAAATCCTGCTCCCACCCGCCAGCGAAACCGTCACTTCCGCCGTCGCACTGGCACCAGTACCCGAACCGGAACTACCGCCATTGGAGCAATCAAGTACATCAACGCGTGCCCCACTAGGACGCGTGGCAGCGGCCCGCAGCGGTGATAAGGGCGGGGACGCCAACGTGGGTGTATGGGTGGAGAACGAACAGGCGTGGCCCTGGCTGGTCAACACTCTAAGCGTGGAAAAGCTCCAGGAGCTGTTACCGGAGACTCAGTCGTTGGAAATTCAACGCCATGTGCTGCCAAATCTGCACGCCGTGAACTTTGTTATTCGTGGACTGCTCGGTGAAGGCGTGGCCTCCAATGCTCGCTTTGACGCGCAGGCCAAGGCTTTGGGCGAATGGCTTCGAGCCCGCCACCTATCGATTCCGGAGGAACTACTGTGAGCGTTTTGCGCACAACTATAGACCCACTCAGTGCTGACTTCACCTCCAATAGGGCGGCTATGGTTCAGAAGTTAACTGAGCTCGACGGTGAATATGCCAAGGTTCGCCAAAGTGGTGGTGAAAAAGCTGTCACAAGGCACCGCAAACGCGGGAAGCTGCTGGCCCGGGAGCGGGCTGAGATGCTCATTGACAGGGATTCTCCGTTCCTTGAGCTCTCTCCTTTGGCAGCGTGGGGCACTAAGTTCCATGTGGGTGCCAGCGTTGTGACGGGCATTGGCGTGGTGGAAGGTGTGGAGTGCTTAATCGTGGCGCACGAGCCCACCGTCAAGGGCGGCACCTCCAACCCGTACACCACCAAGAAGATCTTCCGGGCCTTGGACATCGCCAGGGAGAATCGGCTGCCGGTGATCTCACTGGTTGAATCCGGTGGAGCGGATCTGCCCACCCAGAGCGAAATCTTCATCCCTGGCGGCAAACTATTCCGGGACCTCACCCGGCTTTCGGCCGCAGGAATCCCCACCATTGCACTGGTGTTTGGCAACTCCACAGCCGGAGGAGCATACGTTCCGGGCATGAGTGATCACATTGTCATGATCAAGGAACGGTCCAAGGTTTTTTTGGCTGGCCCACCTCTGGTGAAGATGGCCACGGGGGAGGAATCAGATGATGAATCCCTTGGTGGTGCTGACATGCACGCCCGGATCTCCGGGCTTGCCGATTACTACGCACTGGATGAGATGGATGCGCTGCGGATTGGCCGTCGGATTGTGGCACGGCTCAACTGGGTTAAAAAGGGTGCAACTCCTGCCGCCTCCAAGGAACCCCGCCTAGCTGAGGAAGAGCTGTTGGGGATCATCCCCGCAGATCTCAAAGTTCCCTTCGATCCCCGTGAAGTCATTGCCCGGGTTGTGGATGGCAGTGACTTTGATGAGTTCAAGGCCCTGTACGGCACGTCCTTGGTGACGGGCTGGGCAAGAATCCACGGACACCCGGTGGGTATTTTGGCCAACGCCCGCGGCGTGCTGTTCTCAGCCGAGGCGCAAAAAGCCGCCCAATTCATCCAGCTTGCCAACTCCGCCAACACCCCGCTGCTGTTCCTGCACAACACCACCGGCTACATGGTGGGCAAAGAGTACGAGCAGGCCGGGATCATCAAGCACGGTTCCATGATGATCAACGCCGTCTCCAACTCCACCGTCCCGCACCTGTCAGTTCTGATGGGTGCATCCTTCGGGGCAGGACATTACGGCATGTGCGGGCGAGCCTTTGATCCGCGATTCCTGTTCTCCTGGCCCAGCGCCCGGTCCTCCGTCATGGGGGCCGCGCAACTGGCGGGAGTCATGTCCATTGTGGGCAGAGCCGCGGCGGCATCCAGCGGACGTGACTTTGATGAGGACGCCGACGCCGCCATGCGCTCAGCCGTTGAAGCTCAGATCGAGGCGGAATCGCTGCCCACTTTCCTCTCCGGGAAGCTGTACGACGATGGCATCATCGACCCCCGCGACACCCGCAACGTAATAGGTCTGGCACTTTCTGCCATCGCCACCACCGACATCAAGGGCGCCGAGGGCTTTGGCGTCTTCCGGATGTGAGTCAAGGATGACACTCATGAGCCAACCCTCCACCAACGCTGAACCCATCACCCGTGTGCTCGTGGCCAACCGTGGCGAAATTGCCCGCCGCGTGTTCCACAGCTGCCGCGAACGCGGCATCGGCACTGTTGCGGTTTATTCCACGGCCGACGCCGGAGCCCCCTTCGTAGCCGAGGCCGACACCGCGGTGCACCTGCCTGGGACAAGCGCCGCCGAAACCTACCTGCGCGGTGAGCTCATCATTGCCGCCGCTCTGCGCGCCGGTGCTAACGCCATCCATCCGGGTTACGGGTTCTTGTCTGAGAACGGCGACTTTGCCAGGAGTGTTCAGGCTGCCGGGCTGATCTGGATTGGACCCTCCCCGGAAGCCATTGATGCCATGGGGGACAAGATTTCAGCCAAGCTCCTGGTGGAAGCAGGCGGAGTGCCGGTCCTGAGCGAGTTGGACCCGGCCGCTATCACCGAGGCGCAGCTGCCCGTGCTCATCAAAGCATCCGCCGGTGGTGGCGGCCGCGGAATGCGCATAGTGCGCGCATTGGCAGATTTGCCGGCCGAGCTTGAGACTGCCCGAACAGAAGCGGCGAGCGCTTTCGGTGACGGAACTGTTTTTTGTGAGCCGTATCTGGAAACGGGCCACCACGTTGAAGTGCAAGTCATGGCTGACACCCACGGCACCGTCTGGGCGGTAGGGGAGCGTGAATGCTCCATCCAGCGGCGGCACCAAAAAGTTGTGGAAGAGGCTCCTTCACCCTTAGTGGAGCGAACACCCGGCATGCGTGCGAAGTTGTTTGCGGCGGCCGTTGCAGCGGCCAAGGCCGTCAACTACGTGGGCGCCGGAACGGTGGAATTCTTAGCCGATGCCTCTGGACGCTTTTACTTCTTGGAGACCAACACACGCCTGCAGGTGGAACACCCTGTCACCGAGTGCACCACAGGGTTGGACCTGGTGGCGCTGCAACTTGATGTGGCAGCAGGTGCTGCCTTGGCCGAACAACCGCCGGCACCACACGGCTCATCCATTGAGGTGCGCCTCTATGCTGAGGATCCAGCCGCTGGCTGGGCCCCGCAGACCGGTACGGTGCAGCGCTTTGACTTTGATGGGCTGGCGGCGAACTTCGCGCTGCCCACCCGTGAGCGGGGGGTGCGTTTGGACTCGGCTGTTGAAGCTGGTTCCACTGTCTCCATCCATTACGATCCCATGCTGGCCAAGCTTATTGCCTGGGCGCCCACCCGGGTGGAGGCGGCCCGCTCACTGGCCCGGGCATTGTCCCGTGCGCGGATCCACGGTGTCCGCACCAACCGGGACTTGCTGGTGAACATCCTGCGGCACGAGGCCTTTCTGGCCGGTGAAACAGATACAGCATTCCTTCCCACCCATGGGCTCGAGGTATTAGCGGCCCCGGTGGCCGGAGCGGACGAGGAAAAAGTTGCGGCGCTCGCAGCAGCCCTTGCGGCAGCGGCGCTACGCCGCACACAAGCCCCCACGTTGGGGCTACTACCCAGCGGTTGGCGGAACTTGCGCTCCATGCCACAGCAATCCACGCTGGTGGGCCCGGCCGGGGAACACAACGTCTCATATGAGATGACACGAGACGGGCTAATGGCAGAGGGGTTCGGCGGTGCCGCCATTGTCCATCTCAGTGCCGAGAACGTGAGCCTTGAGCTGGAGGGACTGGTGCGCTCCTGGTCGGTAGCACACTACACCACCGCTGCTGGGACTGTTCTTGAGGTTGATGGTGACGGCGGCTCCATCACCTTTACGGAGGTGGAGCGTTTCCCGGACCCCAGCCTTGCTGTGGCAGAAGGTTCATTGACAGCACCCATGCCGGGCGCTGTGGTGAACGTGCATGTTGCCGCGGGGGATCAGGTGACGGCGGGGCAGCCGCTTCTGGTGTTGGAAGCCATGAAGATGCTGCACACCATCGGGGCGCCAGCGGACGGGATCGTTTCCGAACTGCATGTCACTGTGGGACAAAATGTGGACGTGGGCATGGTCCTGGCCGTCGTGGAAGTGCAGCCTGAATGAGCCCCGCCGGAACACTTCCCAAAAAAATTTTCCAACTCAATGAGGAGCAATAAATGAGCATTGTTGAAACAGACGAACAGCAGGCCTTGCGCGCAGCGGTGCGTGAGATCGTCAATAAATACGGTCCTGACTACGCCAACAAGCACGCGCGTGCAGGCGAAACCATGACTGAGCTATGGCAGGAACTTGGTGAGTCCGGTTTCCTGGGCGTCTCAATTCCGGAAGAATATGGTGGAGGTGGGCAAGGAATCTATGAGTTGACGGCCGTATTGGAGGAAACCTCCATACTGGGTGCGTCCATGCTGATGATGGTGGTTTCCCCCGCTATCTGCGGAACCATCATCGCCAAATACGGCACCGATGAACAGAAGCAGCGCTGGCTGCCAGGGTTTGCCGACGGTTCCATCGTCATGTCCTTCGGCATTACCGAACCCGAGGCTGGATCTAACTCGCACAATATTTCCACCGTGGCCCACCGCGATGGTGACGATTGGGTCCTGAACGGCCGCAAGGTCTACGTGACAGGCGTCAATAGTGCCGACTACGTTCTGATAGTTGCCCGCACGGTGGATGAGCGCAGTGGGCGCCTCCGTCCAGCCATGTTTGTGCTGCCTCGGGAAACACCGGGTTTTGAATACAGGGAAGTGGAGATGGACATCATTGAGTCCGAGAAACAGTACCTGCTTTTCCTGGACGATGTTCGCCTGCCAGCCGAGGCTCTGGTGGGAGGGACGGATGCACCCTTAGAAGCATTATTTGCCGGTCTGAACCCGGAGCGCATTATGGCTTCGGCCATAGCTGTCGGCACGGGCCGCTACGCCATCAACAAGGCGGTTGCGTACGCCAAGGAACGGGAGGTATGGGGTCAGCCCATTGGAGCGCACCAAGGTGTTGCCCACCCCCTTGCCAAGAGTCATATTGAGCTTGAACTGAGCCGGCTCATGATGCTGCGCGCCGCAGCTTTGTACGATGCGGGTGAAGATATGGCTGCCGGGGAAGCCGCGAATATGGCCAAATATTCTGCAGCCGAAGCCAGCATTAATGCCTTGGATACGGCTATCCAGGCCATGGGCGGGAATGGTCTGAGCAAGGAATATGGGCTGGCACAGATGCTGGGACTGGCCAGGATCGGCAGGGTGGCCCCGGTGAGCAGGGAAATGGTGCTGAACTTTGTGGCCCAGCATTCCCTCGGTCTGCCCAAGAGCTACTGATCCATGGCTACTGAATCCCAGCCGGGGCGCAGTGGGTCAGCTGACGCTGAGCTGGTGCATTATGGCCTTGCAGCCGGAATTGCCACTATCACCCTGGACTCACCGGCCAACCGCAATGCGCTCTCACAACAGCTAGTGGCGCAGTTACTGGCCAGGTTGGAACAGGCCTGTGCCGAGGCGGCCGATGGCAGTGTGCGCGTTATTGTGCTGGCCCATACAGGCAAGGTCTTTTGCGCTGGAGCGGACCTGAAAGAAGCTGGTGCGCAAGGAGTTGCGGAGGGCGCGCAGAATCTGGCGAAGATTATGCGCAGCATCCTGAGCGCCCCGGTGCCGGTGGTTGCCCGGGTCGACGGCGTGGCCCGGGCAGGGGGGCTGGGCATCTTGGGTGCCGCAGACATAGTTGTGGCCCATACGGCTGCCACCTTTGCCTTCTCTGAAGTGCGGATTGGGCTGGGCCCGGCCATCATCTCCCTGACCACCATGGGGCGCATGAGCAGCCGTTCGGTGTCACGCTATTACCTCACGGGGGAGAGCTTTGATGCTGTTGCTGCGCAGGAGTGCGGACTCATCACCTGCGCTGCGGAGGATGTGGATGGCGTCCTTGAACCTATTTTGGAAAATCTCCGCCTGGGTGCCCCGCAGGGGCTGGCCGAAAGCAAGAAGGTGGCGGCGGCACCCATGCTGGCCCAGTTGGATGCGGGGGTTGCAGAAATGACGGCACTCTCTACCAGACTCTTCACCACTGATCAGGTTAAGGAAGGCATGGCGGCATTCTTGGAACGCCGTCAACCGTCCTGGCAACTCCCCACTTCCTAGTGACGCTCCTTCAGGCAACGTTCACTTTGCACCAACGCTCCTTCACAACACGCCGTGGTTTGGCGCAACACTCGATCCACACAAGATAGAACCTCGCAGACCAGAAGCCGGCAATGATGCCGGCGCCAAAGAAAGGCTTGCCATGACCCTTGACGCCCTTGCGCCCCCAGTATTCCTCCAGGACCGACTTGATCATTGGGCGCAGCACCGCCCCGATGCTCCAGCAATCACCTTTGGTGACGTCAGCTACACATGGGCGCAATGGCGTCCAAGGATCCTGCAGCTCACCGAAGCCTTGCGTGCCGCAGGGATCAAGCGTGGCGAGCGCATTCTCACCTTCGATTTAAACCACCTCGCCATTATTGAGCTAACGTACGCGGCTTCGGCACTAGGTGCAGGCACTGTGGTGGGCAACTACCGTCTGGCACCAAGCCAACTGGCGTACGTTCTGAGGGACTCCGCGCCGAAGATTGTTTTTTATGGAGCGGAGTTACATAGCGTTGTGGAGGCAGCAAACGCCGAAACGCCCCTACCGCGCACAGTTGTCATTGGTGGAGACAATGACGAGTTTGAGGCATTCCTCTCTAGCGGTGCAGCGACCGCAGCTGAGGCAGAAGTAGACCAGGACGTTAACCCCGATGACACAGTTCTTGTCGTTTACACCTCCGGAACAACGGGAACCCCCAAGGGTGTGGAGCTGACTCACAAGAGCGTGAACATGCACAGTGTTGTCTCCAACTACGGATTGGGGATGGCACCGGAGCATGTCAGTATGGTGGGGATGCCCATGTTCCATGTGGGTGGCTCATGCTATTTCCAGGTGGGTGTTTATGCCGGTGCCAAGACCATTTTTCTTCGAGATGCCTCAGGTCCGGCCATGATGAAAGCTATTGCCGACGGTGCCACTCACTCCTTCATAGTCCCGGCTGTTATCCATGCTGTTCTGGCCGGCGGTCCTCAGGCAGCGGCGGCTTTTGCTCCGATGAAAAAGATTGCCTACGGTGCCTCACCCATGCCGTTACCACTGCTGACCAGAACACTCGCAGCGTGGCCCAATACTGAGCTGGCGCATGTCTTTGGGATGACTGAAATGTCCGGAATCGGCACAATGCTCCAAGATTCGGATCACCGAAACCCTCCACGTCCGGAAGTTTTGCAGTCAGTAGGCAGGGTCCTGCCAGGTGTGGAGATGAGAATCGCGGACCCCATTACACACGAGGTACTCCCGACCGGCGTCAATGGCGAGATCCAGATCCGCGGCGGGCAAAATATGAAGGGGTACCTAAATAAGCCGGAGGCAACAGCCAACTCCATCACCGCGGATGGCTTCCTTTGTTCCGGGGACATCGGGCACATGGACCAAGACGGCTACCTGTACATGGTTGACAGGCTCAAGGACATGATCATCTCCGGTGGCGAAAACATCTACTGTCCCGAAGTGGAGAATGCGCTCATGTCCCACCCCGAAGTCGCGGAGGGAATCGTCATGGGTGTCCCAGATCCCAAATGGGTAGAGACTGTCAAAGCTGTTGTTGTCCGCGCTCCGGGCAGTACAGTGAGCGAAGCTGACATCATCGCGTTTTGCCGTGAACGTTTGGCGCATTACCAGTGCCCCACCTCAGTTGATTTTATTGACGAACTGCCGCGTAATGCGACAGGAAAAATTCTGAAGCGCGATCTGCGTGCACCGTATTGGAGTGGTCATGAGCGAAACATCTAGTGAAATTTCAACACTGAAGGGAAAGACAATCCTCATGTCAGGAGGTTCGCGCGGCATCGGCTTGGCCATTGCCATCCGGGCCGCCCGCGACGGCGCGAATGTGGTGCTAATTGCGAAAACGGACAGCCCGGATCCGCGATTGGAAGGAACCATCCACACTGCGGCGGCTGAGATTGAAGCGGCAGGTGGGAAGGTGCTCGCGGTGGTGGGCGACGTCCGCGACGACGAGACCATCGCCTCGGCCGTGCAGAACGCTGTGGATACTTTTGGCGGGATCGACATCGTGGTTAACAATGCCAGCGTGATTTCCCTGGATGGAACGTTGAAAGTGGCGGCCAAACGCTATGACCTCATGCAGGATGTCAACGTGCGCGGCACGTTCATGCTCAGCAAAGCAGCCCTGCCCCACCTGTTGCAGGCAGCTAATCCGCACATCCTCACGCTGAGCCCGCCGCTGAATTTAGACCCGAAGTGGCTGGGCGGGCACCCGGCCTACACGCTGGCCAAGTACGGCATGACGCTGGCGGCTCTGGGGTTCGCAGCAGAATTTGTCGGCCAGGGTGTGGCATCCAATGCCCTGTGGCCGCGCACCACCATCGCCACAGCAGCTGTGGCAAACCTGCTGGGCGGGCAGGGGATGATCCAGCGTTCACGGCACCCTGCCATCATGGCGGACGCCGCGCATGCAATCCTCACTACGCCCAGCAAGGAGCTGACTGGCCAAAGCCTCATTGACGAGGAATTCTTGCGTGCTCGCGGCGTGAGCGATTTCGCGAGCTACGCCGTTGACCCGTCAGCGGAGCTGATGATCGATCTCTATGTGGACCCCTAACCGCCCAGAGGTGATGTGGAATCAGATGGCCGGGATTGCTTCCTTGACGATCGCCCGCAGCGTGCTTGCCAACAGGGCGTGCACCTGCGGGCGGGTCAGTGACTTGCGCAGTAACCATTCACGGGCGCCACTGCGAGCAAGTTGGGTGTAAACCCTGAACATGGCCTTGATTTGCTCTTGGTCCTGTGTGCGCCCGCCCAGCCCGCACGCCTCGATCAGTAACTCGATGGAATCGTTCTCGGCCTCGATGAGGATTCTCTCAAGATCTGGATCGCGGCCCATACCGCTCGAGCCTAAAGCCAGCCAGGTAGCTCCGGATTGCTCCAATGAATCCAAGAACCACACCACAGCAAGATTTATGCGCTCGTGGATGGATCCTTCGGGCAGCAGTGTCACGGCCACCTCGGAGACAGTTGAGCTGACCTTGATGACTTCTAGATACAGCCCGCGCTTGTTGGAAAAGTAGTGGTTGATCAATCCGCGGGCAACACCGGCAGCCGCGGCAATGTCTGTGACCGAAACTTCCTCATACGGGCGAGCGTTGAAGAGTTTTTGGGCGCATAAAAAGATCTGCTGTCGTCGCTCGTCAGGGTTGAGGCGTTGCCGGCGCGGTTCAACTATTTCACTCTCAAAAGGTTTCATGGTGTCAATCTGTCTTTATCCACGGCAACCATTGTGGCAGGTCGTTTGGCACGCTCAACGGAAAGTGAGGAGGACGCTTTTCAAGGAACGATTCCACGCCCTCAGCAGCGTCTTTATGCTCTCCCACCCCGGAGATCAGTTGCGAATCAATAGCATGGGCGGGAAGAGGGGAGTCAAGGCCGCTGAGTCTATTGAGCATTTGTTTGATGACGGCAGTAGAGACCTCGGAGGTGTTCTCTATGAGGTCCCGGGCCAGGGTGTATGCGGCTTCAAGGACGTCCTCGGGTTCGTGCAATGAGGTGAGTAGTCCGGCGTCGAGCGCTTCAGCGGCCCCAAAGAGCCTGCCCGTGAGCATCCAGTCTGTTGCTTTTGAAACGCCCACAAGACGAGGTAGATACCAGACCGAGCCGCCCTCGGGGAAGATTCCGCGACGGCTGAAAGGGAAGGAGAAACGGGAGTCGTGTGCGGCCAGCCGGAAGTCACAGGAGAGCGTGATGGTTAGCCCGCCACCCACCGCTACTCCGCGCATGGCCGCAATGACAGGCTTGTTCATGGCATAGATGGTTTTTGAACAGCGTCCGGCAGGCTCCTGCCATTGCTCTGCATCGGAGAAGTCTGACATGACAAAGCGCCCGCCACTGAGCTCGGCACCAACGGAGAAGTTCTTGCCCACGCTTGTGAAGACCACAACCTGTACATCCGGGTCAGCATCTGCGCCCGTGAAGGCGTGCTCCAGCTCATCCGCCATGGTAAGTGTGTACCCATTGCGAGCCTCCGGACGGTTCAGCGCAACCGTCGCAATACGGTCGGTGACGACATAGGTGATGGCCGAGTAGGGGGTGTAAGGCTGCGCTGGCATGGTCATCGCTTTCAGTGCGGAAAGTAATCACTTGCATCAACTATTGACACGGTGTCAATAGTCCTGCACTATTGGCGTTATGTCAACAAGTTGGTTTTCCTTCGTCGGGATCGATGCGGATCTACCCGATGAATCCTTGTTGCACGGAGAATTCTTCACCGGCTGGCTGTAAGTCTGCCCTCATTTGTCACGGCAACATACGTCAAAACCGTAACCACCAACAGTTCTACCCACCGTCCCGCCCTGCACCCGTGCGGCTGGGATGACAATGGAAGGAAAGCTCACGTGAGCCAACACGCTGTACCGGAAGCATTTGTCTACGACGCCATTCGCACTCCTCGCGGCAAAGGAAAAAAGGGTGCCTTGCATGGCACCAAGCCCATCGACCTAGTGGTGGGCTTGATCCAGGCACTGCGTGAACGTCATCCTGAACTCGATGAGTCCCTGATTGACGATCTCATCCTCGGGGTGGTCTCACCTGTTGGTGATCAAGGCGCTGTCATTGCCCGCACCTCGGTCCTCGCTGCAGGGTTGCCGGACACCGTGGGTGGCGTTCAAGTCAACCGCTTCTGTGCCTCAGGGCTGGAAGCGGTGAATATGGCAGCTGCAAAGGTGCGCTCCGGTTGGGATCAGCTCATCATTGCCGGAGGCGTGGAGTCCATGTCACGGGTGCCGATCGGTTCCGATGGTGGTGCCTGGGCCATGGACCCGGCCACTAACTATGACAGCTACTTTGTGCCCCAGGGTGTTGGTGCGGACCTCATCGCCACCACGGAAGGCTTCAGCCGGGTAGACGTGGATGCTTATGCTGTGCGCTCGCAGGAGCTGGCAGCTAAGGCATGGAAAGAGGGGCGCTTCGCCAACTCCGTCATCCCCGTCAAGGATCAAAATGGCCTTGTCATTCTCGACCATGATGAACACATGCGCCCCGAGTCCACTGCCGAATCCCAGGCCGGGCTGCGCCCCGCTTTTGCTGCCATGGGTGAAGCAGGCGGCTTTGACGCCGTGGCACTGCAGAAGTTCCATGCTGTAGAGAAAATTGATCACGTGCACACTGCTGCGAACTCATCAGGGATTGTCGATGGCGCCGCCTTGGTCCTTGTGGGCAGCGCTGAGGTGGGAGAGCAACTTGGGCTAAAACCACGGGCACGGATTGTGGCTACAGCAACCTCTGGTGCTGACCCAACCATCATGCTCACAGGCCCCACCCCTGCCACCAGGAAGCTGCTGAAAACGGCCGGCCTGGGTGTTGCAGATATTGACCTGTTTGAAATTAACGAGGCCTTCGCCTCCGTGGTGTTGAAGTACCAGAAGGACCTGGGCATCCCGGATGAGAAGCTCAACGTCAACGGCGGGGCCATCGCCATGGGGCACCCGCTCGGTGCCACCGGGGCCATGATTCTGGGCACCGTGCTGGATGAACTTGAACGCACGGAAAAGCGCAGGGCGGTTATCACCTTGTGCATTGGCGGCGGCATGGGCGTGGCTACATTGATTGAGAGGGTCTAGGGCGATGAGTGAGACAGGGCAGATGAATCAGGCAACAGTGCAGAAGGCAAACACCATTCGCTGGGAGAAGGACGCTGATGGCGTCATCATCCTGACCATGGATGATCCGGCTCAGTCAGCTAACACCATGAACGCGAATTACATTGCGTCCATGCAGAAAGTCATAGATCGGCTCAGTGCGGAAATTGCAGCCGACCAGGCCAGCATTACAGGCATCATTTTAACCTCAGCTAAGAAGACATTCTTTGCCGGTGGCGACTTGAAGGACTTGGTGGGTGCTACTGCTGCCGATGCAGAGAGAATCTACTCGCTCGGCAAGAGCATCAAGACGCAGCTACGCACTTTGGAGACCCTGGGTAAGCCTGTTGTGGCAGCCATCAACGGTGCGGCACTGGGCGGTGGGCTTGAAATTGCCTTGGCCGCTCACCACCGCATTGCAGCGGACACCCGGGGCTCGGTCATTGGACTGCCCGAGGTTTCACTGGGTCTGCTTCCCGGCGGCGGTGGCATTGTCCGCACTGTGCGCTTGATGGGCATTGCTGATGCCACCATGAAGGTGTTGCTTCAAGGTCAAAAGTACAAGCCACGCAAGGCCCAAGAGATTGGTCTGGTCCATGACGTAGTAGACACGGTGGAAGAACTCATCCCCGCCGCAAAGGCCTGGATCCAGGCCAATCCAGAGGCGGTACAGCCCTGGGACGTGCCCAAGTACAAGATCCCCGGAGGCACACCGAGCACTCCAGCATTTGCCGCTAACCTGCCGGCGTTCCCAGCCAATCTGCGCAAGCAACTCAAAGGTGCAAACTACCCGGCGCCGCGCGCCATTCTGGCCGCCGCGGTTGAAAGTACCCAAGTGGACTTTGATACGGCGCTGGAGATTGAATCACGCTACTTCGTTGAGCTGGTGACGGGACAGGTCTCAACGAACATGATCAAGGCGTTCTTCTTTGACATGGCTCATATCACCTCCGGTGGCAGCCGCCCGGCGGGTTTCGAGAAGTACACGGCCAAAAAAGTGGCGGTGCTTGGTGCCGGCATGATGGGCGCAGGTATCGCCTATGTGTGTGCCCGTGGCGGCATGGACGTGGTGCTCAAGGACGTCTCCCTCGAGTCAGCGCAGCGGGGCAAGAACTACTCCAAGGTGCTCACCGACAAGGCAGTCAAAAGGGGCCAGTCAACGCAGGAGCAGGCTGATGCCCTGCTGGCAAAGATCACGCCCACCACCGAGGCTGCAGACTTGGCTGGATGTGATCTTGTCATTGAGGCCGTTTTTGAAAATGTGGAAGTCAAGCAAAAAGCCTTCGCGGACATCCAGAACATTGTTGGTCCCGATGCGGTTTTGGGCTCCAACACCTCAACCCTGCCGATCACTACGCTTGCAGAAGGTGTAAACAAGGCAGAAAATTTCATTGGCCTGCACTTCTTCTCCCCCGTGGATAAGATGCCTCTATTGGAGATCATTGCCGGTAAAAACACCTCCGATGCCACGCTGGCTAAGGCCTTCGACATCGCCATGCAAATCCGCAAGACCCCCATTGTGGTCAATGATTCCCGTGGTTTCTTCACCAGCCGGGTGATTGGCACGTTCATGAATGAGGCCATCGCCATGTTGGGTGAAGGTATTGCTGCCCCGTCCATCGAGCAGGCCGGTTTGCAGGCGGGATATCCTGCCGCGCCCTTGCAGCTGGCTGATGAGTTGAATCTGACGCTCATGTCCAAAATCCAGAAGGAGACCAAGGCCGGTCTGGAGGCCGAATCCGGTGTGCAGAAGTATCAGGACCACGCAGCTTATGGGATTCTTGATCGGATGATCGAAGAGTTTGGCCGTAAGGGCAAACTGGGTGGTTCGGGCTTCTACAATTACGCTGATGGCCACCGTGACGGCCTCTGGGGAGGCCTGAAGGAGAACTTTGGCGGTACATCGGAGATTCCGTTCGAGGACATGAAAGAGCGCATGCTCTTTGCCGAGTCATTGGAGACCGTCAGGTGCCTTGACGAGGGAGTCCTGCGCAGTGCAGCTGATGCCAATATTGGCTCCATCCTTGGCATTGGGTTCCCGGCCTGGACCGGCGGGGTGCTGCAGTACATGAACGGGTACGACGGCGGCCTAGCTGGTTTTGTGGCTAGGTCCCGTGAGCTCGCGGCCAAGTATGGCGAGCACTTCCTGCCGCCAGCATCACTTGTTGCCAAGGCTGAAAAGGGCGAGCAGTACTGATGGAAACAGGTGCTCCAGCGGTGGGTGCCGCTGCGGACTTTGGCACCGCTGGGTCCGTTTTTACCCGTGCCTGGACCGCCTTTGAAGTGACGACGGCACCCGCCCCGGCAGTCGCCGTCGTCCGTCTGCTTGGACCGGGCCGCGGAAACATGATGGGGTTGGCCTTCTGGGTGGAGCTACCTCAGGTTTTCGCGGCCTTGGACGCTGATGAAAGCGTGCGAGCAGTGATCATGACGGGCTCCGGAGCGCACTTCAGCACCGGCCTGGACGTGCAAGAGGTGTTAGGCGGTTGGCTGGGAAGGCTCAGTGCCGGTGCCACCGCCCAGGCAACGCAGCGCACCGAGCTGCTCGGGATGATTCGGACGCTTCAGGACGGTGTTACGGCCGTTGCCAGTTGCCGTAAACCGGTCATTGCAGCAATCTCCGGCTGGTGCATCGGTGGGGGCGTGGATCTGATCAGCGCCGCAGATATTCGGCTCGCCTCCGCGGAAGCAAAGTTCAGCATCAGAGAAGCGCGGCTTGCCATCGTTGCCGATGTGGGCAGTCTGCAAAGGCTCCGCGGAATTGTTGGTGAGGGCCATTTGCGCGAGCTGGCTTTCACCGCCAAGGACATTGCCGCCGAGCGGGCCGAGCGTATCGGTTTGGTCAACCAGAGCTATGCCGACCCGGAATCACTCATGAGTGCCGCATTGGCGATGGCTGCGGAGATTGCCGCCAACTCCCCGTTGGCGGTGGCCGGGACCAAGGCCGTGCTGAATGAGGGCCGCGAAGAAACCATTGCCCGGGGGCTGCGCCACGTGGCCCTATGGAACTCATCCTTTTTACATAGTGAGGATCTGCTTGAGGCAGTGGCCGCCATGGGTGAGCGAAGACAGGGAGTTTTTCACGGTAAATAGTGCTCGGAAGTACGCAGGATCAGTTTGAAATTTCCTTATTACAAGTCAATGTCGATTTCTATCACGAGGAGCTTTTCATGTATCTCACCCAAGGTTTACACCGTTCCCTGCAGTGCGACCCGCAGGGCGTGGCCACCATCTTCAAGGACCGGGTTCGCACTTATGCCCAA
Organism: Arthrobacter antibioticus; assembly: GCF_030063205.1. Taxonomy (GTDB): domain Bacteria; phylum Actinomycetota; class Actinomycetes; order Actinomycetales; family Micrococcaceae; genus Specibacter. The sequence continues at coordinate 10,960 of NZ_JASISQ010000004.1, read as the reverse complement.
CACGCTGATCGGATAGCTCGCTTTGCTGGAGCACTCCAGAACTTGGGTGTGCAAGCAGGGGACAGGGTGGCGATCCTATCCATGAATAGTGACAGATATGCTGAGTACCTGCTGGCCGTACCGTGGGCAGGCGCGGCGGTGAACCCTGTCAACATCAGGTGGAGCCCGGCGGAAATTTCGTACTCTTTGAATGACTCGGACACGCGGATCTTATTAATTGACGACGCATTTGTGCCCATGGCTGCGCTGCTGCGTGAGAAGGCGCCCGTGCTGACAACGCTCATCCACTGTGGTGACGGGCCCACACCGGAAGGCATGCTCTCATACGAAGAACTGGTGGTCGGTAGTGAGCCGGTAGAGGATGCCTACCGCAGCGGTGATGATTTGGCCGGTGTTTATTACACCGGTGGCACCACCGGATTCCCCAAGGGCGTGATGCTCAGCCACACCAACTTTGTCACGTCCGGGCTGGGCACAACAGCCTCGGGCGAGTTATTGCGCGCGGGTTCGGTGCTACTGCATGCAGCACCCATGTTCCACCTTGCCGATCTTGCTGCTTGGTGCGGACTAACAATTCTTGGCGGAACCCACGTCATGGTGCCTTACTTTGAGCCAACCAGCGTGTTTAAAGCGATGGAAGAGCACAAACCTACCGATGTACTGCTGGTGCCCACCATGATCCAAATCCTGGTGGACCACCCTGATAGTGGAAACTATGATCTGTCCTCCATGCAAAGAATGCTCTACGGTGGATCTTCTATATCCGAGGGAGTGCTGGAGCGTACCAAACAGCGTTTCCCAGGTATCCGTCTGACTCAGGCCTACGGCCAGACAGAAGCCGCCCCTGTTATCACTTTGCTGTTGCCAGATGATCACGAGGGGGTGCCGATGCGCTCGGGTGGCCGGGCGGCGCCGCACTGCCAGGTCGCCATTCTTGACCTGGATGGAAAAGAAGTCACCGTTGGCGAGGTTGGCGAGATCTGTGCCAAAGGTGCCCACGTCATGCGGGGCTACTGGAATAACCCGGAACAAACTGCACAAGCCTTGCGCGGCGGCTGGCTGCACACAGGAGACCTTGGCTACTTAGATGATGAAGGTTTTGTTTACGTTGTGGACCGCCTCAAAGACATGATCGTCACCGGCGGTGAAAATGTGTATTCGGCAGAGGTGGAAAATGCGCTGAGCAAGCACCCGGCTGTGGCGTCTTCAGCGATCATTGGTGTCCCTGATGAAAAATACGGGGAGCGCGTGCATGCTGTTGTGGTTCTGGCGCAGGGACAGGGTGTCACAGCCGAGGATCTTCAACTGCATTGCCGGGAGCACATCGCAGGATATAAGGTGCCGCGGAGTTTTGAATTTCCAGAAGCCCTGCCCATGTCCGGTGCCGGCAAAATTCTCAAACGCGAGCTGCGGGATAACTACACCGCATCGCAGGCGTAACGAGTGTGGGCCCGAGTTGGCAGTAGCTGAGCGGCAAGGGCTCACACCAGTACCAAATTTTTGTCAGCATTTTTAGCTCCTGGAGGGCATCATGATCACCATCACCGGCACCGAACAATTCCAAGCGTGGCAGGACAAGGTGATCCCTGCCGTGGAAGAGGTGCGTGCCGGTGTCTGGTCGATCCCTGTTCCTTTTATTAACAACCCCATGCGTTACACGCTGTGTTACGTGCTTGTGGGCCAGGAATCTAACGGCGTGCGGGAGGTGGCGTTGGTGGATCCGGGCTGGGACTCTGAGGAGGGTTGGGACGTTCTCAAGTCCGGACTAAGAGTTGCGGGGTTGGAGCCAGCTGACATCACAGGGATCATTGTTACCCATTTCCACCCCGACCATCTCGGCATGGCGGCTCGGTTGCGGGCCGCCTCCGGGGCATGGGTGGCATTGGGGGAGAACGAGCCGCTACCTTCGCAGTGGCGTAGTGACTCGGATCGGTTTGTGGCTGAAGACAAAATTCAATTTACCCAGTGGGGTGTGCCCGCCGAATATTTGGATGAGGTGACTTTTGACGCTCACATGTGGATGCAAATGACAAACGTTGAAGAGCCGGAACATCGTTTGGCTGATGGCGAGCTGGTGCCCATCGCAGGGTTGAAAGTTCGTGTTATGGCCACTCCCGGGCACACTCCCGGGCATATCTGCCTCGTTGATGAGGCGAATGAACTCATTCTTACCGGTGACCACGTGCTGCCCCGGATCACACCGCATGTCTCCCTCGAAGCACAAAACCACTTGGACCCACTGGCCGATTATTTGCGTTCCTTGGAGATTATGGGTGCAGGTGCGCAGATGGAGGTGCTGCCGGCACATGAATACCGTTTCCGCGGCCTGATTGACCGTGTGGGAGAACTGAAGGAGCATACTCTAGAACGGTCCCGCGAAGTCATGACAGTGCTGGATGCGGGCTCTGCAAAAACCGTGTGGGATGTTGCCCGGGAGCTGACGTGGTCGCGCGGATTCCCGTCCTTGCGAGGGTTCACACTGCGCCTGGCGCTGGCGGAAACTGCTAGCCACCTTGTCTATGTAAAGGGACAGGGCGTGGCTGTCGAGATTGATCTTTCACGCGGCACCCCGGTCCCACGCTGATGGTGCTGCGCCCATGTACCTCTAATAGTCCAAAATACGACACCTTAAAATACGGTGCCCCAAGGGGTTTAGAGCGGATCCGGGTACTGAACGGGGTCTATGAAGTCACCGGAAGCGCGGCGGAAGCGGGCAAGGATCTGCGTCAGGACCTGCAGATCTGCCGCCGGAATGCCAGGGTCGGCAAAGACGCCGGAGTTCAGCGCCGCCGTCGCCTCTTCGGCAAGGAGCCGCCCGGCACCGGTCACAATCACCAAGGTGGCACGGCCATCCGTGGGGTGGGCCTCCCGGCGCACCAAGGCATCCTTTTCCAGTCGGTGCACAACGCTTGTCACCGAGGTGGGATGGACCTGAAGGCGGGCGCTGGCGCTTGTCATCGGCAGGGCGCCGTCGCGGGTGAAGGACAAAAGTCGCAGCAGTTCAAGGCGAGCGTAGGACAGACCCAATGGTTTAAGTGCAGCGTCAACCCTGCTGTACATCAACTGATGGGCGCGCATGACGGAGGAATACGCGGCCATGGCGTCGGCGGCGTCGGTCCAGCCGTGAGCAATCCACTGGCGTTTGGCCTCGGCAATGGGGTCTATGGGCAGTGGAGACGCGGGAACCATTGCAAGCACCTTTCCTACGTGGGTGAGCACCTGGCCGGCGCAGCTGTGAAAGAAACAAAAATTACTTCGTCACAACAATTTACTTGGAATCCCTAGTAAATACTAGTGGTACCTAGTATTCTCTAAATGAGAGCTAGGCATCATGCAAATACTTCATAAGGAGCTGTCAATGAAGATCGTTGTACTTATCAAACAAGTTCCCGACACTGCGGATGAGCGTACGCTCGTCCCGGAAACCGGTTGGCTGGATCGTGACGCGGCGGATAACCTCGTTGACGAGGTCAATGAGCGTGCGCTGGAAGTGGCTCTACGCGTCAAGGACGCGGATAAATCCACCGAGATTATTGCCTTGGCTATGGGCCCGGATGAAGCCACCAAGGCGATTCGTAAAGCCCTGTCAATGGGTGCTGACTCCGGAGTTCACGTACTGGATGATACGTTGGCCGGCGCGGATGCCGCACGCACCGCAGCCGTTTTGGCCGCGGCCTTGCGCGCCGTTTCCGCAGATGTGATCCTTGCAGGCAAAGAATCAACCGATGGTCGTGGCGGGGTTGTTCCCGCGATGGTTGCCGAACACTTGGGCCTGCCCCTGGTTGGTGGGCTCTCCACAGTTGACTTGAGCTCTGGCACAGTATCCGGGGAGCGACAGGGTGAAACCGGTTCGCTCATCATCAGCGCACCTCTGCCTGCCGTTGTCACTGTCACTGAGTGGTCCGCCGAGGCACGGTTCCCCAACTTTAAGGGCATCCTGACAGCCAAACGCAAGCCTGTGACAACACTTTCGTTGGCGGATCTGGATGTAACGGCAACGCCGGCACATGCTGTTGTACTTTCACACAGCGAGCGGCCACCACGTGAGGCAGGACGCAAAATTGTTGACGATGGCACGGCCGGTTCACAGCTCGCTGCATACCTCATTGAAAATCGCTTGGTTTAGGAAGGGCATCCCATGACTCATGTACTAACACTTATTGAACTCACCGATCAGGGCGGTATTGCTTCATCCGCCCGTGGACTCCTTGGAGCTGCAAGCTCGCTGGGCACACCCGTTGCCGTGCTTGCCGTAGAAAACGAGCTAGCTGCCGACGTGGTGGAGCAGCTGGGCCAATCCGGCGCGGCTGCCATCTATCAAGCAGTGGGTCCCCTGGCCGGATCCGTGCTGACAGCCCCTGGCGTAGAAGCCTTGGAAGGCGCCGTTGCCGCTTTTTCGCCCTCCGCGATCCTCACAGCAAACTCAGTAGACGGCCGAGAAATTGCTGCCCGTCTAGCTGTCCGCGTTGGCGGGGCACTGTTGGTGGACGCCGTTTCATTGCGCCTTGACGGAGATCGCATTGTTGCCGGACACTCCATCTTTGGTGGGGCATACGACGTTGAGTCTGGCGTGGAGGGTGGTTTGCCCATCATCACAGTGCGCCAAGGCGCCATCGACGGTCTGACGGAGAACGCCAACACCGCCGGCGCTGTTGAAACAACAACAGTGGCACTGACCGGTGCCGGTATAGGTGCACAGATCGATTCGCGCAAAGACGCCCCTGCCACCAGCAGCAGGCCAGAACTGCGAGTTGCCAAGACGGTTGTCTCAGGTGGCCGTGGACTGGGCTCCAAAGAGAACTTTGTTTTGGTGGAACAGCTTGCGGATGCGTTGGGGGCAGCCGTTGGAGCTTCCCGGGCCGCTGTTGACGCTGGTTTTGTTGATGAGCATGCGCAGGTTGGACAGACCGGTGTGAGCGTCTCCCCTCAGCTGTACATCGCCTTGGGAATTTCCGGGGCCATCCAGCACCGGGCTGGTATGCAGACGGCAAAAACAATTGTGGCTATCAACAAGGACGCAGACTCGCCCATCTTTGATGTGGCAGATCTGGGTATTGTGGGGGATGTGTTCACTGTGGTGCCGCAATTCCTTGAGGCACTGGCAGCCCGCCCGTCCTAGTATGTAGTGCAGATCATCACTTGTTCCTCATTTACAGGCTCTAACAAATAGAGACTGATCGCGCAGCGAAATTATGCAACGGCCCTGGAGGCTGTGACTTCCTTAGAAGTTCTTGAAAGAGGTTTTTTAGACCATGTCGACCCCCACAAATAAGCAGGCCGCCGGCATCCAGGCTAGGTGGCAGGCCATGGGCCTGTGGACCAAAATTACTGTCTCTGCTGCAATTTTGGTGCTTATGTTGCTAATAGCCGTTCTTGTGGCTCGCTGGCTTACCGGTTTGGCGCCGGTTGCCTCTTTCATGCAGACCTATCCGGGAGCCTCTGAGTTACCGCCCGGAGCTCCGGTTGGGTTGCCCGCCTGGCTTGGCTGGCAGCACTTCGTGAACACGTTCTTGATCCTTTTGATCATCCGCTCGGGCTGGCAGGTGCGCACCACCAAGCGCCCGTCCGCCCACTGGGTGCGCAACAACAAAGGGCTGATCAAAACAAAGAATTCGCCAACCAAGATCAGCCTCGATTTGTGGTTTCACCTCACCCTGGATGCCCTGTGGGTGCTCAATGGCGCCATCTTCATTGTGGCGCTGTTCTTCACAGGCCAGTGGATGCGTATTGTGCCCACGAGCTGGGACGTTTTCCCGAACGCCCTTTCGGCTGGACTGCAGTATCTCTCCCTTGACTGGCCAACTGATAACGGCTGGGTGAATTACAACGGCTTACAGCTGCTGACCTACTTCATCACCGTCTTCATTGCCGCTCCGCTAGCCATCGCCACAGGCCTGCGGATGTCAGGTGCCTGGCCAAAGAACGCCACCACGTTGAATAAGATCTACCCCATCCAAGCCGCCCGGGCCCTGCACTTTCCGGTGATGCTGTACTTCGTAGGATTCATCGTGGTGCACGTGACCCTGGTCCTGGCCACCGGCGCCCTGCGCAACCTCAACCACATGTATGCCTCAAGTGACGCTGTGAACTGGTGGGGCTTTGGCATCTTTGCGGCATCCCTGGTTGTTATTGCTGCTGCCTGGTTCCTGGCCCAACCATTGTTCCTTCGACCCGTTGCATCCCTGATGGGCAAGGTCACCAAGTAAATATTTTTTGGCCGCCCATGATCTGGGCGGCCAAAATAGTCCGCCCACAATCCGGGTGACCAACAGGGAGCCCAACAACTGACGCCGCAACGATGCGGTACTAGGAGGCGCCATGAACGAGCTCACACCCGACCAAGAAGCAATGGTAGAAATGGTGCGCGACTTTGCCGCCACCGAACTAGCCCCGCACACGGCGCAATGGGATGAGGATAAGCACTTCCCGGTGGATGTGCTGGCCCAGGCCGGGGCCCTTGGCATGGGTGGTATTTATGTGGGTGAGGAGCATGGCGGCTCCGGACTAAGCCGCACCGACGCTGTTCTGATCTTTGAAGAGCTCGCTGCCGTTGACCCCACCATCGCCGCCTATATTTCCATCCACAACATGGTTGCGTGGATGATCGACGCCTTCGGCAATGATACTCAGCGCCAGCAATGGCTCCCTGGCATTACCGCCATGAGCGAGCTGACAAGCTACTGTCTCTCCGAACCCGGTGTTGGCTCTGACGCCGCCGCTATCACCACCAAAGCGGTGCTTGATGGCGATGATTACCTGATTAACGGAACCAAACAATTTATTTCCGGCGCGGGTTCCTCCGCCTGGTATTTGGTGATGGTCAGGACAGCCGATCTGGGCGGGCGCGGAATCACCGCCGTCGTAGTTCCCCATGACGCCCCCGGGCTGAGCTTTGGTGCCAATGAAAAGAAGATGGGTTGGCGAGCTCAGCCCACCCGCCAGGTGGTCTTTGACAATGTTCGCATCCCCGTAACCAACAGGCTGGGTGAAGAAGGCGATGGGTTCGGTATTGCCATGAAGGGCCTGAACGGTGGGCGTGTGAACATTGGCGCTTGTTCGTTGGGCGGGGGCAGGGCTGCGCTGGAAAAGTCCATCGCTTACCTCAAAGAACGGCAGGCGTTTGGTGGCCCGCTCATTGAAAAGCAACACCTGCTCTTCGAGATTGCCCAGATGGACACCGATCTTGAGGTCTCCAGGACCATGCTGATGCGTGCCGCCAACGCCCTGGATACTGGTGCCGGTGACGCCGTGAAACTATGCGCCATGGCCAAACTTGTTGCCACGGATGCAGGGTTTCAGGTGGCCAACCAGGCACTGCAACTGCACGGCGGCTATGGGTACCTCAGCGAGTATGGGCTGGAAAAGCTTGTCAGGGACCTGCGGGTGCATCAAATTCTTGAAGGCAGCAATGAAATTATGCGTTTAATCGTGGGCCGTCTGGCCGTGGAGCGCTGAACCGTGGAGGATGGAAACGTGGAGGATGGAAACGTGGAGCACAACGACGTACTTATAGAGCGCAGCGGCCAGCTGGGGCACTTGGTGCTCAACCGGCCTCAGGCCATGAATGCACTTAACCACGCCATGGTCAAGGCTGTGGCACAGGCGTTGGATGAGTGGGAAACGGACGACGGCGTTGCAACAGTGCTCATCTCCGGCGCCGGTGAGCGCGGCTTGTGTGCTGGCGGAGACATTGTCTCGATCTACCACGACGCACGCACCGGAGGGAACTCCAGCGAGCAGTTCTGGCGCGATGAATACCACCTGAACGCACGTATCGAACGCTATCCCAAACCCATTGTGACACTGATGGATGGGGTTGTCTTAGGTGGTGGGGTGGGAATTTCAGCGCACGCCTCCCACCGCATTGTCACCGAGCGCTCCCGAATTGGCATGCCGGAAACCGGGATCGGCTTTGTCCCGGATGTGGGCGGCACCTACCTGCTTTCTCGAGCCCCAGGTGAGATGGGGACGCACGCGGGCCTTACCGGATCCATGGTCAGCGGGGCCGATGCCATCGCCATGGGGATGGCCAGCCACTATGTGGATTCCGGGCTGCTGCCCACGCTGGTTGCTGAGCTGGCCGAACGCAACGCAAGCACCGTAGTTGCACGGTATGGCCAGCTCCCACCCGAGTCTGCCCTTGGCAAGCAGCGGTGGTGGATTGATGAGGCGTACGCTCCGGACTGCGTTGAAACCATCCTTGAGCGCCTGGCCCGTGTTGGCGACCCTGCCGCCACCGCGGCAGCGGAAAAGATAGCGGCGAAGTCACCAACTGCGGTAGCTGTCACGTTGGCCGCACTGCGGCGGGCACGGCTACAGCCTTCTTTGGAGGCGGCATTGAACCAAGAACTGCGCGTGTCGCTGCGTGCCCTGCGCTGGCCCGACTTTGCCGAAGGAATCCGTGCGCAGCTTGTGGACAAGGACAGAAATCCGCAGTGGTCCCCTGCCTCTGCTGCAGAAGTTCCCCACGACGTAGTGGAGGGGGCATTTGCTGATTTGGGTGACCGCGAGCTGAATTTAACTGCACCTGATCAGGACACTGACATGCAGTAATCCCCTCTTCAGGGGAGCGAGTTTGAAGCAGGGGCATGCGGCGCACGGGAGTGCGGGCCAAAGAAGTGCGGGCCAAGAAAATGTGGTCCACGGAAATGTGGCCCACGGAAATGTGGCAGGGAGCAGTTGCGTAAACGGTAGGTCAGCGAACGGTGAAGGAGCGGGACCATGAGCGAAGAATCAATCACAGCACATGACACTGAAGGCGCCAGTAAGAAAGTTGCTTTCATTGGGCTCGGCCATATGGGCGGACCTATGGCGGCGAACCTGGTGGCTGCCGGGTATCAGGTGCACGGCTTCGATGTAGTGCCCGCTGCGCTGGCTGCTGCCGCGGAGGCCGGGGTGGTGGTTTGTGACTCATCAGCGCAAGCGGCCATGGACGCCGATGTCATCATCACCATGCTGCCGGCGGGAAAGCACGTCTTTGCTGCCTTGGAAGGCGAAGGGCCAGGCGGTGGGCTTCTGGCCGCGGCCAAACCAGAGGCGCTGTTCCTTGAATGCTCAACCATTTCTGTGGAAGATGCCCGCGCTACCCATAAATTGGTCAGTGGGCGTGGCCACAGGGCACTTGATGCGCCAGTGTCTGGCGGTGTCATGGGTGCCCAGGCCGGAACGCTGACGTTCATGGTGGGTGGATCCGAAGAGGACTTTGCGGCGGCGAAGAACCTATTTGAGGTGATGGGCAAACGCATTGTGTTGTGCGGCGGGCCCGGCGCGGGACAAGCCGCCAAAGTGTGTAACAACATGATTCTTGGCGTGTCCATGATCGCCGTCAGTGAGGCGTTTGTGCTGGGCGAAAAGCTTGGGCTCACGCACCAGGCACTCTTTGATGTTGCCGCCAATGCCTCAGGGCAATGCTGGTCCCTGACAACCAATTGTCCCGTTCCCGGACCAGTGCCAACAAGCCCCGCAAACCGCGATTACCAGCCTGGATTTGCCGGCTCACTGATGGCCAAGGACCTGGGACTGGCCGTTGAGGCGCTCAATGCCACCGGGGTGGATGCCGTCATGGGCCGTACTGCTGAAGAAATCTACCGCGAATTCTCCTTGGACGGCGGAGCCAGCACTGACTTTTCCTCCATCATCAACAGCATCAGAGCGGCCTCTAGCAAAACCGAGGCGGACTGAGCCCCGCGTTTGAATCAGAGCCGATAGAGCTTCAACCAATTATTTTCTTCGCGATTAACCTGCGCACGATCAAACGAACGGAACTTCTCCATGACTGAAAACTCCCTGATCCTGACCGAACAACGTGGCCGTGTAGGCATTATTACGCTGAACCGTCCCGAGGCATTGAACGCACTCAGCGATGCCATGGGCCGTGAGATCCTTACGGCAGCGCAGCAGTATGATACCGATATTGGTATCGGGGCCATTATTATCACCGGGTCCTCCAAGGCTTTTGCCGCGGGGGCTGACATCAAGGAGATGGTGAACAAGTCCGCGGTGGAGATGTACCAAGCCAACTGGTTCTCAGCGTGGGATGAGTTGGCACGGGTTCGCACGCCGATCATCGCTGCAGTGGCAGGCCATGCACTAGGTGGTGGCTGCGAACTGGCAATGATCGCGGACTTCATCATCGCCGCTGATAACGCCAAATTCGGTCAGCCCGAAATTAAGCTTGGCGTTATCCCCGGTATGGGCGGTTCGCAACGGTTGACTCGTGCTATCGGTAAGGCCAAAGCCATGGAAATGGTCTTGACCGGACGGGTCATGGGAGCACACGAAGCCGAACAGGCGGGCCTTGTTGCCCGCGTTGTTCCCGTGGATTCACTGATGGAGGATGCGCTGGCCACCGCCGCGACGATTGCGGGGATGTCAAAGCCTGTGGCCATGATCGCCAAGGAGGCGGTTAATGCTGCGTTTGAGACCACCTTGGCTGAAGGCGTTCGCATGGAACGCCGTTCAATTTTCGCCTGCTTTGCTACGGAAGATCAAAGTGAAGGCATGAAAGCTTTCACTGAAAAGCGTCCGGCGGAGTTCAAGCACCGCTAGCGTCAGGGAGAAAGTGTCCCGTTTCTGGTGCGGGTACCTCCTCGAGTTGGTGATTGGAGAAATCGCATGTACTGTTGAGGACGCAACGCGGGGTGGAGCAGTTCGGTAGCTCGCCGGGCTCATAACCCGGAGGTCACAGGTTCAAATCCTGTCCCCGCAACCAGATGAGGAAAATCCTCGGCCATGTAGGCCGGGGATTTTTCGTATCCCGGCCCATTTATACTTGCGCCGAGATGAACCTCGCGGAAAATACGCCGGAAAAACTGGCCAGGAGCACAGAAATGCGGGTTAGCGGCCAAAATGTGTGTACAGCCCGGGCGTGTCAGTGGCTTCTTCCGCCCCATCCTTGTTGAATTCCGTTGCCGTCTTCTGGGCTGAAGGCTGTGTCGTAGAGGGCAGGGCCGATGGGCTC
>NZ_JASISQ010000003.1:401208-506775 GCF_030063205.1 Arthrobacter antibioticus | reverse complement strand
TTCTAGGTCATTGCTGGCATCCACGGTGTCGGCTATACGAACAACACAAATAGTTTCGTATCGTGGAACTGTTATTTCAGCATATGAATAGTGAACCGCATCACAGCCGAGATGTCAATCACAACAATCCCTGTTCGGTGGCTTAAGTTTTCGATCAATTGGGCTCTAGGTACTGATGGCCTAAGGGAGTAGCGAGCTGACGGGGTGCCCGAGGTACAAGGCACGCTACAAGTCACTTTGCGTGTTACGGGAAGATCAATAATTTCGTCAAAGCAACCAGGCCCACCAAAACAATCGTTGCGCGTAAGGCCATGGGCGGGAGTTTGCGCCCAAATCTGGCTCCCATCATGCCGCCCAGCAGGGAGCCTGCGGCAATGAGGGCGGTGATCTGCCAATTGATGAGTTGCCAAGCAACAACCATGAAGATGATCGCCGCAATCCCGTTGACTGCCGTTGTGAGCACGTTCTTAACGGCATTGATCTGTTGAAGGGCCACAGTGGTGAGAATGCCCATGAGCCCAACAATGAGGATCCCCTGGGCCGCACCGAAATAGCCGCCGTACATGCCCAGAACAAAGACACCCACAATCAGCACAATAGGTTTTCTGCCAGGTTGGTCGTTGGTGGCGACTCTTTGGCGTTGAGCAACACGACGCTGTAAAGACGGGCCAAAGGCAACCATCAGAATTCCGGCGATGATCAACGTGGGGACAACAGTATTAAAGGCTGAAGGCGGCAGTATGAACAACAATAAAGCCCCCGCAAGCCCACCCACGGCTGAGGCTGGCAGCAGCAGAGTTATCAGTTCTTTGTTGGGGGCTAGTTCTTTGCGGTAACCCCAGACTCCCGAGAGTCCGCCGGCGACAAGACCAATATTGTTTGAAATATTGGCCACGATGGGCGGGTATCCGAAAAGCAGCAAGACAGGGAACGTCACAAGCGTCCCGGAGCCCACTACAATGTTGATCATGCCAGCCCAGAAGCCCGCCAGGAATATTGCTGACATCTCAAACATGGGAGCCTCTCGGTGAATACATTGCCCGGCAGGGGTAACCTTTGCGAGGGTATCGACAGTTTGCTGCTATTTACCCTAGTGCAACAGCTAAGGGGTGTGCCCCGGCCAGAAGGCCGGGGCACACCCCTTGAGTTTGGCAAAGTTTCCGCAAGATCAATCCTGCACGGTGCGATCCTGCGTATCTACGCCCGATTGCCGCATATTAATTTTTAGCCGACTTTGCGGCGTCTTTTTCGCTTTCGGCGTTTCCGTGGATCAGCGATCCGGTGTCATTTTCCAGATGGGCACGCATGAACCATTGGAAAAGTTCCAACTTGGCACTTTGCCCAATGAGCATGTCTTCGGTGATGGGGTCTAGCTCTCCCACGGCCGCGATAGCTTCACGGTGGCTAGAAACGACGCCGTCGTAGACAATATCCAAGGCAGCCAGGTGCTCAGTTGTTGTAGCCCTGCCAATCGCGTAGTCATCCCAACCGCGGTCTTGGACTAGGGCCCCGGGCAGACCGTTGGGGGAGACTCCCAATGTTGCGATGCGTTCTGCTGTTTCATCGACCATGGCCCGAACGAGCTCAATTTGAGGGTCAAGCATTTCATGGACACCGATGAAGTCGCGTCCAACGACGTTCCAATGGGCATGCTTAAGAGTGAGCTGGAGATCATTCAAGGAATGAAGGCGAGCCTGCAGGATTGTGGCAACTGCGTGCCCGTCCTTAAGTGTTAAGCCTGGAACCGTGTATTTCCCGGTTGAAGTCTTCTTGGAAACCATTAGAACTCCTCTCGAAATCGGCTGATCTTTGCCAGCCGCTATATTTCTACCGTAGTGCGATTGTAAACAACTTTCCAGTTGTGTTTGGTGTCTGCCTCCGGTTTTGTTGATGGTGAACCCGAGGTGGGTTTCCACCGATTAGCTGCGTAAATCAGTCATCCGCAACAGTGATGGTGACATCAATGTTGCCTCGGGTTGCATTGGAGTAAGGGCAGACCTGGTGCGCTGCGTCCGCTAATGCTTGTGCTGTGTCCCGATCGAGTCCGGGAATGATGACTTCCAGCATCACTGCAAGTTCAAATCCACCGTTCCCGTTGGAACCCAAGTGAACGCGCCCTCCCACCGAGGAGTCGGCAATGCTTACTTTTTGGGCGCGGGCAACAATCTGTAGGGCCGAGTGGAAGCATGCCGCATAGCCTGCGGCGAACAGCTGCTCAGGGTTTGCGCCATTCCCGGAGCCTCCCATAGACGTGGGAATAGCCAGGTCTAAGTCAATGCCGCCATCTGAAGAGCGGACATGTCCGTCGCGACCAGCTCCGGTGGCGATGGCTTCGGCTGTGTAGAGAGGATTCATGATGAGCCTTTCGGGGACGTGTTGGTGGAAGAACCATTGGTTACTGGCGTGCTCGATGAACGCACCGGGGCGCTGAGTGCGCGCATACCTTCGGTGATGCGGTGCAGCTCTTGGACAAGCGCCTGAGCCTGCTCTGGTGATTGAAAGCCGTAGGCGCCACTCAAGTTGTTCAGCGCCACTATGACATCTTTTAGTACCGCAGCCCCGGTTGCTGTGAGCTTGACGGTAACGACTCGCTCATCGGCTGAGGTGCGGTCACGGGAGAGAAGGCCACGTTGGTTCAATCGGCGTAACAGGGGGGATAACGTGCCGGAATCCAGGCTCATTCTGGCGCCCAGTTTACTGACGGTAAGCCCCTCCGGTGCACGGCGGGTTTCCAGTAATGCAATGTACTGCGTGTATGTCAGCTCCCACGGCTCCAATGCAAGCCTGTGGGCCTTGGCCACGGCGTTTGATGCCGAGTAAATGGCAAAGCAGACCATTGAATCTAGGTGGTAATCATTGTCTGGCATGTATTGATTGTACGCAGTTTAATTGTGCACAATCAAACTCAATTGTTTACTCACTACTGCCGGAGGCGCCGGAGAGACCTGAGAGGCAGGACTACACGAGCGAGTCCTGCCACGCTCCATGCAGGTCGGCAAAACGCCCGCCGCTTGAGATTAACTGCGCTGGCGAGCCATCTTCAACGATGCGGCCCTCATGCACCACAAGAACCCGCTCGGCAATGGCCACCGTGGAAAGCCTGTGGGCAATGATGAGCGCGGTTCGGCTTCCCGTTGTGCCATCGGAGGAGCTTAGGAGCTTGTGCAATCCGTCTTGAACAAGCCGTTCTGAGGGGATATCCAGAGAGGATGTGGCCTCATCCAAAATCAGAACGGCTGGATCTGCCAAAAACGCCCGTGCAAAGGAAATCAATTGACGCTGCCCGGCAGAGACGCGGCCGCCACGTTTGTTGACATCCGTGTCGTAACCATCCGGAAGCGCCCGAATGAACTCGTCGGCCCCGACATCGCGCGCCGCTGCCTCAATCTGTGCGCGGCTTGCGGCAGGGTTGCCCAAGGCGATGTTCTCCGCGACAGTGCCGCTGAACAGAAATGCTTCCTGCGTCACCATGACAACAGCCCGGCGCAAGTCAGCGCTAGAAAGATCCCGCAACTCCACGCCGTCGAGCATTAACGAACCAGCGCTGACATCGTAGAAACGGGACATGAGCTTGGCCAACGTGGATTTACCAGCACCCGTGGCACCCACTACTGCCACCGTTTGGCCCGCGGGAATATGTAAATCAAGGCTCGGCAGCACCAGAGGCCCGCTGCCATAGCGGAACTCTACTGCGCTAAATTGGATGTCGCCCGTGGCGGTAGGCAGCGGGACTGGATGGCGCGGGGGACGTACGCTGGGGACCTCCTCGAGCAACCCCGAGACTTTCTCCAGCGCGGCCTGGGCAGACTGAAATGAATTATAAAACATGGCCATCTGGCTCACAGGTTGGAAGAAACGTTTAGTGGCCAACAGCAACGCAAGCAGTGCGCCCACTTCCAAGGCGCCTCCCAGCACGCGGAAACCGCCGACTAATAAAACAACCGCAACAGCCACATTGCCAATGAGGACAAGCCCGGGCTGGAAGATCCCGTTGAGATTGATGGAGCGCACAGTTACGCGCCGGTAATCCTCGGCAAGCTCCTCGTAGCGGGTGGCATTCTCCTCTTCACGACGGAAAGCCTTAACCGCTCGAATGCCCGTCATGGTCTCGATGAAATGCACAATGAGCCGCGCGGAGACCACCCGAGAGGAGCGGTAGGCCGCCTGCGAACGCTTTTGATACCAGCGTGAGAACCAGAACATGGGTAGGGCTGACGCCATCACCAGCAGCCCCGTGATCCAATCCAGGGAAAAGATGGAAACGACTGTCAGGACCATGAAAACCAGCCCTGAAGCAAGCGATGAAATCCCCGAATCAAGTAGCTCGCGCAGGGCCTCTAAATCCGAGGTCTGGCGTGAAATGATGCGTCCTGAGGTGTAGGACTCATGAAACTCCATGCTCAAGCGCTGGGTATGTCTAAAAACTTGAATGCGCAGATCCAGCAGCATCGCCTGGCTGAGCCGTGCCGTGGCAGTGAGATACGCCGCAGTAAGCCAAGAAGCAATCAGCGCCGCAAGGATATACCCTCCACCGGTGACGATCAGCGGCAGGACATAGGCATCCGGCTTAGTGTTCAGTGCTGGCAGTGCCGTATCAATTCCGTAGGCAATCAGCAGGGGACCGGCCACCTTAGCGGCCTGTGAGAGCACCACGAGGGCCACGGTGACGGCGAAACGTAGCCGGACCGGGCGCAACAGGGTCCGTAAAAGTCGCACGGATCGGCGCCGCACAGCGCGGCTCGCCTCACTGCTGAGATTTACACTGTCCTCACCAGTGGTCCCCTGTTGTCCTATCTGTTGAGGGGCAATAAAGGACGCCGACTCCGAACTACGCTTTTTTCCGTCCCTCATGTTGTGGGTCCCTTCTGTGTACCCGAGTTTACGGGGCTGGGTGAACTTCCCGTGAGGCACTGTGCGCCGAGATCATCGGGGAGCTCCTCATCCACACCACTATCCAGATCACGAGGCTCCTCGGTGAGGCTGGCCAGAACATATCTATAGTGACTATTCTTGGCGAGCAGCTCGGTGTGAGTGCCCACAGCTGCAATGCGTCCATCTTGAAGAAGTGCTACCCGATCGGCCGTGGCCACCGTGGATGGGCGGTGAGCAACAATCAAAGTGGTGGTCCCCTTGAGTTCCGAACGTAGCCGGGTGCTGACTCGCTGCTCCGTGTTGACATCCAACGCTGAAAGGGGGTCATCAAGGACCAGCACGGCCGGGCGGGCAGCGATGGCCCGAGCCAGAGCGATGCGCTGACGTTGACCGCCGGACAAACTCAACCCTTCCTCGCCAATCAGGGTGTCAACCCCGTCGGAGAGGTTATAGACGAAGTCAGCTTGTGCCACCTCCAAAGCGCGTTTAAGTTCTTCCTCGGGTGAGCGCCCGGGGTAGTCACCCGCTCCTAATAAAACATTCCCACGGACCGAATGGGAAAACAGCGTGGTGTCCTCGAAAGCCACAGAGACATGCCGGCGCAACTGTGCCAACGGCAGGTGGCGGACGTCAGTGCCGTCCAATAAAACCGCTCCGGCGCTGACATCAAAAAGGCGTGGTACTAGATTCAGCAAGGCACTTTTGCCGCTCCCGGTCACACCTACCAG
This sequence comes from Arthrobacter antibioticus, assembly GCF_030063205.1. Lineage (GTDB taxonomy): Bacteria > Actinomycetota > Actinomycetes > Actinomycetales > Micrococcaceae > Specibacter. The sequence continues at coordinate 501,175 of NZ_JASISQ010000003.1, read as the reverse complement.
CGCCATGGTTTCCCCGGCGTGCAGTCTTAGGTTGACGCCGTTGAGTAAGTCAGGTGCTCCCTCCGGTGTGTCCGGAAACCTGAAATGGACGTCGCGGAACTCCAGCTCTCCGCGTACATCCTCCAGAAGTAGCGGATTGAGCGGATCGGTGGTGGTGTTCACTGCATCCATGACCTCAAAGTGCCGGTCCAAGGCTGTTTTGGCGGCAAAGGTCATGGCTAGCAACGGTCCCATGGACTCCACGGGGCCAGCCACGACGGCAGCTGTGGCAAAAAACGCAACCAAAGCCCCGACGTCGAGCTTGCCAGTGGAAACCAACAGGATCCCCACTACCAGCGCCGCACCGAGGGCGAGCTCGGGTATGAGCGTGACCACCAGGGAGAAAACAGCAAGAGACTTGGCCTTGTGAATCTCGGTTGCCTGGAGCTCTTGCGCCTGTCCGGCAAACGAATCCAGGGCCTCCTGGCCACGGCCGAACGCTTTGAGTACGCGGATGCCGTGGACCGATTCCTCCACTGTGGTGGCAAGATCCCCAGCCTGGTCCTGACTCCTGCGACTGACCCGTCCGTAAAAGCGCCGGAAACGGAATCCAAAAATGACGATGGGTACGGTTGCCGCCAAGAAAATCAGGCCCAGTTCCCAGCTCATGGAGAACATCAATCCCACACCGATAGCCACCGTCAGTGCCGTCACTACCAGCATGATGGCACCAAAAGCCATCCACCGACGCATAAAGTTCAGATCGCTCATGGCCCGGCTGAGTAGTTGCCCGGAGCCCCAACGGTCATGGAATTCAATGGCAAGCTGCTGCAAATGCCGGTAGAAAGAGGTGCGCATCTGTGTTTCCACGGTGGTGACCGGAACCATGACGAATTGGCGCCGGAGGGCAATTAATCCGGCCTCGAGTAGACCCAGGACCAGCACAATCCCGGCTCCAGCCCACAACGCCTGGACGCCGTGTCCGGGCAGCAGCGCCGTGTTTACAAGTGATCGGTACACCTGCGGGATCGCCAAAGCCACGGCGCTGGCTGCTAATGCAGACAGGAATCCCCATATCAGGGGCCACATCATCGGCCGCAGTTGAGGTGCCAGCCGGACCAGCGACTGCCAAAGTGTGCTTTGCTTCTTGGATGCCATAGGTTTAATTGACTGCCCTCATGCCGGAAATACTGATGGTTTTTCCACCTTACGCCAATGACGATGTGGCTATTTGAAAGCCTCCCACAGGCCACCGACATTCTGCAGAACCCTGCGAACGAGCCTCTATGAGGGCAGCCTGAGCTATCCAAACTCTCGTTTGGTTCTAGCGTCAGCGCACTACAGCCCCTTTTTTCCTGCAGGTCCAGGCAGTGGAAGCACCAGGAATGTGCGCAGTTGTATTCCGCCGCCGTGCATCCTCAATGCCGCATATACGCGCTGCCTGCCAGAATTGCGTGCTTGATCCGGGAGCGCACGGCCGCTGAGCACGCGCGCACGGCAGCTGAGCATGAGCTGACGGCCGCGAGTATGATCACTTCAAACCCGTTGGATCAGCGCACCTGACCTTGCAACGCCAGCTACTAAGGATCAATTCATGACTGAGCCCGCATTGATGACCAGCGCCGTACTGCGCACCGCCCACACGGCACGGCCGTATGCGCGCAGTGAGCCACTGACGCTGGAACGAGTGCCCGTGCCTGAGCCGAGAGCCGGGGAGGTGCTGGTCAAAATCGAATTTTCCAGCCTGTGCCACTCTGATCTCTCCGTTATCAATGGTTCGCGTATTCGCCCCCTTCCCATGGCTCTGGGACATGAGGCAAGCGGAATCGTCGTGGCTGTCGGAGACGCCGTGGAGGGCGTTGGAGTTGGTGCGCATGTTGTGCTGGTGTTTGTGCCAAGTTGCGGGCAATGCCGTGCCTGTGCCAGTGGGCGTCCGGCGCTCTGCCATCGGGGTGCCGCGGCAAATGGTAGTGGTGACCTCCTGCATGGGGAAGCTGTTCTGCGTTCGCAGTCGGGCGAGCAGATCAACCACCATTTGGGTGTCTCGGCTTTCTCGCAGTATGCCGTGGTTGCTCGTGAATCCTTGGTGGTGATTGACAAAGATGTCCCACTGGATATTGCCGCCATGTTTGGCTGCGCGGCCCTGACAGGGATTGGCGCTGTTATCCACTCCGCACGTCTTAGTGCAGGCCAGTCAGTCATTGTGTTTGGTTTGGGTGCTGTGGGTCTCGCGGCCGTCATGGCCGCCGCGCAGATCCCTGGCAGCACAGTCATCGCCATCGACCCACTGGCTCAGAAGCAGGAGTTGGCATTGCAATGTGGTGCACATTTCGCCGGCGCACCGGAGCAGGCGCCCGCGCTGGTGGCTGCACACGCGGGCGACGGCGTTGACGTGGCCGTGGAGGCTGTGGGCAGCGCATCGGTGATGGAAGCGTGCCTTGGTTTGCTCACTCGAGGGGGCGCCCTGGTCGCGGTGGGGTTGCCACACCCGGACCAGATGCTTGAAGTGCCTGCTCTGCTATTCGCCGGAACGGGCAAGCGGCTCATTGGTTCCTACATGGGGGACGCTGACCCGGCTCGGGACATCCCTGCCTATATTCAGCTGTGGCGGGACGGGCGACTGCCCATTGAACTACTTCACACAGATACCAAGGATCTGAGCGAGATCAACGAGAGTCTTGACGCGCTCGCTGACGGTCAAGTGGTACGGCGCCTATTTACTTTTTCGGCGAAATGAGGAGAGAAGATGACTAAGAAATTTTTGATTGTGCATGAATCCGAGATCGAGGGCACCCCGGCGCAGGTGTTCCAAGCTGTTACAACCGGGACCTCGGGCTGGATGTGGCCCATGGAGATTGAGCCCAAACTCGGCGGTGAGGGCCCCTTTGGCAGCACCATCACAGCGTGGGATCCTGCGCATCGCTTCGCCAATCGGTTGGAAGGTGAGGGTGGGTTTTTCAACGAACTTGGCTATGACATACGCGAACTTGCCAACGGCACAACGTGGCTAAAATACACGCACAAGGGCGTGTTCTTTGCGGACTGGGACAACCAGTACAACGCCGCCACGCAGCACACCGCCTTCTACCTGCACACACTGGGCCAATATGTGCAGTATTTCTCCGGCAGGCAGGCCGCCTTTGCGCAACTGGAAGGCCCCGAGGCTTCTGGTGCCCCTGACGCTTTTGAGACTGTGAAAAAGGCGTTGGGGATAGCCGACGGCGGTGCCGGAGGACACCTTAGCCTCACCATTGCCGGGCTGGGGAAAGTGGAGGCCACAGTGGATTATCTGGATCCAAACTTTATTGGCTTACGCACCAGTGACACCATGATTCGTTTCTTTGGTCGTAATGCCTTTGGTGCCCTTGTCGGGATAAGTGTGCACCTCTTTGCCGATGATGACGATTCCAATGGTGGAGATGCAGAAGCCGCGGGTGCAGCGTGGGACGAGTGGCTCAAGAGACAGTTCCCCCAGTAGCCGTCAGTGGGCGTTGGGTGTGCATTTATGCGCACCAACTCTGCGGTATTGGTCATTGATGTTCCTTTGCAGATGCTGCGATACTCAGGCAGACGAGCAAAAGTGGCGTGGATCACAACCCGTATCCCCGTGGACTGGCTCATTTGTCAATGTCGGCAAGCGCACTCCGGTGCGAAGGAGTAAAAATGAGTTCACAGGCTGGATCGACCCCCACAACCAAAGAGTCGGGACTGCGGAAAGTAGTTGCCGCCTCCATGGCTGGCACGGTGGTGGAATGGTATGAGTTCTTCTTGTACGCCACGGCCGTTACGTTGGTGTTTGGCAAAATGTTCTTCCCCAACTCCGGCTCGGAGCTCGACGCGATCATGGCAGGGTTTCTGACCTACGCCGTTGGTTTCGTTGCCCGGCCCATCGGCGGGATCGTCTTTGGCCACTTCGGCGACAAATTTGGCCGCAAGAAACTTCTTCAGCTGAGCATTATCTTGGTAGGTGTTTCCACGTTCTTGATGGGCTGCCTGCCCAGCTTTGCCCAAGTGGGGTATTTGGCGCCAACACTTCTGGTGGCCTTACGCTTTATCCAGGGCTTCGCCGTCGGCGGGGAGTGGGGCGGGGCGGTACTGCTGGTGGCAGAACATAGCCCAAATAAGTCCCGCGGCTTCTGGGCCTCGTGGCCGCAATCGGCTGTGCCGCTGGGTAACCTCCTTGCTACCGGAGTACTGCTGACCCTGGCTTCCGTGCTTAGTGAAGCGGCGTTCCTGGGGTGGGGTTGGCGCGTGGCCTTCTGGCTGTCAGCTGTGATCGTCCTGATTGGCTACTACATCCGCACCAAGGTCAGTGACGCCCCGATTTTCTTGGAAGCCCAGGAGCACATCGAGGACAACCCCGAGGCCGGTTACGGTGTGTTGGAAGTACTCCGCCGCTACCCTCGTGGGGTTTTCACGGCCATGGGACTGCGCTTTGCCGAGAACATTTTGTACTACCTAGTAGTCACGTTCTCCATCACCTACCTCAAGATCATCGTTGACATCGATACCTCCCGCATCCTGTTGCTTCTTCTGGTGGCACACGGGATCCACTTCATTGTGGTTCCGCTGGTTGGTAAGCTCTCCGATGCAATAGGACGCCGCCCCACCTACATGCTTGGTGCGCTCACGGGCGCCACGTGGGGCTTCTTTGCCTTCCCCATGATGGATACCAAGGACAACTTCATGATCCTGGCTGCCGTCACGATCGGCCTGCTCTTCCATGCGCTCATGTATGCCGGGCAGCCCGCCATCATGGCCGAAATGTTCCCCACCCGTATGCGGTACTCGGGTGTCTCACTGGGCTATCAGGTGACCTCCATCGTGGCAGGATCCATGGCCCCGTTCATTGCCACTGGTCTGGTGGAACACTACAATTCATCGGTTCCGGTAGCCCTGTACTTACTCGGGGCCTGCATGGTGACGGCGCTTGCAGTGTTCTTCCTGAAGGAAACAAAGGGTGTCTCCCTGCATGACATTGATCAGGCCGACGCGGCAGGAACACTGGCGCTAGCGCGCACCGCAGCAGCCAAAGCAGCCAACACCTCCAGCTGAGTCCGTTATTAAGAAACGCAGGGCCAGCACTACCGGGGCGCTAGGAAGATTGGCGTTGACCCGGCGGTAGTAACTGGCCCTGCATGCGGTGCGTCTCCTGCAAAAAAGCCGTCACCACGGCTTGGACGGCGGGGGAGCGCAGGGATTCGGTGCGCGCAGCTGCCCAAAACTGCACCACCTGTTCCACGTCGTCGGGCAAAACACGAATGAAGCCCTCCTGCCCATGGACCATGAATGCCGGTAGCATTCCGATTCCGCCATTGGCCCGGACCGCTTCGATCTGGGCAAACACGCTGGTGGACTGAAATTGTGCGGGATCTGTTGTCAGCGAACCTCGTTGCAGAGCCAGCTCGGCAACCTGCAGGGTTGATTCCACGTAGGAGATGAAGCGGTGCTTTGCGAGTTCGGCCACGGTTTCCGGTAGGCCATATTCGCTCACATAGTCAGTGCCGGCGTACAGGCGCAGCGCGTAATCGGACAGGAGCATGGTTTCGGATTTACCAGCTTCTACGCTCCCGGCCACTACCTCGATGTCCACGCCGGAGCGGTTTTGGCTGAGTCTGCGGGTGGCACTGAGCAGTTCCACCCGCAAGGAGGGATGATTCTTTTGCAGACGCGCCAGCGCAGGCGCGGCAATCAGTGCCCCGAAACCATCAGAGGTACTCACCCGCACCACTCCGGAGATAACGTCAACGCCCTCACGTAGGCCCGCCGTGAGGGAATGCAGGCTCTTTTCAATTCCCTCGGCAGCAGCCACCGCTGCCCGGCCCAACTCCGTCAGTTCCCAACCTTGCGGGGTTCTCTCCAAGGTGCGGCCACCCATTTGTTTATCCAGCGCCAAAATTCTTCGCGAGACTGTGGTGTGGGTGGTCTCCAGCGCATCTGCAACCGCAGTGAAGCGGCCAAGTCTGGCTACTGTCAAAAGGATGAGAAGATCGTCGGGACTGGGAAAACGTTTGAAATCCACCAAGTACCTACTCCTTATATACGCGGCTTCCGCACCGAAGGCGGTCTGTGCAAGTATGCACATGGGCTCTGCTTATTTCGGCCTTGTTTGCACTCTAACAGGGTGTGATGCTGGTCATATCGTCCCTTCATTGGGACCCTGAGACATAATGGGAAACGTAAGCAAGGGAGCTTTCATCATGGCGGTAGTGGCATGGATTGGTTTGGGCAACATGGGCGGACCCATGACGGCCAACATGGTTACGGCAGGGCATACTGTCCGCGGCTTTGATTTAAGCGCGGCAGCTCTTGATGCGGCAGTTGCTGCCGGAGTCAGCCCGGCCACATCAATAGCTGATGCGGTTCGCGGCGCAGACGTTGTCTTTAGCATGCTGCCCAAAGGAGACCATGTCCGCAGCGTGTATTTTGGCGACCACGGCATCTTGGCCAACGCTGCGCAGACGAGTCTGCTCATTGATTCCTCAACGATTGATGTAGAAACTGCCAAGGACGTGCACGACGCCGCTGCTGCCGCCGGCTTCCGCTTTGTAGACGCCCCCGTCTCAGGCGGCATGAGCGGAGCGGTCGCCGGAACCCTTACGTTCATGATTGGCGGTGAAAGCGGTGCCGTGACTGACGCCTCCGCGTATATAGAACCAATGGCGGCAAACATCATTCCCACGGGCGGTGCCACCACGGGACAAGCCGCCAAAATCTGCAATAACCTCATGTTGTTCATCAACTTGGCCTCCACCGCCGAAGGTGCGGTCCTGGCGGAACGCCTGGGCTTGGACAAGCAGGTATTTTGGGACATCGCCTCGGTCTCATCGGGGGATAGTTGGGCATTGCGCACGTGGTACCCGCGGCCAGGGGTTGTTCCCACCTCGCCTGCCAATAACGACTTTGCTCCCTCGTTCACCGCCGAGCTGGCCAACAAGGACATCGGTTTGGCTATTGCGGCCGCACACAGTACGGGTACTCCACTGGAAATCGGAGAACACGTACAGCAACTCTTCCAACGCCTCATCGATGAGGGTGAAGGCGGCAAAGACTGCAGCAGGATTGTCTCCCTGGTGGATGGCACCCTGAGCACATCTGCCACAACAAACGGATAAGGAAATTCTAATGACGCAAGTTCAAGGCGCTCCAGCCGTGCGCGACTGGCCCATGTGGATCAACGGTGAGGAAGTGGCCTCGGCCAGTGCGCAGTGGCGCAATGTTGAGAACCCAGCGCGCCGTGAGGCCGTCATTGCCCGGGTCCCTGCCAGCAATGAGGCTGACGTGGACCGTGCGGTGGCCGCTGCCCGCGCGTCGTTCCCTGCTTGGCGTGCGCAGCATTTCAGCGGTCGGGCCAAAGCTCTGCTGGCTATCGCCGACGAGCTTGAAGCACGTACCGAAGAGTTTGCGGAGCTGACAGCTCTTGACACAGGAAATGCCCTGCGCACCCAGGCCCGGCCCGAAGCCACCACCATGGTTTCGATGTTCCGCTACTTTGCCGGGGTAGCCGGTGAGGTCAAGGGCACCACCTTGCCGGCAGGAGAGAATCAGCTGCAATACACCCGTTTGGAGCCATTGGGTGTGGTGGCCGCGATCTTGCCCTGGAACTCTCCGCTAATGATCGCCGCGTTTAAAATTCCGGCAGCATTGGCTGCAGGCAACACTGTCATCATGAAGGCGGCCGACGACGCCCCGCTCACCATTTTGCTGCTTGCACAAGTATGCAATCGGCACCTTCCCGCCGGCGTCGTCAATGCACTGACCGGGCGTGGTTCAGTTATTGGTGAGGCCCTGGCTCACCATCCCGGCGTTGACAAGGTTTCCTTCACCGGCTCCACCGAAGTGGGCCGTGGGGTGGCTGCAACGGCGGCCGGCCGGCTGGCGCACATGTCATTGGAATTGGGCGGCAAAAACCCTTCTATCGTTTTTCCTGACGCGGTCGACGACGAGCTCATCGACGGTCTGCTCCTGGCCTCACGCTTCACTCGGCAGGGCCAAAGCTGCACCGCCGGCTCGCGATTGTTCCTCCACGAAGATATTTACGATGAGGTACTTGCCCGGCTCACAACAAAGCTCGGCGCGCTCAAAGTGGGTGACCCTATGGATGAGGCCAGCGATATGGGGGCCATCATCAATGCCAAGCAGCACGCCTCCATCACCGGCTACCTTGACGAGGGCCGGGGAACTCCGGGAATGAAGGCGGTACTTGGCGGCAACGCACCCACTGAAGGGGCCTTAATGGAAGGTTACTACCACCTGCCCACAGTCTTCAGCGGTGCGCAGAATGATTTCCGGGTGGCCCAAGAAGAAATCTTCGGCCCCGTTCTGGTGGCTATCCCGTGGAAGAACACTGCCGATGTTATTGCCATGGCCAATGACACCAACTACGGGCTGGCGGCCTACGTCTGGAGCCACAACCTTGACGACGCTTTGAACACAGCCCACCAAGTTCAGGCGGGTTGGGTGCAGGTCAACCAGGGTGGCGGTCAAGTGATGGGGCAGTCCTACGGTGGCTACAAACAAAGTGGCATGGGGCGGGAAGTCTCACTTGAGGGCATGCTCGCCGGGTTCACCCAAACCAAGCAGATCAACGTCCGGCTGCGCGGGGTATCCAATGGGTAACCCATCGGAGCTTCCACTTAACGGCATCCGCATCCTTGATCTAAGCCGCGCACTTGCCGGGCCTTACGCCACGGCCCTGCTCTCAGACCTTGGTGCAACGATCATCAAAACCGAGAGTATCCGTGGTGGGGACTCCAGCCGGTCCTGGCCGCCCTTCGAGGATGATCACAGCCTGTACTTTGACTCGGCCAACCGAGGCAAAGAATCCATCGCCATCGATTTCTACTCTCCAGCGGGCCGGGACTTGTTGTGGCAGCTGGCCATGAGTGCCGACGTCGTGGTGGAGAACTTCCGCCCCGGCGTGCTGAGCACAATGGGCCTTGACCCGCAAGAGCTTCGCGCTGCGAAACCCGAGCTGATCATTGCCTCAGTTAGCGGTTTTGGTGCCACCGGGCCACTGGCCCAGGCTCCGGGTCTGGACCAGGTGGCGCAGGGAATGAGTGGGTTGATGTCCGTGACGGGCGCCGATGCTCAGAACATGTTCCGGGTGGGCGTACCCATCATTGACATGGTTTCAGGTATCAACACAGCCTTGGGTATCGCCGCGGCGCTCGCAGGCCGAGCCCGTACCGGGGCGGGGATGGAAGTGGCCACCTCACTCTTGGAAACAGGGCTTGCGCTTGGCGCCTTTCAGGGCCAGAAATACCTCAGCACCGGAGAGGTGCCGGTGCCGCTGGGCAATACGCACCCGGCACTGACGCCGTACGGCGTGTTTGCTACAGCTGATATACCCATCATTATTGCTGTTGGGAATGAAAAGCAATGGCAGCAATTGTGTACTTTGCTTGGTGCACCCGAACTGGTTCAGCGTCCGGAATACGGTACAGGGAAGCTGCGTCACGCCAATGTTTGTGCCCTTGAGGGGGAATTGGAGGCGCTACTGGCTGTCCGCACCGCCGGTGAATGGCTGCCGATACTACGCGCAGCAGCCATTCCCGCCGGGCCCATTTACAACTATGAACAGGCGTTCGCTGACGAGCAGGTCAAAGCGCTTAACATGGTGCAGATCATCCACCGTGCAGACGGCACGCCGTTGCCGCTTGTGCGCGGACCGATTTCGCTGAACCGTTTGGCGCCCCGGATCCGCAAAGCGCCGCCAACGTTGGGCGAAGACACAATTGCCGTTTTAGCAGATCTTGACCTGACGCCGGAGCAAATTGCCGGACTGGTTGACGCCGGAATTGTGCTGGCTCCGCCTGCCACTTTGGGCCAAGAGCAGCCAGCATGAGTGCCGAGCCTGCTCTGACGGGCCAGTTGCGGATTGAGCGCTCCGGAACCGTAGCCACTGTGATTATGGACAATCCGGAGATGCGTAACGCCATTACACAAGGCATGTGGCAACAATTTACCAACGTGCTGGCAGAACTGGATGCAGATGATGGTGTGAAAGTTGTGGTGCTCAGAGGCGCCGGAAAGCACTTTTCCGCAGGTGCGGATATAGCTTCTGTGCAAAAGATCCTGCACGACCCCGCCACCGGTCACAGCGACGGCGGCGACATCACAGTGGCTGAGGACGCTCTGGCCAAATTTCGCAAACCAACAATAGCTGCGATCGATGGCTACTGTGTTGGCGGAGGGTGGCAAATCGCAGGAGCCTGTGACATCCGGCTGGCCTCCGAGCGTGCCATATACGGTGTCACGCCGGCCAAGATTGGCATTGTTTATCCATTGTCCGGGATCAAACGTCTGGTGCAGTTAGCTGGTCCGGCCACGGCCAAGTACCTATTGCTCACGGGTGACTTTGTCAACGCCGCGCAGGCACTGGAGCTGGGACTGGCCACCAAAGTCATTGCCACCGATGCCTTCTGGCCGGAAGTGCACTCATTCGCGCTCCGCTTGGCCGGGCGCTCGCAGTTCTCTGCGCAGGGCCACAAAGCACTTGTCAATGCCATCGGCGCAGCCGCTAGTGAGGCGCAGATAGCTGAACTAAGCAACTATTGGCAAGGACAGATGGCTATTAGTGGGGATGCGGCCATTGGCGTTGCGGCGTTTTTGGCGAAGGAAACACCGCATTTCACCTGGTTGCGGCCTCAGGACAGCTGACTAACCCGTTCGCCAAGCGCGACGGCGTGCCATGCTGGCGAGGGCCCCTGAAGTTTCAGACGCCCTCGCCAGCATGGCACGCCGTCGTCGTTGAGAGCAGCGGTGGCCATGTGATTGCAAACTTTGCACTTGTGCAATTTGTGCGTGAGTGCATAAACTGTGATTATGCATAAACCTCCTGTTAGCTTGCGCGAACGCAACCGCCTCGAGACATGGGCGCTGATTCATGATGAGGCGTCAAAGCTTGCCTGTGAGCAAGGCCTGGCAAATACAACCGTGGAAGCCATCGCTGACGCGGCAGGAGTTTCCAAGCGCACGTTCTTCAATTATTTCCCTGCCAAGGAAGACGCCATCCTTGGTATTCAGGGGCCCACCCTCTCAGAGGAGACCATTGCCTGTTTCCGCGCCGGCGGGGCCGGGGATCTTTTTGGCCGGACTGTCCACCTCATGGTCACAGTCATCCGCTCCATGTTTCCCGAGGCCTCCCGCACAGATCGGCGCAGGATCCTGAAGGAGCGGCATCCGGAACTGGCGAGAAATCTTGTCTCACACTTGCGGGCCTGTGAGGAATTGGTGGAAGCCGTGCTGCTTGAGCGCTATCCCAGTGGTCCCCAGGAAGAATCTTGGTCAGGACTACCTCCCGGCAGGGACTCTGCACTGGCACTTTTGATGCTGGCAGGAACCGTCATGCGGTTCGCCTTTGCCAAGGATCCGAGTGCCACCACCAACGAATCAAGTCCGGCCGTGCAAGAGGCCATTGAAATCTTTAGAGACACTATTAAGGCAGCCCTATGAGTTCCACCAAAATAAAAGCCGCGGTCCCAGGTGCCCCTGCAGCCCACGTGCACCCTGATCACAGCGAAAAACGCAACATCATCCTCCTGTTCGCCGGTCTGATGGTGACCATGCTGCTGGCATCGCTGAACCAAACGGTGCTCTCCAGTGCTCTTCCCACGATCGTCGGTGAGCTCTCCGGCGTCGAACACATGGCGTGGGTCATTACGGCCTTCATCCTTGCCTCCACCATCATGATGCCGGTCTACGGCAAGCTCGGGGACCTGCTGGGCCGCAAGCCCATGCTCTTGTTCGCGATTTCAATATTCCTTGTTGGCTCCGTCATTGGTGCCTTGGCGAATGATATGAACGTGCTCATCATTGCTCGCGTGGTCCAGGGCCTTGGCGGTGGCGGTTTGATGATCCTCTCGCAAGCTACCATCGCCGACGTGGTGCCGGCCCGCGAACGCGGCAAGTACATGGGCATCATGGGCGGCGTCTTCGCATTCTCCTCCGTTGCCGGTCCGCTCATCGGTGGCGGCTTGACCGAGGGCCCGGGATGGCGCTGGGCGTTCTGGATGAACGTGCCGCTGGCGCTTCTGGCCATTGCGGCCACCATCTTCTTGCTGCATGTTCCCCGGAAGGTCCATGCCACGCGTCCGAAGATCGACTACGTGGGCATGATGCTCATTGCCCTGGCCACCACGGCCCTGGTCCTGGTCGGTACGTGGGGCGGGTCGCAATATGACTGGAATTCTCCGCAAATCATCGGTCTTGCCATCGCAGCCGTAGTGACCGGAACCCTCTTTGTCATTGTGGAAAACCGCGTATCTGAGCCGGTTATGCCCATGCTGTTGTTCAAGAACCGCAACTTTGTTCTGACCACCATCGCGGGGCTGCTGACGGGCATCGCCATGTTCGGCGCCATCGGCTACATGCCCACCTACCTGCAGATGGCCACGGGCTTCTCAGCCGCTGAAGCTGGCCTGCTGATGATTCCCATGATGTCCTGCATGCTAATTGTCTCGGTTGTGGTGGGCCGCCGCGTCTCCACCACGGGCCGCTACAAGGTTGCTCCCATTGTGGGCAGCGCGATCCTCGCCTTGGCACTACTGCTGCTCTCCACGATCTCCACCGACACCCCGATCTACTTCATCTGCATCTACTTGGGTGTCATGGGTATAGGCCTGGGCGCCAGCATGCAAATCCTCACGCTTGTGGCACAAAACTCCTTCCCGCTGAAGTTTGTTGGAACGGCCACGGCGGGGCAGAACTACTTCCGCCAAGTCGGCGCCACGCTGGGCTCGGCCGTTGTTGGCGCCATGTTCGCCACGCGCTTGTACGATCTCATCGCGGAAAAGATCCCCGGTGGCACTGGAGGCGGTGGCGCCAGCTCCTTCACCCCGCACCTGGTGAACAGCATGCCCGAACCCGTCAAGTCCCTCATCATCGAGTCATACAATGAAGCCTTGATTCCGCTGTTTCTGTTCATGGTCCCGCTGGCTGTCCTTGCCGCGATAGTGCTGTGCTTCGTGAAGGAAATTGCGCTGGAAACGAAAGTCGACAGGGAGAATATTGTGGATATTTCTACACGGGAACTGTCGTAGACGTCCAACGTGTGGCCGTAAGTCGCTAATACGTAGGTTGTGCAGAGCGTGTGCTGGGGCATTGATGGCCGGTAGAGTATACGAAGCGAATACATGCCAACGTAATTGAGGGTCTCTTGCCAGAATTTACTGCCCGCTTTGCCACAGCCGCCGAGATTGAACAATGGGACACACTCGTCACTGCCAATCCCAACGGCGGTAACCTGCTCCAGTCTGAAGCTTTTGCGGCCGTTAAAAAGAACTACGGCTGGGACACGCAATTCTTGGCTTTTGAAGGACCGCATTACACAAGCTACAACTTGGTCCTGGAAAAGTCTTTTCCGGTGCTGGGTAAGCTGTGGTATCTCATCAAGGGCCCCGATGTTGCTGATGTTTTTGAGGTCCCAGCCGTGCTCGAGGCTTTGCGAGTCTTCGTCAAACGCGCCAAACTTCACGTTTTTGCGGTAAAGATAGAACCGGACATCGTTGCTTCCGAAGAAGCCCATTCAGTTCTTCGGGGGGCGGGCCTGGTTAAGGTTCCAGACCTGCAGCCCAACGACAGCACAGCTTTGCTTGATATTTCCCCGGAATCCAGTGAATTACTGCGCAAGTTGCATTCTCGCGGCCGCAACGCAGTGCGTCGAGCTATCCGCGAAAACGTCGAAGTTGTTCGCATGGATCCGACAGAATCAACTATGCGCACAATGTACTCCTTGATGGTAGGCACCATCGCTGCCAAAGCCACCACACAGGCCCGCGACTTTGAGTACTACCGGCAGTTCTGGACAGAGTTCACCCAACGCGAACAGGGACATTTCTATTTTGTCTTTGAAGACGGCGTCGCCTCCGTGGGTGCGTTTGTCATTAACTACGGTGCCAAAGCCACCTACAAGGATGGTGGCTCGCTGCAGAAGCGCAGCCAGTATGGAGATTCCCACCTAGTGCAGTGGGCCGCCATCAATGACATGAAGGAACTTGGCGCTCTCGAGTACGACTTCTGTGGCACGCCGCCAGCGGACCGGCTCAAGGATCCCACTCACCCACACCACGGCCTAGGTTTGTTTAAAACGAGCTTCTCTAAAACAGTCACCGATTTTGTAGGTTGCTATGACTTAGTGCTCAGCCCCGTGCGGTATAAATTATGGTCTAGGGCCGGTGAACGCGTGTTCAGGCAGCTTTACACTCGCCGCACCGGAAAGCAGTTTTACTAATTATTTTTTGTGGTGCAGGCGTCATTGGATCAGGACGCCAGCACCGGTAACGAGGGCTCAGGGAGCATGAATGACAAGCACACCCAGTAGCCGGGACCAAGACGTTGCAGGCAACTCCAACCGTGATGGCGCCTCCAAGGATGCGGCCCAGGACGATAACGGTCAAGGCGATAATGGTCAGGGCCGCAAAGTCCAGCGCAGTAAGGTCCCAAGCACCAAGGTGCCGAACGCCAGCGTGCCAAGCATCAAAGTACCAGAGCGCAGTACCAAAGACCGCAGTACCAAAGGCCGCAGTGCCAAAGGCGGGAGTGTGCAAGACGGAACCGTGCACGCCGGAAGTGGGCACGGCCGTTCGGTAAAGAAAGTCAAAGCGGCCAAGGGTGAGAACACTACGGCACCTGTAGCCGGGCTGATTCCTGTGGTGGCTCCTGCCCGTCCCAACAAGGCTGCACGGACCGTGCTGCGTAAACTCGTGCAGGGTGAGGCTCCCCCTACGGCGCCCATGTCAATCGTTGACAGGCTCGCCGGTACTCCTTATGCAAACTTCACGATCCAAGTTGGCAAGGCCGAAGAGTCTGCCCGAAAGACGATTGATTTAGCGCTTCGTTTGGCTGAGACCATGTTCCGGTACGGTGCCGGAGCACTTGAAGTTGAGACAAGCATTATTGCTGTCACAGCAGCCCTGGGGCTGCGCACCATTGAGGTTGATATAACCAACCAGTCGGTAGTTTTGAATTATGCGCCTAGGGATGCTGTTCCCATCACTCTTTTGCGGGTGGTGCGTTCTTGGACCAATAACTACGCAGGCTTGGTGGAGATCCATGAGCTCGTGACAGATATTGCTAGTGGTGGTGTTTCCAGAGATGAAGCGCACAGGCGCCTGGATGTCATAGTCAAAAGGCCCAAGCCGTTTCCACGGTGGATGGTTTCAATGGCGGAGGCTGTATTTGCGGCCGCCGTTGTAGGTGTCATTGGTGGGACTGCTTTCGGCATGCTGGTTGCCTTCGTGACCATATTCATGGCCGGACAGGTGGCAAGAGTCCTTGGAAAGTGGCGGGTACCTGACTTCTTCATCACCGCCAGCAGCTCATTTATTGTCACAGTTGTGGCGGTGTTATGTTTCATGGCGCAAGTGCCGTTGAGCCCCTCAATTGTGGTTGCCGGCGGAATTTTGCTGATGCTTCCCTCGGGGCGTCTAGTCTCTGCTGTCCAAGATGCTATCAATGGGTTCCCCGTTACAGCTGCGGGACGTTTCCTCTCGGCTTTTCTGACTTTTGGTGCCATTGTGGCAGGCATCGCCGTTGCCCTTGTTTCAAGTGCAATGTTTGGGGCCGACAGGTTAAATGTTGCTGAGACTCTCACGCCGTCTCTGCCGTTGTATGGGGCGCTTGCGCTCGTGGCCGTGGCTACCGTGGCCATCTGTATTGCTGAGCAAACTGCGGTTCGATTGCTGCTGCCCACCATGGGGGTGGCGCTGGCCGGTTACGTTGTTTTTCACTTCGGCCTGCAAATCGGACTGGGTGACCGCTTTGCCCCGGCCGTTGCCGCTGTTGTTATTGGCATGCTTGCCCGTGTTGTTGCCCTGCGCTTGGATGCTCCGCAACTAGTCGTGGCCGTGCCATCCATAATATTCCTGCTGGTAGGTTTGTCCATCTTCCGGGCCATGTTTGTTATGACGCTGACACCAGAAGATTCAGCGATCGGGGCCGTCGGCATTTTCAACGCTTTGGTGATCATCCTTGCCGTTGCTGCGGGAGTGGTGCTTGGGGATAATGCTGCCAGGCCATTCACACGCAGCAACGGGCTTAAGGACAAGCGCAGCAACCGCAGGCGTTAATCAACTTCGGGCGCTACGCCCGCAGTGGGTGACTTCAGAGGATCTTGCCGATGGGCTCACGCTTTTCGGCTTGAAAGTTGTCCTCGTTGCGGCCATAAGCCCAGTATCCCGACAGGGATACTTGTGAACGCTCAAGTCCACGCTGCTTGAACAGTAGATCGCGCAACGCCTTCATACACTCGCGTTCACCGTGGACGAAGGCATCTACGGTACCGGCTGGCCATGCTCCGTTGGTAACAGCATCTAGAAGCAGCGTGCATTTATCTGGCGCGGTGCCGTTGCGGAAAACCCAGGTCAGTTCTACGCCGTCGGGCTTGGCCATGGGCTGGATGTCTGCCGCCGTGTCTGCTTCGATATATGCGTGGCCGCGGGCATCGTTCGGGAGTGATTCAAGTGCGCAGGCTATCGCCGGGAGGGCAGATTCGTCCCCCACAAAGAGGTGCCAATCGGCATCGGGATTGGGTTTATAGGCGCCGCCTGGGCCAACGAATATGATGCGCTCACCCGGTGCTGCAGCCGCGGCCCACGGCCCTGCAAGTCCGGACTCACCGTGTACTACGAAGTCGATGGCGATCTCCTTGGCGGCCATGTTGATCCAGCGGACGGTATAAGTGCGGGTGACTGACCAGTGTTCACGCGGCATCACCTCTCGCAGTGCGAACACGTCCACGGGCTCGGCGTACTCCACATCAGGGCGCAGGAAATGTATCTTTACATACATGTCGGTGGCGTCCTTGGCCTCAAATTTCGCCAGCTCCGGGCCTCCGGCAATGATGCGCACCATGTGCGGGCTGAGCTGTTCTTTGCGAAGAACTTCAAGGGTGATTTGAGCGCGTGGCCGGGTGGTGCGGGCCGGGGTTTCAGCGGCGGCAGTGTCTGGGGATGTCACAGTGGGCTCCTTGGGCTGGGCAGAGCCCGGCGTGGTGAGCGCGTCAATAGCGCGAAGTTAGGTGATCCTAACCAGTCTAGGCCACGGGGATCATCCAGTCGATCGGTGAAGCGCCTTGAGCTACAAGCAGATTGTTTACACGGCTAAAAGGTTTAGAGCCAAAGAAGCCTCGCGAGGCTGAAAGCGGACTCGGGTGAGCCGACTCGATCACAGCAGTGCCCTCCAATAGCGGGGCTAGACGTTGCGCATCCTTGCCCCAGAGAACACTCACCAGAGGCTTTTTTCTGGCGACAAGGGTTGTGATGACTGCCTCCGTGACTTCCTCCCACCCGCGTCTGCGGTGCGAACCGGCTGCGCCGGGGGCTACCGTCAGGACCCTGTTCAGCAAGAGAACGCCTTGGTTGGCCCACGCGCTGAGATCGCCATGAGCGGCTGCGGGGAAGCCCAAGTCAGAACTCAGCTCCTTATAAATGTTCTTCAAGCTGCGGGGTAGCGGACGTGTAGATTTATCAACTGCGAATGCTAAACCCACAGAGTGTCCCGGTGTTGGGTAAGGATCTTGGCCAACGACCAAAACTTTGACGTCCACCATGGGTGTGCTCAACGCACGCAGCACCTGGGTGGGCGGTGGCAGGAAGCGAGTTCCGGCGTCGTACTCCTTGGTCAACATGGCCCCTAAGCTGCGCAAGGTGGCATCCAGCGGAGCCAGCGCCGCAGCCCAATCGGAAGCCATTTGGCCCAAGGGATCGTTCCGCAATGCGGCCAAAGCATGCAGTTGCTGCGAGTCCCACGGGTCTTGTGCCGGTAGGTCAAAGAGTCCGGGTGTGCTTTCCATGGTTTCCATTGTGCTTCATGCAAGGAGGTGTACGTCCATTCCCGCACACCCGGAGCATGCACAGAGACTTTCCACAGGAGCTCAAATGACATAGTTGTGATTCGCCCTTATTATGGACAGAGCGGGTCATGAATCATGGCCCTATGCGCAATTTTCAAGGGAGGCTATTGTGGCCGATGCTATCCGGCACGAGCAAGACTCGGTGGGCCCTGCCGCAGCACCGGTAATTCAAGGCGGCATCACCGAACGTGACTCTCAGATGCTTGACCTTGAACGGCAGTGGTGGAAGTACGCTGGTGCCAAGGAACAAGCCATCCGCGACATGTTCGACCTTTCAGCAACTCACTACTACCAAGTGCTGAACGCGTTGATCGACACGGAAGCTGCATTGACTTATGACCCCATGCTGGTCAAACGGTTGCGTAGACTACGTGTGTCACGTCAACAGGCCCGGTCCGCGCGCCGGCTGGGCAACTGACGCCACCTCACCCAACGCACCCACAAGGACAGCACTGCACAATGAGTAAATACCCGCGGGATGAATTCGACGCCGTAGAGGAAAGCTCGGCACGCCACGGCGTTCACCGGGCTTCGATGGATCCGCAAGGGCGCTCCCTAATGCCGCTGATGATCTTTGGTGTTGTGGCTCTGTGTATTGGGCTGTTGGCATTTATCATCATGCCTAAGATGCTCAACACTACGAGCGCGCCGGTTGTTGCGAAAACCACCTCCGTTCCGGCCGAAAGCGCGGCAGCAGAGGCCACCACCGAGGCTCCTGCTACTACCGCTGTGGAAACGCCGGCTCCGGAACCTGAAACGACTACTGAGGCTGCGCCGGATTCCGTTGTTGATAAGAGCGCTCCCGTAGCAATATTCAACGCAACGGGCACCCCCGGGCTGGCTGCCCGATATTCGGGGCTTGTTACGGCCGACGGTTGGGCAGTCGCCCAGTCGGCCAACTGGGCAGGGCAGCGTCAAAACACATCGGTTATTTTCTACAACGGCATTGAGCAGAAAGCCAACGCGGATGAGCTAGGCGCGGTGCTAAAGATTACGGTGCTGGTTGATACCGCTGAGCTCGGAATTCCGCTGGCCGTGGTTCTTGGGCCAGGCGCCTAAACGCTCTTCAACGCGAGAAGCCACTTATGGTGTCCAAAACCGGGTTTTGAACACCATAAGTGGCTTCTCGCGTGCGTGGTGCAGGTGTGAATGCGGAAACTAGTCCTTCAGCGGAACACCATTGACATCCACCTTAAACGGGTCGGCCCCTACGAGGATCATGATGCCTTCGATGAATCCCCAGATGCCACCGAGTCCAAAAGTGAGAACCGTGACGATTATCTGGATGACGCCCATTTTGATGTCTCCCAAGTAGAAGCGATGGATGCCCCAAGCGCCAAGCAGGATACCCAAAATACCTGCAACAACCTTTGACTTCTGCTCGGTACCCGGAGCTGCGTTGTAGGCAGGCTGTTGGTAAGGCTGCTGCATATTTTGCTGCGGGTAGCCCTGCTGCGCCCCGGGCTGCTGGTAGGTGGGCTGTTCGTAAGCTGGCGCTTCGGGAGCTACCGGTGCAGCAGGTGCTTGATAACTAGGGGTTTCATAGCCCGTCTTGGCGGGCGCGTCGTAGCCTGCGGGGATGTCATTGGGAGTGCCCGGTTGTTCGGGGGTGTGCTCTGGCTTAATGTTCTCAGTCAAGGTGTCTCCTGGTGCTTGAGCTGTGGCACGCGTCGCTGCCGGGGCAGTGGGTGTCACTTGCGTATGCGTGCATCGGAATACTTACAGACCTCACAATATCCGCTTGGGGGTCCAGCCGGAAGTGCAGGACACTGAAGTTCTAAGAAAGTGACCTAGACATGGGTCTATACGGTCGCTTCTGCCAGTGTCGCGTGCCCACGGAGTGGAGATGCTGCCCATGATTATGACCTCTTAGCTGCTTGAGACGCGTTCGCCTCAAGCTCATACCGGCCTCTGCGCTTGCACTCTGCTGTATCGAGTGCTAATTATTGACTTAGCACTCTGAGGTGGCGACTGCTAATTATTAGCTGTCCAACCGCCGTCGGAGGATTAAACTTTCCTCATTGGGCGAGGGTTCTCGGCCACTGTAAATAGATCAGTGGCTGGGTATCCGTCCGTCGCGGGCGCCGCAATGAGGAACTTTGTATCCGAAACGACAGTCCCGAAAGGACTGTTCTGAAAGGACTGAAGCCTGTATGGCCAAGCTCATTGCATTTGATGAAGAGGCACGCCGCGGTCTTGAGCGTGGGTTGAATATCCTCGCCGACGCCGTCAAAGTCACTTTGGGGCCGCGCGGTCGCAACGTTGTTCTTGAAAAGAAGTGGGGCGCACCCACAATCACTAACGATGGTGTCTCCATCGCCAAGGAAATTGAACTTGACGATCCCTACGAGAAGATCGGCGCCGAGCTGGTCAAGGAAGTCGCCAAGAAAACTGACGACATCGCAGGAGACGGCACCACCACAGCCACTGTGTTGGCACAGGCACTGGTCAAGGAAGGCCTGCGCAACGTAGCTGCCGGCGCCGACCCGCTGTCCTTGAAGCGCGGCATCGAGAAGGCTGTTGCAGCCGTCATCGAGCAGCTACTCGCCTCCGCCAAGGAAATTGAGACGAAGGAGCAGATTGCTGCCACCGCGTCCATCTCCGCTGGGGATCCCGAGATCGGCGCACTCATCGCCGAAGCTCTGGACAAGGTTGGCAAGGAAGGTGTTATCACCGTTGAGGAGTCCAACACCTTCGGTCTGGAGCTTGAGCTCACCGAGGGTATGCGCTTTGACAAGGGGTACATCTCCGCTTACTTCGTCACCGACACCGAACGCCAGGAAACGGTTCTTGAAGACCCGTACATCCTGATCGTTAACTCCAAGATCTCCAACGTCAAGGACCTCGTTGCCGTTCTGGAGAAGGTCATGGCTTCAAACAAGCCGTTGCTGATCATTGCCGAAGATATTGAAGGCGAAGCACTTGCCACGTTGATCGTGAACAAGATCCGCGGTCTGTTCAAGTCTGTTGCCGTCAAGGCTCCGGGCTTCGGTGACCGCCGCAAGGCCCAGCTGGCAGACATTGCCGTTCTCACCGGTGGCCAGGTCATCGCTGAAGAAGTTGGCCTGAAGCTGGAAAATACCACTCTGGATCTCTTGGGCAAGGCTCGTAAGGTTGTTGTAACCAAGGATGAGACCACCATTGTTGATGGAGCCGGCGACGCCGAAGCCATCGCCGGTCGTGTGGCTCAGATCCGTGCCGAGATCGAAAACTCCGATTCCGACTACGACCGCGAGAAGCTGCAGGAACGCCTGGCCAAACTGGCCGGTGGAGTTGCAGTCATCAAAGCCGGAGCCGCAACTGAAGTTGAGCTCAAGGAACGCAAGCACCGTATTGAAGATGCAGTGCGCAACGCCAAGGCAGCTGTTGAAGAAGGCATTGTCCCCGGCGGTGGCGTTGCTCTCATCCAGGCTGGCGTGACGGCATTCGAGGGTCTTAACCTGACGGGCGACGAAGCAACCGGAGCTAACATTGTTCGCGTTGCCATCGACGCTCCGTTGAAGCAGATTGCTTTCAACGCAGGCTTCGAGCCCGGCGTTGTTGTTGACAAGGTTCGCAGCTTGCCTGTTGGACACGGTCTAAACGCTGCAACAGGTGAGTATGAAGACCTGCTTGCTGCCGGCGTCAACGACCCGGTAAAGGTAACCCGCTCTGCACTGCAGAACGCGGCTTCCATTGCTGGCCTGTTCCTGACCACCGAAGCTGTTGTAGCCGACAAGCCTGAAAAGGCTGCCCCGGCTGGCGGCGGCGGAGACGACATGGGCGGTATGGGCGGCTTCTAGTCTCCCAGCTTGTTCCTCAGTTCTACGCGAAAGGCGCCTTTGCACTTGGCAAGGGCGCCTTTTGCATGCCCGCAGTATCGTGTGCGTTGAGATCCGAAATTGTGGCTAATCATTGCTGTTCCTGAGCCTGTGTATATAATCGTTTTCAGGCTTGGATTACGGAGAATACATGGGAAAAATGAAGGGCAACCGGTTGAACACAGCTGTAAATACCGGCAGTTTCGTTACCGGGCGTCAGCAATTAAAAGTTCAACGCCAGATTGCTTACAACACGGGCATTCAGGCCCAGCTTGCTCATGCACAATTGCAACAAATGCAAGTGCAGCAACAGCTGCAACTTCAAGCAGTCCTAGACGCTGAATTTGCTCGCCTATGCGAGTGGGCAGACCAAGAAGTCGCTGCCGGTCGTCGCACTCAGGAAAATGCGAAGGCTTACGTTGAAACCTTGTGGTTGAATAAAATTATTCCGCCACCGACTAAAGATCGTCTGCTCGTTGGTACCGCAGTGGCACTGCTTCGCAGAGCTGTTTCCTCGGCGGATACTGCTGCAGGCTGGTACGTAGAGATGTCAGGGATGACTGCGCGCTACTGGGATGGGCAAAGCTGGACCATGCAGGTTCAAAGTCGCACTGCCGCCCAACTGCAGGTGAAAGCAGAAGCCTTAGAACTAAAAAAACGTATAGCTGCCGAAAAATCTATCCAGAGTGATTCAAAACGTGCAATACGAACAGATTCACTGGAGGAACAATTGGTCCAGAGTAGGTCTGCTGCGGCCCCGGGTTGGTATCCAATGTCTGGCGAACGAATTCTTCGGTATTTTGATGGCAGTGTTTGGACTGATCATACAAGGCCGCTCGAAGCTCCAGATTCTTAGCCGAAGACAAGCGGGCCATGATGGTTGGAATTGAACCGATTGTGAATCCGGTGAAGTTCCTCTTTTATTTTGGGTCACGATTGTGGCCCCGTCTTTTCTTTCTCAACAAGTCTTAAATTCTGGGGGAACGAATTTTGGCTGATCAGCACACCTGTTGCATGAGGCAACAATCATTCTGGTGTCGGTGAATGTCAGTGGAGTCTGAAAGTATGGACTTATGACAATTGTTGCTGCTGCCGATGGTTCGGCGTTAGGGAATCCCGGTCCCGCTGGCTGGGCTTGGTACGTTGATGAGAACTGCTGGCGGGCAGGTGGCTGGCCGCACGGCACCAACAACATGGGTGAGCTCATGGCAGTGCTAGACCTCTTCATCTCCACAGCGCACTTGCCGGAGGAGCCGCTGCACATTCTCTGTGACAGCCAGTACGTCATCAATAGCGTCACGAAGTGGATGCCCGGTTGGAAGCGTAAAGGTTGGCGCAAGTCTGACGGTAAACCAGTGTTGAACGTTGAGATCCTTAAAGAGATCGACGCCGTAATCAAAGGCCGTAAATTCACTTTTGAATGGGTCAAGGGCCATGCCGGCCACGAGCTCAATGAGGCCGCAGATGACCGGGCACGTGCGGCTGCCACTGCTTACCAGGCCAAGCGGGCCCCGGAGCAGGGCCCGGGCTACCCGGGTTCGGCACAGACCACTTCCGAACAAGCCAGCTCGGCTTCAGCCAACGGCAGTGCCGAGGCAGGCAAGAGTGCTGGCAGCTTCTCCCATGCTTCAAAGAACCCTGACTCCGTTGTCCCCGCCCAGGGCAGGCTGCTGCTGGACGAACTTGAACAGCCCGACCTGTTTTCCATGTTGGACGACGAGGCCGATCCGGCCTTTACCGCTCGCGCTGAGGATGGCTTAGAAACGGTCGTGGAACTTGAGCGTGAGCTTCTGGACCCGGCTGTTCGTGCAGATCCACTGCGTACGGGGGAACTTTTGCATCCAGATTTTGAAGAAATTGGTGTCTCAGGGCGGCGCTGGTCCCGGCAGGAGATCCTGGATATGCTCCAGGATGAGGAAGCTACCAGCACAGACCTGGAAGTCCTTTCGTTGGTCAAGATTGATACCGTAACGGCTCTTCTGAGCTACCGCAGCGTTGCGCAGGTTGAGAAGAGCTCGCAGCCTAGATCTTCGATACGGAGTTCTCTGTGGCAGCGAGACAGCGGAGCGTGGCGTCTGCGCCACCACCAGGGCACTGCCGAGGTTTAGGACAGGAGCTGGTTAGCTCTACTTTTTCTGTGAGGGCGGTGCCGTTCGGCGCGGGCAACGCTACCGTGCGGTGAACATTCGTGTGTTGGCATCTTCTGCCTGGGCGTATTGTGTGGCCGCCATGGATAAGGCGCTGTTGATACTCTCCAGCGACGCTTCAACCCTGAGCTCAGTGGCATGCCACTCCTGCATGAGTGCGTGAAAGTTTGTGGCCGCCGTCCCTGTCCACGTGGACTGTAAATCCAAGAGGTTGCGCTTCATGGCGTCCACCTCAAGGCGGATCCTATCCACGGATCCTTTAACGGCCGTGCTCTTCAGCGCCAAGTCGTCGCTGTTAACGTTGAACTGTGCCATGAGTGGAACCTTGTCTGTGAAGTGAAAATCGTTTGAATTCATTGACAAGTTCCAGCCTAGGAGCAGTATTCTGCCACGGAAAGCCACGCCGGTGCTTCAGTGGACGAGCGGGCCGCCAGGGTGCACTGTGGAGGAATTAATCAGAATCAGAATCAGCACCAGATGCGTCATCGCTGCCGTGTTCTTCTGCGTTCATCGGGGCAAAGGGCAGTTCGATGGCCAGAGTGGCGCCTCCGCCAGGTGTTTGTTCAAGGCGAACGGTGCCTTTATGCGATGCCACAATAGCTGAGACAATGGCCAGGCCCAGACCGCTGCCGCCGGTGTTGCGATCACGGGAAGAGTCCGCACGATAAAAACGCTCAAAGACCCGTGGGGCTTCTTCTTCGGAAATACCGGGGCCATGATCACGAATCTTAATTACAGAAGAGGGTCCGGTATCCGCAGCCTTGGTGCCAACCATAATTTCGATCGGCGTCCCCTCAGGTGTGTGGCGCAACGCGTTGCCCATGAGGTTGGTGACTACCTGACGCAATTTTGCTTCGTCTCCGATACTGGGCGCAGGGGTGCCCGGACCGCCGTCGAGCCCTACGACGGCGAAGGACCGCTCCTGAGCTGACGCGCGCGCATCAAGCACTGCATCGTGGCCAATGATCAGCAGGTCTACGGGTTTGAGTTGCAGCGGGCGCTGCTCGTCGATGCGTGCAAGCACCAGCAGGTCCTCAACGAGTTCGCCCATACGTTTGGCCTCACTCTCGATCCGCCCCATCGCGGTGCCAACGTCGTCTGGAGTTTGCAGGGCACCGTGCCGGTAGAGCTCGGAAAAACCTCGAATGGTAACCAACGGGGTGCGGAGCTCATGCGAGGCATCCGCCACAAATCGACGCATCTTCGTTTCGGAGGCTGTCCGCGCTGCAAACGCGTGCTCAATATGGGCCAACATGGTGTTCAGGGATCCTGACAGGCGGCCTACTTCAGTGTTTGGATTCTCAATGTCCACACGGCGAGAGAGGTCACCGGCAGCAATTGCCGCAGCAGTTTTCTCCACCCTTGCCAAAGGCCTAAAGGATCTTGTCACCGTCCAATACGCGATCATAGTGCCCAACGTGATGGTCAAAATAGCCACTCCGGCAATCACCACGGCGAGCCGTTCCAACGTGCTGTTGAGGGTTTCGTAGGGCAGGCCTACCACCACATAACCGAGATACTCTGGCCGCGTATCGGTGATTTCGGAAGGACCGTAGTTGAACTTTTGGGGCGCCACAATGGTGATGCGCCAGGGTGCGCCGCCATCACTGCTGGGTACTGTGAACGGTTTCCCGTTCAACTCCTTGGCTTGTGCCACTGTAAAAGGCGGGTAGACAGGCTTGTCCTTACCGGAACGGTTTTGGTCAGCTAGGGACCCGTCGGCAAAGTGGAAGCCCACATAGTAGTCAAAGCTGAATGGTGTTTGCCCGGTGTTTTGGGAATCCACCGTGCCATGGCCAATGATCGACTTTTGAAACGTTGTCAGCTGCGTGTCCATCTGGTCTTCCAGGAAGGAGTGCAGCAAGAGGAACGTTGTTGCCCCCAGCGCCAACAAGGACACACTCAACAAGGCACTGATGATGGCCACCAGTTGTGAGCGCAGGGAGGCGTTCTTCCACAACGTAATCAATGTCTTGGCGCTGCGCTAGCGCTTGTCGGCCGTTCGCAGCACGTAGCCCACGCCGCGCTTGGTTTGGATGAGAGCAGGAAGTTCAGCATCGGTATCGATCTTGCGGCGCAGGTAGGAGATGTAAGACTCCACGATGGAGGCGTCGCCATTGAAATCGTATTCCCAGACGTGGTCAAGGATTTGGGCTTTGGAAAGCACCCGGTTGGGGTTGAGCATGAGGTAGCGCAGAAGTTTGAACTCGGTGGGGGAGAGCTCCACCGTCTTCCCTGCCCGGCGCACCTCGTGTGCGTCGTCGTCGAGCTCCAAATCGGCAACACGGAGAACGGCGTCGTCATCTTCCATGGGTTGAGTACGGCGCAGCACTGCGCGGATGCGAGCCACCACCTCATCCAGGCTGAACGGCTTGGTGACGTAATCATCGCCACCCACTGTCAGGCCCGTGACCTTGTCCTCAGTGTCATCGCGGGCAGTGAGGAACAGGACAGGAAAATGCCGGCCAGCAGCACGCAGTCTGCGGGTCACAGTAAAACCGTCCATGTCCGGGAGCATCACATCCAGCACAGCAAGGTCGGGGTTGTGTTCTTCGGCTGCGGCGAGGGCTTCGCGGCCGTTGGCGGCCGCAATGACCTCAAACCCTGCGAATCGCAGGGACGTTGAGAGCAGTTCACGAATATTGGGCTCGTCATCAACTACGAGCAACTTGGCTTCAGGTCCGATCTTTTTCACCATTTCAGTCTCCGACCATTGGCTGGGAATACGCTGAAGATTCCGTGGGTAGATACTGTCAGCATACGCCCAGCGACTTCTCAGGCGCTAATAAGGGAGCATAAAAATTTCTCGATGTTGATCAGCGGAGGCAAATTTCGGTAGCACGAGCTTTTTCAAAAAAGCGGTATCACCGGTGGTCAGTGCCCAGTCAAGCAACTCTTGACGCATGGATTCAAGCACTGGTTCATGGTCCCGCTCAACGGCCAGGTTTCGCTGTTCGCCGGGGTCTATGTCCAGATTATGCAGCTGCTCCCGATTCCTACCCCAGCTGTACACAACATATTTCCAATTTCGCAGAATAAGTGCCCGCCCGGTGGTTCCTGCGCCGGGAAGCGCAGCCCCATCGCTAAATGAGGTTTGCACCACCACCGGAGCGGTTGTGGCTTCCAGCACAGAGGGTACGGCGAGTCCCCCCGGAGCTGGAATCCCCGCCACCTGGCACAGGGTCGGCAGGAGCCCCAGAACCGCCGGGACGGGTGCGTCGATCACCGCAGCGCGCTGCCCCGGAACATGCACCATGAACGGCACCTTGATGCATTCTTGGTATAGCGCGGTCTTTTGATTCCAGGCATGAGAGGCATCGCCGTCGCCGTGATCGCTAATTAGTACGACGGCGGTGCTTGCCAAATCGATCCGCTCCAGCAGTTGCCCCATGCGTTGGTCAACGCGCTCCACAAGTGCCGCGTATGCATGGCGGTAACCTCGCCATTCATCGGGGCTAAAACCGTTGGTGCCATAGACGCGTGCGGCTGCCACTTGCTCCATGGATAGTGCCTCCGGAGAATAAGGCGCAGGAGGAAAATTTGCAGGCAGGGCAGGGGCGTCCGCCACGGGGACAGGGGGTATGTTTCCGTACGGCATCGGCTGGGAGCGGGCGTATTCACAGATCGTGTGGGGGTCATCGAAGGAAGCGACCAAGAAGAAGGGACGGGTATCTTTCCTGCCGTCCAGCCAGGTACTGCAGGCCTGCACCAAGCCCTCGTCACCGAAGGGGTGGATGGGGGTGAAACCGTCAGCCTCCGTGGCACTGGCTTGGAGGGCGTGCCATTTTCCTGCATATGCGCAGTCATACCCGGCCGCTGTGAACCAGTGCCCCAACGAGTTTGTTCCATGTCCGGGTTCCTCGGTGGGCTCCGCGCCCGCAGGGGATGCCTTCGCATTGGAAATGACCCCCAGCTGGTGCGGATACCGGCCGGTGACCATGGCGCTGCGAGCCGGCACGCATAAAGGAAAGGGCGTGTACGCCTGCGTAAAAGTTGTCGATGACGTGGCCAGCCGGTCAAGGTGAGGAGTGCGGAAGTGCTCATCCGTGGAGCGGACCCGTGTCAAAGCATGAGCTGCAAATTCATCCGCCATGATCAGTAAGATATTCATGCGCTAGCCACCAAATCCCGCAGAGCTGGTGCTCCGGTCCATTGCTGATCGGCTGCAGAAAGTGCTTCCTCCAACGCCGCAGCATGACTGCGCACCAACACCGGGTCTGAGATGTTGTCAAGCTCGAACGGATCGTCCACCAGATTGTATAGGGCAGTGGTGAGGCCACGTTCGGGATGAAAGCCCGCAATGAACTTTGTGGTGCGGGTCCTGAGGCCGCGAAGGTCCTCGTCTTCGGCATTTCGTGGATAGTAGAAGTACAGTGCCGCTTCCCCGTCATCCGGGGCTAGACCCGCTCCTGTGCACAGCAGGGGTGCTAGGTTGCGGCCGTGCATCTGGGCTGGAATGCTGTGGGCAACGCCAAGCAGCCCCAAAAGAGTAGGGGCAATATCCACGCTGGAAAGTACCGTGGTGGCGGCGGCTTTCGCGGAGAACTCTTCGGGGCCGCGCATCATAAAGGGGATGCGCATGGACTCTTCGTAGGGCACATTTTTATACAGCAGGCTGTGGCTGCCCATCTGTTGCCCATGATCGGAGGTAAAAATGACAAGGGTATTCCGGGCCAGATCCAGTTCCTCAAGAGCCTGAAGCAACCGCCCCACTTGGACGTCAATGGCACTGACGGCTGCGTAATATAGCGCGGCTATGCCTGCCGCTTCCCGGCCAATGTCAGAATCCAGATCAACGTTGGGCCGGTTGAGCAGCTCCGAAGCGGGCAGCCCGGCATAGCTGGTGTCATAGCCTTCGGGGAGTTGGTCGAAGGGCTGGTGCGGCGGGTTCCAGGACACGGCGAGGGCAAACGGCGCGCCGCCGGGTGCTGTGCCAAAGCCGCCGGGTGCTGTGCCGGCCCTGCGCAGGAAGTCCAGTGCCACATCCGTTTCATGCGCGGCTGACCAGCCCTGAACGTCCACCCGCTCATGCCGTTCGGCGTGGCCGGTCCAATAATGCGGGGTCAAGTGCTCGTCACAGCAGCCGTAGGAGTACCAAAAATCAAAGCCGTGCCGCCGGTCAAGGGGGGAGTAGGCATCCCAGTAGCGGCCATCTTCCAAGGGCCCGGTGCCGTAAATCGCATCCGCAGGAACAGGTGCCTCCAAGTGCCACTTGCCAATGTATCCGGTGGCGTAGCCGGCATCCCTGAGCACGGCAGCCCATGACGGGGCGTCGGGGCGAAGCCCAACACCCCACGTAGCAGTTTCAGAGTTCACATTGTGTGTGACTCCATTGGTGGCAGGGTATTGCCCGCTCATCATCATGGCCCGGTGCGGGCTGCACACCGGGTAGCTGCTAACAGCGTGGGCCAGGGATACGCCGTCGGACGCCAAGGCATCCAAAAAGGGGGTGGAAACCGCATCGCCGCCCGGCTCCAGGCACATGGCCCGGAACTGGTCAGCGATCACGAACAGCAGATTTGGTTGTTCTATCATTGGGGTTCTACTTGCCCATCCCCAAGGTCAGGCCCTCCGTCAGGCGACGGCCCAGCCAGATGTAGATGGCCAGCATGGGCAGGATCACGATGCATAGGCCCGCAAACAGTCCGCCCCAGTCTGCACCGGAGTAGGTCTGCTGCTGAACGAACGAGATCAAGGCTACTGGCAGAGTGTACTTTTCGGTGCTCTGGAGCAGGGTCAGCGCCAGCAGGGTTTCATTCCAGCTCCCCACCACCAGCAGCACAAAGGCGGTGAGGATGCCACCTTTTGCCAGGGGCAGGGTGACCTGGATAAAGGTGCGCAGGGCGGACGCGCCGTCCAGTGCAGCCGCTTCCTCCATTTCAAGGGGGAGACTGCGGAAGAAGGCCGTCAACAAAAAAACCGTGAACGGCAACGACAAACCGATGTAAACCAAGTTCAAGCCGATCAGGCTGTTGGTCAGGTGCACCTTGTCCAACATGACAAAGAGCGGAATTAAGATGACCTGGGCTGGGATTCCCAGTCCAAGAATGAAGTACAAGCTCAGGCCATCGGTGAGACGGTTCTCCACCCGGCTGAGGTAGTAGGCGGCAGGTGCGGCCACGGCCACGCACACGAACGAGGACACCGCCGTGGTCAAAACACTGTTAAGCGTGGCCAACGCGAAACCGCTGACATTCCAGGCCGTGGCGAAGTTATCGAAGTTGAACGACGTTGGCAGACCCCATGGGCTTTCCAAGATTGCATGGGTGTCGCGGAAGGCCTGCAGCACTGTCCAGACGAGCATGGCGATGAATAACACCACCACAGCCCACAGAATAAACACACCGAGGCTGCGGACCCAGTTGTGATCGGCCTGCAGGGCGGGACTGACGCCGCCACGGTTTCTTTTGCGAGGAATTGGCGGTGGAGCGGCTTTCTCGGATGGAGACGAGGTAAGGGTTGTCATGAGGATTCCTTAGAACTCAATGGCGTCACGGCGCATGGCACGGCGCAGGAGCACCACCAGTACGGTAACCAAGGCCAAAGAAATGATGGCTGATGCTGTGGCGGCACCATAGGCCGGGGTGGACATGCCGGAGAACGCTGTGACGTAGGTGTACACGGCCACGGACCAGGTTTGGGTGGGTGGCAGGCCTGCGCCGCTGCTGCCGCCAAAGACCCAGATGATTTCAAAGATCTTGACGGAGGAGATTGTCCACAGCACGGCACAAGTGCCGAAAACGTCCCAGGTCAGCGGCAGAATGACGTACCGGAGGCGCTGGAGCGCTGTTGCGCCGGCAAGAGCGCAGTCCTCATAGAAGTAAGGCGGGATCCTGTCTACTCCGGCCATGATGATGGTGGTGAAGTAGCCTGTGGTGGTCAGGACCATGGTGGCCATGATTAACGGAAAAATATTGTCCTGGGCAAGCCAAGCCGGCGGTTCCGTGACACCCAAAGGCTTGAGCAGGCTGTTGACCATGCCACCTGGGTTGAAGATGAAACCGGCCAGGATGCCAAAGACAAGAGCATTGATCAGGTGGGGGAAAAAGATGACGTTGCGAGCTATTTTCTTTGCAGCCATGTCCCGAAGAACCAGCGTCATGGCAAAGGCCAGGATGAAGATTGCCGCACCCACCACGAACAAAAGGAGCAGCGTGTTTCCGAAGGACTTCAAGAACAACGGGTCTTGGAAGACTTTAACGTAGTTCTTGAAACCCACGAAGGTCATGGGACCAGAACCGGCCCATTCGTTAAGACTGATCCAGAGTGCCGCTATCGTGGGAACGATGAACAAGACGGTGTAGAAGAGGAAAGCCGGTCCGACGAACGGTACCAGAAGCTTGCGGCGCTGGCGTTCAATGCTGCTTCCGCCCCGGCCCTGCCCCGGCTTGAGAGCCGGAGCAGGGTTGCGACGGGTGCGCTTGAGAGTCGAGGCAGACATTAGCCCTGCGCCTTCCAGTAAGCGATGGTCTCCGACTTCATTTTGGAGACAAACTCGCCTGCATCAATCTTGCCCAGGAACAACTGATCATCGGTCGGGTTAAAGTTCTTCTCCAAGTAGCCCGGAGCGGTGACACCATCGTTGCCCAGGTAGATCTCCTTGGCGCCGTCAATGTTCTTCTTAAGCGCGGCAAGCTCCGGTGAAATAGCGGCATCTGCGCGAACGGGAAGGACCTTGGCTACTGTGCCCATAGCGTCCTGGTTCTTCTTGTTCATCAGGAACGCAGCCAACTCCTGGGCGGCGGCAGGATTCTTTGCCTTCTTGGGAATGGCGAAGCCGGTGAAGTCCGTGCGTGCCATGCTGGGCTGGCCGGCTACGGCCGGGTACGGAAAGGATTCATACTTGAATCCGGGTGAGGCGTACGTGCCAGTCTCCGTGGGGATCCAGGAGCCGTTGAAGAGCAGATCTGCCCCGCCGGTGGCCCAAGCCTGCTGCTGAGCAGGCCACTTGCTGGCGTTGTAGCCATTGATCAGGTAACCGTTGTCCACGAGCTGCTGCACCGTTTTGGCTGCGGCCAGTACTGCGGGGGAGTCCCAGCCGGCGCCCGACTTATCAGTGACAATCTTGTTGAACGCACCGGGGCCCTCGCTGTGGACCAGTGCGCTGACAAACCAGTAGGCGCTGTAGCCGGCAATGTCACCGTCTGCAGCAATGGGTGTCTGCCCGGCGGCCTTTTGCTTGTCAAGGAGACTTATGAAGTCCTCCCAAGAGGCCGGGGGGTTCGTCACCAGGTCCGGGTTCTTCTCGGCGTCGAACCAGATGCCGTCCGAAGTGAGGCTGTAGGGCACCATCCACGGTTCGCCGTCTTTGCCCTTGATGTTGCTCACGGCGGCGAACTTGGTCGGAATGAGCTCGGAGAGCTTCTTGCCGTCGATCTCGGTGTTATAGGCATCCGTCATGGGCAGCGCCTGGCCGGTGCTGCCCAGGGCGATATCAAGGTTGGCGTTGGAGCCGTCAATGATGTCCGGGACGTTATTGGTGTTCAGTGCAGGAATGATCTTTTTCGTGTTGGTGCGGCCCTGCCACTGCACGTCAACCTTGTTGCCGGTCTCCTTTTCGAAATCGGCGATGGCGCTTGCGAGTACTTTTTGCTGTGCCTCGCCAACCTTCCACATGGACCAGTACGTCACTGTACCGTTGTCCTTTGCTCCGGCGTCGCTGCCGCCACCTCCGCAGGCCGTCAGGGCCATTGATGCGCCAGCCAGCACGGCCAACGTTTGTACAATTCTGGATTTAGTACTCATAGAAGACACCTCGTGAAGTTGTTGTGCCGTAGATCACGACTCAGTGACATGACTCAAACAGTCAGCAAAGATAGGAATCAAGGTGTACTTGAAAACTAATTTGAAATTTGTGAACCGCCTCGAAGTTAGGTAGACCGTAAAGTTGGCGGAATATTGGACTTAAGCGACAGTTTTAAGGTTCAATATTGCTAATTACACCTTTATTCATTACTTATACATCTGTCATGCTCATCACAAGTGGGGTCGAAGCGTGCCCGCCACCACATGATGAGTAGACAGTGAGGAGAAGTGCACCGTGACTAGACGGACAAAATCCGGGACCGTGCGTGACACTGACTCCCGTGAACTGAAGTTTCAGGCACTGGCCGATGAGCTCCGTCGCGGTATTTTGGCCGGCACATGGGCGGCAGGAGCCAAGTTGCCCACCGAAGCCCAGCTTGCTGCCGAGACTTCTTTGTCCTTGACAACTGTCAGGCGTGCTTTCGATGAACTTGTGCAGGAAGGAATTGTTGTTCGCCGCCAGGGTGCGGGAAGTTTCGTCTCGGAACGTCCACTGGCGCGCCGCCGAACTCGGCTGCGCGTGGGGGTTCTGCTGCCGGACACTCAACTGTATTATCCGCGCGTACTCAAAGGTATCGAAGAAACACTCTCTGCCCACGATGTTTCACTGCAACTCTCAACCTACAATTACGAACCGGAACGAGAAAACGCAAGTATTGACTTCCTCATCGATTCTGGTGTTGACGGACTGATTCTTGTGCCTACTCTGAGCGGGATCGGAGATCCGCAGCAGCGGGTTCGTGAACTGGCTGCACTGAATGTGCCAGTGGTTCTTTTGGAGCGCAGCCTGATGGATCTGGGGCCGGGGGACAGGACCGAGCACGTGTGCTCGGATCACCAAGGTGGAGCGTACGACGCCGTCCGTCACCTTGTCGATTTAGGTCACCGCAGGGTGGGGTTGCTGACACGCAGCCATACTCCCACTGAACCGGCCATTGTGGCCGGCTACGAACGCTGTGCCAAGGATCTGGGTTTTGCCCCGTTGGTGCTTCCGGCACCGAGGGAGGAGTGGGAAGCTGGCGAAGCTGAACACATGCTGGGCCAACTTCGCGCCGCTGGGATCACAGCTGCCCTGGTTTTCGGTGATAGGGAAGCAACATTTTTGGAAGCTGCAGCACGCCGAGCCGGAATTAACATACCCGAAGAGCTGGCCCTTGTCTCCTACGATGACGAATTAGCGGACCTTGCCGAGGTCCCCTTGACTGCTGTGGCACCTGCCAAGCACAGGATGGGAAAAATGGCTGCGGAGATCCTACTTCGCCGTCTGGTGGAGGGTGATGACTGCCCTATCCACCAAGTCCGGCTGCGTCCGCGGCTGGTTATTAGAGAATCTTGCGGTGCCAAGAGGCAATCCGCGCAGCACGAAGAGGAATGAGTGTAAATGCGATTGGGAATTGTTGGCGCAGGCGCCGTAGCTGGCCTCCACGCACATGGCGCATCGGTCCTTGACGGCGTTGAGCTAAGCGCTGTTTGTGATTTACAAGAGGATGTTGCCGCCGCCGTTGCTCAACAGTGGGGCGCTGCCGTCTTCACGGACTACAACACGATGCTAGCTGCCGGAGTGGTGGATGCGGTTGTTATCAATACCCCGCACAGTCTGCACAAGGATATGGTTCTGGCGGCAGCCGCACACGGTGTTCATGTGCTCGTAGAGAAGCCTATGGCAACGACCCTTGCCGACTGCGTCGTTATGGAAAATGCTTGTGCCAGTGCCAACGTAGTCATGGTGATTGGCATGATCCAGCACTTTATGTCGGAGAAGATGGCGACTCAGAAAGCACTGAAGAGCGGGAAGCTGGGACGGGTATTGATGATCCATGACTACCGCAGTACCGACTACCGTCCCGGCACACGCCCAGAGTGGTTCTTTGACAAGGCTGTTTCAGGAGGTGGAGCACTGATCAACATTGGTGCTCACTGTTTGGATCGCAGTCTTTGGATAGGAGGGGCCCCAGCGGTAAAAATAACTGCCACCACGCTCAGCCGATTTGGCGCCGCTGTTGAAACCGACGGTGCCATGGAACTGCGACTGGCCAATGGCGTTCAGTTGCGCGTCACGATCGTTTCTGACACACCCCGACACATTGATGAGATGCTAGTTGTGGGCGAGTTTGGCACCATCACAGTTGATCCACGGCATGGAACGTTCATGGAAATTAACGGCGTGCGGAGTACTTTGCACACCACGAGCGCGGATGACATCCAAAACGCTTTCACCGCACAGTTGGCCGATTTCGTTGCCGCTGTGGGCGGAGCGGAACCCAGTGTGAGCATTGAACACGCCAAACATGTGGTGGAACTGGTACTTGCCGCCTACGACTCCGCAAGCACTGGTGCGCCGGCGGTGTTGGCGTCTACCCTGGCATCAGCGTGATGAACTGGCCCAGCCCCGACTGGGCACAAGCTCCTTTTACAGGTTTGAGCCGGGCTCACTGGGAGGCGGCAGCCGATGAACAAATCGCTGCGGCCAAGAGATATTCCTCTCCTCGTGGCGCTCAAGTGCATTTCCCCAGTGTGTATGAACAGAGCCCGGATGAGCTTCTGGAAGGCTTTGCAAGAACATTTTTGTTGGCGGCGCTTCGTCTCTCCGGTGCTGCCGGCGATGGCGGTCAAGCGGCAGAAGTAATGGCACAGCTGGCGCAGTGGTATGCCCAAGCCCTCGATGCAGGCACTGATCCATCTTCAGATGAACGCTGGCCAAAACTGACAGCTCATTCGCAAACCACTGTGGAGGCAACAGCCGTGGCGCTGGGTCTGCACCTGAGCCGGAAATGGATTTGGGCTGTGGTGCCGCAAAGAGTGCGGGATAACACTGCCGCATGGCTGGGGGATTCGGCTCAATCCTTCGGAGCCGACAACAACCACGTCATGTTCCCCGCAACGATCCAAGCTTTTCTGGGTTCTGCAGGCTACGCGTATGACGGTGCCGGAATCGAAGCCGCGCTGGCCAGGATAGAGGATTGGTATGTGGGCGACGGCTGGTACTCAGATGGTGAGGGTCGCCGGTTCGACCACTACAACGCCTGGACCTTCCATGTGTACCCCTTCTTCATCCTCGATTTGTTGGGGGAGGATGCAGCCACCGGACGCAGGAAGGTCTACCGGGACCGACTGGGACAGTTTGTGCATGGCTACAGCCATCTCTTTGGTGCAAATGGGGCACCACTGATTCAAGGCCGCTCCTTGCTTTATCGCTGGGGTGTTGCCGCCCCCTTCTGGATGGCGATGCGGGAAGGAATCACGGTGGTTTCCCCCGGTCAAACCCGCCGAATTGCCTCGGGGGTGCTGAAATACTTTCTCGACGGCGGGGCTGCTCCGGATGGCGTACTTACTCTGGGTTGGCATGAAACCAACAGCAGTATTTTGCAGTCCTACAACGCACCGGGTTCCCCGCAGTGGGCCGCCAAGGGCTTTTTGGGATTGCTGCTGCCCGCTGATCATCCGGTTTGGACTGAACAAGAACAGCCTTTGCCTGTTGAGCAAGGGGACTACACACTACCGATGAGCGGACCCGGCTGGCTGGCTGTTGGCACCGCTGCTACAGGAACTGTGCGGGTGCTTAACGCCGGAAGTGACGGACACCCGCAAAAGGATGATCCACTGTACCGACGCTTGGCATTTTCCACCTCAACTGTTCCTTGGCTGGAACCCGGCTCGGGCGAGCGAGATAACGATATTTTCATTAGACACGACGGCTCCAGTAGCAGGCATCGAGGCCTGCACGGAGGCAGTGTCCGCTCCGGTGGCGGATCCAGTACCTTCGCGTTGGATGCTGCCGGCAGGGACGTTTTGGTCCAGAACTCCTTCGCCGTGCTCGACGGCGTGGAAGTCCGGGCAGCCAAGCTCACCGGTGTGGTGGGACTTACACCCGCCCTCTCCGGCTACCTGTGCAGCACCGATGCGGCCCCGGAAACCCTTGTTAATGGTGGAGGGGCCCAGGTCGGCATCAAGCCCGGGGCGCTCTCCAGTGTCCTCCTATTGGAGGCCACTGCGGAGGCGGAGCCCCACGTTGTTCATGGCGAGGGCACCATA
Source organism: Arthrobacter antibioticus (assembly GCF_030063205.1). Classification (GTDB taxonomy): domain Bacteria; phylum Actinomycetota; class Actinomycetes; order Actinomycetales; family Micrococcaceae; genus Specibacter. The sequence continues at coordinate 464,558 of NZ_JASISQ010000003.1, read as the reverse complement.
CTTGGCGCACACTCTGGGTTGCCACTGCTGCAATTCCCGCCGCTGGCCTCCAACGAACTCACGCTGATGGCACTCATTGGCCTGGATGTGACATTGGCCCGTCTGCGCTCAATGGCGTTGGAGCTTCAATGGCAGTGGGCACCGGACGGGGTGCAACTGCGGTTCAGAAACCGCACTGTAGTTTTGCCGTGGCAACGAAAAGCAACTTGGCCGGCCGATTCCATCAACCAAGGCGTTTTCCGTTGGAACCCACCCGAAAATTAGCGTCATCAACAAAAAATAACCAGTATTGGACCTCAGTGAACATCATGAATTTTCCAACCAGCAATGGGACGCGGGATCGGCCAACCGAGGGTAATTTCCTGAACATACCTTCGACGCTCCCCGCAAAATCGACCAAGTCTGCCTTTGCCGCACCAACGGCCGATGAAGGCATCCACGGCCCATCGGTGGTGCGCCAAGGCCCCGAAGACATTGCGCGGCGGCAGCCATGGGCGGAGTCAAAATTTGGTTTCTTTGTGCACTGGGGCATATCCGCCACTCTGGGTGGGCTCTGGGAAGGAAAACACGTTGAAGGGCTGGCCGAATGGATCCAATTCAAGGCCAAAATCCCCCTTTCCGAGTATGCCGAGCTGGCCAAGTCATTCAACCCCACTGAATTCAATGCCCGGGACTGGGTCCGCACGGCCGCGGAAGCTGGGGCGAAGTATTTTGTGTACACAGCCAAACACCATGACGGATTCGCCATGTACCACTCGCAGGTATCCGCCTATAACATCGTTGACGCCACACCGTTTAATCGCGACCCGTTGGCCGAAATAGCCCAAGCCTGTGCCGAGTATGGCGTCATGTTGGGAATCTATTACTCCCAAACCATCGATTGGGAAGACCCGGATGCGGTGGGGCCCAGCTGCAATAGCTGGGACTTCGACACCGATGAGGGAGACTTTCAGCGTTACTGGCGTCGCAAGGCAGCGCCGCAGCTACGCGAAATCCTGAGCAACTATGGCAGCATCGGACTGATGTGGTTTGACATGCCCCGTGGCATCCCTGCCGAATGCGCCCAGGAAGCGTTCAACCTGGTGCGGGAACTGCAACCGGGCGCCGTCATCAACAGCAGACTTGGTGGAGGAGTTGACGCCGATTACAACTCCATGGATGACAATTACTTCAATAACTTCCTGCCTGCGCAGGCGTGGGAGACGGCTGCCACCACCAACGACAGCTGGGGATTCTCCCAGCTGGCATCGGGCTGGAAGCCGGTAGCCAGCCTCTGTGAGACTCTGGCCTACACGGTGAGTCGCGGCGGAAATCTGCTGCTCAACGCCGGGCCCGACGCCAACGGCGCCATTCCAAAGCAGGCCCAGGAGCAGTTCGCGGGCATCGGAACCTGGATGCAGCGAGCGGTTCCGGCCATCCGCGGCGCCGGACCATCGCCCTTTCCCGCCAGCTTTGACTGGGGCCAGGTGACTACCCGCGGATCCTCGATTTATCTGCACGTTACCGATTCTGGAAAAAAGGAACTGTCCGTGAACGGTATTACGGTAGCGCCTGACTCCGTGCGTGATCTTGGTGCAGGCTCCCTGCTGAACTTCTCCCTGAATGAAAGCAGCGGTGCGGGGCCGCTTCTGACTCTGGAACTGGCTGAGCCCACCGATGACCTTCCCCGGACAGTAGAGCTGACTTTCGCCAAGGCCCCGATTATTACTCAGGATATTACGCAGGTCCCAGGATCACCGCTTCGACTTGATATATGGAACGCTGAAACTGGCCCCGATGAATCACTGCGCTGGAACTTCACGATGGCTTCCCCGGGAGAGTACCGTGTGGTGCTCTTGAGCAAGGAAACGTTCGGCAATTTTAGCCCGCAATGGTGGGCTGATGGCTTGACTGGGACGCTGGAAACGGAAACTGACCGCACCCCGTTCACGCTGCACAGGGATGGCGACGAGCTTTACCCGATCCTGCATTATTGGAAGGTGGTTCGCAGCGAGATTGGGCGAATCACCGTGTCCGGGCAGGGACAACAGAACCTGAGCATCAAAGATCTGCCCGTTGTTGACTCGAAATGGGATCCAGCGGGAGTGAACATGATCGGGTTGAGACTTGAGCTCATCACGCCAGCGTAAGAAGGGTTGCCGGGACCCCGAGCGCCCCCCTGCTATAACCCTGACACCGGGTTGAACCAGGGGGCCTAGGCTCCGTCCCAAAAAGGTGCGTTGAAAGCACCCAGCGGATCCGGGCTTCCCTCGGGGAATGCCAGTGGGCTGTGCTGGCCGGCTCCGGCAACGGCCAGCGCAGCACCATCAAACTCTGGCACACCGTGCTGTGCGAACCAGCCAGCCATGCGCGAACGCAAACCTGCCAGCGCGGGGTGGGGTTCGGCGTCGTCCATCAAGTTCACACGCTCGCCGGGATCTGCGGCTAGATCGTAGAGCTCATGCGGACCGTGGGGGTGGCGATGGACATACTTGCGGTCCTGCGTACGGATCATCCGTACGGGCCCGTACTCGTCATAAACCACGACGGCGGAATCCGCACGCGCCGCCGAACTCGCCACGTCATCGGCGCTGAGCTCCAAAAGCGGGGCAAAGGAGCGTCCCGGGCCGGTTTCAAAAGGCGTTGGGTCCAGCCCCACCAGCGCCAAAATGGTGGCGGCGAAGTCGTACGCCGAGAGCAGCTCCGCGCGGACTTGCTGGGCGGTGATGTGGCCGGGCCAGTTGAAAATGGCAGGGACCTTCACGGAGGAATCGTACATATTTTGTGGGAAGGTGCCATTGCCCTTGCCCCACACCCCGTGATGGCCGGCGTTAAAGCCGTTGTCGCTGCTGAAAACAATCAGCGTATTCTCGCGCACGCCCAGACGCTCCAGATGGTCTGTGACATCACCGATGGCAGCATCCATGGCGCTGACGGCTGCAAAATACCCAACCAACGCAGCGCGCACATCCGGTTCCCCGCCAACAGCCACCCCATCCACTGTGGGCTGCCACGGATGCGGCTCCTCCTGCGGGCAGCTGGCAAAGGCACAATCGGCGTAGAGATCCTCAAATTCCTTGGGGTGCTGGCCTTTCCACGGCTTGTGGGGGGCCGTGTAGTTGATGGCCAAAAAGAACGGTTCATCCCGGGCGGCCTCCCGGTCCAGGAACGCGTGCGCATCCTCGGTGATGGCATCCGTGAGGTAGGTGCTGGTTTCTTCGCGCTCGCCGTTACGGTACATGGTGGCGCCGGTGTAGGGGCTGCCGCCGCCTTCAAGCCCATACCAGTGCACAAAACCTTTACGGGGGGCGTCATTGGCCCCCAAATGCCACTTGCCCGAGAGCCCCATCCGGTAGCCGTTATCAGCCAACACGTCGGTGAAGATCTGTTGGCCCGCCAGGTAATCCGGCGCTTGGGCGCCCACTTCAATCCCGGTGAGATAGTCGTGCACACCGTGTCTTGACGGGATCTGCCCGGTCATGAGGCTGGCACGGGCGGGGGAGCAGACCGGTGAGACGCAAAAGAAGTTCTCCAAGCGGGTGCCTTCGGATGCCAAAGCATCAAGAACCGGGGTATGAATATCCTCGTTGCCAGCGCAACCCAGTGCCCAAGGTCCTTGGTCATCACTAAGGATAAAAACAATATTGGGCGACGTGGACAGTTTGGTTGACGAACCGGTCATCATTGCTCCTCTTACGACGTGGAACACTAGTCATATCAGTGTTCCACGGGAGGACTCAAGGGGTACTTCAGGTTCTTTTTCTTAGCTTCTAACATTGATGGAAAGCGTTTTCCAGACTATTCTTGAACAAGACCCGCAACCCATTGAAAGGTGCATCATGCCATTGGCGTTCTCCACCCTGGGCTGCCCAGGGGATTCCCTTGCCCAAGTTATTGCCACAGCCCACAACGCCGGAGCCACCGGACTTGAGCTGCGCGCGGCGGCGGGCGAGTTTGTGTATCCGCAGATGGATGCGGCCCAGCGAGCGGCTTTGGCCACCGAGCTGGCCGACGCCGGCCTGACGGTACTTGCGCTGGCTAGCTACCTCCGCATTTGTGCACCCACAGGTACCTCCGGCAACGGTACTTCTGGTGAGGCCGGTCCTTCCGGTGAGGACGGTACTTTCGGTGAGGACGGCGCGAACGATCCGGTGCTCGCGGAACTACTGGCCGCCGTCGACCATGCCGCAGAGCTTTCTGCCCAAAACCCAGGGCAAGGACAGTGCGCCCAACTGCGGGTGTTTCCCGGTGCAGGTCTGGAGCCCACACAGCGAGGGGTCGAACCTTCTCCTGAAATGGCTGCTGCGGATCTCCGTGGTGCACGCCGGCTCAATGCTGCGGCCAGCCATGCCACAGCATGCGGGGTAAAAATTTTGTTGGAGACGCACGATTCGCACCCTCGTGCTGCAGATGTTTGCCGAATATTGGCCCACGTGGATGCCGCTGCGCCGGTTGGGGTCATTTGGGATCTCATGCACCCTTGGCGGTATGACGAAGCGCCGGAGGTGACTGCCTCGCTGCTGACCGATTGGCTGGCCTATGCCCAGTTCAAGGATGGGGTGCGGCAACCGGGCTCGCACACAGTTACGCTCACGCTGCCGGGGGAGGGCGAGCTTCCTCTGGCTGCCATGCACGCCCTGGCGCAGAAGATCGCTTCAGATCACGGAAATTCGGACCCGTGGATTTCACTTGAGTGGGAGCGTGCCTGGTATCCGGAGCTACCCCACGTCTCCACTGCGCTGGCCTCGCTTAAGACGGCACTGGCCGAACCTGAGAATCAAAACAGCAAGTAGTTTTAGCCGGACAGAATCGCACCCGAACTAAGGATTTTTTCATGCCGTCCAAGAATGCACAGCGCCAGCCCAACATCATGATCATCATCTCCGATGACCACGGCTATGCCGACCGTTCCATTCTGGGCGTGCAAGCTGATGTGAGCACTCCGGCCCTTGACCGACTGGCAGCAGAAGGGGTCTCCTGCAGCAATGCCTACGTCACGGCACCCATTTGCTCCCCGTCGAGGGCGGGGTTGGCGGCGGGCAGCTATCAGCAGCGCTGGGGTGCTCGGTGGTTCACCGATTCCGAGATTTCGCCAGCCAATGTGCCAACTATTGCCGAACTGATGCGGGCACAGGATTACACCACCGGCTACTTCGGCAAAGTGCACTATGGCACCGAACATCATGGGGACCGCGGCACTCCGCCCCAGCATGGTTATGACGAATCGTTCTACGGCCTCGCCGGGGAATCCATGGGCCGGCTCAATTACCTGCACCACTCAGAAGAAGCCGTTGATGAGTATGGTGAGGCGGCAGGTCCCATGGCTGTCCAGCCACTGTGGAATGGTGAGGAACCCCAAGAGTTGGAAGGCTTCCTCACCGATGCCATTGGCGAACGTACCCGGGAGTTCGTGGCTGAACATGCCAACAAACCGTTTCTGGCAACTGTTGCGTTCAACGCCGTCCACAACTTTTGCTGGCAGCTACCTGCGGATGAACTAAAGAAACGCGGGCTGCCAGCCTATGAAGATTGGAATCCCGGAGCAAGTCAGTACCTTGACTGGTACGACGGCGCCATCAGTCCCCACCTGGAAAATGGTAGAGCGTATTACCTGGCTCAGCTGGAATTGATGGATGGGCAGATCGGGCTGATACTGGACCAGCTTGATGAGTTGGGGCTTGCCGAAGACACGATCGTCATATACCTGACGGACAATGGTGGTTCCACCTGCAACTACGGAGTCAATTTGCCTCTGCGCGGCACTAAATACACGCTGTGGGAAGGCGGAGTGCGGGTGCCGTTTATTCTCCGTTGGCCCAACAATGTTCGCGCAGGCACCACTCATGCTGGCCTCACCAGTGCCATGGATATTGTGCCTACGGCGCTCGCGGCTGCTGGGGCGGACCCTGCCGTGTACGCCCACTGCGACGGGCGGGATTTGCTGGGCCGGGATTTGCTGGGCGCATCCTGTGAAGCAGGTATGAGTGATTCACAAGGTTTCCTGCAGGGCGGGCACGAAGCTCTTCATTGGGATTGCGGCTGGCAATGGTCGGTGCGTAAAGGCGACTGGAAGCTGCAGTGGGTGGAGCCGGGATCGCCGGTGGCAGACGCCATCCGGGATGTTGAGCGTGCCGAACCTGGCAGCGGTTACTTCCTGTGTAATCTGGCAGTCGATCCAGCAGAAACCACTAACTTGCACGACGCCGAGCCTGCCTTGGTAGCCGAACTCACCGCTCTGCACCAGGCATGGGCTGCTGGCGTGAACGGGGAACACTCACTGTCAGTGTGAACCCCGCTAAATGTGGCCCATCCAGATGATGGTGCCGGCTTTGACGCGTGGAGCTCAGGGAAGATGGGCGTAGATTTCCACGGGTCCCAGCAATCCCGATTCAAAGCCGGCCAGCAGATTGACCAAGGCGGCCCCCTCCAGACCGGGAGGTCCGCCAACGCTCAAAACTCCCTGCAGAAACTCAATGCCTTCGGCTAAGGGTTTCGCTTCAACATCCACGCTGAATCCAGCCTGTGCCAGCGCATCGCTGTAGGCAAGGGGTGGTTGTATAAACGAGGTATCTGCAGTTGTGGCCCATGGCAGTGGATACTCTTCCACGTCCCCTCCCAGAAGCATGATGTCGTAGAGCGCCAAAACGCCGCCGGGGCGCAGAACACGCGCAGCCTCTGCAAAGACCTTGTCTTTGGCGGGGATGTTCATTCCCACATGCACCATGAGCGCCGCATCAAAGCTCCCATTTTCGAAAGGCAGAGCCAAGATACTGCCCTGACTAAATGTCACATGGGCGGACAACCCTGTGCGTTCGGTCAGGGAGCGGGCTGTGGCAACAAATTGTGGCGTCAGATCAATTCCATGGACAGTGGCACCGAATTCTTGGGCTAGGTACCTGGACACTGCCCCAATGCCGGAGCCCAGATCAATGACACGGCTTCCTGCGTAAATGCCTGCGCGGGCTGCGATCCGTGCGGTAGCTGCGGAGCCGCCAATATGAAGTTGGTCCGCGCCGTGCAGATCGGCTTGGGAAAAGTTTCTAGTGTCCCCGCCCGCGGCCCGGATCATGCCCAGTAGCCGCTCTTCAACGTTGCCGTGCGCGTAGTGTGCGGCAACGGACTCTTCGTATTTCATGGCCCCTTCCAGAATTCTGGAACCGGGTACCTCTTACTCTCCCGGGAACCTCGGCTTTTCTCGATCCTACTCTTGTGGAGCGTGCCGGCACAGTGTGCAGTTAGCGGGGTGCAGTTAGTGAGCGAGCGTTAGAAATAAGTGCGCTTTATGTGAGCGAGGGATGGGGGAAAGTCCACGTTAAATGAGCGAGCGATGGTGGTTAGGGGGGCGGAGGGGAGGCGGCGTCCTTGGCGTCCATGATGCGGTACGCATAGCCTTGCTCGGCCAGGAAACGCTGACGCTTCGCGGCGAAATCGGCGTCCACAGTGTCGCGGGCCACCAGGGTGTAAAACCGCGCTGTGCGTCCATCAGCTTTAGGGCGCATGAGCCGACCCAATCGCTGGGCCTCCTCCTGCCGGGAGCCGAACGCCCCGGAGACCTGAATGGCAACGGAGGCCTCTGGCAGGTCGATGGAAAAATTCGCCACCTTGGACACCACAAGAGTTGATAGCCGCCCTGCCCGGAACTCCGCGAAAAGCCGCTCCCGCTCCTTGACGTCGGTTGTGCCCTTGATCAGTGGTGCGGCCAGACGAGCAGCCAGCTCATCAAGCTGGTTAATGTACTGCCCGATCACTAAAATCTGCTCTCCCTCATGGGCGGCAACCAGTTGCTGGGCAACCACAGATTTAGCCAGCGAGGTGGCACACAAACGGTACTTCCCGCCGTCGTCCGCCGTAGCGTAAGCCAACCGCTCCGAACGGGCCAGATCCACACGAACCTCAACACAGTCGGCCGGGGCAATATAGCCCTGCGCCTCGATTTCCTTCCACGGGGCGTCATAGCGTTTGGGCCCGATCAGTGCGAAAACTTCGCCCTCGCGGCCATCTTCACGCACCAAGGTGGCCGTCAGTCCCAGCCTGCGGCGCGCCTGCAGCTCAGCGGTCATACGGAAGATCGGGGCGGGCAGCAGATGAACCTCGTCATAGATCAACAAACCCCAGTTATTGTCATTGAGAAGGTTCATATGCGGGTAGGTGCCATTGCGCTTGGTTGTCAGGACCTGGTAGGTGGCGATCGTGACAGGGCGTAATTCTTTAACAGCACCGGAATACTCGCCAATTTCTGACTCAGTCAACGTTGTGCGTTTGAGCAGCTCAGCCTTCCACTGCCGGGCCGAGAGCGTATTGGTCACCAAGATCAGTGTGGTGGTACCGGAAGCGGCCATGGCCGCGGCGCCCACCAGCGTTTTGCCTGCCCCACACGGCAAAACCACCACACCGGATCCGCCAGCCCAAAAATTCTCTACTGCCACACGTTGGTATGGGCGCAGCGCCCACGGGTTGGGCTCCATATTTTCATTCAACGCAATCAAATGAGCAGTACCGTCAACGTAGCCGGCCAGGTCCTCGGCAGGCCAACCGGCCTTGAGCAGCAGCTGCTTAAGCTCACCGCGTGCAGCCCCATGGACCACAACTGTCAGTGGATCTATGCGGGCACCAAGCAAAGACGCAACTTTCTTGACATGGCAGACCTCGGCCAGGATCAGCTCGTCCTCGCTGCGCAGCACAAGACCATGATGGGCGTCCTTTTCCAACCGCAACCGCCCGTAACGTGCCATGACCTCGGCAACGTCAAGGAGCAGAGCGTGTGGCACCGGGTAGCGAGAGTAGCTCAGCAGCGTATCAACAACATGTTCGGCATCGAGCCCTGCTGCTCTGGCGTTCCACAGCCCGAGGGGAGTGATCCGGTAGCTGTGCATGTGTTCCGGGGCGCGTTCCAGCTCGGCAAAGGCGGCTATGGCGTGACGGGCGGCAGTGGAATCCGGATGGGCCACTTCCAGCAAAATTGTTTTATCGCTTTGCACAATCAAGGGGCCATCAGCCATGCTGCTCTCTCCTTCTTTGTGGGCCCGCTTTACCGGGATCGGAGGATTCGGGTTGCTCCGGTTCCGCCACTTCTTCCGCTTGCTCCGTTGCCATAATGCGATGAATACTGAAGCGCCGCTCCGTAGTGCCGCCGGCCAGAAATGTCCTTAGCGTGCCAGCAACAAGCGAGAGTGGACGGAGCCGGAGCCTCTCACGTTCCCCGGCAGCGGTGACAATCTGCAGCCAGATGTCAACATCTGCCGCTATTGCCTGCCGCAATTCTTCCATGACAAGTGCTGGTCCCGACTCGCCACCACCTGCTACGGAGAAGAGCGGCTGACTGCGCAGACGTGCAATCTGGGTGGCCACCCGTGCTGCGATGCTCTCTTCATCCTCGGCTGTGGCGGCTTCCTGCGCTGGCACTTGGTGTGTTGCTCCTGAGGAAAGCGGCCTGGAACCCGGGGGCACTGCTGTGCCGTGTGCGGCGGCAGAAATCAGATAACTCAACGATTGTGGCACAGCTGTACTTGAATGCGTCAGCAGGAAACCAAGGATGGCTTCTTCATCCATCCCGGCAGAAACTGCACCCTCTAGGGAGGCTTGGCTAAAACGAAAGATCCCGGCAGCACCGTGGCCCTCAGGGACTGCCAGTAATTTCAGTTGTGCCGCCACGGCCGGTGCTAGAAAACCGGGAGCCACAGCCGTCAGATCGCCTTGAATGATGAAGTGTTCAATGGGAGCTGGCAGCAACGTCCCCAATGCCGCATTGGCACCGTCCCAATCTGACAGTGCCACGGCCTGTCCGGGCTCACTCAGTGCGCCCGCTCCAGTAAGCCCCAGGAGTTCTAGCTCGGCCAGGATGCCGGGGAGTTGGTCGCATACTTCAACTGACCGGCGGGGATGGCGCCACCGCAGGTATTCCTGGAGTGCTACATGCGTGGGTACGGGCGCTTTGCCGTCGGCTGCGGCTGCCCCAGCGCTCATAATGGGTGCCAGCGCGGAAAGTGCGCAGAGAACTGTGAAGCGCATTGATGCACTCTGGGAAATCGGCGAAAGGTGTGCCATTCCAGTCAAAGGCCTCGTGCTGGCAGCCTTATCGACGCAGCGTGGCGGGTTCAGCAGGGTTGGACGGGGACTGTGTAGCCATGGCTTAACGAGTTGAAGCCACTGCTGGGCGCGGTCCTGCTCCAGCCAATTATGCTCCGCCACTTGCCATTTCAGGGTGCCAGCGTCAAAAGTGATCAGACCGGCCATGGCTGCCAGTTCTAGGTAAAACCCCGCTGCCGGGTCGTTAGAGAGAAGTTCTCTTGAAACTTTACGCACCGTGCGCACACTGGCGCCACCACCTCGCAATGCCTCAAGAGGAGTTTTCTGGGCTAACTCTATGAGTATTCTTATGCTGCGCAACAAGGTTTCCATGGCACTGCCACAGGCGTTGTCCCGCGCACTGAGCGGCACTGTTGGTAGCGGAAAAACAGGCGCCAATGATTGCAGGGGACCTTCTAGGTCCGGGCCGGGACTAGAACCGGGAGTAGAGCCGTAGGTGCTTCCGCATAAGACCGGCGCTACTGCGGCGAGGGGCAGGAAGTCCTGCCGCACGCCGTCGTACTTGTCCCCCTCCTGCGTCCCGGCAGTGGAGAGGATCAGAGCAAGGCGATGCAAACTTGGCAGCCATGCGGAATAGGCGTTGGGATTCTTGCCGGCGAGCAGGGCGGCCAGCACTTGCAAGTGCGGGAGGTTCAGCTGCGCCAGCGCCAGATTCACGCTGTGTGCGGTTGAAAGCCTGCTGGCAAGGTCAGCGAATGTGGCAACCGGTGGGGTCATTGCATCCGGGCGCAGACGCAGCAGGTGGCACAGTTCGGCGTCACTGCGCGCAGCCAACTCAACCGCGAAAGCGGTCAGCGTACTCATAAAGACGTGCTCATGACGTGCGGGGAAAACGTCAGAGTCTGCGTCGAATGGTCACCGAGCGAAGGACACTGGCACCCATCATAAGAAATGCGGTGGGCAAGGCGATCATGGCGATCCAGTTGAACCCGGGCCACGGTGCACCGCCTGCCCATTTGCTGATCAAAACCACAATGAGCGCGATCAATGCCAGAAAAGCCATCGCCATAGCCGTGTAGTTGAACATCTGCCAGCCGCGATTTACGGTTTGCGGGGCGGAAAAATGAGGGTTCATGGAGTTAACGCTAACAGCGGACAGATATGGCACAAAGCCGCGGCGGTTTTGCCGGCACGGTAACCTAGGAGCAAGTAGAATCGTGTGATGTTTCACTGCAGGTGCCCGCCGTAAGTTTCTTGGCGCGAGCAAGGTGAAGTTCAATCGCACAGGCCACCGAACGTGATTGCGGCCAACGAGACTCCAAAGGGGTAAAGCAAGTGCCTATTGGCAAAGTGAAGTGGTATGACAATGAAAAGGGTTTCGGCATTATTGCCGCCGACGACGGACGCGAAGTTTTCCTGCGTGCCAATGCTCTTCCCGCTGACGCAGTCGACATCAAGCCGGGCATGCGGATGGAGTTTGGCGTAGCCGATGGCCGCAAGGGCGCTCAAGCCATGGCAGCCAAAATCCTGGACCGCAGCGCTTCAGTGGCGAAGGCCAAGCGCATGCCAGCACGCGACCTCGCCCCGATTGTGCAGGACCTGGTTTCTCTGCTTGAAAACTCTGTAGGATCTTTGACCAATGGCAAATACCCTGACGGTGATGCGAGCAAGATTGCTGCAGCGCTGCGCAAGGTTGCCGACAACTTCGACGCATAGCGGTGCCCTCCATGACCGAAATTCCCAGCGAACCAGCCCTCTCTTCGGCTCCGGCAACCAACTCTGAGAGCCTATACGGCGTTCCTCTGTGGCGTCTTGGGAAGCCTGATGCTTTCCTGGCTGCTGAGGAACGCGCTGCCCGAACTGCTGCACAGGACATTGCTGGCGCCGACGAGATTGGTGTACATGTGGGTGTTCGCAGCGAAGGTGTGCGGTGTGTGACGCACCTGTTTGAGTCCCTCAAGCCCGGTTACCGGGGCTGGGTGTGGTTTGCCACGCTGACGAGGATCTCGCGCAGTAAAGCCGCCACTGTCAATGAAGTGGGGCTCTTACCCACAGGCGATGCCGTGCTGGCCCCTGCCTGGGTGCCTTGGTCTGAGCGGGTGCGCCCGGAGGACCAGGAAAGCGCTGATGCTGGCTCTTCTCACGCTATTGCTGAACGGCTTGCCGGCGGGACGGTTCCCGAAGGGGACGCTGAGCCGGTGCAGGAGCTTAACGACGATGCCGAGGGTGACCCGTCAGTGTTCGTAACCGATGATGACGCCGTAGACTCCGACTAAGCATCTTCTCCGGCATAGGCCGTGATCGAAAAAAAGGGGCTTCTTCCAGGCACTGGAAGGAGCCCCTTTTTTATGGCACGGGTGAACTTTTTAGATATTCTCGATCACGTAGTCAATACACTTCGTCAACGCTGTGACATCGTCCGGATCGATGGCAACGAACGTGGCGATGCGGAGTTGGTTGCGACCCAGCTTGCGGTACGGCTCAGTGTCAACGATCCCGTTGGCACGCAACACCTTGGCCACGGCTGCGGCGTCCACGGACTCGTCAAAGTCGATAGTGACAATGACGTTGGAGCGGTCTTCCGGGTTGGTCACAAACGGCGTGGCTACCGCGGAAGCTGCTGCCCAGGAGTATAAACGTCCGGCCGAATCAGCGGTGCGTGCTGAAGCAAAGTCAAGGCCGCCGTTGGCGTTCAGCCACTGCACCTGGTTGTTCAAGGTGACAAGGGTGGAGAGTGCAGGGGTGTTGTAGGTCTGGTTCTTCAATGAGTTATCAATGGCCGTGTTCAAATTCAGGAAGTCAGGAACCCACCGGGTGGAAGCGCCAATACGTGCTGCCCGTTCCAGAGCTGCCGGAGAGAACAGCCCAAGCCACAGGCCGCCGTCGGAGGCAAAGTTCTTTTGCGGTGCGAAGTAGTAAACATCACTCTCACGCACATCAACGGCTAGACCGCCAGCGGCAGAGGTTGCATCAATCAGGACCAAAGCGCCGTCATCCGCGCCAGCAACGCGCTGCACGGGAGCGGCAACACCCGTGGAGGTTTCGTTCTGAGGCCACGCATAGGTGTCCACGCCGGCTTCGGCAACTGAGACCGGGCGTGTTCCGGGCTCGGCCTTGAGGATGGAGGAAGCCGCCAGGAACGGGGCATTGTTGGTGGCGGAGGCAAACTTGGAGCCGAACTCACCGAAAGAAAGGTGCTGAGCCTTCTCCTCCACCAGACCAAACACTGCAACATCCCAGAACGCTGTGGATCCACCAACGCCAAGAATCACCTCGTAGTCATCCGGGGCACCAAAGAACTGCTTTAAACCGTTGCGGACATCGCCAACAAGGTTCTTCACAGGCGCCTGCCGGTGGGAGGTGCCCAGCAGCGCGGAACCCGCTTCGGAGAGGGCCGCAACCTGCTCGGGGCGGACCTTTGAGGGGCCGGCGCCAAAACGGCCATCAGCCGGAAGCAGGTTGGCGGGAATGGTGAGGGGCGTTGATTCGCTCACGAGTTACTCCAAAAATATTCGATGGAAGGTATGTCGGTGCCAAGGGGTCCTTGCCAATTCTGCCGTAGAACCGGGCTCAGCGGAAAAATGACCTGTTGCAACGAAATATTCTTAGGCCCGCACTCGGGTCCATAATCAAATACATGGATTCTCGGGATCGCTGCAATCAGGCTAACGTAGAGATAAAAGTCCTTGCTCCAAACTCGCCCTATAACAGGAGGATGCTGACGTGGCTGATCTGATTGACACGACCGAAATGTATTTGCGGACCATCCTTGAGCTGGAGGAAGAGAACATCGTGGCACTGCGGGCACGCATTGCCGAACGTCTTCACCATTCGGGCCCCACCGTCTCACAAACCATTGGCCGTATGGAGCGCGACGGCTTGGTTGTAGTCTCTGGGGATAGGCATTTAGAGCTCACACCTGTCGGTAGGGACAAGGCTACCCGCGTGATGCGCAAGCACCGGCTGGCTGAAAGGCTCCTTGCTGATGTGATTGGTCTTGATTGGGCTTACGTCCATGAGGAGGCTTGCCGCTGGGAACACGTGATGAGCGAAAGGGTTGAGCAGCGACTGTTTGACTTACTTGGCCGTCCCAATGAGTCACCCTACGGAAATCCGATTCCGGGGTTAGAGGAGCTGGGGGGTGAAGTTGCGCCGCAATTTGCAGCCGGGCTCGTCACCCTCGTAGAGGCCATGTCAACGTATTCCCCCGGACAGCAGGTTGTGATCCACAGACTTTCTGAACGCATCCAGGTTGAGCCGGAGCTGTTGCTTCAGCTCGATGAAGGCGGCTTGCGCCCCGGAGCGCGAATTTCATTGGCCCAGGTGGGGGAGTACGTCTCCGTCCGCGTCCCTGGTATTGAAGGAGCCCTGGAACTGCCGCCTGAAGTTGCTTCACACGTCTTCGTTGCAATGAGCTAGAGTTCCATGGTCTGAGTAAAAATTATTGACAAGCTAGGTAACGAAATTGTTACGTTTGCCGGTCGTACCGTATAGTATTATTTCAACGCCGTAATCAAAGCGTTACCATTGTGCGACACCGAACCTTGCCTTCGCACAATGGGCGGCAATCACTGTGGCAGGGGCGGGGGAACCACATTCGGCAGACAATCCAGTCTGCCTTGGGGTGAAGCCCACATTCGAAAGCAACACACCATTCTGGCCCAATCTCTTTGGAGAGTGCCACGCATAAAAGTGTGCCAAGAGCATGGGCCGGATCAAAAGTTTTACTCTCTGATCCGAATCCGACAGCTAACTTCGCAGGTGTTTTACAGAGAGGTCTTTAGTGTCAGAAGTTAAACAGCGGGGACGTCGTCGCGCGTCACCGTCGGTAACTCACGAGCTTGTTTCCACACCGGGAACCCGCCGCGAAGCAATTGCTGCAGAGCGTTTAAGTTCACCCTCAAATATTTCGGTCGCCCACCTGCTGCGTGTTCATGCGGCAAGTGGAGCTGGCCAAAGAGTTGGCATGGCTATGGCTGCCACCGGCCTGGTTCTGGCTGTCACTCTGCCTTCCGCCCAAGCCCTTGACGCTCACCAAATTGATACTGTTGCCTCCTCTGCGGTATCAGTGGAGGCTGCTGTCACGGCGGGTGCGGAAATCCCCATCACGTTTGCCTCACCCGAGGTTGCCAGTGCCCTGAATCCTGATGGCATGCTCAAGGAGACCCTGAAGGTAAACGCCTCCAATGTCACCCCGCAGGCAGCCAAGGGAACTCTTGGCGCACCACTGAAAAACCTGGTGACAAGCTCGCCCTTCGGTGGGCGCATCAGTCCCATCACCGGGCAGATGGGTGAACAGCACACGGGCCAGGACTTTGCCGTAGCCAGCGGCAACGAAGTACTTGCAGCGGCCGGCGGCACAGTGACATTCTCGGGCTGGCACCAGTATGGCGGCGGCAACCGCGTAGTGGTGGATCATGGCAATGGACTTTCAACGTCCTACAACCACATGAGCGCCAATGCCGTGAAGGTTGGCCAGCATGTTGAGCGCGGAGAGCTTGTGGGCTTCAGCGGCTCCACGGGCGCCTCTACAGGGCCCCATTTGCACTTTGAAGTAATCATCAATGACGAACCAGTTGACCCCATGGGCTGGCTTTAATTCCTCCACAGGGGGCATTTAGTTACGTTTTAGTCACAAGACCGTGACCTGAACGTGACATTGGGAAAAATCTGTTGTACCGTCGTAATCGCGCCGACTTCGAATCAAGTCAGCGTCCGTGAGTCGATTGCCTAGCTCTGCCACTACTCATGGTCCGTTCGTATCAATCGTCTGGCAGGGGCGGGGGAACCAATAATCGGACTTCGCGTCAAGCAAAAGTCCTAGGGGTGAAGCCGCGAAGCGTTTAGTCACAAATAAAGAAATGATTCTTTAGATGTGTGAACGTGGAGCGGCCGGGTGACTCCCATCCGAATCCGACAGCTTACCTCGCAGGCTTTGGGAGAGGAATCCTTCTTGGCTTCAAACACTGCCCTCGGGCGCCACCGCGCCGAGGTTGTTAAGACCAGCTCGATCTCCAGCCTTACGAAAGCCGTCAGCTCTAACGTCGGCGGAGTTGGCCGTCAGGCCGCCGTAATCGCAGCAGCTTCTGGTCTGGTATTGACATCCGGCATCGCAGCAAACGCGGCAACTCCCACTGTGGAGCGTGCTTCTGACGGTGCTACGACGTTGTCCTTGAACACGGAACTTGCTTCCGCTATCACGGCAGCATCAACGGTGAAGATTTCATTCGCCACTCCCTCCATCACCTCTGCCCCGGCTTATGTTGAGCCGGTAGTTGTAGAGGCACAGAGCAACGAGGTTGTTGCAACACCAGCAACAAATGTTGCTCCGGCCGCGGAAGTTGCACCAGCAGCTGCTCCGACCGTAACTACAAATACTCCTGAAGAAGCACCCGCACCTGTTGCAAAGAGTGGGATTGGCGCCACCATCGCCAGCGCCGCACTTGCCCAGCTTGGTGTTGCACAGGATTGCACAGCGCTAGCCAGCAACTCTTTGGCTGCCGCAGGAATTAACTTCCACGGCTGGCCCGCTGGTTACTTGAGCTTGGGCCGCACGGTTTCTGCTGCCGAAGCCCAGCCAGGTGACTTGATCTACTACGCAGACGGTGGCGCGGGCCTTGCCCACATCGCTGTTTACATTGGCAACGGCCAGGCCGTACACGGTGGATGGAACGGCTTCACAACAGCCGTATTCTCTGCCAACGTAGGCTCAGGTCCTGTCTTCATCGCGATGGGTCACTAAAGAACATTTTTGCCCAATGAACCCCGTCCACGGACGGGGTTCATTGTTTTAAGCTCTTCTTTTTGCCGTTCTCGTGCTTGAACCCATCTCAGCGGCATCTACCAGCAGCCAGTTAGCATGGCTCCATGGACATCTTAAAGAACAGAATGCGCAGAGCATGCAAGCAGTGATCCTGGCCGGGGGTTTATCGAAAAGACTCGGCGGTGTCCCCAAGGCAGGGCTCATGCGAGATGGGCAGACCCTGCTGGTGCGCACCCTCGATGCAGCGGTACAAGCGATGACTCCCCCGTCGATGATCGCCGTCGTAGGCCCTGTGGAGAAGGTAGTTGGCTGGCTTGCTGGATCGCAGCAGCGTAATTTTGTAGTCACTGTGCAAGAGGACCCCCCGTATGCAGGTCCCGCCGCGGGTATTGCGGCCGGTCTGGCAGTTTTGGAAGAGCGCAGCGGCGATGCGTCCGGCTCCAACCATGTGTTGATCCTGGCTTGCGATATGCCCCACGCCAGTGAAGTTGTGCGGTTGCTGCTGTCAGCGTTGAGGCGATGCAATGAAGATCAAGGTGTCATGGCCGTGACAGGGGGGCGCAAACAGCCGTTGGCCGCGATCTACCCCTTGGCTTCCCTTCGGGCTGCGGTCGCGGCGGCGCGAGCGGCGCACCGGCTAGAGAACGCGTCAGTTTTCTCCTTGCTTGCTACTGTAAAGATCAACGACTGTGTCATGCCCGCGGGTCTGACGGCAGATATAGATACTTGGGAGGACGCCCGCGCGCAAGGGATCGTTGCGGGGCCACCGGATGCGAAAGGTTAGCACGTGGAAAATCAAGACGAGATCTTGAAGGTTTGGACGCAAAAGCTGCTAGAGGCCTTTGAGATTGCCGATATTGACGTAGACATCCATGCCGTCTTGAACGTGGCCGGGGTGGCCGCCCACTCAATCGTGCGTCCGGCAGCCCCATTAACAACTTTTGTGGCTGGGCTGGCCGCTGGGCTGGCTGCCGGATCAGGCCAGGCCAGCGAGGATGCGGCCATGAAGGCAGCGTTGGGAATGGCCAAGGAGCTTGCGGCGCAGCAGGCACCAGGGCCCGTTGAGGGCAGCGCCGAAACAGCCACCGGTAAATAGCATCACCATCGTGGAACACACTGGAGCGGCAAATGCCGAACAGAGCCCTGCTGAGAGCGTCCCGGTGGAGGAGAGTGCCTCCGCGACAACCGCTATTATTTTGCCGCACACATGGCACCAGGCCCGCGAGAAAGCGTGGGACGTCGCTGTGCCGCTGGCAGCGCACACGGTTCCGCTGGCGGAAGCCGTGGGACGGATCCTTGCCACAGATGTTTTAGCTCGTCATGCCATGCCCCATTACGCATCATCAGCCATGGACGGGTGGGCTGTTGCTGGCAGTCCGCCGTGGATCATTGCTAAAAAGGGGGACAGCCTGGCTCCGGGGCAAGCGGTCCCTATACTCACAGGCGGCTTGATTCCTCGCGGCGCCAAATCGGTTTTACGTAGTGAGGCCGCCAAACTATCCATCGATGACGACGGTCTACCGGTTCTGGTTCGCGGGGATGCTGCCCGTCCCGGCGAACCAAAAAACTCCCAGCATATTCGGCCAGTTGGGCAGGAAGCAGAAGCCGGTGAACGCCTGATATCTGCAGGGACAACCTTGAACCCGGCTCACGTTTCCCTGGCGGCCCTTGGTGGTCTGGATGAGCTTCACGTGCTTGGAAAACCGGCAGTAAAAATTGTCCTGACCGGCGATGAAGTTGTGCTCTCCGGAATCCCGGCACCGGGCTTTGTGCGCGACGCATTTTCCCCCCAGCTCGGAGCTGTTGTCACCATGCTGGGTGGCACTGTTGTTGGATTGCAGCGCGCAGGGGACACCCTGAACTCGATGCTTGCAGCACTTCTGGATGACGAGGATGATCCAGCTGATGTCATCATCACCACCGGTGCCACAGGTAAATCAAGTGCTGACTTCCTGCGGGAGGCCATCAGCGCAATGGGCGGGACCTTCCACATTCCGCAGATTGCCATGCGCCCAGGACACCCCACCCTGTTGGCTGAACTGCCCGACGGGCGCTTCATCGTCGGCTTGCCAGGAAATCCGTTAGCGGCCATGATCGGCCTGATGACCCTGGGCGCACCGCTGCTGGCTAGGTTGGGAAGTTTGCCGCAGCCAACGCTGACAGAAGTCGCCTGTGGTTCGCCCGTGAAGCCATTCACAGGGCCTACCCGCCTCATGCCCTACAGACTTGTTTACGGGCTGGCATCACCGTGCGTGCACACCGACTCCGCCATGATGCGTGGACTTTCAATGGCCGACGGCGTCATGGTTGTACCGCCGCATGGAACCAAAATGGGGGAGAGCGTTAGCGCAATGCCCCTGCCTTGGAAGTGAGATCCGCCCCTTAGTGGTTGAGATTGGAGGTGATGACACCCCGGAGGAACGAAGCGGGTGTCATCACCTCCAATCTCAACGGGTTGTGAGCGGCTCCAACCTGATCACAACTGACTTTGACGTGGGTGTGCCGCTAACATCGGCCTTGGAGTCGAGGGGGACCAGCACGTTGGTTTCAGGGTAATAGGCGGCCGCGCAGCCAACCGGGGTTGAATACGCCACCACTCGAAAATCAGGCGCCCTACGGTCTACGCCGTCCTTCCACTCCGAGACCAGATCAACCATTGACCCATCGGCAATGCCGAGCGAATCCAGGTCCGATTGGTTAACAAACACCACACGGCGACCGTTCTTGATGCCGCGGTAGCGATCGTCCTTGCCATAAATAGTGGTGTTGTACTGGTCGTGAGAGCGCAGCGTTTGTAGTAGCAGTCGCCCCTTTGGAACCAGCGGATATTGCAGTTCATTGGCGGTGAAATGGGCCAGGCCCGACTGGGTGGTGAACGTCCGTGAATCACGGGGGCCATGCGGCAAAATGAAGCCGCCGGGCTTGTTGATCTTCGCCTCAAAGTCCTCAAATCCGGGAACCACCGCGGCAATGTGGGCGCGAATCAAACGGTAATCCCCTGCCAGGGCGCCCCAATTGGTGAGAGGGGCACCCGGGCGCGTGCCGCCGTCGTCCGTTTCAAAAAGTAGCTTGGCAAGCTGGCACACTATGGCTACTTCCGAGCGCAAGTTATCCGAGGCAGGAGCAAGACGCCCGCGCGAGGCATGCACGGCACTCATGGAGTCTTCCACGGTGACGCGTTGTTCGCCGCTGGCCTGGGTATCGCGTTCGGTGCGGCCAAGGGTGGGCAGGATCAGTGCCTGCCTGCCGGTGATCAGGTGGGACTTGTTGAGTTTGGTGGAAATTTGAACAGTCAGCGAAAGGTTGTTCAGAGCCTTTTCGGTGACATCCGAATCCGGGGTGGCCCGAACAAAGTTCCCGCCCATACCCACAAAGACACGCGCTTTTCCATCCCGCATGGCCTCTATGGCGGCTACCGTATCGAAACCATCGGGGCGGGGTGAAGCAAAAGAAAACTCGCGGTCCAGGGCATCATGGAAGGATGTGGGCATGCGCTCAAATATGCCCATGGTTCTGTCGCCCTGAACATTTGAGTGGCCGCGGACAGGGCACACCCCTGCCCCTGGTTTGCCGATATTGCCCTGCAATAGCAGTACGTTCACCACGTCGCGGAGCATGGCAACTGAGTGTTTATGTTGGGTCAGCCCCATGGCCCAGCAAACAACAGTGGCTTTGGAGGCCAATAAACGCTCACCGGTTGTTCGGATTTGCGTCTCGGTCAGACCCGTAGCGGTGACAATCTGCGCCCACGTGACCTGCTCGAGTTGTTCTTGATACTCGCCAAGCCCGGTGGTGTGTGCGTCGATGAAAGCTGTGTCAAAGACCCTGCCGAATTGGGGAGATCCCGGCCGGCGCTGTTCTTCAAGGAGAAACTTCCCCAAGCCCTGGAAAAGGGCCTGGTCGCCGCCAAGTTTAATTTGCAGAAAATCGTCGGCCAGCGCGGTGCCCCCACCCACCAGTCCGCGAATTGTCTGCGGGTTCTCAAAGCGCATCAGCCCGGCTTCGGGGAGCGGGTTGATGGCAACAATCACCGCTCCGTTTTTCTTGGCCTTCTCCAGCGCAGTCAGCATGCGTGGGTGGTTGGTGCCGGGGTTTTGTCCGGCGATTAGGATCAGTTCAGACTTGTAAATGTCTTCAAGGGAGACTGACCCCTTGCCAATACCGATGGTCTGGCTCAGCGCCGACCCGCTGGATTCATGGCACATATTTGAGCAGTCAGGCAGGTTGTTTGTGCCCAGCCCGCGGACCATCAGTTGGTACAGGAACGCTGCCTCATTTGAGGTGCGGCCAGACGTGTAGAAGATCGCCTCGTTGGGGTCATCCAGGGTTAACAGTTCTCCGGCCAATAACCCCAAGGCCCGCTCCCACGAGATGGGCACGTAGTAATCGGAACCCTCGGCTAAAAACATCGGATCTGTCAGCCGCCCTTGCTGGCCAAGCCGGAAATCGTCCCAGTCGCGTAGCTCACTCACAGAATTTTCTGCAAAGAACGACGGCGGCACGCGCCTTTTTGTGGCTTCCTCCGCTACCGCTTTGGCCCCATTCTCACAGAACTCGGCTGTGTGGCGCTTATCTGCTTCTGGCCAGGCGCAACCGGGACAGTCAAAGCCATCCTTTTGGTTGATCGCCAGCAGTGTCTGGGCTGTGCGTAGTGGACCCATTTGCTTTAGCGAAATTTCCATCGAGTGCATGATGCCGGGGATACCGACAGCTTTTTTGCGTACATTGCCAATGGTGAGCTTTTGCTCATCAATGTTTTCTTCCGGCGCTGTGCCAGCCATGAGGGGGTCCCTTCGCCGTGGAGGATCTAGTCTGATCTTAGACGCAATATTTTTTGGAGGACTTCATGGGACGGCTGATCCAACGGGTCAAGGCAACAAAGATTGATATCACTGATGGCAGGAGGGTTGTGCGGGAGGAAGCGCTGGCCGCAGAAGAGCCTCTGGAAATCCGGTTGGGGCATGAATCCTTCACTGTGACAATGCGTACCCCTGGTGACGATTTTGACCTCGTAGCAGGTTTCCTTATCTCCGAAGGCCTCATCTTTGAGCCCGAGCAACTGATTTCACTGCGGTTTTGTGCTGGCGAGGATGAAAACGGAGTGCAAACATTCAATGTGGTTGAGGCGCAGCTGCGCCCTGATGTGGCCTTGCCCCTGGAGGTAGCACGGCGGCACGTCACAACCACCAGCGCCTGCGGAATTTGCGGTACGGCCTCCATTGACGGAGTGGTGAAATCTTCGCACTTCGGCATTTGCCGTGACGTCAATGCGCCATTGACGCAGGCGTCGGTGCTGGCCGGGCTGCCTGACACTCTCCGCGAACAGCAGAAGTTGTTTGAAAAAACAGGGGGAGTTCACGCAGCCGGCTTGTTTTCTCCAGAGGGTGAACTGTTGATAGTGCGCGAAGATGTGGGACGGCATAACGCAGTTGACAAGGTTGTGGGGGCGGCGTTCCGGGAACGGACTTTGCCGTTATCTAGAAGTATTCTGCAGGTGTCGGGGAGAGCCTCGTTTGAGCTCGTTCAGAAGGCCGCGATGGCAGGGGTTCCGATGCTCGCGGCCGTGAGTGCGCCGTCGTCCCTGGCTGTTGAGCTGGCACGTAGCTCCGGGGTAACCCTTGTGGGGTTCAGCCGCGGGAGCACCATGAATGTGTACACACATCCAGGACGGGTGGGCTAGCGGCTCGACCTAGCATATTCGCGGATTTCATCCACTGTGGGGGTGATGGCCAAACCCACTTTGTCCGGCCGGATGCCTTCCTCTTCGGCACCTTCGGGGAAAACGTAGTAAGCCACCGAGATGTTTCCCTTGGTCTTTCCGGAGGCCTTGGCGAAGGCTCGCAGGGAGTCTTCCAGCACAGTATTCAGATCAGCGCGGGTGGATGCAGTGATGCGTACGTTGATGCGAGTGCTCATTCCTGCACTGTTGTTGTATTGCGTTTGTGCGGAAACAACGTCGCCCACCTGGCTCAGGGAAGCATCCATGTCTTTGACGAATGATGCCCCTGTGCTGCAGCTGGCTAAGAGTGCAGCAATAAGTCCCATGAGTAGAACCCTACTAAATCTGCCTGTCTTCATAAACACTCCTAGTTACTTTCGGCCAACGGGGATATCCACACCAGTGACTCGCTCAGGATCGTCGCTGAGGAATGGTGCCATTGAGGGGTCTTGCTCGTAGACGGCCAGCTCAGGATATTTGGACGTGTTCTTCAAATCAGAAACGTAGTTTTCCGTGGCGTGGTTATTGATGACGTCTCTGATGCTTTGAACCGAGTTCCCCAGTGGTGAAGGCGTGTAATGCAAAATATTACCCAAAGTGTCTCGGGGTGGATCATCCATGGTGACAACTGTGGTGTTGGAGGGGGTGCCGGGCATGGACAGATGCGTATCTACTCCACCCAAATCAAGTTTAGGCACCAGATCGCCCTCATGTGCGGCTGCGAGCACATTGATCCCGGGATCAATGGAGGAGGTGTCGATCGGAGACCCAACGGTCATGATGTTGGTGACGTTGTATTGGGCTAAAAATTCTTGATCTGATCCCAATTGGGCGGCCAACATGCCGCCCTGACTGTGACCGGCCAGCATGACGGGTGCCCCCGCGGGAATACCAGCCCGTTCCATGGCAAGGACAATGTCCTGCTGCGCTGTGGTTGATTGGCCGGCCACCAGCATCAAGTTACTGGTGAGGTCCCGCGCCTGACCACTGCCGGTAGGACCCCATTGTTCCGTTCCTGGAATGTTAACAATGTAGGCAACCGAATCGTCATCTTGTTTTACGCTGATGATTCGGATGTCGCCGTCCTCGGTCCCAGGAACATCAGCCATGGCGTAGGCGTCTTCAACGCTTCCAAAAATGGAGGCAACGGAGGTTGGCATTTGCAGGGGGTTCTTGGAACTCTGCGGGATGTCTTGAGGGTCGCCAACTAAGGGCGATCCGTCATCGAAAAGGTGCATGTTCAGGAGCCCGCCAGTGCTTTGCACGAAGAGCGAATTGGCTCCGGAGCCGCCGGTCAGAACAATCTGGGCAAACAGCCCGGACACTGACGGGGGATTACCTGAGAAAATATCAAGACCCATATTGCCAAGGTGGTTCAGGTTGGTCAGGAAGGTGCCCGTGGCCTGGGTGAAGTTGCCCTCAGCATGAGCACCCAACCAGCCCAAACCGTCCCCAACAGTGTCTATTGCGCTACCGACCCCGTCCGTGAAATCGTCCCATAAGCCCTTGCCGGCATCGACCAGGCCGTCCCAGAGACTCCCGCCACCAGCATTGACGGAGCTAGCTCGTTCCTGCTCAGCAATCTCGCGAAGCACCACTGTTGCAATGTCTTCCAGGTCCTTGGCGGTTTGATTCAAACGGGTGCGGTTCCCCGGCCATTGTGATCGGAACCGTTGGCTGTCAGGTCCCTGCCAACCAGTGCGGGTGACAGTCTGGTTTAGCTGAGCCCCGGTGCGCTCCAGCTGGTGTGCCGAATTTTTCAGGAGCTTCGCCAGATCGTGGCAGTCTTGCGGGTCAAGTCCGTACATTCCGGCGCTCATTGTCTCTTATCCGTCCCTGTTGGGGCATTTGCTGCCGCTGTCAGGGCGTCATGTGCGCCCACCACGGCGAAGAGAAGTTCATTGGCAATGTGTCCGGCTGGAACTTCGGTCAGACGTAATTCAGGAGCGGCTTCGGTGCCGCTTGTCACTGAAAAGAGCTGCTCGTCCTTGACCGTCCACATACCAGCCCAGATCCGAGAGGGCAGCCCTTCCTTTGCCGTGACAACGCTGAGAGTGACGTTGGCGTCCTCGTCATTGATTAGGGCGGCGGCCGCTTGTGGCAATGCGCCAGGATCACTGTCCGGGCCCACCACCAGCGTCGGCTCCGAGTTCAAGGGCGCCGCCTTCGCGCCCGCCTGGATCACCTTAAGGGGCGGCAGAAGACGCGCCGCCGCACCCCATACGTTCTCTTCGTCGAAGAGCGTGATTTCCATGCTGTCTTCGCTGCCGGTTATGACTGTGCCCTTCTCCCCGCTTTCGGATAGATGCCGTTGGTGGGCGGCCAGACCGCGCCCGGCGCGCAAACCAAGAACACTGGTTGTACTGACTCCCTGGTAGCTTGCTCGGGCAGTGATAGTAATCGGCGCAGTGAGAAGAAGTGCGACGGCGCCCGTCCACTGACGTTTGACCTCACCTGGTGCCGGGGACATGTCAAGCGCATTTAGCTCATCCCACGCAGCCGCTGCGGCTTCTGTACTAAGTTCAGCTGGGGTGTTAGGAGCATCAGGGGCTTGTGCGCTCGCTGGGGTCTCCAACCCAAGCGTGGTGCTGGTTGATTCGCAGAGGAGCTGCCATGCGGCGGTACTGAGCTGGACACGGCGCAAAACGATTGGGCGAGGTGTGGCTGGGTTGGTCATGAAATTCCCCTGCTGCAGGTTGGACTGGAAATGAATCAACTTTGTACCAAGCTACGCCACCGCCGCTTTGATAGCGATGGGGTGAGCTGCCCATTCCCTGCCCAGCCCCGCTCCCCTTCCCCCGCCGAGGTTGGAGATAAACCCGAACCCTCCGTTGAGGTTTATCTCCAACGTCGGCGGGGGCGAGGTGTTGTTATCTCCAACCTCGGCAGGGGCGGGTTAGGTTTCGTGCAGGAGTCGCCGGACAAACGCCTGCGTGCGTTCTTCTTTCGGGTTGCGCAGTACCTGGCTGGCCGGTCCTCGTTCAACCACAACGCCGCCGTCCATAAAGACCACCTCGTCGGCTGTTTGACGGGCGAAGGCCAACTCATGGGTAACTATCACCATGGTCCAACCTTCCTCGGCTAGTTCCTGGATGACAGCCAAAACCTCGTCAACCAACTCTGGGTCCAGCGAAGAGGTTGGCTCGTCGAAGAGCAACAGCTGCGGCCTCAAGGCCAGCGCCCGAACAATACCAACGCGTTGCTGCTGTCCGCCAGATAGCTCAAAGGGGTGGGCGTCCTTCTTCTCCAGCATCCCCACTCGCGCCAGCAACGACTCCGCCTCCGCCACGGCCTCGGCACGGGGCCGCTTTTGCACCTGAACTGGACCCTCAATGACATTTTCCAGCACTGTCATATGAGGGAAAAGGTTGTATTGCTGGAACACCATGGCGCTGCGGTCGCGCAGGGCGGACAGCGCCCTGGCCCGCTCCTTCTTGGACGGTGCAGTTCCGCCAAAGTCAACGCTCAACGGTTTTTCTGCGCCTTGGCGGCTTGTAGCTGGTGTGTCCCGCGCTCCCACGGTGACGGTTCCGGCGTCGGGGATTTCTAGTCCGTTCAGGGACCGCAGAATGGTGGTCTTGCCTGAACCGGATGGGCCAATCAGGGCCACCACCTTCCCGCGCGGTACCTCCAAATCGATGCCACGGAGCACTTGGTTGGTGCCGAAGGACTTGCTGAGGCCGCGCACGGCAAGCACAGGGCCGGCGGCGGAGATGCCAGTGGGTGGCATATCAGTGGGCGACATAGCGGTCCAACCTCTTTTCCACACTGGTCTGGGCCGTTGAAAGAACAAGGCAGATGACCCAGTAAATGAGTGCCGCTTCAAGATAGAGCAGCATGAATTCCCTGCTGAAAGCCGCCACTTGCTGGGCAACTCGGAACAACTCGGTCACAAGGATTAGTGAGGCCAGGGAGGTGTCCTTAACCAGCGAAATGAAGGTGTTGGACAGCGGTGGGACGGAAACACGGGCGGCTTGGGGAAGGATAATCCGCAGCAAGGCTTGATTGCGGGTCATGCCAATCATGTGCCCGGCTTCCCACTGGCCGCGAGGTACCGAGAGGATGGCGGCCCGAATAATTTCTGCGGCATAACCACCCACATTTAGCGAGAAGGCGATAATCGCACTGGGCCAGGGGTCAATCTTCACCCCAATGGCCGGCAGGCCGTAGAAGATCACGAATAGCTGGACCAGCAGTGGAGTTCCGCGGACAAGCGAGATGTATACCCGTCCCACCGTGTTGGCCAACTTGTTAGGGCTGATGCGCATGATCGCGATGACAAGGGCTATCACCAACCCCAGCGCGAAGGAGGCCAGGGCCAGTGGGATGGTGCCTTGAATGGCTCCCAACAGCAGGGGGCCAAGGGAACTCCAAAACAGATCAAAGTCCATGGCGGGCCTCCCGCTTCAGGGCGGGGCTACTGGCTGACATCTTGGCCAAAGTACTTTTCGCTGAGTTTCGCCAATGAACCGTCGGACTTGAGCTCGGCGATGGCCGTATCCACCGCGTCGGTCAGGGCTGTGGAGCCCTTGCGGAAGGCGAAAGCGGATTCGGAGGATTCCTTGGTGGTGGCGGCAATCTTTAGACCGGAGTTGGGCGTGGTGACCTCGTAGTCTAAGAATGTGAGCTTGTCATTGACGATCGCGTCCACGCGACCATCCTTCAACAATGAGACGGACTGCGCCCACCCCTCGACGGACTCCACGTTGGCTCCACTTTCGGTGGCTAGCGTGTACCAGTTGCTTGATAGCGACTGAGCTGTTGTTCTACCTTTGAGATCATCAAAGGAGGAGATGTCGGTGTTGCTGTCCTTGGTGACAATGACGCCCTGGGAGATAGTGTACGGGGTGGAAAAGCTGTACTTCTCCTGACGCTTGGGATCGATTGTGACCTGATTGGCGACTGCGTCAAAACGACCGGCTTCAAGCCCGGCAAAGATGGATTCAAATTGAGTTTCCTCAAATTTTGCTTCCACACCCAGCTTTTTGGCTACCGCAGTGGCAACATCCACGTCGTAGCCGGTCAGGGCCCCAGCGCCGCCTTCGTGGAAGCTGAACGGCTTGTACGTTCCCTCTGTGGCAAAAACGATCGTGCCAGCATCTTTGACGCTACTCAGGGACGTGTCCGCGCCGCTGTCCGCGCCGCTGTCCGCGCCGCCACTAGTGCCACCGCACGCGGCGAGGACCAAAGAGGTGGCGGCTAGCAGGCCAACGAGTCCAATGCTGCGACGATTCATAGGTGTGTGTTCCTTTGCTGTTCAGGACCATTCAGGATTGTTCAATATGAAAGGCCCATGAGGCCGCGAAGTTGTTGGGTCGCGGTTGGCCCATAAATGGACGCTATCACTGGGAAACCTCAAACCAAGAGGGAATATTTCCCATTGTTACTCATTTATGAAGCGGGTGAGTTGACTCACGCTTCTATGGTGGCCTAGGAGTCGCTTGCCAGGCAAGCTCTATTCTCTGTTTAGGAAGTCTCCAACGCGCGCCCGCAGCGGAATCAAGGGCCGGGAATTTCTTTGGCTGTGTCAGGGGTTTAAGCTTGTACCTTGCCCTCTTAACTATTAAGGAACACACGCATGAGTATGGAAGGCGCTGCGTGGAGCTCACTTTGGAGCACCATGCGCTCGGACAAGTCCAACGGCGGAATTTCCAAAGACACCTTGCGTCGGACAGTTCTCTTTGCCAAGCCCTACAGCCGCAAACTCCTGATCTTCGTGGTGCTGTCGGTGATTTCTGCTGCGCTGGCCGTGGCCACCCCGGTGCTGGCGGGGCGGGTTATTGATGCCATCGAGGCGAAAACTGCTATTGATGTGGTGGTGAAACTGGCAGTCCTGATAGCCATCGTGGCCGTCTTGGACGCCGGGCTCTCGCTGGTGATCCGATGGATCTCAGCGAATTTGGGCGAAGGCGTCATTTTGGATTTGCGCACGGCGGTCTTTGACCACGTACAGCGGATGCCTATTGCATTTTTCACCCGAACCCGCACAGGTGCACTTGTCAGCCGTCTCAACAGCGATGTCATCGGCGCCCAGCAGGCCTTTAGTGGGACGCTCTCAGGCATTGTCTCCAACTCGGTCCAGCTGATTTTGACGTTGATTGTCATGCTGAACACGTCATGGCTGGTGACTGTCCTGGCCCTGGTGCTACTGCCGATCTTCCTCATGCCGGCGCGCCGATTTGGCTCGCGGTTGGCTGGGCTGCGTCGGGAAGCAGCAGATTTGAACGCGGACATGAGCACCCAGATGACTGAGCGTTTCTCCGCTCCGGGCGCCACGTTGGTGAAATTGTTTGGCCGTCCTGCTGAGGAATCTCGTGAGTTTGCCTCACGCGCTAACAGGGTCCGCGAGATTGGCGTGCGCACGGCCATCTTGCAGTTTGTGTTCTTCACGGCGCTGATGCTGGTTTCCTCACTGGCACTGGCGCTCGTCTACGGCCTCGGTGGCGCGCTAGCAATCGGCGGCACACTGAGCCCGGGCGACGTGGTGGTACTGGCATTGCTGTTGACCCGCCTTTACGCTCCGCTCACCGCCCTGGCCAATGCCCGCGTGGACATCATGAGCGCGCTGGTGAGCTTCGATCGGGTCTTTGAGATCCTGGATTTGAAGCCTTTGATCGCCGAAAAGTCCAAGACCATTGCCCTGCCGTCTGGACCTGTAGGCCTTGAATTCCACGATGTGCGCTTTGCCTACCCATCTGCGGACAAGGTTTCCCTGGCGTCTCTGGAGGACGTGGCCACGTTGGACACTCGCGGCGGTGAGGATGTTTTGCACGGGATTTCCTTCCGCGCCGAACCGGGCCAAACCATTGCCCTTGTGGGTTCTTCAGGAGCGGGAAAATCTACCATCGCCCAGCTACTTTCGCGGTTGTACGACGTCGATTCAGGCTCTGTGACGCTTGGTGGCGTGGACGTGCGGGATCTGTCCTTCGATGGTCTCCGGGCAGGGGTGGGCATGGTGACCCAGGACGGACACTTGTTCCACGAGTCGATCCGCTCCAACCTGAGATTGGCTCAACCAAACGCCACTGATGCGCAGATTTGGGATGTGCTGCACCGGGCCCGATTGGAAGACTTCGCCAAGTCGTTGCCTGACGGTCTTGACACGGTTGTGGGGGAGCGCGGGTACCGACTTTCCGGTGGTGAACGTCAGCGGCTGACCATTGCACGTCTACTTCTTGTGCAGCCTGCCGTAGTGATTTTGGATGAGGCCACGGCAGCGTTGGACTCCACGAACGAGGCGGCCGTGCAGGCGGCCCTTGGTGAAGCGCTGGAAGGGCGTACTGCCCTTGTCATTGCGCACAGGCTTTCCACTATCCGCAGCGCCGATGTCATTTTGGTGTTGGAAGCCGGACGCATTGTTGAACGCGGCACCCATGACGAGCTGATTGGTCGAGGTGGACGGTATGCCGAACTTCATGACACCCAGTTCTCTCAAGCCGTAGCGGCCGTTGCCGATGCGGCGGTGCCTGAAGACGGCTAGCGATTACCGCTGAGCCGCGCGTGAGGTAACGGAGCGGGCGGGCTGACCGTGCCTGATTAGGGGTGCTGTTCGCGGCCGGTAAGTATCGGCAACACGTATTGCGTTAGAAGCGGGGCAAGATCGTGTACCTCTTTGAGGTGCGCCAAGTCCAGCCAGCGCAGCTCAGCTATTTCTGCCGAGGGGTGTATTGAGGCGGCGTCCCAGCTGCCGGGGGCTGTAAATACCGTGGCCACAATGTCAGTGTTGGATTCATTGGCAGCTGTGCCGCTCCAGATGCCAAGAAGTTCCAACGTGGCTGCAGGAATTTCGATGCCCACTTCTTCAGCTACTTCACGGGACCCAGCCTGGGCCGCGCTTTCACCGGGCTCAGGCTTTCCGCCGGGATGCATGAACTTTGTGGTGCCCGATTTACGTACTGTCAGGAGCCGTCCAGCGTGATCGTATAGACAGACGGCTGACACGTGGAGAATATTTTTCACGTTGTTGATCCGCACTTTTACGTACTAGGCCGGCCGTGGTGCAAACATGATAATGCCGACACCACCGATGGCGATGAGTGCGCCAATAATGTCCCAGCGGTCGGGTATGAATTTATCGAAGATCATGGCCCAGATCAACGATCCGGCAATGAAGACCCCACCGTAGGCTGCCAGCACCCGGCCGAAGTTAGCCTCTGGTTGAAGTGCCGCGATGAAACCGTACGCACCAAGTGCTACCACGCCCAGAGCCGCCCACCACCAGGCCTTGTCTTCACGCACTGCCTGCCAGACCAGCCATGCGCCACCAATTTCAGTGACCGCAGCCAAGATGAACAGAACAATAGTTTTAGTGATGGCCATGCCTCATTCTCTCAGGCGCTTATGCCTGAGAGCTCTACCGCGGTGCGCCGCGGCGGCTGTCCAGGCCAAGGAATAACAATGCCAGCAGGATCGGGCCATATGTCAGAAGGGCAGACCAGCCCAAAATTTCTCCCAAGAGGACTGAAACCCCCACCAGCAGCACTGGTTCCACATAGCTCAGGAGCCCAAACAGGGATAGCGGCAGCCATTTACTGGCTAACAAATACACAGCCATGGCAAGTCCGCCCAGCACACCGATTGACCAAGCCGCCCAGAGCCCGTCAGTGCTCAAAGTGGAGCCGGCGCCCAGCCCGTGTGGCCCCGCAATAATGAAGTAGATGCCCAACGGCAGCAGAACAATGAGTTCGCCAAAAAAAGCTGCCAAATTGTCGAAGCCAGCCTTACGCCGTAACACGAAATAGACCGGATAGCCCAGGCACACAATAAGAGTGGGCCAGGTCAATCCGCCTGCAGAGAAGGCTTCATGAGCCACGCCCAACGCCGCAGCGCCAACAGCGAACTTTCGCAGCGGGCTCAGTCTTTCCGCAAAAAATAACCGACCGGCCAACACCATGGTCAGTGGCAACAGAAAATAGCCAAAGGACACTGACAGCGCCATGTTGTTCAGGGGCGCCCACATGAACAGCCACAGCTGAACGCCCACTAACCCGGCCGCCAGTACCCCTAACAAAAGAAGAGTTGGCCGGCGTCGTAGGCGCATCGCCAATGCTGTGACCTCGGCCCGCCACCATGCAAGAAACGGGAGAATACAAGAGAGCGTGAGCAGCGTCAGGACTACCCGCCAACCAAAGATCTCCTCCGCACCCCAACCAGGCAGCAGACCGGCCAGCAGGAAAATGACGGCGAAAAGCACTGAAGCGATCAAGGAAACGAGCACTCCGCGGCCAACCGTGCTGTGCGGGGAACTGGCAGCGGGTGGAACCGGGCCCGTACTTGAAGTCATTGGCCCATCCTTACTGTTCATAACTGAAGAATGCCAGCTCGCGTATGCCAAAGAAACGGCAACCGCGGACGTGGGAGTGCATGTAGCTTAGCCCACCTGCTAAATGCGGGCATGAAAAGTGCCCCCGCCGGGGATCGAACCCGGATCTGCCCTTTAGGAGAGGGCTGTCTTATCCATTGGACTACAGAGGCGCGTCAACCAGCTTAGCGGAACTGGCAGGCAAGGAAAAAATGGGTGCCAGGAGGCAGGCGCGCTATTGGCGCACAGCAGCGGGTTTTGGTTTGCGGCCCATAAACAGGGCCACGCCTATTCCGGCCAGTGTCAGCACTAAAAACGTCCAACTAGCTACCACAAGTGCAGAAGCCAGTGAGACGGAACCGGCTTCCAACACTTCGGCACCAAGCATGTTATCGATGACAATATTGGCCCACAATTGAACCACTGCAAACAGAATCGGGAGCGTCCACAGCACCCGACGCAGAGATTTTTTGGCAACATTCATGGCGATCATGGTCATAGCAACCAAACCAAACACCAACGGAAACAACATTCCAGCGGTCTTGTGGACAAACTGGAGCTGGCCTAAGGCATCGGAATTCATCGCGGCACGCAAGGCCTCAACGTGGCTCACATTAAAGCCGAAAACCATGGAATCAGGCATGGCCAAACCCCCAGCCAGATCGCTCATTTGGTTTAGTGTCAGCAGATGAAAATACCAGAACAGGAACAGGCTGGCCACAGAACCGGCAATGAGAATGAGGTTCGCATTGCCTTGGGCCTTCTGTGGGGAACGTTCGGTGCTTGCATTGACAACGGGAGTGCTGGGCGGCGTTGCAGCCTTGCCATGTTTTGCGGCACGCTGCGCGGGAGTTTTAGCCATGGAACCATTATCGCGCAGATTAGGCTGGTCCCATGGCAATAGATAAGGGCTCCGCGCCCAGTGACAGCGAATTGGCGGCGAAGCTGCTGCGCCATGCCGGCGAAGTGGCCCAGTTGATCCGTGCCCAGGGCCTTGGCGCCTTGAACGCCGGTAGCCAGGTAAAAACAAATACAGCGGACTTTGTGACAGCCGCGGATCTTGCCGCTGAAAAGTACATCTTCGAAGAATTGCGACAAGCCCGGCCGGGTGATTCCATCCTGGGTGAAGAAGGTGCCGGCTATCGCGGCACCTCAGGACGCTGCTGGGTGATCGACCCCGTGGATGGCACCTACAACTTTGCCAGCGGCTCCACTTATTGGTGCGCAGCCTTGGCGTTGACTGGGCCTTCCCCTGATTTAGGGATATCTACTTTAGGCACGACGACGGATAGGCTCACCACCGCTGAGGTACTCCTGGGAGCCGTCTACCAGCTGGACGAGGACAAACTGTGGCTGGGCGGAACCACCCAGCCCGCCACGCTGAACGGCCAACCAATTCATGTTGATACCCGTCAAGAGCTGGGTGAGCTTTCTGCCGGAAGCTACATCCATCCTGGCTGGCTTGCCGAGCCCCGTGCGTCTGTGCCGTGGAAGAGCGCAGCGCAACTGCCGGCCACCCTGCGCATGCTGGGGTCCGGCTCCTGCGATCTGGCGCGGGTGGCGCAGGGCGAATTGGGCGTGTGGTTTCAACACAGTTGCCCGTCATGGGACTGGCTGCCAGGCAAAGGGATCGTTGAAGCGGCGGGCGGGGACACCGCCGTCGTGCACGTCAATGGTCTTCACTGGTACGTTGCCGGACCCTCCGGTGCTGTGGCGCAGCTCAAAGTGGCCCTTGAACTCGGCGTGCTGCCCGCCTAAATACGGACCAGTCTTACCCGATTTGCCCGTTGAGGTTGGAGATAATGACGTCCGCTCGTTCCTCACGGACGTCATTATCTCCAACCTCAACGGGCGGTGCGGGACCCTGTCGGGCTTTGTCAGTGGGGCGAACTACACTGGATGGCACCATGGATATGTTGTTTGACCCTTACCCCGAAAAGTCCAAACCAAAGCTCAGCCCGGGAGCCGGACTGCCTGCGTGGCAGGCCTTTGACCAGGACGATCCCGGGGCTGACGCGCCCGAATTTAGTGGCGAGAGCCCCGTTCTTGCCGATGGCCAAGATCAGCAATTGCGAGCATCTGCCAGAGAGCAGGGGATCAGCTCGGCCCGGCGCTGGCCGGATCCCGCTGAATTACTGGAGGGGATGAACCCGCAGCAGGAAGCGGCCGTTGTGCATACTGGTGCCCCGCTGCTGATTGTGGCGGGTGCCGGCTCGGGCAAAACCCGGGTCCTCAGCCACCGGATCGCCTACCTGTTAGCTACCGGGCAGGCGCATCCTGGCCAAATTCTGGCGATCACTTTCACGAACAAGGCTGCTGCGGAGATGCGTGAGCGCATCGAGGCGCTCATTGGTGATGCGGCCAAAAGTATGTGGATTTCAACGTTCCACTCGTCCTGTGTGCGAATTTTGCGCCGCGAAGCCAAAACCATTGGACATAATTCCAACTTCTCCATCTACGACTCCGCCGATTCTTTGCGGCTCATTACGCTGGTGTCCAAGGGGCTGGACCTGGACCCGAAGAAGTTTGCGCCCAAGGCCATCATGCACAAAATTTCGGCGTTGAAAAATGAGCTCATAGATGATGAAGAGAATTCGCTCAACACCAATTTCAACGAACCCTTCGCCGCCGCCGTTGCCGAGGTCTATAAGGGGTACACTCAACGTCTGCGCCAGGCTAACGCCATGGACTTTGATGACCTTATTGCCCAAACCGTGTATATGTTCCGGGCATTTCCCGGGGTGGCGGATTATTACAGGCGCCGTTTCCGGCATGTTTTGGTTGACGAGTACCAGGACACCAACCACGCCCAATATGCACTTGTCCGGGAAATAGTGGGAACAGATGCTGGCGCTGACATGGCTGATCCAGCCAGCGTAGCCCCCGCAGAATTGACCGTTGTAGGCGATTCCGATCAGTCCATCTATGCATTCCGTGGCGCAGACATCCGCAACATTGTGGAATTTGAGCAGGATTATCCCAGCGCGGACACCATCAAGTTGGAACAAAATTACCGCTCCACACAGAACATTCTCAGCGCCGCCAATGCAGTGATCTCCCGCAACCCCAACCGCCGGGAAAAACGGTTGTGGACCGCTGAGGGTGATGGCGAAAAGATCATCGGCTACGTGGCCGAATCCGAGCATGAGGAAGCCAGATTCATCGCCAAGGAAATCGACAGGCTCCAGGACGAAACCGATGTCCGTCCAGGCGATGTCGCCATCTTCTACCGCACCAACGCGCAGTCCCGTGCCATTGAGGACATTCTGGTTCGGGTTGGGCTGCCCTACCGTGTTGTGGGCGGAACTCGTTTCTATGAGCGTAAGGAGATCAAGGATGCACTGGCCTATCTTCGCGCGCTGGTAAACCCGGACGACGACGTGAACCTGCGCCGAATTCTCAACGAACCCAAGCGGGGGATCGGTGACCGTGCAGAAGGCGCTGTTGCAGCACTGGCGGAGCGGGAGCGGATCTCCTTCTCGGCCGCGCTGGTACGGGCGCAGGAAGCCCCCGGCATCGCTTCACGGTCACTGAACGCTGTGAACGTCTTCGCAAAAATGATGGCGGATCTTGGTGAAGTGGCGGCAACAGCCACCCCCGCCACCGCGCTTGAGGCGGTCCTTGAACAAACCGGCTACCTCGTTGCGTTGCGTAACAGCACCGATCCACAAGATGAGTCACGCGTGGAGAACCTGGCCGAACTTCTCGCCGTCGTGCGTGAATTTGGGCAGGAAAATCCAGAAGGGACCCTGGGTGAGTTCCTCGAGCAGGTCTCCTTGGTTGCTGACGCTGACCAGATTCCTGACGCTCCTGGCGGCTCCGAAGCCGAGGCCGCAGCGGCTGTTGCCGAGGCCAAACGGCTCGGAGTGGTGACCTTGATGACGCTGCACACGGCCAAGGGCCTTGAGTTTCCGGTGGTATTTCTGACCGGAATGGAACATGGTTTGTTCCCCCATGCACGCTCCGCCACGGATCCAAAGGAACTTGCCGAGGAAAGGCGTTTGGCTTACGTGGGCCTGACTCGAGCGCGCAAACGGCTCTACCTGACCCGCTCGGAAATGCGTAGTTTGTGGGGTCAAAGTCAGTACAACCCGGCCAGCCAGTTTATTGATGAAGTTCCGGCCGAACTTATTCAGTGGAAACGTGAAGGCACCACACGTGCGGCCCCCCTTGCCGGGAACTTTGGCAGTAGCCGGTATTCGGGGTCATCCTGGGGTGCCGGGTCGGCAGTTGGTGGGCGTGATTCAGGAGTGTTGCCGCCAAGTATTTCGGCCAGGACCGCTGCCGGACGTGTACAGCCGCAAAAAGAAGTCGTTTCAGTCAGCGTTGGCGACAAGGTCAATCACACAAGCTTTGGTAACGGCACAGTGTTAGAAGTCAGCGGCGCCGGAGATAAGTCGGTGGCAAAAGTGCGCTTTGAAATTGGCGAAAAACGCCTGCTGCTGCGTTACGCGCCCGTGGTCAAGGTGGATGGATAGGGCCATGGGTGCACACGCACGGATTGTTGCTGCCTTGATGACTGCGGTGGCGGCAACCCTAGTACTCTCTGGCTGTATAACAGTGCCTGTGGGGAACGGGGAACCCACCGCCACCCACAGCTCCACGGCAGCACAAACATACCTGGACCGGCTCAAAGCCACACCGGTTGGCCAGCCAGGTGAGGAGGATACCCCCGCCGAACTGCCACAGTTCATCACCGATACACGGAACATCGCCTGTGTTTTCACCTCAGCCAAAGCGGGCAACCTAAATCAACCCTGGGAACCAAACAACTTTAGTGACAAGGCCAATGACGCTGCACCCATAATTCCTGTGGTGAACTGCCAAATGGTTACTTACCCGCAGATACAAGCCGCGGATGACCATGAATCCTGCGCCGGAACCAACGTTGGATTGCTTGGTGGTACGGCCGTGCTGTATCCGGACAAGGCCACTTACGGTGGTTGCCGAGCAGGTGTCACAGCCGTTGAAGCCGCCTTTGGTGCTGATGGAACAGTGAATCAAGAGATGGGCAGCATCCCGGTGCTGGCGCCGGGACTGGCCATGGATGAGCAAGGGTACCGCTGCGCGCCCATGGATGATGGCGTTGCGTGCGCAAACTTGGCCAATGGAACCGGGTTTTTCATTTCCCCCGGTAAGTATGAACTGTTCAGCCCGGAGAAAAAGACAGAGCAGAGCCCCACCCCCACCACAAGCGCCTCCAGCATGAAATAACGTGAGCCCAGCGAACGGTGCCCCTGTATGCGAGCCGGGTCACGCCGTCGTGCGCTGAACGGGCTCCATTGTGAGCTGAATAACCAATTCTGGTGGTGGCGCATGAGTGAAGTATGTGCTTTACCAACTACGCGGTAATGTGTGAAAGGGGTCAACGCCCCTCAAAATCACTACTTCGACGTAGAAGGACACAAATCCGTGGACCTGTTTGAATACCAGGCGCGCGACATGTTTGAGGCTCACGGCGTTCCCGTGTTGGCCGGCATCGTGGCGCACACCCCTGAAGAAGCAAAGGCAGCAGCCGAGAAAATTGGCGGCGTCACAGTCGTCAAGGCACAGGTAAAGGTCGGTGGCCGCGGCAAGGCCGGCGGCGTGAAGGTTGCTAAAAACGCTGACGAAGCGTTTGAGTACGCCTCCGCCATTCTTGGCATGGACATCAAAGGTCACACCGTTAATACGGTCATGATCGCTCAAGGTGCCGACATCGCTGAGGAGTTCTACTTCTCAGTTCTGTTGGACCGCGCCAACCGCAACTACCTGGCCATGTGCTCGGTGGAAGGCGGCGTGGAGATCGAGGTCTTGGCCGTGGAACGTCCGGAAGCCCTGGCTCGCGTTGCTGTTGACCCCGCTGTGGGCATCGACGCCGCCAAGGCCGATGAGATTGTGGCAGCAGCAGGCTTCAAGGCCGAATTGGCGCCGAAGGTTGCGGCAGCCATCATCAAGCTGTGGGACGTCTTCAAGAAAGAAGACGCCACGTTGGTTGAAGTTAACCCGCTGGTTCTCACCGGAGCAGGGGACATCGTTGCGCTGGACGGCAAGGTCTCCATCGATGAGAACGCCGAATTCCGCAACCCGCACCACGCTGAGCTAGAGGATGCAGCCGCTGCAAATCCTTTGGAAGCCAAGGCTAAGGCTGCCGGCTTGAACTACGTCAAGCTCGACGGCGAAGTTGGAGTTATCGGCAACGGTGCCGGCCTGGTTATGTCCACGCTGGATGTTGTTGCCTACGCTGGCGAAAAGCATGGCGGCGTCAAGCCCGCCAACTTCCTGGACATTGGCGGTGGAGCATCCGCAGAGGTCATGGCCGCTGGTTTGGACGTCATCCTCAACGACCCTCAGGTGAAGAGCGTTTTCGTCAACGTCTTCGGTGGAATCACCGCCTGTGACGCTGTTGCCAAGGGCATTGTTGGCGCACTGGCCGAGCTGGGCTCAGCTGCCAACAAGCCGCTGGTAGTCCGTCTCGACGGCAACAACGTTGAAGAGGGCCGCCGCATCCTCAACGAAGCCAACCACCCGTTGGTCACCCTGGCCGCCACGATGGACGAGGGCGCCGATAAGGCTGCCGAACTCGCCCACGCTGCAAAGTAGAGGTTTAGAAAACACATGTCTATTTTCTTGAACAAGGACTCTAAGGTCATCGTCCAGGGCATCACCGGCGGCGAAGGCACCAAGCACACCGCCCTGATGCTCAAGGCTGGTACCCAGGTTGTTGGTGGCGTGAACGCACGCAAGGCCGGCACCACGGTTACCCACGGTGATGTTGAACTGCCCGTTTACGGCACCGTGACCGAAGCTGTCGCCAAGACCGGCGCAGATGTTTCCATCGTGTTTGTGCCCCCGGCATTCACCAAGGACGCTGTGGTTGAAGCCATCGAAGCTGGCGTGCCCCTGGTTGTTGTTATCACCGAAGGCGTGCCGGTTCAGGACTCAGCCGAGTTCTGGGCATTGGCTCAGTCCAAGGTTGATGCGAACGGCAACCAGATCACCCGCATCATTGGGCCCAACTGCCCCGGCATCATCACTCCCGGTGAAGCACTGGTTGGCATCACGCCAAACAACATCACTCAGAAGGGCCCCATCGGCTTGGTTTCCAAGTCCGGTACCCTGACCTACCAGATGATGTACGAACTGCGCGATCTGGGCTTCTCCTCAGCGATCGGCATCGGTGGCGACCCCGTCATCGGCACCACGCACATTGACGCCCTGGCTGCATTTGAGGCAGACCCGGAGACCAAGGCCATCGTCATGATCGGTGAAATTGGTGGCGACGCTGAAGAGCGCGCCGCTGAATACATCAAGGCTCACGTCACCAAGCCTGTTGTTGGCTACGTTGCAGGCTTCACCGCTCCCGAGGGCAAGACCATGGGCCACGCCGGCGCCATCGTCTCCGGCTCCGCGGGCACGGCGCAGGCCAAGAAGGAAGCCCTAGAGGCTGCCGGCGTCAAGGTTGGCAAGACGCCGTCCGAGACAGCCACACTGCTGCGCGAAGTTTACGCGGCACTGTAAGTCTTCTGCATCGCTAAAAGCGCGGCTACATCACGAATTTCTTGTGGTGTAGCCGCGCTTTTTCTGCCCTTTGGTGGTGCTACTGCTCTGGAACCGTTGGCAGGCCCTGTGCCTCCCAGCCTGTCATTCCACCGCCAAGGGTGTCAGCGTTGTACCCACGTGCTGTCAGTGCTTGTGCAACTTTTTCGCTGCGTCCTCCTCCGTGACAAACAGCAATGATGCGTCGAGACTTATCCAGTTCCCCCACTCGCTGGAGAATCTCACCGGAAGGGATATGGACAGCATCCTCGATCATTCCCGTAGCTAGTTCTGAGGCTTCGCGGACGTCGATGATTTGGACATCCGGGTCTGCGGCCAAGATATCGGCCGGGGTGATCTCCTGCATGGGTGCTCCTGAAAATGGTGCCAGCCCCAATACGGAGCCGGCGTTGAAGAAGAAATATCACTTCAAGACTAGGCTAAAGGCGTGAATTCACCACTTGCACCCCGCGCCAGGGACATTGAAATTGAAGACCTGAGAGAATTTGACCAGCTGATCGATGGTGGCGTGAAATCGATGCGCGGCTGGCACGTTCAGTCCGTAGATCTGCGTGGTCGGGCTGTGGAGCTATCAACTGTGTGCGCTGCGGGGGCTATTTTCATGGGTTGCCGCTTCGATCCGGGCATTGAGGATTTGCTGCGCAGCCAAGGTGCATTGATCTTCCCCACGCTGCCGCACGTCCCTTTCAACGCCTACCGCGGGCACCTTTACACGGGCGAGGAGCTCTTTAGAGGTATTGCCCACGCACAGTATGAGACGGTCCCAGATGCTCTCATCTACCAATGGACCCTGCAGACTGGCCGCGCGCCCGGGCTGCATGCCTCGATGGCCACCGCCATGCATGATCACGCCATATCTGACGCACTTGATGATTTCTTGGGGCAGATCTTGGTCCCTGTTGTGGGTGTCATGGGCGGCCACGCGGCGAAGCGAGGTAGCGCCCAATATGCCCAAGCGGCGTGGCTGGGCCGCGCCCTGAGTAAGGCAGGATTTCTTGTGGCAACTGGCGGCGGCCCCGGTGCTATGGAGGCGGCTAATCTGGGTGCCTATCTTTCCATGTACGACGCCGGAACCTTGGAAAGTGCCCTTCTCACCTTGGCAGCCGTTCCCGGCTTCCGCCCGTCGGTCACCGAGTGGGCCCGGGCTGCGTACAGGGTGTGTCAGGAGTATCCGGAGGGTGCTGACACTTTAGGGGTCCCCACCTGGTTTTACGGACACGAGCCACCCAACATGTTCGCCACGAAGATCGCCAAATATTTCACCAACGCCTTACGCGAGGCGATCTTACTTGAGCGTTCCCGTGGCGGAATAGTTTTCCTGCCAGGAGCTGCCGGCACCGTGCAGGAGATCTTTCAGGATGCCTGCGAGAACTACTATGCTCCCGAGCAGGCAGTGACTCCTATGGTGTTAGTTGGGCGTCACTACTGGGAGGCGGAGGTTCCAGTGTTGCCGCTTCTGAAGACATTGGCAGCTGGCCGGGCTATGGACTGCTTTGTTCATGTGGTGGAGTCTGTGGAGGAAGCCTGTGAAGTGCTGGTTAACTCCCATTCGGTGAAGCGAACTCGCACGTAGTGAGCGAGCGTGGCGCAAAACACGACTTGGAGTGAGCGAGCGTGGCCCAAAACACGACGTGGAGTGAGCGAGCGTGGGGGTGGGGGACCGCTACGCGCCTACTAAGCCACCGAAGAGGATCCCCAGCAGATATGTAGCTGCGGCGGCGCCCATTCCGATGGCTAGTTGTCGAATTCCGCGCCATAGCGGTGAGGCACCAGAAAGTAGGCCCACAATGGCGCCGGTTCCCAGCAGCGTCAACCCCACCAAAGCACAGGCGAGGGCAAGGGTGCCAAAGCCGGTCATGCCGAATACGAACGGCAGGATGGGAATGACAGCGCCTGACGCAAAGAAGCAGAAACTTGAACTTGCCGCGCCCCAGGCCGTACCCAGAGTCTGAAGTTCCTGTGCTGATTCAACATTTTCGGTGGAGGCGGACAGGCTTGGATCACAATCACAGGCTAGTTCGCTGAGGCGTTCCGCAGCCCGGTGTTCGGCAGCTTCGCGTGTCATGCCCCTGGCTAAATAAACAAGCACAAGTTCATTATTTTCCAGGTCAAGCGATGACGCTGCTGTGAGGGTGATCTGAGTTGGCGCTGACGCGTCAAGCATTTCCCGCTGAGAACGCACGGACACAAATTCTCCCGCGCCCATGGACAATGCCCCTGCCAACAAACCGGCAATACCGCTAAAGAGCACCACTTGGCTGCCAACTCCGGTGGCCGCCATGCCCACCACCAGCGACAGGTTGCTAACGAGCCCGTCATTGGCGCCAAAAACGGCAGCCCGAAAAGAACCGGAGAGCCTGGTGCGGCCCCTGGCGGAGAGCCCACGAATTACTTCTTCATGGATTGACTCATCGGCTGCCATGGCATCAGTGGCGTCAGCATCGCTTGCGTAGGGTGATCTTGATTCCGAACGCTGCGCTAGGGCAAGCACAAATACAGAGCCGAAACGGCGGGCCAGAAAACCCAATACTTGGTTGCGATTTGAGGAACGCCTAGGGGGGCCAACATGCTCGCCGAGTAAGTCCAGCCAGTGTTTCTCGTGGCGGCCTTCCGCTGTGGCGAGCGCCAGCAGGATCAGCTTTTCTTCACCGTCACGGCGCTTGGCCAGGTCGCGGTAGACGGCAGCCTCAGCGCGCTCATCGGCCAAATACTGGCGCCACCGCTTGATCTGCGCTGGTGTGGGGATAGGTTCAGACACGTGGGCGTACTCCTCAAAGTCAGCCCTTACTGTAGCCCGGATCCGGGCTGATTTCCGGCCGGTAGTCCTAGCGAAAAAGTTTCGGGATCCCGGAAGTTACCCCCACAAGAAACAAATTATAGAAAGTATTTTCGTGCAGTTGATGCAACGCCATGGGACTGGCTTGCAGGGTGGCCCTCTTCATCGCCGGGCTGGTCAAGTCCAACGCCGGCATGATGGTCATGGCATCAACCATTAGTGCCGGCTTGGGCGCGAGCTG
Organism: Arthrobacter antibioticus; assembly: GCF_030063205.1. Classification (GTDB taxonomy): domain Bacteria; phylum Actinomycetota; class Actinomycetes; order Actinomycetales; family Micrococcaceae; genus Specibacter. Next base: position 422,214 of record NZ_JASISQ010000003.1, on the reverse strand, counting down.
GGCAGCAGCAGTAACCGCAGCGAAGAACAAGAAGTAGCTCCGCACGCCCCGCCATTACTTTCGGCTGTGAACTCGCATAGGCTGTGATGCCAACGGGCCCCGCGCATCGGGACCACGGTTCGAAAAGGCGGTAGCGAAGTGAATGAAGTCCTCTTTCCCATGATGACAGGGGATGCAACTGAGCCTGGTGTGCTGGCAACCTGGCACGTTGCAGATGGTGAGATGGTTGCTGAAAAACAATTACTCGCCGAAATCGCCATCAATAAGATCGACGCCGAGATTTACGCGCCCGCCGCTGGCACGGTGCGGCTGCGGGTAGCAGAAGGCGATGAAGTACAGCAGGGATCAGTCATCGTCAGCATTGAATGGCCAAACCCCTAGCGTTATGGGTCACTGGCGGCTTAGTGTGCTGTGAGCCCAAAGCCTATCCGGCGCCCGGCTTTGACCCGAGTCTGTGCAACTGTGATCACCAGGGTGCCTATTTCCGGAATCCACTGTGCCGGGCGGACTGCGTGGGCCAGCGCATTGGCCAACTCTTCTGGGGCGGGACACTGATAGCGGTGGTAGCCGCCGGGCGTGGCGAAGGTGACAGAACCCAGAATAACGTCCACGGCGGGTAGAACCGAGATGCTGGAAGGGCGTGTGGGCGGCTGACGTGATGCGGGGACTACGGAGGTAGCAGTCATGGTGGATGCCTTTGGCTTGCTCTTACCCGCGAAGATTTTCCGCCGGTCACTTCCTCATCCGAACCACCCTTGAAGCATGGGGAAGGTGCGCGATAAGTCGGAGCTTGGCATCGCATCTCATGAAGCTGGCTCCAGACTACCGCTTTAAAGTACGACGGCGGCAGGTGAGGTAATAAATGTTAGTCACCAACCGCCGTCGTACTCTGGGGCAGAGCTGTTACTTCTGTAGCTGGGCGCCTACTTCATCCGAGTTGGTGTCTGTGACGGCTGCGGCGAGTCGGTCATCCCAAGCCTTGCGAATGTGATCGGGTGTGCGCGGGGTCAGCAGGGAGACCACAACATAAACAAGCAATGATGATGCCAAGCCAATGTAGATGGGCTCGTTGGCGTAGATTCCGTCTTCGCTGAAGATGACTCCGGTGGCGAACAGCACCAGCATGGCAATGGTGACTACGCTGCCAACTGCCATCGACCAGGCAGCTCCAAGACCGGTACCGCGCTTCCAAACAAGGCCGCCGATGATGGCAACGAGCAGACCGCCAACCAGAATGTCGTAGGCGATTGTCAACGCGAAGACCACGTCGTTGACCACAATGGAAATCAAAACCACCAGGACACCCAAGCCCAGGACGTAGGCACGGTTGGCGTTAACATCGTGCTCCGGGTTGGCCGAATCTGAGGTGTCAATTTTCTTGCCGAACCAGCTGGCAACGTAGGGGACAACGTCTTTGCGGGCAACTGTCGCTGCGGCAATGAGTGAGCCGGATGCTGTGGACATCATGGCGGCCACAGCCGCGGCCATGACGATGCCACCAATGCCCAGGGGCAGTAACTGGGTGGCGACTTCTGCGTAAACAACATCCTTGCCCAGGTTGGCAATGTCAATGGTGGGCAGCGCAACAAATGCTGCCATTCCGATCAATGCGCCAGCAATACCGTAAAGGATGCAGTAGATACCGGCGGTGGCACCGCCCCAGCGGGCAACTTCGGGGGTGCGGGCGGTGAAGACGCGTTGCCAAATGTCCTGACCGATGAGCATCCCCAGGGTGTAGACCACAAAGTAGGTGATGATTGTTTGGACGCCGATTCCATCCCACTGGAAGAAGCTCGCATCAACGCGGTCACGGATGCCGTCAAGGCCGCCTGCCGCGTTCCAAGCGAAGGGCAGCATGAGCAAGAAGATACCCACGGTCTTGATGATGAACTGAACCTGGTCAGCGAGGGTGATTGACCACATGCCGCCAATCGTGGAGTACAGCAACACAATCGCTCCACCTACAGCGATAGCCAGCCAGCGGTCCCAGCCGAAGAGGACCACAAAGATGGTGGCATAGGCTCCTGTAGAGGTTGCCGAGATCATGATGGTGTAGGCGAGCATGACTATGCCTGAGAACTTGGTGCTTTCTTGACCGTAACGCAGGCTGAGCATCTGTGAGACTGTGTAGATCTTCAACTTTTGCAGGGTGGGGGCAAATAGCAGGCTGAGCAGTAACACGCCAACACCGATGGCAATGACCAGCCACATACCGGAGATGCCGAACTTGTAACCGAGGCCCACGCCTCCTACTGTGGAGGCGCCACCGAGCACCACGGCGGCCATGGTTCCTGTGTAGAGGAATGGTCCTAATCGACGGCCGGCCACCAGGAAGTCGCTATTATTTTTGGTCCGCGACTTTCCCCACCAACCAAAGGCCAGCATGGCCACCAAATATAAGACGACTATGGCAATGTTTAAGTCCATGTGATGCTCCAGAGTGCGAAGTAGTAGTAATCCCCCGAAATATTGCCTCTTAAGCAACACTTGTTGTCTATTAGGCTAAACTGTGACTGCAGTTACAGTCAAAGTGCAGCTTGAGAGCAAGCGGCAGCCGTGGTGTCAAAGGAGCCGCTAATGAAAGCTTTGCACGTGGAACCAAGTACCGGTCCCGTTGCCATTGGATCGCGCATTCGCGCCGCTCGCCAGGATCAGCGACTAACGATTGAGCAAGTGGCTAACGCGACGGGACTGACAAAAGGGTTCCTTAGCAGGGTTGAGCGCGATCTCACCTCACCAAGTGTGGCCTCCCTTGTGACGCTGTGCCAAGTTCTCTCAATTTCCATTGGCGAACTTTTCGCAGCCCCGGAAACCCACTTGACCCGTAGGGGAGAGGGCCCGCGCATCTCCTTAGGCGGTGAGGGAATCGTAGAGCGCCTGCTGAGCTCACGCTCTGAACGTCGCCTGCAAATTCTTGGCGCCACTATTGAACCTTATGGGTGTGGCGAAACTGAACTTTATGCTGTTGATTGTGATGTGGATGTTCTGCACATTATCAGCGGAGAATTGACATTACGCATGACCCACGAGTCCTATGACCTGCGCGCAGGGGACACGCTTTCATTCCCCGGCCGGGAACCGCACAGTTGGCAGAACCATACGGCGTATCCTGTTGAAGCGTTGTGGATTCTTGTGCCGGCAGCCTCGGGCTCTGGGGTCAACTAACCCACATGCACCCACGGGCGGGCCACCAGATCCGGCTCGGCCTCGCGGAGCACCTCCCGGGTTACCGGTGCAATTTCGCCCTCACCGATAAACAGATACTTCAGTAAATTGGAGATGGGGTTCCCCTCGGTCCAACGGAAGTAAATGTGCGGAATAAGCCCCGTAACATCGCGAATATGTAGCAGAACAGCGGCAATGGTATTGGGCACATTTGAGGCGTGTACCTGTAAAATTTTGTAACCGTGCCGGGTGATACCACGTACCTCCAACGCCGTCTCAAAATCTGAAGAGTCATCCACAATGACCTCCATGAACAGCACCTCTTTAGGATTGCCAATATCATTGACGTGCGCGGCATGGGCAAGCTTGCGTCGGTAGGCAGAGGAGCTGCGAGTCTTTGGGTCGTGGGAAATGATCCGCAACCCGCCTTCGTCCACGGCTGCCACAAAGTTCATGGCTGCCTCATCCAAACGAATGTAGGTGGCCCGCAGCTCAAAGGATCGACGGATCCTCGAAAGCAGGCTAACAAAGACAATGCCTAGAATGAACAGCAGCGCGATCTTCAGACCGTCAGGGCGTTCGATCGAGTTCGCCACAGTTGTGTACATGAAAGCTACTGAGACGGCACCAAAGCCAACAGTTTTTACTCGCTCACCTTTGCGCCTGGCGGATAAAGTTACGGCGATAGCTGCGGAGGTGATGAGCACCAGAACACCTGTGGCATAGGCACCTCCTTGAGCATCGACGTCGGCCTTGAAAATTACTGTGATGAGAAGCGCGACGGCGGTGAACACCAGCACCAGGGGTCGCACGGCGGCTGCCCACTCGGGTGCCATGCCAAAGCGCGGCAAGTAGCGGGGGACGAGGTTCAAAAGCCCGGCCATGGCGCTTGCTCCGGCGAACCACAAGATGGCTATGGTGCTGATGTCATAGATTGTGCCGAAGCCTTCGCCGAGTAGCTTGTGGGCTAGGAAGGCAAGAGCGCGACCATTGGCTGCCCCTCCCGGCTGGAATTCGGCGGCGGGAATCAAAATAGTGGTGGCCAGCGAGGACGTGATCAGGAAGGTGCTCATGATGACGGCCGCTGTGGTGAGGAGCCTATGAGCGCCCTTGATGCGACCTTCAGGATTAGTATCCGTGTCGGTGGGGTGACCCTTGATCTGCGGCATGACGGCAACTCCCGTTTCAAACCCGGACAGGCCCAAGGCAAGGCGGGGAAAGACAAGGAGTGCGATGGCAACAATCATGATCGGGTTGCCGTGTGAGGTGGTGAGCGCGCCCCACCAATCGGCAGTCAGCAGGGGACTGTTCACCACGTTCGCCAGTGCCACACTGATAACTACAAGGTTCAGGACTAAAAAGAGGGCCACTAGAACCACTGCAATGCTGATGGCTTCCTTGAAGCCCCGCATGAAAACAGCTGCCAAGGCAGTAATCAAAACAAGAGTGATGATGATGTTTTGCCCATGAAGGAAGTCCGGTGCGAAGGGATTTTCAATCACATGGGCGGTGGCGTCCGCGCTTGAGAGCGTGATGGTGATCATGAAGTCGGTGGCCGCGAAACCGAGCAAGGCCAGCACAAAGAGCTTGCCCCACCAGCGCGGAAGCAGGCGTTCAAGCATGGCGATAGAGCCGGCGCCACGTGGGCTCTCCCTGGCTACCCGCTTGTACACGGGAAGTGCGCCGAACAAGGTCACCAGGACAAGGACAATAGTGGCTAACGGAGCCAACACCCCTGCTGCCAGCGCTGCTATGGCGGGCTGGTAGCCAAGGGTTGAGAAGTAGTCAAGACCTGTCAGGCACATGACTCGCCACCATGAGTGCGGTTTATGGTGTTCTGCTGGCCGGCCATGCGGTCCCTGACGTTTGCCGGAACTTTCGGGCATGCCTTCTAACAACCACTGGTGCAGCGCTGCTTTGCCCCGAAGCTTTCCGGCGCCTCCGGGATCGGCCGGAGCCTTGGCAAGGGATGTCACGTGCGACCTTTCGTCTTCGCTACCGCTAAATTGCGGAATTTACCGAGCTGTGGCTGCGGTTGCAGTTGATGCGCGGCTACTGGAGACTAGCACCGGTGTGCACCGATTAAGGTCGGTTTTGACGAAATCTATACGCCCGACTTTTTTTGCACGCCTGAAGGCGACCAGGTCATTTTCAGAAGGCGGCAGCACTGTTCAATGTTCTTCAGCAGGAGCCCATTGTGACTCTCTCCGAGCGGGGCTGACATGGGACTCGCGGTTAAGGCGTGTTGGTACTGATCCGGCTTTGGGCAGTGGGATTGTAGACGGAGCCATCCCAGGCTTAGCCCGACTTCGCGTTGAGTGAGCCCACCACAAGTCACCTGCGCAATTCTCAGGAGTTTATTGGCCCGGCTGCCCTGCGCTGTCTGCGTTGAAGGGCCCGGTAAATGGTGGATCGGCTGATGGAGAATAGTTCGGCTAGTTCGGCCATGGTGTATTTACCCTCATTGTGTAGTTCAAGGAGGTGGGCTTCTTGCTTCACCGTGAGCTTTGGCTGTTTTCCCCTTAGCCTGCCGTTGGCCTTGGCAACCTTCATTCCCTCGCGGGTGCGCATACTGATGAGGTCGGCTTCAAACTCGGAGATCATTGCCAGAACGTTGAAGAGCAGTTTGCCCATTGGGTCAGCGGGGTCATGGACGGAGCCACCAATGCTGAGCTTGACTTCACGGCTGGCGAGGTCGTCCGCAATTTCGTGGGCGTCCCGGACGGAACGGGCTAGGTGGTCGAGCTTGGTAATGACGAAGGTATCTCCGGCCCGGCATGCTGCGAGGGCTTCGCGAAGTCCGGCCCTGTTCTTGTTCCTACCAGTAAAGCCATGGTCAACGTAGACGCGATCCGGCTCAACGCCAAGGATAGCCAAGGCATCACGCTGTGCGGTGAGGTCTTGTTCTTCCGTAGATACACGGGCGTAGCCAACCATGATCCCAGACATGCAGTCCAGTGTGTCATATACGCTCCGCGGGATTCTATCGATCGAAGCAACACCTATTTCAAGGTGATTCGATATGTATTTGAGTTCTTCTTCTCCAACAGGCATCAGGTTTTTGGCCTCGATTAAGCAGGGGAATGGTCTCAAACCTTCCGCCCGCGCGGCTGGTGTCCACCAAGAGGTTGGATATCGCTGGTTGCGTGAAAGTTATCTGGGATTCCGCCGTGATGGAAAGAATCCGGCCGAGGCAACGGAGGCGTTGGGGTTCACCACTTCTAGGATCCCGGCGTGGGAGGCTGCAGTGGGCGACACGGGACGGCACCACCTGCAGGTCGACGTCAAGGATGAAGTCACATTCTGGGAGGCATTTGATGCTGGCAAAGATCTTGCCCAGTCCGCTCTTGTGGCCGGGGTTGGCCGCTCGACGGGGTATCAGTGGCTGCAGGTGCGTTTCGAGCAGTTCCGGGGCCAGAAGGTTACCTTGAAGCGTTGTCAGTCCAGGCTGCGGCTGACGGATCATCGCTGCCACGCTTTGGAACGCGAACGCCTTGCACGACTGGCAACACAGCGAAATGCGGCTGCTGCAGCCCAACACGCCGCCGTCTTGTCATCGGGGCGGTACGCGGACCAGGTGCTGGCTTCAACGGTGTCTGAGTCGAAACAGCACCGCTTGGAGCGGAACACGAAGTACTGGCAGCTGATGCGAGAGGGCAAAAGCAACGCTGAAGCATGCAGACTTCTGGGTATGCACAGACGAACAGGCACGGTACTGCGACAAGCCAACAATTTCCAGATTCCGTCCCTCAAACCGGTGCCGGAACCGGCCGGCCGATATCTCCAGTCCCGTGAACGGCTGCAGATAGCCGACCTGCTGGAACTGGGTCATTCCATGCGTTCAGTGGCCCGCGAACTAGGCCGTCAACCCTCCACCATCAAACGAGAATTGGACCGTCATCGGGACAGCGAAGGCCGCTATCTGCCCCGCACCGCCGATCATGACGCCAGAGTGCAGCGCGCACGGCCGAAGACCCACAAGCTCGCCTCGAATCCTCGGCTGCGCGGACTAGTGCAACGCAAACTCAATCGCTGCTGGTCCCCTGATGAAATCTGTGGATGGATGAAGAAAACCTACCCCGAGGACCTCACGCTGCGGCTCTGTCCGGAGACGATCTACCGGGCCCTGCTGTTGCGCGATGGCCAAGGTATTCACAAGCGTTACGCCACTAAGCTGCGGACCGGTCGAAGGATCCGCAAGACTCGCTGGCGTAACCGGACTGGGCAAGGTTCACGGATCCGCAATATGACCATGATCGACCAGCGGCCGGCCGAGGTTGAAACACGGTTGGAAGCTGGCCATTGGGAGGGAGACCTGGTGATCGGGGTCGGATCCGTATCAGCCATGGTGACTTTACGAGAGCGGAAAACCCAGTACGGCATCGTCGTTAATCTGCCGTACGACCACACGGCGGCAAGTGTGAACGCAGCCATCAGCGGTGCGTTCGCGAAGCTCCCACCTGCCATGAAACGAACACTGACCTGGGACCAAGGAGTCGAGCTGGCCTCGCATGAGGAACTCACTCAAAAAACCGGCGTGCCAGTGTATTTCGCTGAGCGCTCCAGCCCCTGGCAACGCGGCGCGAACGAGAACTTCAACGGCCTACTTCGCCAATACTTCCCCAAGGGCACCAACCTCGCCGTTCACAGCACACAGCACGTTGCCAACGTCATGCGCGAACTCAACACGCGTCCACGAAAGACCATGGACTACGACACTCCAGCAGCACTATTCAGTACCGAACGCAAAGCATCAACCAAGATTATGAGGTAGCCTCGAAATATCGGGATAACGACCCCAATTTCATTCAATTGTTGCGTCGACCAATAGAATCCGCCCTCCCATCACCGGTCAATTCACCGGACACCTCTTACGGCACAGTTGGCGACTATCAGTCACAACGATGCATGTCAGGGGTTGGTTTGTTCGGTGGGGGACCGGCTTGAGGGACACTTTCAAATGCCTATACGGGACACCCGTAAAGGACGCCGAATCAGCAGCTTGGGCAACAAGCGTGCGCTGGAAGGTCCTCCAAAAGAACCTTTTTAACGCAGTGAGGGCCCCTTCCAAAGGGCCCTCACTGACTCAAAATGCCTGCGGTATGAGGCTAAGTCTCACATGAGTCCCTTTCCGATCCAGGCGATCGGCTGGTGCTCCTACGCTGGTTAACCCTAACTCCGGTTGGTCGGGTCATCTTGAGCTACGAGCGGCCCACTGCGGCCCTTGGCAAGGCACCTAATCCCCGGGTTATGGGTCCAGGGTCTTAGTTCTTGCTGAAAATTCCAGCGGTCCAACTCGATAAACCTAACCTAGCACACAATTATCCGGGCAAGCCATGTCAATTCCTTGAAAATAAAGGGAAAGAAAAGGGATGGAAATATTCTGTTAGTTCTTGTTGAACAATTCAAACTACTCTAGTTGCTATGTATCTACTACACTAGTTGAAGAATATGTTAGTCGTTGACCGTAGAAGGAGTATAGGACCATTACTAGTACCGGTAATATCCGTAAAGTAGCCTCATCGTCAGCAACCGAAAAAGTCGCTGGCAGAGTGGCGGATGAAGCCCTGAAACAAGATGAAAAAGTGGATGCACAGGCCGTTCTTTTTGCACAGGTGCTTGAACTCTCCAAAAAATTTGCAAGGGAAATAGACGGGAGTTTGGGCGTGCGCAAGGCCGTACCCATTCGCAATTCCTTCGTCCGCAACGACACCCCCGGAGAGTACGCGCCCCTGAAGAAGTTGGTAACGGGCGGAGGCGGTCGCGGGGCCGCTGTTCCTGTGATGCTCTACGTCGCCCTGATCTGGAAGTGCGCAAAGAAACCCTTTGACGTGAAGCTCCCTGCACGGAAGTGGGCGACGCTCTTGGGCCTGCCGGATCCTTCCGGTAAGGGGGCCCGGCGAATCGCCAACGCTTTGCAGACACTGGCAGACCTCCAGCTCATAAGACTCGACAAGACACATGGTGAGCCATCGAATGTCACTCTTCTGGATGAGTCAGGCGATGGGTCCCAGTATGAGCTTCCATCGACGGCCTATTCTCGGGGCGGGTTGAAGCGCGACTTCTATTTCAAGGTCTCTAGCAAGCTGTGGACCTCGGGCAAGTTTCAACAGCTGGGCGCTCCAGGTTTGACGATGCTGCTGATCCTCCTAGCGGAAGGTGGATACAAGCCCAGCAAGACTTCTTTCTCCAATAAATTGGGCCTCGGTTTTGAAGGGCGTGACGTATGGTTCACCACTGAGAACTTCCCGGCCCGATATGGCATCAGTGCTTCTATGCGGTCCCGCGGGACCAAGGAACTCGAAGATGCTGTCCTGCTGGTAACTCATCGCCGGCCAGTAGGCCCCCCAGGAACTCAGCTGTCGTTCACAACGGAAAAGGTTCGCAAGGTCTACGTGCTCATTGGTGATGCGGTGGTGGCGGAGAAGGAAAGTGGGCCTAAGCGGGCAAAGGCCCCAGCGAAGGTAGACACCGCAGCGGGCACGGCCTTAGATGGTTCCAAAATTCATTGGTCTAGGCGTGGACTGTGACCGCACTGCAAGCAATGTACATCGTCGTTGGTGACAAAGAGACCCACCGATACTCATACAGCTGGAAGATTTGGTGGCATGGGTCATCGTTTTACATCAAGTCTCGTGATAAATCCTTCGCAGACTTTAAAGTGAGTTTGCATGGTGCTGATGCATTTCATCCTGATCCGGGATTCATCGTCGGCCGCGATCAGTCTGCGACGAAGCCTTCGCTGAGCAGGACACTGGAAAACGGACGGTTCCTTGGATCCAGATTTCCTGGAAGAAAGGTTGCCGACGGGGTACTGCATGTCGCAACGCTCCGTTTTGGGGCTGAACTATTCGCGGAGGGCTCTGCTCGCCTAACGCTGCCTAGCAATGTAAAGGTCCGGCCTTCGATCACGGCACACATAGCAGTCGCGCCCTCCGAAGGTGAAGTCACAGATGTTCACCTTTATCTGTCGAAGGGCAGAGCATATGTCCAGCACGGAGAAAAAGCACGCGCGGCCAATGCTATTTTCGGACCACTACGGAACACGCAGGATGAGTATCTCACTGGGCTGGTGAATAAGTGTTCCCTGGCGAGGAACCCGTCACCCCCGGGACTAATCGCGCCACTGCCCTATGATGAAGCTGATCGGGTTCGAGGGTTTAGCAGCACCATAGACCCTACCGGCGGTTTCCTATGGATTGCCGAGCAGTGGCTTTCCCAGAAAGAGCTGGAAACAGAAGCAGAACAAATGTAAGTTATGGCCATGACCAAACGAGTTGACTCATTTGGGGTGGACGGTGAATAAGTGAAAAATCGTGGGTTAGTGATGCTGTGCGTGAAGGGAACCTCTTCCAGAGCGTTCCCGCAGAGCGTTCCCCAATGGACACTGATTTGTTCGGCAGGCGAGTCAAGGACTTATGCCGTTGAAGGCTGCTGGTGGACTGGCCTTAACCAACGGACGTGAACCAACGCTCAAGCTGACATTCTTGTGGCCGGCCGAGCTGCCATTATTTCTGGCTGCGGGCAGTTGCGTACCCTTCGGCAATCAAGACTGCCATGCCTGACACCAATCCTACGCAGAGGATAGGCAGCCCGATCCAGCCAAGCTGAATCGTCTGTCCGATATAAGTATCTTGGGAGACCAAATCCGGAACCCATACTGTCGTGCTCCCCACTACCAAGAGAATAAGTCCACTGATTGTGGCTGCCAGAGCCACGACCCAAGCTGCAATTCGAGACCATCGTTGGCTTTTAGAAATATGAGTCATTGCCAAATCCTACTATCAGCCTTCGAAGCCGATCTTAAGCCAAAATCCCCGAGGAAGTGTTCCGCTGGGAAACACCCGGCCGAAGGGAGAACCAACATGAACTTCCTGCCTCGCACACTCGTCAAACCAGCGCTGTGCCCGGCAAGGGTTCCCGTGAGGGACGCGTCGGTGCTGCGCGGAGGGCTCGTGGCACTGACATGTCCGGATCCGCACGCGGCTGCCAGTCTGAGCACGTTTAGCCCAGAATAGTGTGGCTTGGGTGGGCTACTTGTGGCACGATCAGGAACATGAGTCCCGAGCAAGAAATAGCCATTGAACTGACCGAGGATGAGCGCAGCGTCCTGTACCAGGGCCTTGCACAATGGGGCGGTCCAGCCAAGGGAACAGAAGCAATGGCGGTTGCTATGGGTTTCAATGGGCTGTCGGACTTGTACAGTGTCGGCTATCGAATCGCCGTCGAGGTCCGGGAGGAACGAGCCTTGACGATACTCGACTGGCATCGCGCGGTGCTGGCCACCGAAATCATGTTCGCCAGCGAATTTATTGGCGCCGGCCTTGAATGGCATGGCATCACAGGATGGGATGACGTGACAACGCTGCGCCTCATCCGCTCCGTGCAACTCAAAGTCCTGCATACAACGGCGCCAATACTCCGTGGCGACTAACATCCAACAAACCAGGCCAAGGGGCGGACATGAATTCTGAGCCCTGGAATTAATACTCAAAAAATCAAGACGTCCCGTAGGCCGTTCCGCCTGCGGACAACATCAACGATCTTGCTACCGCCGGCGCCAAACGCGGTTTATCGGCCGGTGATAGACCGGCTTGTGGGACGGTCCGAAATGCCTATCCGGACGGACCTCTTGCGGGTGCTTCTTGCGAGGGTGGGACGGTGGGCGATCGGCCACCCGCATGGAAGACCGAGGGTATTTTCCAGAAATCGAGCTCTTGTGTAACGCTAAGGGAAACGGCTAAATTTGTGTCGTCGGTGATTATTGGTAGCGATCGTCACGACACATAGGGCAGGGGGACCCCATGAAGATCCGTAAGTTTTGTACGTTGATTGCTGCCGTCCTGATGGCAGTAGTTTTCGGGATGTCAGGCCAGGCAGCGTCCGCTTCATCGCTCACGTCGGAAACAACGGTAGGCGTCACCACCGTTGCCGCGCCCCAGGGTCAAGACACGGTCATGGTGGCGGCAGCAGAATACAGACCGTTTACGTCGGCGAATTTTCGGTACAACCTGATCCAGCGAACCGGCTACGACCCCGGGTCACGGTGCCAGGAGCACCACACCATGCCCGAGGCCTTCAGTACGTACTTCGGCGCCAAGGGAATTCTGATCCACGACCCGAGCTTCGGTCTGTGGTGGGGTTCGGCTGCTGGGGTGGCCAACAACCACTCCGATCTTTCCGCCGCGCACAACCGTGACTGGCAGAGATGGATTGACCAGAACAAGAACGCGACGAAGGCAACCGTGCTTCAGTTCAACACGTCGATTACGGCCGTTTACGCGAGATACTCCCGCTGCTGAAAGGTGAGCGTATGTCCGAATGGGTTCGCATCGAGGCCAGATCAAAACGCAACGACGTGTGGCTCACCGTCTGCGGACAAGGTAAGCCGAAGATCACCGGAGATCCCTGGTACATGCCCGACGGTGTCACCAGTGTCTACCCGTTCATCGTGGACTGGCGTCCTGAAGAACTTCCGTTCCCGGTATGGCTTGCTCCCTTCAACGGAGGCAAGAAGTACGGTGACCTGCTGTGGACTGGTGGGATGGCGTTGAAGATTGCCTCCACTCGTTTCATCGAGGCACTTCGCGCCGCTGAGGTCACCGGTTACCGAACCTTCGACGTCGAGGTTCGAGACCACGCCGGCTCGCCTGTCGAGGGATACACCGGATTCGCGACCGATCCGTCCCCGGGGTCTGACATCCAGAACCTCTACGGCCAGCCATATCAGAACTATGCTTTCATCGCCACGCAGCGTGTCGTCGAGGCATTGCACGATCACGGAGTTGACCAGCTGGAGATCAGCCCCTACACCCCCGACTGACGTCGAACCCCTCGCGCAGAGAACGAATCGCGCAAGCACAACCTGGTGTCGGAACATACACCAGTCTCAGGCGCCGCGGCCACAAGAGGACGAGACTATCGAACCCATTAGAGACTTGTGCCGATCGGCACGAAATTAGCGATGCTGGATCTCGAAAGAATTGCCGTGACAACGAGTAGCTTTCGGGTCCATTAATCGGTTCGAAACAATTCTGGCAAACCCTGTCCGCAGGAGGTTCCACTTGCGGCTACTGTGATCTGTGCAGATTTGGTATGAGTTTTTGGAAAAATGACGGCATCTCTGCGGGCTACCCATTCCGAGGGCGCAGCCATGGTCCCCTTGTCAGGGCATGGCTTCTACACTAAGTTTCTTGAATGGGGATCAAATGGCGTAATCAGAGATGTTTTCCAATTCTTGCCTGTACAACCGCTACTTTGCTCGCACTATCCGCGTGCACCGGGGCCCCACAGCAAACGAACGAGTCCACTCTCCCCTTCCCCGCACCCTCATCAAGCGTGTCCACATCGTCACTGGATTCTGAAATTAGTCCGCACGCCAAGGGAACCTCACTTCAATTCGAATGCGCCAATCCCATCAGGACTGGGCTCACAGCAGTCGATCTTGGTGCAGGGCCGGAAAAGCCAGGAGTACCGGAAGTTCTCTACATCAACACAGCCTCCACCGGAATAGACGCAAACCAGTGGGGCGCCGGCGTTACCTCTGACGGCCTCCAATTCCAAAAGATGGGCCTCGTCATGAAGGCAGGCACCGCTTTCACGTTAAGCGTGCCCGCAGAAATGCGCGACAGCATGAAGATCGGCTGGTCAAATTCCGGGTATACACTCGCCGACGAATTAGTGATTCCCGGTTGTTCATCCGCACAAGCCAACGCAAACTGGCTTGTCTACCCCGGCGGGTTTTGGCTCAAGGAACCCGGATGCGTTCCCCTCGAGGTAACAACGGACCAAACGACCCAGACCACCTACATCCCAATCGGCAAGACCTGCCCCTGATCGCATGTCCGACCGTCCCAGTAGCCGTTCCACTTGCGGGTGGATGGAAAGAAAGACTCAGCCGTGTTTGGATGAAGCATGGTCATCCAACAGATCCGGCTCATGCGTATCACCGTCGTCATGCTGGCGCTTGGGTCGATCCTGGCCCAAATTTTCATCACGCCGCACGTCGCGAGGTCCTTTGCGGCAGCGTATCCTGAGGTCGCCTACCTAGAGCGCCCGTACACCATCGCCGTCATCGTTGCGATCGCCGGCTTTGAGCTGGCACTGCTGGCGGTCTGGCAAATTCTCTCGATTGTGAAGCGGGGAGCAGCGTTCACCGGGTCACCAATGCGTTGGGTTAATTTTATGACAGTCTGGCTCCTCTTCACCGCAGCGACATTGATCGGCATCATCATGCACGCCACTTTCATTGCAAACATTGGCACCCCCGTTATGCTCTTCGGGCTTCTCGCCTCTATCGCTTTCGGAGCAAGCGCACTGGTCTTGAGGACAGCGGTGAAGCGCGGACTCCTAACCGGTATATTCCAAGACGACCCTGAGCAAGGCACCCCTGCCCCGTAGACCGACGTGCTTCACTCTTTGCGTACGTGATAATTGCGCTGGTTCCGTCAGTATGGTTTCGCCTGTACCGGTCTTGGTTCGGCTTGCGATATCCGGGGGCTAAGTTACGTGGTGCTTGAGTGGGCATGATTCCAAGTCTCAGCGTTCCTTGATGCCATAATGTGCTCTGCCGTCATCAAACCGGTAACCAATGGTAAAGGAAGAATAAATCACGCCATTCTTGAACTGGGTCTTTACCTCCTCGGCGAATGTATCCGCTTCAGCCACGGTGGCGAAGACACGAAGGATGGTGTTGTGTGGGCTCTCATCATGCTGAACGATCCAGACTTTGTGCTCTGACTGCATCTTGGAAGTCTCTCTTACCCGGCTTCTGCCCCGCAACAGGTTCCCCTACGGGCTCAGAGCTACCAGGCTAACGACTTCTGATACTCGTGCCGTCGCTTTCTGAAAGCGACAGTTGCATAGCCAACGGTCAATATGACCAGCTGTGATCCTGAATTGCAGAGGTGCTGAGGTCAACGGCAGTCGCTAGACACCGGAATTGATGCGAATATTCATATCATCGATTATGATGTGAATATTCATATCACAGCATCGTTTGTGTCAATGTGGAAGGCTCAAAGTGTCGAAACAAATAGCGAAGATCCATTCACCGGCTGATCTAGGGATGGCTTTGCAGCAGGCGAGGCTGGCCGCAGGAATGTCCCAGAGGGAGCTTTCCGCGCGGACAGGCGTCACGCAGAGCGCTATCAGCAATCTGGAGTCCGAGGCCTATACTCTCTACGCGGAAAGGCTTTTTAAGCTCTTGCGCGAATGCGGTGTGACCGTCACCGCGGAGTGGGACGACAGTACTGAAAGTGGAGAACCTCAATGAGACTCCATGTTGAGTTGAGCGGGCAGTTCATTGGGGTGCTGAGCGGTGACGAGCGCACATTCGACTTCACACCGGCACGCACGGCTATCGATCATTTCGGGGTGGGTAGCCGGGCCTTGTCCGTCGCTGTGCCATTGGTCGCGCGGCCAAACAGGGCGCACGCGTCGCGGAGGCGGAACTTCTTCGAGGAACTCCTCCCGGAAGGAGACCAGCTTGAGTTCATGCTGGCGATGGCCGGGTTGCGCAGGCGCGATGCTTTGGCGTTCTTGGCCCGGTTCGGGCGCGACATCGCGGGCGCGCTTCAGATATGGGACGCTGACAATCCTACGGAGCCACAGACCCCCGAAGCCCGGCCGGTGTCGGAGGAGGACGTGCACGTCCTGCTGACTGAGCGCGCCGCGAACCCGCTCGCTAACTCCGGCGTTCTGGGCAAGACTTCGCTCGCCGGCGTGCAGCCGAAGATTGTTCTTGCCCAGCTGGACGGCGAATGGCACCAAGTCTTCGGCGGGTTCCCGTCGACGCACATCGTGAAGCCGATAGTTTCAAACCGGCCCACGGAAATATTCGATGAAGAGTACGGGGCGCGCTTCACCCGTGCGCTTGGCGTTGCCAACTTTGACACGCATCTTGCAAACTTTGGCGGAACCGATGCGCTCGTTATTCAACGGTTCGACCGTGATCTTGCAGTTCCAGGCGGGAGGGTTCACCAAGAAGACTTCAACCAGGTCCTCGGAGCCGCCGGGAACCAGAAATACCAGGCGTACGGCGGCATCGTGAATCTGAAGCGCATCGCTGAAGTACTGAGAACTCACGGTCAGGCAAACGATATGCGGAAGCTTGCCGTCGTCACAACCCTCGGCGTCGCCATCTCAAACCTCGACATGCACGCGAAGAACCTGGGTCTTCTGCACTATGCCGATGGGCACATTGCATTGGCGCCAGCGTATGACTTTGTACCTCATGGTCTTCGCGAAGGGTTGGATGGGCAGCTGGCCCTCGCTGTGAACAAGAAGTACTTGCACGCGACCGTCACCAAGGACGATCTCGTCCTCGAGTTCAGTTCGTGGGGCATGCGCGGCACTAAAGATATCGTCAACGACACGCTTGAACAGGTGCAAGTCATTGCCGCTAGGGAGGAACCCGTTACTCAGGCGGCGGCAGGATTGGCCGAGAATGCTAGTGCGACTGTGCAGCATCTGCTCGACGGACGTGCCGCGGGCGCAATGGAAATGGGCCCGTGACAATCAACGACGAGAGATTTATGCGCTAGCGCCAGCATGCCGTTTCGGACTTACATGCCTCGTTCTGCTTCCCTTGGATCAGGCCTTCAGTCCGGGCCACCAACGTGTTCCGTCCAAGGTTCACCAGTGGACACCACCCTCCACCCCGTTTCGCTGTCTCGTTGTGAACTCCACCTAACCGGGACCGGACCAGCCAGTAGCAGGTTGTGTCAGGTCGTCCATCATGTTGTTCCAGACCAATCCCTCAGGCCCTGTGGTTGACTGTTGAACAGCAACATTGCTTTGACCACCGTTGTTCTATACTCATAGCGAAGAATGCTTGGGGGCTTCTGAATGTTTGAACCGAAACGAATCGCAACACGAGGCTTCTTCCTGTGGCGCGTCGCTTCCCTGCTGGCCCCGCTATTCGTGGTCCTTGCCTTACTGCTACCACTGACAACCGTTCCAGCGGCAGCCCTTGTGACCCTCACTCTGGTATTGGGTTTCCCCACCTGCAAGTCGATGCTGCAGCAACGTAATTCTCGACGCATCACGTCCTGGTGGCTCGGGTTATCCGGAGCATCAATTTTGGCCTTACTGGCCAAGTGGATGCTGCTGGCGATGCCTTTCCCCCGATATGCAGACTATTTCCCTCCAGAGCATGTGTCGCCTCCGCGCCAAGCAATCCTTGACAACGCGTCAGTGCTTTATTGGGGAGCCAGCTGGGTAGCGGTCATCACCACCATCGCTGCGGTAGTCGTCCTTAGCCGATTGTTCCAAAAAATCCTAGCAATTCATCGGCAGACGGTGCTTGAGACTAGCCATTTATAACCAAAGCCATTGATTGCTACCTGAAATAAAGCTCGAAGCGCACCCTCAAGAACGGATCAACCGTAAACAGTGCCGTAGGCCGTTCCCGTTATGGGTACGTGTTAGCTGTGTAAGCGGCGACTGAAAATGACGCACCCGGATCTGTCACCAGCTATGCCCAACCACTCACGCCCTAGAATCGAATGATGCATCACCTTCTGCGCCTGGATGATTGGACCCCTTCAAACCTGCATGAACTGTTCTACGTGGCTAGAGAATTCGAACAGGGGTGCGGGCCACGGGTAAAAGGCTGCGCCGTGCTTTTCTTTCCGCCGTCCAGTCTTCGCACGCGGGTATCGTTCGAGCGCGGGGCCTTGCTGATGGGGCTACAACCGATAACTCTCCCGCCCGAAACGCTCGACAAGCCGGAGGCACTGGTCGATGTAGCGGGCTATCTTGGGCAGTGGGCGGATATAGTGGTCGCCCGTCATCCCAGCATCGCGCTTCTTGAGGAGATCGCTGCGGCGAACGTCCTTCCGGTGGTGAACGCCATGACCGATGTGAACCACCCATGCGAGGTCTTGTCCGACTTGTATACTCTCTCCGTGACCAGCGATCCATTGGAGCTGCGCTACCTTTTCGTGGGGGCCGATGGGAACATCTCTCGGGCGTGGCAGGAAGCTGCACGTGCCTTTGGGCTCGACCTGGTCCAGTGTTGCCCGCCCGAGTTGTCCAGCCCGGGTGCTGCGTGGAATGGCGACCTCAGGGACGCTTCAAGCCGCGCTGACGTGATCATTACCGACGGCCCTGGCAAACACGCAGAAGCCCTTGCCCCCTATCAGGTGACAGCCGAGGTGTTGCATTGGGCACCCGATGGGGTCCGGCTGGCTCCTTGCCCGCCATTCGTGCGTGGGCGAGAAGTCTCCGCCGATGCAATCGCTAGCGCGTCCTTCGTCGGTCACGGATTCAAGTCGGCCTTGCTGCCGGTACAACAGGCCATCATGTCAATGCTTCTAGATTCGGCTCGTAAATAACCGTTCAAGGTTCGGCGGATTCTGGCGGTTATTGCAACAGGAGGGGTTCGATCAGTTCGATCGGCTTCTTGAACTCTAGTCGTTTGCGTGGTCGGTCGTTGAGTTCGGCGGCGACCCAGTCGAGGTCTTCGGCGCTGTGGATGCCGAGATCTGTGCCCTTGGGGAAGTACTGGCGCAGGAGTGGAGTGGTCCCCGAAAGTTGGACACCTTAACTGTGTGTCTAACTTTCAAAGGGGTCCATCTGTGTACTCGCGAAGCACGTTGAGCAGTTCTGATGCTGTCTCGGCTGTCGACTTTTTTGAGGAAGGCTTCACCGCAAAATCCGTTGCGTTGACTCTTGACCTCGCCGTGAATCCTGTTCAAATGTTGTATCAACGATGGCAACTACGGGGAGCAGGTGCGCTGGTGACCAGAGAGCGAAGGCAGTACGACTTTGATACCAAACTCGGGATCGTGCGCCGCCACGCCGACGGAGAGTCTGGAAGAGCTCTCGCTAAAGAGTATGACTTACCCTCGCCCACGACCGTGGCGAATTGGACGGTCATCTACCGGTGTGATGGCGAGGACGGGTTACGCCCCAAGAAGCAGGGCCGACCTCCGAGAGATCGTGGGCTCCTTCCTCAGGAGAGCGAGCTCGAGACGTTGCGCAGGGAGAACGAACGACTTTGTGCCGAGGTCGCGTATCTGGGAAAATTGCGGGCCTTGAGATCACAGGAACGACGCTGAAAGTTAGAGCCGTCGAAGACCTCAAGGCACAATTTGCTCTTTCGCTCTTGCTGCCGATCGCGAACCTCCCTAGATCGACCTTCTACGATCATCGAAATCGACTCCGACGCCCGGACCGCCATCCCGAGCTCAAAGAAGCCATTCGTGAAGCCTTCGAAGCTGCCAATAGCGCCTATGGCCATCGACGAATCCTCGCTATCTTACGACGGCAGGGATGGCGGGTTTCGAAGAAGACCGTGCTGAAACTGATGCGTGCCCTCGGGCTGCAGTGCCCGGTACGTCGTCGCAAACGGTATAACTCTTTCCGCGGAGAGGTAGGCGAGGCTGCCGAGAACGTTTTAAACCGCCAGTTCGGGACAGAACTTCCGCAGACGAAGTGGGCCACAGACGTCACTGAGTTCAACGTCGGAAACTCGAAGGTATACCTCTCACCTATCCTGGATCTCTACGACAACAGGGTTATCTCCGCTATTGCCGGGCCATCTCCAAGCGTAAAAATGGTCACTGATAGCCTCCGCGCCGCGATCAATACCCTCCAACCAAATGAGAAACCTCTGGTTCACTCCGATCAAGGGTTTCAGTATCGCCACGCCCTCTGGAAAGACGCGTTGCACTACGCGGGACTTACCCAGTCGATGTCCCGCAAGGGAACGGCGAATTCAATCGGTCGTCGCACCACCCCTTTGGTTGTGAGGTGTTGTGCATGCATTCGAAGACGGATCGGATTGTTAAGGAAGCGCAGTTTTGGGTGCTGATGGCCCAGGGCTCGACGTTGATTGCGGCGTGCAACGCTGTAGGAGTGGATCGAAGAACCGGGCGCTGTTGGCGGCAAGCAACTGGCGGGCTGATCCCGCGGAAGAAGCCGGAGCCCTCGGGCCGGTACCTATCGTTGGATGAGCGGCTGAGGATCGCTGATTCGTACCTCGCTGGCGGCAGTGCACGATCAATTGCGGTGCAGATGAACCGGTCCGCCTCGACGATCAGCCGGGAGCTACGCCGCAACGGACCCGTGAGGGGCGGGCGGGGCAGTGGGACGTATGCGCCGCATGCGGCCCAGAAGAAAGCCGAGTTGCGTGGCTGCCGGCCCAAGGGCAGCAAGTTCGACGACGAGGAACTGGCCGACCTGGTGCAGGCCAAGCTATGCGTGAAGTGGAGTCCGGTACAGATCAGCGACCACCTCACCGCAAGGTTCCCGGACCGGGCCGAGATGCGGGTCTGTCCCGAAACGATCTACCAGGCGCTGTATGCGCGGGGACGCGGACATTTGCCACCTGACCTGCATCAACACCTAGGGACCGGCCGTGGCGTCAGGAGACCCAGACGATCCGCTGGTAATCGGCCGGGCAAGATTGCGGACATGGTCTTGATCAGCGAACGACCTGTAGAGGTCAATGACCGGGCCGTGCCAGGGCACTGGGAGGGAGACTTGGTGCTGGGGTCAAACTGTCGTTCAGCGATCGCGACGTTGGTGGAGCGACACGGCAGATACACGGTGCTGGTCCACCTTCCCCACGATCACGGTGCCATCGCCGTTCGGGAGGCACTGGTGAAGGCCATCAACGCCTTGCCGGAGCACCTGCGCAAATCGCTGACCTGGGACCAGGGCACCGAATTGGCGCAGCACCGGCAAATCACCCTAGCAACGAGAATGGACATCTACTTCTGCGACCCGCACTCGCCCTGGCAGCGCGGAACCAACGAGAACACCAACGGGCTCCTGCGCCAGTACTTTCCCAAGGGCACGGATCTGTCCGTGCCCTCACCGAAGCGGCTGCTG
>NZ_JASISQ010000003.1:0-401108 GCF_030063205.1 Arthrobacter antibioticus | reverse complement strand
GAAGTCGCCACCGAGCTCAACGACCGACCCCGCAGGATCCTCGGAGGTAGGACCCCCGCACAGGCCATGGAACAGCTACTATCGGAACCAGAGAAAGCCCCTGGTGCGACGACCGATTGAATTCGCCAACATGCCTGGACAACGCCGCGATGGAGGGCTTCTTCAGTCATCTAAAAGAGGAATGGTTCCGCATTCAGCAACCCGAAACCATCGAGCAGTTCCACGTAGGGCTATCAGAGTACATGCAGTGGTGGAACAGTACACGCATCCAAAAGCGACTCGGCTACCTCAGTCCCGACGAATACCGTGCCAACAAAACGGCCATCACGTAGAGTTTTATTAACCCGTCCAACTTTCGGGGACCACTCCACTCCTGCGCCAGTACTTTCCCAAGGGCACGGATCTGTCCGTGCACTCACCGAAGCGGCTGCTGGAAGTCGCCACCGAGCTCAACGACCGACCCCGCAGGATCCTCGGAGGTAGGACCCCCGCACAGGCCATGGAACAGCTACTATCGGAACCAGAGAAAGCCCCTGGTGCGACGACCGATTGAATTCGCCGTCACATGTCTCAAGTGCTACCGGGAAGGAGGCCCAGCGTGATCACCACAACCATGGGCGCCTCCTCCCATGAACTCACCCGGGCACGATAGGGCCTGGATCGTTCACCGGGCGAGTCGCCTCCTGAACCGGAGGCTTCCTTCATGTTTCGACCTGCATCAATTTCTGACCTCGATCTTCTGCTTTCTGCGCGCGCCGAGGACCCCGTAGGGATCATCGACGCGGAGCGCTACCGCCGCGAACTCGAACTCCATCAATATCGGCCCGAATGGAGCTGGCTACACGAAATCAACGGGCGGCTCATAGCGCGCGCCTTGTGGTGGGGACAACCCCACTCTGATTATCCCGTCTCGCTGGATTGCCTCTGGGTAGACCCGTCAATCACTGACCCGGGCATCATCGCGGGCCGCCTCGTCGAGGCCGGGCACCACGCGTTGCGCGCGAGCGGCATCGATCGCCTTCCCGATCTGAATATGGATGTCCCTCAAAACTGGCACGACGACCCGCGTGCCGTCGCAGCAGTCAAGTGGCGCCAAGACGCCGTCGTGTCCGCTGGGCTGAGTGAGACCATTGAAAGGCTGAGCTATGCCTGGACGGGGAACAAACCCACACCTAAGCGCAGCGACAGGCTGACCTTCACCCCTGCTGATGATCGGGTGTTCCTTGAGATCTTCAGCGAGGCCGCCCAAGGAAGCCTGGACATACACACACAGGCAGACTTGGCAGAGCTTGGACCGGACGTTCAAGCAGCGGACGATCTCGATTTCTACCTGGGGCTTCCCGGTGATCGACAGATGTGGCGAATCGCCCAGAATCTGAAGGGAGATCGCGTTGGGTTCATCATTCCTTCCCGGAGTGCCTATAACGCGAGCGTGAGCTATCTCGGAGTAGTCCCAGAGCATCGTGGACATGGTTTCGTCGATGACCTCCTTGCGGAAATCACGATCATGCACCGGGATAACGGTGCACCCAGCATCACGGGTACGACTGACACGACCAACGCTCCGATGGCGGCGGCTTTTCGCCGCGCCGGATATGACGTGACCGCGGTCCGCATAGTCTTTGGGCCCCATCCTGCCAATATTCTTGGCACAGCATGATGTGGATCGGTCAACGCGACCGGAGTGCACCGATAGAGGGTCACCAGCGGAACATGACGAGCTGACGTGAGTGCAAACTGAGTTTGCTTCT
This sequence comes from Arthrobacter antibioticus, assembly GCF_030063205.1. GTDB lineage: Bacteria > Actinomycetota > Actinomycetes > Actinomycetales > Micrococcaceae > Specibacter. The sequence goes on along the minus strand of NZ_JASISQ010000003.1, from coordinate 399,357 downwards.
TAATCGCACCACCGACCGAGCGGCTTACGGGACACTCCGAATATTCCTATGTGCGACAGCCCTAAGGACAGTGCCAGCGTCATTTTCATCTTGTTTGGCTCCCGCATGTGCAGCGACGTGGAATTACCCACCATGTACTAATGCCAGTCGGTTAGCAGATTAGGATTGAAACTCAACAATCAACTTGACAGGTGAACGCTGAGTCTTTCAAAGGCCTACCCACATGGCCCTAGGCTGAGTTTCCGTGACTTCACGGCGGAGGGCATCCCGGCTGTGCACGAGTTCACCTCAGATCCTGAGGTTACTCGCTGGTCAACATGGGGACCGAATACTTTAGAGCAAACAATTTCCTTTGTTAAGGATGCGGCCCGTGCGCACCTGGAAGAGGGCCGATCAGCGTTTTCACTTGCTGCTGTTTTGGAGGGTAAGACCATTGGCTCTGTGGCCATTTGGACTACCGATCCATACGATCACAACGGAGAGCTTGGATACACCTTCCACCGCTCCTACTGGGGAAACGGCTATGCCACCGAAACTACGGTCCAGCTACTTAAATTTGGGTTCGATACGCTCAAACTGGAGCGAATCAGCGCCACCTGCCATCCTGGCAACATCGGTTCAATTCGAGTTCTAGAAAAGAGCGGGTTCACCCTAGAGGGGCGGCTTCGTTCCCACCGATTGGTGCGAGGAGTTCGCAGGGACTCTATGCTCTATTCCATTTTGCGCGATGAACACGCCAGCGTAAGAGCCGAGACGATAACTGACTTGGAAAACGACGAATCACGTTAATCCCACTCAAGGTTCGGCATGCGGGAGGATGTGTGAAGTGAACCAGCCCGCTGTGGTGGGGCCTAGGCTGAGGGCATGATCTTCTCTGTGGTATTTCTTCTTGCCTGCTACGTTCTGCTGATCATTGTCATCGTGCGATGTGCTGATGGCCGGATCGGCGTCAACGGTCTGGCAGGCATTCGGATATCTTCGATCATGGCTACCGAACAAACATGGATCGCAGGCCACAAAGCCGCTAAAAGGCCATCACTAACAGGAATTTATTGCGCCATAATTTTCCTACTTCCAACTCTCTTTGTCCCGGGGAAAGCGCTGCAAGCAGTCTTCCTTCTCGGATCGTGCCTCATCATGCTCATCGGCGTCATCGCTGGTGCATCCGCAGGATCAAAGGCAGCAAAGTTAGCTCTAGAAACACGGCACTAGCACCGGCAATGCTCGATATAGAGCAAACGTACCCCGCTCGGCGTTCCGGCTAAGGGACCGATCGCGGCACTACCGATCAAGATATGAACTAGCTACTGCTGGTGGGTTCCTAACGGGCGGAGACTAGGATATTGTCTGCGATCTTCGTCCATCCTGGTTCAAGTTTTCCGGTATCCGAGTCATCTCCGAGAAGAATCGTGGACAGGGAGCCTTTTAGCGAAGACATACTTACGATGTCACCGCTGCGTTTCGTATCGCTACAGCCAACCTGCCACTCATCGTCTGCGTCAGGTAGAACAACGGCCAAACACGTCGTTTTGGCATCCTCGCTCTGCAACGCGAAGTACTGCACCCCGTCTCTAGTGGCAAGGAGCCGCGAGCTGTCTCTGTCCACCTGTTCCTGCATAGTGACGAATGCGGGCAACGCATCTTCGGTCGTGGCCGCACGGTCCAGAGCCTTGAGTCCGGACTCGGCCGAACAGCCACTCAGCAGAAGGACCGCAATACTCGCCGCCATGACGAGCGGAAATGACAGAAGTTTCATTTTTTCTCCCCAAATATCGATTTCACTTGACGCTACAGCATGTGCCCTGCAGTCAACCAAAACAATACGAAGCCATGCTGCCCGCCAAAGTTTCCCGTAGACGTTCGGCGGATTCTGGCGGTCATTGCAACAGGAGGGGTTCGATCAGTTCGATCGGTTTCTTGAACTCTAGTCGTTTGCGTGGTCTGTCGTTGAGTTCAGCGGCGACCCAGTCAAGATCCTGGGCACTGTGGATGCTCCAATCAGTCCATTTGTGTTCTCGTTGATACCACGCTGCCAGGGCGAATGCGGGTCGCAAAAGTAGATCTCGATGCCCGTATCAATCTTCACGGTTTTCCAGTCCTGCATTTCAATGCCTTGATCCCAGGTCAGGGAATGTCGCAGTGCTTGCGGGAGTGTTTTGATCTTCGCGGTCAATGCCTCACGCATCTGCTCAGCTTTGTACCCCTGGGGTAAGTGAACGAGCATCGTGTAGTTGGTGTTGCGTTCCACCAGGGTCCCAATAGCGGTCTGGTTACCCTTGCCAATGATCAAGTCTCCTTCCCAATGTCCTGGTACGGCACGGTCTTGCGGGAGGTGCGCCGCACGGCCCGCCCAGTGCGTAAATACGCGACCAGATCTCGATTCAAGGCTCCCCTGAACTGGACGTACAGGGACTGGTAAATAGTCTCCGGTGACACCTGCATCGCCTCTTCGTTGGGGAACTGGACGCGTAATCGTCCTGCGATTTGTTCCGGTGAATACTTCTTGGCAAGGTCCGCTTCCACCACTGTACGCAGGGCTATGTTCGTGTGGAGTTTGGCCTGTTTCGGCCGTCTGGCACGCTCGTAGGCGAGCATGTGGGCCGAGGTTGCCCGGTAGGCGGTGCCGGGTTTCGTGTTGCGTCTCAACTCCCTGGATACCGTCGAGGTAGACCGGCCAATAACCTCCCCGATCGCTCTCAAGGACTGTCCCTGGGCGCGGAGAATCGCGATCTCTTCACGCTGAGTGAGGGTCAGGCACCGGCCCTTTAAATTCCTGCCGCGGCGTGGCCGCACACCAACAGCGTTAGCCACAACAGTGCGCCCGGTACGCCTACTGGTGTTGATCGGAATAACGGCATCAGTGATGAAATCACCTGCCTGCATCCATGCCCAAAAGACCTGCAGTAGATCCGGCCGGAAAAGGATTGAATAGTTCGCCATTGCAACACTCATTCACGAAGTGTTGCAATCACCGCAAGAACCCAAGGTTCCTCGCGCGCGACCGCCGCTATGTGCTAGTGACCATAGTGATATCGGCATCCGGCAATGCGATTTTCATCATCGTCGATTTTGTACACTAGGCGATGTTCGTCGGTGATTCGTCGCGACCAGTAGCAAGGCAAACCGTGTTTCAACGGTTCCGGCTTTCCGATGCCTTCGTTTCCGTTTCGTGCGATAACCCGCAGTAGGATGATGATGCGTTTGAGGACCTTACGATCCTGTGTCTGCCACCACTCATAGTCCTCCCATGAGTCCTCGTCCCAGACCAGCTTCATTCTGTGATGTCGTGCTCGACGCCCTTACCAGATTCGAGGCGTTCTATTGCGCCGAGGAGTCGCCTGGCATTCGTGGGGGATTTCAAGAGGTACGCGGTTTCTTTGAATGACTGATAATCATCTAGCGAGACGATGACTACTGGTTCGTGACCCGCGCGAGTGATGATGACTTCCTCACGGTCATCGACCACAGCGGTCAGCGTCGCAGCGTAGTGTGCTCGGGACTCTGAGTAGGTCATTGTGCGCATAATATTTCTTTCTTGTTGTACAACTTATTGTACGAACTTGATTGATGTCCCGCGAGGGTTGGCACTATGGACAGATCTAGGGCTTGGTAGTAGTGGAACGAAATTACACGATAGAACGCTCCATGCTCAGTAAATTATGTTGCCGTTCTGTGGGTCCATTCGAAGCCCTGTATACCGAATTATCCGGCTCGTACAGCTGTGCGCGAGCCACATCCTCCGCCGCGGTGCATGTGGAGTCCCTCTTGAAAGATAAAAGAACGTCAAACTCCCAATTAGCCTGAGGACAGACCCAGAAGATAGGGATGCACTCTCCCTTCTTCTTTTAGTTTTCCACGACGACCGGCTGCGTGTTCCCTCGCAGGGTAACGAGCTCTGATTTTGCTGTATGGGGATTGCTGCTTCAGGCCACTCCACCGGGTCGCTGGCGTTTCTATGAGATCTTCTTGTAGAGCCGACCCACATAGAGGTACTGAATACCGCCGTCGTCTACCAATGCGAACTCAAGCACACGACCAATGATCTTGCTCAGGAACCGGGCAGGACCGTTAGGCACCAGGGGAGCGCTTTGTCGAGGTGATTCGATGCCCCCGAGACTAACCTTGGCCACTACAGAAATCGTGAGGGCATTGGCATCGTCAGCACGGACCTCGAATCGTTGGGTACCGGATTCGTAGTCACCGACAACACGGCCCAAATCGATGGGGATGCTGCTATCGATGGGGTTCTCGCTGGGGCCGACAAGTCCCAACTCAGAGGCGACATCCACCATCAGTTCCCGTTCGAGGGCTGCAAGTCCGGGTGAATTGCCCAGAACCACTAGTGCCAGCCCATGCTCTGGGAACGTATCAAGATAGGCGGACTGGCCAAAGGTATCCCCGTTGTGTCCAACGGCTATAGTGGGACCCCACTTTTCCAGCATCCAACCCGTCGCCCAGCCCACTGTGACGCTATTGATTCCCCTCAGGTCTACCTTCTGGGAACGCATGAGACGTGCCGATTCTTCACTGAGCAGTCGTTCACCGGTCAAAGCTAAGCCGTCGCGTAGATGTGCGGCAGCGAACCGCAGCAGATTATCGGCGGTACCAGTCACAGCGCCGGCTGGTCCTAGTGAACGCGGCAGTGCCCAGACCGGAGTCGGAAAATACTTTTCTGTCCTGGAATGGTCCGGGGTTTGAAGGTGACCTACTGCGACACGGTGCAACGGCGCGTCCTTCGTTTTCGTAATGACCCCCTCCAAGCCCAGTGGTACGAGGATGTGATCAGCGATGGCCTCATCCCAGACCTTGCCGCGCAGCACCTCGACGATTCGGCCCAGTAGAACGTAACCGGAGTTACTATAGCTGAGCGGGCCACCGACGCGTGAGGTGATGTCAGCTGTGCCCAAACGATTGACGTACTGTTCCACGCAATCATCTCCGTCGCCAGTGTCAGTAAGGATGTCCCCATCAATACCGCTAGTGTGGCTCAGCAGCATTTCGATCGTGATGGCTTGAGCCGCCGTGGAATCCGCCAGCGTGAAGTCCGGCAGTACCTCGTCAACACGTGTGTTCAGTGCTAGAAGTCCTTCATCTACGAGTTGCATGATTAGCGTGGCGGTCCACACCTTAGTGATCGACCCGTATTGATGCAGTGTGTCCGCTGTGAGTTCAACTCCAGTCTTAACGCTGGTAACCCCCGAGCACATTGTCCTAATCTCGGCAGAGCCCTGGTCGGTTAGCTGCAACACTCCAATTTGCACGCCCGGGACTTGGTGCCGGCCAGCAAGTTCCTCGATCCGCGTTTGCCACCGCTCACTGTTGAAGAATCCATTGGGAAGGCTTCTTGATTCCACCATTATTGTCATGTTCTTCTTTATCCCTTTGTCTTTATGTTTGTGGTTTTTAGGGCGATTCGCCCCTATCTGCTGTGATAGCGGGGTGTGGCGACCACACCATTTTTAAACGCCCAAACAACGGCCTGAAGTCGATCCCGAACACCCACTTTGGCCAGGATTCCGGCGACATGGTATTTCACCGTAGTGGACTCGATGAAGAGCTTGCTTGAGATCTCCGGGGTAGAAAGTCCTTCGCACAAGAGGGTGAGAATTTCTGTCTCCCGGGCTGTGAGCGGGACGACTAGAGAGCGGGATGGGTTGATCGGTGCAGCGGTCCGCTTTGCGAACTCCTGCAGCACCCGACGGGTCAAACGCTGGTCAAGGGTGCCTTCACCCCTGGCCACAGAACAAACTGAGCTCAGAAGCGACTTCTCATCTGCCCCCTTGAGCAGGAAACCGGACGCGCCGGCTTCAAGAGCACCAAACACGTAATCGTCAAGCTCAAAGGTGGTCAGCATAAGCACACCTGTGGTGTTCTCCAGATCACCGGTTATTGTCCGTGTTGCTGAAATCCCATCGAGACCAGGCATCCTAATATCCATACAAATAACGTCTGGACGTTGCTCACGCACCAGCGCCACGGCCTCATATCCGTCTTTTGCTTCACCGACAACACGAATGTTCGGTGCAGCACTCAAGATAACGCTCAGACCTGCGCGGACAATCGCTTGGTCATCGGCTATCGCCACTGTGATACTCATAGCTGACCTTCGTAGGGAATGATTAAGGTATTAACCCAACTGCCATCTTTTACGGATTCTGTGCGAAGCCGTGCGCCAAGAAGCTCGGCGCGTTCGGCCATGCCGATCAGCCCATACCCTGCTCGTGCTGTCTCTGGTTTCCTGTGCATAAGTAGATTCGGTCCGTTAGTGACCGTCACCCGCAGCGACGCCGTTCCGTAGTCGATCTGAACAGCTCGATGTGTGCCGGGAGCATGGCTAAGCGAGTTCGCCAGTGATTCCTGGACCATCCTGTAGGCAGCAATCCCCGCAAGTGGGCCAAGATCTCTTGGAGTACCACTTTTCTTTAGGTGCACGCTTGTGCCTGTTGTTGACGCCTGTGCAACGAGCTCCGGGAGACGCTCGATCGAGGCGATGGGAGCAAGTTCACTTTCCCCGTCGGCGCGAAGGAGACCAACGGTTTGACGCAGATTATTGAGCGTGGTTCGCGCAGCGTTCTGTATCTGCCGGACGTACTCCCCAGCTTCCTGAGGATTGGATATCCTCAGTGTCTCTGCCGCTTGGGCGCTGACAATGATGCCCGTTAAGTGATGAGCAGCAACGTCGTGCAATTCACGTGCCATCAAGGCTCGTTCACGCAACACTGCTTCCTGTGCTTGGTGCTCCTTCTCATACTCAGCAGCCTCAGCACGCTCACGGAGTGCCTCCAAAAGCCGGGCTCGTTGGCCAACGATCTCTGCTGTCACAACTCCCAATCCAAAGACCAAGACGTTGCGTGCCAGCGCGAATGCTAGAACAAACTCAGAAGGAACCAGGGTGCTTCTCTGCACAGCGATCATAGTAATGATCACAGCAAGGACGCTGAGACTGGCCGGGGCTAGGTAACGTCCCCGGCCGGTGCTCGTGCTTGCGTAGGAGAACACAGCGATCATCACCGCAACGGTGCCCGTGCCAATTTCACCGGAAGAGACCAGAAGCGTGACGGCATCCAATACCGTTACGAACAGCAACACGGTCAAAGGAAAACGGTGCCGGGCCAGTAGCGCGAACGCCTGGGCCAACATAAACACGCCCGGTAGTAAGCTGTGCGGACGCTGGCCTGAACCGTCTTCGATCAAAGCCACCCCCAAAATGTAGCCAAGCGCCAGCAGCGCCACCACCACTACGGGAGTAAACTGCCAGAGCACGCTGCGGATGCGGGCGTGTGAAAACGTAGATGCCATAACCCTATTCTCAGCTACCTCAGCACGCAGATATCACGGGTGCGCATAGCGGCGCCTGCTCCCGCCAGAACCACGGCAACCAGAGCAGCTAAAACAGCAAGCGCCACCACTGGCGGGAACCCTCCGTTCATGGGCGACGAGATAGCGCTTTGGGCAAGAGAAAGCGGCATGATCTGCGCCCAGATGGGAAGAGTTCCGCTCACGAGTTGAGCAATGGATTGGACAATAATTTCAAATAGGAGCAGACCCAGCATGGTCAATATCCCCACCACCTGGTCACGAGCGAGAAGACCGACGGCCAAGCCCAATAACACAAGTAGCGTCACCACCACCGTGCCTCGCACCAGCACCAAAATCAGCTCCGGCGCACTCACAAGCAGTTCGGCGCCTGCTAAAGGTAGGGAAATTATCAGTGTGAGCAGATTTATCGCCGCGTATACAAAACCGACAAGAAGTCCGGTAAGCGCCAAAGCGCCAATTTTTGCTACCAAAATCAGCCCCCGGCGCGGTTGCGCCAGTGCTGTAGTGACGATACCGCCGAAGCGATAATCACTAGTACCGGCAAGCACACCTAAGATTACGACAGCCAGTACGGCAATACCCAGCGATCCCGAACCTGTCGAAGCACCAAGTGGACTCAACGCAGCAAGTTGAGCCGCATGAGATTCCAATCCGAAGTCCGGCAAAGCTACCCCGAGGGTGTCAAGGCCTGGTCCTATAGCACCAGAGGCGAGGGCAGGAAGAAGAGTCAGAAGTGTAATCTGCGTCAGGATGAGGCCAACAACGCCGATTATGACAGCAACTTTGACCGCGGTGGTCGTCGTCAGTTTAAGCAGTTCTGCGCGGATCATCAGCACACCGCCGAGCTTTTAGCCGTGAGGTCAAGATAAAAACTTTCGAGGTCCCCACCATAGGCTGCAACGACGTCGTTCAATTTCCCCGCCGCCGCTACACTGCCATCAGCGATAACAACAATGTCATCAGCAACAAGGGCTACCTCCGAGAGCACGTGAGAAGACAAGAGAACTGACCCACCGCCGTCGGCGAACGAGCGAATGAGCTCTCGCAACCAGTGCATCCCAGCCGGATCCAGCCCATTCGTGGGCTCATCAAGTATCAGGATCGAGGGTTCACCAAGCAAAGCCGCTGCCAGGGCTAAACGTTGCCGCATACCCAGCGAATATCCCCCTACACGACGCTCGGCTACGGAACGCAACCCTACTTCCTCAAGTACTGAATCGATACGATCCTTCGAAACATCAATCTGTGCCGCGAGGATCCGCAAGTGTTCGCGGCCAGTCCGGCCAGGGTGCAGCCCTCCTGAATCAAGGACAACACCGATGGTGCGAGCCGGCCGATCAAGATCACGGTACCTCCGGCCGTGGATAAGTGCCTCACCGTTATCAGGGAAAGTAAGCCCAAGGATCATTTGAATGGTTGTGGTCTTGCCCGCCCCATTGGGCCCCAAGAGACCGACGACCCGAGTCTCGAGGACGTCGAAAATAACATTATTGACCGCTGGTTGGCCGTTGAAGGACTTAGTTAGCCCTCGAACGGCCACCGCTGGTGCGCTAGATTTGTTCATTTCTTCAGCGTACGGACACCCACATATCCACCGCCCCCTCCGCAAGAACAGTCCTAAACCTAACCATGAGTGTAGGGCGCTGCGTGCTTGGACGGGCAAGGCTGGTCCTTACCTATTCAAGCGGACTGTGAATACCAGCTGTCCCCGAAACGAAGGAACATCATTATGATTCACGAAACAGAGCCTGATGGAACCGCTCTTGATGCGAAAACCTCTTCGTCTAAAAGACCATTCATTGCCATAACAGTCGCGACCTTACTAGCAGTAGCCACTATAGGCGCCGGCATTTGGTGGGGAGCAGGAGCCCTGACCCCTACAAGCCCGGCTGGCACCTCGATCGGCAACCGCGTGGTACAAAAACATTTAGATGGTCTGATCGCCCGTGGCTTTCCCGCCGCACTTGCATCATTAACGCATCCCAGCGGGGATCACGAAGACTACGTCTCAGGAGTGGGGGATCCAAAATCCGGCGAAAAGGTACCCACCAACGGGGAGGTACGGATTGGCAGCAATACTAAGACGTTCACCGCCGTCGTAGTTCTCCAACTGGTCCAGGAGGGGCTCGTTGAGCTCGATACTCCCATCGAGAGCTATCTACCGGGTTTACTTCGCGGTCAAGGCATCGACGGCGCCACGATCACCGTTCGGCAGCTGTTGCAGCATACGAGTGGTCTTCCCGAGTACACAAATGAAATTGCTTTGGAGCTGCAAAAGATACGACACACTTACTTCTCTCCCCGGGACCTCATTGATCTCGCGCTCCGTCAACCAGCACACTTTGGCCCGGGGAAAAGTTGGGAATATAACAACACCAACTACATCCTGCTGGGCTTACTCATTGAGAAGATGACCCAACGCCCCATCTTCGAGCAAATCACGGAGCGCATCACAGAACCACTGGATTTCAAACATACCTATTTTCCAGAGGTTGGCGAACAGGACTTCAGAGGTGCACACCCCGCAGGCTTTCACCCGGATGCCAAGGGCACACAGACCAACGTGAGCCGCCTGGATCCCTCGTGGGGATGGGCAGCCGGACAAGTCATCTCCACCCCCAGCGAACTCAATGAGTTCACCCGAGCAGTGCTCGATGGCCGTCTACTCGGCCCAGAGATGCTGGCAGAGATGAAAAAGACAGTGCCCAGCGATGACAGCCTCTGGCCAGGAGCGGAATACGGGCTCGGTCTGCAAAGCTATCCTCTTAGCTGCGGCGGGGTAATTTGGGGTCACGGTGGAGATATCCATGGCTTCCAGACCCGCAATGGCGTGGCATCCGATGGCACTGCTTTCAGCGTTGCAGTGACTTCGCTGCCCTGGGCCTTCATCAATATCAAGGACGAGGAGCTCCTTATGAAAACCTATAAATCCGTCACCGACACTGTAGATGCGGCTTTCTGCCAGAAATGACGCTGAGTGTTTAAAGGATCTGAAACTGATCGGCTTTCCTTATGCTTAAACTCTCAGGCGCAAGAACTTCCCAAGCCTCGCATCAAAGGAAACTCCCCTGGAACACTCGGAGGGCTTCCTGCATGGTGACCTGAATGGCTCTCCAATATCGGTTGTAAGTGCGAGGCCACGAGTGGTTGTCATGGATAGAGAACCTATGCTGCCAGATCGACGTGAACCGTTCCTTTGAATAAAAGGAAGTTCTCACTAGATGTCCCCAGGGACAACCAGAGGAGAACGGGGCCTTATAGTAAAGGATGCGACTAACCCGACGCCGTGACAGGCCACACCTTGAGCAATGGTCGTCCGTCATCCTGATTTCGCTTCTGTCAGCAGGGCTCTGGTTCGGTTGGTTCGGCTGGGATGGCGAGTACCAGTACGATGCGGCCACTGGAGAAATGACTGGGCCGTACGAAATTTGGCAGGCAGTAGCGGCGTTCCTGTGCGGCGTCGTGGTGGTAGGGCTCGCTTACAGGCTCTTGCGTTTTGTAGTTGCTTTGTTGGTAATTCCCGTTTCATTCACGCTCGCGTGGATGAGCACTGCCTCCGCCATGGATTCGAGCGGCCTGTGGGTTGTCGGGGCGATACTTGTTGCCCTTGGTACTACTTTCGGTACAGCTGGCATGCTTGGCACCGCTGCAGCAGTCGAGGCTATAGGCAACAGGCAAAGAACCTCCGCTATCCCGAGCGAGTGATACTTGGCGTGTCCAGTAGCCCAGGGTAAATCTCTGAAACGCAAACAGTATCCCGGCGGATGGCCCTGCAGGACAGGACGATTTGGGCTACGAAAGGCTGCGAAAAACGGCTCTTATTACTTTTCCGTGGACGTGAAGGAAGTTAAGGCGCGCGGATTGCGCCCACCGAAGAGCCCTGGGCTCATAAGGGGTGTCTGCACACTCACGCCGAAAGCATCCAGTACGCCGGCCGTATACCGAACTGTGTAGTCAGGCGCACGCGGAAGCTGAAAAGTCGCCCGATGGAAGTTCCCGTAGGGAACGCTCACCGGACAATCCAGATCAGTGGATAACCGCTGCGACTGCTTCGATCTCTGCGAGTTGATCCTGGTAGCCCAAAACCGTGACGCCCATAAGCGTACTTGGGACACCGTGGCTGCTGAATGCTTCACAAACTACGTCCTAGGCCGTCACTAGGTCAGCTTGGTCAGAAGAAGCCACCAGAACCCGTGTACTGATCGCATTCTCCAGGCCCGCCCCAGCGGCTTCCAAGTAATCATGCATGTTCTCGAGCGCTTTGGAGGCTTGTGCTGCGTAATCACCTATTCCAGCAGTTGATCCGTCCTTATTCAAAGGACAGGCTCCTGCGAGAAAGATGAGGCGTGCATCGCTGGGAGCAGTTGCAGCATAGACGTATTGGGCGACGTCGGAAAGCGAACCCGAATGGATGAAGGTGACCGCACGCGGCATGGCCGTCCTTGTTTAGATTGACCTACTGGGCGATTCCCACACTATCGGTGCTAATTCGGGCGCGAACCCGATGGTTCCTGAGCAGGCCACTTCCCGAACCATTCGTTGAGTAACCCCTCATTGCACAGACATTTCGCAACCGTTGGCGCAACGTCTTACGAGGTATCTTGTGCTCTAGTGTGGCGGACCGCAAGACTTCAGAGAGCTTGATTGCGTGGATGATTCTTGGCGATCCGCTCGTTGCCGTGCTTGTAATTGCCCGTCACTCGGGCCATGAGCTCCTGAGAATTCCCGCGGTCAGCATCTGCAAGGAATTGGTCCGCTGTCGCGCCCCGCAAAGTTGTTGCCTTCCGCCCGTGATGGCGGATCACTACACCATCCTCGGTCACGCTAAATTCGAATCCGTTAGGTACATTTCCCATTCAACGATTATGGCAGTTTCAAGGGTGAGTGAAGGTGTCTCCATGGTGAACCGAGACTATCCGTCAATGAGCGGTGCCCAATCGTTTAGTCACATAGTTACGCAAACGTCCCCCTTGAAGTTCCACTTCTAAGACTAGTTCCATTCTCATCAGGGTGGGTTCACGCGCAGTTGAACCACTTGAGGTGAATTTCCGCACGGATTGTTCTCAAACCCGGGTCCGCGCCGCTATATACGCGGGCGGCGACACCGGGATCCTATCCGCACTGGACCACCATCGAGAGGATCGGATAGCCGGAGAAATCCAGATGACTCGAGGAGGTTCAGTCCACTTGTGTTCTGCCAGGGCTGTTAGGTTGGCGATCGAATCTGCGTCCGGCATCCTTTGACGGCTGCGCCGCAACCATAAGGCCGATAACGATGAGAATAGCCGCAGGGGGATATTCGGTAACCCCCGGTTGGGTATAGCCAATAAGGGTCTTCGTACCGTTGTCATAATCGTAGTATTCTGCTTGCTTGTTGCTTGCGGCCCACGAGGCGCCAACGATTACACCAATGCTCAGGGCTGCAGACGCAATGAGTGAGAACACGGCGTGTGCCAGTTCCACCCACCAGAACTCGCTTCTCGAGGCGCGCCCGTGGAAAGCCGTGTATTTGCGGAAGAAGCGACTAATTGCCTGCCCAATTGGGGCCCCATATAGCGGGACGGCGCAGCTAGCCCAGGCCGGTGTCACAGCTGGTTGCAGGGACCCGGCAAAAGCCAGGAAGCGGTGTCGTGGACTTCTTGCATTTCGTCAATTCTTGGTGGGTTGTTTCGGCACTAAGAGTTAGGCCACCTTGGCAAACTTCTATACGAAACATGCCTTGCGAGCACGGATCGCATGCCAATTTATCCACTCTGTGTTCACTTAGCAGGGATGAAGGATCAGTGCGTGAAGTCTGCGATGAGGTGGAGATTCCGCGACTCAATTAGCTTTTGCATGTAGCGGGCCAGAATCAGCTTCTCAACGAGGCGTCCTAGGAGCCCAAAGGGTGCCTCGAACTCGATCTGATCGATCATCGTGGTTGCCTCTGTATCTTCGCTGAACTCATGGACATGGCGGAACTTGCGAAACGGCCCCTTGACCTGTTCATCGATGAAGTAGTTCGGCGCTTCCATTTGGGTTATCCGACTCGTCATCCGCAACGGAAGACCGAAATGCCAGGCCTGCCACGTCACTTCTTCTCCCAGTGAAATGAGACCTGAGGTGACACCAGCCACCGCCTTTTCACGCGAATGCGCCATTGATTCTTCGTGTGCGTCGATACTCCGGGCGAGGTCAAAGAGCTGCGGTTTTGGCATACTGGTCTGTGTCGTGCATCTAAAGGAGACTGTCATGAACAGAGTATGGCAGTCGGTTGTGTTTTGCCCGAATTATCCCGGACTGGAAGGGCCGCGGACAGGTGACTACGATCGTAAAATAGTCTGAAAACCAGGTGATTGCCCCTGATACCTGGCGCAGCCGGGCTACACCACACCGACGTTGAACACGTTATTTACCGTGTTGAACAGCGGATGAGAACGGTTTTGCTTACGTTGCGAAACGCAGTCCGGTCACCGAGACGGTCATGTTCGCAGATAGTAGGAAACCGTTACGATGCCGAGAAGCGGCCCCCAAACCAGCATGGGCGCCTAAGCCAATCCCATGAGGGGAAGGCCGGAGCCGTCTACCCAGCCCTACAGCATGAGCTGGCTGACGGTGGTCAGTGTGATGTGCGGCGCACCGGTGGCAGCCGGGATTACCGCAGCGATCGAGCGAACCTGCTGGCCACGTATCAGCGGAATCCACTGTGGAACGAGTTGCCACATGGATGCACGAGGCCCAGGGTGAGCAGATCAAGACCCTCGAGCACAATGGCAAGGCCGATTGTGTACAACGCACCCCAGCCAGGCAGGTCATAGTCCGAACGGAAAGCCGCACCCGACTTTATGCTGAGTTCCAGCCGCTGTCCTCGACACCCTACGCCAGCTACCGATCGGCTCGCGGGAACGAACGGATGACGTATTTGGAGTCCCTTCGAGAACGTTTACTTGTTGACCTGCACGCGAGGCACTTGACAAACTAGGTAAACATTTGTCGCCTCGGGAACGGACAATCATGAGAAAGCTCGTCTATTACGTGGCGACAACACTTGACGGCTATATAGCAGGACCGGGCGGTGCTGATCCAAGCGGGGCGGATTACTTCCCGCTGACGCCCGATGTCATCCAATTCATCGTGGAGCATTACCCCGAAACTCTTCCCTGGCCTGCGCGTGCTGCTCTGGGTATTGACAGCCCCGGCCAAGTATTCGATACCGTTCTAGAGGGACGGTCGTCCTACGAGATCGGTCTTGCGGCCGGAATGACGGACGCCTATCCACACCTTCGTCACCTGGTATTTTCAACCACGCTAGAAAGCCAGGACCCAGCCGTCGAGATCGTCCGCAACGGGGCTCTAGACCACGTGCGCACGCTCAAGACCGAGGAAGGTAAAGATCTATGGTTGGTGGGAGGTGGCACACTTGCCCACTCATTGCTGCCAGAGATCGACCGGCTCGTGCTCAAACAAAACAGATCCGTCATCGGCTCTGGTATCCCACTCTTCAATGGACCGTTCCAATCCCATATGTTCCAGCCCGTTGATGAGACACTGCTGGACTCAGGCATAAGAGTGCTCACCTACGACCGTGCCTGACCCAATCTCTGCTAACACTCAATGAGAAGCAGACCCACTGACCGGGACACCCCGGTAGCCCTGCCTAAGGTTCGGCATACCGGAGGGGGACGTTCGGGATGAGCGAGGCCGGCAACCGCTGATTGAAAGACCAACGGTCTATCAACCCGATACGATCTTGTTCATGGATTGGGTTGCGGGAACAGTGCCGGCGTACATGGATCGGTGGGCTATAGGGCAACGCGGGGAAATGGTCATCACTCCCTCTAGCTGGCTAGTTACAGGTCGCTGGCATGATCGAAACGTCATGCTCAAGGTCGCCCGCGTTGCCGAAGAGGCCCGCGGTGGCCGCGTCCTTGCTTGGTGGGCCGGTTGCGCCGCAGTGGACGTGCATGAAGTCACCGACCAGGCTGTCCTGATGGACTTGGCCTCCGGCCAACGGGCCTTGACAGCGATGTGCCAGGCGGGCCGCGATGATGAGACTACTAGTATCCTCTGCGAGACCATCACCTCTCTGCACGGCGTCCCTGACAAATCGTCGGCTCCCAGTGATCTCGTGCCCTTGGCGCTTTGGTTTCAAGACCTGATCGAGCCACATGCTGCAAAGTCTCATGCAGGCAACCTTGAGCGAGCGGCAACCATGGCACAAGAGCTACTGGAGGTTTCGGCCGCAGAAGCCCATGTGGTTCTTCACGGGGACCTCCATCACGGCAATGTTCTCGATTTCAACGGGCGTTGGCGCGCGATTGACCCCAAAGGGTTGTTTGGCCATCGGGCGTTCGACTACGCCAATATTTTCTGCAATCCGTCCACGGACGTGGCGTTGTCAAATTTCCACAGACGACTGGCGATCGTCAGCGAGCACTCAGGGCTCGACGTCGATACGGTGAGATCATGGGTCATCGTTTGGTGCGCCCTTTCGGTCGTGTGGAGCGACAAGAGCGGTGGCCAGCCATGGACGCCCCACACCATCTTGAGCACGTTCGGCTAGCACCATGGGCATGCGGTTCAGCCGGCGAACCCTGTCCGCACGCGGTTGCCTCTTCGAAGCCCGTCGGGTGGAGCGAAACAACCGCTTTTATCGGTTCATGCAGGTTGCTAGCGTTTATCCACATCAACCCGAATCAGGTTTGGCAGTGGAAGAAGCGGTTACCGAAACTTTCCCGCAGTGGTAGGAGTTCGTCGCGGTGACCGGAACGAGGTGGAGAGAGGTATCAATGGATCCGCGTTATATCCGGAGCGCGTCAACGCCGTAAGTTCAATCTCTGACAACACATCGTAAAACTTATCTAGCCGCTGTTTGTGGCCCAGAACATTTTTGTTTGATCAAGCAAAGTGGTCTCAGGTCATCTAGGAATGGCGTACGCCAACGCCATCAAGAACGGCCGCATAGCCCTCCCGATAGGTGGGGTAAGAAAACACGAATCCGGTCTCCCGCAGCCTGTTGTTATGGCATCGTTTGCCGCGTCCGCCCTGAGCGTGAGAAGAGTCGTTGACCAATGCCGGCGCTGGTAGGTCAAGACTGCGTGCCAAGAATTCAGTGACTTCGCGACGATCGGCCGGGAGGTCATCGACGCCGATGTATACGGTTTCAGGCCACTCCACCAAGGTCCCGTTTTGCATGGTCATGAGGTGCACGATAGATGCCGCAGCATCGTCACGATGTATCCGACTAGTAAATTCTGGCACGGAGGAAACCGTCGCGGTGCCCTGACGTACACGATCAATTTCCCTGGTGCGTCCTGGACCGTAGAGGCCACCAAGACGCAGAATCTTCGCCTCGGGAATCTGCTGGAGCAATGTCTCCTCTGCTTCTAGCAGCACACGTGCCGTTGGGGTAGTGGGTTTGGCCGGAGTGGCTTCGTTGACCCAGGATCCGTCATCAATGCCGTAGACCGCTGTCGATGACACATATAACACTTGCGGTGGCGCTGCGCAGTCGTTACGGATTGCGGCGGTTATTCGCAGAACGCTCTCGACGTATGCTGCTCGATAACCATCTACGCTGCGCGCATCAGGGCTCATGGCAATCACCACGATGCTGGTGTCTGGCGGCAGCGTGGGTACCTCAGTGGAGAGATCAATGGCCTGTCCTTCGATTTCGGAGGGCAGTTTGCCTGCTGAGCGTCGAAGTCCCATGACCCGGTAGCCCATAGAAACGAACCTCAGCCCGGTTTCAGTTCCAAGGTCACCACAGCCGGCAATCACAACAGTCATTTGATACTCCTCAGACCACACTGTTCGTTTAGATATCTTCGCGGCCCGGTTGACGAGCAGCGAGGCATGATCCGAGCTTAGCGAGGCGCCTGGGCGGGATCAGCTACGGCGCGCCGCCCGAATATTGAATAGCCGCAAAGCCGCCTCTCCGAAACGGCACCCAGCACAGCTTCGGCATCCCTGTCTTTTTTGTTCAGAGGCCGCGTTGGTCAACCGCTGATAGGACGTCGGTGAGCCCATGACCCGGATCATGCAGTCCCATAGGGTCTAGAGCAGATTTCAGCGCGAAATCAGTGGTCAGCTATGCGCTTAGATGGGACGCTCCCAATAGGCGCAGCGGGCAGATATGGGTCAGTGCGCTATGGCGTGACTGCCTGAGAACCAAGCCGACGGATCTAATTTGCATTCACTGGCCCACACGACTGCAACGGTCATCACTCTTTGATTGCCGTCAGCTGTGCAAATAATTGAATGTTGCTCCAACACGAGCTTTCGATGTCGCCAAGCGGAACGGCAAGAATTTCCGGTTCTCTTTTCAACCGGGAGATGCTTGGGGGCTTTTCGGGGAGAGTATGGATCGCGCTGAATACGACCTAAGCTCCCCTTCAAGCGCTCCACATTGCCGCTCGCTTTGAACGAAGATACTTCGGTAACCGTTCTCTGCACGGATGGGTTGCACCTCAGAAGTTAGGAATGAGGGTCAATTATTGGGATGCCCTGTGTCAATTGATCAGCAGAGGAACGCGGCGAGCCGATCGATGGAGGTTGCATCCAAGGAGGGTGGGTAGCTGTGGGCGGATTGCATCGGCTTGAATCGAACGCCGCGTGATTGGGTACGGAGATGCGACTGTACAAAGAGTAGTGCGGCTCCAGACCACGTTGCGGCGGTGGTTGTTCTCTGAGGATCGCTGTGAAGAGGATTGCTGTGAAGATGGATCGCTGTGAAGACCAGGTTCATTCCAACGAGGTGCACCACTAGATCCCTGACGTACGCCTCAGTGCGCGGGCGAGTTGCTTGGAAGCCCGTGCTGGAGTCGTGAAGAAGTATCCGAAATGCTCGATCATGGATGGGAGCAGCTCAGCACAAACACATCCTCTCCCTGGGATAATTTTTAGGCTATATCTGTGATCGTTCACCCGTCCAGCAGAGGTGTCCTTTACCTGTTCCACGTTCGCAAATAGAGCTGATGCGCCCACGATTACCGGCAATCTGTGCAATCATCTTTCAAAAATGCTAAAACACCCTGAAGTCCCCAAAAAAAGGTGCCCAAAAAATGTATCTGAGATGAAACATTTGGTTCACATTAGGCAACATCAGTTGTACGATGGTTGACAACTGCACTGATGTGACGCACATCTAATGTCACAGAAACGAGGACATCCATGAAAGAGCTCCGTATCGAGGCCAATGGCAATCTGGGTCCCATAGATTCCTCCCAGATCCCGCGCTACGCAGGCGCCGCCACCTACGCCCGCCTCCCCAGACTTGACCAGGTCACAAAAACCGATATCGCTGTTGTGGGTGTCCCCTTTGATAGTGGTGTTTCATACCGGCCCGGCGCCCGGTTTGGTGCCAACCACGTGCGGGAGGCTTCACGCCTGCTGCGCCCGTACAACCCGGCCTGGGACGTTTCGCCGTTTGAAAACTGCCAGGTTGCCGACGCCGGTGACATGGCCGTGAACCCCTTCAATATCAATGAAGCGATTGAAACCATCCAGCAGAATGCGCTGGATTTGACCGCTGACGGCGCCAAGCTTTTCACCATCGGTGGCGACCACACCATCTCCCTACCCCTGCTGCGTGCGGCTGCCGAACGAGCCGGCGAGCCAGTTGCCATGCTGCACTTTGACGCCCACTTGGACACCTGGGATACGTACTTTGGTGCCGAATACACTCACGGAACCCCGTTCCGTCGGGCCGTTGAAGAAGGCGTCCTGGACACCGAAGCTATTTCCCACGTGGGAACCCGCGGACCACTCTACGGTAAGAAGGATTTGGATGACGATCACCGTTTCGGTTTCGGCATCGTCACAGCAGCCGACGTCTATTACCAAGGCGTCCTCGAGACAGTGGCCAAAATCCGTGACCGCATCGGCAAGCGCCCCCTGTACATTTCGGTGGACATTGATGTGCTTGATCCCGCACACGCCCCCGGTACCGGTACGCCAGAGGCCGGCGGCATCAGCAGCCGCGAACTGATCGAGATCATCCGCGGGTTCCGCGGCATGAATCTGGTAGGTGCTGACATTGTGGAAGTGGCCCCAGCCTATGACCACGCCGAAATTACCGGAATCGCTGCCAGCCACGTGGGCTTTGAACTCGTGACGTTGATGGCAGATAACCACGTTGCAGGAGACCGGTTCGGCACTCCCAACGGTTATGCCGCCCAAGCCCTTGACGCCGAAAAACGACGCCGCACAGCCGGCTTTGGATCTACTACCACCGAAGGCGGTACCAAATGACTGACCAGCTAAACGAGTCAACGCAGACTACAGAAATTCAGCGCAACGGTGGAGACCTGGTTGTTGAAACACTCACTGCCTTGGGCGCCAAAACCGTCTTTGGCATCCCGGGCCAGCATGCACTGGGCCTCTTTGATGCCTTGGGCCGTTCACCCCTGCACTTTGTCTCTTCCCGCGTGGAGAACAATTCAGCGTTTTCCGCCGATGGCTACTCCCGGGCCACCGGCGAGGTGGGCGTATTGTTCCTGTCCACAGGCCCCGGGGCCTTGACTGCCCTTGCCGGCTTGCAGGAAGCGTATGCCACAGGCGTGCCTATGATTGTTGTGGCCAGCCAGATCCCGCTTGAGGGTTTGGGGGCCCGCCGCAAGGGCATGCTTCATCAGCTCGATGACCAAAAAGCCTCCGCGGCCAATGTGACCAAGAGCCAGCGACTGATCCAGCATGCCTCAGGAATCCCTTCTGCCATTCAGGATGCGTGGACGGAAGCAGTTTCCTCCCCGCAGGGCCCGGTCTGGATTGAAGTACCCCAAAACGTGTTGTTGGACCCCATCTTTGTGCCGGCTGTTGAGGATGCTTTGGCGGAACCTTTCGATAACCCGCCTCGAGTTGAGCTGGTCCGGGAAGCAGTGAAGTGGCTTTCCGCCGCTGAGCGTCCCGTCATTGTTGCAGGTGGTGGCGTGCGTCGCGGCCATGCCCAAAAAGAGCTGCTCGCTATTGCCGAAAAGCTCAACGCACCTGTGGTGTGCACCCCGGGCGGCAATGGCGCGTTCCCGTGGAACCATGAGCTTTCGCTGCAGTCGTGGATGGAAGATCGGTACGTTACCGAAGTACTTGAAGATGCAGATGTGCTTGTTGTTATTGGGTCATCCATGGGTGAGGTTTCCAGTAACTACTTCACCATGGAGCCGCGCGGGCGCATCATTCAGATCGATGCTGAGCCTCGCGTGCTTGAATCCAACCGCCCGGCCTTGGGCATCCGTGCTGACGCCGGTCAGGCGCTGAGGGCGCTGGATGAGGCCCTGACTGAACCTCATGGGGAGAAGGCACAGTGGCACGGGGAAACTCCGCAGAACATTGTGACGGCGACTCTTGCCAAGGTCCAGGGTCGTCTTGATGAGCAGGATCTGGGTCTGGAGCGCAAGTTCATGGCCGACATTCGCGAAGCTGTCCCTGCCGAGATGCAGACCTTCTGGGACATGACCATCTCAGCTTATTGGGGTTGGAGCTGCTGGGATTCCAAGGATGGAGAATTCCACTCCGCCCAAGGTGCTGGTGGGTTGGGCTACGGCTTCCCGGCCGCTATTGGTGGCGCGCTGGGGCTGGAGAGCGCGGGCAAGCCTTCCCGTGTACTGGCAGTTGCCGGGGATGGTTCCTCCATGTATTCCATCTCGGAACTGGCTACGGCCAAGCAGCACAATGCCCCTGTCACATGGCTCATTGTTGACGACGGCGGCTACGGCATCCTGCGTGAATACATGATCGACACCTTTGGTAAAGCCACGCACACTGAATTGGCGCGGCCGGACTTTGTGAAAGTGGCGGAGGCCTTCGGTGTTCCCGCCCAGCGTGTGAAGGCCGAACACGTGGGGGAGGCGCTTAAGGCCGCCTTCGCCGCTGAGGGTCCAAACGTTGTGGTGGTTGATGTGCTGTTGAAGATGTTCGGCCCCACGCACCTGGACATCTAGCCAACGCTCGCTCACTTCACGTCTGGTTTTTCCTGACGCTCGCTCACTAAGTACGACGCCGTGAGGTCACCTTCGTTCAGAAGGTGACCTCACGGCGTCGTACTTCATTTAAGTCGACTCAGAATGTTCTCGTGGGAGAGGCATCTATGCTGGTGGCATGGCTACTCTTTATGATGCTGAACTCAGCCCGTCAAAGTCCGAACTTTTGAGTCAGTGGCTGCCTACCCAGCCATGGTTTATTCAGGATGCAACGGAGCTAAGGCGGCTGGCGGCTTTTCGCTTTGATGATCCGGCCGGTGAGGTTGGCATTGAGACTCATGTGGTGGGCGTTGGTGGGCGGATCTACCAAGTGCCGCTGACTTACCGTGGCGCACCCTTGGCTGGCGCTGAGAAGTACCTCATAACAACTATGGAGCACTCGGTGCTGGGCGCTCGCTGGGTGTACGACGCCACTGCCGACCCTGTTTACGTGCATGAACTCGCTGCGGCGTTGCTGGTTGGCAAACCTGCCGCTAGTGAGAATTTAGTGGTTAATGATGGGCTTAAGCACGTGGCCCCCACAGCCCTGCTTAGTAGGACTGGTGCGCCGGAAACTGAAGTTCCCGAGTTGCAGATTGGTGCTCCGCAGACGTCCAACTCCGTGACAACTATTCCGGCTGGAGTGCTGAATTTGGTTGTTTTACGAGAGCTGAACACTGCGGGAGTACTGCACAGCGACACCACCTTGAAACTCAGCTGGGATGGGCAGGAGATTCCTTTGGTGATCGCAGCTGCAAACCCTGCCTGAGTGCACCACGGACAGGGTGTCCTGTTCCAGGAAGGGCCCTTAAGAAGGCTTCGTGCTGCTCTGTGTGGACTCTGAATCGAGCGCTTGCAGGTATTTGATCGTGTCAGCCAGTGCCACGTTTGCCTCGTTGAGATCAAGGTGGAACTGGTACTCGTGAGGAAGCTTTGGTTCGTGGTTTGCAGGCCAGAAGAGCCGAGTCACCGACACTCCAGAGTCCTCAAGTGCTTGCGCAAAGGGGATTGATTGTGACCAAGTGAGGGCGTCACCGTTACCCCCGCTAATGTACGTCGGCGGAAAGTCAGCATTGACGAAGTCGATCGTAGACATTAGGGAGCCAGTTGATCGAGATGACCAGTCCTTCGTTCCCGCGTACGCCCAGAGTGAGACCTGTAGCCCCCATGCTTCGATACCGTTGAGCGCGGACATGGCTGGCATGTCATAAACGCCGCAGTTGAGGATGGCCCCCACAACTTGTTCTTCTTTGAGCCCAGGTGTCATGCCCGAAAGGTGCGCGTAGCGGGGGTTGGTAGTGAGGATGGCGAGCTGACTGGCCAGTTGGCTGCCTGCGGAGTCACCTGCCAGCACAATCCGGTTTGGATCACCGTTCCATTCAGGGGCGTGCTCGCTAATATAACGCAGTGCAGTGTTCAGTTGCGTGAGTGCCGTTGGATAGACGGCTTCCGGTGCGGTGGTGTAGTTGACGCCGATAGTCGTGTACCCCTGGGCCGCGAGGATACGTAAGTAGGGTTCAATGTTTTCCTTCTGCCCTGAAATCCATGCACCACCGTGTACCCAGACTATTGTGGTCAACTTTTTGGTGCCACCAGCTGGAGTGTAGACGTCGAGGGTTGTATCTGATTGAGGGAGCGAGCCGGTGGGTGGGGCATAAGCGATATCTCGGTACTCGGCGAGCTTCGTATCGGAAACGTGTGGTTCCATCTCGGCGACGGTGGACGCGGCGCCCTTCTCGAAAACCGTGCGGATGACCATCACTGATGGCCAGGGGGTGATGGCGGCGACGATTGCTGTCAGAGCGACGGCGGCGACTAGGGTTCCCCCAGCGATCACAAGTCGACGCCGGAGAGGTCTTTGACGCTTAGCTGTGTCGATATTGTTCGCTATGACGTGCTTTTCCATGTCGCTTCAAAACCCCAATCGGTGTCAAGACAAAACTGTCGTGGCGTGTTCAGTGTGTTCGATGAGCTACTTAACGTGAGAGCCCGACGCGAGGTCAGGCTCGAATTATGAAAATCGGCAATAGTTGTCAGTAGATCATAGATGAGTTCATTTACCCCGTGGATAGCCTGACCCTAAGGGCAAGTAAGGGCAAGTAAGGGCAAGTAAGGGCAAGTAAGGGCAGCTCAAGGGCCTGAGCTTGAGTGTGCTCTGTCCGTAGAAGCACCGGCGCAGAGCTTTCCGGGCGCGGCAAGAGCCCGAGCTATCCCACAGAAGAATTGAACGTGTTCAAAAAGAGTGCTTTACTTATAATTGAACACGTTCAAAAACTGGGGAGTGGGTTATGGATAGTAAGAGTGCACAAACCAAGGCTTTGGTGTTGGATACGGCCCTTGGCATGTTTCGCAGCAAAGGGTTCTCTAAGACAACGATGCGGGCCATCGCCGAGGAAGCGGGTATTTCCGTAGGCAGTGCCTACTATTACTTCTCTTCAAAGGATGAGCTGGTTTTGGAGTTGTACCGCGAGTCGGTAGCAGAGCAGGGTATGGCAGCGTCGGTAGCTTTGGAGCACGTCAATGGTTTCGGCGACAGGCTCAAGGCGGCCCTGAACGCAGGAATAGATGCGATGACCCCCTACCACGGCTTCGGTGGTGCCTTCATGAGTAGCGCGCTACCACCGCAATCGGTCCTCAACCCTTTTGGTGGGGCATCAACCGAAGCGAGAGAGGAAGCCGTGGGAATCTTCCGTGAAGTCATCAAGGGCACCAAAGTTCCGCACTTCCTGCGACCTCAACTGCCGGAACTCCTCTGGCTTGTCTACATGGGTGTGGTGTTTTTTTGGGTTTATGACAGCTCCGAGAATCAGCGCCGCACCCGGATACTGATTGATGGAGGCGCGCCACTGATCGCCAAACTCGTGGCCCTTTCGCGACTGCCCGTGGTCAAACCCATGATCGAAGAGGCTCTGACGCTCAAGGTGAGGGTGCAATCATGAAAACTGTCGTTATCGCAGGGGCTTCGGGGTTCATTGGCAAACATTTCTATCGTCAGTTTGCCGCGGCGGGGTGGCGGGTCCGCACCTTGGGTAGGTCAGGTGATGCCGTGTGGGGTGACACAGCTGCCATCAGCGCTGAACTTGAGGGTGCCCAGTTGCTGATCAACCTGGCCGGCAAGTCAGTTTCTTGCCGTTACTCTGCCGTGAACAAGGCTGAAATTATGCGCTCGCGCCTAGATACCACCGCGGAGCTGGGACGAGCGGTTGCTTCCTGCCTCCACCCTCCCCTGGACTGGTTTAACGCCAGCACGGGCACCATCTATCGAGACGCTCGGGATAAGCCCCAAGATGAGTACGACGGCGAATTTGGCGCCGGGTTCTCCGTTGAGGTGGCGCGGGGCTGGGAAGAAACGCTTGCATTAGCGGATGTCAGCGGAACACGGAAGATTCCATTGCGCATGACCATAGTCCTGGGACCCGAGGGAGGGGCCATGCGCCCCATCAATAACCTCGCCCGTTGGGGATTGGGCGGCCGTATGGGAGACGGTGGGCAGAAATTTAGCTGGGTTCATGTGCAAGACCTATTCCGTGCCGTCATATTTCTGCACAACAACCGGGAGATAACCGGTCCCGTCAATATTGCGGCCCCACAAGTCATCAGCAATTCGGAGCTGATGGCGGCTGTCCAGGGTAAACATAGAATGCCGTTTGGAGTACCGACGCCGGCATGGTTACTCAAGCTTGGCGCCGTCCTGATCCGGACGGAGACTGAACTTGTTTTGAAGAGTCGCTGGGTTGCGGCGAAGAAGCTCCAAGATGCCGGATTTACCTGGCAATACCCGGATCTGGAGAGTGCATTGGTGGACAGCTAGATAGCGCGGAGCAAAGCGGTGGCTAGCTAATGGCTGCAGAGAAGACACCCACGCCGGAGAAAGCTCTACGGCGTAACCACCCGGTGGGATCGCTAGTGTAGACACATAATGCCACCACACATCGTGGCTGCTGCGCCGTCGGATAGGCTCGCATCAAGAGCCCTGGCAAGCCGCCGCCGGGACCTGCGCCACAAAATTGCTGATTGGAAGCCCTATGAAGTCCTCCTCCACGCTAACCGTCACCACGCGGACCCTCGAGCTGGCAGAACTGGTTGAAGAGTCCGCACTGCCATCCGTACAGCCTCTGCTGGCACCTCCGTACACAGTGGGTGAGGGTGTTCCGGAAGAAATTTTGGCCGGGGTGCGGTGGGGAAGGGTGAATAACCTCTATCCCTATTCCATGCAGGAGAACTACACGCGAGAGACAAGCGCAACAGACCTGACCGCCGTCGTACTTGAAAATGCGCACATTAAGGCGACTTTCCTGCCCGGGCTGGGTGGACGGCTCTGGGAACTAAAGGATAAGGCCAGTGGCAAGGACTTGCTGCACACCTCGGACCGCGTTCAGTTCGCCAATCTGGCGCTGCGCAACGCGTGGTTTGCCGGCGGGATCGAGTGGAACATTGGCACACGAGGACACTCGCCAAGTACCTGTTCGCCGCTGCACACAGCCATTGTGCGGACCCCGGAGGGCCAGGAAGTGCTCCGAATGTGGGAGTTTGACCGGTTGCGGGAAGTGGTGTTTCAAATTGATGCGTGGTTGCCTGTCGAGTCGAAGGTGCTGTTCACTGCGGTGCGTATCCGTAATCCCAATGAGAAGACTGTCCCCATGTATTGGTGGAGCAATGCGGCCGTGCCGCAGACCCCCGGTACCCGGGTGCTTGCCCCCGCAAAGCAGGCTTTCCTCTCCAATTATGACGGGGCCATGAGCCGTATTGACCCCACAAACGTAGAGGGCGTGGATGTTACGTGGCCCGTCAATAACGGCCAGGCCGCTGACTTCTTCTTCGATATTGAGCCGCAAGAACGCCGCTGGGAGCTTGCCGCAGATGCTGACGGCGACGGGCTGGCCATGGTCTCTAGCGAGCAATTGCGGGGCCGGAAGTTGTTCATGTGGGGGGAGAGTACGGGTGGACACCGTTGGCAGGAATGGTTGAGCCCCTCTAATGACGGAGAACCTCGACGCTATGCGGAGATTCAATCGGGCCTGGCGCAGACCCAACTTGAGCACGTGCCCATGCCTGCCGGGGCGAGCTGGCAATGGGTTGAGGCCTACGGTAACGCGGCGCTGGATCCCGCGCTCGCCGCCGGGGCGTGGGATAGTGCGCTCACTCATGGGGCGCAGCGCGTGGAGACGCTGGTTCCACGGCAGGGCATTGCTGATGCCCTGTCCGACGCCGGACGCTGGGCTGATCTGCCCCCTACCGAATTGCTGGTGGCTGGCAGCGGCTGGGGTGCTTTGGAGAGCGGACGTCGCCAACACAGCGATATGGAGTGGGTGGATGAGAGTGGAACGCCCTTTGGCGCAGAAACGCTCACCACTGACCAGAGCCCATGGCTTGAGCTTCTCCGCGCCAATGAAGGCATTGTTGAAAAACCTTTTGAAGCCTCCGCTGCGGAAGCACCCAGTCAGCCCTTCGGTGGGGCGGTGTCATTTGTTCGGGGTCTTGATTGGGAGGATCTACTCACAGCAGGACGCAACCTTAGCGCTGAGGCTGCCTTTCACCATGCCGTCATGGTTCATGCGCGAGCATCCAGCAGGGCAGCGGACCTAGCTGTTGTTGTTGGTTTGTACGACAGGGCTCTTGGTGGGAGCGATGCTGGTGAGGCGGGCACTGGCGGGGACGGGATTGTTGGAGCAGGGGCGCCGCTGAGTGAGAGAAGCCGGGAACTGGCCTTGCGTGGAAAGGGGTTGGCTCTCTTGGCCGCGGGGGAGGTGAAGGAGGGCTTGCATCACTTGGAACTTGCTTGTTCCACTACTTACGGCACCCGGGCGCTGCTGATTGAGGCAATGACGCTGGCAGTGGAGAATGGCGCCCCACAGATGGCGCTGGATCTGTTGGAAAATGGCCCAGAAGCCTTTGCCTCGTTGGGCAGGGTGGAGCTCTTGCAGGCTCAGGCGCTTGCTGATGTGGGGGAGAGCGGCCAGGCTGCTGCCATTCTGCGGGCCGGGATAGAGGTGGCTGACCTGCGTGAAGGCGATAACTCAATTGCGGAACTCTGGCAGCGGGTATGTCCTGGCGAAGAGGTTCCGGGGCAATACCAGTTCAGCCTGCGGTAGCCCACCCACGCTCGGTCACTCCACGTGGTGTTTCCTGCGACGCTCGCTCACTCCGCGGGGAGAGACACCCCGGCATTACCTCACCGAGTGGGTAGCCACTTGTGAGTGTTTTTGACACGTGCCGTACATGGTGGCAGAGTCCTCAGTATGAACCTGTCAGACAGCTGGACAGCAGCGCAGTCACAAATCGTACGCGTCAGCGCCGCCGAAGCAGTTTTCAAAGCCCTCCGCACCGCCATCGAGGACGGGGCGTTACCGGTCGGCGCCAAGCTCAGCTCCGAAGCTGCGCTCGCAGCCCAATATGGGGTCAGCCGCTCTGTGATCCGGGAGGCGCTGCGCTCCTGCACGGCGTTGGGACTGACAGCGACGCAAACTGGCAAAGGAACTTTTGTTATTGCCAGCCAGGCCTCACGCGATCTGGTGCTGGGTAAGTTCTCGGCCAGCAGCCTTGTTGAGGCCCGCCCCCACATTGAAGTGCCAGCCGCTGAGCTGGCTGCCTCGCGCCGGACAGAGCACCAGCTCGCCGAGATGCGCGGCATTGTGGAGGCGATGGCTGAGGAAGAAGATCCCGAAGCATGGGTTCGTCTTGACTCGAACTTCCACGCCGCGATTGCCATGGCCAGCGGCAATGACGTCTTCGAGCGCGTGGTCAATGACATCCGCGAGGCCATGGCCATGGCGTCCGAAACTATCAACCTGATCACCGGCAGAGCCCACCAATCCGACCTCGAACACCGGGCCATCGTGGACGCCATAGACAGCGGCAACAGCGCTGCAGCAGGCCAAGCTATGGCGGACCACCTTTCAGCGGCGCACTCAGCGCTGAGCACCATCATGGGAGTAGAACACGCATGAACCACAACAAACATCCCGCCCACACCCCCCTCGCCGTGCAAACCCGCGGCGAGCTTGTTGAGAGCGTCCACTATGGGTCGCTAACGGCTGTGGGGCCCGACGGCGTGAGCCTGGTTTCGCTTGGAGATCCCACCGCGCGCATGTACCCCAGGTCCGCGCTCAAACCCTTGATGGCCGTAGCCATGCTCCGGGCTGGACTGGAATTGCCAACAGGTCAGCTGGCTCTGGCAGCCGCAAGCCATTCCGGTTCCGCGCAGCATCAAGAGAGCGCCGCCACGATCTTGGCCAACGCTGGGCTGTCACCTGAAAACCTGCGCAATTCCTGCGACCTGCCTTATGGCGTGGCTGAAAGAGAGCAATGGCTGCGCGTAGGAGCCAAGCCCACCCAACTGGCGCAAAACTGCTCCGGCAAACACGCCGCACTCCTGGCTACATGTAGGACGAACGGCTGGCCGTTGGAGACATACCTACATCCTGACCATCCCCTAGCGGCCCTCATCCGGAGCACGGTGGCTGAGCTGACAGGGGAGAAAATCACTGCCATCAGCACCGATGGCTGTGGCACGGAAGTGTTTGGTTTGTCCCTGACAGGGATGGCCCGGGCCTTTAGCGGTTTGGTCACGGCGGCTCCCGGCACACCCGAACGCAGAGTTGCTGACGCCATGCGTGCACACCCTGACATGGTTGCCGGACGCGGCCGTGACGTCACTGCCCTCATGCTGGCCGTGCCCGGACTGCTGGCAAAAGATGGATTCGAAGGTATCCAACTCATAGCCCTCGCTGATGGAAGCGCAGTAGCTCTGAAGATTGCCGACGGCGGTGATCGCGCCCGGATGCCAGCTGCAGTCCCAGCCTTGGTGGCATTGGGTGTGGACCCTGCATTGTTGAGCGCGTTCAACGAACTTCCCGTCTACGGGGGCGGACGGCAGGTCGGGGAACTGCGCGGATTGCCGCTGACCGGCTAACACCAGACACAAACACACATATTTTCATCCACTTTTATAAGGCGCAACGAAGCTCGCCCGCACCTAGGAGAATCATGACTCAAACAATTGTTAGTAATCCCATCGCCCCAACAGTGGCCTACCGCCGTGAGCACGATCTGATTGGTGACCGGGACATCCCCGTAGACGCCTACTGGGGTGTACACACTTTGCGGGCGGTGGAAAATTTCCCCATCACAGGTATTCCACTCAGCAACAACACCCAACTTGTCAATGGACTTGCCATGGTCAAGCAGGCCGCCGCCCAAGCCAACCACGAGCTGGGTTTGCTTGATGATGTGCGTGCTGGCGCCATTATTCAAGCGTGCCAGGAGATCATCGCCGGGAACTTACACGAGCACTTCGTGGTGGACGTTATCCAAGGCGGGGCCGGAACGTCGTCGAACATGAACGCCAATGAGGTCATTGCCAACCGTGCTTTGGAAATCCTCGGCCACCAAAAAGGCGATTACCAGCACCTGCACCCGAACGACCATGTAAATCTGAGCCAGTCCACCAACGATGTCTACCCAACTGCCGTTAACGTGGCCACGATTTTCGCGGCAAAGTCGCTGGTGGGTGCCATGGAATATTTGTGTGATGCCTTCGCAGCCAAGGCAGTTGAATTCCGGACAGTTGTCAAGATGGGCCGCACCCAGCTGCAGGACGCGGTACCCATGACACTTGGCCAAGAGTTCAACACTTACGCGGTCACTATGGGGGAGGACCGCGCACGCCTCGCCGAATCAACGCTGCTTGTCCATGAAATCAACCTCGGCGCCACTGCGATCGGCACAGGGCTGAACGCACCCCTGGGCTATTCGGAACTGGCTTGCCGCCATCTGGTAGAAATCTCCGGGCTGCCATTGACAACCTCCGTTGACCTGATCGAGGCCACCCAAGATGTTGGTGCGTTTGTGCACCTGTCGGGAGTACTCAAGCGCGTGGCCGTGAAATTATCCAAAATCTGCAACGACCTTCGTCTGCTGTCCTCTGGCCCCCGTGCTGGCTTCGGTGAGATCACGCTACCTGCAGTGCAGGCGGGATCCTCGATTATGCCGGGCAAGGTCAATCCCGTGATTCCAGAAGTTGTGAACCAGGTTGCTTACGAGGTGATTGGTAACGATGTCACCATCACCATGGCTGCCGAGGGTGGGCAGCTTCAGTTGAACGCGTTTGAGCCCATCATTGTGCACAGCCTGGTCAAGAGCATGCGTCACCTGGAAGCTGCTTGCACCACGCTGGCTGACAAGTGCATCAGCGGCATTACAGCTCATGAGGACAAGTTGCGTGCACAGGTTGAGCACTCAATTGGCCTTGTCACAGCCCTCAACCCGGTTTTGGGTTACGCAGCGTCGACCAAAATCGCTTTGGAAGCGCTTGCATCCGGGCGCGGTGTTGCCGAGCTGGTTCTGGAGCACAAATTGCTTACCGCGGAACAACTCAATGAGCTGCTGCGCCCGGAGCACCTGGCCAACCTCGGCGACTGACGCGCCGAACCTGACTGACACGCCGTGCCCCGGTTGGGAATAACAGCCGGGGCACTGCCGTTGAATCCAGCAGATGCAGATGCATGAACGGTTGGCGTGTTTCAAAGGGGTAGTTGTGCAGCAAAAAGTTGTTGTGGTTTCAGCCGGTCTTGGCGTTCCATCGACCACTCGAATGCTCGCAGATCAAATGGGTGCCGAAGTTTTAGCACGCCTGTCCGCTAGGGGAATCGGCGCTGTCCTGGATGTGATCGACCTGCGTGAGTATGCCGTGGATATTGCCAACAATATGGTCACCGGATATGCCGGTCCAGCGCTGGCCACCGTCATTGAACGGGTTGGGGCCGCGGATGCCATGATCGCTGTTACGCCAACTTTCAGTGCCTCGTATTCAGGTTTGTTTAAGTCGTTCTTTGACGTCCTTGATCCAAAATTTATTGATAGTATGCCTGTGCTATTTGGCGCCACAGGCGGTTCCCCGCGCCACTCGCTGGTGCTGGAGATGGCAATCCGTCCGCTCTTTAGCTACCTGCGCGCGAACACCATGGCCACGGCCGTTTACGCCTCGCCGGAGGACTGGGGCGGCTCCGGAACCAACCCCCTGGAGCATCGTATTGGAAAAGGCGCCGGTGAGCTTGCCGCCGTTCTTGCGGCTCGTCTGACTTCTTCCGAGAGCTCACAAGGTACGACGACGGATGGCACCAATGCTGGTGCGTCCACTTCCGGTGACTCAGGTCAGGCAGAGCAGGACCTTGTGGATGCTTCCAGCCACAAGGACAGGCGCGCTCAGCAGATAATGGCCACTATGTCCACGCTGCCTTTTGAAGAACTGTTGGCACAAACGCAGCGACTCTGACGCAGCGGCAACTTTGAAACTACGGTTCTCTAGAAGATCGGCTGAACAGGCTTGGATGTCACTGGTGGCGGATCTAGCTCATCAAGGACCACTGTGAGCGCTGTGCGGTAGATCTCAGGGTGGATCTCAGGACTGGCGTGACCTGTGTGTGGAACGTCGTAGACAAAATGCGGATTCTTCTCCAAAAGCGCCTCCCAGCCACGAATCGCTGAAGATGCATTGACAATAAAGTCTTTGGGGTCGTAAATGAGACCGATCCCGGTACTGGCGGGCACTCCGCCGTCGTACTGCCGCGGGAATGCCTGCAAAAATGTGGCTTGGGTTGTGCTCAGGATCAGTGAATTGTTGTTGGGGTCAAGGGAGCTGGAAATTCCACTGCGAGCGGCCTGGTACATGCCCTGGCCGTTGGGATTGGCTAACCCGCCCCAGATCCCTGCGCCCAACCGGCCAAGCAAACCAAGGTAGGGGACAACCTGGCCGGCCAGTGAGATGTACTCGCTGCCGGGGTCCAGTGTGTCTGAAACGTTGCTGGGGCTGGAGCCCATCACAATCAGCTTCACACGGATGCCCGTTTGTGTCAGCAGAGATGCCAAAACCACTGCGGCCATCCCACCAAAACTATCTCCGTAAAAGTAGACAGTGTTGATTTTCCGTTCAAAGACATCGCGTTGAATGGCGATGAACAGCTGGGCAATGTCGATGCCCTCGTTGGAGTAGCCGATGTAGGACGCTGAGGCCCGGCGGTTCATTGCCGATTGTAGGGCCTCTAATTTGCGGCCAGAGTCACGGTAACTGACCCGAAAGCCGCCAAGTAGATACCAAGTCTTACCGGGAAACTTCAATGCGGCAGATTTATTCTCCGCATTCTGCGGTGTTGTGATCCGGTATTGCGTGCGCTCGGTGAGCTTGGTATCAACGGCAATGTTGGTTTGAAAAGCGGTAGTTACGGCGGCCGCGCCCATGGTCAGGAAAAAGAACCTGCGGGGAACGTCAGGAATCTGGCGTGTGTGTTTGGCATCAGAAGGTGGCCGTTCCGGTTCCTCGTCCTGATGCGCTGTGCTGTGAGATGCTGTGCTGGTAGTCATAATTATTCGATCTCATTCTTTCACGCTTCCACGACTCCAAGCCATTTTTTTACTGCGCGCGTCGACGGCAGCCGTTACCCGCTGGTGGTAATTCAGAAGAGGTATCCATAGTGTATGTTCGGTAATGATCGCCACAGCCATCAACCAATTGAGAATCCTATAGGATTTAACACCATGAAGCCTTTGCCCGGATCCCATGCCATCAACCGCCAAGTGTTGGCGGACCATGTTTATGATGAAATTTTGGAATCACTCATGGATGGGCGGCTGGAACCCGGCGCCTCAGTGAGCATTGACGGGACGGCCAGGGAGCTGGAGGTTTCGCCCACTCCTGTGCGGGAAGCCTTGGCTCGGTTGGAGCACACCGGGTTGGTCCGTCGTGTGGCGTTGAAGGGGTACAGGGTGGCGCCGCTGTTCTCCTCTGAGGATTTTGCTCAATTGATGGAAGCCAGGCTTGCCATTGAGCCCGTCACCACCAGACTTGCCTGTGAGCGGATGACGCCGGAGACCCTGGCGGCCCTTGAGCGATCCATTCATAATTTAGCAACCGCCCAAAGAGGCCCCTCGTTTGCTGAATTTAGAGACTATTTTGATGCAGACGAGCTTTTTCATCGTTTGATTGCCGAAAATGCCGGTAATCCGTTCATGCTTGCTGCATATAACGCTCTGGGTGGCCAAGTCCAACGGTTTCGTTTGTTCGGCGGAATTGGCATTACGGATGCGGATCACGCAATTTCTGAGCACCAGGCAATCTTTGATGCCCTATTGAGCGGGGATGCAACACTTGCTTCGGAGATGATGGCAGCGCATGTCTCGAAAGTCCGTGGGCGGGCCATGGCGGACGCACCCGAGTCCTAGCTCAACTGGTTTTTGTTTCCTGCCGACTTGTCGCGGAGTCCAGCGGCGCATGACTCATAAAAGCCCTTAACTGCCGCGAAATGATCATCACGCGGCGGAAGTCCTTCGGGCCCCGCCCCTTACCTGCAATCCACGCTTGTGCTCTTTGGCCTGCCTAAACCTGGCCGACTGTCGTGTGCCACGCGGGCACCTCCGCCCCCTTTTAAGCACTCTGCCATGACCCCAGTATTGCTAAAAATGTGATGCTTGACATATTCCAATTCCTTCGTAATGATAGATCCTATAGGAAACATGATTACGATTTTGGAGTAAAAGCAGATGGCATACACAGCGGAAAACTGGCCCATTACGGCGGCCCTTTTGCAGTTCCCGGGCGTAGATGCCACAGGGCAGCACATCAACGATGCCGACGCCTCGGCTTGGATCGAAGTATTCCAGGAGGTTAAGGATGCAGGCTTTTCAAATGCAGACCTGACCGACAGCTGGGTTCGCCCCGGTGACCTGAGCGCTGCCCGCCTCAAAGAATTCAAGGCCGCCGCCGAGCATGCGGGAATCGGTATTCCCGTGATTTCGGCAATCCGCCGCAGCGTGATCGATGAAAGCAAGTGGGAAGATAACCTTGCCTACAGTCACCGCACCATTGACGCTGCAGCAGCACTGGGTTGTGAAGTTGTTTCCTTTGGTTTACATCAAGCGCTGACAGCCGAGCAGCAAAAACAGCTATGGTTCTGGACTGTGCAGGGCCACACCGATCCTGTGGACGATAAAGCGACCTGGAACAAGGCAGTTGACCGCCTTCGCGAACTCGGTAAGCATGCGGCCGAATCAGGCATCCTGTTATCGCTGGAAATGTATGAAGACACCTACCTTGGAACAGCAGACTCTTCCGTGCAATTGGTGCAGGATATTGACTTGGCCAACGTTGGTTTGAATCCCGATTTGGGGAATCTGGTGCGACTGCACCGCCCCATTGAAGACTGGCGGGAAATGGTGGCGAAGACGCTGCCATATTCCAACTACTGGCACGTCAAGAATTACATTCGGGATGAAAATGTGGCACGTGGCAGCTATGTCACCATGCCTGCCCCGATGGAAAGCGGCTTGATCAGCTACCGCGAAGCTTTCAAGGTGGCCCTGTCGGTTGGTTACCAGGGCATCATCTGCACCGAGCACTACGGTGGCGATGGCCTCAGCGTGACGGCGAGCAATCAAGCGTATTTGCGTTCACAAGTACTGCCAAAAACTGACGGTTATGTTCTCGGTACCAGCCAGGTAGCCCAAGGGCGGCAGGAGCCCGCCCCCGCACTCTCCTTGTCTGCTGTCTAAGAAAGCAACCAAGCAACTGCTTGAGAAAGCAAACTGTGCCATGAATAATCGCAAAGAATCCGAGAAGGAATTATGACTCTGATATTCGACAACCCGGCTGATTTTGCCGATGAGGCCCTTGCAGGTTTCGTTGCCGCAAACCAGCAGCATGTTGCCCGAGTGGATGGCGGCGTGGTCCGTTCCACGGAGATGAACAAGGGACAGGTTGCCCTTGTGGTTGGCGGTGGATCCGGGCACTACCCGGCATTCGCAGGTTTGGTTGGAGCCGGTCTGGCCGCAGGATCTGCCTGTGGCAATATGTTCGCCTCTCCCGCAGCCGGTCAGGTATACCGCGTTGCCAAAGCCTCCAATACAGGTGGGGGAGTGCTACTAAGCTACGGCAACTACGCCGGAGATGTTCTGCATTTCGGTCAAGCTCAAGTGCGTCTCAATGCAGAAGGAATTCAAACCCGGACTGTTGTGGTCACTGACGACATCGCCAGCGCCCCTCTTGACCAGTTGGAAAAGCGTCGCGGGATCGCCGGAGATTTGACGGTTTTCAAGATCGCAGGTGCAGCTTCCGAAGCAGGACTTAATCTTGACGAAGTTGAGCGCCTAGCAATCAAGACTAACTACCGCACGCGTTCTCTTGGCGTTGCCTTTGATGGTTGTACCCTGCCAGGTGCGGATGAGCCGCTCTTCCGTGTGCCAGCAGGAAAAATGGCTCTTGGCCTGGGCATTCATGGTGAGCCCGGAATATCCGAGCATGCCATGCCCACAGCGTCCGAGTTGGCAATGTTGTTGGTCTCCAAACTGCTCGCTGACAAACCGGATGATGCCGGTAGCGAAGTAGTTGCCATCGTCAACGGCCTCGGCACGGTGAAGTATGACGAGCTTTTCTTACTGTTTGGCAAGGTGAATACCCTGCTGAAAGAAGCAGGGCTGAGTATCTTTGAACCAGAGTGCGGTGAACTAGTGACCAGCCTGGACATGTCCGGTCTCTCATTGACACTGCTCTGGCTGGACGAGGAGCTTAAACAGTATTGGCATGCCCCCGCCGACGCACCGGCGTACCGCAAAGGTAACTCAGTGCCACGAGCACGCCGGAACATGGTTGAGGTCACCGAGAATGTGAGCGCCAGCGTTGAAACACCAACTCCGGCTGCTGCAGCTTTGGGCCGCGCTGCTGTGTCAGTCGTTTCAGCTATCCGAGACGTTGTTGTGCAGAACGAAGAAGCATGGGGAGCTTTGGACGCCATTGCTGGCGACGGAGACCACGGGATCGGCATGCGCCGTGGAGTTGAGGCTGCAACGGCAGCCGCGGAAAATATGGCGGCAACAGAAGGCGGGGCGTCCATCGGTGCCGTCCTGACCGCAGCCGGTGAAGCTTGGTCCGAAAAGGCTGGGGGTACTTCCGGGGCACTGTGGGGTACAGCAGTGATCGCCGCGGGCGCCGCGCTGGGCAACAGGGACACCTACTGCAAGCAAAACGCCGGCGAGGCCGTCACGATGTTTGCCAGCGCAATCACGGAACTTGGAAAAGCCGAAGTAGGCGATAAAACAATGGTTGATGCCCTGGTCCCATTCCGGGATTCATTCCTTGATGCGCTTGCTGGAGACGCCACTTTGGGGCACGCATTCCAGACAGCAGCCGGCGTTTCTCGCACAGCCGCTGAAGAAACTGCCCGGCTTCGCCCGCTCAAGGGCCGAGCACGTCCGTTGGCAGAAAAGAGCCTAGGACACCCCGATCCCGGGGCTGTTTCTTTTGGTCTCATCGTGGAGCGGTTCGGCCAGCATCTTTTGAACACATCAAATGAAAGCGGGGTATGAGCATGACCAGCCATAGCACAAAGGGATTTCGAGTCGTTGTTGGAAATGATGGGGCAGGCGTTGAATACAAGAACGCGTTGAAGGCCCTGCTTGAGAAAGACCCCAGGGTTGAATCTGTTCTGGATATTGGCGTTGGTCCTGATGATTGCCGGGCATACCCCCACGTTGCAGTTGACGCAGCTCGCAAGGTAGCTGACGGAGAAGCGGACCGTGCCCTCTTGATCTGCGGAACGGGCTTGGGTGTGGCTATTGCGGCTAACAAGGTGCCAGGTATCAGGGCAGTGACAGCTCACGACAGCTACTCTGTGGAACGCTCGGTACTGAGCAATAACGCACAGGTTCTGACTATGGGTCAACGAGTTATCGGGCTTGAACTGGCAAAGAAGCTCGTCACAGAATGGCTTGCTTACACCTTTGATGAGTCATCGGCATCGGCTGAAAAGGTTGACGCAATCTGCTCCTACGAACCTACCTACACTAAGGCGGACTGATTATGGGAAGTAACCAGGTGGGTTCGGAAACGCAATTGCAGTTCGCGGTGGTTGGTTCCGGCTATATGGGCGGCGGAATCGCTCAAGTTCTCGCACTTGGTGGAGCTCGCGTGGCTTTGGCGGATGTCTCGGGCGAAATAGCCGTAAAAAATTATGAGCGTCTGTTGGTTGAATCAGACCAGTTTGTAAAAGACGGCCTGTTTCCCGAAGGCTCCACGGACCTTCTTCGCAAAAACCTCTGGGCGGCCGCCTCTATTGAAGAGGCCGTTGCGCAGGCTGCTTTCATCGAAGAAGCTGTCCCTGAAGTGCTTTCCATCAAGCATGAATCTCTCGCACGGATTAGTGCAGCAGCGCGCCCTGAGGCAATCATTGGTTCCAACACCTCCACCATCTCGATTGCCGATTTGGCCGTGGCTGTCCTGAACCCGGAACGTTTCCTGGGCGTGCACTTTTCAAACCCGTCACCATTCATCCCTGGTGTTGAGATCATTCCGCACGCTGAAACATCCAGCGCAACGGTAGGTGCCGCACGGGACATGGTGCACTCCACTGGCAAGCAAACTGCTGTGGTCAAGGATGTTACAGGCTTTGTCCTGAACCGGCTGCAGTACGCGCTTTTCCATGAAGCGGCGCAACTAGTAGAGCAGGGAATTGCGACGGCGGATGATGTGGACACTTTGGTGCGCACCACGTTTGGGTTTCGCCTGCCGTTCTTTGGTCCGTTTGCCATTGCTGACATGGCTGGGCTGGACGTCTACGATTTCTGTTACAAATCTCTACAAACCAGCTTCCCGCAACGATTTGCCACACCGAAGATCCTGCGTGACCTGGTTGAAGCAGGAAAATTGGGCACAAAAACTGGCGCTGGATTCCTGAACGTGCCGCAAGAACGAACGGGAGAACTTATCGCATACCGCAACAAGGCATATGTGGCCATGGCACAGCTTCTTGACGACCTTGGCCCGGCACCCATCAATTAATCAATACTTAGTTCTAAAACACACTAGGAGAAGCAATGACTGAAAACCCTGTAATTTTTCCGACGGAACGCACCGTAATTGTCACGGGTGCCGTCTCAGAGCGCGGGATTGGACGGGCCACAGTGAACTACCTCGCTGAGCGTGGCTGGAGCATCGGTGTCATAGACCTTGATGATGCGGCATGCAAAGCGGTCGCGGCAAGTATCACAGCAGAATTTGGGGTCAAAGCCCATGGAGTCGGAGCCAATATCGGTGACGAGTCGTCAGTTCGTAGCGCCATTGACCAGATGGAAGAAGAGCTGCCCCAGATCGTAGCGCTAGCAAACGTGGCCGGCGTCAGCTCACCGATCGGCTACTTGGAAGTGGAGCCCGAAGAATGGAATCGGGTTTTGAATATTAACCTCAATGGGGTCCACTACGCCACCCGCCGTGTGGCAGAGTCCATGGTCAAAAACCGCATCGGGCGCATTGTGAACATTTCCTCAGTATCTGCTCAGCGCGGTGGAGGAACATTCTCGAAAACAGCGTATTCGGTGGCCAAGGCCGGCGTTATTGGCCTCACCCGGGCAACTGCGCGGGAACTTGGCCCTTACAACATCACCGTCAACGCCATCTCACCCGGGCCTATAGACACCGACATCATGGGCGGGACACTATCCCAGAACCGTAAAGATGAAATGGTCAAGGATCTTGTCGTCAACCGTGTGGGTACCACCAGGGACATTGCCGCAGCTATCCACTTTTTGATCAGCGAGGACACGGGGTACATCTCCGGTCAGACGCTGAATGTGGATGGCGGGCTGTACATGCATTAAGGAAAACATGAATACCAATAACTCCACTAATTGGAGCACTGCGCGCAAACTCTACCTCGTTGTCGGCATCGTGGTTTGCGGACTTGCCATTCTGCTGATGACCTACCCTCGATAAAAACATCACCGTTGCACCAAGAACCAATCCGTTAATTTTTTTGCAAAGTTCATACTCAATGAGGAGTTATTTATGGCTGCTGAAATCAAGGCAAGCAAGGAACTGCTGGAGAGTCCAGCACTAAAATCAGCAATATCAAAGGCGACCGTTCGGCTCATGCCGATGCTTGTCATCCTTTACGTCGTCGCTTTTCTTGACCGCACCAATGTGGGGTTCGCTGAAGCAGCGTTAGAGGCAGACCGGGGTATCTCCGCAGGAGCATACGCACTTGGTGCTGGTATCTTCTTCATCGGCTATGCGATCTTTGAGATCCCCAGCAACTTGATGATGAAAAAAGTCGGGGCAAAAATATGGCTGGCCCGGATCGCCATCACGTGGGGCATAGTGTCAGCATGCTTCATGTTTGTTCAAGGTGATTCTTCCTTTATCGCCTTGCGTTTTCTGCTCGGTGTCACGGAAGCCGGGCTGTTCCCCGGAGTTATCATGTTCCTGGCGGAGTGGTTTCCGAACAAGCACAGGGTGAAGATGTTCGCTATCTTCTACTTGGCGCAGCCTTTCTCGCAGGTTATTGGCTCTCCACTATCTGGTTGGCTGATAAACATTGGTGACTCTGTCCCCGGAGTCCACGGCTGGCAAGTCATGTTCTTCGTAGAAGGAATGCTGGCCGTTGTTGCCGGAGTCTTTGCCTTCTTCCTGCTTATTGACGGACCACAAAAAGCTAAGTGGCTCCAGCAGGATGAGAAGGATGCGCTGACGGCGGCGATGCGCCAAGAGGACACCATTAAGAAAGAGTCAGGCCCCTCGGGAGTGGCCGCAGCACTAGCCAATGGCCGTGTCTGGTACTTCACAGCCATATACTTCTGCCTCCAGATCGCCGTATACGGTGTTACTTTCTACCTGCCACAGCAGGTGGCACAACTGACCGGGCAAAAAGTTGGTATGACGGTGGGCTTGCTGGCCGCTGTCCCGTGGTTCTTCGGGATGTTCGCTTGCATCATTATTGGCCGCTACGCCACTACTGTTATTCGGCGCCGTGTCCTGGGGACTTGGTTGTTCGTCTCCACCGGTTTGTGTATCTTTGGGTCGGCATGGGCAGGTGCCAACAGCCTTCCTGCTCTGGGCATCATCTTCATTACCCTGGCGGTGTGCAGCTTCCTATCCATTGGACCCATCGCATGGTCCTACCCAACTGCGTTCCTCACCGGAACCGCGGCAGCAGCAGGTATTGGTCTGATCAACTCATTGGGTAACCTGGGCGGATTCGTTGCCCCAATCCTGCGCACAAGCGTCAATGAAACGTTTGCTTCCGAGTCCGGAGCCATGGGCATCATGGCATTGGGTGTGCTGCCGTTTGTGGCTGCCTTGATGATGTGGGGCACCCGCCGATTCAAGAATAAGGCCGACGATCTACTCGAGAAGTAAACACCGGCTTTACGAAGTGAATGAAAGTGAAGAACTCATGACGCATCCCACCAGTACTATCGGCCCACATCTGCAAAGCCCGGCCATATACATTGGCGCAAGCACCAAAATGTATATGGGCTACCAGAGCAGTTTGTGCTGGCTGCGGGCGCTGCGTCATGAAGTGGAAGCCCGACCCGGCCTTACGGCCGGGCGGGTTATCCCCTTTGTCATCCCATCTTTTCCGGTGTTGGCCAAGGCGCAGGAGATCATTGCTGGAACCGCTTTGCTCCTTGGCGCCCAAAATTGTGGCTGGGCCGACGGGCCTTGGACCGGAGAGGTGGCGCCGTCAATGCTCGCAGAGCTCGGAGTTGATTTCGTTGAAATAGGTCACGCCGAACGCCGCAAACATTTTGCGGAGGACAATCACGTTGTATCGCGCAAGGTCGCGGCGGCCCTAGCGGCAGGACTTAAACCGTTGTTGTGCGTTGGAGAAAGCGAGAATTCAACGCCTGAGAAGGCGGCACTGTTTGTGTATGAGCAGATTCTCGCGGCTGTTGCAGGTAACTGGCTGGACGCACGGTCATTGTTCATCGCTTATGAACCAGTCTGGGCGATCGGTGCCGCAGAGCCTGCGGCACCGGGGTATATCTCCGGCGTTATTCAGGGCGTGCGCGCACTCTTGGCCGAGCATGGGCTCTCCGATCTGCCCATAGTTTATGGTGGTTCCGCCAAACCCGGCCTGCTGCCGCAGCTGAACCATGTCTCTGGTCTGTTTCTGGGAAGGTTTGTCCACGATCCCGTGAACTTCGGGGCAATCTTGGATGAAGCCCTCACGTTACAACAGCACTGAGGGGTAGTTTCTTCGCGCAAGGGCTCCTCGGCGTGAAAGCCAGGCAATCTATCCCTTGGGTTCAGCCTGAAGCATTTTGAGCGCGCCGTCCGTGAAATTTCGGACCGACTCCCTCCACAGCTCCAACAGGTCTACTAGATTTTCACCGGCCATCCGGTGCGCCGTGGTTTCCAACTCAAGCATCCGCAGGACTCCGGTACGCAGTTCAGTATTAAAATTTACTTTGCCTATCCGTGCCGCGGGGGCTTTGGCCAAGTCCTCCGCCGGAATGCCGGAGGCGCCGTGCAGGACAAGAGGCACTGCTGACTGGGCGGATATCTGATCCAGGAGGTCCCAGTGCAAGAGTGGCTCGCCAGCGTATTTTCCATGGACGTTGCCCACAGCCACAGCGAGTAGCTGGGCTCCTGAACGGGCTATAAAATCGGCCACTTGCGTGGCGTCTGTCAGTCCGGCGGCTTCCAGAGCGAACGCCTGGTCTTCGTTTCCTGCAAGCCCGCCGAGCTCGGCCTCCACCACGATCGTTGGATCTGCGAATGAGGAACGCACAGCTGCAACAAACTCAATGTTCTCTTCGAAATCGAGGGCCGATCCGTCCGCCAGTACTGAATCTGCCCCGGCCGCAAGTCCCGTTGTGATGGCTTCGATACTGGTTGCATGGTCAAGTTGCACTACCACCGGCACGGTGGCTGCATCGGCAAGACCGCGCAGGGCAGCAATCAGCCGCAGACCTGAGCGAGCCGCAGCTGTTTTAGGTGCAACCAGAAGGATCACACCACGGCCCTTGGCTTCCGCCTCTTCAACCACTGCCAGTGCGGTGGTGAAGTCGTAGCAGGTAAACGCCGGTACCGCCGCTTTTTCCGCCAAGGCACTGTTCACCAGATCATCCAAACGAGCTCTCATTATGTACTCAATCCTCCAACTAGAATCCATGCCACAAATGTCAAGAGGAACCCCGCCACACCCAAAATGGTTGTGAGCACCGTCCAGGTTTTTAATCCGTCAGCCACTGTTAAGCCGTAATATCGCACAACTACCCAGAAACCGGCATCGGTCACGTGGGAGAGCCCAAGGGCACCAAATCCGATGGCGATGGTAATGACTGCAATCTGTGCCGGAGTATAGCCCCCAGCCAAAATGGCGGATGAAAGCAGCCCAGTTGTGGTGACGATTGCTACCGTGGCTGAGCCCTGGGCGGCTCGCAGGATCAAGGAAATAAGGAAGCCCAGGAGCAGGATGGGCAAGCCCCAACCATCTAAAGTTTTGGAGAGTGCAGCACCAATTCCACTGACCTGCAGAACGGTGCCGAAAATCCCTCCACCGGCAACAATCATCAAGATTGATGCGATGGGTGGCAGGGACTCTTCAAAGACGTTGCTGGTTTCTTGCAAGGACCAACCGCGACGTACTGCCAAAGTGAAGAACGAGAGGCCCACGGCTACCAAGAGAGCGAAGAACGGGTTGCCAATGAAGGCGCAGAAACCATACCAAAACGATTCCTTCGGGATCGTCAGGGTGCCCACTGTGCCCAATAAAATCAGGACAATTGGGGCGGCCACCAAGGAGATGATTAGGCGTGGACGCGGGGGTGCGATCCCGCCTTTATGTGAAGTGATGAGGGTTTCGGGACTGCCAAATTCCTCGACTATCTTCTTCACTGCCGGGAGCAGTTCATAACTTCTGCGATTCAGCAGGGCACTAACACCGTAGGAAAGAAACCCCAGCGGGATGCAGATCAGCAGGGAAATGATCATGATCAGCCCCACGTCTGCACCGAGAACTCCGGCGCCAGCCACGATGCCGGGGTGTGGCGGGACAGCCACATGTATCGCCAACATGATTCCGGCCATGGGTAGACCGAACTTGACGGGGTGTACCCCGGCGATCTTAGCGAAAGCGTAAACCACCGGCACCAATACAATGACACCGACCTCAAAGAAGACCGGAACAGCCACAAGGAAGCCCACAATTGTCAATGCAATGGCAACTCGTGTGGGACCAAGTTTTGCTGTGAAGTGGTCAGCCAGGGACTGGACTCCGCCGGAAACTTCGATCATCCGTCCTAAAATGGCGCCAAGTGCTATCAGCAAGGCAACTTTACCCATTGTTCCGCCAACGCCGGCGGATACCACGGTGAAGATGTCTTGCAGGGGGATCTGGGCCGCTACGGCCACTGCAATGCTGACTGCTAGCAACGCCACGAAGGCGTGAATCTTAAAACGTACAATCAGGATCAGCAGCAGAATAACTCCTGCTGCTGCGATGGTGAGCAGCAGAGGGGTTCCTAGTTCGGCTGCTGGTTTAATGTCAGGCGTGTCCGCTGCACGAAGCATCGCGGGGATAATCAGGGTGTTCATTGACAGGTATTCTCCTTCGACACGCTATGAATCAGTGCTTGTGTGCGTGGATCAGCGAGCATGGCGCTGGGTAGGAGCAACAACTCTAATGACGGCAGAATCGTCAGCTGCGGCTAAGCCCTGGGCTTGGCCCAGCAAGTACAGTTGTTCGGCCGCGGCAGCGACGGGGGCCGCCATGCCTGCTGCGCGGGCGGCCTTGCCCACGATGCCCATGTCTTTGACGAAGATGTCTAGACGGCTCAGGACCTCGGCCCCACCTTCGTTGTATGCCTCAAGGATGCGCGGTCCACGGTTGGAGAGCATGAAGGAACCTGCAGCGCCTGCCTCCAGTGCTGCAAGGGTTTTACTCTGGTCCAAACCCATGGCGTCGGCCAAAGCCAGTGCTTCGGCGGCGGCTGCGATATGCACACCGCACAAGAGCTGATTCACTGTTTTTAGTGCTTGGCCGTCACCGGGCTTGTCGCCGACGACCGAAAGTGTTGAGGCGAGCAAATCCAGAACAGGCCCTGCCTGCTTGAGTGCCTGCGGGGTGGCACCAACAACGATCAGCAGATCGCCCTCCCCGGCGCGAATAGGCCCACCTGACAGTGGTGCGTCAACAAGTTCGACGCCGTACTCCGCCAACCGTGCCACAGTGTCCGGAATCGCTTCGGTTCCTACAGTGCTGGTGAGAATAACAACCGAGCCCTTCGCCATGGCGCAGGCAACACCGTTGGTTCCAAAAAGCACCTCATTGAGTTGCTCGCCATTTCGAACGGCCAATAGCAAGGCATCGGCCCCGTCCGCAGCTGCGCGGGCAGAATCAAAGGTTCTAATGCCGGCCTTTGTCGCTAAATTGAGCCGTGACTGGGCAATATCAAAGCCATGGACGGTGAGTTCGGTGGTTAGTCTGGTGGCCATGGGAAGGCCCATGGCGCCCAGGCCCAGCACGGCAACGGTGTAGTTTTTTGACATGGTGTTCTCCTTGAAATTATGTGAACTTGGTACGGAATCGACCAGCGGGTTTTAGAAAGTGCTGCTGAGCTTGCGGGTCACATCGGCCAAGGACTGGTCATTGCCAACGTTTCCGGCGAAGACGATGTAGGGGATACCAGCGGCGGGCCCATCAACAGGCTCCCAAAGAGAGACAATGCCCGGGAGCATCGGACCGCGCACAATTGCGTGGCGGATTTCCAATCCATGCGCGGCCACGTCAGAGGAAGTTATGCCACCCTTGGCAATGACAAAACGGGGAGGTGTAGCCTTCAACG
The DNA here is from genome assembly GCF_030063205.1 of Arthrobacter antibioticus. GTDB lineage: Bacteria > Actinomycetota > Actinomycetes > Actinomycetales > Micrococcaceae > Specibacter. Next base: position 354,493 of record NZ_JASISQ010000003.1, on the reverse strand, counting down.
TCCGGTTGACCACCTCAACGACAGCGGCTGAGACTGTGCGCGCAATCTTCAGGCTTGCTGCGGCTTCGTCCGTTTTAATCAGTAGACGGCTGGTATGCACAATCACGTCGCCACTAGCCAGTGCGGCACCAACTTGTTCCACGACGTCGTCCAGGTGAGTCCCGCCGTCGGCCTTCAACAGCTTTTCCACGTCAATTTCAATGATGTGTGCGGCGCTGTGCTGTTGCGTCAATGCCTTCAGCTGGCGGGTAGTGACACCAACATGAGAGCCAACAACTATGAGCCCACCAGCACTCTGGGTGGCAGGGGCGGGAGAGGAATAGATCTCCGAAGGGTTCAGTTCGGCGCGGATCTCCTGGCCAATGCGAGCCCGGACAAAAGGCGGGCCAACACGATAGATGAGGTGTTTGCCTCGGCGTTCAGCCTCATCAAGTCCCAGAGCCAGCACGCGAAGATCATTTTCGCTCACGGCGTCTACAACAATAGGGCAGGAATCCTGCGCTGCCTCGATGGCGTCGGCAATTGCCATAGCGGCTTGGGCTGGCGTGCCAGTGCGTAATAGGGACAAGTCAACGGGGATCACGTTCGCAGCTCCAAAACGTCCCTGGGATTTTTCTTCCACATAAGCATCCAGTCGAGAGCTTGTGAAACCAAAGGTGGCGTCCTTGGCGAATTCAGTGTCGCCAACCGGTATCAGGGACCCGGCATCAGCTCGTGTGTAGTGGACGCCACCAATGGTGATCCGCCCGGCGTCGGGAAACGCTGGAACCATGACGACGCCGTCAACTTGCCCGGCACCCTCTGCCAGTAATGTCGCGGCGATGGTGTCCGGCTCGAGTGGATAGTGCCCGCGGAGAGTTGAATCGCTGCGGCTGACAAAGCCGAGTGTGACTCCCGCCTCGGTTGCCGCTTTTAGTGCGTTTCTGACGATCTGGGCGTTTCGGGCCGCCGCTTCACTAGGGTCCAAGCTGCGGGTGTTGGTCAGGATGTAGATGGCGTTGGCCCGGTGGCCGTCAATGAGGTGTGCGTAAGCCCAGCGGAAGTCCGCAATGTCCCAGTGTGTTAAAACGGGGAGGTTGGAGACTGACTGGGTGCCTGTCGGGTCATCGTCAAGGACTACTAGGACGCGACCGGATTCGATCACCTTCTGTGCCACTGTTGCGGCCGTCACTGGAACCTCGGAGGGAAAGTGGGATAGCAAATCGGATTCAAGAACCACGGGGCACCTCATCGTGAATTGTGTCTTTTGTAAGATGTCTGACATCTTGCATTTGAATGTTATTGTGGCATATGGCACAAAGGGAGCGCAAATGCAGCAAATAGTTGTGCATGTTTCTCGGCAACAACACTGGTATGGCCCCGCCGAACCATACAATGGTCATCACAAATAAGCAGTAATCAAACTGGCAACGGAGGAGCATGGCACGCAAATCGCTGACGGGGGTTGTTGCCGATGACCTCCTTGACAGGATCGTGGCCGGCGAGTTTGCGCCTGGGTCAATAGTCCCGGGCGAGTTGGAACTTGGTGCTCAGCATGAGGTCAGCCGGATGACAGTGCGGGAGGCCATGAAAACTCTGGCCGCCCAGGGAATTCTTCGAGTTGAACGCGGCCGGGGCACATTCGTGAATCCTCTAGACCAATGGGGGTCACTTGAGGCTGTGCTGCGCGTGCTCTCTGAGGGTCGGAATGACGCAACGGCGGCCGTGCAGCTCATTGAGCTCAGACGCATGCTGGAAACTGGTGCATGTGAACTAGCTGCTGCACGGATTAGCGATGGGGATCTGGCGAAACTCCGGGCTCATATTGATGCCATGCGTAGAGCGCACAAGACTGGCAATGTTGCATTATTTGTTGACTCGGACTTGGCGTTTCATGACGTCATCTTGCACGCATCAGAGAATGTCTTTGTCGCAGTGCTTTTTGATCCGCTTCACAGGGTTTTGGAGAGCCGTCGGGAGGAAACCTCAAGGGTACCGAAAATACAGTCAAACGCAATTGATATGCATGAAAAAATTCTTCATTCCCTTACCCTGCGGGAGCCCGAACGCGCCAGAATTGCCATGGATAATCACATGACACAAACGCTGAATGATTTGAAAGAGCACGTGCTCGGTCTGTCGTAGTTGGATTGCCCCGCAGGCACGGTCCTGCAGGCAAGGATATGGATAGCCTGCAATCTAGATATAAGAGCTAAAGCAACAGGGGCGCTATTTCCGTCTACTAGAGTGGGAGCGTGACACGACAGGCCCCCAGTGCCGACCCGCTGAAACAATCTTCTAAAGAGGTGCCCGTAGGCCGCCTCTACTCTGGCATGCACTCTTCCGAACGAACAACAGAACGCTACGGGCGCCTCGTTGAAGCAGGAATAGAGATCTTTGGTACAGCAGGCTATTCAACAGCCAGGATCAAGACAATATGCCAGCGCGCAGGCCTGAGCGAACGTTATTTTTATGAGTCCTTTGACTCGCGCGAACAATTACTGACTGCTATCTATGACAATCTCTCTAGCACTTTGATGCGCGAGGTAGTCCTGGCCCTTGAGGTGCCGGGCATGGCACTCAAAGACGCAGTCAGGGCTGGCTTGGCAGTGGTAGTAAATTTCATGTTGGGGGACCCTCGCCATGCCAGAATCATTTTGGTGGAAATTGTGGGTGTTTCCTCTGAGCTTGAATCGAAACGCCATCATTCCCTCACTGAATTTGCCAAAACAACCATGCGTCAGCTGTTGCTGTTAGGTGGAATTGATCCAGCAGAGGCACAAAGGCCACTCACGGCCTGCGCCGAAGATGGGTTACTGGCCGAGGTCTTGGACTTTGCTCGACTCACGGCCATCTCAATAGTGGGCGGAGTGAACAATATGCTTTGTGATGCTCTGCTCTCCGACACCACCGCCAGCACGGAACGGATCACTGAGGTCGCATACCAGCTGACTTACAACGCCTCAACTGGCGTCAGAACGCTCGCTGCTCAAGGCGAATCGGCCGGGCTGGTCTAGTCGCAGGACTGCCCGCAACAGTTGGTGGGCCGCTGACATGGTGGCAGGATAGTGACATGCGATTCCCTGAACTGTTTGCCGCGTATTGGTGGTTGCTCTTTCCCTTCGCAGGGCTGATAGGCGCAGGCTTCAAGGGCTTGTTAGCCTCCCGGGAGCGCCAACACCAAAACAACATTGAAATGTACAAGCTCCAGCACCCCGTGCTGGATGGCGTAGCGCATCCAACGAGCAGCCAGCCTCCTTCCGAGCAGCAGCCGCAGGACCGAGGTTACTCTGAGGCCGACGTCGCCAAAGTTGTGGATGAGCACGACGCCGTCAACCGACGCTGGCTGGACTATGAGCTTGACGTCGGGAAACTGATTGACTTTCCTATGATGAGTGACGTCCGTGAACCTTTGACAGTTGCTTTCCTCCGGGCAAAACGGGATGCTGATGGGCTGCGCCCTTTGAACGGCACCGAGATTACTGCCAAAAGCCGGTGGGATGACTACCGCAATTCCGTCAATGCTTATGCGGTGGCGTTCGAAGTCGCTGAAAAGGAGGCGCACAGAATCAAGGATTCAGCGTTCAGCCAAGAAGAGCGGCACCGCCTGGGTACAGCACGTAAACTCGTCAAAATCGCAGAAAATGAGGGGGCAACCCCCGCTGAGCGGCAAACAGCGTACAAGAGGGCCCGCAAAGAACTCGATGGTTTGATAGTTCTTCCCGATGTAACCATCGCCGCTCTGGAGCAAAAAGTGGTGCGTATGCTGGACGGCGCCTAATAAACAAATCTTCAGCATTTCCTCGCAGCTAGAAGATGTAAGCTGAAAATTATTCTAAGGACGCAAGATGCAACGGACAACTGTTATTACCGGCGCAAGCGATGGAATCGGTGCTGCGGCAGCAAAAATGCTCGCATACCCAGGGCATACCTTGGTGGTGGTTGGGCGTTCAGAAGAAAAAACCAAAGCCATTGCTCAAGAGCTAGACGCTGACTATTTCCTTGCGGACTTCGCCGACCTGGCCCAAGTGCGGGCACTTGCTGCGGACTTGGCACACAGGTACCCGCGTATTGATGTGCTTGCCAACAATGCTGGCGGCGTCATGGGTCAACGCGAAATGACAGTTGACGGGCATGAAAAAACATTTCAGGTGAACCACCTGGCCCCATTCTTACTTACTACGTTATTGATAGACCAACTGGTGAAGAGCAGAGCAACGATTATTAACACCTCGAGTGCTGCTAATAAAATTATGGCTAAGTTCAATATTGATGATCTTGACGCCCAGCAGCATTACACACCCAATTCAGCCTATGGAAATGCAAAACTAGCTAATATTCTATTCACCAAGGAACTAAACCGACGGTACGGCGATCATGGTGTGAACGCTGCTGCTTTCCACCCGGGAATGGTGGGGACCAACTTTTCGTCTGAGTCAGCGGGCTCCTTGCGGATGATTTACAGCTTGTTTGGCCGGAGATTTATGCTTTCACCTCCGCAAGGAGCAGACACGCTAGTCTGGCTGGCTACTACACAGCCGGGCACAGACTGGGAGCCTGGGGAATACTATGTTCGACGGAAACCTGCCAAGGCCAATAAGCTAGCCGAGGATCCGCATCTTGCTCAGCAGCTATGGGACACCAGCGCAGCAATGGTGCGCCAGGGCTGAGGATTTGCCGCCACGTTCAAACAGGTAGGCGCCCGCCCGTGTAGACACCTTCGTGAAGCTGCTCAACCAGCCATGGACTAAAGGCGAAAGGCGTAGCTGTTGCGGCTTCTTCAACGTCAACAACAGCTGCCCAAGCCCAGTCGCACACTTCCTCAGGGTTGGGTGAAATTTCGCCTTCGCCAGCATAGACGGCCGTGTAAACGGGGCATACTTCGTTTTCCACGATCCCGGAAGCATCAGTGGCCCGGTACCGGAAGCCGGGAAGGGCTGGTTGAATGTTCTTCACTGTAATGTTCAGCTCCACCGCTGCGCGCCGGATAATTGCCTCCTCGAAGGTTTCACCCGGTGCTGGATGACCGCAGAAAGAATTTGTCCAGACTCCTGCCCACGTCACTTTCGACAAGGCCCGCCGGGTCAGTAGCGTCCGGCCCTCGGCGTCAAAAAGGTGGCAGGAGAAGGCCAAATGTAAAGGCGTGTCAGGAGTGTGCACAAGGGCCTTGTTGGCTGTGCCTATTTCAGTACCATTGTCATCCAGCAACCTGACCAACTCAATTTTTTCATCCATAGCGGGCACAATTCCTTCCACTTTTTTCACGCTCAACAGGACCGATACGTTTTTCGCACCTGGCGCGTAGCAGCGTGGTCCAGTGTAGCCGTCGGGAGCCGCTGGTGGCTCGAGCAAAGATCAGTCTATGGCTTGACTACGTTGTGCGAGACCACCTCATGGAGTTCCACACCGCCGGAGCGTAGTTTCCAATAGTGCAGGCGCAGTGCCCCAGCAGTTCGTTGTTCCACATACAGCCTCATGCAGACGTCTTCCCCACGCATGGTTGGTTTGGCGTGGGCACCTTCATTGAGGCGAAGCACATGTGGTTCACGCTTGCGCAGCGCTCCTGTTCTCTCCGCCACCAGATCCACCACTGCCCGGAGAGTTTTGCTGCGCTGCTGCTCGGTGATGGCGAGCCATGAGGCCAGAAACTGCGGGTTGCAACTGTATGTTCCTAGCGGATGGGCGTCCTTCTCAGCAGGGGGAACACTCCTAGCCCATGCCTGCAATAAATCGTAAGTGAATTGGTTAGCAGGATCCGTAAACAGTGTCTCCGCTGCCATTTCAGTGCGCGAGGTTGCTGAACGCCGCTGCTGGCGAAGCTGCACCAGCGCAGTCTTGGTCCTAGCCAGCTCTTCCCGGATGGCCTCCATTTGGTGTTCGGCGGTGCCCAGGCGACGCGCCAATCCAGCAGAATCCCGGCGCTCATCTTCCAATTGGTCCTGCAATGCCCGTGCCACCTTGTCAGTGGCGCCTTGCTGTTTGGCCGCCGCCACAAGATCATCGATGGTGCGCCGTGCCGAAACCAGTTGCATCTGTGTGCTTTGCAGGGCCGTGCGGCGTTGGGCCGGGCTGAGCAGTGACTCTTTTTCGTCATGGTCGACGCCGGAAGAGCCAGTCTGCGAGGTGGCGTTCAGTCCGTCTGGGGTAGTGCCGGTAACGGCGGAACCTGCGGTGAAGATGCTCGTATAGGGTCTGTCGTAGTCAAGCCAGGCCGGGCCCCCACGAACCAGCGCCGGGGCTGGTACTGCCGTTTCGTCGTCGTCCACGTCAAGCATGGACAGACGCACGGCACCGTTCTCATATAAGACCCGCACCCGTACCACCTCACCCTCAGTCAGGAGGTCTTCGGCGGAGTCCAAATCATTGGATGAAATACTCTCGACTCCAATCCGGAAGTCGTTATTGGGCCACAGATGCACCAGGGCATGTTCCGCGCACACCGAGTTGACCCGAGCAAGTGCCACATCACCATGTTTGTAGACGGACACCGGAGAGGGCCGGGGGAGCAGGAGTGAGTTGATGTCGAAAACGTGAGTCCCAGGGTTGTGGAGTCCCGTCAGCCGTTGACCCTTGTTCACGAGCCAGCTCACTGGCACTCCCGGCAGAAGGTCTTCACCGCGAATAACAGCTTGTTCCCCACCGGGAAGCACCTCCACCACAGCCCTGTCTGCGGCCGGAAAGCCCATGACCAAAGCCTCGGAAATAACTGAGACCGGCAGGGTGGCGGGGGCATTTGAGTACTCTGCTGCCAAGACTTCCAGCTCAAGGGCCTGGTACAGGGCAGCCACCTGGTCGCGGCGCCGGGGAACATGCGGCCGTGGTGTCCTGGTGGTCCACTGGTGTCCGTGGGGATACACACGGGCCCCGGTGCCAAATATGTGCATCAGTTCAGGTAACGCCCGTTCTAAGCGATGCGTCTCAACACCGTTGGCAACTTCAAACACTTGTGCTGCGCTTCCCACCTGCGCAGCAACCCGTGCAGCATCTATGCGCAGCACATCGGCATTGATATAGGAGATGACAACAACTGTGCAGGACCGCCGCGGATCCATCAAAATCTGGGCCAGAACGCTCCCATTCTCTCTGTGCACTGCATACGTCTGCGCCTCTGTGCCGTTCGGTGCAGCAGGTACGCATGACGCCTCCAGGGCCTCCGGGGCCTCCGGCACGGAGAGCTTGTTCCTGTTTTTCTGTGCAGGCATGAACTCTCCTTTCCGGTTGCCAATTTCCGGATAGTTCTAGTGACTTACCTTACATCCGGGGTGTACCTTCACGTAGAAGTGCCTCCATATTCTTGAAAATGTGTCAACAAGCGCATCGAGGGTTCCATTTGGCCGGATCAGTGTCGGTGCTCAGATGGCTTGGGGCAGATAACGCTTCTGTCACGTTTTTGCTGCTGCTAAACGGCAGCTTCCGCGTCATGGCAGCGAATCCATGATTGGCGATACTGCCGGGGGTTACCGAACAGTAGTCCTTTTGGATAGTCCGCACTTTTTGTTCGAGAAAGCCCGGTGTGAGCTGGGGTACATTTGCCTGACGACGTGTTGGTGAGATCACATTTCCCACTTCACGAAGAAACCGAACAAACCCCCGTTGCTAACAGATCGTCAACCACGGTCAGTGTGCCGGGCCAGCTTTTAAGGATGATTAAATGCCATTGCACCCACCCAAACAGCGGATGGCGCATCGTCACACTGATGCCGCATCTGCTGTGCTGTGGAGGCTGATCCCATGATCGGTTTCATAGCAAAACGGTTTATCAACTACGCGATCTTGTCAGCCATCGCTACGTTGAGTGCATATGTTTTGGCTAGCGTGATCCTGAACCCGGCCAGCAGGTACTTGGGACGAAACCCCCGGCCTTCCGATGAAACCATCAACGCGATTCTGGACAATCTGGGCGTCAACCCAAACACTCCCGTCATTGAGCGGCTCTGGGCGTGGATTGTGAACCTGGTTGCCCATGGCTCACTCGGGGACACCATCCACAACACCTCTGTTATCAGTGAAATGACAGCACGAGCAGGCACCAGCCTCCGTTTGCTGATTCTTGGCACCATCATCGCCGCTATTGTGGGCGTGGCTATCGGCGTGTGGGGGGCTGTGCGCCAATACAAGTTCAGTGACCAGACCATCTCCTACGCATCCTTTACTGTTCTTGCCACACCCTCATTTGTGTTGGGTATTTTGCTGATGATCGTGGCAACCATGCTGAACAACTTCCTGGGCTTGCAACTGATCAACTTCACGGGCGAATACACGGCAGGGCTGGATGGCGGTTTCTGGGTCCACTTCTGGGACCGTGCCGCTCACTTGCTGCTTCCCACCATTTCCTTGGCACTCTTGGGCGCGGCCGGGTATTCCAGATACCAGCGAAGCGCCATGTTGGACGTACTCGCTGCTGACTACATCCGTACAGCACGTTCCAAAGGGCGAACCCGCGGTTCTGCCTTGGTCCGGCACGGTGTCCGGGTGGCTCTGATTCCCATGTCAACATACTTTGCCTACTCCTTCGCCACCGTCCTGGCCGGTGCGGCTGTAACGGAGCTGGTCTTCAGCTGGCACGGCATGGGGGAGATGCTTGTCCAAGCAATCACCCAGAGTGATATCAATGCCTTTACCGGTGCCATTTTATTCAATGCCATCCTGATCCTGATCGCCGGCACACTTGCCGACATTGTGTACGCAGCCCTTGACCCGAGAGTGAGGGTGTAACCATGGCCATGCTTGAAGAAATCCCCGTCGCAGACACTGCGGCAGCCAACCCCGAAGTGCTCCATTCCAAGAAGCCCGTGTCCCGACTCCGCCTGGTGGTGTCCCGTCTGCGCAGCACGCCGCGCTTCTGGGTGGGCATCATTGGCCTGCTCACCATCATCTTGTGGGCCATTTTTGGGTTGGTTCCCAACGCGTGGAATGCCACCGATCTTGACGTTTACAACATGGGCTCCAGCCCAACAGGCCTGCACTGGTTTGGTACCAGTGACATTGGTGAAGACATTTACGCCCAAACGATTGTTGGCTTGCGCAAATCGCTCATCATCGGATTGCTGGTGGGCCCACTGGCGGCGATTGTTGCCGGTGTGGTGGGAGCCGTGGCCGGTTACCTTGGTGGCTGGTGGGACCGCGCAATTGTCTGGGTCATCGATTTGCTCCTGGTGTTGCCGAGTTTATTCCTGTTCATCCTGCTCAGCCCCATCTTCAAGTCGCTGTCCTGGGTGGCGCTGATCTTCTTGCTCTCAGCTTTTGGCTGGATGATCATGGCTCGAGTAATCCGTGCCCAGACCCGGTCCCTGCGTGATCGAGACTTCATTAAAGCGGCCCGCTTCATGGGTGTTGACACGTGGACCATTATCCGCAGGCACGTGTTGCCGAACGTGTCCTCGCTGCTGATCATCGATGCAACGCTCGGCGTTGGTGGGGCGATTCTCAGTGAAACCACACTGAGCTTCTTTGGCTTCGGCATTCAGGCACCCGATGTTTCCTTGGGTACTTTGCTCTCTGCAGGCCAGGGTGCTGCCTCCACCCGTCCGTGGCTCTTCATCTTCCCAGCCGCCATTCTCGTATTTACGGTGCTCTCGGCCAGCCTTGTCGGCGATGCCTTGCGCGACGCCGTCGACCCAACCTCCGGAGTCAACCGTGACTGATAATTTGACCAAGAACGCCTCTCCAAACGTGAGCGCAGCGGTACCGCAAACCCGTGCACACACTGAACCAACGCCGTCGAACCTGTCCAAGCATCTCTTGGAAGTGCGGGATCTGAGCGTTACTTTCCCGCAGCCCAACGGTGCCGTCACAGCTGTACGTGGGGTGAACTACCACGTGGACAAGGGGGAATTCCTGGGTATTGTGGGCGAGTCAGGCTCCGGAAAGTCAGTGTCGTCGCTGGCCGTCATGGGGTTGCTGCCCTCATCTGCGAAAGTCACCGGGGACATCCTTTTTGAGGGGAAATCGTTGCTGGGCCGCAATGACAGGGAAATGTCCAAGCTGCGTGGCGATGGCATTTCAATTATTTTCCAGGATCCGTTATCCGCGCTGACCCCGGTTTACACGATCGGTTCGCAGATCGCGGAATCGTTGCAGCTTCACGACAGGAAGCTCTCCAAGCTTGCGGCCAATGTCCGTGCGGTGGAACTGCTCAAAGTGGTGGGCATTCCCAACCCGGAGCGCCGCGCCCAGGCATTCCCGCACGAATTTTCCGGTGGCATGCGCCAACGCGCCATGATTGCCATTGCCATCGCCAACAATCCGCGTCTCATCATTGCTGATGAACCCACCACCGCCTTGGATGTCACCATCCAGGCGCAGATCCTGGAAGTGCTGCAGAAAGCCAAGGACCTGACAGGGGCTGCGGTTGTGCTCATCACCCACGATTTGGGTGTTGTGGCCGGCAATGCGGACAGACTGGCCGTGATGTATGCCGGGCGAATCGTTGAAACCGGAACCGTTGATCAGGTGTTCCACGCACCCTCCATGCCCTACACCATTGGTTTGCTGCGCTCCATGCCCAATCTGGCCACGGCCGGGCACACCCGCTTGGTTCCGCTGGAAGGCCGCCCACCGCAGCTCAGCAATCTTGCACCCGGATGCCCCTTTGCACCGCGTTGCCCTGTGGCCATTGACGAATGCCGCACTACTGAACCACCACTAAACGTGATTGCTGATGATCCGCGGAACTCTTCGGCTTGTTTGCGGGTTGGCGAAATTGCCAGCGGTGAGCTGAACCGTGCTGAACTCTATCCCGTGCCTGAACCGGTGGCATATGCTGAAAGGGCCGCGGTTGCCTCAGAAAGTGTGCTGGAAGTAGCTGCGCTTGAACGGCACTTCCCGCTGTCCAAGGGCTCGGTATTCAAACGCACCATCGGCACCGTGCGGGCCGTCGATGGGGTCAACTTTGAGATCAAGTCCGGGCAAACGCTGGGCTTGGTGGGCGAGTCTGGCTGTGGCAAGTCAACAACCATCATGGAGATTCTGGAACTTACCGCGCCGCAGGCCGGGAAAGTCACCATCAATGGTCGTGACGTAGCCACCCTGTCGGGGAAGGAGCGCAAGGCGCTGCGCCGGGACATCCAGGTGGTGTTTCAGGACCCTATGGCGTCTTTGGATCCTCGGCTTCCTGTCCAAGACCTGGTGGGGGAGCCACTGAGCGTCCACGGGGTTCCCGCGAAGGAACGCCTGAAAAAAGTTCGGGACGTCTTGGAGCTGGTGGGTCTTGATCCGTCAATGGCTTCGCGGTACCCACACGAATTTTCCGGCGGTCAGCGCCAACGCATCGGTATTGCCCGGGCCCTTGTCACCGACCCCAAAATTGTGGTCCTTGACGAGCCTGTGTCAGCCCTTGACGTCTCCATCCAGGCCGGTGTCATTAACTTGCTGCAGGACTTGCAGGAGAAACTGGGACTCTCCTATTTGTTCGTGGCACACGACCTGGCGGTGGTGCGGCAGATCGCGGACACGGTTGCCGTCATGTATTTGGGACGGATCGTGGAAAGTGGAGCCTCGGAGCAGATCTTCGACAACCCCCAGCACCCTTACACGCGTGCCCTGCTGTCAGCAGTGCCCGTCCCGGACCCCACAGTGGAACGCAGCCGGAGCAGGATCATCCTCGAAGGGGACCTGCCGAGCCCCACGGAGGACATTACTGGTTGCAATTTCAGGACCAGGTGCCCGCTGTACAAGCTGATGGACGCGGCCGGCCAGCAACGTTGCCGAACCGAGGACCCGGCGCAACGTCACGTGGCAGGCAGCGAGATGGACGGCAGCCTAGTGGCATGCCACCACGCTGAGCACATTGAACTCATGACGCCCGGAAGGGTTTGAACTTGCGAACCTCATGATAACCGTCATGAAAAACCTCAAAGACTTACCGTAGCCAAAGTCCCCGCGGAACAAGACCTATGATCCGCCGGGGAACACCAATGGGAGGAAATAATGCAACAAATCAAGAAGATGATGGGCGCCGGAGTTCTAGCTCTGGCCCTCACGGTCACAGGCTGCAGTGCAGGCGGCGGTGGCGGTGACAGCAAGCCCAACGTGGACAGTAGCAAGGGCGCTGCTGAAACGGGGGCCTTGCCCACAACGGCTTGGACCGTGGCTGATTACGCTGATGTGAAAGATGGCGGATCGTTGACACTTGCCGTGGACCAGATGCCTGATAACTGGAACACGATGCAGGTGGACGGTAACGTCAAGGCCGGTAGCGAGGTGCTGGACCCCACAACGGGTGGCCCGGTTCGCAACACCGTCGATGGTGGCTGGGAACTGAACCCGGATTACGCCACGGAAGTTAAACTGGCCAGCGAAGATCCCCAGGTGGTTGAGATCAAGCTGAATCCGAAGGCAGTCTGGGAGGATGGCACTCCCATCACCTATAAGGACTACGACGCCACGATCAAGGCAAACAACGGCACCAACGCTGACTACCAGATTGTTGGCGACAACGTCTACAAGGACATCGAGTCGGTCACCAAGGAAGACTCGGATTTCAACTTCAAGATCACCTTCAAGAACAAGAACGCTGACTGGCCTTCCATTCTTGGCGGTAGCACCGCCGGTGCGGTGCAAACAGCTGTGCTTCCTGCCGCCGTTGCTTCCGACGTGAAGGCGTTCAACGAGGGTTACAAGTCAAAGCCCCTGCCATCAAGTGGTCCCTTCAAGGTGGATAAGGTAGACACCGCCGGTCAGGTAATCACTTTGCTCCCCAACGAGAAGTGGTGGGGTGAAAAGCCGAAGCTGGAAAAGATCATCATGAAGGTTGTTTCTCGTGATGCCCTCGCCCAGGCGTACGCCAACAAGGAACTGGATGCCTTTAGCATCGGCACCAACAAGAACAACTACGACACCGCCAAAAAGCGTGCCGACGGTGCCATCCAGCAGTCCGGTGGCCTGACCTGGAACCACGTCACCATGAACGGTTCCAAGGGACCACTGGCGGATGTGTTGGTTCGTCAGGCAGTGGCTCGCGCCATTGATCGCGACACCATTTCCGCTAGCCGTCTGAGCCCCATCGGTGCACCGGTATCGAGCCAGAACAGCTACATTTACATGCCCGGGCAGAAGGGCTACACAGATAACGCCACGGCTGTTATTGGTTTTGATACAGCTAAGTCCGAAGAACTGCTGAAGGAAGCCGGCTACACCAAGGGTGCCGACGGTATCCAGGAAAAGGACGGCGCCAAGCTGGAAATCACGTACACTCTGGATGCCAACAACCCGGTATCAGAGCAGATTTTCAAGCAGCTTCAGGCCAACCTCAAAGTTGTGGGCATATCGCTGAAGAATGACACAGTTCCGGCTGATAAGTTCTTCGCGGACTACGTGCTGAAGTCCAACTTCGACATGACCGGCTTCGCCTGGTCAGGGACCGCTTACCCGGTTGCCTCCTCGGAGTCGATCTTCTACCCGGTGGATGCCGGTCAGAATTTCACCGGCATCACAGATGAGAAGCTCGGTGAGATGTGGAGCGCGGCCAACGCAGAGCTGGACCCGGCCAAACGCATTGAACTGGCGAACAAGATCGACAAGACGATCTTTGATTACACCCCCGTGATCCCGATGACCCCTACCCCGAACACTTTGGGTGTCAAGACGGGCTTGGTCAACTACGGTGCGGCCCAGTTCGAATCAATTGACTGGACAACTGTGGGCTTCAAGTCCTAACTCACAACGCAGCATGAAGGCCCGGTCCGCTCTCCTTGAGCGGGCCGGGCCTTTCGTTTCTGCTCTAGGCCAACTCTGTTCTAGGCGCACTGTGGTCTATATGAGCGTGCTGAGAATGGCCAGAATCAGCACAATGACACCGGCGACGGCGGCCGGTACATTCCACTTGCTAGTCACCTTTGGTTGTGCACCGGGCTGGTAGCCGGAGTGATCGGGGAGGGAGGTTCCGGCGTCGTACTGCTGAAGGGGAGTTTGGGACTGCTCCCAGCTATCCCACGCGGCTTGCACCATCGCTTGAGTGTGGGGTAGGGACGCCATAGTGCGCACGCCTCCGGTCCCGGTGAGCATTTTAGGACCCAATTTGCCGGCTCCCGGAGCTCCCCAGCTAGAAATGCGCCCGGCGCTGGTGTCAAAGCTGACGGTTTGCATGACGCGCACAGCGGTGAGTTCGCTGAACGGGACTTCGTGGTCGCGCAGAAGGTTGCGGATGGATAGGCCCTCAGGGTGAATCAGCAGCTGCGGGCGCCACAGCAAAATGAAGATGCCCCACGCCACGAAGAACAGCCACGGCATGAAATGCCAAATGGAAAGAGGGCTGCCTGTGAAGAGCAAATTCACCGCAAAGAAAGCACAAAACGCCCAGGCAACCGCAGCAAGGACGCGGGTGGGAGCGGAGTAGACGGTCACTGTACGCTGGCTTTTCGAGGCTATGTCCATGATCATTCAAGAATGCCAGACTTTGGCGCATCCCCAGCGCAGATTCGCTCCTACATGCTGTCCGGTTCCACCTGATCTTCCTTGGCGCGGCTTGCAGCGTGTTCGTTGATTTCCTCGATGTCAGGGGAAACCATCCCTGTATAGGCCTCGGTAAGCGGGTCACCCGCAGGGGCGCCGTTGATCAAGTCTTTGTCGTTGTCATCTGGATGCTTGCTCATGCCCATACCCTAGCTGTGGGCAGGAGCGTTCGCTAGAGTTCTCTGACTTTAGACTTTAGACTTTTGACTTCTGACTTCTGCTTCGAGCTCAGGCCGTGGCAGCTGGCCTACTTGAACGGCTTGAACGTGTTGAACTTGTTGCGCGGAAGCGTGCAACGAGGGTGACGATGAGTACCAAAGCGGTGGCCACTAGTGCCGCAACTGCCGTAGGAGTAGAGAGTAAATCACCGGTGAGCCTTGCCACCGCTACCCATACCAGGCCCCAGCATAGCGACGCTGTGGGCGCCAAACGGCCCTTACCGTACAGGGCTAAGGCGATTCCCACAGCTGCGGCAACGGCGAGAACTAGCACAGACCAGATATTGGGGTTGAGCCCGAATCCAGCAAAGCCAGAGGCCACAAGAACGGCAGAAACATTGGCGGCTGTAGCCACACACACCCACCCAAGGTAAAGCCCCATTGTGCCGTCAGTGATCAGAGCGTCCCAAGTGTTGCTTGGACGGTAGCGCAAGAGCAGCACGAAGATCGATGCCAGCACCGCAAGCAATATAACAATAATTGGAACGCTCAGCCAGAGCAGATCGAACTGAATACTCAGGATCCAGGCCGCATTCAGGAGCAGTGATGCCGCTGCGGGGTATCCCAGCAGGCGGTGGCGGATTTGCTTGGTTTGGGCTGGCAGAAATTGCCAGATTGCGTAGGCCACCAGGCCTAAATACACTACGCTCCAGATTGAAAAAGCGGGACCATCGGGGGCTATAAGAGTGGCATCGGCGGCTAATGCGCCGTTGGAGGCATTTTGTATCGGGGTGCCACCGGCGGCCCCGGATCCAATGAAGGAACCGATGATCGCTACGACGGCGCTGATGGCCACCACCACTTGACGTAATGTATCGCTTTTGGCTGAGGTCTGGTTCATGTCAACACTTTATCGTCTTAAGTGAGCTGGGGCAGGATCTCACACGGTTCTGGTAAATGGCCAACTTGGCCGGGAATTGTTATAGTCCTCTGCTTCTAGCATCGCGTGTGAACAAGGATTTTGGTATGTTCGAACTACTTGTCAAAAATATTGGCCGCCATTCATTGTGACAATCCAGCTGTTCTGGGTGCTATCCATGAACGCAATGATGCGTCAAAGAATGTAAAGGAACAATTAGTGACTGAACATGCTTTTCAACTGCTTGCGATAGCGGTTTACCTGGCGGGAATGCTCGCCATCGGTTATTTCGCCTTCAGGAAGACGAATGACCTCGATGACTACATGCTGGCAGGACGTGAACTAAAGCCAGGCGTTGCCGCTCTGTCAGCAGGCGCCTCAGATATGTCTGGATGGCTCATCATGGGTCTGCCTGGCGCCATTTACCTGAGTGGTTTGGTGGAGGCCTGGATCGCCATTGGACTGACCATTGGCGCGTGGCTGAACTGGAAGTTTGTAGCCCCCCGGCTACGCTCCTACACAGCGATCTCACAAAACGCAATCACCATTCCGAGCTTTTTTGAGAAGCGGCTCAAGGAGAACTCGCACTGGCTGCGCATTGCCTCATCGCTGATCATTTTGGTGTTCTTCACCTTCTACGTATCTTCAGGCATGGTAGCGGCAGGAAAGTTCTTTGAAGCTTCCTTCAGCTGGCCCTATTTGGTCGGCATGGGTGTGGTCACGATTATCACTTTGACCTACACTCTCTTCGGCGGTTTCATTGGAGCCACCCTGACCGACGTCGCCCAGGGGATTTTGATGTTTGCGGCTCTCATAGTGGTACCGATCATTGCCGTTGTTCAAACCGGCGGCGTTGGGGCTACTGTGACCCGGCTGCAAAACATTGATCCGGATAACTTAAATCTGTTCGCCGGCTTCGGCGACGGAAACGCACTGGTATGGGCGGTGGGAATTTTCTCCACCGCGGCATGGGGCTTGGGCTACTTCGGCCAGCCGCACATCATTGTGCGATTCATGGCTCTGCGCTCACCGCAGGACGCCAAAGTTGGCCGCCGGATCGGAATTGGCTGGATGGTTCTGGCCGCAACCGGTGCAGTGTGCACCGCTCTTGTAGGTATCGGTTACTTCGCTGAGAATCCCTCCATGGGACTTGATGACCCAGAAACGGTCTTCCTGCGACTGAGTCAGATCTTCTTCCACCCGTTCGTTGCGGGCTTGGTTCTGGCGGCAGTATTGGCTGCCATCATGTCCACCATTTCCTCACAGCTGATCGTTTGCTCCTCCGCCTTGGTGGAAGACCTCTACAACATGACCGGCCGGGAGTCCTCGCCTAAACGCCAGGTTGCCCTGGGCCGCCTAGGCGTCTTGGTGGTGGCTGTTATTGCTGCCGTTATTGCCTTGGACCGTGAAGCAAGCATCCTAGAGTTGGTGTCCTTCGCATGGGCAGGATTTGGTGCCGCATTCGGTCCCATCGTGTTGCTGAGCCTTTACTGGCGCAAGCTCACTGCCCGCGGCGCGTTGGTGGGCATGATCGTAGGAACCATCGTGGTGTTTGCTTGGGGCAAGACCCCGGTGCTCCATGATGCCATGTATGAAATCGTCCCTGCATTCCTGATCAACCTCTTGTTGGCAGTAGTCATCTCTAAGATGACTTACAAGAAGAACCCGGTCATCGAAGAGGAATTCACGGCGATGCTCGCAGATTCAAGCGACAAGAAGCCTGTCATGGTGGCGGCGGAATAGTCCCACCCCACCTGCCAACGGCGTCTCCGAAAGGGAACGTTGGATTGCGAAAACGAGGGCCCGCAACCGTTGAGTATTTACTCGACGGTTGCGGTGCCCTCTTTTTTCTCACTATCTGCGGTGGTGCTGCGTGCGGGTGCTACTTGCGGGAAAGCACATCGCCGCTGTTCAGGATCACAAATTCATGCTCCTGCGTCAACACATTCAGGTAACCGGAATCCACGCTGAGAACGTAGCCAATGAGCATGCCATCTGTGGTTTGGATGTGCTCTTGGGGAACCCACGGTGTCTGGACAAAAGCAGCAACAAGCAATACCGCCACTGCGGCCACGCCGCCAACGCTGGCCATGGCCACTGAAAACACGCGGCGCAGCCAGTGCTTTACCGAGAGCCTGTGCGTTAGCGCGAACACAACGAATACGGCTGCCGTTGCTATCGGCAACCACCAAATTTGGAAACTGACTGTCAACGCAATCAGTGTGACGGCGCTCAAAGTGGTAGCTAATAGCACTGTGGCCCGGTGCCCGCTCGAGGACCACAAGAACGTCGCGATCAGAAGCGGAAGAACGCCCACCAGCAAAATCTCCACAAGAACATGACCTGCCATGAGGGAACCAAAGACCAAAGCTAATCCGTCACTGACACTTAGCGTGGTACTCACCGCAAACGCTGTATTCCAGTCATAGCCGGATACGGCAAAGATTCGCAGAATCAAAAAAACGAAGGCCACAGCTGTTGCTGGTGCAAGGTCCCCGGGGGAGAACTGCGGGCGCCCGGCCGCGGTGGTTGATTCCTTACTGGGCTTTTGCGCGTTCTTCTTAGCAGCGGTGTTTTTGGGGTTGGCTTTGTTGGCGGTCATGGGTTGAGATTACTGTGCAACGCCTCCTGCTTCCAAGCTGAGCCGTCCAAGCTGAGCCGTCCAGGCGAGTGCCTGCGCGGGGACGAAGTTACCGGGAGCACACTTTGCCGGCCAGGAAAGTCTGGGAAACGGCAATGGCGTCGATCGATGTTGCCCGGACCTCCAACGGGTTTTCCTCCAACATCAGAAGGTCAGCGTATTTACCAGTCTGGATCGAGCCGGTGATCGTGTCCGCACCGCACTGCCAGGCGGCGTCGATCGTGACGGCCCGAAGGGCTGCCTCTACGCTAATGCGTTCGTTAATATTCAAGACGTCCCCACCTTCGGCCATGATTCGGGTGGCAGCATCTTGGACGTAGCGAAGTGGCTCCAGCGGAGTGACGTTCCAATCACTATGCAGGGAGATCCGCAAGCCCGCGCTCAGAGCCGAGGCGCACGGATCGTAAAATGCGGCCCGTTCAGGGCCCAGCAGCCTGTCCTGGAAAGCCTTACCCCACCAGCGGATATGGCCGATCAAAAATGACGGTGACAGCCCCAGTCCCACCATTCTCTCGATGTGTTCAGGGCGCATAACGCTGCAGTGCTCGATCCTATGGCGGTGATCGGAACGGGGATGGTTGCGCAACGCTTGTTCAAAGGCATCGATGGTCACGTCGATGGCTGCATCGCCATTGGCATGCACCCCAACCTGCCAGCCGTCCAGGTGCGCGCGCAGCACTACGTCCGCTAGTTCTTTGGGTGAGTAGTTCAGCGAACCCCGGCTTGTCTGGCCCAGATAGGGTTCGCGTTGGTAACCTGTGCCAGCCTGGTTGGAACCGTCAGACCAGGCCTTGATACCGCCAACCCTGAACAGGTCGTTGCCGAATCCTGGCCGGATTCCCATGTCCATCCACGCGTCATAGGCGGTTGAAACAAGCATCCCCCGGTATCGTACGGGTGAATCAGCATCGAGAGCATCTTGTAATCCTGCTAAGTCTGAGGTGCCCGCGATTGAACCAATTCCGCAGTCGTGAAGCAGGGTGACGCCCTTTTTTGCTGCATGCCATAGCAGTTCGCGAATGCGGGTTGTGGCGGCATCTCCGGTAACGAATGGAATGCCTTGGCGGAAAGCAACCAGGGCTGAGGACTCTTCCAAGCGTCCGGTCAGTTCACCACGTTCGTCGCGGGTGTACCTTCCTGCGGGCGGGTCGGGGCTCTCCCTGTCCACCCCGGCTTGGGCTAGAGCCACAGAATTTACGTAGGCGATGTGCCCGTTGCTTTCCAGCACCAGAAGAGGACGGTCAGGAACCAGACGGTCAAGTACTTCACGGTTCAGAACGGGGTGGCCCTCGGTGATGCTGGGGTCGAACTGCTGAGCCAAGACCCATCCGGTTGAGGTTGCGGGGGCATTGCGGAGAGCCGCAAATACCTCGTCCTGCGTTGGTGTCTTCATCGGGCTCACATCAACCCAGTCGTTGAGCTGGACCATGGAGGAATGCATATGCGGATCAATGAGCCCTGGCAACAGCGTTCGGCCGTCAAGATCAATGACCTCTGTTTTGGTGCCTGTTAGGGAGCGCAGTTCTTCCTTTGAGCCAACGGCCATGATTCGTCCCTGGCGGATGGCAACCGCTTCTGCATTAGGACGGTCTTTGTCCATGGTGATGACGGGGCCGCCGGTGATCAATAGCTCAGCTTCGACTGGCCCGTCCTGCCAAAGTGTGGGATCCAACTGCTCGGGAAGTGCTTTTAGGTGTCGACCGCTTTGACTGCGGCGACCGTGTTGTTTATGAGTGCCGCGCAGGCCCGGTGGGGCTGGCGCGGCAGACAGGCCAACGGTGGGCTTGACGGGATTTATATTCGATCTAGGATCGCAGGCTCCGCACATGTTCACTATGGTAGCCCCGGTGCTTGGGGATGTGCGGCCGCACGCTAAGAACAGCGCTAAGAACAACGCGAACGGGAGCTACGTGGAAGGCCAGCTTAGGATTCCAGCCCGTCGTAAAGGTCCTTGAACCCTGCGCTAGTGGCCGATGAGTGGGACTTTGACCAAATAAATGCTCGCGTTACCCATTCTTGGGGCAGCCAGGTTCTCGTAACAAATTGTTGATGTGTTGGATTGCAAACACTGGCCCAAAAGACGAAGATGAGTTCAGCCCAGTCGGATTCCAAGATCCAGTTGACGGACCCACGGTTGGACAGGCCCTGAATACGGAGTTGCCCGGGGCAGGTGAGTTCTGCGAGAGTGACGTCGCGCCACTGCCACGCATGAACTGCCGCTGGTGTGTGCAGGTAGAAACCGTAATTACTGATCCCGACAGTCCCATGGTCAATGGTCTGCAACTGTAACTGGGCCTGGTTGTTTGCATGGTTTCGGCGTGCAGCATTTCCGATAGCTTGGGTGGCAACAAATCCCAGCATGAAGGGGACAGCTCCCCGACCAGTAGCGGCCACCACCGAACTGTTTTGGACGTAGCTTCCATCTCCGCCAGCGCGGACTTCAAATAATTGGAAGGGGCCGTGGGCATAAACTCCCTCGCTGGCGCCACCAAAGCGGAGTGCAAAAGGGACAGGAAAAGTTGGTTCCTCCCCGAGTTTGCGCTTTAGGACTGCGGAGGCAAGTTCTGCGGTTTTCCACAATGCTCCATCTCGAATAGTCCATGCCTCCGGATCCGGTACGTTCTTCTTCTTCCGCATTTTTCCACCCCAGCGGATCACCTATATGGGCGTATTGGCGCTATCTGCGTGAGTATGGAGTTCACGTCCCTGCAGAGCAAGCCACTGCAATGTGGGCCAGATGAACTGCAGGGGAACGCCCATTGGGGCCTCGCCGCAAGGCGCTGCGGGCACCGACCAAGCGAGTCAGCTATCCAATAGTTCTTGGGCAACACTGTTGATGTAGGCCGCATCTACGGGGCTGTCTCCGCTTCCGGCAAAGTGTCCCCAGACTCCCGGGATGACGCGAACCTCTCCGTTGGGAATGTACTGGGAGGCATACTCTTCATCTTCTGGGCAGAAGTAAAGATCCTTTTTTGCCGGCAGCGCTATCAGCTTGGCTTTGATGGATTGCAACGCCTTGATGTGGTCTCCCCCGAATCCGGGAGTCGCCCCGACGTCGCCGTGCTGCCAAGTCCACAGCTGGGTGAGAAGGTCGTTGGCATCTCGGTGGCCTAGGAAGTGGCCTTCCCAGTACCCCACTAGAAAGTCCTCAAGTGAGGAGTACGCAAGATCCGCGCCCAGACGCGCTGAAAATCCCATGTCCTTATAGACCTGATCCCAGTAGAACGCTTGCGAGAAGCCCCAGCCGGCGTACACGCGACTAACTGCGCGAAGCCCACGAGTTGGCTGCTCAGTGTAAGAGCCGTTCTGGAAGGAGGAGTCGGTTTGCAAGGCTGCCTTGACGCCCTCGAGGAACACGAAGTTGTGCTCGCTGGTTTTGGACGAGCCGCAGAACGGCAGTGCCCGTTGCACCATATCGGGGTAGCTGACAGCCCATTGGTAGGTTTGGCCGGCGCCCATTGACCACCCTGTAACAAGGGCCAAGGTTTCAATACCAAAGTGTTCAGTTACTAGCTGGTGCTGCGCCTGAACTTGGTCGTAGAAGGTGATGTTGGGGAAGCTGCCTGCGTTATAGGGCGCTGGCATATTACTGGGGGAGCTTGAAAGACCGTTGCCAATCATGTTCGGGACAATGATGAAGTACTTGGTGGGGTCTAGCGCTTTGTCTTCCCCGATTAGCCATTCGTTGTCCCAATGTCGCCCGGAGTACCAGGTGGGGTAGACAATTGCGTTGCTCTTGTCGGCGTTGAGACTGCCATAGGTTTTATAGGCCAATCGCGCCCCTCGGAGCGTTGCCCCGCCCTGAAGTATCAAATCGCCAAGTTCGTACATTTCGTAGTCCAACGGAAACCCGTTCATGTGAAGGGCCTTTCCTAATCTGGTCCGAGGCAGAGCTGCCATTGAGCCAAAGACTACCAACGTCGGCATGAAACATCGAGGCTTTCAGGGGCTGCCAGCCGGTTAAACTGTGGCTAGGCCTCAACCGTGCCGGGCACAAAGAACGTTGTGGATGCCAGCCGCATACCGTCCATCAGCACCACCCATTCATAGGTGGTGCCCACCGGTAGCGGAAGACCACTGGGGAAATTCAGGACCACATTTGAGCTTCCCGGGAAGCCCATCGGCGGGGCCTGAATTTCCGGGTTGATTGTGTGCGCAAAATCAACCGTCTGAGTGAACTGCAAGGGCGCTTGACCATCCTGACTTGGCACCGTTACGGGCTGTCCGTCGGCATCGATAAGTGCAACTTCCACGGTGGCAGTGACGTCATCCAGACTTGGCAGGCTCACTGTGACATTGGCGAATAGCGAGAATGGTGCGGTGATCCCGGTATCCGGATCGAAGCCCAGAAACTGCACCCCGCCGCCAATGATATTGACCTTCCCGGCCGCGTCAATGTTCACGAAATCGGCGATCAGGATGGTGCCGCCGGCCCTTGAAAGGTCCCTCACGCTAAGTGCTCCGTTACTTCGTTGAATGAAATCACGGCAAAGAGGTCCGCGCTAGTTCTACAGTAGAGGTTCGCGCTCAGGTTCCGTCCCGATCTGGATGTGCGACGCCGGGACTCACCCATGTGGCGCTACTCACCAATGTGGCGCGTATGTCAGCGCTCGAGGCGCCGGATGAACTCATCGGCTTGTGCCAAGTTGCGCGCCATTTTGACTCGCTGGGTGAGGGCTTGCTGGCGGAAACCGGAAAGTTTATCGTCCCCCTCGCTAGAGGGTGTTAGGGCATCACGAGAGTCAAGGAGAGCAAGTATTTCAGCCATTTCCTCCAGTGCAAATCCAAGCGGTTTCATTTGTTTGATGACCATTAAGCTCTGGAAGTCTTCCTCGGAATAAACACGAAAGCCACCCTCGGTGCGAGCCGTGGCTGGGAGCAGCCCAACGTCGTCGTAATGGCGAATGGTACGCAGAGACAACCCTGTCCGCTCCGCCAGTTCCCCAATATGCATAGTTATGCCTGTTCTCGTTCTCATGCCTGCCGCCGTTCGGATCCAAATGCAACCCTACCATCACGTTAAGGTAGAGTTGCTGAGTAGCGGGAGTCCATTTGGCAGCCCATTTATACCTTGGCGCGGTGTCGCGTCCCCCTAATTTTGAAAAGCGAAGGCGTCGTACTGCGTCGTCCTGACCATGAACGGAGCCAGCAATGGCCGTCAAAACTGCCGGAGATTCACCGGTTATAACTCCCGAACAGCTCCAATCGGTGCTGGGTGCTTTGAAGTCCCCGCGCAGGCTCAAGACCGAGGTCCTGGCCGGACTCGTTGTCGCACTGGCGCTGATCCCGGAGGCTATCGCCTTCTCCATCATTGCCGGAGTGGATCCACGGATCGGCTTGTTCGCGGCGTTCACCATGGCCGTAACAATTTCCTTCGTTGGCGGACGTCCTGCGATGATTTCCGCTGCCACCGGTGCGGTTGCGCTGGTGATCGCTCCTTTGATGAAGAGCCACGGGATTGACTATCTCATTGCTGCCGTCATTTTGGCCGGTGTCTTCCAGATAATACTGGGGGTCTCTGGCGTGGCAAAGTTGATGCGTTTCATTCCACGTTCGGTCATGGTGGGTTTCGTGAACGCATTGGCCATCCTGATCTTTATGTCCCAGGTCCCTGAACTCCTTGGTGTGCCGTGGCTGGTGTATCCGTTGGCTGCGGTTGGCCTGCTGATCATTTTTGGTCTGCCGAAGTTAACGAAGGTCGTTCCGTCGCCGCTGGTAGCCATTGTGGTGTTGACGTTGATCACTGTTTTCGCCGCGATCATTGTGCCCACTGTGGGGGATAAGGGCGCGCTGCCAGATTCGTTGCCGTCACTGTTCATGCCGAATGTGCCGTTCAGTATGGAAACTTTGCAGATTATCTTCCCCTTTTCCCTGGCTATGGCGTTTGTAGGTCTGCTTGAATCCCTAATGACGGCGAAGCTGGTTGATGATATTACTGACACTCGTTCATCCAAAACCCGTGAAGCGTGGGGTCAGGGCGTGGCGAACATTGTCACAGGGTTCTTTGGCGGGATGGGTGGCTGTGCCATGATCGGCCAGACCATGATCAACGTCAAAGCCTCCGGAGGGCGCACTCGCATCTCCACGTTCCTGGCGGGACTGTTCCTGCTCATCCTCGTTGTGGTGCTAGGCGATGTGGTCTCGTTGATTCCGATGGCGGCGCTTGTGGCCGTGATGGTGTTTGTCTCTATCGCCACCTTCGACTGGCACAGCATCCGTCCTTCTACGCTGAAAATGATGCCCAAGAGCGAGACGATGGTCATGGTTGCCACGGTGATTGTCACTGTTGTGACGCACAACCTGGCCATCGGTGTGGGCGTGGGTGTACTCGTGGCCATGGTGCTGTTTGCCCGCCGGGTGGCACACTTTGTGACGGTTGAACGGAGCGTGGAATCCCTCAATGGGCAGGAAACGGCCAGCTATGTTGTCAATGGTGAGCTGTTCTTTGCATCTTCCAATGACCTGTACACGCAGTTCGACTACGCCCTGGATCCGGATCACGTTGTCATCGACATGCATGGCTCCCACCTTTGGGATGCCTCCACGATCGCCGCGCTGGACGCCATTACAGAGAAATACCGCAAACACGGTAAGAACGTGGAAGTTGTTGGCTTGAACGAGGCCAGCACACTGATGCGTCAACGTCTGGGCGGCAAGCTCGGCTGAGGTTGTGTGCCCACGGTGATAATGTGCGACGCCGGCCAGCTGGCGAAGTTTGTCCGCTCGCCTTGATCTGCCCCGGAGCGCAGCTTCTCTCGTGGGCCTCAGTGGGTTTGCTTTTCTTTAGGTACGGCGATGCTCGGTGTCTCCCGACTCTGAATTACAAGCCGCAGTCACAACGAAATGAATCAGCACAAACAATTAAACTAAATGGCTATGACTTGCGTCATTTTCGTTTATGTCCCACCCAACGCATAACCTGGCCTGGTGAACACATTTGATGGGGGAGAACCGGCAGAATTGCTGGTCGAAGGGCTTTATGAGCTGCTGCACACTGATGACTTGGGAAGCCGGCTTCAGTTAGTACCGGAGCTGCAGCAGGAGCTAATCCATGTCGACAACAACATCTCACCGGACATCCTTGCCCGTCACGTTGCAGATGCCGTTCAAAAGGTACTGAGCGGGATCAAGGCCGAGGACCGTGTCGCTAAGACAAACACCATTCTGAGCAGCATCGATCCATCCAATCGGATCACAACAGGTCCCCAGCAGCTTCAGTCGCTGCATCACCCTGACGCGTTGAAACGCCGCCAGTTGCGCCGACCAACAACGCTTCTGAGCGATAGTGCGCTGCTGACCAACGGCAAGGATGATCCCAACCTCGCTGCAGAGATCAGGGCTGAGATTGAGTCGGCAGATTCCGTTGACCTGCTCTGTGCATTCATCCGCTGGACCGGTATCCGACTCTTGGACTCAGCTCTCCGAGGCCTGAAGGAGCGTGGCGGAAAACTGCGGGTCATCACCACCACATACATGGGTGCCACTGAGCGACGGGCCATCGACCATCTCATCAACGAATATGGGGCAGAGGTCAAGATCAGCTATGAGACACAGTCCACCCGCCTTCATGCAAAGGCCTGGTTGTTCCGTCGCAACACGGGGTTCGACACCGCCTACGTTGGCAGCTCCAACCTGAGTCAGGCAGCCATGGTAGATGGGCTTGAATGGAACGTACGGCTCTCCAACGTTGGAACGCCCGCCCTGCTTCAAAAGTTCGCGATTACATTTGACAGCTATTGGGAGCAACGGGCTTTCCAGCGCTATGATCCGGAGCAAGATGCCGACAAGCTCGATGCAGCCCTCGCGCGTAACGGCGGCAGGTTCACGGCTGCCCCAGATACTCTTACCGGCCTGGAAATCCAACCATTTCTCCATCAGGAAGAGATGCTTGAAGACCTCCAGGCAGAACGTGCAAAGGGTTTTCACCGGAACCTGCTCGTCGCGGCAACAGGCACAGGAAAAACTGTCATTGCCGCCCTCGACTACAAACAACTGTGCGAGGCCGCAGGACGTGAACTCTCCCTACTTTTCGTGGCCCACCGTAAGGAAATCCTGCAACAGTCAATGACGACCTACCGAAACGTGATGCAGGACGGTACCTTCGGGGAACTCTACGTTGGGGAGCACAAACCCAAGCTCTGGAAGCACGTCTTCGCCAGCGTCCAGTCACTTTCAGCCAAGGGCATCAACGCATTGCCGGCAGATCGTTTTGATGTGGTCGTGATCGACGAGTTTCACCATTCAGCAGCGCCCACCTACCGAAAGCTCATTGACCATCTTGAACCCATGGAACTGCTGGGGCTCACGGCAACACCCGAGCGCGGTGACGGCATCCATGTCGCGGATGTGTTCTTTGAAGGACGCACGGCCAGCGAGCTGCGACTGTGGGACGCGCTGGACGCCGACCTGCTGGTGCCGTTCCACTATTTTGGGGTCTCGGATGACGTTGACCTGAGCAATCTGGAGTGGAAGCGCGGCTCCTATGACCTCCAGCAACTGAGCCAGCTCTACACCGGCAATGACGCACGCGCCGCAAAGGTCATCAAAGAACTTCGTGACAAAGTTACAAGTACCTCGGACATGCGCGCCATTGGATTCTGCGTCTCCGTGCAGCACGCCGTCTACATGGCTGACGTGTTCAACAAGGCCGGGATAGCCTCGGTTGCCGTGTCGGGGCAGACAGACGACGGCGAACGTGCCCTTGCGCTGGACAGGCTGAGCAGGCGGGAGATCAACTGCATTTTTGCGGTCGACCTGTTCAATGAAGGCTTGGACCTGCCACAGGTGGATACAATTCTGCTGCTTAGACCCACGCAGAGTTCCACGATCTTCATCCAACAACTCGGGCGGGGACTGCGGAGGGCTTCGGGCAAGGCAGTACTTACTGTCTTGGACTTCATCGGGCAACAGCACCGCGAGTTCCGTTTCGATGTCCGGTACCGGGCACTGACGGGCTACGGAAGGAAACAGCTGACGAAAGCCGTTGTTGATGATTTCCCGTTTCTACCGTCGGGCTCCCAGATCATGCTTGATCGGGTAGCCAAGGACGTTATTTTGGCCAGCCTGAAAACCCAGCTGAAGTTAAACAGGCCAGGCCTGGTCAAGGATATAAAGTCCCATGCTGAAGTGCTCCTTGCCCGATACTTGGCGAAGTCGGATCACAACGTCAAGACGATTTACCGCTCTACGAAAGATTCCTGGACAGGATTCTTGCGGCAAGCTGAGCTAATTCAGGGATTCTCACCCGCAGAAAACCTAGTTGCGGAAAAACTTACGGAATTGTCGTACACGGCTGAGAATAAGCTGCTGTCCCGCATGGCAGCGCTGATTCATGTTGATGACCAGGAACGTGCGGACGCGTATTCAATGTTGGTATCGGGTGAGGCGCCATCCTATGACGACTTGGCGCCTCGTGAACAAGTCTTCGCTCGGATGCTTTTCTATACCTTGTGGGTCGATGCTGGAGGCTTTACTTCTTATGATGCGGGCCTTAATTACCTGCGCCAATACCCGTATGTGTGTCACGAGATTCAGCAGCTTGTTGCTTTGAGTGCCAGCGCCTCGAAAAGGAGCGGAAAGAGTCTAGGTATGGAGCTGGCAGGTATTCCTTTGCTGTCGCATGCCACCTACAGGCGGGAGGAAATCCTTGCTGCATTGCAGTTTGGCTCTCTCGCCAAGGGCAAGAATGTTAGTCACCGGGAAGGCGTTGCATGGTGCCCGGAAACGAAGACGGACGCGTTCTTCGTGACCTTGAATAAGGATGAAGCCAATCATTCGGCGACGACCATGTACAAGGATTATGCGACAAGTCCTGAGTTATTTCACTGGGAATCGCAGAACGCGACATCTGTTTCTAGTCCCACTGGACGACGCTATTTGGACCGAAAATCTCACCGAACCCAGATCTTGCTATTTACAAGGGAAACCGCGGAAGATGAGACCGCACTAACCATGCCGTACACATGTCTTGGCCAGGTTGACTACCTCCAGCACAAGGGCGAGAAGCCCATCGCCATCACGTGGAAGCTGCAACGGCCCATGCCAGCAGATGTGTTTGCGGATGCGGCCGCCGTGGCTCAATGAGAAATGGTCACAGGAGGCAACTGAGCCGAGGAGTGCTACCAGCGGAAATATCATCTGGAATTTACCGTCATGTACTGTCGCGTAACTTTGCTACCTGCCAGAGTGGAATGATACCCGCGTCTACTTGAGGATCACCATGGCCGTTCGCGACAACACCAACCGTCGACTCAAAGAAGTTCTGGAGATCATGGCAGCCGGTTCCTGGCTGGATGAGAAACCCAATGGGGGAGTGGTCTTAGCTGAAGCAGTGGCTCGAATCCCGTTCACCAAGGAAGAGTCAGAGCTTCTCAGCGGTGGTATTCCCCGCGGACACAAGAACCTCACCAAGGCCACCGCTGGTCTGGTCAAGGCTGGCTGGATGTCTAAAGGACGTGGAGGCTGGGAAATTACAGAGAACGGGCTTCGCGCAACCGTGGCTTTTGACACGGTTGAGAAGCTCACCGATGCCCTGAACAATGACACCTTGATCCCGGCCGGAACGGCCTTGCCGGAAAAACCGGCTGCCAAGGTGGCCCCAAAACAGGCAGTATCCGGCCGAGGACTAGAAAACCAGCCCGCGTCAGTGGCCTTGGCCGGGACGTTTGGGGAAGGGCTGGGAGCAAAAAATTGGGATCCGAGCCACGACGCTGTTCAGATGAATTTGGATCCCCGGCACGGCGTATGGCTCCTCACCGCCGAGCTGCCTGCGGGCCAGTACAGTTACAAGGCCGTGGTGAACGGGTCCTGGGATGAAAACTACGGTGCGTTCGGTATCAATAACGGCGCCAATCACGAGTTCTCTCACAACGGTGGAACTGTAACCTTCCGCTACGACCACGCCACCAAGGACGTGCTGAGAGCCTAACCGTCCGGGGACAGGAGTGTCGCGTGTTTCTGTGGAACCGATGATGCCGTATTGGCCGACCTGGCCTTCTCAAAACACCCAATCATGCCTTCGCTGCCTGCTCACTAGAGTTGAAGTATGTTCAAAGTGATCCGCCCGCCGGTACGCCTCTCCGCCGAGCTGATCTCCGCCGTGCTGAATTCCGCCGTGCTGATCAACACCGCCTGTAGCACAGCCCACTTACTCACCGCAGCCGAGGCTGGGCCGCAATACCAGTAGCTCTCCACAGACATCAGTGACACTCTGGCCACGAAATTTCTCGGTGAGCCATGGCTGCCAGTAGATAATCGTGGAACCCGGCTGAGCAAACACAATGACGGTAGGTGCTTTCTCACCATAACTAGGTTGCGCTCTCAGGATTTACTGCCGAGCCTTGCCGGCGGCTGGAAGACCGTCTTAGAGGCCATCAAGCCGCTCTTGCAGGCCGCCGGTTTTGCACAGGTCTTGGACACGGATTGCTCAGTGTCCACCGGCTAACCCACACTTCACAACTATTGGTGACGCAGGAAGAATACGCTCAGCATTAAGGCCCACAGCGGCGGAAGTGAGCCCGGTTTCAGCAGGCCCATGCAGCGGGCTAACCTTGGTCCATGACAACGGATGCAAACGATTCCTCGATCAGCCCTGCCTCGGCGGCAATCTGGCAGGCGACAGGGGCGAATTTGGTGGCCGAGGGGGACAACCTCAGCTTCTTGGGGACGTTGCCGGATGAGAGCTTCCGGCTGATCTACATTGACCCGCCGTTTAACACAGGCAAGGTCCAAGCACGTCAGAATATGACAAATATCCGCAGTGAAAACGGATCACGCGTTGGCTTCCAAGGTCGCAGCTATGACACCATCAAGGGCTTAACCCTCAGCTACAACGACTCCTTCGGCGACTACTGGGAATTCCTAGAACCCCGGCTCGAAGAAGCGTGGCGTCTGCTCAAAGACGATGGAACTCTGTATTTGCACCTCGACTACCGCGAAGTTCACTACGCGAAAGTCCTGCTCGATGCGCTCTTCGGCCGCGAATGCTTCCTCAACGAGATCATCTGGGCTTATGACTACGGTGCACGCTCCAAAAAGAAATGGCCTGCTAAACACGACAACATTCTTGTGTACGTCAAAAACCCCAAAACGTACTACTTTAACAGTGCTGAGGTGGATCGTGAACCGTATATGGCGCCGGGTTTGGTCACCCCCGAAAAGGTTGCGCTCGGCAAGCTGCCCACCGACACGTGGTGGCACACCATCGTCTCACCCAGCGGCCGTGAAAAGACAGGCTACCCCACTCAAAAACCGTTGGGCATCCTGCGCCGGATCATCCAAGCCAGCACCGAGAAGGGCGACTGGATTCTAGATTTCTTCGGAGGCAGTGGCACCACCGGTGCGGCCGCACTGGAACTGGACCGCCGGTTCGTCATGGTTGATCAGAATTCAGAAGCCATCGAAGTTATGCGTACCCGTTTGGACCCGGCGAAGGTCACTTTCATTAAGCACGTCGCCGAAAAATAATGCATTGGGAAGCAGCACAGTCGATCACCCTTATGGCCGGGTGGTAATTCCCTGGGACTGAGCGTTGGTCAGGCTCCGGCCAGGGGAATGATCCACTGCGAGGTGAGGTAGAGGAACGCGGCTACAGTCAGCACTCCGGTGACGATCGCTGAGATCCAGAGTCGCCGGCGTCGCACTTTAACCGCCAGGCCCAACAGCACCGGGAAAGCCAGCATGGACAAGGTAAGAAGCACACCAAGAATGCCAAATGCCACACTGCCCACCGTGACGGAGCCGTCATAGGTGCCCGTCATGAAAATGAAGGAAAGCAGCCCCAGCAACATAATGGGGTAGGCCAGCGCTGTCCAGCCAATCACAATAATGGCCACGCTCCACCAGTTGGAACGGTACGGCTTAGCGGGAGTTGCGGACGGCTGCGCACGGCCGACGGCCAAGCGCTGGGACGGAATCTCACTGTGGGGTCGGGGCATTGCTCTATTCTGGCATGCGTTGCTGAACGGTTCTCACGTCAGCCGAGGTTGCTCACCCAACGGAACGCCAGGTACAAAATGACGCATACGGTGGGGAGGCCTGTTACCAGGGCCGCTCGCCACATGGCCCTTTCGCGATAAATCACTGCCTGCCCAAGCAAGTGCGGCGCTGCGATCATGCAGAAAAGCAGGACTGCGCCAAGGAAAATCAGTGCTATATTTCCCGGCGCTGTCATACCGCTGGAGGGGTCCATGACGGTTGCAAAAATCAGCACGGACATCATGACAATTGGCAGAACCACTACTACCCAGCCGATCAGCGACACCACCGTGCCGGCCAGCTGGGAACGCTGCGGAGCCAGGTGCTCGCCGTGGGGTGCGGGGTGGCTAGAACTCTCAGTCATGCTCTATTTCTATCAGCATTAGCTGGGGATTTTCAGTTGGTTAAGCACAGCGCCATTGCGTTGCAGGGGAATTTGCGGTGTCAGTGCAACATGGCTACTGGGGCGCCCGTTCAGGCACTTCTATCCAAGCATGGATGAAATTACGAAGAGTCCGCCAAAGATCACAGGCAATGCCAGAACAACAGTAACCAGCCATGCCCAGGACTCCTTAGTAGCCGCCGCAATTCCTAGGAACAGTGGTCCCAGCACCATGCACGCGATGATGAGGATGGCAACGGGAATATTGTTGCGCTCGGAAGCGGAGGTACAAAGGTCCGCCGGAGATGAGGTGCATTGGTCAACTAGCTGGATGTACGCACTGAGCGCCAAGATGGGCACAGTTCCCAGAAACCAGGCCCCCATTGCCAGCCCAACGCCCAGACCCATATTGGGTTTTCGCCTGGCAGGTGAGCTATTCAGTGCTTCCGGGGCATCTGCTTGCGGGGTATCCTGCGCTTCTTGCCCTTCCTGTGTGGGGGAAGGCCGGCTGGTGTTTGCATCGTGGGAAATCCAGCCCCGTTGAGCAAAAAAATGGGGTTTTTTGTCTTTGGGCATGCTCAAGTATGGGCTTCAACGCGGCACTTAGTCCAATGAATGGCGTATTCGATGTGGCGTCTGGCTGCATCGAGCCACCGTCTATAGTGGTCTGGATGACATTGGATGGATGTCTGGAATTTTCTTGGAAGTGGGCCGTTGTGCACGATCGTATCCGCCACGCCGGATTGTTGGAAAAGCGTATGTCGGCCGAGGCGGCTGCTGCGCTTATTAAGCCCGGAATGACGGTGGCCATGAGTGGCTTTACGGGGGCCGGTTACCCGAAAGCCGTTCCGCAGGCATTGG
Source organism: Arthrobacter antibioticus (assembly GCF_030063205.1). Taxonomy (GTDB): domain Bacteria; phylum Actinomycetota; class Actinomycetes; order Actinomycetales; family Micrococcaceae; genus Specibacter. The sequence continues at coordinate 322,127 of NZ_JASISQ010000003.1, read as the reverse complement.
CCGTGCAGATGGAAGAAGTGCACTCCCAGGGCAGATCATTCAAGATCAAGGTGCTCACCGGTGCTTCCACAGCTCCCGAGCTCGACGGCGTGTTAGCCAAGGTTGGCGGCATGGAACTGCGTCTTCCATATATGTCAGACCCGGCGCTGCGCAAGCGGATCAACGACGGTGAACTCGACTATATGGACATCCATCTGAGCCACGTTGCCCAGCACACCTGGTTTGGTTTCTACGGTGGCATTAATATCGCCATCATTGAGGTTGTGGGGATTCGTGAGGATGGCAGCCTGATTCCCTCCTCATCGGTGGGCAATAACAAGACGTGGCTGGACATGGCAGATGCCGTCATCCTTGAGGTCAATACCCAGCAGTCTGAGGCCATGGAAGGCATGCACGACATCTACTACGGCACCGCGCTGCCGCCGCATCGCAAGCCCATCATGCTGACGGAGCCAGAAGACCGGATCGGCCAGCCATACCTGAACTTGGATGTAAAGAAGGTCATCGCTGTGGTGGAAACCAACGCACCAGACCGTCTCTCTGCTTTCGCTGAGCCGGATGCCACCTCGAATAGAATCGCCGATCACCTTCTGGACTTCCTTGACGGTGAAGTGAAAACGGGGCGCATGACTGACAAGCTCCTGCCGCTGCAGTCAGGCGTGGGCAACATCGCCAACGCGGTGCTCGCGGGTCTATCTCGCGGAGGGTATCGAGGGCTGAAGGCTTACACCGAAGTGATTCAGGACGGCATGCTTGGACTGATCAAGGACGGCACCATCGAATTTGCCTCGGCAACCTCCTTCTCCTTATCCGAGGCCGGCATTGAGGAGTTCAACCGCCACGTGGACTTCTACCGTGAGCGGATTGTGCTGCGTACCCAGGAAATTTCCAACCATCCAGAGCTGATCCGTCGCCTTGGCTGCGTAGCCCTGAACGGCATGATCGAAGCGGATATTTACGGCAATGTGAATTCCACACATGTGGTGGGATCGTATGTCATGAACGGCATTGGTGGCTCCGGCGACTTTGCGCGCAACGGTTTCCTCGGAGCCTTCATGTCACCGTCGGTGGCCAAGGCCGGGAAGATTTCCGGGATTGTTCCGATGGCCAGCCACGTTGATCACACGGAACACGACACCATGGTCATCATCACCGAACAGGGCTTGGCAGATCTCCGCGGGCTCTCACCCAAACAGCGGGCCCGCGTCATCACCGAAAAATGTGCGCACCCTGACTACAAACCGATGCTCGAGGACTACTTTGCCCGCGCCTCCGTCTCTTCCTACGGAAAACACACCCCACATTTGATGGGCGAGGCGCTCTCGTGGCACCAGCGCTACATCGAGACAGGGGATATGCGTCTCTAGATGGATCGTTGTTGGACCCGGGGGTAGTTATTACTTTAAGCACCATGTCTGCGGGGTGCTTAACGTAATAACTACCCCCGAGCCATAGGTTCACCCCTTGGCGCCGAGTCGCTGACACCCACACAGGTTTAGCTGATGAACACCGGAGCTTATGGGCGAAATGGCAGAATGGGGACAACAGCAGGTCTCGAGGCTGCTGCGCTGCAGCGGGCTAGTGTATTGACAGGGTATAAAGGGGAAGCACAGTGGTTCTTGCGGTGGAGAACATGCCCGAGGGGGCGCAGCTGGTCAAACTGCAGAGCCAAATGCAGGTGTGGCGTGAGGACTTGTTGGCGCTGGATCGGCGGCAAAAACTCCTGTATTTCCAGCATCCCAAAGTAGGCTCCTTTGAATTTCTGCTGCCCAAGATGGCCGAGCTTGAAGCCTGGCTGGAGAGTGGCCCCGTTAACCTGGTCTCCAACGAACCTGATGTCGAAGATAGCGCAAGTGCTTCAGTGCTGGGCTTGTTGACTGGCAGGAAATGGCACGTGGCAACTGTTCAGGACAAGAACGAAGCCCAGATCCTCAGCACCTGCAAACGTTTGCTGCAACGCTCGGAGCAAGAATTCGCAGACCGTGGTGTGTGGATCCTCTACATTGGCCTGGGGATGCTGAATTGGATTGATCCTGCGGACCAAAAACAAGTTTGCAGCCCGCTGAAACTGGTTCCCGTGCGGTTGGAGAAATCCGGCAGCAGGTACACGATGCGGCGCACAGGTGATGAAGCAGTGCTGAACTCCTCGCTGGCTTTAGCGATGGCCCGCGATTTCAACATAGACATGCCCTCCTTCGAAGACTCGGATTTCACCGTGGGCGAGGTCATCGACGGGGTTAAACAGGTCATTGCTGGTGAGCCCGGCTGGTCCGTGGACCCGCGCAGTATCTTGATGACCTTCACCTTCCACAAGGAGGCCATGTATCAGGACCTGATCCAGAATGAGGAACAGATTTTGGCCAGCGGGTTAATCCAGGCCCTGGCGTTGGGCCCCAGCTCCGGGGAGGGGGCAAACTTTGCCTTTGAACTGGCGGACGGTGAGCAGCTGGATGAACTGGTGCCACCGGAAACCCTGCACAGCATTCTGGATGCAGATGCCAGCCAGCGCAAGTGCATCATTGCTGCCCGTGAAGGCCGCAGCTTTGTCATGGACGGACCTCCCGGCACAGGCAAGAGTCAAACGATTGCGAACATCATCGCGGAGCTGATGGCCGTGGGGAAAACCGTGCTATTTGTTAGCGAAAAAGCGGCAGCACTGGATGTGGTGCGCGACAGGCTCGCCTCACGAAATCTTGAGCCCTTTCTGCTGGAACTCCACAGCCACAAAGCCACACGGAAACAGGTAGTCACAACCCTTAATAAGGAACTGACACAAAAACCTATAGGGCGCAGCAACCTGGATCAGGCTGACCTCTCGCTACTGGAGAGCTCCCGTCTAGGACTCAGCGAATATGCGGCTGCCATGAATGAGACCCGCCACCCACTAGGACGCAGCTTCCACAATGTGCTGGGCCGGCTATTACAACTTGGCGGCCCGGGGGACGAGGCAGGGGGAGCAGCGGCCCTGGCCGATTACCCGGTGGGTGATAGCACTTATTTCACGGCGCTGACCCCTGAACTTCTCGCTGAAATAAAGCACCAAGGTGGGGCGCTTGCGCGTGCTTGGCGTCCAGCGCTAGAACAGGAAGATTTTATCTGGAGAGGGCTGGCTGGTGAGCAGCTAGACGCTGGGAGTATTCGGGATTGTGCACGCTCTGCCGGGCACCTATCCGAACTTTCGCAACAGCTGGCAGAAGAATCATTGCGTTTTGATGGCAAGCTGCCGTTTCTGGACCTACCCCGCAGCCGTACTGGCGTGGAACAGCGCAACACTGTGGTGCGGCTTCTAGCACACCGGCCCACTATCCCTGATGCGTGGCTCACAGGACCTTTTGTCCAGGTGGAACAGCGGGTCAATCAATGGCGCAAAAGCTTGGCACTCAGAGGGGAGCTCCTAAGGGTTCTTGGCAGCGAGTTCACGAAGTGGACTCCCGAAGACCATAAAATTCTGTCCAGTATAGAAGCGTTTGCCGCCTATGCAGGCGCCATTCCAGTACACGCCAGCTTGCAGAACGCCACGGTTGAAGCCGCCTCCGGGTTGGGGGCAAAGATCAATGCGATCAATGCGGAGATTCAGCAGCTGCTGCCGGAGGCGCACAGGCTGGCAGATCTGTTCCAGGCGGACAGTTCCACCCTCAGCCTTCGCACCCTCTCGGTGCTCTGCTCCTTGGCGCAGTTGAGTCAAGCGGGCCACCGCCCCGAGGCGGACTGGCTTGACCCGGCCGTCCATGGAGATCTGGAAGAAAGCACCAAAGTACTGGCCAACGCTGTTGGTGCTGTGCGCGAAAAGCAGGCACAACTGCAGAACATTTTCACCCCGCAGGTGCTCGGTCTGGATCTAAAAGCACTGCACTGGCGCTTTGAGAATGAGCACACAGGGTTCTTTAGTCGCTGGTCCCAACAAGCCCGCGCGGATCGCACCACTCTTCGCCCGGTCACAGTCTCAGGTGGGGTCAATAGGGCTGTCATTGCGGCGTTACCCATCGCCATTGCGTGGCAGGACGCGCAGCGCGAACTGTACGCCGCTGAGCGTATATATGGACCGCGACTAAAGAGCTACTACCAAGGGCTGCAAACCGATTTTAGCCGCGTGCATCAAGCCCTGGAATTGGCGCAGCGGGCAGCCGTGGTGGCGGGGAAGGACGTTGGATTGCAGGGCCTGGCCGCGCAGCTTTCTACCAACACTGAACCTGACCGGCTGCTCATGCCCATCGCCAACAAGCTCACTGCTGGCGCGGACAAACTCAAGAAGCTGATGGGCGAAACATTGGATTCGGACTTTCAGCTGTGGGCTGCCGAAGCTCCGCTGAATGAGCTGTTGCAGGTTAGCGTCGGTTTTGCCGACCAGCTCACTACGGCAGAGCCTGCGCTGGCTCGCCTAAATGCCATGGGTGCAAAAAAGTTGATGCTCAGACAAGCCGCGGAGAACCTGTCCCGGATTGCCAGGCTGGTTGAAATAGATGCCGCGAACGACGCCGTTGCTGCCGCCGACTCCGAGCTTTTGGGCCACCATTTCGCCGGGCTAGCAACGCCGTGGCCGGTTCTGGAGCAGGACTTGGTCTGGTGTCGGGCTGCCCGCAGCAATCTCAACGCTCCCCTTGACGGGGCAGCCTTGGAAATCCTGGGTGAGTTTTCCGGCGTCGAACTTTCCCTGCAAGCATGCACAGCCCGCTGGGATAACGGTCTGGCGGAACTGGCCAGATGGTTTGAGGATGATCGCGTGCACGGGTTGACTGAAGAGCTGGGCCGCGACGTGGCTGGCACAGTTGGGCTGGCCGCGGAGATGGACGCCGAGGCTGCCACGGATATCGACGTGTGGTTTGAGTACAAGCGGATTCGCCAGTGGGCCGCTGCACACGGTTTGGGGGAGACCGCGGCGGGGTTGGAAAAAGCGGCAGCGCCAGCGGCAGATATTCCAGGCGCATTTGAACGAGGTGCGCTTGAACCCTGGGCAGAGGCCATTATCTCGGGAGATACCCGGCTGGCGGAGTACCGCCCGGGCAACCGGAACGCCAGAGTGGAAGAGTTCTCCGCCCTTGATGCGAAACTGATCAAATATGCCTATAGTTCCGTGGTTGAGGCGTGCACGGCCCGGCGTCCGCGATCAAGCTTTGGTGCGGCGGCCATCATCGTCCGTGAAGCTGAGAAAAAGTCTCGGCACAAACCCATCCGAACACTTCTGGAGCAGACCGGTGATGTGGCGCAGGCGCTGAAACCTTGCTTCATGATGAGCCCGTTGTCTGTTTCGCAATACCTGCCGGGCAGTATGCGTTTTGATGTTGTCATTTTTGATGAGGCGTCCCAGGTCATGCCGGCGGACGCTGTGAACTGTATTTACCGCGGTAATCAGCTCATTATTGCCGGGGATCAGAAGCAGCTTCCACCCACCGCTTTCTTCACCACCACAGCCGAAGAAAGTGATGACGAGCTGGCCCCTGACAACTTCGATAGTGTGCTGGATCTGTGTAAGGCATCCGGCGCCATCACCTCGTTGCCACTGACGTGGCACTACCGTAGCCTGCACGAAGATCTGATCACCTATTCAAATTATGGTTTTTATGACGGCAAGTTGAATACTTTCCCGGGCGCCGTGCAAAACTCACTTGATTTGGGGGTCCATCACGAGTTCGTGAACGGTGTTTACCAGCGCGGCAAGGGGGCAATGAACCCTATTGAGGCCGAGCGGGTGGTTGACCGGATCATTGAGCACCGCCGCAACAATTCTGGTTTATCGCTGGGCGTGGTCACGTTTTCGACCGCCCAAGCTGACGCCATTTTTGATGCCATTGACCGGCGCAGCGTTGACGAACCTGCGCTCACCGGGCTGCTGGATGACCGCGACCGGTTGCATGGTTTCTTTGTAAAGAACCTTGAATCGGTGCAGGGCGATGAGCGGGATATCATCATTTTCAGCGTTGGCTACGGACCAGATGCTAGCGGGCACTTGGCCATGAACTTTGGCCCGCTTACTCGTAAAGGTGGGCAGCGTCGCCTGAATGTAGCCATCACTAGGGCCCGTCGACGCGTGGAAATTGTCAGTTCCTTTCACGCCTCTCAGATGCGTGAGGGCAACTCTGAGGGTAATTTTCATCTGCGCAACTATCTGGATTTCGCCTCCCGCGGCACCGCTGCCCTGGCCCACAGGATAGCCCCCAGTCATAGCGAAGGTGACTTCCTGTTGGAGGGCCAGGTCCGAAAGAGCATTGAAGCGCTGGGTTATGAAACGCTCTCCCGGGTTGGTTCCGCTAAATACCGGGTAGATATTGGCGTCAAACACCCACACAAGCCCGGCACCTTTTTGTTAGGTGTGGAGTGCGACGGCGTGGCGTACAGTTCTGCGAAAACGGCCAGGGACCGCGATCGTTTGCGTGGCTCGGTGTTGCAAAATTTGGGCTGGAATATGTTCCGGGTGTGGGGCCTGGGTTGGTACCGGGATCCGGTTGGCCAAGTGGGCAGACTTCAACAAGCACTCGAGGAGGCTCTAATGGGGTCGCCTGTGAAAGGCGGTCAGCAACTGGCTGACAGCGAGGAACCTGGACTTGATTTTGAGGCCGTGGATCTCCTAGCCGCACCCAGTTGGAGTATTGCTTACCAACAGGCACGGCACTTGCGAACCAGCCATGATGTGGCCGCAGGATCACCTGAGGCACTGCCGGAGCTCGTAGAATTCTGCCAAAAAGTGATTGCCGCCGAAGCGCCCCTGCATCTGGATACGCTCCAAGCACGGCTGCGTGAGACCTGGGGGATGGGACGAGTGGGATCCCGAATCAAGGAGAACCTGCTCGAAGCGGTGGCACAATCCATCATTGCGGATGAGAGGGCTCGCTTAGACAACGACGATTTCATCCGTTTGGGGCCACCCGGGGCTGTGCATGTCCGGCATCCTGGCGCCTCCGGAGTGAATCGGAAGGCCGGAGCGATCCCACCCGAGGAGCTTGACGAGGCCGTTCGTTTAGTGCTGCGCGACGCCGTGGGCCTCTCCGGGGAGCAAATTCTCACAGCATTGCGATCGATTTTTTCGTGGGCGCGCAGCGGACCGGAGATTCAGGCAGCCGTGAGTAAATCCCTTTACCGCTGTCAGCGCAATGGCGTATGTACAAAGGACCGGGATGGGATTTACCGGCTCGGTGGTTGAGCCTCGGCGGTTGAGATTGGAGATAATGACGCCAGTTCATCCCTCCGGGGTGTCATCATCTCCAATCTCGACGGTGGTCTGAGGTGCCCAGGAGGTTGAAGTGCCCAGGGCGGACCCGGATGGGGTACGGGCGTGGCGTAGCTCGACATCGCAGTCCCCCGTGGGCACAATGAAAGTTCAGCTATCACGAAGGGGCAGTAATGGCGTATCCGATGTCTCGGGCCGTGCCGGGTTCGGAATGCGTGCCGTTGCCAACGTCCCCGATTATTTGGGGTGGCTATGTGCGCAAGACCATCCGTGCCTGTTCCCTGGTGGCTTTCCTCGGGGCCATGGCTGTGGCCATGCTCGGTTTCTTCTCACCCCTTGAAGTTGCTCGCGTGTTCGAGGACGTAGCCCACTTTGTGCCTGCCCTGCTGTTCGTGATTGGGCTGGTGGGTGCGCTGAATTTGGGCAAAGAGATAGGTAAGAACTTCAAACATGTGATGGGCTACGGGGTAGTCAAGCGCACTTCCGAACATCACGGGCACACAGTGGTGCCACCGCGGGGTAGGCGTCTGGTCTATGCCTCCATGCTCACCGGGCTCTTGGCTGGATGTGTCTTGGCTGCGATTATCCGTGCTGCTGCTGGAGATGGGCTTGGCTTCCTGCTGTTGACTGGGGTGGCGGTCCTGCTGATTGTGCCCACCATCAAACTGCTTAAACTGGGTAAAATAATCTGGCTTCAGGCCAGGGCGGAACAGCGCATCCATCGGGACATAGTTTCAAGCGGGGACCACGTAACCGGCACTGTGGTGGCTGTGACCAATGAGAGGTTCATTGTTGATGGCCGGGCGATGTTCCACGTGGATTTGGAATACCCTGTGCAAGATCAGACACAAACTCTCCGGATCCGGTTCTTTGACTATCCAGTGTGGGCGCCGGCCATAGGCAACGAATTTGACGTGTGGACTGATCCGGAACGTCCCTTTGTGCAGGAGCGAATATTGCTTGAACGCCGATACGTGGGACAGAGTTTCGTGAACATTGACGACGAACCGTTTCCAGCGGATCACATCAGCGGCGATGAAGCCTCCGCCAAGGTGGAACCAACCTCAGACGGGACAGCTGCGGGCAGTGCGGCGCTTGGCATGGAACATATTCCGCAGTGGATGGCTGATGAAACTCACTCAGAAGGGGCCCCCACACCTAAGTCAGCCCGGCGGACCCGCTTCCTGATTGGTATTCCACCAAACTTGATTGCTCTCTTGGCGCTGGCCGGGACCTTACTGGTTCCCTCCATGATTGATCATGTTCCATGGTGGACATTGGCGGCACTATGGCTCTACACGGTTCTAACTATCATCAATGCTGGCGTGTATTGGCAATTCATGTTGCGCAGGCGCTGGTTTATCCGTTCCGGGGTATCGTTCGGAGCTACGGAAGCGGCAGTTTTTACCGGCTTCTTTGCCGCAGGTTTCTCGATGCTCACCACACACACGATGGTGTTTGCCCCGTTGAACCGCGAAATTCCTTGGACACCGGCACACGGACTTACATGGGCTGCCGTGATTGGCGCCCTGCTGGTTTTTGAGTGGGCATTTACAAGCAACACGTGGGCCCTGAAACACCTCAACGCGGAATTCCCGGCGCCGCCAGAAGCCATCCAAGAAGCACTCACCGGGCATGACCCAGAGGGCATCGATAACTTGGAACGGCAGTACGGGTACCGCGCCGGAGTGTTCCTGTGTACCTAGGGCCCTAGAACCAAAGTGCCTGTAGCCAAAGGGCCTGTAACCAAGGTGCCTGTAACTGTTAGCACTGTAGTTGCGGGCGTGCCCTCGTGGGCTGTCTGATAGGCCGGATTCTGTCCTGATACATTGAGCAAAACTTCAAAGAAGAGGTGCACACATGACAAATATCGTTTTGGTCCATGGCCTTTGGTCTGATGGTTCCAGTTGGGCCAAGGTCATCACCGAACTGCAAGCAATGGGGCATGTCCCTATTGCCGCTCAGCTGGGACTTGAGTCATTTGAGAACGACGTCGCTGCCGTGCGCCGGGCACTGGCCACTGTGACGGGCCCGGTCTTACTGGCGGGGTGGTCCTATGGTGGAGCGGTCATCGGAGAAGCTGCTCGCGGTGTTGAGGCCGTGAAAGCGCTGGCCTATGTTGCAGCATTTGCCCCAGTAGAAGGCGAATCCGTCAGCGGGCTGTCCCGGCGTCACCCAGGCAGTCTTGTTCCTGCCCACGTGGTGGTGGCGGGAGATTACACCTATATTGACCGACCGTATTTTGGCGCAGTGCTGGCAGCAGATGCCCCAGCCGAGCTGGTCGCCGTGGCCGCGGCGACTCAGGAAATGGTTCGGATTGGGCTCGACCGTGTGAAGGTGGGATCCCCTGCCTGGTTGGAGCTGCCATCCCATTATCTTGTGGCCACGGATGATTGTTGCGTCCCACCGGTTTTGCAGCGCGAAATGGCTGAGCGCATGGGGGCGTCCGTGACGGAGATAGCCTCCAGTCACGCCCCCGTGTTATCGCGCCCGCGAGCAGTTGCCCAGTTCCTAGACCGGGCCGCAACACAGATGGCATAGCCTGTAGCCATGACCGCAGACGACGCCGGATCCCTCGCCGCCGTCGGCTCCGCACAGTTTCAGGAAGATGCCCGACTGGCCCACAAGAATCCGCCGATTCTACGCGCACACAGCAAATACGGGCAACGGATCGATGAGGTGGATTGCCACCCCTTCTACCATCGCATCATTTCCCAAGCCGTCGCTGCTGGTGCGCATACTCCCGTATGGGAGTTCCCGTGCAAGGAAGCCAGCGCACTGCGAGCTGCACAATTTATGCTTTTTGCGCAGGTGAAACGGGGCAGTGGCTGCCTTGGATGTGCGGGCCAACACCACCCGCGCCGTGCCTCAGGGGATCATTTCCGCCTGACCGGCCACAAGTGGTTTTGTTCGGCGCCTATGTCGGATGCGTTTCTGGTGTTAGCGCGGGACTAGGCGGGGCTTGGCTGCTTTCTGGTGCCCAGAGTACTGCCGGATGCGAGCAGGAACACGTTCTTGATCCAGCGCCTGAAGGACAAGCTGGGCAACAGATCCAACGCTTCCGCCGAGCTTGAATTTGCCAACACCGTCGGGTGGCGGGTGGGCGAGCCGGGCCGCGGGGTGCGCGCCATCCTGACAATGGTGGGCCAAACCCGCTTTGACTGTATTCTCGGCACGGCCGGCGGCGTACGCCAATCGGTGGCATACCCCAATCGGTGGCCGAGGCCGTATGGCATGCCCGCTACCGCAGTGAGCATGCGCCTTTCCTCTGCTTGTGATGACGACGCCGGAGATGCCGAACGCGCCTTCCGGCGCCTTGGGACTGCACTGACCAAATACTGGGTGTGCAAGCGAGGTCCCAATCCTGCCTACGAAGCCATGGAATACTTGGCCGGCAACGGCTATATTGAGGACTTCCCTTTGGCTATGCGCTCCCGGGAACAACCGGTCATGGCGATCTGGGAGGGTACGTGCAATGTGATTGCCCTGGATGTATTGTCCTGGATGTGCTGCGAGCGATGGCCACCGAACCCGAATCTGTGGATGCGTTTTTCCAGGAGCTGCGGCTAGCGTCAAGCACGCACCCGATTTTTGATGACTTCACTGCCCGGCTCAGGGAAGAGGTGGCTCCTATGCACTCGGCGCCACAGGATTTTGCCGGGCAGGCCCGCAACGTGGTGGAAAAGTTGGCGCTTGCCTTGCAAGCCTCGCTGCTGCTGAGGTTCGCCCCAGCCGCAGTATCCGATGCGTTTGTTCTCTCCCGGCTGGGACCGGACCGCTCGTTCAACTAAGGCAACCTCTCGCCGTCGTCCGATTTAGCGGGGGATACTCACGCGAGCCTAAACCGCGGCAGGTACCTTGCACGAATTCTCTTGAGAGATTCTGCGCAGCAAAGCCCACACCAGCAGTGCGATGGAGAGCACCGCCAGAATAGGCTGCACGGGCTCAAAAAACTTCATCGCGCCTGCCGAACCCAACACCAACAGCACAATTTTGTTGCAGACAGGGCAGCCCACGGCAAAGAAGGTCAAAAATGAGGCGAAGACGCCCGTTTTATTGGTTGCTCCCGCGCGGGTGATCGGTGAGGCCACATAGGTGGCTACCAGCAGCCCCGTCAGTAGCGAGCTGATGCCCAGCGCGGCATAAGACCACCACATTGGCGGGATCTCACGGCTAAAGAAGGTGTTCGGAATGAGGACCGTGGGAATGGCGACCAATACGTAGACCAGCAGCGCCGTGGCGGCACCTGCCGCCCAGCGCCGCAGCGGCCACAGACGCAAATTAGAGGCAATAGTGGCAAACACGCTAGCTACTCTCTGAAGACGGTGTGGAATCTGACGGTGTGGAATCTGGCGGTGTGGAATCTGACGGTGTGGAATCGACGGTTCGGGAAGCCTGCTCTGCGCGACGTGAACGCCACAAATAGAGTCCGCCCGCAAGAAGAAGAACCAGCAGCGCGGCGACACCGAAGCCTACGTTGGAGATCTTTGATGAGATCCCAACAACCCAGGATTCCGCCTCGTACTGAGCATCAATAGTCAGCAGACCGCCCAAGGAAGCCGTGCCCTGAGTCAGTAGCAGTAGGACACCAATACCGATGGAAAGCACCCCGGAGACCACCATCCACACCGAGTTCTCCCACGGTCCCAGCCGGAAACGGCGTGGTTTCAACCAACCACGCTGACCCAACCGCAAGTGTGTCCAGAACAGGGATAAAATTCCCAACGGCAGCGCCATGCCGAGCGCAAAAATTGCCAGCATGATCCCGCCATACAGTGGATTACCGCCAGCGGCAGCCACGGCCAACACCGATCCAAGAATGGGACCGGCACATACCCCGGCCACTCCATACACGGAGCCGAGAACAAAAACCGATATTGCTGAGGTCCCGTCAGTGCCTCCGCGGCGGCTCAGACCAGGGAACTCCACTCCACTGATTTGTAAAATTCCAATGACAATGACCACGGCTGCAGCAATATTGATCAGCACTGACCGGTTTTGTGTGATCAGGGAACCAACCAGCCCGGCCAACAGTCCAAGAGGTACAAGCGTTGTCAATAGGCCGGCATAAAACAGGGCCGTACGGCCCAAGAGTTTAGTAGGGCTGGCGAACGCGTAGGCAAAAAATGCCGGTAGCAGCATCACCGAACAGGGGCTGAGAAGCGTCAGTATCCCGCCCAGGAAGGCCCCGGTGTATCCGATGTCCATGGGCTATTTCACCTTGGCCAGTTCGCCATCAATAATCTGGGTAAAGACCTCCAGTGGCTGAGCGCCCGGGATCGCTTGATTATTGATGACAAAAGTGGGCGTGCTGTTTAGTCCCAGCGCCGTTGCCTCGGCCACATCCGCTTTCACCAGGGCTAAAAGCTCCGGACTTTTCATATCCGCAGCAAATTTTTTCATGTCAGGCACCCCTGCCTGCTCAGCGAACTTCAATAATTCCGCTTCGGAGAGCTCTGCTTTGCCTTTTTCTGGGGCGGCAGCGTAGAGCGTCTCATTGAACTCCCAAAATAAACCCTGCACTCCTGCAGCACGTGCTGCCACGGCAGCGTTTATTGACCCTTCGCCGAACAGGGGCAGGTCACGCCATTCAATGCGCAGCTGACCGGAGTCAACATATTTTTTGATGATTTCCGGTTGGGTATTGCGGGAGTAAACCCCGCAGAAGGGGCACCGGAAATCGGAGTACTCGATTAGAACAACATCAGCATCCACGTCTCCTAGAGCTTGCGGATCCGAAGGTGTGCGTCGCTCCAGGTTCAGTTCCGGGGCGGGCGCTGCGCCACCGGAGGAGGACGAGTTCTGACTGGCAGGGTTTTCCGCGGACTTTAGACGGTCTTTCCCTGCAGCGGCGCCCACAAAGACTATGGCTAGAACAATGACAACACCCAGTGCCAGCAGCAAAATGATATTTCTGGTCTTCTTCGTCTTCATCAATAATCTTTCAAGCTTGTGCAAGGGCAGCACTTCCGCGGCAGTAGACAAACCGGCGGCAGAGCACTTGCATATATTCGTATATATAGAGGACACCTTGGATGCCGCTTGTTCGCCCGTAGTTTCTGGGCAGGGTAAAGCGGCTTGCCTCAGGTCTAAGTCCGCACAATCCCAAGATCTAGGTGCGTCAACGCCGCTGGAACCCTATCAGCGAACTGGTCAGCACCACCGTCAGCACGCGCAGGCGTCAGAAGATCGGACTCCAGGGCTGAAGGCGGGCGTTGTAGATGTGCCGAGACAGGAGTGAGAGCGTTTTGTTCCAGCCGTACTTTGTCTCGCCCCGGTACACAAGTGGTCCACGCCGGGCGTGCATCAGTGCCGGGTGACAGTACGGTGTTGGGTAACTGAGCGGTGCTGGGTAAGGAGAGCCCCGTGGTTACGGCTAAAACAGGTACCGCTACCGCGTGTATATCCAAAGCAGTGGAAGTGAGTTCGTAGGTGCTGCCGGAGGCTGCCGGATTTCCCGAAGAGGCCTGAGCGCCGGTGCATCCCACGATCACAAGCATCAACCCGGTGAGGGCCAAAAGAACCGCATGGGTGACAAAGCTGAGCAGTGAGGCAGGCTTTGGCATGCATGGTCCTTTCATCACGGAGCATCGTGGGGCTTGGCTAGGCCGATTCTCGGCATATTTTCACCACTATACGTCAGCTATATGGGAGGCGGGCGGGGGGGTGTTTGTTTCCTGGTCTGCGGGAATCTGGTCTGCGGGAATCTGGGCCTCGCCCGAAGTGCCCGATCCGGGATCCGCCCATGTTGGGCCAGACCGAGCGTCATGTTCAGTAAACAAAAGATGAATACTGAGTGTCGTGTCACTGGCCTGAGATTACAAATCCGCACAGATTCAAGGATTTTTCTCGACCCTGGCATTCTCATGCGGAGTCAAGTGACGTTACTCTCAGTGCATAGTGGCTTTGTGGAAATAGATATGTATACTTGGACGTAGTTGTAGTGTTGCGTTTTTTGTAGTTGAAGCGATGCCGCCCGTTAGGGAGACGTCGCTTTTCTGGAGAAGCGGACTTACACCGTATACGGAGGCCCGAAGGTCGGGCGGAATCTCCAACTTCAGAAGGAAATAGAAATAATGGCAACAGGTACCGTCAAGTGGTTCAACGCTGAAAAAGGCTTCGGCTTCATCTCACCCGATGATCAGAGCCAGGATGTTTTCGCGCACTACTCCGCGATCAACTCCTCCGGCTACCGCTCCCTCGAAGAGAACCAGAAGGTTTCCTTTGATGTTGAGCAGGGTCCCAAGGGTCCTCAGGCAGTCAACATCCAGGCTATCTAATTCTAAAGAAAACGTGCGGGTAACCGCGCATTCTTTAGTCCTTAGGGCTTGAACAAATAAGGTCCGGGTTTTCCCGGGCCTTATTTGTGTTTAATCCACCTTTATGTTGCCAGCTAGATGTTCCCTTCCAGGCTGGCGAGAACGGACAGGCTGTGCGTGAATTACTCGCTTGCCGGGCGCAAACGCGTTGTGAGATGGATTACCGAAACTTGCAGAGCATCAGTGAGCAATAAAACGGCAATGTCTAACGGCGCTGTTCACGGCAGTGAAGCCCGCCATGTGGCACCATTGGAAACGATGAACACCAATAACTCCAAGCGGGCACGCGACGGGATCCCCATGCCGCTGTGGCTGCAGGGGGCCTTTGAGGCTGCTCAAATGTTCGTCATTTCGGCTTTGGTCGTGGCGATACCGTTGACGGCTACTTGGTTTACAGGCGGCTTTGCTGAGAAAGATGCCTCGATTGTTGCCAGATTGGCCGGCCATATTTGGTTACTTGGCCATGGTGTTCCGCTGAACGTGACAGTTGGCAGCGGGCCCAGTTCGGCATCCCTGCAAATGGGAACACTTAGTTTGCTGCCGATAGGCTTGGCGCTGATTCCCTTTCTTCTCTCGTGGCGTGCTGGCCGGCGATTGGCACGGGCCTCCTATACCGACCAGCTGTGGCAGCCCCTCTTGAGTGCTGTTGCTGTCTATGCGGCGGCCGGTCTTGCAACTGGTTTTGTGTGCAGCATCCCCAGTATCTCGGCTCCTCTGCTTGCCAGCACACTGATTCCGGTGATTCCTGCCGGTGTAGGACTGATCATTGGCTCTCGTTTGGAAGCTGGCTCGTGGAGCCGACTGATTGGAATGAATGCTGCCGATTGGATCGCTAAAACCAGTCAGGATCAGCGTTGGGCTGGTTCCTATGTTTGGACGGTATTGCGCTCAGGGTTTATTGCGCTCATGAGCGCACTCTCGCTTTCAGCATTACTGCTGGCGGTTAACTTGGCGGGGCGTTGGTCAGACATCGCTGCCGTTTACCAAGCGTTGCGGCCAGGAGCAGTGGGTGGGGCAACGCTGACACTTGCGCAGATGGCGTTCATGCCGAATCTGGCCATCTGGTCGTTGGCATGGGCTGGCGGTGCAGGCTTTGATCTTGGTGTCGGTTCCACGGTCTCACCCTTGGGAACTGCTGTGGCTCCCGTGCCACCCATCCCGCTCCTTGCTGCATTGCCCACAGGGGCTATGACGTGGGGATTTGCAGCACTCTTAATCCCCGTTATAGCTGGCCTTTTGGCCGGTTGGTGGTTTGTTCGGGCCGGCGAGAATCACTTTGACGAGTGGCTTTCACTTAAGGTGCGCCAACGCTGGCTCTCACTACCTGGATCAACGCTTTTTCTGGGTACCGTCATCGGCGTCTCCGCCATGGCCATGAGCTGGGTGCTGTTCTGGCTTTCGCAGGGCTCTCTGGGTATTGGCAGACTCACCCATTTGGGACCCGATCCGCTCACGGCAGCACTATGGATTGGAGCCGAAGTGGCACTAGGAGTCATGCTTGGTTCGCTGCTGGCACCGTGGCTTGAAGGCGAACACAATGGCTTACCCCTGATGCGACGCAATGAAGAAGTAGCCGAATAGGGCAGGGGCGCCCCTTGCCCCTAAAATTGTGGGCATGCGCATAGTTGTTTTAGTCTCCGGAACCGGTTCAAATCTGCAGGCCGTGATTGATGCCGCCGACAGTCTGCCCCTTGAAATTGTTGCCGTCGGGGCGGACCGAGCTGGTACGTTCGGTATTGAACGTTCTGCCGCGGCCGGACTGGAAACCTTCGTGGTCAATTTCAAGGATTACACAACGCGTACCGACTGGGATGCGGCGCTCCTGGAAGCAGTTGCCGCGTACAAACCGGACTACGTTCTTTCAAGTGGTTTCATGCGGATTGTAGCGCCAGCATTCATTGATGCTTTTGAGGGTCGGTACGTCAATACTCATCCGGCGCTCTTGCCGTCGTTCCCTGGTGCGCACGGTGTCCGCGACGCGATGGCATACGGGGTGAAAGTCACCGGCTGCACAGTGCATTTTGCAGATGCAGGTGTTGACACAGGGCCCATCATCGCCCAAACACCTGTGACAGTGTTGCCCGAAGACACCGAGGAATCCTTGCACGAACGCATCAAAGTGGCAGAGCGTGCACTCCTGATCAAAGTGTTGGGTGACCTAGCTTCGGCCTGGAATTCTCAGAAAAAAATCTAAGGTGCGACGCCGGAGCTTGGCTTAGAGTTCTTCCGGTCAAGTACCCAGGCTGAGACTCTCCCAACGAGCCAGCCCAGGATGATGGAAAAGACAATGGCAATAATGACGGCAACCTGTGTTGAGATACCGGGCCAATACCTCGTCAAAATTCCAATACCAACGGCGTAGATGGACCAAACGCTAGCGGATACAAGGGAAAACACACTAAATGCCCGCAGCGGATACCCTGCCATTGTGGCCGCAATATTGGAGGACAGCCGGCCTATTGGGATGAATCTCGAGGTCAGCATGAACATGTAGGGTCGCTGCTTCAGCCTGCGTGTGGCGGCATCAACCGCGCGTTGGCGGCGGGGGCCGCGGGTAGCACCCCACCGGGTATGGCCGAACAATTTGATGATCCAATACGTCAAGAGATCCCCGGCCACGGCGCCTACCATCATGGCTAAGACAAGAGGCAGGGCTTTCGGTCCGCCGTCGAGCCCCGCCAAAGCGCCCAGGCCCACGAACACGGTAGTGCTAGGAACTGGCGGCAGGATGGCGGAGACCATCACAAAAAACCCACCAATCAGGTAGATCCAAATGCTCGCAAGGAAGCCGGTGGTGTCGGCTGCGAGATCCATATTGCCCTTTTCTTTGGTGCTTGTTTTGGATGTTGGCCCGGCCGTGCTGAAGCAGTGCTGATGCACTACTAGTTTAGTGGTGCTATTTCCTGGTGCGGCCAAAAATGAGCGAAGCAACGGCGGTGGCGGCTGTCACTGTGTAGACGGCAGGCCAAGCACCCATCTTCTTAGCCAAAGGATGTGAGGCGCCAAATGCCAGTACATAGGTGGCGGTCAATGCGGTTGCAACTCCGGCTCCGGCGTTCTTCTTCCAGCCCCAAAATGCGGCGGTGCCTGCGGCGGCCAACACGGCACCACCTAACTGGCGGTTCTTGGTGACCCGGGCCGTTTGGTATCCGCCAAGCAAACCGACGGTGGAAGAGACGGTGGGAAGTAGAACGTTCATGGAAGATCCTTAGGTGTGGAGAATTCAAGGTCTGCAACAGACTACCCCGGTGAGATTGGAGATCATGGCACCCCGTTCTTCGGCCGGGGTGTCATGATCTCCAATCTCACCGGGGCGTGGGGAGTGGGTCGAGGCGTGGACGTGGGCCAGGACCGTGGTTCGGGCGTGGGGCGTGGGGTGGATGCGGTTGGGTGGAATATCGGCAGTGCGCTCAGTCCAGGACGGTGCCCTTGGTTTCCGGGGCGGAGATCGCCATCCAGATAACTGCCGCCACCACAAGCCCACCGGTCAGTGCGAAGGTGAGAGGTAAGCCCAATACGGGCCATAGGAGGGAGCCGAAAATTAGTGGAACCAGCCCGGCACCCACCCGCGAAACAGTAGAAGCCCAGCCAAAACCGGTGGCGCGCAGGTGCGTGGGATAAAGCTCTGACACATAGGTGTAGAGCACAGGAATGGCAACTTGTATGACAAAACCAAACACGAGCAACCAGATTTGAGCGGCCACAGGGGCATCCAACACCAGCGCAAAAATCACCAATGACAACGCTGCCAAGGGACCGGTAACGGCCAGAATCCATTTGCGTCCCAGCCGCTCTACAAGCAGTGCAGCAGCAACCACCCCCAGTAATCCAATGGCTGTCATTGACGCGGTGGCCATGAACGCTTTATTTTCGGCGTAGCCAGTGGCGACCAAAATGGAGGGCATCCACGTCAGAGCGCCGTAGTACACCAGCAAAATTGTTAGAAACAGTGACCAGGCCACCCCTGTGACACGCCAGTTGAAACGCCACAGTCCCGCCAACTGGTCGGTGATCTTGCCCAGAGATAGTTTTGGTGCAGTTGCCGCGTCTGGCAGTGTCCAGGGACCCACTGTGGCCCCGGTTCTTTCAATGAGGCGTTCAATGACAGCTTTAGCCTCCGCTGGACGGCCGGCCCGCACCAAATACAGTGGTGATTCTGGCACACCCACACGAACCCAAAAAACGAGCAGAGCCGGGAGCACCATAACCAGCATCAGGTACCGCCAGTTCCCAAATGATGCCATCAGCACAGCTGAAACCACCCCACACAGGGACGCCCCGATTGGCCACCACGCATCCATGGCCGTCAATACCCTGCCGCGGAGTTTGCGGGGAGTGAACTCACCCACCAACGCATAGTCCACGGGAATGCACCCGCCCAGGCCAAAACCTGCCAGAAAACGGAACACACAAAAGAGAACGATCTCGTTGGAGACGGCACCAAGAACCGTGAAAATGGAGAAAATGAGCAGGGTGAGTGTGAACGCCTTTTTGCGCCCAATAATGTCCGCGATAGATCCCCAAGCGAAAGCACCAACTGCCATGCCAATCAGGTTGGCTGTGCCGATCCATGCCGCTTGCCCGGTGCTGAGCCCCCACTCTTTGGACAGCAGCGGAATCAGGAAGCCATTGAGGGTGACATCCCAGGCATCGAACATGAAGCCGAGCCCGCCGATCAGGAAGATACTGCCTTGCACGCGCCAACGCCAAGGGAGTTCCTGCACTACGCGGTCGCCGGTGAGTAGGGGCGTTGGGTTGCTCATGTTCCTGTGTCCTGATCAGCGAGGGTTATTTTCACCAGAATAGACGACGTCGGACACAGCCTTGCGCAGGTTGGTTGCGTCATCCCCGTCCCGGCTGGGGCTTACACGGTTGGTCAGCAATGCGATCGAGAGACTGTGCTCGCGATCGATCAGCAGTGAGGTGCCGGTAAATCCACCGTGTCCTCGGGCTTCTTGGGCGTGTGAGCCCATCCACGTCTGCGCATTGATGCGCATGCCTAGACTGTGCCCGGAGGCGGGATCCTCTGGATTGAAATTGTTACCCAATATCTCGGGCAGCTGGCTGCGCCACATTTCCTCAGCGAGTCCGGGGGAGAGGATGCCGGGCAGCCCTCGGCCCAGGGACTCGCCAAATGCTACAAGTCCACCCGACGTGGCGAACATACCGGCATTGCCGCTGAGTCCGCCCAGGGACCAAGCCGCCTCGTCGTGGACTATGCCTTGAATAAGTCCACGGCCCAATGCGTGCTGGTATTCCGTGGGTGCACAGTGCTCCACCCGGGGGGTACCGGTGAGGCCTGAAGTGGGAAGCTTCGCCAAAACCCTGTCATGGACAAGGGCGGCCCACGGTTGCCCCGTCGCATGTTCAGCCAAAACCATGATGGTGTTAAATCCTGCGCAGGAGTACTCAAAACGTGTTCCTGGAGGTGCTTCCAGGGCAGTGTCCAACAAGTCTTGAACTAGCCGCGCACGTTCAAATCCCCGCCCCTCATTCAGGGAGCGCTCCCATCCCCGCCACTGTGATGGGAGCCCCGAGGTGTGCGTCAGCAGCTGCCGCAACGTCACTGTAGCTTTCTGGCCTTGCCGGTAGGTGGGCAAGATTCGCCCGATGGGTGCATCGAGTTCCAGAGCTTTACTGTCAACTAGCGAAAGTGCTGTGACGGTGGTGAATAGTTTTGTCACGGAAGCTAAGTCAAAAAATGTCTGTGGTGACGCTTCTCCGGCGATGAGTTCCGGTAGCCAATCATGGTGCAGCACAACGGCGCAGCTCGCCGCTGGTGCTATGCGGTCCTGCACGCACTGATTCAGCAGTTTTTGTATTTTGGTTTCAAGTATTCGGTGAGTGGCAGGCATTAGTGCCTCCCGGCGTCGATCGCGGCCGTCAGGAACCCATCCTTTTGAGCCAATAGCGTTGCCGCCTGTGCTGCAGAGAAACCTGTCATGATCGAGAGGATCGCCGCTTTCACGTGGCCATTGGTTGCGGCCAAGGCTGCCGTCGCTGCTTCGGCGTCGCACCCGGTGACCTGCATGAGAGTACGTTCGCTGCGGGCATGGAGTTTGGCGTTCGTGGCGCGAAGATCAACCATGACGTTTTTGTAGGTTTTCCCCAGTCGCACCATGGTGATGGTGCTGATCATGTTCAACACCATCTTTTGACAGGTACCGGATTTCAGCCGGGTGGAACCAGTCAGGAACTCTGGGCCCACTTCAATTTCCAGAGCACTCTGGGCCGCAGCTCCCAGCGGAGAGTTATTGTTGCAGGCAAATCCGACTGTATAGCAACCCTGCGTCCGGGCGGCTTCAATGGCGGCAATGACATAAGGAGTACGTCCGGATGCGGCTATCCCCACCACTGAATCGTGGGGGCCCAGTTGCAATGCCGCCATGTCAGCAGTCCCCGCTTCGGCGCTGTCCTCGGCATTTTCAACGGCCTGTTTAACGGCCGCCTGACCCCCGGCGATGATGCCCACCACCAGCTCCGGATCAGTTCCGAAGGTAGGCGGGCATTCACTAGCGTCCAGGATCCCCATGCGACCTGGCGTTCCGGCCCCCACATAAATTAATCTGCCGCCCCGGCCCATGCGAGCTGCAACCTCATCGATGATTGTGGCAAGTACGGGAAGCTGCTTCTCAATGGCCTTAGGGACTAAAGCATCCTCACTGTTCATTCCAGCAACAAGCTCTGCTGTTGAAAGTGCGGCTAGATCCGGGTAGCGGGGATTGGAAGCTTCTGTTGTCAGCGTTCCAATCTCGGATCGAACTGTTTCACTGTGGATCGACTTTTCGTGGATGGTCACGGGTCACTCTTCCTTGCAGAACTGTGGGCTCAGATTTTCGTGGGTTCTCGTTGAGGTTGGAGAGGGGGAGAGGGTGGGAGAGGGAGAGAGGGAACGGGAGGACGATACGGAGGAGAGGGATTCTAATATGCTGACCACGCCAAGAGCACTGACTCGGCTGAAACCATAGGCATGGATTGTCATAAAACTTGTTGGTTCCGAAGTAGCGAGACCCACATTGATGCAGATTGCCCGGGGTGCCCGGGCAAGAACCAGTTGCAGAGTTTCTTGCTGCGCCGGAGACTCCAACGAGTCAACCATGACAAGGACGGTTCCTTGCATCGTGTCCCCTGTACCGGAAGGTGTTTGGCCCAAGGCAGTGTCCAGTTCCGCTGTGGAGAGCCCTGCCACGCTGATGGCAGTCACCGCATAATCACTCAAGGCTGTTGCCATGAAATTCGCGGTGGGACCTGCGGCCATATTGTGCCCGGTGCGCGCATCCAACAGCGTCACCGCACCGGAGCCTGCCAGTGCTGGTGTACCTGGCGAGTCAACACGGCAGGCGTGGGCAGCAACGCAAACCCAATCGACGTCGTCGTCCGCTTCAAGGGAAACCTCCGCGGCAGACCACTGCGCCAGCCCCTGCACACGGGCAGCAGCCCGGCGCAAGGTTTCCACAGGCAACCGCCCGGAGGAAGCCGCAGCAAACAGGGCGTCGTAAACCTCGGTGTAGCAGGACTCGTCATCACGGCCTGTGGTGTAGGCGTTCATCGGGTTGCCCACACACAACAGGTCGTTGCCCGCCAGCAATGCCAGCACGCCACCCTCCCCGGGGCCAACGGTTGCTCGAACGGCGGCCATGTCCAATGCATCAGTAATCAGCACGCCCTCAAAGCCCATCGTGCGCAGCAGTGCGCTCGCCGCCGGGTTCAGGGTGGCCGGGGCCTCACCCAGCTCGGGGATGATGATGTGTGCGCTCATCATCGCAGCAACCCCGGCATCCGTGGCGGCCTTGAACGGGGGCAGATGGGATGCCGTCATCTGCGCCAAGGTCAGCTCAACGCGGGCCGTGTCCATGTGTGAATCAGCCACAGTGTCACCATGCCCGGGGAAGTGCTTGGCGCAGGCGGCAACGCGCAGACTTTGAATGCCAGAGACGGCAGCCGCAGTATGGACGCCCACCAATGCAGTATCCGAACCAAACGCGCGCACACCAATGACGGGATTGCGCGGGTTGGTATTGACATCAGCCACCGGGGCGATCGCCAAGTTGATGCCGGCATTGCGGCACAGCCGGGCGATTGCGCGCCCCGCAGCTTCCGTCAGGGCCGGCTCATTTACCGCACCCAGCACTGCCGCGCCCGGAATGGCCGAGCCGTCACGGGACTGCAAACGGGTGACGTTTCCGCCCTCTTCGTCCACACCGATAACAGCTTGCGGGTTGGCGGCCCGGATAGAAGCAGAGAGAGCTGCCACCTGTCCAGGGGCGTCGGGATCAATATTTTGGCTGAAATATACGACGCCGGCCAGCCCGTTTTCAAGAGCAGTCACCAACCAGCCTGGTGCAGTGGTGCCAACAAAACCGGGGAGAATCACCGAGTTAATCAGGCGGGACAAATCTGCTGGGAGGTCAGCGGATGCAGAGTCTATGGAGGACGGCGTGTGGTTGAGCTCACGTGAAGTCATACCGCAAATCCTACCGGCGCCGAAGTGGCCTAAACTTTATGTGTCGCCATCATCAATGAACCTCTGGAGATTACCTGTGACCAGCGTTGTGCATAACCGAGTTCCTATCCGCCGGGCATTGATCTCGGTCTACGACAAAACCGGGCTTGAGGAACTAGCCGCCGGCCTCCACGCTGCCGGAGTTGCGATTGTTTCCACCGGTTCAACGGCAGCCAAAATTGCTGCCGCCGGAATTCCCGTGACCGAAGTATCCGAAGTGACAGGCTTCCCCGAAGCCTTGGACGGCCGGGTCAAAACCCTGCACCCGTTGGTTCACGCCGGAATCCTCGCCGACCGCCGCCTCCCGGATCACGTCCGTCAGCTTGAAGACATGAACGTTCAGCCGTTCGACCTTGTTGTGGTTAACCTGTACCCGTTTGTTGACACAGTAAAATCAGGGGCCGGGCAGGACGCAGTTGTAGAACAGATCGACATTGGCGGTCCCTCCATGGTCCGCGCCGCAGCCAAGAACCACCCCTCAGTAGCCGTTGTTGTTGACCCCACCAAATACGGCGAAGTACTGTCAGCGGCCCAGTCCGGCGGCTTTGAACTCATTGCCCGGCAGCGCCTGGCCGCCGCAGCATTCGCGCACACGGCCGCCTATGACAACGCCGTAGCCGCCTGGACCTCAGCCCAGTTCCTGGACGAGGACGGCGACGGCATCATCGACTGGCCCTCCTACGCCGGCTACTCCCTTGAACGCTCCGAAGTACTGCGTTACGGGGAAAACCCGCACCAGCAGGCAGCGCTTTACGTGGACAAGGGTGCACCTTCGGGGATCGCCCAAGCAGACCAGCTCCACGGCAAGGCCATGAGCTACAACAACTTCGTCGATGCCGATGCTGCCTTACGTGCAGCATTCGACTTTGACGTCCCGGCAGTGGCCGTCATCAAACACGCCAACCCGTGTGGTGTAGCCGTGGCCTCCGTGGACGCAGCGGACCCCATTGCCGACGCCCACGTTAAGGCTCACGCCTGCGATCCACTCTCCGCCTTTGGTGGCGTCATTGCCGCGAACCGCACCGTCACCGCTGGCATGGCCCGCACTGTGGCGCGGATCTTCACCGAAGTAGTCATAGCACCGGACTTTGAGCCCGAAGCGGTTGAAATCCTCTCCAAAAAGAAGAACATCCGACTGCTTGCGCTGCCGGAAGGCTACGGCCGCTACCCGGCGGAAGTACGCCAGGTTTCCGGCGGCATGCTGGTGCAGATGAGCGATAGGGTCGACGCCGACGGCGACAACCCCGCCAACTGGACCCTCGCCGCAGGAGCGCCGGCCGATGACGCCACGTTGGCTGACCTGGCCTTCGCCTGGACCGCAGTCCGCGCTGCTAAATCCAACGCCATCCTGCTCGCCAAAAACGGTGCAGCGGTAGGGATCGGCATGGGGCAGGTCAACCGGGTGGACTCCTGCAAACTGGCCGTTGAACGGGCCAACACCCTAGGTGTGCTTGTCTCCTCCGACGTTGACGGTGCCGGTGGTGCCTCGGCGTCCTCCGAGGCCGCTTTCGAGCAGCGCTCAATCGGCGCCGTGGCTTCCTCCGACGCGTTTTTCCCCTTTGCCGACGGTCTGCAGATCCTGCTCGACGCCGGAGTGCGCGCAGTTGTTCAGCCAGGTGGCTCAGTACGCGATGAAGAAGTGATTGCAGCGGCCAATGCTGCCGGGATCACCATGTACTTCACCGGTGCCCGCCACTTCTTCCACTAGTCCCCACTTCCTCCCCAATTTCAGGTCGCAAGCGACCTGAAATTGGGGCCCCTCGGAAGCGGGGGCCCCATAGTTTCGACTGTGGGCCCACCCACTTCCTCCTTAGATGAGCGTGCAGTGTGACTGATTTGTTTGAGTGGTTGCTGGCACCTTATGTTGCGGCCACACTCATCACGAGCATCGTGGCCACAGCGTTTGTGGCGCTGTTGGTGGGCATTGTGGTGCAGATGCGCAAGCGCTGAAAACGAAGATCTGAGCATAAAAAAGTACGACGCCGGGGTGTCACCTTTCGTGCGAAAGGTGACACCCCGGCGTCGTACTTTAACAGCCAGAATGAAGGAGCTGGAGACGCCATGTGAGAAGCCGGTTGCTCCTACGCACGCTGAAGCCATCCCGCCTTCTTGATGGCGCTAGATGCCAGATCAGATGGGCACCTTGTCCATCTGCTCCGACATCAGCGCCGCCACCGCTCATGGCACGGGCTTAGCCGGCCATGAGTGAACTCGCGGCCGCGCACTTTACTGTCCTGATTCCTTGCGGGAGCCCAGTTCAGCATCCAAACGCAGCAGACCATTGCCGTCGGCGCCAATGAGGCGCACGCGGCCAATGATTTCCCCTACTGTGGCTTCCTCTTCCAGCTGCTCCTCCACAAACCAGTTCAGCAGCGGAATGGAGTCAATATCGCCCTCCTGCTGGGCCATGCGGTAGAGGTTGCGGATGGACTCCGAGACCTTCTGCTCGTGCGCCAGGGAGGCCTCGAAAGCCTCAAGAACCGTGGTGATTGTGACGTTCGGGGCCGTGATGGTGCCGATCTTGGGCGAGGCATTGCGGTCTGTCATATGATCCGTGAACTTCTGTGCGTGCACCAGTTCCTCGTCAGACTGGGCCAGGAACCATCCGGAGATCCCGGGCAGGTCCTGGACATCCATTTCAATGGCCAGCTGGCGATAAACTATCGCGGCCTGAATCTCCAACGTAATTTGATCGTTAATGGCTTCTGCGAGCTTTCCTTTAAGTTCCATAACTCCAAGCTATTGGGAAAATAGTTCCCGCGCATGCTAAGTAAGGCTAAGTTCACCCATGGAACATGTCACTTTCGACTGCCGATAGCGGGCAAACGTCCTATCTCGGGTAGATTGGAGTGGAAAGAAATCTCACCAGATTCTCAATAATCCATTGAATTTTCGCAGGAGACACCTCGCATATGGCCAAGATTATTTATACCCTGACAGACGAAGCGCCCATGTTGGCCACGTACTCCTTCTTGCCGATTGTTGAGGCATTTGCCTCCACGGCCGGAGTGGACGTGGAAACCCGGGACATCTCCGTATCTGCGCGCATCCTCGCCGTCTTTGGTGACTACCTCACGGAAGATCAGCGAGTGGTTGACTCCCTGGCCGAATTGGGTGCACTGGCTAAGAGCCCGGATGCCAACATCATCAAACTCCCCAACATCAGCGCTTCCATTCCACAGCTCAAGGCTGCTGTTGCCGAGCTTCAGGGCCAGGGCTTCGCTCTTCCGGACTACCCGGATGATCCCTCCACTGATGAGGAAAAAGACGTTCGCGCCCGCTACGACAAGATCAAGGGCAGCGCAGTGAACCCGGTTTTGCGTGAAGGAAACTCTGACCGGCGCGCACCCCAGTCCGTAAAGAACTACGCAAAGGCGAACCCGCACAGCATGGGTGCCTGGAGCGCAGATTCCAAAACCAACGTGGCCACCATGGACGGTGGAGACTTCTTTGACAATGAGAAGTCGGTTGTCATTGAAGACAATGACAAGATTAAAATACAGTTCGTGGCAACGGACGGCACCACCAGCGTGCTCAAGGAGGCCTTCCCGGTTCTCAAGGATGAGATCATAGACGGCACAGTTATGCGTGCTGCCGAGCTCGATACGTTCTTGAGCGCACAGGTTGCGCGGGCCAAGAAAGAGGGTGTTCTGCTCTCTGCCCACCTGAAGGCCACCATGATGAAGGTTTCGGACCCCATCATTTTCGGCCACGTGGTGAAGGCCTACTTCCCGGAACTCTTCGCCAACTATGGTGAAGCACTGGATGCGGCAGGGCTGAGTCCCGCCAACGGCTTGGCCTCCATCATTAACGGGTTGGGCAATCTGCCCGAGGATGTGCGCACAGGGGTTGAAGCGGCCATCAAGAAAGGCTACGAAGACGGCCCGGCACTGGCCATGGTGGACTCCGACAACGGCATCACCAACCTTCACACCCCTTCCGATGTGATCGTTGACGCGTCCATGCCGGCAATGATCCGCACCTCCGGGCACATGTGGGGTGCGGATGGCCAGGAACACGACACGTTGGCAGTGCTGCCTGATAGCAGCTATGCCGGTATCTACCAGGCCACCATTGATGACTGCCGGGCGCATGGCGCCTTTGATCCAACCACCATGGGCACCGTCCCCAACGTTGGCCTCATGGCACAAGCGGCAGAAGAGTACGGCAGCCATGACAAAACCTTTGAGCTGCGCGAAGCCGGAACCGTGCAGATCCTCAACTCTGCAGGCACCGTCCTTATTGAACACCACGTTGAGGCCGGGGACATCTGGCGCGCCTGCCAGGTCAAGGACATCCCGGTTCGTGACTGGGTCAAGCTTGCCGTAACTCGGGCCCGCGCATCAGAAACCCCCGCGGTGTTCTGGCTGGATGAGAAGCGCGCACACGATGCCAAGCTGATCGT
Source organism: Arthrobacter antibioticus (assembly GCF_030063205.1). Taxonomy (GTDB): domain Bacteria; phylum Actinomycetota; class Actinomycetes; order Actinomycetales; family Micrococcaceae; genus Specibacter. Next base: position 294,738 of record NZ_JASISQ010000003.1, on the reverse strand, counting down.
CAAGGTCAATGAATACCTTAAGGAATACGACACCACGGATCTGGATATCCAGATCCTCTCACCAGCGGATGCAACAAAGTTCACCCTGGAGCGAATCCGTCGAGGCGAAGACACCATCTCCGTCACAGGCAACGTGCTCCGTGACTACCTCACAGACCTGTTCCCGATTTTGGAGCTGGGCACGAGCGCCAAAATGCTCTCCATTGTCCCGCTCATTGCAGGTGGTGGCCTCTTTGAAACCGGTGCCGGTGGTTCTGCTCCCAAGCACGTCCAACAGCTGATCAAGGAAAATCACCTGCGGTGGGACTCATTGGGTGAGTTCCTGGCCTTGGCTGTGAGCTTTGAACACCTTGCCGTCAATGAAGGCAATGCCCGTGCTCAGATTTTGGCTGACACTCTGGACCGAGCAACGGGAACGTTCCTGTTGGAAAACAAGTCCCCGAAGCGCAAGGTTGGCGAAATTGACAACCGTGGCAGCCACTTCCACTTGGCCAAGTTCTGGGCACAAGAATTGGCAGCACAGAGTGTTGACGCTGAACTGGCGGCTGCTTTTGCGGCAGTCGCTGCCGATCTGAGCGAGAATGAAGATGCGATCATCGCCGAGCTCGCGCACGTTCAGGGTTCGCCAGTTGACCTGGGTGGCTACTACCGCCCGGACGCAAAAAAGGTTGCAGCGATCATGCGCCCCTCAGCACTGCTGAACAAGGCCATCGACACTCTCTCCTAAGACCCGCCAGGCTTCTTGGAAGCCCTCCGGCGAGTACAAGTAACAAAAACGCCCGTCCCACTCTGGGGCGGGCTTTTTTGCGCTCAATACCAGCCACGCAATACCAGCCACGCAATGCCCTATTTATGCAGAGGTACCCAGTTGTACATCATCTGTTATCAGATCTTTACGCAATAGTGTGCTGTACTTCACATTCTCGAGTGTAAGGTCAAGTCACGTGAAGCCAACGGTTACGTAGAACGACGACGTTCCACGGGCCTTGATGCTAACTTCGGAAGGCGCATTTATGAACCGCAAGAGAGTTATGACCACGCTGGCTGCTGCGGCCACTTTTGGGATGCTGCTGGGAGGCTGTGCAAACCAAGCAGCCCCCGAGGGTGGAAGCTCTTCCGCCGCTGGTGGCAGCCAATCGGCTGTAGACATCCCAGCTTTGACATCCATTGAAACGCCAAAGGATGCTGTTCTGCCTGCAGGCGATGGCAAAGCAGTCTGCCCTGATACCACCACGTTGGCTTACATTGGTGCACAAACTGGTGCCAATGCTCAGCTGGGTATCAATATTTTCCAAGGTATTCAGCTAGCCATTAATGAGCACAATGCGGCGAACGCCGAATGCCAGGTGGCATTCAAGAAGTTTGATACGGAAGGTGACCCCAACAAGGCAACTGGTCCCGTCACCCAGGCAACTAAAGAAGAGAATATTATTGGTGTTGTCGGGCTGCCGTTCTCCGGTGAGTCCAAAGCAACCGGCAACATCTTCGAACAGGTGAAGATGGTGCACATCACCCCAGCTGCCACCAACCCCGGGTTGACGGAAAATGGCTGGAAGACGTTCTTCCGCGGACTGGGTAATGACGCAGTTCAGGGTCCGGCCGCGGCTAAGTTCATGACGGGCAAGCTTGGCGCCAAGAAGGTCTACATCGTCCAGGACGACTCCGAATACGGAATCGGTTTGGCACAAACCACAACTGAGGGCTTGGGAGATGCCCTGATCGGCACCGACAAGGTTACTCAAGGCCAGAAGGACTTCTCAGCGACGATCTCCAAGATCATGAACTCCAAAGCTGACGCGGTGTTCTACTCCGGTTACTACGCTGAAGGTGCACCATTTGACCAGCAGCTCGTAGCCAAGGGTTACACCGGAACGTTCATTGGCCCGGATGGCTTGAAGGATGACCAGTTCATCAAGCAGGCAGGCGATGCTTCGAAGAACTCATACTTCACCTGTCCCTGCATCCCCGGTGAATTGATTCCTGACTTCGCTAAGGCCTACAAGGCATTGGCAAATATGGATCCAGGCACATACTCCATCGAAGGATATGACGCGGCAACGGTTCTCTTGGCTGGTATTGACGCAGGCAACCAGGACCGCGCAAAGCTGATGGAGTGGGTCAAGAACTACGACGCCGACGGCTTGAGCAAGCACTACAAATGGAATGACAAGGGTGAACTGCAGGCCCCGACTGTTTACGGCTACAAGGTTGAGAACGGCAAGATTGTTCCCATCGGTGCCATCGGGGAGTAATCCCGCTTGTGGTCACGCTGTGGGGTGGGGAGAACCCGTCCCACAGCGTTTCCATGCACAGACCTCCTAGCCCATTCCGCAGGATCTTAGCGGCCACGGACATAACCTGCCCCGGCGCCCCGCAAGAAACGGACATTCCTATGCTTCCAACCATCCTTATGGCCGCACCAGTGGCCAACGACTGGATTACACTCGACTTTGTTTCCCTGGGACAAAACTTTTGGTCAGCCACTTTTGACGGCCTGACATTTGGTTCCATTTATGCCCTCGTGGCACTTGGTTACACGCTTGTTTACGGCGTGTTGAACCTGATTAACTTTGCTCACTCTGAAGTATTCATCATGGGCTGCTATGCAGTCTTCTTCACCCTAAGTTTCTTAGGATTTGGCCCCTCTGCACCCAATCTGGGCATTGGACAGATTGTCTTGAACCTATTGCTGGCGCTAATAGCCGCCATTGTGGCCTCGGCGCTTACAGCGTTTCTGCTTGAACGGCTCGCGTACAGACCGTTGCGGAAACGCAATGCGCCACGTCTGGTTTTTTTGATCACAGCCATCGGTGCTTCATTCACCATCCAGTACCTGATCTTCCTGTGGCGTGGCCCGGTTCCTGAGCAGGCTTTGACTATGTTCCAGACCAAACCGATTTTCGAAGTCTTTGGAACTATCATCTACTCGGATCAGATTTTGATTGTCACGGCTGCCGTCATCATGATGGTTGTCACCGAGCGCTTCATCAGTAAGTCACGGACAGGGCGTGGTATTCGTGCCGTAGCCCAGGATCCGGACACTGCCACGCTGATGGGAGTGAACAAAGAAAAGATCATCATTACTACGTTCATTATCGGCGGTATTTTGGCCGGTGCTGCCGCACTGTTCTATGTCATGAAGATCCCCTCCGGAGTTGTTTACAACGGTGGCTTTATTTTGGGCATCAAGGCTTTTGCCGCGGCCGTTCTCGGTGGTATCGGCAACGTCCGGGGGGCCCTGCTTGGCGGGCTTCTCCTTGGCTTGATCGGTAACTACGGCCAGATCCTGTTGGGCAACTCGCAATGGACAGATGTCGTGGCGTTCTTGGTGCTGGTTCTGGTGCTGCTGTTCCGCCCAGAAGGCATCCTCGGCACATCGTTGGGAAGGAGCAAAGCATGAGTATGGTTGACGGTCCCAAGCCGCTAAAAACCGCTAAGTCCGGCCAAAGCACTGCCGATATGGAGTCTGCGGGGGTACCTCCAGGATCCAGTGCCGCTGTGCCACGTCCGAACCGTAAATTTGGTTCATGGAGCGATAGATGGCGAGAAATGCCTCGTCAAAAACAATGGCTCATCTTGATCCCTGTGGTGCTCCTAGCCTTTGCTCTTCCAGTGTTAAACCCACCGTTCATAACTACCGAACCAGGCAACGACTGGCCACTAGCCTGCCAGCTTATGGCTATTTATGCGCTGGTGGCCGTAGGGCTAAACATTGTCATTGGTTACGCAGGTTTACTTGATCTGGGCTACATTGCTTTCTTCGCTGTTGGTTCCTATACGGCAGCAATGCTGACAAGCCCCGATTCCGCATTCATTAAGATTCCCTACCTGTGGACCATCCCGGTTGCCATTGCCGTTTCCATGTTTGTGGGTGTCCTGTTGGGCTTGCCCACCCTGCGCCTGCGTGGCGATTATTTGGCTATTGTGACGCTTGGATTTGGCGAGATTGTCCGAATTTTGGCCACCATCATTCCTGCCATGAAGGGCCAGCCCGGTTTCCAGAACGTAGGTCACCCGCCGGGTGTTGGTGATGACGGAATCCCAATTTTCGCCAACTCGAACGGCACGCCGTGGTATTGGATGACGCTTGTCATCCTGATAATAATTCTCTTCCTTGTGGGCAATATGGAGCGTAGCCGCGTGGGCCGGGCATGGATCGCCATCCGTGAAGATGAGGATGCCGCAGAGACCATGGGCGTACCAACGTTCAAGTACAAGGTGTGGGCGTTTGCACTGGGTGCCGGTGTTGGCGGCCTTGCAGGTGCGCTGATGGGCGGCCAGGTTGGCTTTGTGAATAACCAGAAGTTCGACGTCGTGACGTCAATTTTGTTTGTCGCGGCAGTAGTCTTGGGTGGATCAGGAAACAAGGTCGGGGCCATCCTTGGCGGTGCGCTGGTTGCGTATATTCCACTGAGGTTCACAGCTATTGCCGAATACAAGTTCCTGATCTTCGGCTTGGCGCTGGTACTGATCATGATTTACCGCTCGCAGGGCCTTATCCCGGCTCGTCAGAGGCTGTTGGCCTATGGCACCAAAGCGTACGCTTCCGTCAGGGAGCGGTATGCCAAACCGACAAAGAAAAATGGCGGTCCAGGTGGCACAGGCATAGTAGGCACACCTCCGGCCACAGCCCAACCCAATGCTGAAGGGATGACACCATGAGCCATGCGGCGCAAGAATCAACCGGTGACTCTGCAGCAGATGTAGGAGCAGGAGGAGTTGACCTCGATGTTGCGGCGGCCATTGCTCCTGATCGAAGCTTTGATGTTGCCATCGGTGAAGACCTGGTGGAAGTAAAGAACCTGACAATGAAATTTGGTGGCCTGGTGGCCATGGATGATGTCAGTTTCACCATCAAACGTGGTGAAATCCTTGGTTTGATCGGCCCCAATGGTGCCGGAAAGACCACGTGCTTCAATGCCATGACAGGGGTGTATAAACCCACAAGTGGGCAAGTACTGCTTGAAGGCAAGATGCTCAACGGCATGAAGCAGCATAAAATCACCCGGGCCGGCTTGGCTCGTACCTTCCAGAACATTCGCCTTTTTGGTGAGATGACAGCTCTGGAGAACGTTGTGGTGGGTTTGGACGCCCGGCACAAAACAAGCGTTGTTGGGGCGCTATTGCGTTTACCAAGGCACATCCGCGAGGAAAAAAGCGCCATAGAGCGCGGCCTGGCCCTGTTGGCATTTGTTGGTATCGAACACCAAGCCGCCACACTGTCCAAGCACTTGCCCTATGGCAGCCAGCGTCGCCTAGAAATTGCTAGGGCACTGGCCACGGACCCCAAAGTGTTGTGTTTGGATGAACCAGCAGCCGGCTTCAACCCTGCTGAAAAAGAAGAGCTGATGGCCCTCATCCGCACCATCCGCGATGATGGCTACACGGTACTTCTGATTGAGCATGATATGAAACTGGTCATGGGTGTCACGGACAGGATTGTTGTTTTGGAATTTGGCAAGAAGATTGCCGACGGCAAACCGCATGACATCCGCGAAGACCCACGTGTTATTTCCGCCTACCTAGGGGAGCCTGAAGATGACTTTGCTTGAGCTGAACGACGTCTCAGTCCACTATGGACGGATTCAGGCAATCCACAACATGTCTTTCACAGTAGATGAGGGGGAGATTGTCTCGTTGATCGGTGCCAATGGTGCCGGAAAAACAACCACCATGAAGACTATTTCAGGGCTGCTGAATCCATCCGGTGGCTCCATTAAGTTCATGGGCGAGGACATCACCAAGATGAAAGCGCACATCAGAGTGGTCCAGGGTATTTCCCAAGCACCCGAAGGCAGGGGTATTTTCCCGGCCATGACTGTGCTTGAAAATCTTGATATGGGTACCTTTGGCCGCAAGGACAGAAGCGGTGTGAGCAAGGACCTTGAGCGGGTCTTTACGTTGTTTCCACGGTTGCAGGAACGGCAGAAGCAGTTTGGTGGAACCATGAGTGGTGGTGAGCAGCAGATGCTCGCCATTGGCAGGGCGTTGATGTCCCGGCCCAAACTGCTGCTGCTGGATGAGCCTTCGATGGGTCTTGCGCCACAGTTCATCCGCCAGATCTTCAAGATCATCACGGAGATCAACAGCCAGGGCACCACCGTGCTGCTGGTGGAACAAAACGCCAACCAGGCTCTGGCCCGGGCGCATCGGGCGTTTGTGCTGGAGACGGGGGAGATCACCCACAGTGGTACGGGTAAGGAGCTCCTGGCCAACCCGGCCATCAAGGAAGCATACCTGGGCGTCGGCTAACCCCTACCCCAACGCTCGCTCACTTGATGTTGTATATCGAAGATCGCTCCTTCACCTAGTGAAGGAGCGATCTTCATTTCTCGACGTGGAGTGAGCGAGCGTCGAAGGAAAGTCGACGTGGAGTGAGCGAGCGTCGGGTGGGGGTTAGAGATCGGTTCTGTCATCGTTTGGGTAGCTGACACCCAATTGGCGTCTTACCTCATCAAATAGCTCCATGATGGCCAGCGAATCATCCAGCGGCATGGTGGTGCTCTCCGTCAATCCTGCCTGTATGCAGCGTGTCACCTCGCGCAGCTGGTACGTGTAGCCCCGGCCCGGGTGCTCAAATTTTTCGGTTCGCTTAGCACTCCCGGGCCCTGAAATAAGGATCTGCGTGGGGTTGTTAAGCGAGTCCACCGTTTCCAAATAGCCCAAAGTGCCAGAAATTGTCGCCCGGCTGGGCCCCTGCGAGGTGAGATAACTGAGCAGCTGGGCTTGAGCCCCACTGGGAAAGCTCAGTGAAATGGTGTTCTGGCTGTCAACGCCCAACGCTGTGAGCTCGCCCGAGGCGGCCACAGCCTCCGGGCGGCCAAGCGTGGCCCATGCCCACAGCAGGGGGTAAACGGTCAGATCCAGAAGCGCCCCGCCGCCGTCGGCCGGAGCCCAAATCCGTAGTGATTCATCGCCTGGGGCCACGAAACCCAGATTGGCTTGAACCCATTTAACCTCACCGATTTCTCCTGCGGCAATGATCTCCAACGCCCTCTGAAAGCCTGGCACAAAGCGGGCCCAGACCGCTTCCATGAGGAACAAGCCCTTGGCCCGTGCCAGTGCGATCAAGTTCCGCGCCTCGGCTGCTGTGATGGCCAACGCCTTCTCACACAGAACATGCTTGCCATGCTCAAGTGCTGACTTGGCTACATCGTAATGTTGGCCGTGCGGAGTGGCAATGTAGACAACATCAACGTCGGGATCCGCCACCAATTGAAGATGACCGGCAGCACCTAAGCCGTCAGGTCCGCCGTCGTAGTAGTGGGAGGTAAAGCCAAACCTCGTTGCAAACTGAGTTGCACTGCCTTCGTTGCGCGAACTGACAGCTTGCAGCACCGCGTCCTCCAGAAGCACAAGATCGGCTGTGACGGTCTTGGCGATATTTCCCGTAGCAATCACGCCCCAGCGCAGGGCCCTGCCAGTGGCCGCAAGCGTTTCGGGATTGAACGTGGTGTACCAGTCGGGACGGCCGACGAATCGTGGGTTGCTCATGAAGATATTCTCCCAGCTACGCACCAAAGGGGAGTGAACATGACAAAGGCCCCATCCGTCAATAAATTCGACGGCGGATGGGGCCTTTGGATTTGTGCTACTTTGCAGCAGGAGGTTCTCAGGAGCGGGGTTTAGCCCTTCACTGATCCACTCATCAAACCGCCCACAAAGTACTTGCCCAACAAAATGTAGACAATGAGTGTTGGCACAGAAGCGATCAGTGCCCCTGCCATCGAGGCGGCGTAATCGGTGAGCTGGCCACCAGCGAGGAACGAGAGCGCGATCGTCACAGGGCCGTTGCGGCCTGAGGAGAAGAACGCGGCAAAGAGGTAATCGTTCCATGCTGAAGTGAACTGCCAGATCAACACCACGACGAAGCCAGGTGCTGACACTGGCAGGATGACGGAGCCGTAAGTGCGCAGGATTCCTGCACCATCCATTCGTGCTGCCTCGATGAGTTCATCGGGTATGGAGGTGTAGTAGTTGCGGAAGATCAGCGTACAGATCGGCAGGCCATAAACAATGTGCAGCAGCATCAAAGAGGGGACACCCTGAGGTACGCCCAAATCGCTAACTAGCTGCGTCAGCGGGATCATCACGGCCTGGTAAGGGATGAACATACCGAACAAGATCAACGTGAATACAATATTCGAGCCGGGGAACTTCCACTTTGAAAGCACGTAGCCATTGATGGAGCCCAGGAATGCGGAAACCAGTGCGGAGGGGACCACCAACATGACGGTGCGTCCCAGGGAGGGAGCCAGCGTAGTCCAGGCTTTCACCCAGCCGCCGGTTTCCCAAACCTGGGGGAGGTACCATGCGCGGGAGGGGTCGGCGTCGGCCGTTCCCTTGAAGCTGGTAATGAACAAAACGTAGGCCGGCAACATAACCATCACGACGAAGAAAAGCAGCAGAGCGTACTTCAACGTGCGGTTAATGCGGCGCTTGGTATTGCGCTTAGAGTCAGACTTCATGTCCTGCGCCGAACGCAGACGGTTCTTGTTGTTCACTGTGGCGGTGGACATTAGCGCTTCTCCGCTCGTGAGGTGTACCAGAGGTAGGGGATGACAACCAGTGCCACCAGAACCAGCAAGATAGTTCCGATCGCAGCAGCATCGGCGTAGTCACTGCCGATGTACTTGACCCACATCATCGTGGCAGGAACCTGGACGTCATAAGTATTGGCGTCGGGGACTATCGCTCGGATGAGGTCGAAGAGCTTCAAGGACATGTGACCGATGATGATCACCGCTGAGAGCATGACCGGGCTCAGCTGCGGGAAAATCACGTGCCGGTACAGCTTCCATTCGGTGCAACCGTCAATCCGGGCCGCTTCGCGCAGCTCATCGGGGATACCGCGGAAACCAGCAAGGAACAGGGCCATGACGTAGCCGGAAAGCTGCCAGATGGCAGGGACGGCGATGGCGGCAATACCCCACGTCGGATTGGACCACCAGTCGTTTTGCAAGGCACCCAAGCCAACGCTATCAAGTAGCCGGTTCAAACCAGTGGTGCGTTCACCACCGGGCTGGGAGGTTTGCAAACTCGAAAGCAGCCAACGCCAAACAACACCGGAGGCGATGAAAGACACTGACATGGGGAAGAGGTAAACCGAGCGGAAGAAGCCTTCACCCTTGGCTGGTTGTTCCAAAATCCAGGCCCAGAGGAAGCCGAAGATTAGTGTGCCACCAAGGAAGACGATGGTCAGGATCAGCAGATTCCACAATGAGTGCTGGAAGTTCGGGTCTGCCAAAAGATTGGTGTAGTTCTGAAAACCAACATATTTGCTGCTGGGCTTCGCCGTGTGCTGGTTAGTCAGGCTGACACGGAAATTCTCAATGATAAGCCAATAGACGAATACGCCAACCAGAATCAGGGTGGGGGCGAGTAGCAATACGCCTGGGCCCCATGTTTTTGCACGTTTTAACATAATTTGCCTCCTTCCGAAGAAAATCGGTACCGCATGGGTTGGGGGCGGCACGACATGTTTGTCGCAGCCGCCCCCGACCTAATTGCGGTTGTTACTTGGCGAACTTCTCTGCGATGGACGCAGCGGAGTTCTGAAGTCCTTCAACGTTCTTATCGCCACCGAATTTGCTGACGGCGGTGCTCAGATCGTTCAACCAGGCAACCGGCACTGCTGCGCCGTGGGCCAGGGATGAAACGATCTTGTCCTGGCTAAAGTCCTTGATGGCGCTTTTCTGGTATTCAGAGAAGTCATCGGTCTTTGCCGTGGTGTTGGCCGGGATGGAACCCTTGACCTTGTTGAAAGCGGTCTGGCCCTCGGCCGAGCCAATGGTGCTCAACCAGGCCTTGGCGCCGGCGGGGTTCGGAGCACCCTTGGGGAGGGTGAAGGAGTCCGCTAGGAAGTCGAAGACTCCTGCTGTTCCCGGTGTGGGGAAGTAGACGTAGTCAACGCCAGGCTTGTCGCCGTCCTGTGCAAACTTAGCTTCAGCCCAGTCGCCCATGACGTTGTAGGCAGCTGCACCATCCTGAACCAGCTGTGTGGCCGGAGCCCAGTCGCTGAGGGAGTCGCGGTCGGTGTTGGTGTAGGTGAGAGCCTTCTCGTAAGCCTTGATAGCTGTGGAAACTTCGGCGCTCTTCCAGTCAGTCTTGCCATCCCAGAGACCGTTGTAACCGTCGGTGCCCAAGCTTGAGAGGAGAATGTTCTCGAACAGCTGGACCTGTGTCCAGGAACCTGCCACTGCCAAGGGGATGGTTCCTGAAGCCTTGATCTTGTCCATGTCAGCGAACCAACCATCAAGATCGGCAGCAGGCTTTTCCGGATCCACGCCGGCTTTCTTCAAGACCTCAACGTTGGCCCAGACCACGTTGGCACGGTGGATGTTGGAGGGGACGGAGTAGATCTTGCCATCAACCGTCAGGCGGTCAACCAGATCCTTGGGGAACTGTGCGGCGAGGTCGTTGTCCTTGTAGAAGCCGCTCAGATCTTCAAGCTGGTCAGCATCGATGTAATCCTGCAGCTCAGCTCCTGCATGGGCCTGAAAAGAATCAGGCGGGTTGCCAGCTTTCAGCTGGGCAGCCAGGACGCTCTTGGCCTGTGAACCTGCCCCGCCGGCGACGGCAAGGTTGTCAAAGGTGACGTTCGGGTAATCCGTGCCAAATACCTTGACGAGTGCGTCAAGGCCGGCCTTTTCGGAACCGTCGGCCCACCAAGTAAATACACCAACTTTTCCGGTGGCATCTTTGGCGTTGGAGCTGTCGGTGGGTGTGTCGCCGCCGCCGCCACAGGCCGCCAGGGTCAGACCCAGCGCTGCAACTCCGGCAAGCAACGATAGACGACGTCGCATGTGTTTCCTCCATGAATAAATGTTCGAAAATGATGATCTCGGAAAGCGTATGGATTACTCTCTCCCCAAAAGTTACCTTTATCACTACTTGCAGTCAACTATTTAACGCAACAGAATGGTAACAGTCCGGATTATGGCCGGAATTTCATGGGCTGACCCGGGCTTACCTGGACTTAACTCAGTTGACGCGGAGTTGCGCAGGGCTGCGGCAAGGGGCACTGTGGCAGTGTCGCGGTGGCAGGGCCTCGGTGGCAGGGCCTCGGTGGCGGGGCCCCAGTCCTACTGGTGATGACTGTGGCTCAAGGCAAGTGCAATGGCTCCCAGCGCCTCGGCCCTGTCGCCCAGCGAGGACATGACAACCGTAGTGCCCTCACCTATGGCGGGGACCGCATGCCGGATCAGGCCGCGTCGAATGGGATTCAGCAACGTGTCCCCCAGCGGAGCGAGCGGGCCGCCCACCACGATGATTTCAGGGTTGATCATATTGACAACATTGGCCATCGCCTTGCCAACGGCCATGCCGGCGTCGTCAATAACACGCAGTGTGGCAGCATCGCCCGCATTGGCTTTTTTGATGATTTCCGGAACGGTAAGGGTGTAAGACTCGCCGCGGCTAAGAAGTTCGATCATTACAGCTGTTGAGGCCACGGTTTCCAGGCAACCGCGATTTCCGCACCGGCATACAAGACCTTGATCAAAAATGGTTGCATGGCCAATTTCACCCGTGACACCGGTGTGTCCGTAGTATGGCGAACCATTCAAAATCAGGCCAGCGCCGATGCCGCTGCCTATCTTTAGAAATACCAGGTCTTTCACCCCCCGGTGCTCGCCCCACGTTACCTGCGCCAGCGCGCCAAGGTTGGCGTCATTGTCAGCAAAGATGGGCATCCTAAGTGCTTCTTCCAGCTGCGAAACAATATTGACTCCCACCCATTCTGGCAGGATGGCGCCACGGATTACGGTGCCAGTGCCATGGTCTATGGGGCCGGGAACACCCACTCCAGCGCCAATGATCTGACTGCGGTCGATGCCCGATTCTTTCAGTAGTTCGTTCATCATGGTGGCCGCAGCAGTGATGCTCTCTGCTGCCAGGTGGCCAACAGGAAGCGGGGCGAACTTTTCTGCCCTGACCTTGAAGCCGGGGCTGGCCAGCACCATGCGGACGTGGCTGCGGCCAAAATCGATTCCAGCTGCAACATCGGTGGTTTCGAGTAAGGACACTGCCAGTGCGCGGCGCCCAGAGCTGGTAGTGGGATGGGTTGCGGCTAATCCGCTGGCGCACATGGCTTTGACGATGTTGGAGATCGTGGCTGTGGACAGTCCGGTGGAACGGGCCAGCGCTGCCTGAGGCAAGGCTCCTTGTTCCCGCAACGTTGCGACGATGAGCTGTTCATTGCGTTGGCGAAGCGCTGACTGTGAACCTGGCTTGGGGCCATGGGCTGCAAGTGGGGAGACGTTTTCGGGCATACCTAGTAGCGTGCATCACAAGGAGCCTTGCAGTCAAGATATGAACACAAAAAACGCTTTTCTTCGTTTTTTGGGTTAACGCAAATAGCTAAAAACGCATGATTGTCGATTCGTTAGTGAGTCTGAAATCCCAATTTTTGGCACAACGCGGAGTATGTGGACGTCAAATATGTCAATTATTTGTTGAATTTGTTAGTTTATTGTGCGTTTTTATGCTGCCTGGCACTGCGGGTGGAGAAGCTGCCATGCATAGGCCGTGAAGTTCACGGCTTGGACGCAAGAAAGATGGACGTCATTGGGATTGGCCAGCCTGGCGCCAGAGACTGATGTCGAAGTCTGGCGCTGCTGGGATGGGTAAGCAGGGCTGTACGCTCGTCATGTTCGCCGTGGGGAGGACCAGCCGGCCCGGCCCCACCCGCTAGAGATGACTTTTAGTTGCGGGCTTGTGGGGATAAGAATTCAAGCCTGTTGCCGTTGTTATCCCAAACATAGAACCGACGCATGCCAGGGAAATTAGCGTCCCATTCGAGAGCGTGCCCGTGAGCCTCGAGCCGATGAGAGAGAGCGTCGATGTTAGCGACCAGAATACCGGGGTGCGCTTTCTTTTGTGGACGAAAATCTTCTTCTACACCCAGATGGATTTCTAGATTATCGGCCCGGACCCAGAGACCTCCGCGGGCTGCTAGGACTAGAGGTTTCTGGACCTCTGTAAGCCCAAGAACTCCTACATAGAATTCCCTGCAGGCATCCTCCCCTCCCAATGGCAGGGCTAGCTGAACATGGTGAAGTCCTAAACCGAATTCTGTTTCAGCAGGAGCAGATTCGTAGGGTTCTCCCGATGGCATTAGCTCTCCTTCATTGTTGGAGTATCTTCGCGCCCAGTATTTCTAGGATGATCAACACAACTCAACGCTGCATTGGGATCCTGGAGCACGCACGACGCTTCGTTTTTTACAGGCCGGACACGGAATAACTGCGCTTGATATTGGCTGTTACGTGTCCCCACTGGCTGTCCCTGACACGCTCCTGGTGCAGCCTAAAAGAATCAGCATCCGTGAAACGTTCGGAAACATCCCACACCCATGGATTCTCACTTTGTTCCACCTTGAAGGAGATGCACCCTGATTCTGCAAGGGTCAGTTCAATGTGTTGTGGTAGAAATTCGATAACGACTGCAATTTCATCGTCACTTTGGCAGACCAATTGCCCAGTCAAAACAATCTTGTTCACCTGATGAATCCTGCCATGGGCGAGCACGAAGGAGAACCAGTCATTGATTTCTTTCGCCCCGCAGCTTCCGATACTGCAATTATCACCTAGGACCGGAGCCCGGGCGTGCATGCTCTCGTTCAGAAGCGCTGAAGGCATTAGCTCAGCAGGTGGTGTCCTTGAGCCCACTATGGTCACTGAGCCAGTTCCGCGGCTGCCAATCCCCGTGAGTTGGAACAACAGCGACTGGCCCGGTCGGTAATCGGCGAGCTCTTCTTCGGTGCCTTCAACCAGTAGCCCGTCAAGGTACTCAAGAACCAAGATGTTCCGGCCTCGGCTGGCAGCTACTTCTGGTGTTTGATGTAGATGGACTGAATCAAAGTAGCTCCCCGATTCTGCTCTGCATCGCTTGACTTTGACTCCTACTACTAGGGACGATGAGCTGACATGCTCTGGGGCCTAGGAATCTGGCTGACCTCTAGGAGCAAGCTAATACATTGGGGATAAAAATGTCGGACACACTAAAAGTCAGCAACAATCCACTTCGTGCAGTTACGTGGTTAGCAGCCTCGGTTCTTATATTAATCGGTATATGGTTGGCCATCCTCTTGCCAGTAGTTGCGATGGCGTTCTCTCAGGTGATACCCGGTGTGATTTCATTGGTGGCCGGAATTGTTTTAATCGTTGTCTTGCGCCGCTATAGAAATATCTAAGTGCAGGTTTGCGCCTTGTTGAACGGTTGAACGCTAGGTGCTCTCCTCATGAGTAGCTGACCAGAGCCCCGTGGCTGCTTGTGCGTATCGCTGGCAAGTTTTCCCAATGGGAATGTAGATTGTTTTGCTCTCTTGGTCTGTGGTTATGACGAGTGGAACTCATTGTGGTTCCTTGATCCAGAAGCCGCCAGGGTAGAGCCGCCAATCTTCATTCTTTTGAGCATCCCCGCTAGCGTTCACAGCGAAGTCATCATGACTAAAATGAACGCTGTGGCAACAGCGAGGGCCGCGTTAAATCTCTGATAATTACTAGTGTTCCCCATCTAGGAGCACTAGAACAGGAGTAAGGGGCCAACAAGGGACGGATCTCGCATCCAAGAAGAGCCCGATTGACTGCCTGCATGGCAAGGGGTGGAGACGGGGCAGTTCACAGGAGGTGAGCCTGTCAAGAAGATGCACGTCCAATCCGAGGTCAGAGCCGCCGATAGCGCTGACCGTGGGGCGATCCTTGCCATCGATCGTGTCCGCGGCAGGCCAATGCTCCCATTGAAAACTTGGTAGTCCCGCATCATGCTTTCGTTTTTGAGACCACGCCGATCGTCTTCGCTCTGCGGGAAATAGTTCCCGGTACCGATCTTGCCTCGGCTGCCCAACCCGGCATAGACGCCGCTATCTGGCTCCATGCCACCGGTGTCCCTCCATGTCACCTGTGTCCAGGGCATTCACGATGCTCTTGTAGCCAGCGGTCACACAATAGTCTCAGCACCGATCGAGGGCCCATTCGGTTGCACATTCACTTTCGCCGACCCTGATGGCTACCACATCACCCTCCATGACCGGGTCTAAAGCGCCGAAATATCAGCCCCCCACTGCCGATTGCTGCTGCGGCAATCCCGCAGTCGCTATTGCAGGCTAAAACTGGAGGCCTTTATGTTTACGAGCCAACGCCACATAGTTTGTGGCGTTGACGCGGACACTCTCCAACTCTTCAGCGTTGAGTTCACGTCGCACCTTCGCTGGCACCCCGGCGACCAGTGAACCGGGAGGAATGATGGCACCTTCTAGGACAACCGCTCCGCCAGCTATTAAGGAGCCAGCGCCAATCACGGCACCGTTCATGATGGTGGCACTCATGCCAATTAAGCAGTCATCTTCAATGGTGCAGCCATGAATAACTGCACTGTGGCCAACGCTGACGCCACTGCCCACTCGGGTGGGGAAACCTGGATCAGCGTGCAGCACAACATTGTCTTGTAAATTGCTACCGTCGCCCACAGTGATCGAATTTGTGTCAGCACGCATCACAACACCGTAGAAGGCGCTGGAATCAGTGCCAAGACTTGCCTTGCCGATGATCACTGCGGTGTGGGCCACGAATGCGCTCTCGTGAACCATAGGGGTATTGCCGTCAAAAGTGATTAGCGAATTCATGGCGGATCCAATCGTGGGACGGGTGGTTGCGGAAGTACTTTAGTGAGTTTTTTGGCCGTTGGATAGCTCAGCGCTTCTCAACCCGTGAGGATTGTTTTTCCCAAGAGGTTAGCTGGCATTCCCTCAGCCTATCTAAAATAGCTCAGCTTGCTAGAGGTGAGCTTGCGGGCAAAGGGTGGTCGTGGTTGGGCCCACGCGTCCGAGGGCCCCGCTGTGAGCTTGCGGGCAAAGGGTGGTCGTGGTTGGGCCCACGCGTCCGAGGGCCCCGCTGTGAGCTTGCGAGCAGGGGGAGGACGTGGGGACTAGTCAAAGACCACTGTGCGGTGTCCGTCGAGCAGCACGCGATGCTCTGCATGCCACTGCACCGCTTGGGCTAGGGTGCGTGCCTCAACTGCGCGGCCCATTGACACAAATTTTTCCACCGAATGGCCGTGATCCACCCGGATGACTTCCTGTTCAATGATGGGCCCCTCATCCAGTGCGGCTGTCACGTAGTGGGCCGTGGCGCCAATGATCTTCACCCCGCGCGCATGAGCCTGGTGGTACGGCTTGGCGCCCTTGAACGAGGGCAGGAACGAGTGATGAATGTTGATGGCTTTACCAGCCAAGTGGTTGCACAGCTCGTCAGAAAGTACCTGCATGTAGCGGGCTAGAACAACAAGTTCAACGTCGAGCTCGGCAACCAGCTCAACGAGCTGGCGCTCGGCGTTGGCCTTAGTCTCGGCGGTGACGGGGATGTAGTAGAAGGGGATGCCGTAGAACTCGGCCAGGGGCTCAAGATCGCGATGGTTGGAGACGATCGCCGGGATGTCTACTGGCAAGGTCCCTGAGCGCTGCAGGAACAAAATGTCGTTCAGGCAATGGGCGGCCTTAGACGCCATGATCAGCGTGCGTACTGGCGCACCCACGCGGTGCAAGGCCCAGTTGAAGGAGAACTTCCCCGCGATTAACTCAAGGTGCTCGCGGAGGCGGCTGAACGACGTCGTAGTTTCCACAGCAACGCGCATGAAGAAAGTGCCAGTGTCCGGGTTGCCGTATTGCTGGGAGTCAGTGATGTTGCAGCCAGCCTCAAGCAGCGAACCGGAAACGGCGTGAACAATGCCGGGCTGGTCGGAGCAGGAGAGAGTTAGGACGTATCCGTGCATGGCTGCCGGGGTGATCACGGCGGCGGAATTCAGATCATTCACCCACTCAACGTTACCGTCGAATTCAGGCTCTGTACTACAATTGAGGAGTTGCAACTGGCGATGAGGTGGGACACCACCGGGGAGCAGCACTAGCGAAGACCTCACGATCGTACGCCTGGGACGAGAGGTCACGTTTGCCAATGCGCGCATTGGCCGTGAATAAACCCTGAAGCCAGACATGGCGCCCGGAGCAAACTCCAGACCATGTTGCGTACTAATGTCTTCAAATGCGGCCATGAACGGATTGGCGATAATCTTTTTCTAGAAGAGTTTTTTTCCGTGCTGCCACCAGGAGTCCGTAGTGTCTTTTACCCCCACCCAGTCCGTGACCAACGCCCCGCTCTCCGAGCTTGACCCGGAAATTGCCACCGTCCTGAAGGATGAGCTTGGCCGTCAACGGGACACGTTGGAAATGATCGCCTCCGAAAACTTCGCGCCCCGAGCCGTCCTTGAAGCTCAGGGCTCAGTGCTGACCAACAAATACGCTGAAGGTTACCCGGGCCGCCGCTACTACGGTGGTTGTGAATATGTTGATGTGGCAGAAACCCTGGCTATTGAGCGTGTAAAGGACCTTTTTGGTGCCGAGTACGCCAACGTCCAACCGCACTCGGGTGCCCAGGCCAATGCGGCCGCGCTCGCAGCCATGATCAAACCCGGCGATAAGATCATGGGCCTGTCCCTGGCCCATGGTGGCCACCTGACCCACGGTATGAAGCTGAACTTTTCCGGCAAACTGTACGAGGTCGCAGCCTACGAAGTTGAGCCTGATACCTTCCGCATCGACATGGATAAGCTGCGCGCCCAGGCCATCGTGGAGAAGCCTCAGGTCATCATCGCCGGCTGGTCCGCATACCCGCGCCAGCTGGACTTTGCCGCATTCCGATCCATCGCCGATGAAGTGGGAGCCCTGCTCTGGACGGACATGGCGCACTTCGCAGGCTTGGTGGCCGCAGGTCTGCACCCGTCTCCGGTGCCGTACTCCGACGTGGTCACCTCCACAGTTCACAAGACCCTCTCCGGCCCGCGATCAGGGGTGATCCTGGCCAAGAAGGAATGGGCCAAGAAACTGAACTCCGCCGTGTTCCCGGGTCAGCAGGGCGGCCCGCTCATGCACGTCATCGCTGCCAAGGCTGTGGCCTTCAAGGTTGCAGCGGGCGAGGAGTTCAAGGAGCGCCAGGCACGTGTCTTGGAAGGTGCAAAGATCATTGCCGAGCGCCTCAATGCCGCAGACGTCGCCGAAGCCGGCGTGTCCGTACTGACCGGTGGCACCGATGTGCACTTGGTCCTGGTTGATCTGCGCAACTCAGTGCTGGATGGCCAGCAGGCCGAAGATCTTCTGGACAGCGTGGGCATCACTGTGAACCGCAACGCCGTCCCGTTCGACCCCCGCCCCCCGATGGTCACTTCGGGTCTGCGCATCGGCACCCCGGCCTTGGCCACACGCGGCTTCGGCGCCCCGGAATTCACCGAGGTGGCCGAGATCATTGCGGCAGCGCTGAAGGGTGGCGCAGATGTTGACGGACTCAAGGTCCGCGTAAAGGCACTGACTGCCAACTTCCCGCTCTACCCCGGTCAGGAAGAATGGTAAGAATGTCCACTGCCCAAATCCTTGACGGCAAGGCCACCGCCGCTGCCATCAAAGCCGAGTTGACCGAACGCGTGGCAGCCCTGGCTGCCCGCGGCGTCATCCCGGGCCTAGGCACCATTTTAGTTGGCTCGGATCCGGGCTCCCAATGGTATGTGGGTGGAAAACACAAGGACTGTGCCCAGGTTGGCATCAAGTCCATCCGCATCGACTTGCCGGAATCGGCCACGCAGGAAGAAGTCCTCGCCGCTGTCCACCAGCTGAACGAGGACCCTACGTGCACCGGCTATATTGTCCAGCTTCCACTGCCAACGCACATTGACCAGGACGTGGTGCTCGAAGCCATTGACCCGGCCAAAGATGCGGACGGTTTGCATCCGATGAACCTGGGCCGTTTGGTGGCGAACGTGAACCGGCCCATGACGTCTCCGCTGCCTTGCACGCCCAAGGGCTGCATTGTGCTGTTGGAACGCCACGGTATTTCACTCGGTGGCAAGCGCGTGTTGGTGGTTGGTCGCGGCGTGACGATTGGCAGGCCCATGGGTCTGCTGCTGACCCGCCGAGACATCAACGCCACAGTGGTTTTGGCGCACACTGGCACCAAGGATCTGGCGGCCGAGCTGCGCGACGCCGACGTGGTGGTTGCCGCTGCCGGTGTCCCGCACATGATCAAGGCCGCCGATTTGAAGCCCGGTGCCATTGTTCTGGATGTAGGTGTTAGCCGCGTCGATGATGGCAATGGCAAGGCCGTGGTCACTGGGGATGTGGAGCCTGCAGCCGCGGAAGTGGCGAGCTGGATCTCCCCGAACCCAGGTGGTGTAGGCCCTATGACTCGTGCCATGCTCTTGGCCAATGTGGTTGAGGCAGCGGAGCGGTCCTAAGCTTCGTTGGGCTCATCCACCGCGAGCCTGATCGTGAGCTTGTCTGGGTGGCTAAAGCCTGAGGAGGACGACGCGCGGAACTCAGGTTCCGCGCGTCGTCCTCCTTTTGCGTGGGCTGGCTTGGAAGTTATTCAATTGACTCGATGCGTTCGGGACGTCCATCCACCCACGCCAACAGCAGCCGGACATTTTCCGGTAGAGATTCATCGGTGTAAAAGCACGTTACTGGCGGTCCAGCCTCCTTCAAGGAGATTTCATAGAGCTGCCCATCTGGCCATTGCGTGGCTGGTGGTTTGGCGACCTGATCGTGCAAATTGGCGCGTGCAATCTCCCCAGCGAAGGCCTGCGCTGCTGGTTCAGGCAACACTTGGGCGTCCAACTCGGTCTGGGCCACGATGCCGGCAATACCCCCACCCCTGCGGATTGTCAGTTTCATGTTAGAACTTTCACGTCAAAACACCGACTTCTTTCCATGCGTCATGGACAGCATCCCGCTCCGTTGAACTAAACAATGCCCCTGCAACGTCAACAGTGGCTTGGGCTGCCTCTGTGAACTGGGAATTGGCGCGCAGCCGGGTGTTCAGCACGGCGTACCAGATCTTCCCTGCCTTCTCCCACGCATGGCCACCCATTGCCGTGGCGGCCAACGCAAAGGCGTGGTTGGGGATACCAGAATTAATATGGACGCCACCGTTGTCATTGCGGGGGTCGTTATTATCCGGCAGTACAACGTAATCATCCATATGACCGGGTTGGCGATCTCCTTTGTACGCGGTGCCGGGGTGCATCATGGAACGCAGGGCTTTTCCGAGCCCGGGGACCAAAATACCTTCGCCAATGAGCCAGTCGGCTTCGGCGGCTGTTTGCTTGAGGCTGTATTGCTTAACGAGCGAACCAAAAATGTCGGAGAAAGATTCGTTCAACGCACCGGATTGTTCGCTGTAAACCAGCCCCGCAGTCAGTTCGGTGATCCCGTGGGTCAGTTCATGGGCAATCACATCCAGGGACCGGGTCAATCCACCAATCTGGAAAATCCGTCCGCTCCCGTCACCGTAAACCATCTGGGCGCCGTCCCAGAAAGCGTTATCAAACGCCACTCCATAGTGGACGGATGAGATGAGTTCCAGGCCTGCACCATCCAGGGAGTTGCGCTGGAAAACGTCTCGGTAAAATTCGTAGGTGGCGCTACTGCCGTCGTACGCCTGGTTGACAGCGGCATCCTCCACGGGCGGCTGGCCCCAGTCTCGCGCCCGGACACCGGGTAGATACGTGCGGCCCAGCGTTTTGTTGTCATAAACGGTCAAACGGCGCTCGGGAATTACGCCAAAGCCCACCATCTGCCCAATGTTTAGATTGAGCTGGCGGTTCAGCCGCCCCATAACGGCGCGCTGGGAACGGATGGCAGCTGAGGTGGCCAGCGCCCGGACAGCGGCTTCTCGTTGTTCGGGATCCCCATCAACAGCCAACCTCCCCAACATATCGGGTGGAGCAATGCTGCAGTGGGCTCTGGAACGAAGTCCTGACATGTTGATATCCCTTCTTAACACCGTTCAACCATGATGCTCCCGATCATCAAGCGGGGCAAGGGTAGGGCACGCACATATCCCACGGTTGAGGTTGGAGATGATGTCACCCCAGCGGTCTCCGGGGTGTCATCACCTCCAACCTCAACGAGAAAAGGAGGAAGGACGGTGGGCTCGGTGGTCAGGGCTTCAACGAGGGAGTGCGAGGACTGCGGGGCGTGGCAGCGGGGGTGGCACAGTTCAGGTTCGTCGGAACAGTGCTGCCTGAACCCGGGACGCTAAGCCCAGCTTTGCCAGCACGCGCGAAACGTGGGTCTTCACCGTGGCTTCCGAGATGCCCAGCTGACGGCCTATACAATAATTTGTTAGTCCGCTGCCCAAGCAGTCAAAGACCTCTCGCTCCCGTCCCGTGAGTAAATCCAAGGCCGGAGGCTCGGTTGAGGCAAGCACGGGCCCACTATTCGCAGACAGGGCGGCAGCAACAATTCGTGCCGTCACTTCCGGGGCTATGACCTGATCACCCTCATGAACACGGCGAATCGCTTCGGTGATAGTTGCAGGTTCGGCCGTCTTGAGCAGAAAACCCGAAGCACCGGCGGCGAGCGCACCAAAGAGGTAAGAATCATGGTCAAAAGTTGTCAGCACCAACACCTTGGACACACCTTCGGCACAAATGTGCCGGGTCGCTTCCACACCGTCCATGACCGGCATACGCAAGTCCATCAGGATAACGTCGGGTCGCAGCGCCCGCGCCATACTCACAGTGAGGGCACCGTCGCCGGCTTCACCCACCACTTCCATATCGGTTGCGGTGTCCACCACCATGCGCATGCCCAACCTGATGGCGGCATGGTCATCCGCCAAGAGGACAGTGACTGGCTGAGCCGGGCTCATACTGCGGCCCCCGATGACAGGTGGGCTTCTGCGGATGCGGAGCTTGCGATCGGCAACCGCAGTTCCACCACCCAATGCCCAGCACGCAAACCTGTTGAGATGGTTCCCCCAGCGTGCGCGGCTCGGAAATGCATGCTGGGAATACCCGTACCTGTTCCAGCATGTGAAGACTCCACCTCTGCAGAACCTGTTTGCGCCGGAGGGACAGGGCAGCGTGGCAAAGGGTTAGACACAAGCAAAACAACCCCTACCTCCGCTGCTGTCCCTGTGGAGCACGCCAATGTGATCGTGACGGGTGTACCGGGCGCGTGCAGGGCGGCGTTGCGCAGGGATTCGGCGCACACGCGGTAGAGAATGGTCTGAAGCTGCAGGGGTAGGTGATCTCCGCCGTCGGGCAGGGAATTTTCATAGGAAATCATGGTCCCGGATAAATGATGCTGCTCCACCAGGGAAATCACGTCAGCTGCGCGTCCGGCCGTCTCATCCAGTGCGCCTGTATGCAGGAGCCGGATCATCCCATTGAGTTCATCCAGAGCCGCCACGCTTTCGGAGCGAATTTGGGAGAGGATTTTCGTTGCCTGCCTCTTTTCCTGCAGTAATCCTGTGTGCAATGCCGCACCGGATTGGAGGGCAATGGCTGAGAGCCGCGCGGAAAGAACATCGTGGAGCTCGCGTGCCATGTGTTGGCGCTCGCGCTCAAGGATCAGTTCATGGGTGGTCCTGTCAGCAAGAAAGCGATGCTCCGCTGACGCCCGGACAGCCTCCGCCCGGGCGGACTCACTTTCTGTTAGATGCTGAGCTTTGCGAAGATTTCCAGCCCATTCCATCGGCATAAGCAGCGTCATGACAGCTGCAACCGCTGCTACTACCGTGGCTTCTGCCTCACCGGTCAGGGCCAGGACCAGCAGGGTCACCAGCACTGACAGAGCCACAGCACTTTTACTGGCTGCCGCGGAAACCTTGGGGGAGCCGAACAACACCAGAGAGAAAAACAGTTCAAACACCAATATCAGGGCTGTTGGCTGGTTGCTCAGCAACAGCATCACGGTGGCAGATCCGCAAAGAATGGCCATCAAGGGTGTGGCGCTCCGGCGCAACACCACTGCCGCACATCCCACGGCAGCAAAGAACACCCAGTTCTGGGACAACCACGGAAAATTGAAATTAAACCCGCCACCCCCGCTCACAGCATTCAAAATCCAAAACACGAGGAAATAGCTGATGGCAAGCCCGAGATCTTCCCGGCGGATGCCCGAAGCCCAAGGCTGAACGCGGGTGTTGAACCACACGCGGGTTGCGGACTTGGGCGGAAGCTGGCTCATACTTCCATCCTGTCCGTAGCCCGCCGCCCGGGCAAGGCAGGCACGCCATGATGATACGAAGGGATGACGCAGTAGTGCCTCCGATGGCGGACTCCGGAAGCTGGTTCACTTGGCACGCTGGAACTATGACCATTGCACTATTCGCCCAACTCGCCGTTTTGGCTCTCATTGACAGCACAAGCATTGGCACCCTATTAATTCCATTCTGGCTACTCCTGCGCCCGGATGCGCGCCGGATGGCCCCGCGGATCTTGCTATATCTTGGTGCCTTGGCGGGCTTTTATTTGCTGGTGGGTATTGGCGTGCTTGCTGGGGCAGGCTGGCTCGCCAAGGGGTTGGATGTCGATTCGTTGCTGGCGATCCCACCCATCTTGTGGACCCTCACACTAGGTGGCGGCGCCATGCTGGCCTATGCGCTGTTCTCAGACCTGGGCAGTAAAAGCACGGGCAGTAAATCTCAGGAAGCGGTGGCCCAGACCAAATGGGCGAGCCGAATAGCAACAGCGTTGCGGAGCCCAGGGGGGTTGGTGACCCTGGCGTTGATTGCAGGGTTGCTTGAACTGCCCACTATGTTGCCCTACCTGGCGGCGATTGGACTACTCACCAATTCTGATTTGCCGCTTCCCACGGAGCTCGGTGTGCTTGGCATTTATTGTGTGCTCATGCTCATTCCGGCGCTGGTGTTAGTGGCATTACGGGTGGCACTTGGCTCCCATATGGATGCGGGACTTCGCCGTCTCAGCCCCAAACTGGGCAAGTTCGCCAGTGAAACTCTTGTGTGGGTGGTGGGCATTGTGGGGTTCTTGCTACTGCGTGCTGGGCTGGCCGAATTGGCTCCGATGGCCAGCTGGAATCCCTTCAAATAGGGGAGTTGGCGCCCGGTGCTCACCTGGCACGTTCGCCGCTGGTGGAAGGCGGTCCACGGGCACGCCGGTATTTGAGAGAATGGATGCATGACTTCTCTTGGAACCGGCAAAATGTCCAAACCTGGCAAATTCACTGGCGTTGGCACCATTGTGTTGGCGATCGTTTTTTTGGTGGCACTTATCTTCGCCGCCAACAACAGCACCGTGTTGGGTTGGGTCATCGCCGCCATCGCGTTTGGCTGGCTAGCCTTGTCCACTGTGGTCTACATTGGTGTGCACAAAGCCGCCTCCTTTGGTGCCCGACAGGTGGCATTGGCTCAGGCGCAGATGGCCCAGCACAACAGTGAAAGTGCCCAGTCCGACGGCGGCACCCGGCTTGTGTCCCAAGAGGCTGGTTCACGCTCGGCCGAGAAGGCGCGTGAACTCAAGCTGGATCACTCCTTTAAGATCATCAACGTCCAGATCGGTGTGGTCAACGAATACCTTGGTAAGGACTCGGCGATGGTGGCCCGGGCGTTGGAAACAATCGAGATCACAGCCACCAATGCCCGTGGCATGATCAACCCACACTGGGAAGCCCAGGAAGCGAAGATGGATGCGGCCATGCATAAGAAGAACGCCGAACGGGCCGCAACCGCCCAAGGTGGCACTGATGGTGAGGACCCCGTCAGCGGTGTGATTATTGATTAACCCCGGACCGTCCGCCTTTGAGCGCGGTGCCCAGCGCTAAGCCAGCCCAGGGCCAAGCCAGCCCAGGGCCAAGCCAGCCCAGCGCTAAACCAGCACAGGGCCGGTTATGAAGCAGGCAAAACACAACCTATGTACACGGATGAGGGGCCCAAGAATTCAGGGTTCCAAGCAGGTAAGGTGGAACAAGTGAGCAACGGTATTGAAAACGGTCGATTGCGGATCGCAAGTGTAAACGTCAATGGCATCCGTGCCGCCTACAGGAACGGCATGGGCCCCTGGCTGGCAGCACGCGATGTGGACATCCTATGCCTGCAGGAAGTACGCGCCCCTGACGCCATCGTTGACGAGTTCCTTAGCGAAGATTGGCACGTGCTGCACGCAGAAGCAGAAGCCAAGGGCCGGGCGGGTGTTTTGATCGCCACCCGGAAAGACGTGCTCGAGCCAGTAGCCACAAGAATCGGCATTGGCGATGACTACTTCGCCACCTCAGGACGTTGGGTTGAGGCCGATTACGTTCTGACGGGTGCCGATGGCACGCCCACAACGCTGAGCGTTGTCAGCGCCTACGTGCACTCAGGCGCCGTCGATACGCCTAAGCAGGTAGATAAATACCGCTTCCTGGACACCATGATTGGTCGTCTGCCCCAGCTAGCCGCAACCAGCGACCATGCACTGGTGGTGGGAGATCTGAACGTTGGGCACAAGACTTTAGATATTAAGAACTGGAAAGGCAACGTCAAAAAATCAGGGTTCCTGCCCGAAGAACGTGCTTACTTTGACAGGTTCCTTGGCGAAGAAATCGGCTGGAAAGATGTGGCTCGCGAACTTGCCGGAGAAGTTGACGGCCCGTACACGTGGTGGTCAAACCGGGGACAGGCCTTCACTAACGACACCGGCTGGCGCATCGACTACCAGATGGCCACACCCGGCCTGGCGGAAAAGGCTCTGACATCAGTGGTTGACAGGGCAGATTCCTACGAAAACCGTTTCTCAGACCATGCCCCACTGGTCGTTGACTACAAGTTCTAAAGGAACCCGGAACCATGAGTGAAATTTCCGTCCGCCCACGCGTACTCTCAGGCATGCAGCCCTCCGGTGACTCATTGCACCTGGGCAATTACCTGGGAGCTCTTGTCAACTGGGTTAAAAGCCAAGATGACTACCAAACGTTGTTCTTCATCCCGGATATGCATGCCATTACGGTGACGCAGGATCCTGGCGAGTTGCGTGCCCGGACCCGCAAGACTGCTGCCCAGTACATCGCCGGTGGCATTGACGTTGAGAAATCAACGCTCTTTGTCCAGTCCCATGTCCCTGAGCACGCCCAGCTTGCATGGGTTCTGAATTGCATTACCGGCTTCGGTGAAGCGTCACGGATGACCCAGTTTAAGGACAAGTCTGCCAAGAGCGGGGCAGAGATGGCCAGCGTTGGCTTGTTTACGTATCCGGTGCTGATGGCGGCAGACATCCTGTTGTACCGCCCAGCTGGCGTTCCCGTGGGGGACGATCAGCGTCAGCACGTTGAATTGGCGCGCGACTTGGCCAAACGTTTCAATCACCGATTTGGTGAGACGTTCGTAGTCCCCGAAGCCTTTATTCAAAAAGAGGGTGCAAGGATTTATGACTTGCAAAATCCGACCTCGAAAATGTCCAAGTCCGCCTCCGGCCCCAATGGACTGATCAATATTCTTGATGATCCTAAAGTTACGGCCAAACGCATCAAGTCAGCTGTGACAGATGATGACACGGTTGTTGCTCATGACCGTGAGAGTAAACCGGGTGTCACGAACCTGTTGGAGATCCTTTCCACGCTGACGCAAAAACCCGTAGACACTCTTGTGAACGAGTATGAAGGCAAGATGTACGGGCACCTGAAAGGTGATGTAGCGGAGGCGGTAGTGGCCCGGCTTGAGCCCATCCGGACGCGCACTCTTGAACTCCTGGATGACCCAGGCGAACTTGATGCGCTACTGGCAGTTGGTGCGGCTAAAGCCCGGGAAATCGCCTCCGTGACACTGGCCGATGTGTATGCCAAGGTTGGATTTCTGCCCCCTGTCGGCTCGGTGGGATAACTGTGACTGGCATTGGTAAGGACGAGGAAAGCCCGGCCCCGCCCGCCAATAGTCTGGGAGTAATCATCTCCCTGCCACCGGCGTTGGCGGCCGAGCTCGGCGAAAAGCGGGCTTTCTACGCCGGTGCGGATGCCGCTGTCGTTCCTGCTCATATAACCCTGGTTTCCGGGCAAGCCGCAGATTCTTGGGATGACGCCGCAGCCCACGTGCGCAAGATTGCTGCGGACGGGGCGCCGTTTATGCTTTCGCTTCGCGGTACCGGCACTTTTGAGCCGATCTCACCTGTTGTGTTCCTCAATGTGGCGGAAGGGGCACAGGAATGTGCCGCCTTGCACGAGCAATTGGTGGCCGGTCCGGTGGAGCACCTGCTGAAATTTGGGTTCCACCCGCATTTGACGATCGCTCACGATTTGGACCAGGCCACGCTGGCCCGGGCGAAGTCTGACATGAGCGATTTTTGTGCGGATTTTGAGGTCACAAGTATTGGTCTTTTTGACTATCTTGCCGGTGGTTGGTTTTTGCGCGAGGAGTTGAGTCTTGGCGGAGGAACAAAACCCTAAGACTCAGCGCGAACCGGCCTATTTCCCTGGTAGTGCCGCTCCGGGGGTGAGTGCGAAGAATCCGATGGCCGCTCCGGCTAAACCGCCGCCGAGCCCGCTGAACCGCCAGGGCCTATCGACCTGGGTTGAGTCGAAGCGCGGCGCCTACGTGGAGGCGCGAAAGACTGGCAGTTTCTTTTTGCAGGCGTCCACGTTCATGCAGTGGCTTACTGCGTGGGCGGGCGGAAAGTTTCCGGCCCGTGTTTGGTACCTTTACACGCGACGTCGCGGTCCGCTACTGGCAGCAGGCAACGCCTATCTCATGTTTTTCTCTGTTGGTGCCATGCTTGTCGCCGGGTTCGCCATCTTTGGTATTGTCGCCGCCGGCAACGATGTGCTGCGAGACGCAGTCATTAAACTCATTGCCGACACCACCCCGGGATTGATTGACACAGGCAATAACGGATTGTTCACACCGGAACAACTCCTTGGCTCGGGCGCGTTCGGGAAGACCCTTATTATCTCTCTGGCGGCCTTGGCGGTGACTGCCATGAGCTGGATCAATGGCTTACGGGAGGGTATCCGCTCCATTTTGGGGCTCGCCCGGGATAGAACCAACCCTGTGCTTTCCAAGGTCCGAGACGGTGTGACCCTGATTGTGCTGGCTGTGGCGCTAGTACTGACAAGTGGGCTCGGGGTGGTCAGCACAGCCGCCGTTGACACCATCAGTGATGCACTGGGCTGGGGGAGCTTCCTCTCGGGTGCGGCAGCTCAACTAGGTTCAGTTGTTTTGATGTTTGTTTTGGACGTCTCCGTTGCCATGATCATGTTCAGCATTGCCTCACGTGTGCGCATGCCGCGCCGGGTGCTCCTCCTTGCCGCATTATTCTCCGGTGCCGGCGCAACCGTCCTACGGTTCTTTAGCGCCATGCTGCTCAGCGGCGTCACCAACAATGCACTGCTAGCCCCCTTTGCCGTTATTTTGGGCCTTTTTGTCTGGTTCTTCCTCCTGAGTCAGGTGTACTTAATCTCGGCAGCCATCGCGGCAGTCCATGCGGCTGACATAAGACCTCACAGGTCCCACACAGCCCGCCACTGAGCCCGCCCCGCTGAGGTTGGAGATAATGACACCTCTACCCCGCTGAGGTTGGAGATAATGACACCTCTACGGGCCGCAAGGAACCCCGCACATAACTAAAGCGCCGCACCCACGAACGGGGAGCGGCGCTTTAGTTTGGGGCAAATAGCTTAAATCTGACGGGACAGAATAGCCTGTTTGACCTCTGCGATTGCCTGCGTGATCTGAATGCCGCGGGGGCATGCTTCGGTGCAGTTGAAGGTGGTGCGGCAACGCCACACGCCTTCCTTGTCGTTGAGGATTTCCAACCGCATATCACCGGCATCATCGCGTGAATCAAAGATGAAGCGGTGTGCGTTGACAATGGCCGCCGGGCCAAAGTACTGGCCATCGGTCCAGAATACGGGGCATGAAGACGTGCAAGCGGCGCAGAGGATGCACTTGGTGGTGTCGTCGAAACGCTCGCGTTCCTCGGCAGACTGCAGACGCTCCTTGGTGGGGGCGTGGTCGCGGTTGATCAGAAAAGGCATGACCTCGCGGAAGGACTGGAAGAACGGCTCCATGTCCACAATGAGGTCTTTCTCCACTGGCAGGCCCTTGATGGGTTCAACCGTGATGGGCTTGGAAGTATCCAGGTCCTTCAACAGGGTCTTGCAGGCCAGGCGGTTGCGGCCGTTGATGCGCATAGCATCGGAACCGCATACGCCGTGCGCACACGAACGGCGGAAAGACAGCGAACCGTCCTGCTCCCACTTGACCTTGTGCAGGGCATCCAGCACGCGGTCGGTGCCGTACATGGTCATGGTGAATTCTTCCCACTTGGACTCTTCCGAGAATTCGGGGTCGTAGCGGCGCACCTTCAAGGTAACGTCGAATGTGGGGATTTCACCGCCGCCACCAAGGTGTGCGGGCAGCTCAATCTTCGATGCCGGCTCCGGCAGTTCAGCTTCTACGGTGCTCATTAGTACTTCCTCACCATCGGCTGGTAACGCGTGATAACAACAGGCTTAGTTTCCAGCCGGATGCCGGCGATGGATTCTGCGGAACTTTCCACCGTGACGTTTGCATCAAGGTAAGCCATGGAGTGCTTCATGAAATTCTCGTCATCGCGGTCCGGGAAGTCTTCGCGGTAGTGGCCGCCGCGCGACTCCTGGCGGTGCAATGCAGCAACCGTCATGACCTTGGCCAGTTCAAGCAAGAAACCAAGCTCAACAGCCTCAAGAAGATCCAGGTTGAAACGCTTGCCCTTGTCCTGAACTGTGATGCGCGAGTATCGCTCTTCGAAGGTAGCAATGTCTGCAAGCACCTTGTCAATTGACTCGGCTGTGCGGAACACCTGCATATTCGCATCCATGGTGTCCTGGAGTTCCTTGCGGATCATGGCAACTTTTTCGCCGCCGTCGGACACACGTACATGCTCAAGCAAAGCAACTGTGTCAGCTTCCGGGTTCTCCGGCAAGTCAACGAAATCGGCGCCGTTTGCGTATTCTGCTGCGGCTACACCGGCGCGCTTGCCGAACACGTTGATGTCCAGCAGCGAGTTGGTGCCCAGACGGTTTGAACCATGCACGGATACACACGCCACTTCACCTGCTGCATACAGGCCCGGGATGATGGTGTCATTGTCCTGCAGAACCTCGGTGGTGATGTTCGTGGGAACACCGCCCATGGCGTAGTGCGCCGTGGGGAAGACCGGCACTGGCTCGGTATACGGTTCAACACCTAGGTAGGTGCGGGCAAACTCGGTGATATCCGGGAGCTTGGCGTCGATGTGAGCCGGCTCCAAGTGGGTGAGGTCAAGGAGGACGTAGTCCTTGTTTGGACCACAACCGCGGCCCTCACGCACCTCGTTGGCCATGGAGCGGGCCACGATATCGCGTGGGGCCAGGTCCTTGATGGTGGGTGCATAGCGCTCCATGAAGCGCTCACCTTCGGAGTTACGCAGGATTGCACCTTCACCGCGGGCGGCCTCGGAGAGGAGGATGCCCAGGCCTGCAAGACCCGTTGGATGGAACTGGAAGAACTCCATATCCTCCAGGGGGATGCCCTTGCGGAATGCGATGCCCATGCCATCACCGGTTAAGGTATGTGCGTTTGAGGTTGTCTTGAAGACCTTGCCGGCACCGCCGGTAGCCAAGATCACGGATTTTGCCTGGAAGATGTGCAGTTCCCCAGTGGCTAGATCGTAGGAGACAACACCGGCAATCTTCTTCTGCAGGTAGATGGTGCCGTCCTCGCGGGTGGCTTCCTCATCAACCGTGAGCAGATCAAGCACGTAGTACTCGTTGTAGAACTCAACGTTGTGCTTGACGCAGTTTTGGTACAACGTCTGCAAAATCATGTGCCCGGTTCGGTCAGCCGCGTAACAAGAACGGCGGACGGGCGCCTTGCCGTGGTCACGAGTGTGACCACCAAAGCGGCGCTGATCAATACGGCCCTCGGGCGTGCGGTTAAACGGCAGGCCCATCTTTTCCAGATCAATAACGGCTTCGATGGCCTCTTTGGCCATAACTTCGGCGGCGTCCTGATCCACCAGATAATCGCCACCCTTGACGGTGTCAAAGGTGTGCCACTCCCAGTTGTCTTCTTCGACGTTGGCAAGGGCTGCACACATGCCGCCCTGAGCGGCACCGGTGTGTGAACGGGTTGGGTACAACTTGGTCAGAACGGCGGTGTGAGCACGCTGACCGGATTCAATGGCGGCACGCATTCCTGCGCCACCGGCCCCGACGATTACGACGTCGTATTTATGGACCTGCATACTGGATGCTCTTTCTCTCTTTACTGCGCTAAAAGCTGGTGTTCACTTCTTACAACCCCCGGCGTGAAAAGCACGGGGTGTTCCCTACTAAAAGTTAAGGAACGGAGCAGAAGGACGGAAGATCAATAACAGCACCGGCGGGGCAAGGGTCAAAGGTGAAGATGACCAAGGTACCCAGCACAATGATGACAGCGGAAGAAACGTAGAGGACCGCTTTAAGGGTCATGCGTGTACGGTCCCGCTCGGCATAGTCGTTGATGATGGTGCGGACACCGTTGCTGCCGTGGAGCATAGCGAGCCACAGCATAGCCAGATCCCAGATCTGCCAGAACGGGTCTGACCATTTACCAGCAACAAAACCAAAGTCGATGGCGTGGATACCTTCGCCAACCATCAGGTTCACGAATAAGTGGCCAAAGATCAGCACAAGTAAAACCACGCCGGAGAGACGCATGAACAACCAGGCGATCATCTCAAAACTTGAGTGTGATGCTTTGTTGCGCTTGTACTGAGGTGACTGTGCACTGTTGGAGCGCGGAGCTGCGATGGAGTTGGAGCTCATGTTAGTTCCCTCCGAAGAAATTGGAGAAGACAATGGTGAGGTGACGGATCAGGAACGGAATCATTGTCACAGCCCACAAGGCAAGAACACCCCAGAGTAATTGACGCTGGTACTTGGGACCCTTTTTCCAAAAGTCAATGGCAATGATGCGCAGGCCGTTAAAAGCGTGGAACACGATTGCTGCAACGAGGCCGGCCTCGCCCAGTCCCATGATGGGGTTTTTGTACGCCCCGATGACTGCTGTGTACGCCTCTGGGGACACTCGCACCAAAGAGGTGTCCAAAACGTGCACCAACAAGAAAATAAAAATAACTACACCGGTAATACGGTGTCCCACCCAGGACCACATGCCTTCTCGGCCGCGATACAGAGTGCCAGCTGGTTTTGTCGGCACTGAATAAACCTTCCTGCGTCACCGTTGCGCTGGCGTGGTTCCACGCGGGGAAACGCACACGGCGTGAGCACTCATACTTGAGCCTAAATTTAGGCTTAGCTAACAGCATATTCAACTTAGGCACTCCTTGCTCTATGCAGCAAATCACAAGTCAGTCTCAAATCGGTGCTTTGTAGGGCCGTGTCCCGGCAGTTACAGCTCTTTCGCCTGTTGGCGCACTTGCCTGTCCTAAACGTCGACGCCGGTATCCCTGACCTACGACCCTGGGTGGAAGTTTCACGCCACTGACCGCAGTTAGCACCGTTGGATGTGCGGATATCGCTTATGGTTGTGTTGATGAATACGAAAAATTTGGTTGAGAACGTTCCCCCTGCAACGGAGCCCTTAGATAAATTCTTCGCCGTTATCCCTGCAGGCGGTGTTGGCACAAGGCTGTGGCCGTTGTCCCGAGCGGCGGCACCAAAATTTCTCCACGACCTAACAGGCAGTGGAAGTACGTTGATCCGCGCCACTTATGACCGGCTTGTCCCACTCAGCGGGGAGCGGGTCCTCTTGGTGACCGGGGATGCCCACCGTGAAGCGGTATGCCGCCAGCTGCCCGAGATTGCTGATGAGAATCTTGTTCTTGAAACGGAACCAAAAGATTCAGGGGCCGCCATCGGTTTGGCTGCCGCCATCTTGTTCACCCGCGATCCAGACACCATCATGGGTTCCTTCGCAGCCGATCAGGTCATCAGCCCGGTAGGTAAGTTCCAGGATGCTGTGCGCGAGGCAATCTACACAGCGGCTACCGGGAAGATCGTCACCATTGGCATCAAGCCAACTCACGCCTCCACAGGTTTTGGCTACATCCTCACGGGGGAGCCGCTGAACATTGCTGGTGCGCCCAGCGCCCACGCGGTGGTGAAGTTTGTTGAGAAACCCAGCCAAGGGGTCGCGGAAGAATACCTCGCCAGTGGAGAGTACAACTGGAACGCCGGTATGTTCGTTGCGCCGGTGTCTTTGATGCTCCACCACCTCAAAGCTAATGAACCTCTTCTTTATGAGGGTTTGATGGAGATTGCGCGTGCCTGGGACACCCCCGAACGAGTCACCGTCAAAAATCGGGTGTGGCCCACACTGCCGAAAATTGCCATTGACTATGCAGTGGCCGAGCCTGCAGCAGACGCTGGGGATGTGGCAGTCATTCCAGGGGACTTTAGCTGGGACGATGTTGGTGACTTTGCGGCCATCGCGCGACTGAGCAGCGCCAAAGAAAACAACAACGTCAAGGTTATTGGTGAAGGCGCACGAGTCTTCACAGAGGACAGCACAGGCATTGTTGTTACCGACACCAAGCGCGTGATTGCCTTGATTGGCATCCAAGATGTGGTGGTGGTTGACACTCCTGATGCGCTGCTTGTGACAACGCGAGCTCATTCGCAGCTCGTAAAGAGAGCTGTTGATGGGCTCAAGGCCAACGGCGACATAGACGTCCTGTAGCTCTTTACCTAAGGAGCCCTTAGCCCCGGAAACTGTCCAAGTGCAAATGGTTGGCTGCGGCAAAGTAACGCAGAGAAGCGAATACAGCCACGACGCACGGACGAGGCTAGAGTTTCTTGTGTGCGCAATTACTCCCTGGAAACAGAACCGACTGAGCTCGTAGGCCCCTGGCTTGAACCCTTGCTGGGAGAGGTCCTTGACTTCCGCCGTGACCTTCACGCCCACCCGGAGTTGTCGTTCCAAGAGTTCAGGACCACGGCAAAGATCTATGATCGCCTGCTTGAAGCCGGTCTTTCGCCTCGCCGACTGGACGGCACAGGGGTCATAGTTGATGTAGGCGAAGGTCCTATTACGACGGCGTTGCGTGGGGACATTGACGCCTTGCCCATCGTGGAAGAGACTGGGCTGGCCTTTGCCTCCCGCAACCACGGGGTCACCCACGGCTGCGGCCACGACTTTCATACGGCGTGCATGCTTGGCATTGCCTTAGTGCTGGCAAAGATGCATCAGCACACCCCGCTGGGTGGGACCATCAGAATCATTTTCCAGCCCGCAGAGGAAACCATGCCAGGTGGCGCCCTGTCATGCATTGACCAGGGCGCACTTGACGGTGTGCCACGCATCATGGCCTTGCACTGTGATCCACGCATTGACGTCGGCAAAATTGGGACTCGGATCGGTCCCATCACCAGCGCCTCGGACACCATTAAAATTGAGCTCTCGGGCCGTGGAGGGCACACTTCCCGGCCTCACCTGACCGAGGATTTGGTTTTCGCTTTGGCGGAGATTGCCATCAGTGTTCCTGCGGTTCTCTCCCGCAGAGTGGACGTCCGCAGCGGCGTGTCAGTGGTGTGGGGGCAAATTCATGCCGGCTCTGCGCCGAATGCAATTCCTGGGCACGGTGTCATGGGTGGCACCATGCGTTGCCTTGATCGCGAAGCATGGCATGCGGCAGGAGAGCTCCTTGACGCGGTTGTGCAGCAAGTTGCGGCACCTTTCGGTGTGGATGTGCATCTGGAACACACCCGAGGCGTGCCCCCAGTGGTGAACTCAGAACATGAAACTGCTGTCATTGAAGCCGCCGCCAGAGCTGAATTGGGTGAAGAGTCCGTGGTGTTGGCGCCTCAGTCCATGGGGGCTGAGGATTTCGCCTGGTTTTTACAAGGCATCCCCGGGTCGTTGATGCGCCTGGGAACCCATGTTCCTGGCGGGGAAGAATATGATTTGCACCGTGGTGATTACATTGTGGATGAACGCGCGTTGGCCGTGGGTATCAGAGTGCTTTGCGCGGCCGCATTGCGCACCCTGCGTACTAGCACTTGGGAGTAGCTTCTCAGCGGCAGGTGGCAAGAGCTGGAGTGTAGCGCAAACAGTGGCTTGAAGCGCTTAACGCGCGCACTTTTTTGCAAACTTTATCTGCTACTTGCAACCGTTGTGTAACGGTTCCCCAACGATGAACCTCACATCCCCTGACTCCCTACCTGCGCACGGCAAAGTGACACTATGGTGTTGGTTAGCGCCGCATTGCGGGGGTGCATCAAAGTAGTCGAGTTTGCTTCTCACAACGGGACAATGTTGTTCCTTTTGTATCAGGCTGACCCGTCACCACATTTGAGGCTCACTCCTCCACTGCGTACACACACCTTATGGAGGAACCTTGAAAAACCTGCTCATCAATAAAGTCAAACGTGGAGCCATTGTTGGAACCGTAGCTGTTAGCGCCGTGGCGCTGTTGCTCACGGGCTGTGGAGAAGCACCGCCTGCTCCCGGCGGAGACGCGAGCGGCTCAGCAAATGCCGGCGCAGCCGACTACTTGGGCTGCATTGTCTCGGACTCCGGTGGATTCGATGACCAGTCCTTCAACCAGTCCTCATATGAGGGTATGAAGAAGGCTGAGAAGGACCTCGGCATCAAAATGAAGGAAGCGCAGTCCTCAAGTACTGCTGACTTTGCCCCGAACCTGGCCACAATGGCCAGCGCCGGATGTAACCTGACCGTCACCGTTGGCTTCCTGCTTGCAGAAGCCACAGCGACAGCAGCCAAGGACAACCCGGATCTGCATTACGCCATCATCGATGACAACAGCATCAAGGCAGATAACGTCAAGCCTGTTGTGTATGACACCGCTCAGGCCGCATTCATGGCCGGCTATGCCGCAGCAGCAGTATCTAAAACCGGCAAAGTCGGTACGTTCGGTGGAATCAACATCCCTACGGTGACAATCTTCATGGATGGCTTTGCCGAAGGCGTGAAGTACTTCAACGAGAAGCAGGGTAAAACCGTGCAGCTCTTGGGCTGGGATTCTGAAACCCAGCAGGGCTCCTTTGCCAACACCTTCGAAATCATTCAGGAAGGTACAAAGATCACGAACAACCTGCTCTCTGAAGGCGCAGACGTGATCATGCCCGTTGCCGGCCCGTTGGGTAAGGGTGCAGGTGACGCCATTTTGGCAGCAAACAAGGGCGGCAAGGATGCCAAGCTTGTTTGGGTTGACTCCGACGGCTACTTGACGGCGCCTACTTACAAGTCCATTCTGTTGACCTCGGTTGTCAAGACCATGGGCGAGGCAGTGGAAACCATTGTCAAGGACGATCTGGGTGGAAAGTTTGATCCTGCTCCCTACATTGGCACCCTTGAGAACGACGGTGTGTCCCTTGCCCCGTTCCACGATCTGGAATCTGCTGTTGATGCCGATACCAAGACTCAGCTGGATGAGATCAAGAAGGGCATCATCGACGGATCCATCAAGGTAGCGTCGAAGTCCAGCCCGAAGTAGACGCCATCCGGGCTTGCCCTGAGCAAGCCGGAAATGCCGCCGCTGCCACATCACCAGCATCAGCTTGGTGATGTGGCAGCGGCGG
Organism: Arthrobacter antibioticus; assembly: GCF_030063205.1. Taxonomy (GTDB): domain Bacteria; phylum Actinomycetota; class Actinomycetes; order Actinomycetales; family Micrococcaceae; genus Specibacter. Next base: position 258,416 of record NZ_JASISQ010000003.1, on the reverse strand, counting down.
CGATGGCACCCAAGAGTCGCCGAGCAACACGCACCTATTAGAAGAAAATTATCCGCAGACGGGTTAAAACGTTGAAATTAGAACTTCGGGGCATCACTAAGAGCTTTGGTGCCTTGGTGGCGAACGACCACATTGATCTGGTGGTGGAATCCGGTGAGATTCACGGCCTGCTCGGTGAAAATGGCGCCGGAAAATCCACTCTCATGAATGTCCTTTACGGCCTCTATGAGCCCACCTCCGGCGAAATTCTTGTCGATAACAAACCGGTGAAGTTTGCGGGGCCCTCAGATGCCATGGCTGCAGGAATAGGGATGGTGCACCAGCACTTTATGCTGGTTCCCGTTTTCACTGTCGCGGAAAATGTGGCACTCGGTGCTGAAGCCACCAGCTTCGGCGGCGTGTTGAACCTTGAAGAAACGCGAAAGAAGATCCGCGAGATATCGGATAAATTCGGGTTCGATGTTGATCCGGACGCGTTGGTGGAAGATCTGCCAGTGGGTGTGCAGCAGCGAGTGGAAATCATCAAAGCTCTGGTGAGGAACTCTAAAATCCTGATCCTTGATGAGCCCACCGCCGTGCTCACACCTCAGGAAACCGATGAGCTCATGGAGATCATGGGTCAGCTGAGAGAGGGTGGCACCTCGATCGTGTTCATCACTCACAAGTTGCGCGAGATCAAAGCCGTCGCGGACACCATCACGGTGATCCGCCGCGGCAAGGTGGTGGGCTCGGCGCTCCCATCAGCATCCACCACAGAATTGGCCGCCATGATGGTGGGACGCGCCGTGAACCTGAACCTGGATAAGGCTGATGCGCAACCCGGCGAGGTCACCTTGAAAATCTCCAAGCTGACAGTCTTCAACGACGCCGGACTGAGACTTCTAGATAACGTCAGCCTGGATGTGGCCCAAGGAGAAATTCTGGCTATTGCTGGGGTGCAGGGCAATGGGCAGACGGAACTTACTGAGGCTGTCCTGGGTTTGCGCAAGCATGTCAGTGGTTCCATCACCTTGGAGGGCAAAGAGCTGTTGGGAAGCAGTGTCCGCCAGATTCTTGATGCCGGAGTTGGATTTGTCCCCGAGGACAGACAAGACGATGGGCTGGTGGGCGAGATGTCCATTGCCGAAAACCTGATCTTGGATCTGTACAAGAACGCACCCTTTTCCCGTCGGGGTACCTTGAATCGGTCCGTTATTGCCCAGAACGGCGTGGAAAAGGTGGCCGAATTCGATGTTCGGGCACAGTCTGCACAGGATGAGGCAGACACGCTATCCGGGGGAAACCAGCAGAAAGTGGTGCTGGCCCGAGAGCTTTCCAGGCCGTTGAAACTTTTTATGGCATCTCAACCCACCCGAGGGGTGGATGTTGGCTCGATCGAATTCTTACACAAACGGATCGTCGCCGAACGGGACGCCGGTACCCCCGTAGTCATCGTCTCGACGGAACTAGATGAAGTACTGGAACTTGCCGACAGGATTGCAGTACTTTTTGCCGGCCGGCTCATGGGTATTGTCCCCGGAAAATCAAGCCGAGCATTGCTGGGTTTGATGATGGCAGGCCTCAGCGCAGAAGAAGCACAGGAACAAATGAGTACACAAAATACAGAAAGCACCACCAACGAAGGTGAACAGCAATGAGTGGGGTGGATGTGAATAAGCCTGCACCGGAGTCCCCAAAGACGCCAGTTGTAGCGCAGAAAGAAAGCAACAGCAGCCAATTGATGCGTGAAATCGTCAGCGGCAACGCGATGATCTCCGTTCTGGCGGTGCTGGTGGCACTTGTCATTGGTGGGATACTCATTGCTTTCACCGATACGCGGGTAACCAGTGCACTGGGCTACTTCTTTGGTGATCCAAGTGCCACGTTCAAAGCCATCTGGGCTGCCATTTCGGAAGCCTATGGTGCCCTGTGGCGCGGTGCAACCTATGACCCAGGTTCCCGTACCTGGCAGGGAAGATTGGGTATTTTCGAAACTCTGACCTTCGCAACACCGTTGATCCTTTCAGGACTCGCCGTGACACTGGCGTTTCGGGTGGGGCTGTTCAACATTGGTGCCAAGGGTCAGCTGATCATCGGCGCCACTTTTGCCGGCGTCGTTGGTTTCATGATTGAGCTGCCTCCGGGCATCCACTTGGTAGCCGTGGTGCTCGCTGGTGCCATTGGTGGTGCGCTGTGGGGCGGCATTGCTGGGTTCTTAAAGGCTCGCACGGGTGCTCACGAAGTGATCGTGACCATTATGCTCAACTACATCGCCGTCTCGCTGGTGCTGTACCTGCTCAAAAACCAACTGCGCGATCCCAATAGCAGCAACCCCATCAGCCCCCGCATGCACGAGAGTGCCATGTTCCCGCTGCTGCTGGGCCCCAACTACCGTGTGCATGCAGGGCTGATCGTGGCCGTGCTGGCAGTCTTTGTTGTCTCTTGGCTGCTAAACCGCTCCACGCTGGGGTTCGAGTACCGCGCAATAGGTGCTAATCCGCGGGCAGCACGGACCGCTGGCATGCTGGTCTCCCGCGGCTACATCACCGTCATGTTGATCTCCGGCGCCTTGGCCGGACTTGCGGGCGTCACCCAGCTGGCTGGAACAGAGAAAATTCTCGATTCTGACATTGCCGGCAGTATCGGATTTGATGCTATTACAGTGGCACTTTTGGGCCGATCCAAACCTTGGGGGACGTTCTTTGCCGCGCTCCTTTTTGGCGCGTTCAAGGCAGGTGGCACCTCAATGGCCATCAACGCCGACGTTTCCATTGACATTGTTGCCGTGGTGCAGTCCCTGATTGTGCTGTTCATTGCCGCGCCACCCTTGGTGCGTTCCATGTTCCGGATCAAGGCAGTGCGCCATGAAGGAGTTGCAGCATGAGCATCACCGCCAAGAGCAAACCAAGTCAAGTGGTTGACGCTGTCGCCATTCGCAGCTGGAAAATTCCGATCCTCCTGGGCGTATTGGCGCTGTTCGCCGTCGCCGTCTTCATTGTGTTGGGCCCTGACGGCACAGCCACCTTCCGCATCTCCCAAGAGAACGATGCCTGGCAGGTTCCCAACTTGGTCCTACCAGCGAAGATTATGGGCATCATTGTCTCGGTGCTCTGTGTTGGTCTGGCCTATCTGGCATACAGCCAGACCAAGGTGACCGGAAAAATCGCTAAATGGGTTGTTATGTCCTTTGCCGTGGTCTTTGTTATTGGTCTGATGGTGTGGATGATCGGTGGCACCACCACCCAGAACATCACGCTCGTTGGATTGTTCACCGGAGCCATGCTCATAACTACGCCTTTGGTGTTTGGTTCCTTGTCAGGAGTACTTTCGGAACGCGCCGGTGTTGTTAACATCGCCATCGAGGGGCAGTTGCTGGCGGGCGCGTTCACAGCCGCGTTGGTGGCCTCGATTACGCATAACGCGTTCGCGGGTCTCTTTGCGGCTGCTGTGGCAGGGGTGCTTGTCTCTGTTCTCTTGGCAGTTTTCAGCATTAAGTACGTGGTCAACCAGATCATTGTTGGTGTGGTGCTCAACGTGCTTGTTTCGGGTCTGACGGGTTTCCTGTTTGAAAAGATCATGAAGACAAAGGTTAACGGCGAGACCATCTTCAACCAGCCCGCACACCTGCCTAACATCCCCATTCCGCTGCTGTCTGAGATTCCGATCATCGGCCCCACGCTGTTCCGGCAGTCGATCATTGGTTACTTCATGCTGGTGCTTGTAGTGGCACTTTGGTTTGGGCTTTTCCGCACCCGCTGGGGACTGCGTGTGCGTGCAGTGGGGGAGCACCCCAAAGCAGCAGATACTGTGGGCATCAACGTCAACCGCACCCGTGTGCTAAACGTGCTGGCCGGTGGGGCAGTGGCTGGGGTAGGCGGTGCCTACTTCACACTTGTGGCTGTCAGCAGCTTCAGCAAGGACATGACCGGTGGCCTTGGGTTTATTGCTCTGGCCGCATTGATTTTTGGCCGGTGGAACCCGATTGGTGCTGCCCTTGCCGCCTTGTTGTTTGGCGTGGCAGGGAATTTACAAAGCATTCTTTCCCTCGCTGGTACTCCCATTGACGGGCAGTTCCTGGCCATGTTGCCCTATGCCCTGACAATTTTGGCTGTGTCCGGCTTTGTTGGCAAAGCACTGGCTCCAGCCGCCGACGGCGAACCATATATTAAGGAGTAAGCGGTGAACACAACCATGTCCGAGGCGCAGTGGGAACCCCTCCGCCTGGCCGCAACGGCAGCACTGAGGCGCGCCTATGTGCCTTATTCGAAGTTCCCCGTAGGGGCCGCGGCCAGACTAGCTGATGGCAGCATTGTCTCCGGATGCAACGTAGAGAATGCCAGCTACGGACTGACTTTATGTGCAGAGTGCACCATGATTGGCGCTGCACAGATGAACGGCGGAGGGCTCATCACGGAGTTCTACTGTGTAGACGGAGACGGGGCAATTCTGATGCCGTGCGGGCGCTGCCGGCAGATCCTGTTCGAGTTCAGCACGGCGCAGACGCGGCTGATGACCTCCTCCGGGGTAAAAACCATGGCCCAAATCCTGCCCGACGCCTTTGGCCCGAGGGACTTGGAACGAGCAGCGGGTGCGTCGGCAGATTAGCGCCCTGCCAAGGCTTAACTAAGAGACAGTCATCGCAGACAGTCAGCGCAGCAGAGACACTCAATACTGAGAATTGGATGGACACACTATGAACCCTGAATCTTATGCAGGCCCCGCGTTTGACGCTGTTGACATCATCCGGACCAAGCGTGACAAGGGCATATTGAGCGCTGATCAAATCAAGTGGACCATTGATGCTTACACTCGAGGCACCATCGCCGAGGAACAAATGGCCGCACTGAACATGGCTATTTTGCTCAACGGGATGAACCGGCAGGAAATATCCCAGTGGACGGCCGCCATGATTGCCTCCGGAGATACGCTTGATTTCTCTTCGCTGCGCAATGCAAAGGGTGCGGTGATGCCAACGGCTGACAAGCACTCCACGGGTGGGGTGGGCGATAAGATCACGTTGCCACTTGCTCCCCTTGTCGCAGTATTTGGCGCAGCTGTGCCACAGCTTTCGGGTCGGGGACTGGGCCACACCGGTGGCACATTGGACAAGCTGGAGGCGATCCCGGGCTGGCGAGCGGATCTCACCAATGATCAGATGATGCGTCAGCTAGCCGATGTGGGCGCGGTCATTTGCGCCGCTGGGGCCGGTCTGGCGCCTGCCGATAAGAAGTTGTATGCCCTCCGGGATGTCACCGGGACGGTTGAAGCGATTCCACTGATCGCCTCCTCCATCATGAGCAAGAAGATTGCCGAAGGTACGGGTGCGCTTGTGCTTGATGTGAAGGTTGGGTCCGGGGCGTTCATGAAGAGCGTGGACATGGCACGGGAACTGGCGCAAACAATGGTTGCCTTGGGCAAGGACGCAGGGGTGAACACCGTGGCGCTGCTGACCGACATGTCCACTCCGCTGGGACTTACGGCAGGAAACGCCATTGAGGTCCAGGAATCCGTGGAGGTGCTGGCCGGTGGCGGACCGGAGGACGTCGTTGAACTTACCGTGAGGTTGGCGCAGGAAATGCTGGAAGCTGCCGGCATCCGCGACGCTGATCCCGCTGCTGCGCTGAAGGACGGACGGGCCATGGATGTGTGGCGGCGCATGATTTCTGCCCAAGGTGGAGACCCTGACGCGGCACTGCCAGTGGCTCGTGAATCTGAGGTTGTCTATGCCCCGGCCGACGGCGTATTGGTTGGCCTTGATGCCATGGCGGTGGGAGTCGCTGCATGGCGCCTGGGCGCCGGACGGGCCCGGCGAGAAGATATTGTCCAAGCAGGAGCCGGGGTGCGGATGCATGCCAAACCCGGCGCCATGGTTCGCGCCGGCGAACCACTCATGACGCTACTGACGGATACTCCGGAGAAATTTGACCGGGCCAAAGAAGCACTCGAAGGTGCCGTGACTATTGCACCTGAGGGCTCTCGCCCAGCGTCGAAACTTATCATCGACCGTATCGCTTAACCGGCCCTGCGTCGAGGTTGGAGATGATGACACCCCATCCGGGGTGTCATCATCTCCAACTTCGACGCAGGTGGGTGAACGTTCAGTGAAATAGCGAGAATTGCTGCAGCTAGGGGTTATTTATCCTAAGTAATCCCATAGGCTGAGAAAAACGGTGGAATCTCCTCCTTCGGATGGATACCAAGCCGGACAATGTGGTGGGAAGCTTAGAGCTGATAATCCCATTGGAGAGGAACCGTCCCAGGTGGACTTTTTGCACATAGTCGATCAGATTAATGTTCTGATCGAGCATTCCGCCTCACAATGGTGGGTGATCCCCATCGTCAGCCTTTTTTGCCTGATTGATGGCTTCTTCTTGTTCTTACCCAGCGAGACAGCCATTGTTGCTTTGGCCTCCATCTCCGCACGCACCGGCCAGCCGAATATTTGGCTGCTGATCATCGGCGCCTCCATGGGGGCCATGATCGGGGATAACATTGCCTACCTCTTGGGCAGAACCCTGGGCACCACACGGTTTAAGTGGATGCGGAAACCTCGGGGAGCGAAAGCCTTCGCCTGGGCCGGCAGAGAACTGGAAAAACGCGGGGCCATCCTGATTTTCACGGCCCGGTATATTCCTGTGGGCAGAATTGCTGTGAACTTCACGGCGGGGGCCACCTATTTTCCTTGGCGTCGTTTTGTTGTGCTCGATGGCATCGCTGTGGTGACGTGGGCCTGCTATTCAGTGGCCGTGGGAACTTTTGCCGGCCGCTGGGTCCATGACAACCCGCTGTTGGGTGTGGGAATTGCTATTGTCTTTGCCATTGCCATTGGCTTTATAGTGGATCACGCCATCAAATACCTGCATCATATTCTGGAGAAGCGTGGCAGGGTGGCGCCACGCCCCGAGCCCGGGCTCATGGCAGCCCAGCACGCAGCCCGTGTCCACGCTGAGGCGGCGGAGCGCATAGCAAGAGCGCAGTTGGAAGCCGAAAACGCCCCAGCCGTCGTTGACACGACTCAAGACCCAACCCAAGACCCAACCCAAGACGCAACCCAAGACGCAACCCAAGACGCAACCCAAGACGCAACCCAAGACGCAACCACGGGCAGCGACGGCAGCGACAGCCTGACCGGAGCTACCCGCCAGGACGCTGCCGCCCGGACTGGGGCAAAAACTGCGCCCGTGGCGAACGGAACAAACGCGGGTGGAGGAGGCGCCGGCGTCGAACGTTTCTTTGACTCCCCTGCAAATGCCTCCCCTGCAAACCCGGCAACGGAGCCGCCCAAGCACCTTGCCGGGCAGTGCCGGGTTCCCATCACTGCGCACTCGGGGGAGTCCACCGGCCAGCCCCTGTAGCGCGCCCAACTAGCGCTGCGCGGAACACAACCCTAGAGTGGGGATTGTGACTAACCCAACTTCAGAGCACGCTGCCACGTCCGCCCCCGTTGTGGACCTGAAATCGTTGCCAAAGGTATCCCTGCACGACCACTTGGACGGCGGTTTACGTCCTGAAACCATCATTGAGTTGGCGGGTGCAACAGGTCATTTACTGCCCTCTACCGATCCGGAAGAGCTGCGTGAGTGGTTTTTGCAGTCGGCGGATTCAGGTTCGCTTGAACGCTATCTTGAAACGTTTGAACACACTGTTGCCGTCATGCAAACGCACGATGCGCTTGTCCGGGTGGCCCGTGAGTTCGTCGAAGACCTGGCCGAGGACGGGGTGGTTTACGGCGAAGTTCGCTGGGCGCCTGAGCAGCACCTCACAGCCGGGCTGAGTCTTGATGAGGCCGTTGAAGCGGTCCAAGAGGGCCTTGAGGAGGGCATGGACACCGTTGATGAAGCTGGCGGATACATTGAAGTTGGCCAGATCATCACGGCCATGCGTCATGCTGATCGCGGCTCCGAGATCGCCCAACTTGCTGTGCGCCACCGGGACAACGGTGTTGTCGGGTTTGATATTGCCGGCGCCGAAGATGGTTTTCTGCCCTCCCGCTTCAGCGAGGCCTTCACCTACCTTGCCGAAAATAACTTCCCCGTCACCGTTCACGCCGGCGAGGCTGCCGGGCTTGAGAGCATCCAGGACGCACTTGTTCATGGCCGTGCCCTGCGCCTGGGCCACGGCGTGCGCATCGCAGAGGACATCCACTTGGACGTCCAGGAGGAAGACGGGAACGACGTCGGCACGCTCACCCTGGGCGATTTGGCACAGTGGGTGCGGGACCGCCAGATTCCCCTTGAGTTGTGCCCATCCTCCAACCTGCAAACCGGCGCCATTGCCGCGTTTGGCACCACCATTGCAGAACACCCGATTGAACTGTTGCACCAGCTCGGTTTCAACGTCACCGTCAACACCGACAACCGGCTCATGAGCGGGACCACATTGAGCGGCGAATTTGGCTTGCTCATCGAAGCTTTTGGCTACGGACTGGACACTGTCCTTGAAATGACCTTGAACGCGGTGCATGCAACGTTCCTGCCCATTGAGGCGCGCGAAGAGTTGGAAGATTTCATCGTTGAGCATTATGAAAATGCAATGGATGAATTGGATGATTTCGCAGACTCCGAAGGATTTGTAGCCTTCAGCGCGGATGATTTTGCTGACGATTTCATGGACGAGGACGAATCCACGCTTGAAAGCTGACACGCAGCACAACTGCAAGGGGCGGGCTACTTCCAGTGAGCTGGAAATAGCCCGCCTTGTTGGCGTCATTGCGGCTCTTCGTGAACACTGCCCGTGGACGGCCGCCCTGACTCATGAATCCTTGACTAAGTACCTGTTGGAGGAATCCTACGAGTTCATTGAAGCCGTTGAAACACAACACACAGCCGAAATGGCTAATGAGCTGGGCGATATTCTGCTGCAGGTGGTGCTCCACGCCAACCTGGCTGCGGAGCAGGGCCACTTTGGGCTTGCCGATGTGGCCCATGGGCTCTCGGAAAAAATGATTCGGCGCAGTCCGCACGTCTTCCACGCCGACGGCACCCTACAGGAGAGCTTTCCTGCTTCCATCGCTGAAATCGAAGAGACGTGGGAACGGGTTAAAGCCGCCGAACGTGCCAAACGCATCGAAGAAACGGGCTCGGAAAAAGCGCCTGCACAGTCCAGTCCTTTCACAGGGATTCCGGCCACGCTGCCGGCGCTGGCCATGGCTCAAAAGGTTGTGGAGCGCGCGGAACGCGCCGGCATTGATCTGGAGCGCGCCCAGCCCAGAGTGGCCCAGCCCAGAGTGGCCCAGCCCACCACGGGCGTGGGCGCTCTCGGTGAGTGGATCGGCACTGAAGAAGAGCTCGGGAACGTACTGTTCGACGTCGTCCGTCTTGCCCAACAGCGTGGCTTGGATGCCGAGCAGGCCCTGCGCAAGACAGTGCACAAGACGCTGCGCAAGACACAGCGCAAGACGCTGCGCAATGTGCGCCGCAACCACTAAGGCAAGCGTCCGCTGCTTCAACTGGTGCCAATCTCGCCACGCCATATTGGCGCTCTGAGCGTAGCAATGAGTGCCCGGTCACTCGGGCGGGTTAGGCTTGAGGGGACAGCGTGGTCGACATTTACACTACAAAGCTGACTTTTAGGAGCAATACGTGGCACTTATTGAAGCCATCCATGCACGCGAAATTTTGGATTCCCGTGGAAACCCGACCGTAGAGGTTGAGGTTCTCCTTGAAGATGGAGCCATGGGCCGCGCAGGCGTTCCCTCCGGCGCATCAACAGGTGCCTTTGAGGCCTCGGAACTCCGCGACGGCGACAAGAACCGGTACCAGGGCAAGGGTGTTTTGCAGGCAGTTGAGGCTGTTCTGGAAGTTATTGCACCCGAGCTTGAAGGCATCGACGCAACTGACCAGCGCCTGATTGACTCCATGATGCTGGAGTTGGACGGCACCCCGAACAAGGCAAAACTTGGCGCCAACGCCATCTTGGGTGTTTCCTTGGCCGTGGCCAGTGCCGCAGCCGAGTCTGCCGGACTGCCGTTGTACCGCTACTTGGGCGGACCCAACGCGCATGTGCTGCCAGTACCGATGATGAACATCCTCAACGGTGGCTCACACGCCGACTCCGATGTGGACATTCAGGAATTCATGGTGGTGCCGATGGGTGCCTCCACGTTCTCCGAGGGTCTGCGCTGGGGCGTTGAGATCTACCACAACCTCAAGTCAGTACTGCAGGAAAAGGGTCTGGCAACGGGCCTGGGTGATGAGGGCGGCTTCGCACCGAACCTCCCCTCCAACCGTGCAGCCTTGGATCTGATCATGGAAGCCATCAAGCGCGCAGGCTACGAAGCTGGCAAGGACGTGGGCTTGGCCCTGGACGTTGCCTCCTCCGAGTTCTTCAAAGACGGTACGTACCAGTTCGAGGGCAAGTCCCTTTCAGCCGCTGAAATGAGCGCGTACTACACCGAGCTTGTGGCTGACTACCCGCTGGTCTCCATCGAAGATCCTTTGGATGAAGACGATTGGGAAGGCTGGAAGACCCTCACGGACGCCATTGGTGAGAAGATCCAGATTGTTGGAGATGACCTGTTCGTCACCAACCCGGAACGTCTTGCCCGCGGTATCGAGTCAAACACCGCCAACTCACTGCTGGTGAAGGTGAACCAGATTGGTACGCTCACCGAGACCCTGGACGCAGTGTCCATGGCCCAGCGCGCCGGTTACACCACCATCACCTCGCACCGTTCAGGCGAAACCGAAGACACCACCATTGCTGACATCTGCGTTGCCACCAACGCCGGTCAGATCAAAACAGGTGCCCCGGCCCGCTCAGAGCGTGTTGCCAAGTACAACCAGTTGCTGCGCATCGAAGAAGAACTTGACGACGCCGCACGCTACGCAGGCCGCAGCGCGTTCCCGCGTTTCAAGGGCTAAATAGCAGCAAGGGCCGCGGCAGCTGGCTAAGGTTGAACACACACCTTGGTTCGTTGTCGCGGCTTTGCCGTCTCCGGAAACAGTTGTAGCCCCCACTTTCACGGCCGGGGCACGAATTGATCGGTAGCAGTACTTAGGAGAAGCATGGCCTCACGACGGCCCTCAGTGCCTAAAGCACAATTCACGGCCGGTATTGGCAGTGACCCGGACAAAGCTGGCAAAAAAGCTGCACTGCCTGGTACGACGGCGGATCCCACCCCAGCTGATTCGCCCACCCCCAGCGGCGGCAAGTCCGGCGCGGCCGGTAAGGGAAGCCCGGTGGGGAAGTCCGGCCCGGCAGGCAAGTCCGGCGCGGCAGGCAAGGGAAGCCCGGCCGGTATGGGAAGCAACGGGGCGAAGAGTGGCCGGCAGCGTGCAACTGGACCCAATAGCCGTAACAGCCAGGATGGATTACCCCAGACTGGCGGGGACAGCCCAGTCCCGGCTCGTTCCTTTTCGGGACGACTGCTGGTGTTGGGGCTGACCATGGCCGTTGTCACCTTGCTGCTGGCACCGAACGTGCATACTTTCTTGGAACAGCGAGCCGAGATCGCCTCACTACACGAAGACATTGCGGCCAAGGAAAGTCAGCAAAGCGCTTACAAATCTGAGCTGGCCCGGTGGGATGATCCTGCTTTCATCAAACAGCAGGCTCGTGATCGAGTGAGCATGCTCATGCCCGGGGAAACCGGATATTGGGTTTATGGTGCCAACGGCGTGGAAGCACTTGATGACTCGGTTGATGCTGCCAAGGCAGCAGCCGCCCAAGCCACCACCGCCAAGAACGCCACAGCCATACAAGTTGACCCCTGGGTGGATAGTTTGTGGGAGGCGGTACAGAAATCTGCCGTGGTGGAAGTCCCTGCGGCAGCACCGCCAGCACCGCCAGCACCGGAACCCGCGCCGCCAGCACCGGAACCCGCGCCGGCTCCCGCACCGCCAGCACCGGAACCCGCGCCGGCTCCCTGAACCGGTGTTGGGATTCGCCGGCGCTAAAGTGTCACGGGGAAAGTAGGCAAGGCCGTGCTGTGACAGCACGCTAAAATAGCTGGTTGAACACTTTTCCCACATTATGTGGGGCCAGAGCCGCCGCTCAGCAACGCAGTAAGTAACGCATCAACGCAGTCAAACAGTTTCAGGAAAGGCCCCCGTGCCCGCAACGCCCAGCAACGCCCCGGGTGGACGTGTCCCCACTCAGCTTGATCTTGATACTCTCAGCCGCCAGCTCAACCGGCCTGTGCGTGACGTGGTGGAGATCCCGGCCAGGTGTGTCTGCGGGAATCCGCTGGTTGCTGCCACAGCTCCGCGACTCAGCAATGGGATTCCATTCCCCACCACATATTATCTAACACACCCCGTCCTGACAGCCGCGGCTTCACGTTTGGAGGCTGCTGGTCTCATGAATGAAATGACCGACCGGTTGGGTAGCGAGGACGATCTGGCTGCTGCCTACCTCAAAGCCCACGAGAGCTACATTGCAGCACGTGAAGCCATCGGAGAGCGGGCCGGTACGGGGCCGGTTCCAGAGATTGCTGGAATTTCGGCAGGGGGCATGCCTACCCGAGTGAAATGCTTGCATGTACTGATTGGCCACGCCCTTGCCGCAGGCCCGGGCGTCAACCCGCTCGGTGATGAGGCGCTTGCCGCCGTTGGACAGTGGTGGACTGCGCAGACGTGTCATTGCGAAGGGGCCTGGAACAATGAAGCGCCAGTACCGCACAAGGACTTGAGCCGTCACGTCAAACATTTGAACCAGCAAGGGAGCTAAGCAAAAATGCGTGTGGCAGCCATTGATTGTGGAACCAATTCCATCCGTCTGCTCATCGCCGACGTTATCCAAGACCCAGATGACGGGGCGAAGCTGACAGATGTGCATCGTGAAATGCGGGCCGTCAGGCTGGGCCAGGGTGTTGATGTCACAGGTGTATTGGCAGAAGATGCCCTTGAGAGAACGTTCGCTGCAGTAGATGACTATGCGGCACTCATCACTGCTGCACGTGTGGAACGCGTCAGATTCGTTGCCACCAGCGCCACACGTGACGCCGGCAACCGCGACGTTTTTGTTGCAGGAATTCAGGACAGGCTCGGCGTGTTACCGGACGTTGCCAGTGGCGCCGAAGAGGCCGCACTCTCATTTGCCGGTGCGGTGAGCGTTTTGCCCGTGCTGGATGATCGCAACGTCCTTGTTGTAGACCTTGGTGGGGGCAGCACTGAGTTTGTCCTTGGCGATGCATCAGGCGTTCGCGGCTCGCTCAGCACCAACATGGGCTGTGTGCGCTTCACCGAGCGCTATCTAAAAAGTGATCCGCCCACCGCTGCCCAGATCACGGCCGCAGAGGCCGCGATCGAAGAGAAATTAAATGACGTCCTGGCGGTGCTTCCACTAGGAGAGATCGATGGTGTGGTTGGTGTTGCAGGCTCAATAACCACTGTCACCGCACAAGCCCTGGGGTTGGCCAGTTATCAGAGCAAGGTGATTCATGCCGCCGTCGTTCCGTTGGAAGAAATAGACAAAGCAGCATCCGCGTTACTTGCCATGACGCGCAAAGAACGAGCCGAGCTTGGCTTCATGCATCCCGGGCGTGTCGACGTCATTGGCGCTGGAGCACTCATCTGGCGCACCGTGCTGCGCCGCCTGGCAAAGCTCAGCGGGGGGAGCCTGGAATCGGCAACTACCAGCGAACACGATATTCTGGACGGAATCGCACTGGCAGCAGCCCATAGCTGAGCCTGTTATTTTACGGAAACGAGCGTTCATGAAGTTTGGTCCACGGTTGCGATCCATCGCCGCCGCGTTGATGACGCTTGCCCTGGCCGGGTCATTTGTTGTGTTGACGGCCCCTGCTGCCTCCGCAGATGACATCCGCAACCGGGAGTTCTGGCTGGAACAATCCGGCGTGGAGAAAGCTTGGGAGGTCTCCCAAGGTGAAGGCGTGAAGGTTGCCATCATCGATAGCGGCATTGACTCCTCTCACCCCGACCTCAAGGGTGCCGTGGTAGGCGGGAAAGACATGTCAGGTGCCGGAATTCCTGGTGGCACCAAAGGTGTTGGCGCCGAACCCGAGCACGGCACATTGGTTGCCACAATGTTGGCTGGACGTGGCCACAAGGCAAGTACCGCCAGCCCCTCAGCTTCAGCAAAACCCGGCACGACGGCGCCGCTAAAGGACACTGTCGGGGCAGGGCCCGATGGGGTCATCGGTGTGGCTCCGAAGGCTGAACTGCTCAGCGTCTCCGTGTGGTTGGGCGCTGATAACCCGTCAGGTAAAAACATTGACGATCAGATCCCGGCTGCAGTGAAATGGGCTGTGGATCACGGTGCCAAGGTCATTAACATGTCCCTTGGCAGCACCTCAACAGCCTGGCCACAAAGCTGGGACGACGCGTTTGCTTATGCGGAGTCAAAAGATGTTGTCATTGTGGCAGCGGCCGGTAACCGCAAGTCCGGAAGCGAACAGGTGGGGGCCCCGGCCACCATCCCCGGCATCCTCGCCGTGGGTGGCTTGGACAAGGATGGGACAGCCAGTGTGGACTCCTCATCCCAAGGCATCAGCATTGGCGTCAGCGCCCCCGCTGAGGATCTTGCCGGGGGACTTCCCGGTGGTGGGTACGCTCGCTGGAGTGGCACAAGTGGTGCGGCGCCAATAGTCTCAGGAGTTGCGGCACTGATTCGCTCCAAATACCCCGAGATGAGTGCAGCCCAGGTGATCAATAGGATCATCTCAACAGCCAAACCCAAGGGTGAGGGGGTTCCCAACGCGATCTATGGCTACGGGATTCTTGACGCCGAGGCTGCCCTGAGTGCAGATGTTCCCGTGGTGGAGGCAAACCCCCTGGGGAGCATTGCTGAATGGATCCACGTACACCGGCGAGGCGCGGTAACTCCGCCTTCGGAAAACGGCACACCCGTATCCAAGGTGCCGCAGCCAAAGCCAACCCTGAGTGACCTTGCAGCACCTATTGCCCAGCCCGCAGACAACACAAGTGCAGTTCCGCAAGTGCTAGTTCTTGGTTCACTGGGGCTGCTGTTGCTGATCGCTGGAGGCGGGGCCACGCACCTGTTGCTGCGCCGGCGTCGACTAGCTACGGCAAAGGAAACTGACGGGGTAAGACCAACCCAAACATCCGCACAGGGCGAGCCCCCTGGTGGTTCTGGGCAGGGGCACAAACACTAGCCCACACGCTCCCACGGCGGGGCGAAAGGCGTCATCGGAAGTTGCGATCCGTCGTCGTTCCCTAGGCTAGTGAATATTTTCACAAACATCTGTATCATGGAGGTATGGCAATCATTCCCACCTTTTCAGCACGTCCGCGCGTTCTTGTAGTTGGCGGCGGCTACGTCGGCCTCTACACAGCACTCAAACTGCAGAAGAAGATCGCAAAATCAGGTGGCATTGTCACCTTGGTCGATCCACTGCCCTATATGACATACCAGCCGTTCCTGCCTGAAGTAGCCGGCGGAAACATCGAAGCACGTCACGCGGTTGTGTCCCACCGCAAGCACCTGAAGGCGACAGAGCTGATCCAGGGTTCCGTCACAGCAATTGACCATGAGAACCGCACGGCCGCTGTGGCCCCGGCCGACGGCGGCGAGCCATTCGAGCTGACGTACCACGATGTTGTTGTGGCTGCAGGTGCCATCACACGCACCTTCCCGATCAAGGGCCTGGCAGAATCAGGAATCGGCCTGAAGACCATCGAAGAAGCTGTTGCCCTGCGCAACCAGGTTCTGTCCCTGATCGAGCAGGCTTCCACGGAGACCGACCCGGCTAAGCGCAAGCGCGCCTTGACCTTCGTGGTTGTTGGTGGCGGTTTTGCTGGCATTGAGACCATTGCAGAGCTTGAAGACATGGCCCGTGCCGCAGTCAAGATCAACCCCCGTGTTGAGCAGTCCGAACTTCGCTTCGTTCTGGTTGAAGCCATGGGACGCATCATGCCCGAGGTCACTGAGTCCCAGGCCCTCTGGGTTGTGGAGCACCTGCGCAGCCGCGGCGTTGAGGTTCTGTTGAACACTTCATTGGATAATGCAGAAGAGAGCAATCTCAAACTCATCAACCTGCCGGAGAAGACAGTTGCCCAGCAGTTCGATGCTGACACTCTCATCTGGACTGCAGGGGTCATGGCCAACCCCATGGTCCGCTCCACTGACTTCCCGATCGAACCTCGTGGGCGCGTCTCCGTCAACGTTAACCTGCAGATCAGCGGCGAATTCGGTGTCATTGAGAACGCCTGGGCCGCCGGCGATGTTGCGGCTGTCCCGGATGTCACGGGCGGTCTTCCTGACGGCACCTGCGTCCCCAACGCCCAGCACGCCCTGCGTCAGGCAAAGCTCCTGGCCAAGAACCTGTGGGCTAGCCGCTTCAACAAGGCTTTGAAAGGCTACAAGCACAAGAACCTTGGCGCTGTGGCCGGATTTGGCCAGTGGAAGGGTGTTGCCAAGATCATGGGCATCCAGCTCAAGGGCGCCCCGGCTTGGCTGGCACACCGTGGTTACCACGGCTTGGCCATGCCCACTGTAGAGCGCAAGATCCGCGTTCTCATGGACTGGTTTGTCACCATGCTAACCGGCCGCGACCTGGCCCAGCTGGAGAACCTGCAGGCACCGCGCACCACGTTCGTCGCTGCAGCAACACCTAAGCCGAAGCCGGCTGCGGCACCTGCTGCTGTTGCCCCCAAGGTTGAAGTTCGCGAAGAAGCTACGGCCAGCAAGTAGCCAACACTTCTGTAATGCACTCCACGGCGGCCCTCCCTACAGTCTGTAACACGGCTCTTGGGAGGGCCGCTTTCTTGTTATTCGTGCACCGATTGGTCCACGAGCATAGGCACTAGACTGGTGCGGTGATCATCCGTTGTGAGCATGCCGGGGACAGGCCCGAAATCCTGGCCCTCGTGGAAGCTGCCTTCCCCAAGGGTGATGAGCCGCGCCTGTTGCGCCGACTTTTTGCTGCACGGGAGTACCTACCCGGGCTCTCTCTCGTGGCCGAGTCCCAGCGAGGAGAAATTCTTGGGTATGTGATCACCACTAGGGCGTGGATCGGAACGTCGGTTTCTCTGGGCTTGGGCCCAATAGCTGTGTTGCCGGGCTATCAGAAGCAAGGCATCGGGTCTGCGTTGGTAGAGGCCACCATCGCAGCAGCCAATGAGATGCAAGAACATACTATTGTGCTGATGGGTGGCAGCGACTACTTCCCACGCTTCGGTTTTGTCCCGGCAGACTCTCTGGGAATCAGTTCCCCGGACCCTTCCTGGGGATCATATTTCATGGCTTTGGAGCTTGCTGCTTTTGTACCAGGCCACCACGGACACTTCAAATATTCGGCGCCATTCACTTTCACGTGAGCCCCGGTTTCCTGCACAGGCCGCTCATCGCGTAATGTTGTTAGCGCTGGTTCATCCAGCAGCAATGCCCCAGTAGCCCAATGGCAGAGGCAACAGACTTAAAATCTGTAAAGTGTCGGTTCGAGTCCGACCTGGGGTACCAAGAAGTAACGCACCACCACCGCCGGGCATCCCATAGCCGTGCCGGCTTCCGCGAGTTGCCACTTATGGCGTCCAAAACACTACTTTGGACGCCACAAGTGGCAACTCGGAGCGGCGAGACGCCGAGAAACCCCCAAAATCGCGAGCGCAAACGTATTTCTGTGCCTCTAAGCGAACATTGGGTGAACTTTTGCTGGGAAAGGGCTGCCAATTCGCCCGGAAGGGAATATAGTACCCCTCCCAAGCGTCTAACTTGATAGACTTAACAATTATTCTTACCCCCTATTTCGGAGGCAACAGCATTATGGCACTTGGTGGTAATCCAGTTTTTGCCAATAACAAAAACTTCAAGGACACGCCCTCTTCTCAGCGCCGCAACGTCAACGGCGGAGCAGACACGTTGGCTGCTGCGCAGCAGTTGTCAGCACTGCAGCTTCAGGAGATGTACAGCAAGCCCTCTGCCAACGCCGCACAGACCGGCCGCATGACCTATGACGACGTCATTATGAAGACGGTCATGACACTGACCCTTGTGCTGGTTGGTGCAGCCATTGGCTGGATTGTTCCGGTATTGATGTTCCCGGGCATGATTGTCGGCCTGGTGCTGGGTCTAGTGAATGCCTTCAAGAAGCAACCATCCCCAGCGCTGATTCTTGGCTACGCACTGTTTGAGGGGATGTTCCTGGGTGGACTCTCGGGGATGCTTGAAGCGAATTACCCCGGCATTGTTGTCCAAGCCGTACTTGGCACGCTTAGCGTGTTCTTAGTAACTCTGGTGTTGTTCCGAAACGCCAAGGTGCGCGCCACGCCAAAAATGACCCGCTTCTTCATCATTGCCCTCTCCGGCTACGCCCTGTTCTCACTGATTAACTTTGCCCTGATGATCTTTGGGGCTACTAACAGTCCCTGGGGTATTCGCAG
Organism: Arthrobacter antibioticus; assembly: GCF_030063205.1. GTDB lineage: Bacteria > Actinomycetota > Actinomycetes > Actinomycetales > Micrococcaceae > Specibacter. The sequence continues at coordinate 240,135 of NZ_JASISQ010000003.1, read as the reverse complement.
CATGGACATCCCCGGAACTAATATTCCCTTCGGTTTGATCCTGGGCCTGTTCGCCATTGGTCTGGCAGCGTTTTCGCTGATCGTCGATTTCACTTCCATTGAAAAGGGCGTCCAAAACGGGCTACCCACTAAATACTCATGGACTGCCGCCTTCGGCCTGACAGTGACGTTGGTATGGCTCTATGTTGAAATCCTGCGTCTCTTGGCCATCCTGCGGGGCAATGACTAGAGAGCATCTCAAGTACCGCGTTGACAACGCCCGGCCTTTTAGACCGGGCGTTGTTTTATAAGTGATGTTATATAACCCCGATTTCGGCAACCGAAATCAAACACGCCTGTTGCAGGCGACTAGCGAAAGCAGCTCATGAACGTATCCCCTCTGATCTGGGGCATTACCATTGTTCTCATTCTTGGCCTGTTGGCCTTTGATTACTTTTTCCACATCCGCAAGGCGCACATTCCCACGCTGCGTGAAGCAGCCATCTGGTCCTCAATCTATGTAGGCCTGGCCCTTGTTTTTGGTGTGGCCGTCTTCATCTTCGGCGGTCCCACCATGGGTGGGGAGTACTTCGCCGGGTACATCACCGAAAAGGCACTGAGCGTTGACAACTTGTTTGTCTTCCTTGTCATCATGTCCAGTTTCAAGGTTCCCCGTGAGGACCAGCAGAAGGTTCTACTCTTCGGCATCGTCTTTGCCTTGATTGCACGCACCGGCTTCATTTTCGCGGGTGCGGCGTTGATCAACACGTGGTCCTGGATGTTCTACATCTTCGGGATCATCTTGCTGATCACAGCAGGGAACTTGCTCAAGGAAGAGGACAGCGAGGGCGACGATGCTGATAACTTCATCATTAAGTTGGCCAAGCGTCTGTTCAAGACCTCTGATAAGTACGACGGCGACAAGCTTCTCACAGTTGTTAACGGCAAGAAGGTCCTAACCCCGATGCTGCTGGTCATGGTGGCCATTGGTGGCACCGACCTGCTCTTCGCGCTGGATTCGATCCCGGCCATCTTCGGTCTGACTCAAAACGTCTACATCGTCTTCACGGCAACCGCGTTCTCCCTCATGGGCCTACGTCAGCTGTACTTCCTCCTAGACGGCCTGCTTGACCGCCTGATCTACCTTTCCTACGGGCTGGCTACCATCCTGGCCTTCATCGGTGTCAAGCTGGTCCTACACGCACTGCATGAGAACAATTTGCCCTTTATTAACGATGGCGAGGCCGTTCCGGTCATTGAAATTAGCACCAGCGTTTCGCTGATTGTCATCCTTGGTGTCCTGGCCATCACGATCGTTGGCTCCCTGGTGAGCAAGTCTGGCAAGGCTCAGACTGTCCTAAACAACGCGCGTCGCCACGCAGAGAGCTATTTGGAGCTGGGATACACGGCAGATCTCACCGAGCGTGAACGGGTTTACCAGCTGCTGATGGTTGAAGAAGGCGCCATTGCAACCATGGAGCCCAAACTCCGTGACAAGCACAAGGATTCCGAAGAAATCTTGGCGCAGATCAGCAAGGCGCATGAACAGCATCGGGAGTTCCTGAACTAGGACCCCGTTTACAGTGAAGGCCGCATCCCATGTTTTATGGGATGCGGCCTTCTGCGTTCCGGTGGTTATAAGATTCTGCAGGCTCCTGCGGCGGGGGAGACAGCAAAAATGTCAGGAGCTGTATATCCGGCCTTGGCAAACGCACTCACCACGGCCTCACGCACTGCGTTTTCTTCGCTAATTTGGATGAGGGCAATGGCAGAACCGCCAAAGCCTCCTCCTGTCATACGGGCGCCCAGTGCTCCGTTCATCAGTGCGCTCTCCACCGCAAGATCCAGTTCGGGACAGGAGATCTCAAAATCATCGCGCATGGAGAGGTGGCTGGCGGTGAGGAGATCGCCAATGGTGGTTGGTCCGCCCTGATCCAATGCTTCAACCGTGTCAAGTACGCGCTGGTTCTCTGTCACGATGTGGCGCACTCGACGGAAAGTTTCTTCATCCAGCAGCCCCGCTGTCTCTGGCAGCTCGCTTGCAGCAACGTCGCGCAGCGAGCGCACCCCCAGCACTTCAGCTCCGAGTTCGCAGGAGGCCCGGCGGTCGGAGTAGCCGCCAGTGGCGTGGGCATGGCTGACGTTGGTGTCTATGACCAGGATCAGCAGCCCGGCGGTACTCAAATCAAGAGGTACAAGTTTTGATTCCTGTGTGCGGCAATCAAGAAAGACGGCATGACCGCTGGCGGAGAGCAAGGATGCGGACTGGTCAAGGATGCCCGTGGGCGCACCAACCACTTCGTTCTCTGCGCGCTGGCCTACAAGGACCAGTTCATTGAGTGTTAGCCCGGCCGATTCCAGGTCGTTGAAAGCAGTGGCAACGGCACACTCAATAGCGGCGGAGGAAGAAAGCCCGGCACCCGAGGGGACGGTGGAATGCAGGTACAGGTCAAAGCCGCCAATCTCGATGCCCATCTGGCGCATGACCCACACAACACCCAATGGATAGGCGCTCCAGCCGGACATGGTTTCCTGTGTGAGTGCGGCAAGATCAACTGTGACGATTTGTTGATCCCCGTAGCTTGAGCACAGCCGGGCCGTGTGGTGATCGTTGTCATCACGGCGGCGAATAGCCACGGCTGCAGCGCGATCAATCGCGAAGGGCAGCACAAAACCTTCGTTGTAGTCCGTGTGCTCGCCGATCAAATTTACCCGACCCGGGGCTGACCAGACGCCGCTGGGTGCCGCACCAAAGACGTCCTGGAAAGCACTCGCTGCAAGAGCTGCGTCAGTGGAGATGCTCATTCCAGGCCTGCTTTCAGTTGTGCGAAGGAGTTGCGCAACATGGCGGCGCTTTGCTCGGGGGTGGTGTCATTGATGAATGCGCCCATGGCGGCTTCCGAACCCGCTAGAAATTTCAGCTTGTCTGCGGCCCGGCGTGGGGACGTGAGCTCAAGGTGAAAACGTCCGGATGGACGCAGAAAAGCATCTAGTGGCGCCTGATGCCACGCTGCAATATAAGGGGTGGGTGTGGTGTACATGTTCTCTAAAGTCCGCAGGATATCCAGGTACATGACGGCCAGCTCGTCGCGTTCGTTGTCAATCAACGCCGCAAAATCCGGGACGTGGCGGTGCGGGGTCAGATGAACCTCCAAGGGCATATGTGCCGCAAAGGGTACGTATGCGCTGAAGTATTTTCCTTGGGCGATCATGCGTTCACCGGATTCGGATTCCTTGGTGAGAATGTCCCCGAGCAAGGTGGATCTCCCCTCGCTGTCATCATAGAATTTGCGGGCAGCATTAGCCATGACCGCACTGCGTGGGGGTACGTAAGAATATGCGTAGATCTGTCCGTGCGGGTGGTGCAACGTGACGCCAATATCCTGGCCACGATTTTCAAAAGGAAAGACCTGTTTCACACCGGGCAAAGCACTCAATGCCTGTGTCCGGTGGGCCCATGCATCAATGACAGTGCGGGCGCGTTCTGGTGATAGTTCGCCAAAGGAGCCGGAGTGTTCCGGGGTGAAGGCAACAACCTCACAACGCCCAAAAGCACGTCCCCGCGTTCCCCATTCGGGATCGATTGGTACTGCACCAACCGCCGGGCCCAACGACGGAAAGCGGTTCTCAAAAACCGCCACATCATAATCTTCATCGGGAATCTCTGAGAGATTCGCTCCGGTGGTGGGGCACAGCGGGCACTGATCAGCCGGTGGCAGGTACGTGCGTGTCTGCCGGTGTGCGGCAATGGCCACCCAATCGCCAGTGAGTGCATCGAAGCGCAGCTCCCCGGTGTTCTCCTCCGAGCGCGGATCCAATCGACGGGTGTCAACGGCCACGTGGGGTTTGGCCACGGCGCCATCGTCAAAATATATGAGCTCGCGGCCGTCGGCCAAAAGTGATGTTGTGGCAGTAGTCATGAGTTCTTCCTAGTGTTCTCGGGCGAAGCTGGTGACATGATGAAGTGCGGGACTCGGGAGGCGAACAGGTCCTTGCCAGCTGGACTGAGGGCGTGATCGGTAATGATGGTGTCTACAGCCGCCAGCGGTGCTATCTGGGCCAATGAACGGACCTGGAATTTGGTGTTGTCCGCCAGTACAACAAGGCGTGTGGTGGCCTCGATGAACGCCGTGTTTGTCTCCGCTTCGAGCAAGTTGGGGCTGGTTAGCCCGCGTTCGGTGTCCAAACCATGGACACCCATGAAACAAATATCAGTATTTAGGTTCTTTAGCGCCATGCGAGCCACCGGACCCACCAGAGCTTCCGAGGGTGTGCGCTCTCCGCCTGTGACGATGACTTTCAGATCAGAGCCGCCTTGCTGGAGGTACAGCAGCTCGGTGATCTTTAGGGAATTTGTAACAACTGTCAGGCTGCGGAGCCGTTCAATCTCAGCTGCCAGGAGCACTGCCAGCTGGTACGTTGTGGTTCCTCCGGTGAGGGCAAGTGTCATTCCGGGTTGAACCAATGTTAGGGCCGTCTGGGCTATGGCCAGTTTGCCCTCAAGCTGTTTGTCAACGTTGAGCAGAAAGCCAGGTTCAAGGGCGCTTAAACGCGCAAGGCGCATTGCCCCGCCATGGATTTTTCTAGCCAGGCCACTTTGATCAAGAACCTCAATGTCACGGCGGATAGTCATTTCACTGACATTCATGGCAGCCGCTATATCAGCGACGCGTACTGCCTCGTGGTGCTGGAGCTCCTTGAGGATGCGCGACTGCCGCTCTGGTGCGAGCATGTGAACCCCTTACTGTCAGTGTGAACTGTCAGTGAGAAGAAAATAAACAGTTTCAAACAAAATATTACATTAAGGCCAATATTTTTGCAGCCTGGAAACGTATGTGACGGTGTTGCCAGCTAGCGTTTGGCTGTAGCCTAATGCTCATGACCACTCCCAAAGAAGCCCCGGGAACGCGGGCAGCCACTGGATCCCAGTTCACCTTGCGACGCGGGGACGCTACCGCCATCGTTACCTCCTTGGCCGCTGGTATTCGCCATTATGACAGGGGTGGAGTGGCGCTAGTAGAGAGTTATGCCTTCGATTCCATTGCTCCTGGGGCGTCGGGAATCACGCTGGCACCGTTCGCTAATCGGGTTGATGGTGGGCTGTGGCAGCTGGACGGGGTGGACCAACAATTGGACATCACGGAAGTCCCGTTGCACAATGCGATCCATGGTTTGTTGCGCAATACCGGTTATCACGCTTTGGATAGCACTGACTCGTACGTGCTGCTGGAGGCCGTCATCCACCCGCAGCACGGCTACCCGTTTCTGGCCCGCCACCAAGTCAGTTACGAACTTGACGCCGAGGGAGCGCTGCGTGTCTGCCAGAGATTCATCAACGACTCCGCCCGGCGGGCTCCGTTTGTTTTGGGCGCGCACCCGTACTTCACCATCGGCAGTGTGCCGCAGGAGCAGTTAAGCATCCAGATTAACGCCGCCACGTATATAAGGGCTGACGCCCGCATGATTCCAACTGGTTTCGTGGAGGTGTCAGGACACCATGATTTGCGTCAAAGCAGAGCTGTCTCGGAGTTGCTGATGGACACGGCCTTCACCGACTTGTGCATGGACGACGGCGTTGGCCGGCACACACTCTCGGCCCCGGATGGGCGCAGTGTGAGTTTGTGGCACGACTCAAGCGTCAGCTATGTACACGTGTTCATCACCACAGAATTTCCCGGCCGTTCCCTTGCTGTGGCCATGGAGCCCATGACAGGAGCCGCCAATGCCTTTAATTCAGGTGACGGGTTGAAATGGCTGGAACCGGGGGATTCATTCACCATGAACTGGGGCATAGAAGCAGACCTGTGAGAACGTCATTGGTTCACGACGCCGCGACGGGGATGGACGCCATTTAACGTATTCTGCGCCAATAGGGAATCATTAGTCTATGACGCCCGTACAGCAGGAACCACAGAGCTATTCGCAGAAGGACACATCCGGGGTCCCCTTTGGAATGAGGGTGGCCGGGGCATGGTCGTGGCGGGTGGCAATTATTTTGGTTGTTTCCGCCATGCTGATCTGGTTGCTGAGTAAAATCACCATCTTGCTCATACCGCTAATGCTGGCAACAATTCTTGCTTCAGTACTGCGCCCGGTAGTGAAAGCGTTGAAGAAAGTCGGTTTGCCGCAAGGCCTCAGTGTTGCCGTCGCTGAACTGGGTTTGATTGTTGGAGTGGTGGGCTCCTTGTTCCTTGTGGGCCGGCAAATGGTGGCTGGATTCTCCGATCTGAGTCAGCAAGCCATTACTGGGCTGATCCAAATCCAGGAGTGGCTCAAGACCGGTCCTTTGGGTATCAGCAACGACCAGGTGACCAAGTACCTCAACGAGGCGCTCGCAGCGATCCAGGACAATAGCAGCGTCCTTGTCTCCGGTGCTTTGGGTGTGGGAACGGGAGTGACCCACTTCGCGGTGGGGTTGCTGTTGACGTTGTTCATTTTGCTGTTCTTTCTTCTAGAGGGCCAGGACATCTGGGCGTTCGTGGTCAAGTTCTTCCCGCGCCGGGCTAGGCCTGCCGTGGATGGTGCCGGACGCCGCGGCTGGTTATCACTAGGTAATTACGCGCGGGTGCAGGTACTTGTTGCCGCCGTTGACGCCATTGGCATCGGCGCAGGTGCGGCGATCATTCAGGTGCCGCTAGCCCTGCCACTGGGCGTTCTAGTCTTTGTTGGTTCCTTCATCCCCGTGGTGGGCGCACTCGTGACGGGCGCCGTCGCTGTCCTTCTGGCACTGGTTGCCAATGGCTGGGTCAATGCACTGATCATGCTGGGCATTGTGCTGTTGGTACAGCAGCTGGAAAGCCACGTGCTGCAGCCCTTTGTGATGGGCAGGGCAGTGTCCTTGCACCCTGTTGCCGTGATCTTGGCTGTGGCCGCAGGCTCAGGAGTGGCAGGTATTCTTGGTGCGTTGTTCGCTGTTCCGATCTTGGCAGTGGCGAATTCTTTCATCCGCTACATCGCACAACGGGGCTGGGAGAGCGATCCCGAACTGCCGGATATTTATGGGTTGCCACACATAGTGCCGCCCGGTGATGCTCCGGGCGTCCCATCCGCTGAAGAGGTAGCGGCTTCAGAAGCTGTGCCCCAGCCGCCCGTCTAAGCGCGCCCGTCTAAGCACGCCTGATTCTGCGAGCCCGTCCGGTAAACATGGTTTAGCCCGGAACCCGCCGGAGCAGTGCGCAGAGTTCCTTGTTTCATATTGTTTCTAAGAGAAAGAGAAAAGTACCGTGAACGCAACCAGCGACCTCCCAGTGACCCTTGCAGATATAGAACAGGCACGGGAGTTGTTGGCGGAGATTATTGCGATCACACCCATCGAAAGCTCACGGGCATTGGGCAGGTTGACAGGCTCAGAGGTGTTCTTCAAGTGTGAGAACCTGCAGCGCGCCGGCTCGTTTAAGGTCCGCGGTGCATATGTGCGGATGGCCAAACTTGACGCCGAAGAACGTGCCCGCGGTGTGGTGGCTGCCTCGGCTGGTAACCATGCCCAGGGTGTGGCGGTTGCGGCAAAAGCGTTGGGCATCAAGGCTCGAATCTACATGCCGGTAGGTGTTGCCCTGCCGAAGCTTGCCGCCACCCGCGGTCACGGTGCCGAAGTGGTGCTGCACGGGAACAACGTGGATGAATCTCTGGCGGAGGCCGAGCGTTACGCCAACGAGAGCGGTGCAGTGTTTGTGCACCCGTTTAACAATGTTGATGTGGTCTCTGGACAAGGCACTATTGGCCTGGAGATCCTGGATCAGGTACCCAACGTTGACACCATCATCATGGGTGTTGGCGGCGGCGGGCTGCTGGCGGGCGTATCGGTGGCCGTCAAGGCCCGTGCTAAGGAACTTGGGCGAGAGATCCGGGTCATTGGGGTGCAGGCCGAAAACGCTGCCGCATACCCTCCGTCATTGGCCGCCGATGCGTTGGTGCCATTGAAGAAGGTTTCCACCATGGCTGACGGGATTGCCGTAGGCCGTCCAGGCCAACTGCCGTTCTCCATCATCCGCGAACTGGTCGATGATGTGATCACTGTCAGTGAAGACTCCCTGGCCCGGGCGCTGATCTTTTTACTAGAGCGTTCCAAAATGGTGGTGGAGCCGGCAGGAGCTGTGGGCGTGGCCGCTCTCATGGAGGGCAAGATTGAAAATCCCGGTACCACTGTCATTGTGCTCTCGGGCGGAAACATTGACCCGATGCTGCTCCTGAAGGTGATTCAGCGTGGACTAGCTGCCGCGGGCCGGTTCCTGACCGTGCGCATGATGCTTACGGATAGGCCAGGGTCCTTGGCGACGATCTCGCGCATCATCGCCGAGAACGACGCCAACGTCACGGGTGTGGACCACACACGGGTGGGTGGCTCGATCTCGATGGGCGACGTCTCCATCACCGTAAACCTTGAAACCAAGGGTCATGAGCATTGCGAGCTGGTCTTGACGGCTCTTCGCACTGAAGGGTTCCAGCCAATAGTCGTCCACTAACCGGCGCACTCGTTGCCGGAGGCTGTGAAAGTTACCGGACGCTGCGACGTCCGGGAGTTCCGCCGTCGCAGGTTATAGAAAGCGTGTATTAAATATTTTGTCCCTGCCGGATTTCACCACGAAGGGTGGAACCCGGCAGGGACAAATACTGCGCATGTGGCTAGCTTTGCTCGCCAACGTACGGCTTGGCGGAGATGATCTCCACGTCAATGGTGCGCCCGTTGGGAGCAACATAGTCCAGTTTGTCGCCGACGGTCTTGCCCATGATGGCGGCACCCAATGCGGAACGTTCGCTATAAACTTCCAGGTCTCCGGCGCCAACCTCGCGGCTGCCGAGCAGGAATGTGGTCTTATCCCCAGCGATGGTGGCTACAACAACCATGCCCTGCTCAACGACGCCGTCGTCGGCAGGTGCTTCACCGACACGGGCACTGCGCAGCATTTCACTGAGCTGGCGGATGCGAGCTTCAATCTTGCCCTGTTCATCCTTGGCGGCGTGATACCCGCCGTTTTCCTTCAAGTCGCCTTCTTGGCGAGCTTGTTCGATCTTGCTGACGATCTCTGCACGACCGGGGCCGGAAAGCTGTGTGAGTTCAGCCTGCAGACGATCGAAGGCTTCCTGAGTCAGCCAAGCTGAAGGCACGCTGTTAGTGGTAGGCACGTAATTCTCCTTGAATGTACAAAAGCAAAGGCCCCGCTGCAGGCGTTCCATTGAAATCTCTGCGCTATGCACCACGAGCTATGCACTAAGGCAAAGTGCTCAATTCATGCGCAGAAAATTCACTGGCTGACCAAACGGGGCAGATGGTAATAGAGACTAGTTTAGTCAATAAGGCGGATAAACCCAAGAATCGGGGTGGCGGGTGTTACATCGGCTTAACGATCCAGCAGTTTTCAACCACTCCGGTGACGGCTAACGAATCCGTTCGAAGCTCGCCACGCACGGTTGTGGTGCGGCCATTCTCGGAACCAACGTCCTTAGCGTTGGGACCAATGGTGATGACATTCCAGCCCACCACCGCAAAAGACTCATTCATGGCCTTGATGGCGCACTCGGCCGTGGCGTCCGGGGTTTTGGTCACCGAAAGATCAACAGTGGTCATAGTGGCGTCCACCACGTTGTAGCTGAGGATTTTTTGGGAGACTCCCGTATTGCCGCCAACGATCACCCACAATACCCATGACAATGACAGCACTGCTGCCACCGCCAAGAGGATCTTTTGGTTCTTTTTGGACAGGCTCCGCTTGGGTGTGCCGTATCGATTGGTTAGGCTGGTAGCTGCTGGAGAATCAGAAGTTGTCACTGCATCCACTTGTGTCTGTTCCGCGGGTTGCCGCGGTCTGGGCGCCCCACCTGATGGGGACGTTGGACTAAGGCAAGTTTAGCGTTCATTTGGCACGAGCATTTTGCCTCGTCTTCCCTCTAACCCGTGGCCACACAAGAATTGAAGGTAGCTTTCGTGAACAACTTTGAGTCTCCAGCACGGCAGTCGCTGCGTCTTCTGGCGGTTCATGCCCACCCGGATGATGAAGCAAGTAAGGGCGCAGCCATGATGGCCTCCTACGTGGCGTCCGGTGTGCAGGTGATGGTGGCCACCTGCACAGGTGGTGAGCGTGGCGACATTCAAAACCCAACGCTCATTGGTGACCCGCATTCAGCCCGCGACATGGGGGGTGCGCGCCGGCTGGAAATGGCCAATGCAGCCAAAATTTTGGGTATTGCGCATCAGTGGCTGGGGTTCACTGATTCGGGGCTGCCCGAGGGTGATCCGCTTCCGCACTTGCCGGAGGGGTGCTTTGCGCTGAAGCCGTTGGAGATTGCTGCGGCTCCGTTGGTTCGGTTGGTTCGTCGTTTTAAACCGCACGTGATTGTTTCCTATGACGAGAACGGTGGATACCCGCATCCGGATCACATCATGACGCACAAGGTCACGATGGAGGCGTTTAGGGCGGCGGGAAATCCTGAACTGTACCCTGACGCCGGAGAAGCCTGGGAGCCCTCCAAGCTCTATTACGATCTGGCGTTTAACCCGCAGCGCTTCCGGGCCTTGCACTATGCGTTGGAGGAGGCAGGGCTGGCTTCACCTTATGCAGCGCGCATCGCGTCCTGGTTGGAGGCTGACACTGAGGGGCATACACCGCCGGTGAGCAAGCATCCAACCACCACGCAGATTGACTGCGGAGATTATTTTGAGGTTCGTGATGACGCCTTGCGGGCCCATGCAACGCAGGTTGACCCGGACGGATTCTTCTTTGCTGTGAGCCCGCAAATGCAGCGAAAAGTGTGGCCGTGGGAGGACTACTCGCTGATTGAATCACGTGTCCTGACCTCCCAACCCGAGAACGACCTATTCGCTGGCCTACGATAGATAGTGGATGTTTCCCGTTGACACCAAGTTGCTCGGGGACAAAACGAAAGACGAATTGTGCACACACTGATTTTGCTTGCCACCACTGATCCCGCTATTCCCACTCAGCCAGGGCTTCGCCCGGGTTTGACCGAGGACCAAATCACCCCCGGTCTGTTGGGTTTCGCCGTCACGTTCGGCATTGTGGTGATCATGTTTTTTTTGATTCGCGACATGGTCAAGCGCATTCGCCGTATTCGCTACCGGGCACAAGTTGAGGAAGGCCGGGTCAGCGGATCCCATGGCCCTGCTGCCGATCATATGGGTATTCCCATTAGAGCGGACGACGCCGGGACCTCAGTTCCAGCGCACTCCCCAGTCTCCGGTGTGGTTGCGGAAAAGCCTGACGAAACTGATGCCGGGGCTGTGCCTGGTGCAGGGAGCACAGGCACCGCTGGTAATCCTGAGAACACGGATACTAAGTAGCATCCGGCAATGAACCGCTTGGCAGGTGAACCCAGTGCTTACCTTCGCCAGCACGCGCAAAATCCGGTTGCGTGGCAGCCTTTTGATGCGGAGGCGTTTGCTGAATCCGTAGCACGTGACGTACCCATTTTTCTGTCAGTGGGATATGCCGCCTGCCATTGGTGCCATGTTATGGCGGGGGAGTCCTTTGAAGACCCGGTGACAGCGGACTACCTCAACGAACACTTTGTTTCTATCAAGGTTGATCGCGAAGAACGCCCAGATGTAGACGATGCTTACATGGCAGCCACCCAGGCACTCAGCGGGGAGGGCGGCTGGCCCATGAGTGTTTTTTTGACTCCTGAGGGAAAAGCCTTCTACGCCGGCACGTACTTCCCACCAAGTCCAGGACGTGGGCGCCCGTCTTTTACTCAGGTGCTTGCCGCAGTTAATGAGGCGTGGTGCGAACGCAGAGACCAGGTGGAAAAGACCGCAGAGTCCCTCTCCGAGGCGTTGGCTAAACCTATCTGGCAAGTGCGAAGCGCCGCCACAACGGCGGTTGAGCTTTCGGTACAGCCAGAGCCAGCATGGTTGAGGGCCACCGAAGACGCAGTTGCTGCCATAGCCGGGACAGAGGACCTGATCCATGGCGGGTTTGGTTCGGCACCGAAGTTCCCGCCCACTCCCGGCCTTGAATTTTTGATCCGGCATGCCGCATCAAAAGCCACGGACACTGCCACCGGCGCGTCGGCGAAACAGGCTCATGGGCTGGTTGGCCGAACCTTGAATGCCATGGTGCATTCGGCATTATTCGATCAGCTGGGTGGCGGGTTTGCCCGTTACAGTGTGAGTGCGGATTGGTCTGAGCCGCACTACGAGAAAATGCTCTACGACAACGCAGGCCTCCTCCAAGTACTTGTGCACTGGGTGAGGATCGCGGAGAAGTTCCCGCAGCAAAGCCTTGCCGACGATGAACCAGGACTGCGTGTAAGGGTGCCGTCATTAGGAGCTCGTGGTGCCCGGGAAGCGGCCGTGGCAACGATTTCCTGGCTCATGGATGAGATGCGGCTCCCTGGCGGGGCATTTGCTTCCTCACTTGATGCAGACACAGTTGTTGATGGCATCCACCACGAGGGTGCTAGCTATAAGTGGAGCATGGCCGAACTTCAAACTGCCGCGCATGCCAGCACAGAAGTGGGCAGTCAAAAACTGGCCGAGGACGTTGCACGGGCTATGGGCGTGCCAAACGACGCCGTGCCCCAAACGTATCCGTTACATCCTTCGCGGCCGCTCTCCGAGCTGCAGCAGAAGCAGTGGGAACGGATTAAACCGGCACTGCGGAGGCTACGCGCGGCGCGGGTGATGCCAGCGCGGGATGAGAAAGTAGTGGCGTCCTGGAATGCCATGCTGATGGAGGCATTGGCCGAAGCCGCCATGGTGCTGGAGGAACCCGCGTACCTGGCAACCGCCGTCGAACTTGGAGAATATTTATCCACAGTGCATTGGGACGGAGAGTTGCTGCGGGTTTCCCATGATGGGCAGGCGCGCGGTATCAAGGGTTTGCTGGAAGATTATGCGGCCTGCGCCAAAGGTTACTTGACGCTTTATGCGGCCAGCGGTGACAGACGCTGGTTTGATTTTGCCGGGACGTTGATTTGCGACTTGGAACGGGACTTCATAGCCGATGGTGTGGTGTACAACCATGGTGCCCACGAAGGTTCTGACTCCGCGCTGCAAGGCTCACGATTTGCAGACCCCTTCGATAACGCCACAACCAGCGCCGTGGCCATGATGGCTGGGGCTTTCATCTCTTGGTCGGCGTACACCGGATCGGGCAGGCACCGCGTTATTGCTGAGAATCTGTTGGCAGGTGTTCCCGAACTGGCTAAGAGAGCGCCGCGGTCCGCTGGTGGATTACTTGCCCAGGCAGAGGCTCTGCTGGCTGGGCCGTTTGAGACGGCGATTGTAGGTCCTGCCGGCCATGACCGTGAGAAGTTGCTGCACGCGGCTTGGTGTTCGGCTTCCCCTGGGATGGTCATTGGAGTGTGGGATGGCGCCGGGGAACCGCCATTGGCGCTGTTTGAAGGACGCAGTGTGGCGCAGCGCTCTTGTAAACAGGGGCAGCAACCAGTTGCGGCGGGAGTGCTGGCATATATTTGCCGCAACATGGTGTGCACAAACCCAGTTTCAACGGCGCTTGAAGTACGGCAACGCTTCATCTGATTGTGTCAGGGTGTTTCCGCCGGGAAGTCTTCCCATCAGTTACATTGTTCAAGACACTTCTCCGTTCGGGGATCTGTGGGGAGATTCCGGAAGGAAAGCAGAATGCGTATTATGCGCCGTATAGTTTTTCCCGTCGTGTGGGTGCTGATATTTAGTGTCATAGCGGTGGCACTGGTCAAGATCGCGTTCATTGACGGGTTGCAGGATGACGGCGAACAAATCATCCCGCACGCCCGCATTGAGGCTCCGCTCATAGAGACCGGCCGCGCCACCGTGAGAAATACTGTGGACCTTACGGGCTCGGTACAAAGTAATGCGGCCATCGCGCTGCGGTCAACGGCGGCCGGCAAAGTGGTCTTCTTTTTTGTTGACAAGGGAGCCCACGTGGCTGCCGGGGACAAGATTTTCCAGATCCGTAGTGAGGTGCTCTCCGAACCTGACGCAGCCCCTGCTGCTCCCGCTGAACCCGATGCCCCCATCGTGCCGGCGCCGGGCCCGGTGTATTCATACACTGACGTTGTAGCCACTGCCGAGGGCACGTTGGAGACCCTCACGCTATTGCTGAACCAAGAAACCAGTGTTGGCGAAAATGCAGGAACCATTGCACCCGGCACGTTTTCTATTACCGGATCCCTCACCACAGCCCAGCAATTGCGTCTCATGGGCAAACCAACAACGGCCACCGGCACCGTGACCAACGGTCCGGCACCTTTTGGTTGCCAAAACGTCCAAATCAGCAATAGTAAAACTCCGGGGGAATCGAACCCTGGCGCGCAGAATGCACCCGGCATGGACCCGGCTGCCGCTAGTGTCCCCGGTTTTGATCCCGGTGCCGGCCAGGGCCCGCCTGTTGAAAACGGCAGTGGCCAGGTCAGCTGCGCAGTGCCCATGAACATTGTTGTGTTCCCCGGGCTGGGCGCCACTATCACCTTGGTAGCTGGTGAAGCCAAGGATGTGCTGACACTGCCGCTAACTGCTGTGAAAGGCAGTGTCCAAAACGGCATTGTCTGGATTCCGGCGGCGGATGGTGCCGGAGCACCCCAGGAGCGCCCCGTTGTTCTGGGCCTGAACGACGGCGAAAAAGTGGAGATCTCCTCCGGCTTGACCGAGGGGGAAGCGGTGTTGGAGTTTGTCCCGGGTACGGATGCTTTGTTACCTGAGGGCCAGATGCCCGGCTTCGGCCCGATGAGGGGCTGATCCCAATGAGCATTTTTTTAGAAGAACCTACTGAAGAAGCTCCAGAAGAACCAACTGAGAAGTCTGTAGAAACAACCAATCGTGAGAGCGCCGCCGTGCACAATTCTGCGCCCGCTTTGGTGGATCTGTGCAACGTGACACGGACCGTGCTGCTTGCTGATGACCAGGAGTTGCATATCCTGCGCGGCATTGACCTGCAGATACGTGCAGGTGACCACACCGCCATCGTTGGCCGTTCGGGCTGCGGAAAATCCACGTTGCTGAACATCCTGGGGCTTTTGGATGTGCCCAGCAGCGGGCAGTTGCGTTTTGAGGGCAAGCCTGTGGAAAAACTGCGCAACAACACCCGGGCGAAGCTCCGCGGCTCCAGCATCGGCTTCGTATTCCAGCAATTCAACCTGTTGCCCGGCCGCACAGCATTGGAAAACGTGGTGACACCGCTGATGTACGCCGGCCGGAAAGAATTTTGGCGTCGCAACGAACTCGGCATGGAAATGCTTGATCGGGTTGGGCTCTGCGCCCGTGCCGGCACACAGCCGCACATGCTCTCCGGCGGTGAACAGCAGCGGGTGGCAATAGCCCGGGCGCTTGTTAGACGGCCCCGGCTCATTCTGGCGGATGAGCCTACCGGGGCCCTTGATGTGGAAACCGGCCAGGTAGTTATGGACTTGCTGGATGCCATCGCCACCGAATCTGGTGCAGCGTTGGTAACTATCACTCACGATCTCAATGTTGCAGCACGGGCCCGCAGCAGGTATCGCCTTGACGCCGGTGTCCTGAGTGCCACTGAGGGTATTGGCCCGGCGGCATTGATTGCGCAGGCTCACGCATGACCGCGTTCATCTCCACCCTGGTCGAGGCGTGGTCAGAGCTGCGTATTCACAAAACCCGGATACTACTGTCCCTGATAGGGGTGGCCCTCTCGGTTGCCGTTCTGACAACAGTGGTGGGTGTAGGAAACCTGGCACGGGAGGGAATAGCCCTGAATTCCGAGCGCGACGGGGGCAGGGAAGCCACCTTGAGCGTCAGCATTCAAAACGGTCCGAGTCTTGGCCAAAGCCTCAGCACGGAGAAGACCACCCGAATTCTGGCTGCCACGGTTGCCCGGCATGGCTTCACGCACTCCACTCGATTGCTGCGTTCGCAGGGCCGCTTTCAGTTTCCCAGAGGCGTCCAGAACGTGGAATTGACCGTGGTGGATCCGCCTTATGGTGTCATTCATCGAGTGAACCTCACCCAAGGCGGATGGTTCGCCGCGGACGACGCCGACAGGCTGGCTCCCGCCGTCGTTGTCAATGAAGCTTTTTACTTAGCCGCCGGACAGCCTGATCTCACCGTTGATCCGCAAGTCCCGGTTCTCGGGACCATCAAAGCCACCTCAGTGATCATTGGTGTGGTGCCAAATGCGTATCCGGAGGCGATGCCGCAGGCATTTATCTTGAGCGAGGCCGCACAACTTGTGGGGGTGAGCGATGACCCTTGGGATGGCGGTGCCGGTGTGGAACTAAGAATTTGGGCTCCTGCTGGAATGGCGGAGCAGCTGGTGGCAGTGCTCAGCACTGAGCTGTCCCAGCAGCTTCCTGGCGCCTACGTGAATGTGTACCGCAGCGATTACGCAGCCTACGGGGATCCCTTCGCCATGGTGACTTTGATGGTCTCAGGCATAGCCACTTTGATACTGCTGCTGGGGGTGGTGGGACTGCTGAATATCTCCATGGTCACGGTGCGGTACAGGGTGCGCGAGATTGGTATTAGACGCAGCTTTGGAGCAACCTCAGGGAGAATCTTCACCGGTGTCATGATGGAATCTGTGGTGGGCACTACAGTGGCCGGAGCGGTTGGGGTCATGCTGGCAGTCGCTATTGTAAAAAACCCCATCGTGGAATCGAAGGTGGCTCCTGGTCTGGAGGCTTACCCTGCATTCCCTGTGGAGGCTGCGCTGCTTGGCTTGGGTGCAGCCGTCCTTGTTGGTGCTCTGGCTGGCGCCATTCCCGCCTTGGTTGCGATCCGTGTGAAAGTTATTGACGCCATCAGATTCTAAACGCGGGGGCTTTGGACTACTTAAAAACCACAAGGACTACTTAAAAACCACTAGCACCACGGCTGTAAAGTGAATGGCAAAGGCGGCCACCGTCAGGGCATGAAACAACTCGTGGAACCCGAAATGGCGGGCACTAAAATTGGGTTTCTTGATTCCATAGATGACGGCGCCGGCAATGTATAGCGCGCCGCCAAGGCAAATCAGGACCGTGGGCAGGGCGCCGGCTGCCCAGAACTCCGGGAGGAAGAACAAGGCTGTGATGCCTAGCAGCACATAAATGGGGACGTAGAGCCAGCGTGGTGCACGCACCCAAAGCACACGGAACAAGACCCCTGCAATGGCCCCGATCCAAATCATCCACAGCAATAGCGTGGCTGTTGGGCGGGCCAGCATGAGGAAGGACAAGGGGGTGTAGGAGCCCGCTATCACCAACATAATATTGCTGTGATCAAGCCGTTTCAGTGTTGCCGAGGTCTTCGGTGACCAGTTGCCACGGTGATATAGTGCGCTTGTACCAAAAAGAAGTACGCCCGTGGCCACGTAGATGGCACATGCAATCTTGGCTGCGGTTCCCGGGGCCAGTGCCACAAGGATAATTCCGGCAATCAAAACCAGGGGTGCCGAGCCCGCGTGAAGCCAACCGCGCCACGAAGGTTTTTGCTGTATTTCGTGCACGGTAACCATACTAAAAGCATAACCCGCCACCACCTAAGTTACCTATGAGTAACAAAGGTTGGGGAAGTGCTTGGTGAGAATTTGCTCCCTGTGCGGGTAATCTAGAGCTAGCAAGTTTCGCTAGGCCGCAGGGCCATAATTCGTAAAGGTCCGGTGCGCGCGTATGTGGCTGTCCTCCGGCTCCGTGCGAATGCCCAGACTGTTATACAACTTCTACGAGCGGCGACTTGCATGCTCGCTTGATCTGAGCAGCGTCCCGGCCCATATTGGCGTCATGGTGGATGGCAACCGCCGTTGGGCCAAGCAGTTCAATGCCCCCACTGGGCACGGGCATCAGGCCGGTGCAGATAAAATCCTGGAGTTCCTTGGCTGGTGTCAAGACCTGGGCATCAAAGTTGTCACCTTGTACATGCTCTCAACCGATAACATGAGCCGCTCACCTGAAGAGCTTGATGAACTCATGGGCATTATCGCCAACACCCTGGATCTGCTGGATGCCGATAACAACATCAGCGTCCATGCCATGGGTGCCCCCGAACTTCTACCGGATTACCTGGCCACCCGTCTTTCTTCCCTGACGGCCCGGGTGCCGGCAACGGAACGTATTCATGTGAACATGGCCATCGGCTATGGCGGACGGCGTGAAATTGTCGATGCCGTTCGTGAACTTTTGCATGACGCCGACGCTGCCGGGCGTCCCATGGCGCAGGTGGCCGCGGATCTAAGCGTTGCGGACATTTCCAAGTTCCTTTATACCCGTGGCCAGCCCGATCCGGACTTGGTTATTCGCACCTCTGGGGAACAGCGACTTTCAGGGTTCTTGATGTGGCAGAGCGCCTACAGTGAATTTTACTTTTGTGAGGCACTCTGGCCGGCATTCCGAAAGATTGACTTCCTGCGTGCCCTGCGCGATTACGCCGGCCGCAGTCGCCGGTATGGCAGCTAGGCCAGCCCCGAGTGCAAAGCCACCACCGCTCTGAGATGATCCTGGCCGCTGTTCTCTCCAGCGCCGCAGG
This sequence comes from Arthrobacter antibioticus, assembly GCF_030063205.1. Lineage (GTDB taxonomy): Bacteria > Actinomycetota > Actinomycetes > Actinomycetales > Micrococcaceae > Specibacter. The sequence goes on along the minus strand of NZ_JASISQ010000003.1, from coordinate 221,729 downwards.
GTTTGTTGACGCCGTGGGATTTATTCATCTGGGCGGGTACTTTGTTTCCTTTATGAGTGGAAACTCAACTCGCGGCGGCACAGCACTAGCGGAAGGTAACTGGGGCGGATTCGCCATAGCCTTCGGACTGGTGGCAGCATTTCTTTTAGGCGTTGTCAGTGCCTCAATTTTACGAAGGCGCGTCCCACGGCGAAAGCGCATGGCTGTTCTGCTGTATGTGACGTTGGCGTTGATAGCTGCCGTGCTACTTTTTGATCTGGGCGTTGGGGGCTGGCTCGCCCCGGCCATCATGGCGGTGGCAATGGGTGCCGAGAACGTCATTTTCGAGCGTGATGGGGAAGTTAGCATTGGCCTGACGTACATGACGGGGACGCTTGTAAAAATGGGCCAACATATTGCCAACGCCTTGACTGGCGGGGCAAAGCTGCTTTGGATCCGTTATGCACTGCTATGGCTCTCGCTCACACTAGGCTCCATTGTTGGCGGTTTCGCCTACTTCGCCCTTGATCTAAACGCATTGTGGATAGCCGTGGCCGTGCTGGTCACATCGGTTCTCTTCAACGACTGGATCCACAAAAATCCGCCCCGTCAAGGCGCCACCCGGGTTATTCTTTGAACCGCCAAGCGTTCGTTGGAACGTCCTCTAACGTTCATCCGTAATTAGGGCGTGGTGTCCTCGCGGCGATAAATAGCGGCGTATCTTGGGTGTAACGGAGGGCAACTCCGCTCTACGTACCGAAATGATTCCGGAGCGTTGCACGCTCCGGAAAGGCTGGAGTCGACGTGGTTGAAACCATGAACCTTGAGCAGCATTCACACAATCCCGGCACGGCGTTGAAATTGCGTACTTACGTGGTTGACACCTCGGTTCTGCTTTCCGATCCGCGGGCCATCACCCGCTTTGCTGAACATCACGTGGTTGTGCCGATCGTTGTCATTTCGGAACTTGAAGCCAAGCGCCATGACCCGGAGCTTGGCTATTTTGCCCGAGCGGCCCTGCACCTCCTTGATGAGCTGCGCGAATCCCACGGCGGCCTGGCTTCCCCCGTTCCTTTAGGGCACGACGGCGGGACGTTCCGGGTAGAGCTGAACCATGTTTCGCTTGAGGTGCTTCCGGCAGGCATGCGCGGCGGTGATAATGATTCACGGATCTTAGCCGTTGCCAAGAACCTCTCCAATGAAGGCGACAACGTCACCGTGGTGACCAAGGACGTGCCGATGCGTGTGCGGGCCTCCGCACTGGGACTGGCCGCTGAAGCATACCGTAATGAGCTGGTGCCGGACTCGGGCTGGACAGGGGTTGGCGAGGTTGAGGCAACGGAAGCTGAGATCACGGCCCTGTACAACCATGAACCGGTGCCCATTCCTGAAGCGGCCGTCCTACCAGTGAATACTTCACTTGTGATCACCAGCAACAGGGGTTCAGCCCTTGGCCGGGTAGGTGCTGACCAGCAAGTGCGCCTGGTGCGCGGTGATAGGGAAGTTTTTGGCCTCCACGGCCGCTCGGCTGAACAGCGCCTGGCTCTTGATCTGCTGTTGGATCCTGAGGTGGGGATCGTTTCCCTGGGCGGACGCGCGGGAACGGGGAAAAGTGCTTTAGCCCTGTGCGCAGGTTTGGAAGCGGTCCTGGAACGCAACGAACACCGCAAAGTGGTGGTGTTCAGGCCACTTTATGCAGTGGGTGGTCAGGAGCTTGGCTACCTGCCTGGTTCCGAAAGCGAGAAGATGAACCCCTGGGCGCAAGCTGTGTTCGACACCCTTGGCTCAGTGGTTTCCGAGTCGCTGATGGATGAAATCATGGCTCGCGGCATGCTTGAAGTGTTGCCGCTAACTCACATCCGCGGCCGGTCACTTCATGATTCATTTGTCATTGTGGATGAAGCGCAATCGCTGGAGAAGAATGTGTTGCTCACCGTGATGAGTCGTATTGGGCAGCGATCCAAGATTGTGCTTACCCATGACATCGCCCAGCGAGACAACCTTCGTGTTGGGCGCCACGACGGGGTTGCCGCTGTGGTGGAAACCCTCAAGGGTCACCCCTTGTTTGGGCATGTCACGCTCACACGCTCGGAACGTTCACCGATTGCAGCCCTTGTCACGGAGATGCTGGAACGGGCCGAAGTTTAGTCCCCTCGGGCGCGGGCGCACAGCCCCTCCCTGGAAGAATCCGGTTAGGCGTTCGGGCCCAGATCCCACGGGATGTGGGCCCTAACGTCTGTTAGGCCCATGCTGACTTCTTCAAAAAGGTCATCAAGCATGTACTCGTCAACACCGAGCAGGACCATCCAATGTCCTGCCCCTGCGGTGGGGCCGTCAAGGGATTGGGAGGCCACACAAATACTTGTTTCCAGGTCAATCCGGATGGCTGTTCGGCCAGCAAAGAGCAAGGGAGCATCTGTAAAGAGCGGGCGGTAACTGGGGTTGGGGGTCAGAATCGCCTCAACAGCCGCCCGGCCATGATGTGAAACGTTGGCGATGTCCGCAATCTCAGCCACGTTGGCGAAGGGAGCTTCCAGCGGAACCGGCCGGTCACCGGCAAGCTCAACCGGGTCAAGTGCTGAAGCAGCCCTGCCAGAACCGTAAGCTGGCTCGCCATAAAGTGCTTCGGGGCGGCGGAGAACAAACCCGGCGTGGTCCTTAACGGGGTTGACCAGCGAAGGCGGCAACAGCCATGGTTTACGATTGCCACTAATGAACAGCGAGTCCCTTGACTCATTAATCTTGGTGGTACTTGCTAGGAGTGCCCCATCGCTTGTCTCTACCCGAAGTGCCCCCGGACGGCGAACCCAACAGTTCAGCGACGATGCCGGCTCTTCTCCCTCGGCGAGTCCGGCGCTGGCCGCAGCAACCCATGCGTTCCCTGCACCGCCGTCGGCCGTGGTGGGGAACTTACGGTGCAGTTCAAAGCGCACCGTCTGCCAACGCCACGGAGACGAGCGGGCAATGTGTCGAAAAGTATCGGCAGTGTAAGGGGAGGCACTCATGTCCACAGCTTAGCCCCGGGCGCCAACAAATGGCCCCGGCAGGAGGGTTCATGGCGTAGCATCGCGCTATGGTCACACGGCTAATGGACTTGTTCGAACACAGTGCATCGGCATTTTTGTGTGTCCTGACCGCCTGCCTGTTCCTGCTGTGGCTAAGCGTTATATTGAGCATCATTGACATCCGCACCCACACTTTGCCAAACCGGTTGGTGCTTCCGGCCTATCCGATCGCCGCGGTGCTGCTGTTGGCGGCTTCTCTTCTGGCACGAGCGCCCCACTATGCGCTCTCTGCGGCTGTGGGTGCCCTGGCCATGGGGGCACTGTACTGGCTGCTGTGGTTTCTCTACCCGGCCGGCATGGGATTTGGTGATGTGAAGCTGGCCGGTGTTTTGGGGCTTTTCTTGGGTTTCCTGGGTTGGCAACATGTGGTGATTGGTATGGCCGCAGGTTTTGTTGTTGGCGGGCTGTGGGGCATTGCGCTGATTGTTAGCCGCCGCGGCACAGCGAAATCGTCAATCCCTTTCGGCCCGGCGATGCTGGCCGGTGCGATGGTTACGATGCTGCTGGTCCCGGCAGCGTGAATGTCGGGCAGCACTAGCACTCGCGTTAGGCTCAGTGCATGGGATCTCCAGAATTCATCGTCAAACTGAGGGAAAAGATTGGTCACGAACCGCTTTGGCTGCCGGGGGTGCGTGCGGTTGTTTTTGACGCCGAAGGACGTGTGCTGCTCGGGGAGCGTTCAGATACCGGCGGGTGGGCGCTGATCACTGGCATTCTTGAGCCAGGGGAGGAGCCCGGCCCTGGCATGGTCCGTGAGATTTTTGAGGAAACGGCTGTTGTGGCCCGGATTGAGCATCTACTCGGTGTTGCCGCTGTAGGTCCAGTGAGATTTCCCAACGGGGACATCTGCGATTTTTTGAACGTTGAATTCATTGCCCGGCACGTTAGCGGCATTGCCCGGGTGAACGACGACGAATCCCTTGCAGTGGCCTGGTTTGCCATCGATTCGCTCCCGCCACTGCGCGCAGGGCATCTTGACTGCATCCAGCGGGCTCTCGCGTTCGAGGGTGTGCCACACTTCCAGCGGTGAGGGGTTGCGGTACCTCACCGACTCACCTTGGGCTGTGATTCTTTGGGCTGCTTACGCCAGTAGGGCCGAGCCGAGCCAGTCGGTTTCCGTGGTGACTCCTGGCAGCATCGCGAACAGGGCGCTGGCCGTGGTGAGCGTGAAGTGTTCAAGCGCGTCGTGTGCTGATAGCCGTTGCTGGACCGGGATGAAACTGGTGGCGGAGTCCTTTTGGTAGGCAAGGATGAGTAGCCCCTGATCTATTGTTCCATCGGGTTGTACGGCGCCACGGTAGGGGCGGCCGCGACGATCGAAGCGATGTAAATGTTGTGCCGACGCCGGATCCGTCCGGAGGAAGCGCGGGTGTCAGGGAATGGGTTGACGGGGTATTGGCTGCTGTTGTTTTGCTCATGATGAAGAAGCCCGCATGAAGCGAGAACATTGTGCATAATTAAGAACAGTATTCTCGGATTAGATCATAATTCATCTTGCGGGGCTGGAATGGCACCGGTTCTTCGTAGCCGCCTAGCGATCGCAACCTGCTGATGTTTACTGAATCTCACGATCACCGGAGCCAGCCGTACCGAGAGGCTTGGCAGCAGGTCAAGCAGGCGCACTTGTGCACCGCGCCACCCTGGCAAAGCCGTCACTGGGCGTGGTTTTTGGACAATGCCAAGAACCTGCTGCGCCACATCCGATGGCTGCAACAACACTCCTGAAAAGGACAGCGCGGCCCGGGGATCCTCGAGCTTGTCATAGAGCATAGGGGTCCACATCCCATCAGGACAGACGCAGCTGATGTGGACACGACGGATACCGGCAGAGCGGAGGTCCCCTAGGGCCGAGATGCTGAACCCCAACACCGCATGCTTGGTTGCGGCATAGATCCCTTCGCCAGGCACGCCAACCAGGCCGGCCAGGGAGGCAATATTGACTATGTGACCGCTGTCTTCGCGCCGCATGATCTCCAACGCGGCCAGCGAGCCATTGATAGTGCCATGTGCATTCACCTCTAGCATCAATTGCCGTTGTTCCGGAGTGTTTTCCCAGACCGCTCCGGTGAAAAATACTCCGGCGTTGTTAACCCACAGATCCAGCGTCCCCGTACGTTTAACTGTGTCAATGGCAACAGCCGTGCACGCCGCTGCGTCACGAACGTCCAGTACTGAGGCAAAGGCGCGGCAGGGGGCTCCTCCGGGGTGCATCTGCCGCAGTGTAATCTCCTCCACCACAGCGGAGGCACGCTCAGCGTTAACATCAGTGACATGGACAGTGAATCCGTCGCGGGCCAGCCCTAAAGCAATCTCACGGCCGAGCCCCTGCCCCGCGCCGGTGACGACGGCGCCACCGCGGCTTGTGGATGTCCGCTGGGTGAAGCGTCTCATTTTGCCACCTCTAGATGCTCTCCGTGGCGGTGTGCCGACATGGCGCGGGCTCTGCCGCGCCTGCGCTCCCTGCCCAGATCCCAGAGGTAATGATCAAAGTCAACCTCCATGGTGTGGCGGGGTGAGGCATAAAATCGGGCGGTATTTAGCTGGACTTCCCGCTTCATTTGGCGTTGAATCTCCTCAGCGTCAGGCAACGTGTATTGCCCGGAAAGCAGCTCGGCTATCCATCTCGATTGCGCCTCGGCCAGGGGCATGACTGCTCCGATCGGTTGGAGCAGTCCAATGAAGAACAGTCCCGGGAATGTGGGGTGGAGCGTGCGCTTCCATAGTGGTAGTTCATTGCCCGTGGGGTTAACAAGTTTGGGGTCCAGGAACGGGAAGCTCACACGGTAGCCTGTGGCCCAAACAATTAGATCAGCCCGAACAGAGGTTCCATCCGTGAATATCACCCGTTCACCGTCTAAGCGCTCAATTCCGGGCTTGGGTGTGACGCGCCCGGAGCGGAGAGCCGGGCGGATCTGCTCGGATTGCACAGGATGGGATTCACTGGGTCGGTGTTCTGGCCGAGGGAGGCCCAGCTTGGCCGTGCTTCCGGATGCAAGGGCGGCAAGTCGCAGACGGGCACGGACGGACCACCACGGTAACCAGCCCGGCAGTCCGATGGTATCGGCGGCCCTGCCCAACAGAAATTTGCGTAGCACCCACTGCCCTCGCCGCTGTGAAAGGACAGCGCTGCGTCCCACCAAGCCGGCTTCTGAGGCGATGTCCAGTGCAGAATTTCCGGAACCAACCACCACAACGTCGAGCCCGCGAAGTTGCTCACCTGTTCGGTAGTCGTGGGCGTGAATCTGCTTCCCGGAAAAGCTGCCCGGATACGCTGGCTCTGGCCAACGGGCGTCCCAATGATGGCCATTGGCCACAAGGACGGCGTCGTAGTGGTGTTCCCGTGTGCCCTGGGGGCTTGAAATGGTGACATCCCAACCGGATGCTGCCTGCACAACGGAGGTCACGGAGGTGTTGAAGGTGATCCGTTCGCGGAACCCGAAATGGTCCACATAGGACTCAAAGTAGGCGGCCACCTGATGGTGTTTGGCGTAGGGGGGATAGTGGGCGGGCATGGGGAAATCGGGGAAAGCCATCCGTGGACAGGAAGTGTTAATTTCCAGTGTTTCGTAGCAGGCGGATTGCCCGTTTTGATTGTTGAAGACCCAGTTTCCACCAACAACTGGCCCCTGCTCAAAGCAATCAACGCCGATTCCGGCGTGGTACAGCGTCTTAGTTGCTGCCAGGCCAGAGGACCCGGCGCCTATGACGCAGACTCTGGGTGCTCCGGGGTTGGCCAGGATGGGCGCGGTTGCAGCGGGGGCGCGGTGGCTGTCCCTGACACGGTATGGCATGTGATAATCATTACAGTGAAAATGCACATTTTCAATAGCCGCTGACAGTTCTTTACTCTCACTGTGGAAAAGTAGGGGCCGTGGAAACAACGACCGATGGTACACAGGATCCTCGCAATGAGCGGACCTGGCATGGCACGTCCAAGTCAGCGAGAGACGCTGCCCGCCGAGGACGGTTGCTGGAGGCGGGGCTGGAACTCTTCGGAACGGCCGGCTACGCAGCAACAACAGTCCAAGGGCTCTGCCGTGAGGCGGGAGTTTCCTCCCGCTCCTTTTACGATTACTTCCCAAGCCGGGAGGAACTCCTGCGCACTGTATATATTCAGGCTACGGAGCAGATGCGCAGCCGTGTGGCGCAGTTAGCCTTCAACGAAGAAGCTTCCGTGCAAGAGCTGCTGCGCCGCGGTGTCATGGCCGGTGTGGGGCCAATGCTTGAGGATGAGCGTCTGGGGCGCGTGTGTGAGATCGAAGCCGTGGGCGTCTCCCCGGCATTGGAGCAGTGCAGAAGGACGCAAAACGCGCAGATCGCAGGGGCCATTGAGGGACTTTTGGCCGAGCTCATGCGCAACGGGCTAGTCCCTGCCTTTGACACAACACTTGTGGGACTCATGGTGGTGGGCGGCATGACTGAGGTCCTGGTGAGTCACTTGAGCATCCCGGCGGAACAGCGCAGGCCGGCGGAGGAACTGGTCGCCGAGATGGCGCGGGTTGTTGGACTGATGGTGGTGCGATAACCACAGGAGTGGGTGCGCTTAAGGTTTACCTGGTGTGTCACGGACCGATTCGGCGCCCTCATCTGCCGGGGCAATCATGGGGGAGAGGGAGGCTGCCGCGCGCTCGGCTTCCAAGCGAATGGCCTCTTCCCCGCCAATGGCTTCCCCGCGGGCTACCATGCCCGAGGTATCGGAGAGTGGGATCACCTTCATAAAGATGGCCAGCACCAAGGCTATCGCCATGAACGGGATCAGGTACCAGAACACAGGTGCCAAGGACTCGGCGTAGGCGTTGATAATGCCGTCCTGGACCACCTGTGGCAGCTGGTGCAGGGCCTGCGGATCCAAAGTGGCCATAGCGTTGCCGGCCTGCTCCTGATTCGCGCCGGCCGCGGTGAAGACCTCCTTGAGGGAATCGGCAAGGCGTGTGGTGAACATGGCGCCAAACACGGCCACACCCAAAGCGGAGCCAACCTCACGGAAGTAGTTGTTGGTACTCGTGGCCGTACCCAACTGAGCGGCAGGCACCGAGTTCTGGACCACTATGACAACAATCTGCATGATGAAACCAAGCCCGGCGCCAAACAGGAACAGCTGGGCACAAATGACCCAGATGGGAGTCTGCGCTGAGAGGGTGGTCATCCAGAGCATGGCGATGATTGTCAGCACCGAACCAACAACGGGGAAGGCCTTGTACTTGCCGGTCTTGGACATCCGCAGTCCCGACCAGATTGAGGTTCCCATCAAGCCAACCATCATGGGCAGCATCAGCAGTCCCGACTCGGCGGCAGATGTGCCGGAGGACATTTGCAGGAATGTTGGCACAAAGGCCAGGGCGGCAAACATACCCATACCCAGCACAAAACCGATGGCAGTGGAGTTTAAGAAAATGGGGTTCTTGAACAGTGAAAGCGGGATGATGGGGTCTTCGGCGCGGGCTTCGGTGAAAATGAACAATGCTACGGCGGCCACAAGACCGGCGCCCCACGTCCATGTGGTTAGCGATGTCCAACCGTCAGCCTTGCCACCGAAATCTGTGAAGAAAATCAAGCAGGTCGTGGCGATGGACAGGAACACAACGCCCATAAAGTCGATCCGTTGCGTGGCTTTCTTGGACGGCAACGTCAAAGCAAAGAACGCGACTATGAAGGCGGCGATGCCGATCGGAATATTGATGTAAAACGCCCATTCCCACGTCAGGTGGTCAACGAAGTACCCACCCAGAAGAGGCCCGGCCACGGCGGCCAAACCAAAGATGGCGCCCAACGGCCCCATGTATTTACCGCGGTCATTGGCCGGAACAATATCGGCGATGATCGCTTGGGAGAGGATCATCAGGCCTCCTCCGCCCAGGCCTTGGATGGCACGGAAAATAACAAAGCCCCAAAAGTCGGTGGCGAAGGCGCAGCCTATGGAGGCCAAAGTAAAGATGGCAATAGCAGCCAAAAACAGGTTCCGGCGCCCCAGCATGTCGCCAAGTTTGCCGTAGATGGGCATCACAATGGTGGTGGCCAGCAGGTAGGCGGTGGTGATCCAGGTTTGGTGCGCCACGCCGCCAAGTTTGCCCACGATTGTTGGCATGGCGGTTGAGACGATCGTCTGGTCCAGGCTGGAGAGCAGCATGCCTGCAATCAACGCTGAGAAGATGATCCAAATCCGTTTTTGCGTTAACAGCAGCGGTTGTCCTGATTTGATGGCGGTACTCATCGAGATCCTTCGAAGGTTAAAGGTGAAAAGGTGAAAATCTGTTGGGCCGCCAAAAGGTTGCCGGATAAAAGTTCGTCATAGCTGGCAGTGTTTTCTTCGGAGAAGAAGACTTCGATGGCCCGGCGCGTGCAGGTGCCAAACAAGGCCGCCACCATATGGGCACGAGGATCATCCGGCGGCAATTGTTCACGCCGGGCAATGAGGGCTGAAAATTCCTGCTCTCGCACCGGCGCGCTGCCCATCACTTTGAGCATGAGCTGGGGTTCCTTTTCCATGGCGGCGATGAGTTCACTGATGTTCGTCTTGGTCAGGCTCAGCTGATCCACCATGGAGCAGGTGAGGGTGAACAGGTCTGCCAGCAGAGTTGAGCTCAGCGGGTAAGGTTCCTGCTGCGCGGAGGGCACCCCGGTGGGGCCCGCTAGGAACCTGGCTAGCGCAGCGGCGGGGAATTCATCCAATAAATGGCCAATAATGGCGTCTTCTTTGGTGGGGAAGTAATTGAAAAACGTTCGACGTGACACGCCCACCTCCTCACATAGCTCCTCAACGGTAAAACCGTTCAGAGAGTTTTGTGCCGTCAAGATCCGTGCCGCCGCAGTAATGGCGGAGCGGGTGGCCTCGCGTTTGCGCGCTCGTAAGCCATTGGCCTGGCAGGGTTTTGCACTTTCGTTCACAAAGTAAAAGTTTGCACTATTTCTGTCAGAGTGCAAAATTATACCAACGTGGTGTTACTCACTCCTTACTCCCACGGCCAAACCCTTACCCCCTTAAACGTCGTTGAGGTTGGAGATGATGACACCCCGGAGGAACGAAGGGGGTGTCATCATCTCCAACCTCAACGGCAGGGGAGCGGTGATTACTGGGGAGCGCGGGTCATGGCCAAAACGTCCAGGCCCTTATCCAGCTGTTCCATTGTGAGTTCGCCACGGTCAACGTAACCCAGGGCAAGCACGGCTTCACGGATGGTGAGGCCTTCGGCGATGGCGTGCTTGGCAATTTTGGAGCCGTTTTCGTAACCGATGTACTTGTTTAGCGGTGTCACGATGGAAGGGGAGGCCTCGGCGAGGAAGCGGGCACGCTCAACGTTGGCGGTGAGCCCATCAATCATCTTCTCCGCCATGATGTGGGAGGTGTTGGTGAGCAACCGGATGGACTGAAGCAGGTTGGCAGCCATGACCGGGATGCCCACGTTCAGCTCAAAGGCGCCGTTGGTGGAGGACAGGGCAATGGTGGTGTCATTACCAATGACCTGGGCGGCAACCATGATGGCTGCCTCCGCGATCACCGGGTTGACCTTGCCGGGCATGATTGAAGAGCCGGGCTGCAGATCGGGGATGGAAATTTCGCCCAAACCGGTGTTGGGACCTGAGCCCAACCAGCGCAGGTCATTGTTGATCTTCATGATGGAGTAGGCAATATTGCGCAGCTGACCGGAGGCTTCGATGAGGCCGTCGCGGTTGGCCTGAGCCTCAAAGTGGTTGCGAGCCTCAGTTAGCGGCAGGCCGGTGTCTTTTGCCAGCAGGGCAATCACACGCTGCGGGAAGCCAGCCGGGGTGTTAATGCCCGTGCCCACGGCGGTGCCGCCAAGGGGGACCTCTGCCACGCGAGGCAGCGAGGATTCAACCCGTTCGATCCCGTAGCGCACCTGAGCGGCGTAGCCGCCGAATTCCTGGCCAAGGGTGACAGGGGTGGCGTCCATCAAGTGGGTGCGCCCGGACTTCACAACTGTGGCGAATTCGGCTTCTTTGCGCTCCAGCGATTCGGCCAGGTGGCCCAGTGCCGGGATCAGTTCGTTGATCAAAGCTGAGGTGGCAGCGACGTGCACTGAAGTAGGGAATACATCATTGGATGACTGTGAGGCGTTGACGTGATCGTTGGGGTGAACCCGCTTCTCTGAGCCGGCCTCCACCAACGCCTTGTTGGCCAAGGTGGCCAGAACCTCGTTCATGTTCATATTCGAGGAGGTGCCGGAGCCTGTCTGGAAGACATCGATGGGGAAATCACCATCGAATTTTCCGGCGGCAACCAGATCGGCGGCCCCCTCGATGGCTCGTGCCAGCTCAGCATCCAAAACACCCAGTTCGGCATTGGTTGTGGCCGCTGCCTTCTTGATGCGCGCCAGGGCGGCAATGTGGGCCGGCTCCAGCGTCATGCCAGAAATCGGGAAGTTTTCCACGGCGCGCTGGGTCTGTGCGCTGTACAGTGCGTTGGCCGGAACCCGGACCTCGCCCATGGTGTCATGTTCAATACGGAATTCTTGTGCGTTAGCCGCGGCAGTATCAGTCATGCTTACACCATATCGCCGCCACTGCCGGAGTTAGAAACCACGGGCCGTGTTAGCGGTGCCGGCGCGCTTGCCCTGCCCCAACAAAAACTGGCACGACGGCGGGAACCCAAGTTCCGCCGTCGTGCCTGCCGGGGTGTGCAAAAAACGGGCCCGGTCAACTATCAAATGCCGATTGAACCATTGCTGTACACCAGGTCGGCACGGCCGTCGTTGAGGCGGTAGGTCAGGCCCACCACGGCGGTCTTCTGACGTGCCACCGCGTTGGCGATGATGGGGGAGTTCTCCACCAAACGGAAGGCGGTTTGTTTCACATGCTCTTCCACCATGTCCCCAACACTGCTGTCCGGATCCTTACGCAGGGAGGTCAGCACGGAGGGGGTGATGCGCTCAACCAGGTCGCGGATGAAACCGGCCGGCATTTTGCCCGTAGCAACGGCTCCCTTGGTAGCTGTTACCGCCCCGCAACTGTCATGGCCCAAGACCACAATCAGCGGAACATCCAAATATTCCACCCCGTACTCCAGGGAACCCAGGGCCGTGTTGTCAATGACGTGCCCGGCCGTGCGGACAACGAAGGCGTCACCAAGACCTAGATCGAAGATGATTTCAGCGGCCAGGCGAGAGTCCGAGCAGCCAAAGATCATGACAAAAGGGTGCTGGGTGGAGATCAGTGAGCTGCGGCGTGCGGCATCCTGATTGGGGTGTGAAGCACTGGCCTCGACAAACCGGCGGTTGCCGTTCATCAATTTCATCCAGGCTTCCGTTGGGGTGCTTGGATGCACTGAAATTGCCTTGATATTGCCGTCTTCTCCACCGTTCATTATTTACTTTCCTTCGCTGTTGGAGTTCTGCTGGCGCTCGTGCCGGCTGGTGCACCGGCGTCGAGCAGGTTCGTGGCCCCCGTTGCAAGAACGTCAAAGTCCTTGAAATCTGCTGCGCCTGTCAGCACAATAGTGGTTGCGCCGCTAAACAGAACCAGGCTGCGGTCGCTTTTAGGTTTATCACGGAGTTCCCAGTCTTGGCCGTCTATGGCGCGAGTTCCCGTAACAGGGGCGTCCTGGGCTTGTGTGGCAGTCCAGGTTGGATTTGCCGTATTTGACTGGCGCAGAGCAATAAAAGTGTCGTTCGGCGTAACATAACCAACGTCCCAGAACGACACGCCGTCGGCGCCGGCCGGATTCCATCGAGCGTAGTTAGCTGACCAACCCTCCGGAAGATCTGGTGCAACAGGGGTGAAACCGGCGGTATCGGCTGCATGGTTAGCCACGGCGGCTACATCAATATGGGTGCGGAAGCTCTCCGCCTTTGGCTCTGGATTGAGCCACACAATGGTCAGCACAATGGCAACCGTTGAAAGCATGGCTAGCAGCATGCCGATCACTGAGGCGTTGGCGCGCTTGGCAGCGCCGGCAGCAAGAACGGGCTTGACGGGTGGGGTAGGACTGGAATCACTCACCTGACTATCTTCCCAGATATGAGGGGAGAATTAGCACAGAGGCTCCGACGTGGTCCACCTCACCCGCGACTGCGGCGCTGCTTCGCCTATGATTGCTGCGTAGGCAAAAATATGGCAGAGGTGCGCACCGTCGCGCACGGCAAATTCTGCGCCTACCTGAACAACGGGGTTTTTACGTGGCCAACAAAGCATCACATATGGATTATTCGCAATTATCCAAGTCTCTCGCTGTTGGCGATGACGAGCCGGATAGGAACCTGGCTTTGGAACTGGTGCGTGTCACCGAGGCCGCGGCCATTGCCGGGGGCCACTGGGTTGGTTTTGGGGAGAAGAACCTGGCCGACGGCGCAGCAGTAGATGCCATGCGCGCCCTACTTTCCACTGTTCACTTCAATGGTGTTGTTGTCATTGGTGAGGGCGAAAAAGACGAAGCACCCATGCTCTACAACGGCGAGGTTGTTGGTGATGGCTCCGGCCCCGAGTGTGATGTTGCCGTGGATCCCATCGATGGCACCCGCCTGACAGCCATGGGTATCAATAACGCGTTGGCAGTGCTGGCGGTGGCCGAACGCGGCACCATGTTTGACCCCTCAGCAGTGTTCTACATGGAAAAACTTGTGACCGGCCCGGAGGCTGCTGACATGGTTGACCTGCGTCTGCCTGTCAAGCAAAATCTGCACTTGATCGCCAAAGCCAAGGGCGTGAAAATCAACCAGCTCACGGTCATGGTTCTTGACCGAGACCGCCACCAGGGCCTCATTGGTGAGATTCGTGAAGCCGGTGCGCGCACCAAAATCATCCTCGATGGCGATGTGGCCGGTGCCATTGCCGCAGCCCGTGCGGGCACAGGCGTAGACGCGCTCATGGGCATTGGCGGCACACCCGAAGGAATCGTCTCAGCCTGCGCCATCAAGACGCTGGGCGGCGTGATTCAGGGTCGTCTCTGGCCCACGGATGATGACGAGAAGCAGAAGGCGCTCGACGCCGGACACGACCTGGACCGCGTGCTCTCCACCAATGACCTTGTCACAAGCGACAACTGCTACTTTGCGGCTACCGGTATCACCGATGGAGACTTGCTCCGTGGTGTGCGCTACGACAAGGGCAAGGTTCTTACCCAATCGATCGTCATGCGCTCCAAGTCAGGGACCATCAGGTTTGTTGACGGCGAGCACCAGGCCGCAAAATGGGAGACTTACGCCCGGCGCAACTGATCTCCACAGCAGTGCGGTGGGTTCTGGTAAAACTCAGAACCCACCGATTTAGTTGGGGGAACTGTTCTTCCCCCGTTGTTTACGGATACGTCCCGTGAGGCTGCGTGCGCTTTTCAGTACTGTGCCCACCAGTGAACGCGTCTTCCGGCTAGAGAGATAGACCGTGTACATAAACCGGTTGACAGGGCGATCCCACGTCCCGGGGTAGGCCACTTCGGCACCACCAAATGAGCGCTTGAACCTGGAGAAACCAGCCCAAGCGTGGTCGGGTTCATCTTCGGGGCTCACACCCCACATGTCGAACTCTGTCATTGACGATGCTTTGGCATCCAAGACCATGCTTACCAGCAGTGGGACACCGGCATTGAGTTTACGGTAGGTGTCGTCAGCGGCGGCGTGGGCGTAAACCCGGGTATCCGCGGTGTCGTAGGACAGTGCTGCGGCAATGGGTGTGCCATCCTCAAGGCGTGCAATAAAAAGTTTGGCGGCACCGGCAGGCATAAGTACCTCCGCCGCCTTGGTCAGGTAAGTATCAGTTTGCGCTGTGAAATCTGCCCTGCCGGACACCTTTCCCAAGAATCCAAGCAGGATCGGCAGCTGGGCCGGATCGGTTGAAATCTCAAAGCTGACACCCTTTTTGTGGATGTTGCGAAAGAGGTTTCTGCTGGTGCTGCGCATTGCTTTGAGAATGTCTGCCTCGTCCTGGCGCAGATCAATTTTCCAGCTTAGATGCGGTTGGATATCAGTTGGTGCCCGGACCAGCCCACGAGCCCTCAAAACAGCATCGTAGTCAGCCCCCAGGCCAGCGGCAACAGGTTCCACCCGCACGTACTGGGCATGTACTGACTTGGCCACTGCGTACAGGGCGCTTAACGCCTTGGTCAGTGCTGCTTCCCCGTCGGCGCACGGACCGTAGGGGACGTAAATATATTTGCCCAGCGGAGTTTTTTCCTCGAGGGCCACAAAACTCCAGCCTGGCCCCTGCGCTTCGTGGACAGTCTTACCCAGGCTGCGTTGGAACTGCGCCCAAATAGCCGTTTGAAGTATAGGTTTCACGCGTTAAATCCTTGGCAGGTCACTGCAAAGACCACAGAGGTTTCCGCGGCAGCGTTGGCGTGCGGGTGGACCATGACAGGATTCTCCGCGGCCGGTATAAACACGGAGTCGCCACGGCCAAGAACCATGTCACTACGCGGGGAATCCAGCAGCACTGAACCCGATACGGCCACAACTATCAAAGGACCATTTTGGACCAGCGGAACAGGTGCACCGTCCGCTGAAATCTCTACGCGCTGGAGGGCAAATTCCGCGAAAGGTGGTTCCCAAACCTTTTGGCCCAGCTCGGTCACTCTTGTGGGGACCACTGGAGCCTCGCCAGGGGTAAAGTCCACGGTCTCCAGAAGCTCTGGAATATCAACGTGTTTACCCGTCAACCCGCCGCGCATCACATTATCTGATGAGGCCATGACCTCCAGACCCAATCCGTGCAAATATGCATGAATGTTTCCTGCTGGCAGATAAATGGCTTCTCCGGGGGCCAAAGAGACCCGATTCAATAACAATGAGATCAGCACACCAGGGTCCCCTGGGTATTGCTGGGCCAGTTCAATAACAGTAGTCAGGGGAGAAGGTAAGTCACCACCGGCTTCGGCGGTGGCGCTGAGGGCAGAGGCGGCTAGGTCAACCAACGTCCGCGTTCCTTGACCCCCGCCTGCAATTGTTTCAAACGCCTGCCGCACCACGGCGGGTGCGGCCATGGACGAATCCAATGTCCTGTGAATTTGATCCAGCAACGCAGGCACGCGCGTACCCGTTGCCGCAATTGCCATGCCCACGGTGCGGAAGAGTTGGGCAGCCTCGGAGCAGGGACGGAACCCACAGAGTGCCTCAAATTGCGTCAGGGCCAGAAGCATCTCCGGCTTGTGATTCACATCCTTGTAATTGCGGTGAGCGTCATCGCGCGGAACACCTGCAGCGTCCTCCTCGGCGAAGCGTTTCTTGGCTCGGGACTTGGTGGGGTGCACCTGCAGGGACAGGGCGCGCTCGGCGGCAAGAAATTTGACCAGGAAAGGCAAATGGGCGCCAAACTCTGCATGCGCCTGCGCGCCCAAAGTGCTGATGGGGTGCTCGGCAATGAGCGTATCAAGTGCCACAGGTCCCTCGGGAGTATTGGCAATTGAGGGTGAATCAGGATGTGCCCCCATCCACAATTCAGCCTCCGGGCCACCGCTTGGCGTGGTGCCTAAAAGCCCGGCAATGGCAGTGGCAGAACCCCACGGATAGTCACGGGTGAGGTTGGTCAGTGCAAACATACTAAGTTTCTCCTGGTCCAAGACAAGCTGTAGATCGATTGAAAGTAAGGGCGGCAAGGTATTTCCAAGATCCGGGGGTGAAGACGCCAGTCCCGGGCTTCTAACCGGGAGAGCAGCTCCCGTTGTTGGCCAAGAGCGATGTCAGCATCACGTCGTCTCCGTTGATGGCCAGCTGCTGCAGGTACTCGGCTGTGAGATCCGCAGGCGGTGCCGCTGGCCCGGGTACGGGGGCCTGGCTTGGGGCCTCGGGTGCGGGAGCGGGCGCGGCTGGGTCGCCGGCTGGAGCATCCACCTCTGCATCTGGCGTCGCGGAAGTCTCCTGTGCCGATGGAGCCTCGGGCGCTGGTTTCGGGTTTAGCAGGGCCTGAACACGCTGGTGGATGGCGTTAAAGTCGGGGTAGGTGGGGAAGTCTTGAGGGAAATCAGGGGGACCAATTGTTAGCCTGGCCAACTTGTGTTCCTTGGTTTTCAAAGCCAGGGACACGAAGCTGCCGAGCTGGCCGGCGGCTAGATCAGATTCCACCACCTTGGAGCCTGCATCCGCGATGGCATTGAATTTAGTGAACACAGTTGCCGGGTCCATCTGTGCCAGCATGGCCGCCTGGATGCACTGTTGGCGCTGGCTACGGCTGTACTCAAGCACCCATTGACGCGAACGGGCGTACCACAACGCGTGGTAGCCATCCAAGGTCTGTACTCCGGGTCCAATCCAGCCAGTGGGAGGCAAATGTTGGCCGGTTCCGTTGACGTCGTCGCCGCTGATGGGTACCCAGCCACCCGCGTTGACCTTGACTCCGCCCAGGGCATCGATGAGGTTGGAGAATCCGGCCATATCCACGAGAACATAGCCCTGGACTTCTAGTCCCAAAATTCCGCCAGTGGCATCCATCATGGCAGCCGCGCCCGGGTCCTGGGCGTCCGGGTAGAGCTCAGGGTGCTTGTTTGTAACATCCGTGTAAAGGAAGTTGATGATGCAGTTATCGCCGCAGTTGTACCCATCCGGATACACGCCCCAGAGGGGAGAGTTTTGGGAGAACGGGGCGTTCTGTAAGTTCCGGGGGATGCTGATGGTTGCAGCCTGGCCAGTCTTGGCGTCCACGCTGACAACAATGATTGAATCCGGGCGCCTGCCGCTGCGGTCCTCACCGGCGTCGCCGCCCATGACCAAAAAGTTGTAGCGCCCATCAACCGGCACCATGTCCGGGCCGGCCTGAAAAATCGAGTTGATGGCATTGCGACCGGAATTGATCAGGTACGCCCCATACCCCAGCGAGCCGCTGGTGAGCGCCATGAGCACAACCAGCGCCCCGCTTACCATGGCACGCATTCCTGGTGCCAGCAGGGCGGGTTTGATAATTCTCAAAGTATTGAGGAACATCACGGCCCAGCCCACTGCCACAGCCGCTATCAAAACAATGATCAGCAGTGAGGTCCATGGGTTGGAAAATAGGTTCAGCAGGGTTTCGCGGCTGAGAATTCCTAGTACGACGGCGGCAATCACCAATGCCCAGAGGGTAAAAGTACAGCGCAGGGCCAGACGACCAAAACGCTTATCCCCGGCAACTACTTGGGCGGAACCAGGAACAAATAATGTCAGCAGCAACAGGAACCAAGCCCTTTTTGAACGCACTGGTGCAGACGCCGGTTCCGGGTAGCGGACCGGGTTAGTCAACAGGGGCGGACGATTCGAGGCCCTGGACACCTTGGGGCTGCTGAAACTCATGTGTTGGTGCCCACGGCTTTCGCAGTGGTGTCCGTTTGCGGCACAACTGCCAACGGGTAGGCGCTCCCAGCTTTTTCACGCAGTGCCGCACCCTTGGCGGACGCCTGGCTCTTCAGTGACTGTGCGAACGCGGCAAGTTGGGTGGTTAAGGTGGTTGCCAAATCGTCGGTGCCGGCGGCCAGCATGCGCACTGCCAGCAGCCCGGCATTGCGAGCACCACCAATGGAAACAGCGGCCACGGGAACTCCCGCAGGCATTTGGACTATGGACAACAAGGAATCCATGCCATCAAGGGTTTTTAGCGGGACAGGAACACCCACCACCGGAAGCGTTGTGACGGAGGCGAGCATACCGGGCAGGTGGGCAGCGCCGCCGGCACCGGCAATGATGACACGAATGCCTCGGGCGGCAGCGTTTTGCCCATACGCAATCATTTCGGTGGGCATGCGGTGTGCTGAAATAACATCAGTTTCAAACTCAATACCAAATTCACTGAGCGCCGCCGCCGCTGCTTCCATAACGGGCCAATCAGAATCGGAACCCATAACAACGCCAACGAGCGCCTTGCCAGGTGAAGCGGTTGGTGCACTATTTAGTGCACTGTCAGCGGCCTGGGCGGACTTTTCAGTCATTGAGGGTTCCTTTTGCTCCGTCTCGGATGATGTTTGCCACGGTGGTGGCGCGGGCGCGGACGCCAGCGACGTCGTCGTCCGCTGAACCAATCACGTTAACGTGACCAATCTTACGGCCAAGCCGCACTGCCTTGCCGTAACTGTGCACCTTCACCGTGGGTTCAGCGGCAAGCGCCGCAGGGTAGGCGCTGAAGAGGTCCTGGTTGGCGCCGCCAAGAAAGTTTTTCATGACCACTATGGGGCTCAGCGCCGCGGTGTCACCCAGCGGCAGGTCCAGAACGGCACGCAAATGCTGCTCAAATTGTCCTGTCACGGCCCCATCCATGGTCCAGTGGCCGGTGTTGTGCGGGCGCATGGCCAGTTCGTTGACGAGGTAGCCGGGGCCGCGGCCGGGGGTCTCGAACAGCTCCGCGGCCATGACGCCGGTGACGCCCAGCTCGCTGGCGATCGTCAGGGCAGCCTGCTGCGCCTGGGTGGCGACGTCGTCGGCAATGCCCGGCGCGGGGGCGATGACTTCGTCGCACACCCCTGCCACCTGGATGGATTCGGCCACGGGCCACGCCTTGGCCTCGCCGGAGGGAGTGCGGGCCACAAGGGCCGAGAGCTCGCGGGAAAAGTCAACAACCTCCTCCACGAGCAACGGGCTCATGGCGGCGAACCAATCCCCGGCAAACTCGGCGGCGTGGTCGGCGTTGCGCAGGAAGGCCACGCCCTTGCCGTCGTAGCCGCCGCGCGGCATCTTCAGCACCACGGGCCAACCGTGGGTGTCGCCAAAGGTGGTGATGTCTGCCACGGATTCCACGGCTGCCCAGGCCGGGTTGGGCAGGCCGAGCCGCTCAATGGCGGCACGCATGACGAGCTTGTCTTGGGCATTGATCAACGCATCGGGGCGCGGCTGGACGTTCACCCCCTCAGCAATAAGGGTCTGCAAATGAGCGCTCGGGACATGTTCGTGATCGAAGGTGAGCACGTCAACGCCACGCGCAAAATCACGCAAAATATCCAGGTCCGTGTAGTCACCCACCGGTGCTGTTGCCACGGCGGGCACGGCACACACGTCAGGAGATTCTGCAAGAACTCGTAATTCAAAACCAAGGGCCACGGCTGCTGGGGCCATCATGCGGGCAAGCTGCCCACCGCCCACAACACCGATTACAGGAAAAGTCACAGTCCCCAGCGTACCGAAACTCTGCCCTGTTCCATGCCTTGGCCGCTCCCGCGCTCCTGTCCCAACCCTGTTCTAAGCCTTTACTAACAGGGAACTGTGTGCTAATTCCCAGTACTTTGAAACCCCCTGCGGACGTTTTGCGCTCATGGAGGGCTTAGTATTTTATGGAGGCTGCGACGTGAACTGTCCGTTTTGGCCCATAGTCAACGGAGGACCATGTACCAAACAATCACCAACCGCATCAAGGGCCTATTGGGCCTATTTTGGCGCGAAGTCGCCAAATTCGGGGTGGTCGGCGGTGTAGCTTTTGTCATCGACACGGGCATATATCTGTGGCTGCTGAGTGGCAGCATGGGCGGGCACCCCACCAAAGCCAAGATCATTGCAGCGGCCGTGGCAACAGTTTTCTCATGGCTTGCCAACCGCTACTGGACTTTCCGCCACCGTCGCCAAGCCAATATCCTGCGCGAAGTGGTTCTTTTCATCATTATGAACGGCATCGGTCTTGGCATCGCTGCTGCTTGTGTGTACATCTCCCACTGGGTCTTGGGCTTCGACAGCGCCTATGCCGATGTCATTGCCGGCTCCGTCATTGGCCTGGTCCTGGGTACCATCTTTAGGTTCTTCGCCTACAGGTTCTGGGTATTTACCGAAGAGCTGGACGAGGATCCCGGGTTCGCCGGCGACCATCAACTACTCGAATCTGACCCGTCAGGGCGCCCAGGGCGCTCCGGGCACGAGGTTTAGAGCAGTCGTCACAGCGGGGCTAGTCAGAAATGGCTAGCCCCTCTGTGGTCCCCGGCCTAGCCCCGGGTGATCTGCTCACTGGCGCGCAGATGGTCTGTGGGTTCCACACCGGCGTCGAGCAGGACAACCGAACCCCCTTCTGCCCACACTTTCAGTGCCGCAGGTACCACTGCCTCCCATCCGGCACGCACTTCAAGCAGCACCCGCTGGGGAGAGGGAGCCTGTGTCTCCGGGGCGGGTTCTGCTTCTGGCGCCAGTAGCTGTTCGTAGCTGGTGGCCGCGGAATTGTGACGCCATGCAACGTCGTTGGGGGCTGGCGAATCATCGGCGAAGAACTCATCCGCATGAGCCCGTACATCCCCGGAATAATCAAGGGTCCGGGCAGGAAGCTCACCGAGCCAGCGCATTTGAAGGGCAGGCAGGGCCACGGCCACGATCAGGGGTGCGGGCTTGGCTGCCGCCAACAACTCTTGGGTGCCGACGGGATCAGTGGTGGCCACAATATCTGCGGCGGTCGCGGATGGTGATCCGGCAAGCTGATCGGATGCACTCACGGCTGTTGCCCCCACAGCCCACGTGGCAAGCAGCCAAACAAAAGTCCGCCAGTGCAGCGGAAGGTCAAGGCAGATGACAGTGCCGGGTTCGGCGTCGAGCTCGTCAACTAGGTAGTTGGCCGTCTTAGCAACCCAGTTATCCAACACGCGCCCGGAGAACTCAACACGTTCAGAATCCGGTCCGTACCAGGAGAGCCTGGGTGAGGTTGCGTTCCAGGTTCTCAAGGATGTCAGGAGCTGCGTGGGGGTCTGCGGATATTTGGGGGATTTCGGGCGGGGGTTCATGGTTCCTTATCTTTCCATGTCTGTGGCTTTGTGCATCTCCATCGTTTGGATGAACTTCACGGCTTATGTGATCTGTATGACACCAAAGTTGAGATGAATCTTTGAAAACATGAAAAAAAGCCTCAGTCCCGCCAATCTGAGAGGTTTTTCCGCAATTAGCGGCGCGAATACGCGGATGTATTGGTATGTAATTGCCGGGCGTGGCGTGCAGGAAGATCATGCTCAGTAGTGGATATGATCGCCTCCCGCTTGACGTAGGAGACTTACATGGATGTAATTAGACCCACGAACCGCTGTTATTGGCACTGTAATCCGCACGATGCGGAACCGAAGATTCGGAACACAGCATTGGCGGCAACATTCAGGAGGATGACAATGGGGCAAGCTCAGCTGAGTGTGGCAAAACTACAAAATGATTCCGTGGAGACTCAGGGCGGCACCGCTCAACTCTCCCGTGGGGTACCCACTGACTGGTATGTGGACCCCGCAGACCCCGGTGCGGCTGCTTTTCATGAACGTGAAAACGCTCAAACGCGCGAGGATGCGGCGACGGCTTTCCTTACTTTGCATGAGGATGATGAGCTGGCTGTTGCCCAGCTGGCGCCAGTCCAAGGTTTGGATAACGAACCGATTTGGATTGGATTGCACCCTAAGCTTGAAGATTTCAGCGACGAAGGTGAACTAGGCTGGCAGACTGATGCATTGTGCGCACAAACTGATCCAGAAGCGTTCTTCCCTGAAAAGGGTGGTTCCACTCGGGATGCCAAGAAGGTTTGTGGCGCCTGCAACGTCAAGACGCAGTGTCTTGAATACGCTCTAGCCAATGACGAGCGGTTTGGAATCTGGGGCGGACTGTCGGAGCGAGAGCGCCGGCGGCTGCGGAAGCGAGCGGTCTAATTCTTGAAGCAGTAAAAGTCACGGCCGTTCTGGTTGCCCACAACGGCGGTGCCTATCTTCCCGCAGTCTTATCGGCACTTGCCGAACAAACACGCTGCGCCGACTATGTTTTGGCTGCAGATGCAGGCTCAACGGACAACTCCGGGGAGTTGCTCCGTGAAAATTTGGGCGAGCGCAACGTCATTTCACTTGATGGACGCAAAGGTTATGGTGCTGGGGTTGATGCGGTCCTCAAACACCAGAGTCTTGAGCGAGCCCGTTTGGTTACAACCGGACGGCAAAACCACGCTGGCACAGCCGCCGCTTCCGGTGCCACCGGCTCAGCCGCCTCCAGCCCTGAGGCGGACAGCTCAGATTCCAGCAACTCTGGCAGCAGTGCAGTTGCCGTTGTAGAAACTCGGACATCTTCGGCTGATGAGTGGATCTGGCTGCTCCAAGACGACGCCGTCCCTGCTCCCGATGCGTTGCAACTACTCCTGGAGGCCACCGAGCGGGCCACCACAGCCACTGTTGTTGGGTGTAAACAACTTGACTGGGAGAATCACAGGCGACTTGTCGACGTCGGGCTTTGGACAAACCAATGGTTTGATCGGTTCTCCCTCGTGGGCCTTGATGAACAAGACCAGGGCCAGTACGACGACCGAGCGGACATGTTCGCCGTCAATACGGCCGGTATGTTGGTTCGCAGAGATGTCTTTGAAAAACTGGGTGGCTTTGACCCCGCTTTGCCGGGCCCCGGAGACGATCTGGATTTTTGTGCCCGTGTTCGTCTGGCCGGGGACAGGGTCCTGATTGTTCCCAACGCCCGGATGTTCCACGTAGTGAACAGGCCCAATGGCATGGGATCTGCCGTAGCCGCTCGCAAAGCCGGAATTTTCTTACGGCTCAAACACGCCCAAGCATGGGCCGTTCCATTCCTGGCCATCGGCACATTTTTTGCGGCTATCTACTGGTTGATAGCCGGTTTCGTTTTGAAAGCACCGGGGCATGCGCTGCGGATGTTTGCCGCTACGTGTGCTGGCATTGTCCGTCCCATTACGTTGCACCGGAGCCGCAAGGCATTGGCTGGACAGCGGCGAAAGCCGCGCTCCGTGCACAAAGGGCTACTTGTTGATGGACGGGTTGCGCGTGCGCATTTGAAGATGCTGCGCGAATCCGTTGGCCCCGATGAAGAAATCGAAGAAAATGCGCTGAACGGTCCCTCGATTCTGGAACCAACAGGGGAAGCCCACCAGGAAACGGTGGCACCATTGGCTGCCATAAAGACGGCACCAATTGTCAGTGCACTGGCCTTGACAGCACTGCTTGTGATCCTTTCTTTGAGTGTTTTGTCCCGGTTCCTGGGTGTCTCGGCATTGTCCGGGGGTGCCATGCTTCCGCTCTCTGAACAGCTCGGACAGGTGTGGCAGAAC
Source organism: Arthrobacter antibioticus (assembly GCF_030063205.1). Lineage (GTDB taxonomy): Bacteria > Actinomycetota > Actinomycetes > Actinomycetales > Micrococcaceae > Specibacter. The sequence goes on along the minus strand of NZ_JASISQ010000003.1, from coordinate 197,787 downwards.
GCCACTGGTTGGTGGGTTTCCCTCGGCTCTGGTCTGCCCGGCCGTGGCAATCCCTTTAACTTCGTTTTGACACTGCTCAGCTCCGGCGGCAATGGCTCTGTTGCGGTGCTGTGGCTGGTCCTGTTAGCGCTTCCGCTTTCCGGGATCACAGCCTGGCTTGGCGTTGGAGCACTCACCTTGCAACGGTGGCCTCGCATTGTGGGCGCACTTGCCTGGGCTGGTGCGCCGGTTTTGCTTGTCGCCATGGGACAGGGGCGCGTTGGTGCGCTGGTAGCCCACGTTCTTATTCCCCTGGTGATGTTGGGTCTGATCAGGGCCGTGGGTGGCGCCGTTGCCCCGGCAGTTGCCGCGGTGATCATTCCTGGCGCCACCGCAAGCTCCGGCACCGGAGCAATCTCAAAAATGGGACGCCCGGGTATTGACGGCAATCCGTCGTGGACGGCGGCTGCAGCGTCGGGTCTGGCACTTGCCGTTGTCAGCGCTGCTTCTCCAAGTTTGCTTCCCGTTGCTGTGCTTGGAATTCTGACTGCGGCATTGTTGTTGGGACGCCGCGGCAGGACGATTTGGTGGGCGTTGGTGCCATCGGCTGCCCTGTTTGCCCCCTTTATCTGGTCTGCATGGGGAAATCCGCGTGCACTTCTGGCCGATCCCGGGGTCCCGCTGGCCACGAATCCGGGCCCGCTGTGGCAACAACTCCTGGGTTTCCCGCAGACACTGGACGCCAGCTCCGGACTCGTCGGGTTGAGTGCTTTTGCTTCAGCCCCATGGTGGACCTGGGTAGCTGTGTTCATCATCGGTGCGCCGGTGGTTGTGGCGGCGGTGGCGGCTCTGTTGTTTCCACTGCGGCGCGGCTCAACCGTGCGCACGCTCTGGGTGGTGGCGCTGCTGGCCCTTGCAGCCGCCTATGCCGGAAAGTTCATTGCCGTGGCGTTCGACGGCGTGACACTAGTTACCCCGTACAACGGACCTGCCATCTCCCTTGCATTCTTCGCTTTGCTGGGTGCGGCCATGCTGGGCTTTGATGCCCTGCACCGCCGTGCCTGGGACCCGAGCTATCGCAGTGTTGATTCCAGCCTGCGCCTGCAGGGTGGCAAGAGCAAACGCGCCACCGAACGCGGAGTCTTGGAGCCAGCCAGGCCGGCCGGAAAGGGCTCCGAGCAGCATCGAATTGCTAGAGGCATGGCTGTGACGCTTTCAGTACTCCTTGTTGGCGCACCTTTGGCCAGTTTGGGGCTCTGGGGTGTGCAGCAGGCCACTGGTGAATACAATGCCTCTGCTCTGACAGGTCCGTTCCTGCCCCAGGCCGTCACGGCAGGAACCATCCCAGCCACAGCAGCCGACCGCGGGGCAGGACCTGAAGCAAGCCGCGCCATCGTCATGTCAGTCAAGCCCGAAGGTGGCGTGCAGGCAACATTGATGCAGGGTTCTGGAACAACGTTGGATGATCTATCAAGCATTGCCTCCGCAGCCCGCATCACCGGTGACCTTGGTTCAGAAGTAGTTCTGGAAAGTGATGCTGCAACAACAGCATTGGCAGATAGTGTGGCCGCGATGGTCTCGAAATCGGGACTTGACCCACGGGCAGGGCTAGTAGAACTGGGGGTGGGCTTCGTTGTGCTGCGCCAAGGCGACACTGCAGCGGAGCTCCTGGCAGGAGAGTTGGAAGCAGTTCCAGGTTTGGCCACAGTTGGGCCCACGGAATCTGGGTGGCTGTGGCGCGTGAAGCCGAACTACAAAACTGCCGGACTGACCGACGTCGTCAATCGAGTCAGGCTCGTAGATGCACAAGGTGCAGCAGTAGCGCCGGTGGATTCGCAGGGACAAAATGTTGCCACCGACATCCCGGCAGGTGAACCGGAGCGGCGCGTGGTGCTGGCGGAACGCTCTGACCCAGGTTGGCAGGCATGGCTGGATGGCAAACAGCTCAAAGCAGTCACGGCAGGCTGGGCGCAAGCCTTTGAATTACCCCAAACACAAGGGTATTTGGAAATACGTTACGTTCATCCGATGAGCGCGGTGATGGCCCTGGTACAGCTGGTCCTCTTTGGGCTGACACTGTTGCTGGCCCTGCCAGTGCGTGCGCGGCGTGGCCGCACCGGAGCGTATAGAGATGAAGCATCATTGCAAAAGGTTGGTAGAGGTGCCTGAGATCAAGGACAGCGGCGCAGAGGATAATATCCCTGACAGCAAGTCACTGCCGGAAAAGGCAGTTCCCAACGAATCAGGGCCACCGGTGACCCAACCGACACTGCCTAAGGACGGGTCGGGGGGCGCTGCTGTGCCTAAGAAGGCTGATGTGCCTGAAAGGGCTGCAAAGAAGGTTGCGGCTGCCCAAAAAAAGGCCGCATCAAAGCAGGCAGCTAAACCGAAGAAAAAGACGGTTGGGCATGTTGATACTGCCAGCGGTTCTGAAACTGCTGCTGCTGATGAGCAGAAAAAGCGCGGAGAAGTTAAGCTTGCCACGACGCAAAGTGTGCGGCACTCCCAACGCAAGGTCCGCCGTCGTTGGCCTGCCGTTTTGGCAGGTGTTGCCACACTAGCTCTGGCTGTTGGAGTAGTGGGTGCCGGTACTTTATATCCGGGCGCCGATGCCACCACCGAGACTACGCCGGTTCCGCACCCGTTGCCGGTCGGTGAAACCTCGGCCAACTGTCAGGGGCCCACTCAGCTGCTGGCTGGGTCGGCGGTGGGAGCGGATCCGGAGTTCTCAGCCAGTCCCTCATCCACCAATACTCTGCTCGATGCGGTTGTCCTCAGCGGTTCCACGGGTGATCTACCGGGTGCCGAAGTGCAGTCTCTCGACGGGAAATCTACGCCACTTTTCACTGTGGCGCAGGCGCCTGCAAGTGCGGCGCCCAGCCCCAGTGCTATGACGGGTAAGCCCAAGGCGCGGGCCGAGGTGGTGCGTGGAAAGTCAATGCAGGCGTCTTCGGTACTGCGCTTGCAGCCGCTGGGCGAAGAAGCTTCTCGAGGAAGTGGTTCCGTCGTGGTTGATGCCGCCGACGGGGACCTTGCCGGGTTGGCTGCCGCGAGTTGCCAAACGCCGTCGAACGAGTTGTGGCTCTCGGGTGCAAGTACAACGGTAGGGCGGACGGCTATTCTTGTCATCTCTAATTCATCGCAGAGCCCTGCCACAGTCTCACTTGAGTTTTTCAGCGGCAATGGGCCGTTGCAAGCACCTGCTGGCAAGGGTTTGGTGATTGATGCAGGCACCGTCCGTTCAGTGGTGCTTTCAGGTCTGGCCCCTGACCAAGAACTTCTCAGCGTTCATCTAAAGAGTGCCGGAGGCGCTGTGAGCGCCGTGATCCAGCAGTCGATCCTGCGCGGTCTGACACCCGGAGGCATCGATTATTTGGCTCCCGTACAGGCACCGTCCTCAGCACTGGTCATTCCCGGTGTGCGTGTTCAGGACCCGGGTGCCGCAACAAAAATTTCTGCCCAGGCAGGGTATGAGGATGCCACCACGGCATTGACAGTGACGGTGCCTGGTTTGCGTGACTCGGTTGTGGAGGTCAAGGCATACGGTCCGGAGGGGCAGGTGGCGTTGCCTAACGGTGGCGTGTTCACCGCCGTCGCAGGCAAAGTCAATCAGCTCTCTTTGGCGGGTTTGGCTAAGGGAACGTATTCCCTTAGCGTGCGTGCCGACGAGGCCGTGGCAGCCACTGTGCGACTGGTCAATTCAACTAAAGAGGGCGACGCCGTTGATATGGCTTTTGTGCCTTCAGCAGCACGGCTTGGGGACACGCATCTTGTCTCTTTGCCGCAAAATGCAACCTCAAGTTTAGTATTTTCTGCTCCGGATGATGGCGCCACAGTGAACCTTGTACCAATCTCCGAGAAGGGGGTACTGGGTGTGAGCAAGGAAGTGAAGCTCAAGGCCGGAAATACTGTAACGGTGGATCCCTCAGCTCTGCTGGGCTCCGGAACCGCAGCCGTTTTGGTCTCCGCTTCGGGGGCTCCCAGTTATGGCACACAATTACTGGGCACTGCCGACTCGGCCAATATTGCTGTTTTGCCGATCGTGGGTACATCAGCTGGCGCCCAGGCAATCAACCTCACGTTAGGTTACTGACCCCCACCCCGACGCTCGCTCACTCCGCGTCGTGTTTTTCTGGACGCTCGCTCACTCCACGTCGTGTTTTTCTGGACGCTCGCTCACTCCACGTCGTGTTTTTCTGGACGCTCGCTCACTCCACGTCGTGTTTTTCTGGACGCTCGCTCACTCCGCGTCGCAATGACAGGGGCTCTGGACGCGTGTTGTGAGCGGGGGTACCAGCCCCTGCCTCCGATAGTAAAGGCCATAAAGGTCCGGTAGATGGTGAGCTGCCATATTTTTTTGGCCGCAGGCCGTTCCCGAATATCTGGCGAGCGCTGGCCATGTCTTGGCCTGCTCGGCGTGGAGTGAGCGAGCGTCCAGAAAAACACGGCGTGGAGTGAGCGAGCGTCAGCCTAAAGTCGACGTGGAGTGAGCGAGCGTCCACCGAAACACGACGTGGAGTGAGTGAGCGTCAGAGGCCACGGAAGCGGCCGAACAGCGGGTCTACGGAGCCTGGATCCATGTTTAGCAAGCCCGCAACCTGTTCAACCATCACTTCATGCACCAGCTCCCGCACCTGCCCCGGGGTATCGCACAGAACCTCGACAGGGTGACGATAAATGGCTATGACAGGGGGCGTGGCAAGAATATCCGGTGCGGAAAGAGTACCGCGGGTGTACTTGCCCAACGGTGCTTGGGCGCCGGATGCGATGAGAGCTTCCAATTGATCGGGAACTTCCTCCACCAAATATTCAACGGTCGCCAGTGCCTCTGGCCAGAGACTGCGCAGACGGTCGGCCGAGTCAACAACGAGGTCTTCAAACTGTTCACCCCGTGTGCGTGCGGCGGGCAGTGAAGCAGGTACTAGCGGGCCACGAAGCCCCCTGCCATGCCTGTCGCGGCGTCGGCGCAGAAACGGGCGGGTTTTCGCTGGGGCGGGCTGACCAGGGGCGGAACCAGTTGAATCCAGGGATATGGTGAGCGAGTGTTCGCTGTGCCGGGCATTGAACTCCATCATTTCACTCTAGGCCCGGGAGGGGACAAGGGGAAATATCGCCGCGGTAAGGGTAGTCTTGGGAACCGTGGGAACCCTTCGTCAATGCACTCGATCAGCCTGCCGTGAGTCGGCCGTGGCCACTTTGACGTACGTGTATGCAGATTCAACAGCAGTTTTGGGTCCGTTGGCGACCTATGCCGAACCGCATTGCTACGATTTATGCGCCAAACACTCCGCCCGGCTCACAGTCCCTTTGGGCTGGGACGTCATTCATCTTGCCCGGTCAGATAAGCTGCCCGTCCCGGGCCCGGATGACCTTCTAGCTCTGGCTGATGCCGTGCGAGAGGCCGCAAACTCTGAGCCTGCCGACGCCGATGTTAGTTCAGCCAGACGTGAATATCGTGGCACCCTTGAACCGCCGACCCAAGCTCACGACGGTTCAAATACGGGCCGGCGAGGGCATTTGCGCATCCTGCGCGACTAATCCGAGACCGGTATGAATAATGAGACCGGTATGAATAATCCAGAGGAATGGAAGATCATGGCGAAAATTAGCGAAAAATTGTTGCCGATACTGCGCTGCCCCGTCACCGGCTCCACCTTGGTGCAAGAAGGCGAGGAGCTCATCAGTTCCGCGAATGGGCCTGAGGGTAGCCCTCTGCGATACTCCATTGATGAAGGCATTCTTCTGTTGCTGCGGCCAGAACAAACCACGGCGTAATCCTCAGCGCACCCTGATTGCCGGACTTCGACCCGTAAAGGACATTCCGCATGAGCGCCTCTGAACCAGTGCCACTGACGCCTTCCGAATACAAGGTGGCAGACCTTTTTCTAGCCGCCGCTGGCCGCCACCAAATTCGCCTAGCGGAGTTTGAAATGCCCGGTCTGATGAGCCTGCGCGAGGAATACAAGGACACCTTGCCACTGCACGGTGCCCGCATTGCCGGCTCCTTGCATATGACCGTACAAACAGCTGTGCTCATTGAAACGTTGACGGCCCTGGGCGCCGAGGTTCGCTGGGCCTCCTGCAATATCTTCTCCACCCAGGATGAAGCGGCCGCCGCAGTAGTTGTGGGCGGCGGCAGTCCCCAGCGTCCAACAGGGGTCCCGGTCTTTGCCTGGAAAGGCGAGACTTTGGCCGAGTATTGGTGGACTGCTGAGCAGATTCTGACCTGGCCTGGAGCCGACGCTGACCCCTCCAAGGGTGCGAACATGATCCTTGACGACGGCGGAGACGCCACCATGCTTGTCCATAAGGGCGCCGCATTCGAGGCAGCCGGAAAAGTTCCGCCTACGTCAGCGGAAGAGTCTGAAGAAGGCGCTGTGTTCCTCTCGGTTCTGCGTGAGAGCCTCGCTGGCGACCCGCTGAAATGGACACGTATTGCCGCGGAGATCCACGGGGTCACCGAAGAAACTACCACGGGCGTTCACAGGCTGTATCAGCTCGCGGCCGAAGATAAACTGCTTTTCCCGGCCATCAATGTCAATGACTCGGTGACAAAGTCGAAATTCGATAACAAGTATGGGATTCGGCATTCCTTGCCTGATGGGATCATGCGTGCAACGGATGTGCTTATTGGAGGAAAAGTGGCCGTCGTTTGCGGCTACGGTGACGTTGGCAAGGGGGCAGCCGAGGCGCTTCGTGGACAGGGCGCTCGGGTCATCGTCACAGAAATCGATCCCATCTGCGCCCTGCAAGCGGCCATGGATGGTTACCAAGTCACAACCCTGGCCACGGTGCTGACCCACGGCGATATTTTTATCACAACAACCGGCGGCAGAGACATCATCATGGCTGCTGACATGCTCAAAATGAAAAATAAGGCCATTGTTGGCAACGTGGGCCACTTCGATAATGAGATTGACGTGTCAGGCCTGGCCAAGCTCGACGGCGCCGAAAAAGTAGAGATCAAACCGCAAGTCCATGAATGGGTCTTCGCCGCAGGATCCGCCGCGGAGCGCTCAATTATTGTCTTATCCGAGGGGCGTTTGCTGAACTTGGGCAATGCCACCGGGCATCCATCGTTCGTCATGAGCAATTCCTTCACCAACCAGGTCATGGCTCAGATTGAGATCTTTACCAAGTCTAAAACCTCCGAATATGCCAAAGAGGTTTATGTGCTGCCCAAGATCCTTGACGAGAAGGTTGCCCGACTGCACCTCGCCGCTCTGGGTGTGCAGCTGAGCGTCCTAAGCGAGGACCAAGCCTCGTACCTGGACCTGGATCCGGCCGGACCGTACAAGCCCAACCACTACCGATACTAGGAACTGATGAGCACTCGCTGGGAAGATATTGGAACTCTTGCGCGACGGCGGAGGGCTGAGAACCCTGGGCCTATGACTCTCGACGGGACGAACTCTTACGTGCTTTCCGCCCCCGAATCCGCCGCTTTGGTGGTAGTTGATCCTGGCCCGCACCTGGACTCTCACTTGGCCCAGCTGGCCGCAACCGGTGCGGTAGAGCTGATTCTTATCACCCATCACCATGGCGACCACACCGATGGAAGTGCCGCCCTGCACGAACTCACGGGAGCGCCCGTGCGCGCGGCCCGCGCGGAGTTTTGCCACAATTCAGAACCCTTGTACGACGGCGAGCTCATCCAGGCGGCGGGCCTCACCATTGAAGTACTCGCCACCCCAGGTCACACCAGCGACTCAGTGTGTTTCGCCATTTCCGCAGAGTTGCCGCAGCTCCCGGACCAGCCAGCGCACCCGGATCAGCCAGCGCACCCGGGACAGCGGACCGAGCGGATGGTGCTCACTGGAGACACGATCCTTGGCAACTCCAGCACTGTCATTTGTTACCCGGATGGAACATTGGGGGACTACCTCACCACGCTCGCCACGTTGCGCAGCTGGGGCGAAGAAAAGGGCACGGAAGGCAACCCGGTAGCAGGCCTGCCCGGGCACGGACCTGTTTTGGTTGATATCTCCGCGGCGGCTCTTGCCTATCAAAACCACAGGGGTGAGCGGATTGCCCAGGTGAGGAACGCCGTCGAATATTTGGCTAAAGAAAACGGGTGCACGCCCTCAGTTGAGGCGGTAAGTGCAGTAGTTTACGGGGACATACCGGCGAATCTGGAGCCCGCCGCGCGGCTCTCTGTGGAAGCACAATTGCACTACATCAAAAATGGCGGAACAGTGGGGCTGTAGGCGGCAATTGCACCCTGCGACTGGCCCGTGTAGGTGATATAGGCTCGGATCCGTCTGAATATGGCGTAAAATGGAAGCTGGCGCGCCATGCGCCACTGTTGACGATCGTGGAATATGTCCACCGAATTGGGGAGTTTGCATGGGTGAGTTGGAAGAGAGCCGGACGCCCCGCCGTGGGTGGCGGATCGCGCTGGTCTCCTTGGTCGTTTTTGGACTTGCAACGGGCGTTGCTGGTTGTACAACACCAACGGGCGCTCCTGCTCCTGCGCCATCGACAAGCGCCCAAGCCTCTCCCACACCTACCGTGGCGGCTGAACCAGCCACGGTAGTGCTGACTCCTGAAAAGGACGCAACGTTCGTCAACCCGGTCTCGGAAGTCTTGGCCGTGGTAGATAACGGCACAGTTTATAACGCTGTCCTGAAGGAAACCGCCACCGGTGAGGTCATCGATGGGGAGCGAGATCCCAGCGGCAGCAAGTGGTCTTCAAAGACTCCGCTTAAGTTCGACACCGCTTACACCCTTGACGTTACAGTCGTTAATCCGGAGGGCGATCAGAGCAACCGAGTGAGCACCTTCAACACTGTTCCTGCCTCACACGAGGCCGACGCCATCCTGTATCCGGGAGCCGGCTCAACGGTGGGCGTTGGGCAGCCGCTGGAATTCAATTTCAGCGAACCGGTGGCGAACAAGGAAGCCGTCGAGAACGCTATTAAGATCACCACCAGCACTGGCCAAGTAGGGGCTTTTAGGTGGTACACGGATCAGATGGTTCGTTACCGTGCGGCCGATTATTGGCCCGCCAACTCACAAGTCAATGTTGATATGAAGTTGCTGGGGATCGATATTGGCAATGGGATGATCGCCAACTTCAACAAAAACTACAACGTCAACATCGGCAACAAGGTGGTGATGGAGGCTGACGCAGCCAATATGAGCGTGAGCATCCTGGTCAATGACAAGGTTGCACGGACTTTTAGCGCTACTTTGGGTGATACCGAATTCCCCTCAGCCTCCGGGTACATAGTGGTCACAGCCGATAAACAACGGTATGCAACTTTCAAGGCTGCAAGCATTGGCTTGAAGCCAGGGGACCCGGGTGATTACGGCTCAGTCGATGTTGAATTCGCCACCCGCTTGTCTAAGAGTGGTATTTTCATCCACCAGGCCACCGCATCCGCCATGCCCTATCTTGGGGTTGCAAACCTCTCACACGGCTGCATTGGCCTATCCGCTGAGGGTGCGGGCTGGGTGTTCCAAAACATGCGGGCCGGGGACCTGGTCCACACCGTGGGCACACCGAATGAAACTATTGCACCTACCGACGGGTTCGGAGACTGGAACATTCCATTTGAGCAGTACGCCTCTCGATGAGCGCAAAAAGCTCAAGTGAGCCTTCCGGCACGCAGTTCTAGTGGCGCACACCGTGGCGTTGTAGCCGGGCACGCACTGTGCTTGCCCTCTGGGCAGCTAGTGTCATTCGTTTGAATTCGCGGTCCCGGCGTTCAGCAATCAAGGACGATAAAAAGACTCTTGGGTCGGTTCCCGGGGCCGGCAGCGGGGCCACATAACGGCTTGCCTCCTCCGCCAATTCCACGCCAAGACTATGGCGTGAGGAGGTAGCCATGGCCGCTCCCTGGCTTAGATACATGGAGATACGCCGCGCTAGCGTGTCGGGGAGGCGGCCAATATCTGATAGAGCTGCCCATTGAGCCAGTTCAGGTGCCACCGCCACTTGCAGCGGCACGGTCTTTGGCGAACGGTCACGGATGGCGTAAGTCCCGGCCAGCATGTCGCCCAAGCGTTTGGATTTTTCGTTGAAAAGCGACACAAGGCAAGCGAGTGAACCTAGCGTCATATAAATCTCCAACACAGCCAAAAGCGCACGGATCATGGCATGACGGAAACGGATGGATCCGCCGTCGTCCCGCACTATGCGCAGGCCCATGGCAAGCTTCCCCAGCGACTTCCCGCGGCTGAGGGTCTCAACTGTGATGGGCACAATCACAAGCAGGGTCACTACCAGCACCAAGACGATTGCTCGGAGCGCGGCAAAATCAACCAGAAACGGTAGCGCGCCAAGAAGTAGCACCAGCCCCAAACCAACTATGAGCGTGACCGTAACGTCGATGGCCGTGGCGAGGGAGCGGGCAGCAAAAGTTGCGGGCCGAAGCTCGAGGACAACGGCTTCACCGGTGATAATTGCGGACATAAAAACAGTCTATCCACGCTGTGGGCTCTGCGAGCGATAGGCTGGGTCGGATGGACATGGATGCCTATACAACAGTGCACGCCCCGCAGTGGGAGCGCCTGAAAGTGCTTGCCCGAAAACGGCGCCTGAGCGGTGCTGAGGCCGAGGAGTTGTTGGAGCTTTACCAAAGCGTCTCAGCTCAGCTTTCACTGATCCGCTCGGTGGCGGCGGAGAGCGCACTGTCGGCGTCGTTATCGGCCACTCTGGCCAATGCGCGGACTCGTTTCACGGGCGCAAAATCGAACTTCTTCGTAGATACAGCCCGCTTTTTTGTCATCTCCTTGCCAGCTGCTTTTTACCGGCTGCGGTGGCTGACACTGATCGTTGGTGCGGTCTTTGTCCTCATAGGCTCGCTGTTTGCGCTGTGGACCGCGGGAAATCCTGGCGTGATGGCGGCTTTGGGCAGTGATCGCCAGCTTCAACAGTTGGTTGATAAAGACTTTGTGAACTACTACTCGGAGAACCCCGCTGCCTCATTTGCGGGGGCCGTGTGGACCAACAATGCGTGGATTGCCGCCCAGTGTGTGGCGTTTGGCATCACCGGAGTCTTCATCCCGTACTCAATTTTCATGAACGCCCAGAGCATTGGCATGAGCGCGGGCGTCATGTTCGCCTTTGACCGCGGGGATGTGTTCTTCAGCTATATTTTGCCGCACGGGTTGATGGAGCTGACGTCAATCTTTATCGCCGCCGCGGCCGGGCTGCGGATCTTTTGGTCCTGGGTGAGTCCGGGCCCGCGGACCAGGCTGGATTCGCTGGCGAAGGAGGGGCGTTCGCTGATCACGGTTGCTGCGGGCCTGGTGCTGGTGCTGTTTGTCTCGGGCCTGGTGGAAGCGTACGTCACCCCCAGCTCCCTGCCGGTCTGGGCTAAAATCGCCATTGGCGCGCTGGTCCTTGCCGCGTACTGGGCCTACACGCTGATCCTTGGTGGCCGGGCTGTGCGGGCGGGGGAGAGCGGTGACCTTGACGCGGACGACGCCGGAGCCTCCGTGCGCTCAGTCTGAGACTTGCGCTGTTGCCCGCCGGCCCCTCCCACAGACTGCGAATTGGGTGGAGTATGGGTGTATGGATCTTCAGGCAGCGAAAAGTGAAGAGGATGGGCAGCCCACAGAGCAGCCACCTAAACTTTATCTGCCGCCCCACCCCTATAGAAGGTTCGTGGCCGTTGGCGATTCCTTTACCGAGGGGATTGATGATCCGCAGCCAAACAGCCCAGGTGATTACCGGGGTTGGGCTGATCGTGTGGCCGAAGAACTCAGCGTGGGAGTACCTGAATTCGCTTACGCCAACCTGGCAGTTCGTGGGCAGGTGCTTCAAGAGGTTCTTGATTCTCAAATAGGCCAGGCATTGGCATTGAAACCGGATCTGGTTTCTCTTCAGGCTGGTGGCAATGACCTTTTGCATGCGGGCGCCGATCCCGATAAGTTGGCAGAAATTTTGGCCGGAGCCGTGGGACTTTTAAAAGGTCAGGGTATGCAGGTACTTATATTTGTTGGCCCTGACTCGGGTCGGTCCACGGTACTGGGACAGTTCCGCACAAAGATCGCCGTATATAACGAGAACTTGCGTGGTATTGCCAAACACTACGACGCCGTGATTGCCGACTTGTGGGCCATGACTGAACTACATGATCCACGAATGTGGAGCCGGGATCGGCTGCACCCGTCCTCCTTGGGACATCACGCGGTGGCAGCCATGGTGCTTGAAACGCTCAACGTGCCACATTCGTTGATGCCGCTGCTGCCCAAGCCGTTGCCGGAGAAAAGGTGGCGCGAGGCCCGTGCCGGCGATGTGCTTTGGGCACGCGAATATCTTATGCCCTGGGTCATTGGCAGTATCCGCCACCAATCACCGAGCAGCGGATTCTCAGCCAAACGTCCCATCCCGTTGGGCATTGACCACGAGCCACCGTCAGAACCGCCTGTGTAGTGGAACAGGCTCGCCAACGCGGGGAACAAACTTTCTTGACGCCTGGGACGGATCTCCCCACTCCTCAGCGGGCACGGTGTGTGATGAAACGACTGTGTGATGCAACAACTGGGATGCAACAACTGGGATGCAACAACATGGGAGCCGGCGGGCTCCAAGGCAAGGTCCCACCCAAAGCACGCTGATTTGCTGTGCTTGAACTGGACATCTGGTGACATTTTGGCATCGACGCGGGGTGGCAGTGCCACGACGTGCGGCCCGGCCGGTATCCTTTCGACTTGTGACCGAGAATTCAAAGCCCCAGGACTCAGCCCACAACGCTGCACCGAAAACGACTCCGTCGGAGCGTGTTGGCGAACCTGCCAGCAAGGTGGAAATAGCGGATGCCACAGGGACTGCTGAAACAGCGGCCGTGGCTGATACCGCTGCGACAGCTGGGCCTTCTATTGTCACGCAAAAGGGCGGTCCGCGCCGAGCAGCTTCGTTACCGGATTCGGGCTCCTCATCCTCACGTGCTTCCAGTACCAAGATCAGGGTCGACGACGCGGCCGAGCCCATGCGGGCGGCTGGTAGGCTACCGCGGTTACCCAGTGATGACGAGATTGCCGCGGACCTGACACAGGACAGCAACGAGGTGGATACAAGTGCTGACCTCGAGGCAGCCCCCAACAGCATGACCACGGCGCGTACGCGGACGCAGGAGATGGCCAAGCGACAGGCCGCCATGGATAGGGCCGCCAACACCAAACCGGTGTTGACACGCGTTTTTCAGGTGTTGATCGCGGTGTTTTATCCGATCGTTTTGCTTGTTCTCTCAATACGGTTGGTCACCTCCTCAGTCTTTCTCTGGGTTGAGTATCACCGCCCGGGTTTCCCTGCCGATTCTTTTGGTTTCAGCACTGAGGACCGGATGACCTACGGTTCCTACACCATCGATTATTTGCTTAATTTTTCCCCACCGCGGTACTTGGGTGACCTTGTCAATAACCTTGGCAATCCCTTGTTCCTGACAAGAGAGGTTGGCCATATGGCCGATGTCAAGGGTGTCATTGTCATGGCGTTCTTGGCCGGTCTTGTCCTGGCGGTGATCATGGTCATCGGCATGGTGTACCTTGCCGGACGCAGTGTTGGCGGGATTCGGCGTGCCCTGTTTGCCGGCTCCATTGCAACGCTGGCCTTGATACTGGCTCTGGGTGTACTTGCTGTGACCGGTTGGGAACAGTTCTTCACAGAGTTCCACCGAATATTCTTTGCCGACGGCACCTGGACTTTCTATACCGATGACACATTGATCCGATTGTTCCCAAGCCAGTTCTGGATGGACGCGGGCATATTTATCGGAGTATTTGTTCTGGTTGTCTCCTCTTTGACCTTGGCTTTCACCTGGCCCACCAAGGACCGCCGCTTAGCCGTGGGTGCGGCCCAACGGCCGGGCCGGCGCTCAGTCTAGGGCCAGGGATATGAGCCGGGGTGCGCTCAGCGCCGTTGACTGGGTTCGGGAGCTTCCGCGAGGGGCTCGAATCCATTGGGATGAACTTGAAGCGCACGTTTTCCGTGAGCATCGGGCAGTTCTTTCGCTTCTGGGGCCTGCGGCGGATGAGGTACGGATGCAGGGGCGAGCGTTTGGGATCGTCTCCGGACTGGTCATTGCCATTTCGTGCCCTATTGGTCTTGCCATCATGTGGGCACCGATTTGGGGCCTTGCGACGCTTGCGGGGGATCCTTTCGGCGTAGAGGACGTTGACGGGGCGCAGGCAATTCCCGTCGCAGGTGTGGCCATGATCGTGAGCACCCTAGTCCAGCTGGGAACACTTCTTCGGCGTGCGTTGCGCAATGGTGTCGGTGGTGCTGATGATAAAAGTATTGCGGGGGGAACCATCATTCTTGGCGTGCTGACCCTGGCTGGAATACTGACAATTGGAGTACGCCAGCAGCCTCCCGCTTGGGAAATTTGGTTGGTTCCAACAATCCTTGCCATCGTCTTAGCAGTCCTGATCAACTTTCTCTCCAATGACTTACATGAGTCACCTGGACCGTTCGCAAAGCGTGCCGCGCAGTCCCTGGAAAGTGACTTTATCTGGACCGAAAACATGCGTGTGGCTGTTGCCTCGCTGCCACAAACAGCTCAGGAATCACTCCGCGCTGACCTACACAAGGCCATCGATATTTTGCGGATGCAAGGCACTATCAGCCCGGAACTTTCCGCGCAGGCCATGGCGGCGGAACTTGGCATGCTTCATCATTGCCTGCCACGCCTCGACCCGCGGTAGCCAGCTCCCTGCTGGACCCTGCTGGACCCTGCTGGACCCTGCTGAATCCTGCTGGATACGGCTAGATCCAGTTCGGTCCAGCTAGATCCAGCTGGGAAGCCACATGTGTTGGCGCCAATACTCTTGGGGAATGATTTCACCGGCCCAAATGGGGTAGAAGAAAGCACTGACAGCCACGGCAAGAACAATGAAGATGGCAACAATAACGGCACCCTGGGCGCGACGCCACAGAGGGTCCCCAACCTTGCCCATCAACATTCCCAAGACCATGACGATCGCCAAAATCATGAATGGTTCATAGGCGATGGCGTAGAAGAAAAAGATGGTGCGTAGCGGATAAAAAATCCATGGCAGGAATCCCGCTGCGAAACCTAGCAGAATGGCTCCGGCGCGCCAGTCACGTTTGGCAACCCACACGCCGATGAGAAAGAGGATGGCCAGGGAGCCACCCCACCAGATGAGCGGGTTGCCAATACTTGTGATGGCGGCTGTGCACTTATCCACCGCGCAGCCGGCTTCCCCGTTCTCATAATTCTGGACGTAGAACGAGGTTGGCCTGCCCATCACTAGCCAGGACCAGGCGTTGGCTTTGTAGGGATGATCTGAGCCCAGCCCGGTGTGGAAGTTATACGCCGTCGAGTGATAGTGCCACAAGGAGCGTAGGGAGTCCGGGATCCAACCCCACGGACCAGCCGGATTTTCCGCAGCCCAGTTCCTGTCGTAGGCATCCTTGGACATGAACCAACCCGTCCATGTGGCCAGATACGTGAGAGCTGCTACGGGCACCATGCTGATGAAGGCGAAAATGCCATCTTTCCAGACAGCTCCCAGTACCCAGTACTTGATGCCAGCAATACGGCGGGCGTTCATGTCCCAAATGACGCTCATAAGCCCAAAAGCAGCGAGGAAGAAAAGCCCTGACCACTTGGTGCCAATACATAAACCCAGGGACACTCCGGCAGCCAGACGCCACCACCGGATGCCCAGCAAGGGTCCGTACAGCAATTTCTTCGCCGGGATCAGGCCATCAGCACCGGTGAGGGAGGCCAGCTTGGCTGCCAGCCGGCGTCGTCCGTCATCCCTATCCAACAAAAGCGCGCCAAAGCCCAGAAGGGCAAAGAACATGACGAAAATATCAAGCAGTGAGGTCCGGGACAAGACGATGGCGTGCCCGTCGATGGCAAAGAGAAGGCCTGCCATAGCCCCAAGAATGCTTGAGCGGAACATTTTTTGGGCGATGAGAGCAAGAATAAAGATGGAGATGGTTCCCACAAGTGCTGCCGTGAATCGCCAACCGAAAGTGTTATCCGGACCGAAAATCCACATTCCAAAGGCAATCATCCATTTGCCCACGGGAGGGTGTACAACGTATTCGGCGGTGCTTTCTATGCTGGAGAAAATACCCTGATTGAACAGATCGTTGGCTTTTTCCGCCCAATTGCGTTCGTAGCCACTTTGCAGATAGCTGTAGGCGTCCTTGACATAGTAAGTCTCGTCAAAAACCAGTGACGGTGGTTGGCCCAGGCGCACGAATCGCAGGACGCCGCCAATGAGGGCGGTCAGTGCGGGGGCAAGCCAAAACCACAGGCGCATGCCGGGAGGGGTGGCCCAGCGAACCCCGAGAAGTCTGGCACGCAAGCTTGAGCGGCTGAAGGCAACGCCCGGATCTTGGATCCAGCTCCGACGTGCATCCTGCTGCGGCACCCAACCGGTGGCCCGGTCAGAGCCTTTGGATGCATGCTTGGGGGCGCTTGAGCGGGATGCGTTTGGGCCTTTGGGTACGTGGTTGCTCGCATCGAGGGGTTGGGGTAGAACAGAATCGGGGTGCACCCAGCCAATGCTACCTAAGTGGGCTCTCACTGCCGCAGCCCACTACGCTGGTGTTATGGAAGATGACTTTGGCACCGAGCTCGACACCGCAGAACAGGCCGCTGAACAAGCCGATGAACCCCTTGACTCAAGTCTTGCCCCAACTGCCAAGCCGGGGGAGGGTTACATTGTGCTGGCAGCAACGCCCATTGGAAACATGGGGGACGCTTCCGCCCGTCTCATCGCGTGGTTGGAAGGCGCTGACATTGTTGCGGCTGAGGACACCCGCCGGCTGCACCGTCTGGTGACAAGCTTGGGTATCAAGGTTGGCGGGCAGATCATCAGCTATCACGAACACAACGAAGCCACTAAGACCGGTGAGCTCCTGACCCAGGTGCAAAGTGGAAAAACCCTTGTCATGGTCACCGACGCCGGCATGCCATCAGTGTCCGATCCGGGGTTCCGGCTTGTCAGTGCGGCGGTTGAAGCGGGTGTCAAAGTCACCGCCGCACCCGGACCGTCGGCTGTGCTGACGGCGTTGGCATTGTCCGGGTTGCCCACTGACAGGTTTTGTTTTGAGGGTTTTTTGCCACGTAAATCCGGTGAACGCGCCAGCAGATTGCACGATCTGGCCGTTGAAAAACGCACCATGGTCTTCTTCGAAGCACCGCACCGCCTTGAAGCAATGCTGCGTGCGCTGCACACGGCATTTGGTCCCGCACGGCACGGAGCTGTTTGTCGCGAAATGACCAAAACGTACGAAGAGGTTATCCGCAAGCCGCTGTCGGGGTTGCTTGAATGGGCCGAAACCACCCAGATCCGTGGCGAAATTGCCATTGTGGTTGGGGGTGCGCCCGATTCAGACCCGATCACACCCGAGCAGCAGGTGGCAGCCGTGAATGCCCTTATTGCGCAAGGGATGCGGCTCAAGGAAGCTGTTGCGGTGATCGCCCATGACGAACACGTCAGTAAACGCGAGCTGTACAGCGCCGTGCTGGCAGCACGTGGCAAATAGCGGGCGACGGCGGAACCGGGGTTAGCGATGCCGGTAGCACTTGCACGCAGGGTGCGGCCGCTTTGTGCAGTTGCACAGCAAAACTCCCGTCTGCAGTGCGTGTAAGCGTAGACATTTTTGGGTAACGGGAACTAGCGTGAGCTAAAAGCCGCATTCTGCGCCGCACGTCCATGGAAAACAGCAAAACTTCACCGGATGAGCCAGCTGGATCTACTAAGTCAGCTGGATCTACGCGGCGGGCAAGCTCCATGGCAGCGGCACAAGACAAGCACGTGACAAGCACAAGACAAGTACATGACAAGCACCTGACAAAGGAGTCCCTATGACTGCGAAAACTGCCACCGACCTCAATGAGCGCGAAAGCACCTTGCTGGCAAGTGTTCCGACTGGATTGCTGATCAATGGTCAGTGGCGCAGCGCAGCTTCGGGCAAAACCTTCAAGGTCGAGGATCCTGCCACCGGCAAGGTGCTCCTTGAAATTGCTGACGCCTCTGCGGAGGATGGCGCTGCCGCTCTGGATGCAGCCGTTGCCGCCCAGGATGACTGGGCAGCCACAGCCCCTCGCGAGCGTGGAGAAATTCTGCGCCGCGCCTTTGACATGGTGATGGAGCGCGCTGATGACTTTGCGCTCCTGATGACGTTGGAAATGGGCAAGCCGCTGGCTGAGGCTCAAGGCGAAGTGAAGTACGGCGCCGAATTCCTGCGTTGGTTCTCCGAGGAGGCTGTGCGCTCCTTTGGCCGATACTCCGGCAACCCCGAGGGCACACAGCAGATCCTGGTGCAAAAAAAGCCGGTGGGCCCGTGCCTGCTGATCACGCCATGGAACTTTCCGCTGGCCATGGCGACCCGCAAGATCGCCCCGGCGATCGCTGCCGGTTGCACAATGGTGCTCAAACCCGCCAACCTGACTCCGTTGACGAGCCTGCTTTTTGCTCAGGTGCTCAGTGATGCTGGCCTGCCAGCCGGAGTGCTGAACGTGATCTCCACCTCCGACGCCGGGGGTGTCACGGGCCCGCTGATCAAGGATTCACGCTTACGCAAGCTCTCCTTTACAGGCTCCACCCCGGTAGGTAAGCGCCTACTGGCGGATGCATCAACCAACGTTTTGCGCACCTCTATGGAATTGGGCGGCAACGCACCTTTCGTGGTCTTCGAGGATGCCGATCTAGATGCCGCAGTTGAGGGAGCAATGGCTGCCAAGATGCGCAACATGGGCGAGGCCTGCACAGCGGCCAACCGTTTCCTGGTGCACGAGTCCATTGCCGGTGAATTCGCGAAGAAGTTCGCCGCGAAGATGACTGCCATGACCATTGGTCGCGGCACGGAGTCTGCCACCACGCTTGGCCCGCTCATTGATGCCAAGAGTCGGGACAAGGTTCACTCCTTGGTCAGTGACGCGGTGGCCCAGGGCGCTACAGCGCTTGTGGGCGGTGCGCCGGTTGATGGAGCAGGTTACTTCTACCAGCCCACCGTCCTGCAGGGTGTATCACCTAGTTCGAGCATCCTGACCGAAGAAATTTTCGGCCCGGTGGCCCCGATTGTCACTTTCAAGAACGAGGATGAGGCAGTCGCTTTGGCCAATGCCACCGAATATGGCCTTGTCGCGTACGTGTTCACCAAGGATCATAATCGTGGACTCCGCATGGCTAACCGGATTGAGACCGGGATGATGGGTCTAAACGCTGGCGTCATCTCCAACGCCGCGGCGCCGTTTGGCGGCGTCAAGCAGTCCGGCCTTGGCCGTGAAGGAAGCACGGAGGGAATCGAGGAGTACCAGTACACGCAGTACATTGGCTTCCCGAACCCGAACAAGCTCTAACCCCTCGACCCTCCTACAGTTTATGCTGGGTTTTACAGAACGCTCCTTCACCTAGTGAAGGAGCGTTCTGTGTTTCTCGACGTTAAGTGAGCGAGCGTTGATAGGGGCGGTGGATGAGCGACGCCGGGATCACCACTGCGCGAACTCGTCCCCATAGCGTGGCGTTAGTAAGCAACGCCTCAAGGAGGGCCTCCACAGCATCTGCCAGATCATCGCGGCCGATGATCGCTGCACCGGCGGATTGCGCAGAATCGTGCCCGTAAACACGTTGTTCATATGCGTGCAGGACCAGGGCGAGTCCAGCGGGGGTGGGGGAACCCAACAGCTTGGAAATATGTGCCGCATGCAGGGCAGGTGTCAGCGCCGGATCCCCCTTGTAGCCAAAATCAACTGCCGCAGCCAGCAATTCACGCCACGCAAGAACCTCCGCTGATGCTCCAGACCTTAGTGCAGTACCGGAACCAGCCCCGCGTACTTGGGCCAGCCGCCGTCGTCGGAGAACTAGACGAGCTAAGGCAGGCACCGCCAGCAGGAGGAGGATCACCAAAAGAAACCCTGCCGCTTGCAACCATTGACCGAGGCCATCGTTGGCAGCGGAAGCGCCACTGGTTGCTGTGGGAGCTTTGCTTGGGATTGGTGAGGCGCTCGGGTTGACCGCTTCCTCAGTGGGAATGGCCGGTTCAACAGCCGATGTACCCGGGGTGCTCTCCTCCTGGGCATAGGCCGGTACGTTGCCACGGGACGGAGTCGGTTCAAAGGGGACCCAGCCCAGACCCTCAAAATAAAGTTCGGGCCAGGCGTGGGCGTCCGCTCCGGTGGCCTCATAACCCAACAGTTTCTGGCCGTCGAACTCGCTGACGCTGGCAGTTCTGGTCCCGGGAGCATATCCCACAGCAATACGTGAAGGGATCCCCAGCTCACGTGCCATGACGGCCATAGCTGCGGAGAAATGCACGCAGTATCCCGCCTTGGCCTCCAGGAACTTGGCGAGGACCTCCATGCCTGAGCCGTCATAGTCTTCAGCAACGGGAGTGCTCAAACTGTAGGTGAAATCACCGGCCCGCAGGAAGTCTTGCAGGGCCATGGCTTTGGCGTACGGGGTGGCCGCCGAACCGGCCACCGTGAAAGCGGTGCTGGAGAGCAGTTTGGGCACGTTCCGTGGCAGCTGCGTATAAATCGGGTCCAATTCGGCGCTGGGGGTTTCTGTCGCGGCGTTTAGTAAAGCGGGAGTCAGCGCAGGCATCTCACTGCGTACCAAGTAAACCTGCTCGGAGGTTGAGGAACCTTGGGCTTTGAATGTTTGCGTTGACGGGTTCCACAACCATTTTCCACTGAGCTCCTGAACCTCTGTGGCAGAAAATGGTGTGGGCAGCCAGTCACCGGCCAGGCTTGCAATTGAAATCTTCGTCACCGTTTTGCTCACAGGGATGGCAGGAGAAGGCCCTAATGCTGGGGCCAGGTCGGAAAGAGTGGCCTCAAGTCCGTCGGGGAACTCCGAGGGCTCCCACGCCTTCCCCGTAAAGTCTTCCAGAGTGCTCAACCGCAGATACTCGGGTGCGTCGGTGTTGCTTAAGTAAGTCAAACTAACCTGTGTGGACTGGGAGCGTAGATCTTCGCCCAATGAAATCATTGGATCGAGCCGAGTAGTTCCGCCGGTCCCGTCAACCCGTGAACCCTGCGGAAAAGATCCTTCGGCGAACCCAGGAATGAGAGCAGTCCCAAAGCTCATAAGGAGTACCACTGCCCCACCCAAAACGGCAGCCTTGGACAGTGTTCCGCTGGCAATCGAGGCGGTCCCCGTCCTTAATTTTCCCTCCGGCGCATACCAGCGGCAACACCCCAAAATCAGTAAGAATCCAGTTCCGGCCCCAATAAAACCCATGGTCCCAATACCAGTTTTTGTTGTCAGCGCCGCAGGAAGCAGAATCAGGACCAGCCCCAACGAGCTGGTCGCAGGCATGGCCACAGTGATGGCAAGTGTATCGATCAGAAGCGCGGCAAAGCCCAAACCGGCGCAGATCAAAAAAACGATTGGCACCACGGCAGGAACCGGCGTGTTGTGGGTTGTGATCACTGTGGAGGATTCAGAAGCCAACTGAAGTGCTGCCTTCACGGTGTTCGTTGTTGGGAACACCCCCAACACAGCAGTTGTTGGGAAGAAGATCAGCGTCAGGGACATGAACCAGCCGGCCAATGCCCCCAACGGTGCGTAGGGGCCCAGCACCGGATACTTGCGTAAGAGGGCCGGAATCAATAACGTCCCGCCAACCACGAAAGCGGCCTGCGGCAGCCACCGCAGGTTCAGCAGCACCCCGTCCAAAGCCAGCGCCGCACCCATCACGGCGCCAAATACCGCCACAGCCAACACCCAGCGCGCAGATCCCGTCCGGGGCTCGCGCAGGATTCCTCGTGCCGAGTGGATTCCAGCCCGCCCGCCGCCGTCGTACTCTGGCATGGAAGGGCTCCTGTCTTGGAGAGTCCCGCTCACGAAAACCTCCGTGTCCCCGGAGAATGCTGATCCAGCTCCAGCCACGTCTGCAGCAGGGATTTATCCGGAGTCAGGGTGGCAACCTGCCAGCCGGCAGCACGCAAAACATCCACAGCGTCGTGCACCTGCTCAGCGTCCTGGCACACCACAATGGCGTGGGCGCTTTGTGAGGATTCAGCCAACCCTGCCAGCAACAGGGCATCCGTCTTTTCCAGCAAACCCGTCACAGCCACCAACGGTCCACTTTTTCTGCCCTGGCGCAGCTTGTGAACTAGCGCATCGCCGTAGGGGATGCGCCCGGCCCGTGCGCCCACTGCCGCCGCCGGCTGGGCCGCCGCGAACTTGGCCGCCGCCGGCTGGGCCGCCGCGAACTGGGCTGAAGGGGACGACCCGCTTGTTGGCGCAGGTTCGGCAAGTTCCAAGGCCGCCAGCGCGGTGGCAACATCCAAAATCCCGTCGATCCCGTTGAATTCTTCACGGTCAGGGGATACGGCAGAGGCGGAGGAAGCAAACCCGGGCATACCCTCCTGATCAAGAATGCGCAGTGCGTAATTGCGTTCCAATAAGTGTGTGGCAACAGAGAGTGAGGCGATAACGGCGCGCTCAAAAGTCACCGACGTTAGTAGCTGGGGCAGGACCACTGTGCTGCGCCCAGCCATCTGTGGCAGCCCCGTCTGGGATAGCCCTGTGGCTCTGTTGTTGCTCTCAAAAGCGAGGGCCTGGCGGTCAAGGAGCAGAACCGCTTCGGGGGTGGTGACGGATTCTTCTGCACGCACCATCAACTTGCCTTGTCTGGCGGTGACTGGCCAGTGCACGCGCCGCAGAGAGTCGCCGTGGCGGTATTCGCGCATCAGGGCGTCATCGTAGCTGGCGTGAGCACGTTCAATGGTGCTCCGTGAACCATCCTGGCCACTGCCATCGGTGATGGAAATCGTGGGCAGTTCCACAGCCGCCGGGGCAATTGTGAGCGCTATGCCCGCGTCCAACATCCGGGGCAGAAGCGCCACATCAAAAGGGTCGGCGAAATCACCCCGCAGCGGACCAATGGTGAACACGCCGCGGTGGGACGGGTGCAGTGTGTAGTGGTACCTACTAAGCAACCCTTTGGGGACAACGGGATCCGGGTGGCTGAAGGTTGGGGTGTCACGGAAACTAAACGGCAATTCCTCCGCTAAACGCGTGCGTGAGCCCCCCGGACTGCGTCCGTGCACGTCCAAGTCGACGTCAACGGGGGTACCCACACGGCCCAGTGCCGGGTAAAGGGTGCGCTTCACTGTGATACCGGGCCTACTCAAGTGCAGTGCTGCCAAAGCAAGCACCGGCAAAGCAAAACAAAACACAGAAATATTCAAGAGGTCACGACGGCCCAGAACAACGGCCAGCAACAAGGCCAGTGCACCAAAGCCAAGAAGCAGCCAGCCACGGGGGCGGAAGAAACGCAGCGAAAACACCTGACTCTACCGGTTCCAGGCGTCCTTCACGGCGCGCCTGCCCGGTCTGCCCCCAGTAGTTCCAGGGCTTCCAGACGCCCCGCCAGAAGCAGCCCCACTAGAGCCCGCCCCACCCGGCACCGGCACCGTTGCCAGCAGTTCTTGGATCACGGCCTCTACCGTGAGACCTTGGCTAGCAGCGCTGCGCTCAAGGAGCAGACGGTGTCCCAGAACAGGCTGAACAAGGTTACGGATGTCATCCGGAAGCACAAAACCACGTCCACGCAGGGCTGCCGCCGCTTTGGCTGCCCGCAAAAGTTGAAGTAGCGCTCGCGGACTGGCACCCAGGCGCAAATCGGCGCTGTTCCTGGTTGCCTGACCCAGAGCCACTGTGTACGCACGCACCGCCGGGGAGACATGGACGGCGGCAACGGACTCGATCATCGCCGCAATCTGGTCCTCCGTGACAACGGCCTGGACGGAGTCAAGCGGGTTCACCGACTGGTGAGTTTCCAGCATGGCAAGTTCGGCCACAGTGTCGGGATAGCCCATGGAGATCCGAGCCATAAACCTGTCACGCTGGGCCTCAGGGAGCGGATACGTCCCCTCCATCTCAATGGGATTTTGCGTGGCAATCACCATGAACGGTGTCTGCAAAGTATAGGTTGTGCCGTCAACACTGACTTGGTGTTCAGCCATCGATTCAAGAAGAGCGGACTGGGTCTTGGCCGACGCCCGGTTAATCTCGTCACCAATCACAATATTGGCAAAAATGGCGCCGGGACGGAACTCGAATACTTGGGAGGATTGGTTGAAAATTGACACCCCTGTAATGTCGCTGGGCAGCAGGTCCGGGGTGAATTGGATCCTTGCCACGGAGCAGTCAACCGTCCGTGCCAGGGTCTTTGCCAGCAGAGTTTTTCCCACGCCCGGCACGTCTTCAAGCAGCAGGTGTCCTCCTGCCAGGAGCACGGTCAAGGAGAGGCGAACCGACTCTTCCTTGCCGTCAATGACAGTGTTCATGGCGGCCATAATTTTTTCGCTCAGCTGCAGGAAAATCTCCGCTTCCATGACCGCTGTCCGTTCCGCTTCTCCTCCTGTTGCGGAGGAGCCTGCTGTGCCGGGGGAACCAAAAGGTGGTGGTTTCCGCCGCGCCGTGCCCGCGCCGTCGAGCGTCAACAATGTCTCCTGCTGGTGCATGCTCCACCCTTCATGTTGCTGCCGGACGCAAAATGCATCCGAGTACTGTGACCTACGCTACTAGCTTGAGAACTTTTTGGCGGCACCCGGGCAGGAAAAGTCCCTGCAGTTCCCCAGCTGCCCGGTAAAGTGGGCAACCATGTGCACTGACGAGGTTCCCCGCCCTTACCGCCCCGAAATGCTTAAGCACGACGGCGGTGCCCAGCGGGGTGCCTTTGCTCCGGCTCCGCCAGCACTGCCCGTGCCCGTGTATGACAACCACACGCATTTTGATTTTGGCGACTCTCCAATAGAGCTGCAGGCGGCCCTTGATGCGGCCGAAGCTGTTGGCATTGCCGGCGCCGTGCAGGTGGGCTGTGACTTGCCCTCGTCTCGCTTCACCGTTGCCGCCGTTGATGCTGACCCACGCCTGCTTGGTGCTGTGGCAATCCACCCCAACGATGCACCGGAGCTGGCGCAGGCTGGCACCCTGGATGAGGCGCTGGTGGAGATTGATGCGCTGGCCGCTCATCCCCGGATTCGCGCCATCGGGGAAACGGGACTTGACTATTTTAGGACGCCCGAGGATGGTCTGCCCGCCCAGCACCATTCATTTCGTGGACACCTGGAGATTGCAAAGCAACGGGGCCTTGCTTTACAGATCCACTGCCGTGACGCGCACACGGATGTGCTGAACATATTGCGGGAAGTGGGTGCGCCATCGCGGCTTGTCTTTCATTGCTTCTCAGGAGACGCTGAGCTGGCAAAAATTTGTAACGAAAATGGCTGGTACATGTCATTTTCAGGCACCGTGACGTTCAAGAACGCCCACAACTTGCGCGAAGCACTTGTGGTGGCGGATCCAGCCCTTTTGTTGGCCGAAACTGACGCACCGTTCTTAACTCCACATCCCTTCCGCGGGCGCCCCAATGCCAGCTATATGCTGCCGTACACGGTGCAAACCATGGCACAGTTACTGGAGACTGAGCTGACTGACATGTGCCAACTCCTGCGCAGAAACACCGAGTCCGTTTACGGATCATGGGCCGATTGAGAATGTAGCATTTATCACTCCACCGTTACCAAGCCTTGTCCAAAAGGTCACATTTAGGTTACGCTGAGGGACTATTAGCCGTGGTCGGGGAAGACCAACGGATGAAATACCGCACGATCCTTCCGTTCACAATGGATCTGTGGGAAAACGTTCGAAAGAACAATTTGGCGCTTCAGTCCGTGCTTTAAGTCGGCGGAAAACAAGCGGCGAATTGTTCGCTTCTTCTCCGTGCCCGGATGCTCTAGTAGTTACGGGAACCCGTGTTTTCATTCCTTACCGTCAATGGCAAATTGAGCTATCTGAAGCTTGCGTGCCAGGCCGCAGTCGCACTAGCCCTCGTGGCAGGTCTGATGGCCTTTGTCACTGCAAACAAGTCCGTCACCCTTGTGGTGGACGGCCAGAGTAGTTCAGTACGGGCCTTTGGTGGTTCGGTTGCTGACGTACTCAAGGGCGCAGACGTCAGCGTTGCCGGGGCAGATCACGTCACCCCCAGCCTTGCGGTTGCAGTAAAAGACGGGGACACAATCACCGTCAACACGGCCAAGGACATCACGGTGAGCCTGGATGGCGCAGAACAAACTGTTACCACCACCTCAAACAAGATCAGCGGGTTGATCAGCCAGTTGGGCATCGCCGCCAACGCCAGTATCTCCGTACCGGCAGATGCACTGATCGCCAGCTCTGATGACATCAGCATCATCACCCCCAAGCAGGTCACGCTTGTGGCAGACGGTAAAAAAACCGTTGCAACGACTACAGCGCAAAACGTTTCGCACTTCCTGGATGAAGTAGGCGTGAGCCTGGCAGAAACTGACCAACTCTCTGCACCCAGCACCGCCCCTGTGGTGGAGAACATGGTTGTTAAGGTCACCCGCGTTGACACCGCCGGAACCGCCAACGAAACCGAGTCCGTTCCTTTCGAGACTGTGGAGAGCGTTGACGCGAAGATGTTCAAGGATGAAAAGAAGACCCTCGCTGAAGGAGTCCCAGGCTCCCTGGAGAAGACTTTCCGTACGGTCACAGTTGACGGCGTGGTTGTTAGCCGGACCGAAACAGGCTCGAAAGTTGTGCAGGAACCAGTAGCCGCCAAGATTTCTGTGGGTTCCAAGGAACGCCCGGCACCCAAGGCTGCCCCGACAGCTGAAGGTGCTGCCACCGGTGCGCCAGCCCCGGCCATGTCCAACGAAGCCATGTGGGATGCCATCGCTCAGTGCGAGTCCACCGGCAACTGGTCAATCAACACCGGTAACGGATACTACGGCGGCCTGCAATTCGACATCGGCAGCTGGATGGCCAACGGTGGCGGAGCGTACGCCCCCAATGCAAGCCTTGCTACCAAAGCCCAGCAGATCGCCGTGGCGAACACCTACTACGCCAAGGCAGGTCTCGGCCCGTGGGGCTGTGCCCACGCCGTGCGGTAACAAAGCCGTGCGGTAACAAAGCTGTGCGGCAATAAAGCCGTAAATAGCTGCACATAATTCATCAGCTCCCCTGCCGTGATTCCCGCGGCGGGGGAGTCTTGTGTTAATAGCGGCTACGATTATTGGGTGACCTCCCCCGCTCCCAGCCCCGCAACCCAGCCCCTATTGGGTGCAACCGAAATTCGCCGCCTCGCGGAAGAGATTGGTGTGCGCCCCACCAAAACGCTGGGACAAAACTTTGTCATTGACGGCAACACCATCCGGCGCATTGTCGCTGCCGCCAATGTTGACCCCAATGAGACGGTCCTTGAGGTGGGGCCGGGTCTGGGCTCGCTGACCTTAGGCCTGTTGGATGCAGCTGCCCGGGTTGTAGCCGTTGAGATTGACCCGGTGCTGGCGGCTAAACTACCGTCAACCGTTGCCGCATTCCGCCCCGAACTAGCGGGGAACTTAGAAGTGGTGCTCTCCGATGCCATGCGTATCACCGAACTTCCCGGTGAGCCTACGGCCCTCGTCGCCAACCTGCCGTACAACGTGGCAGTGCCGGTGGTGCTACACCTGCTGGAGAATTTCCCTTCATTGCGTCACGGGCTTGTCATGGTTCAGGACGAGGTGGCAGACAGGATGGTGGCAGGACCGGGCTCCAAAACGTATGGGGTTCCTTCCGTGAAAGGCGCGTGGTATTCGCAAATGCGCAAGGCCGGAGTCATTGGCATGAATGTGTTCTGGCCAGCACCGAAGATCTCTTCAGGACTTGTCGCCTTCACTCGCCACGACCCACCGGTCACCCGCGCATCCCGTGCTGAAGTGTTTGCCGTGATTGACGCAGCGTTTGCCCAACGTCGCAAAACCCTGCGTGCAGCACTAGCTGGCTGGGCTGGCAGTGCAGCTGCGGCCGAATCGTATTTGCGCGTGGCCGGGGTGGATCCTAGTGCCCGTGGCGAAGTCATTGACGTTGCCGCGTTTGCCCGCATCGCCGAAGCCAAGATACCCTTCACGGCATAGCCCATGGACCCATTGAACAAGGCAAACATAAACACCGCTAACGAGGACGAGTTTGGCAGAGACCCGCTCTTTGCCGTTGCGCCACGCACGCTCAGAGTGAGAGCTCCGGGGAAAATTAACGCCTCCTTTCACGTGGGACCGCTCCGTGACGATGGCTATCACGGGGTTGCCAGCACGTATTTGGCCGTGTCACGTTATGAAGAAGTCATAGCCACAACCAAGCCAGGCACCGCACCCACAGACATAACCGTGAGCATTAGTGATACCAGCTCGCTTGACGCTGACGCACTAGCGGGCATACCGCTTAATAGCGGAAACTTAGCTGTTAGGGCGGCCAGGCTGGTGGCAGATGTTGCCGAAAACCCCTGTGGCGTCCATCTGGAAATTATTAAACATGTGCCCATTGCCGGCGGTATGGGTGGTGGTTCAGCCGATGCGGCAGCGACTTTAGTTGCCTGCGATGCGCTCTGGCACACAGGGCTTTCTCGGGAGGAACTCTCCCTTTTGGGTGCCGAACTGGGCGCAGACGTGCCGTTCGCGCTCTTGGGGGGTGCCGCCGTCGGACTGGGAGTGGGGGATGAGCTGACAGCGGCTCTGGCACCCACACCGCTGCACTGGGTACTGGTGCCAGCAGGCTTTGGTTTGTCAACACCGGTTGTTTACGGGAGGCTTGATGACCTACGCGCATCCGCTGGTTGTACGGCGGTGGAACCAAGCCATGTGGACGCGGAAGTCTTGGCGGCCTTGCGGACGGGCGATCCCCATGCGCTGGCACAGTGCCTGCACAATGACTTGCAGGCCGCCGCAGAGTCGCTGGCACCGTCCTTGAGCGCCGTTCTGGCGCAGGGGCAGGAGTTGGGGGCGTTAGCCTCGCTGGTATCCGGCTCCGGCCCAACGGTGGCATTTTTAGCCGAAAGCTCGGAGCGGGCCGGCGAACTGGCTGAGGCCCTGGCCAAGTATGGCCATACGGCGTGGGCTGTGGAAGGCCCCGTGCATGGTGCACATTTGGTCCCTTAATGATTGTTTATTGCAGCAAAAAACAAAGAACTTTAAAACAAATACCTGAAAGAAAGTGGTAGCCCGTGGCTCATTTGCTTGGCGGAGAAAATCTCAGCATCGCCTTCGCCACCCGAACTGTCCTTGACGGGATCAGCGTTGGGTTGGAAGAAGGGGACCGCATTGGCATTGTGGGACGTAACGGCGACGGTAAATCAACGCTGATGCGCCTGCTGGCCGGGCGGCAAACCGCTGATTCTGGCCGTGTCACAGTGCGTGGCGGGGTTCAGGTGAGCTACCTGGACCAGACAGACGTCTTGGATGGCGAGGACACCGTGGGCTTTGCCATTGTGGGCGAGGCAGCCGATCACGAGTGGGCCTCCAACCCCAAGATTCGCGAGATCATGGGTGCCCTGGTGGGCGAGGTTGATTGGCATGCGAACATCCACACGCTCTCCGGTGGACAGAAGCGGCGAGTGGCCCTGGCGAAGCTGCTGATTGGCGATGATGACGTCATCATGCTCGATGAGCCCACTAACCACCTGGACGTTGAGGGCGTGGCCTGGTTGGCCAAACACCTGCGGCAACGCTGGCGGGCCAACGAGGGCGCCTTCGTGGTGGTCACTCACGATCGCTGGTTCCTGGATGAGGTGTGCACCCGCACCTGGGAAGTCCATGACGGGATGATTGAGCCGTTCGACGGCGGTTATGCCGCCTATGTGCTGGCCAGGGCTGAGCGTGACCGGATGAACTCGGTGGTTGAGAGCAAGCGTGTCCAGCTGGTCAAGAAAGAACTGGCGTGGCTTCGCCGCGGCGCACCTGCCCGGACGGCTAAACCAAAGTTCCGTATTGAGGCCGCCAACGATCTCATCGCTGACGTGCCTGAACCGCGCGACACCGTGGCCCTGTCCAAAATGGCTACGGCTCGTTTGGGCAAAGATGTGATTGATCTGGAAAACGTTTCCTTGACGTATGGGGAAGGAGAGGGCGCCAAGGAGCTGTTTAATAACATCACTTTGCGCCTGGCTCCGGGGGAGCGGTTGGGCCTGGTAGGTGTCAATGGTGCCGGCAAGACCACCCTGCTGCGTCTGCTCAACGGCGAGGTTGAACCATCCTCAGGGAAAGTTAAGCGCGGCAAAACTGTCAAGACTGCTGTGCTGACACAGGAAGTTGACGAGCTTGACGACGTCATGTCAATGCGCGTCATAGAGGTCATTGAGCGCGAGAAACGCTCCTTTGAGGTGGCTGGTAAGGATATGACCGCCGGCCAGCTCGTGGAGCAGTTGGGCTTCACCAAGGACAAGCAGTGGACCATGGTCAAGGACCTCTCCGGTGGTGAGCGCCGCCGTCTGCAACTGTTGCGCTTGCTGGTGGGGGAGCCCAACGTGCTCATGCTTGATGAGCCCACTAACGATTTGGACACCGACACACTGGCCGCCGTGGAAGACGTCCTTGACGGTTGGCCGGGCACCCTTGTTGTGGTCTCCCACGATAGGTACCTGCTGGAGCGCGTCACCGATCACCAGATGGCACTGTTGGGTGACGGCAAGCTGCGCGGACTGCCCGGGGGAGTGGACCAGTATCTGGAGCTGCGTTCAGACGCCGGCGTGGGGCCCTCTGCCGGGAACTCGTCCGCCGCCACGACGGCGCCCACTGGTGCCACGGAGGGGCAGAAGCGTGATGCCCGGAAGGTGCTGAACCGTTTGGAGCGTCAGCTGGGCAAAAATTCAGCCGCAGCCGCCAAGATTCATGCGCAGATGGCCTCCAGCGTGGGCGACTACGATGCACTGGCCGAGCTCAACGCCAAGTTGGCCAAGCTTGCCACTGAGCGTGAAGGCCTGGAACTCGAATGGCTGGGCGCCTCAGAAGTTCTGGAGTAGCCACCCCACTTTGACTCCTGCGCACGGTGCTCCGTGCTGGTGCCGCCACCCTAAGGCTGGCGGCACCACGACCCGTCATGGTGCGCAGGAGTCAAAGTCACTCATTGCTCCACAGCGTGGGCACCAGCACAAGTTGTCCACATCTTTGCGAAAACTACGACGCCGGGCCCCTCACCTGCCCGCTCCGGGGCCACGCTGGTGTTATGTCACCACGCAACAGCGCCCCGAAAAGATCCGTTGACCTGATTGTCTCCTCTCTTGGAGGCACCGCACGGCGTAAAACACTGCTGGCCCACGGCGCAACGGACTGGACCCTGCACAGGGCGCTGGATACTGGGATGCTGGCGCTGCTCGCTCCGGGGCTCTATGCCCTGCCAGGGATCTCCACGCTGGATTCCCATCTGGCCCTCAACCAGGCAACGCGGGACTGTCTTAGCCGTGCACAGGAGCTTGGGCTGTGGGTGTTGCAACAGCCAGCCGTACCGCACGTGGCAACGGCTCACGGGCGGGACGTTCCTGGATGTGTAGTGCACAGGGTCAAGGGCCGGTTAACACTGTGGGATGTGCTGCGCCATTGTGTGCAGTGCGGAACCGAAATTGAGGCGCTGTGCGTTATGGAATCGGCAGTGGTGCTTAAAAAGTGCACCATCGCCGAACTTCGAGGTGCCTTTATCCGCAGCAAAGATGCCCAGGCGCGGCGCATTATTGCCATGATTGACCCACAAACCATGTCCATTGCTGAAACCTGTGCCAGATATCATCTGCGCCAGGGCGGCTATAACGTCCAGTGCCAGGTAAAAGTACCAGGCGTGGGGCACCTGGACGCTCTTGTTGACGGAGTCCTTGGTTTGGAGATTGACGGGGAGCAATATCACAACAATTCCCAAGCGTGGGAAGAGGACTTGCGTCGGGGCAATGTGCTTGTGATCCGTGGCATCCCCACACTGCGGATCAAGGCCAGTATTGCTCTTTATCGCCCCGAGGTGCTGCTTGACTGGGTGCACCAGGCGCTGACCACTATGACTCCGGCGCGCCGTCGGCCGTGATGGTGGCGCAGCAATCACGGTGGCGCCACATCCGTAGCCCACCGTGCGCAGGACTCGAGGCCAGAGTGTGAGCTTTCCCACTTTTAAACGTTAATTTCAGCGGCCGCGCAGCTCTCAACTCGCGAAATATGCTGTTCGCGTGGCACACTATATTCTCGTGAGCTTCCAGCGAGAGCAAGAAGCCCATGGTCCGCCCTGGTGTAATGGCAGCACCCCAGCCTTTGGAGCTGTGGAGTATAGGTTCGAATCCTATGGGCGGAACCACGTTCTCAACGATCGGGCGTGTTCCTCGAGCGGGTACCATGGAGTTGTTTCCCATTGCGTACGTTCGAAATCGGACTTTTGTCCGGGCAGGAGTGCCACTTAGTGAGCCCCCAAGACAACACACCCAAAGATTGCGCAGGCCCGGCAGCCGTTATTGTTCTAGCGGCCGGTGCTGGCACTCGGATGAAGTCCCGTGTACCCAAAATTTTGCACACCATAGGTGGCACCTCCATGGTGGGCCATGCACTGGCTGCGGCTAAGGGTCTGAAGCCGGCCAAGCTGGCAGTAGTTGTCCGCCACGAACGCGATCTGGTTGCAGCTCACATTGCTGAACTTGATGACACAGCCCAGATTGTTGACCAGGATGAAATTCCCGGGACGGGCCGCGCCGTCCAGCAGGCTTTGACCGCCCTTGACGCCCAGGGGCTTGTGCAGGGCACGGTTGTTGTCACGTACGGTGATGTTCCGCTGCTGACAACCGAACTCCTGGCCGAGCTCGTGGCCACGCACACCAGCGATAAGAACGCCGTCACAGTATTGACCGCCGTCCTTGAGGACGCAGCCGGTTATGGCCGTATCTTGCGCCACGAAGATGGCACCGTGTTGGGTATCCGTGAGCATAAGGACGCCACGGATGTAGAACGTGAGATCCGCGAGATCAACTCGGGCATCTACGCCTTTGATGCGGGCGTCCTGCGCCAGGCCCTGACAGGTGTCACCACGGATAACAATCAGGGCGAGATGTACCTCACCGATGTCCTCTCGCTGGCCAGGAACGACGGCGGCCGGGTCGCCGCAGTTTCCACCACCGACCGTTGGCAGGTTGAAGGCGCCAATGATCGGGTGCAGCTCTCGGCCCTCGGCGCAGAACATAACCGCCGCATTGTTCAGGCCTGGATGCGGGCCGGGGTCAGTGTCATTGACCCCGCCACCACCTGGATAGATTCCACTGTGCAGTTGGCCCAGGACGTCACCATCTTGCCCGGCACCCAACTGCACGGGCTAACAACAGTGGGCAGTGACGCCGTCGTAGGTCCGGATTCAACGCTGCGGGACGTGCAGATCGCGGCCGGTGCGGAAGTAACCCGTACGCACGGCACGGGCGCCATCATCGGTGCGGGAGCCCACGTGGGACCGTTCACCTACCTGCGTCCGGGCACCGTTTTGGGTGCGGACGGAAAAATTGGTGCGTTCTATGAGACCAAAAATGTGGTCATTGGCCGCGGCTCCAAACTCTCGCACCTCGGTTATGCCGGGGATGCGGAAATTGGCGAAGACACAAACATTGGCTGTGGGAACATCACGGCCAACTTTGATGGTGTGAACAAGCACCGCACAGTGATCGGCTCCGGGGTACGCACCGGATCCAATACTGTGTTCGTGGCGCCAGTGAACGTTGGCGACGGCGCATTCACCGGCGCCGGTGCCATTGTGCGAAAAGACGTGCCCGCCGGGGCCCTGAGCCTGACTGTGGCTCCACAGCGCAACGCCGAGGGGTGGACCTCAGCCAACCGCCCGGGCAGCGTCTCCGCACAGGCTGCAGCGAATGCCAAAAACTAAAACTTCTCACCTCCCCCACCATTGCGAGAAAGCGGATCCATGAGCGAATTAATTCATAACGTTGACAAGAAACTGGTGTTGGCTACCGGTCGGGCACACCCGGAGCTGGCTGAGGAAGTGGCACGCTGTTTGGGGACAGAGTTGTTGCCCATGTCAGCCTATGACTTCGCCAACGGTGAGATCTATGTCCGTTCCGGGGAGAGCGTGCGCGGCAAGGAAGTTTTCATCATCCAGGCCCACCCCGCTCCGCTGAACAACTGGTTGATGGAGCAGCTGATCATGGTGGATTCCATGAAGCGCGCCTCGGCCCGCCGCATCACAGTGGTTGCCCCGTTCTACCCGTACTCACGCCAGGATAAGAAGGGCCGCGGTCGCGAGCCCATCTCGGCGCGTCTGGTGGCTGACCTGTACAAGACGGCCGGTGCTGACCGCATCATGAGCGTTGACCTGCACACGGCACAGATTCAGGGCTTCTTTGACGGCCCCGTCGATCACCTTTTTGCGATCCCGCTCCTGGCTGGGCACATCCGCAAGATTGTAGGGGACGACGACGTCACTGTGGTTTCCCCGGATACCGGCCGCGTGCGCGTGGCTGAGCAATGGGCCGAGCGGTTGGGCGGTGCCCCCTTGGCGTTCGTGCACAAGTCCCGCG
The DNA here is from genome assembly GCF_030063205.1 of Arthrobacter antibioticus. Classification (GTDB taxonomy): domain Bacteria; phylum Actinomycetota; class Actinomycetes; order Actinomycetales; family Micrococcaceae; genus Specibacter. The sequence goes on along the minus strand of NZ_JASISQ010000003.1, from coordinate 163,535 downwards.
ACTTGACTGTGCCTAACCAGGCCGTGTCCAAGACCGTGGTGGGACAGGTCAAGGGCCGTACCTGCGTTTTGATCGATGACATGATTGACACCGGCGGAACCATCGCCGGAGCGGTGCGTGTGCTCAAGGACGCAGGTGCCAAAGATGTCATTATCGCGGCAACCCACGCCGTGTTCTCCGATCCGGCTGCTGAGCGGCTGGCAAATTGTGGCGCGCGCGAAGTTGTTGTCACTGACACGCTGCCCATCCCGGCAGAGAAGCGTTTCCCGACCCTGACGGTCCTGCCTATTGCACCACTGTTGGCCCGTGCCATCAAGGAAGTTTTCGAGGACGGCTCAGTGACCAGCTTGTTCGACGGCGACGCATAGCCCGCACGTACCCTCCCAACGTCCAGTTGTTGATGTCTCTGGACGTTGGGTGGGCGTTGGCGTGAATTCTGCTAGTATTGTGCAGTAAACCTTGGCGAGGGAGGCTCATTTATGAGTTTCCGTGATCGACTAGGTCTTCTACGCTCCTTAACTTTCATGTTGTGGATTGGGTTGACCTGTTTAGTCCACGCCCACCACAAAGAAATGAAGGAGCTTTTTTATGTCTGATTTGGACCTGACTGGCGAAGTACGCAGCGAATTCGGAAAGGGTGCCGCACGCCGCATCCGCCGCGCAGCACAGATTCCAGCCGTCATCTACGGCCACGGCGCAGCCCCCCTGCACCTGGTCCTTCCGGTACTTGAGACCATCCGCGCCATCCGCTCGGCGAACGCTCTGCTGACCATCACCATCGATGGTGAAAAGCACCTCGCCCTGGTCAAGGACATCCAGCGCGATCCCGTATTGCAGATTGTGGAGCACATCGACTTGCTGACAGTGAAGAAGGGCGAGAAGGTTGTTGTTGACGTTCCCGTTGTTCTTGTTGGCGAGCCCGCACCGGCAACCGTTGTTAACCAGGAAGAAGTTGTTATCAGCCTCTCCGCTGATGCAACCAACGTTCCTGTCCGCGTTGAGGTTGACATTAACGGCCGCGCCGCCGGCCAGCACATCCACGCTTCGGATCTGGTTCTGCCTGCCAACTCCGAGCTGGTCAACGACGGCGATCTGCTGATCGTTCACTTCGCAGACCCCGTAGTTGTTGCTGAAGCTGAAACAACAGAAGCAGCTGCTGAGTAATCAGCACCCTTCATGAGTGAAACTTGGCTTGTAGTCGGGCTCGGGAACCCCGGGCCCGGCTACAGCCGTAACAGGCACAATATTGGTTACATGGTGGTTGAGGAACTTGCCTCCCGCCTTGGAACCACTTTTACGAGCCATAAAGCCAAGGCGCTAATAGCCACAGGCCGGTTAGCGGTAGGCGGGCACAAACTTATTTTGGCTAAGCCCACCACATTCATGAACCTCAGTGGAGGCCCGACGGCGACACTGGCTAAGTTCTATAACCTGCCGGTAGGGAATGTGGTTGCCGTCCACGATGAAATTGACATTGATTTTGACACCGTCAAGATCAAAATGGGTGGTGGTGAGGGCGGGCACAATGGTCTGCGTGATATTTCTCGGACGCTTGGCACCAAGGAGTACTACCGTGTACGCGCCGGAGTAGGCCGGCCGCCCGGACGTGGCGATGCGGCCAGCCATGTGCTGCGCGATTTCTCTACAACAGAGAACAAGTTCCTCCCTTTTCTGATTGACAATGCCGCAGACGCCGTTGAGCTCCTGGTTAACGAGGGGTTACTGGCTGCCCAACAGAAGTTTAACGTTTAGATTCCTTGGACCGGCTGGTTCCACTAGCCAGCTTTCCTTGTTCTAGCCCTTGTCTGTTTCCTAAATGTTTGCTGCGAATGCTCTTTTCGTGTAACGGTGTTAGAATCACCAGTAATCGCAGCCATGCCTAAATGCTGGATGCTGCAGGGGACAGCAGTGGTTCAGGGGGACAAACCAAGTGACGAGTGTATGGGACGGACTGGCGACTCAAACCGAAATCGGTGACGGAAGCACAAGTCGACGCCGTGCCATGGGGGCCGGGGACAGACGAAGATGGTCGGCTCTTGCGCGTCAAGACACGGTTGATGCTGTTGTTGCCCAACTCAGCGACAATAATTTTTATGGTGCCGCCATTATGGGCCCCCGCGGGGTAGGCAAGACCACCCTCGCCCGTAGTGTGGAGCACAAACTCGCTAACAAGGCTCACTTCATTAGACTTTTCGGCAACGACACCGAAACCGTTGTGCCCTACGGTGTATTTCGGGTCCTCATGGCGCGGCTTACTGAGCGTGAAAGCGAGTCAGCGGTGAGTATTCTTGAGGCCCTGGCTGACGTTGTGAAAACAGATGGCAGGGGCCGTTTGGTCGTGATTGTTTTGGACGACTTGCCTTCCGTGGATACTTCCAGCATGGGAGTCATCATGCATTTACTCCTATCCGGGACTGCCAAACTGATGGTTATGGCCCGGCATCCAGGCGATCTGCCAGAAGACATCGTGTGGATGATCAAGGACAGGCTGCTGGGCGAAACCCGCATCGAACCATTCTCCAGAGAAGAAACCAGGGCACTGTTGGCTAAAGCCCTGGGCGGGACAGTGGTTGAATCAGTGGTGGGCAGCCTTTTTAACTCCAGTGCTGGAAACCCGCTAGTACTGCACGCCTTGGTCAATGAGTACTTGGCGCAGGGTGTGCTGCATAACCGTGCAGGTGTTTGGGTACTAGAGGATCTCTCAGCCGTGAGTTGGGACAGCGTCCTATCCGAGGTGGTCTTCTCCAGGCTGGCCCGGGAAAGTGCCGTGGTCAATCAAGGCGTAAGAAAAATGGCCGTACTCAAACGGCTACCGTTGTCTGTAGCCATCACCGTCTTGGGTGAGGAAACACTCTGGGAACTGGAGGAACGCGGCCTAATCAAGATTGCGCGTGGTGGCAGACGTACTGTCTCACTAGCAGAAAACTACATCGCTGAATCGGTCAGTGGTTGGTTGAGCACTGCGGAGAAAGCCTCACTCTTCCAGGAGATTTCTGAAATTGTAAGCTTGGATCCAAATGGTATGACTGATCAGGAGCTCTTGCTCTTTGCGGCATGGAGTAATGATGCCGGGATGGTTATGGAACCAAAGGTTGCCATTGCAGCGGCCAGGGCCGCTGTTCAGTTGGGTGACCCAAAGCTGGGACTGGACTGCTGCGCGCATGTGCCCGCCGGTCATGAGCTGGAAGTAGAAGCAGCCCAAGCACGCAGCCGGGCTTATTATATTATGGCGAATTACCCCAGATCAGTTGCTGTTTTGGAAGTCGTTGACCCACGGATGTTGGCTGGCCGTTGCGCCGAAGAGCAGGCTGCATGGGCCAGTGACCTGGTAAATTCTCTGCTGTGGGTTCCTGGTGGTTACTTCAGGATTGAACAGGTGTTGGCAGAGCTGGAGCTGCGCTTACAGGAGTTTCCCGCGGACCATCAGGAAACAGTGTTGGCTCGCAGACACCTCAATTTAGCCCGCTTTTCCTTCCTGGTACACAAGGGCGATTTTGCCCAGGTTGCTCAGGAGTTGGAGGCGGAAAGCAAGGGGACAGGGGACCTCGCATATCGGCTGAATTGTGCCTGCCTGTTGACCATGGTTATGGCAGCCACCGGGCGGGAAGTTGAGTCAATGGAGCTGTCCGCGTCCATTGACGCACAAGTGAACGAGTTTGATGTGGTGCTGAGGTTTTCGGACTGGCATCTGCAGGCCAGGGTGTTGGCGTTGACGTGGAGCGGTCAGTGGCGGACCTGCGAGGCGTTACTCAAGGACGTGGTTGAACAGTACGTACGCGTTACTCCGTACGGCGGTGGCGTGCTTGAGCTTGCCTTAGGCGTTGCCTACACCTACGCCGGCTTGGGTGCCCAGGCCGGAAGTGTACTTTTAACGGCGGCAGCACAGCTGGAGGTGAGGGATACATGGCACAGCCTTGGATTGGTTTATTCGGCACTGGCTTTCGCTTTTGCGCAGAGCAATGATGAAAAAAATGCCAGACTGTATCTGAAAAAGGCGCAAATTGCGGTGCCCTACACGCTGTGGACGCACCGTTCCGTGGCAAAGTTCTTCCAGCAGATGGCGCAGCGATGGATGGGCGATGATTCCGTCCCCGCACGCATGGTTTCCACTGCACTGGCGGACGCCGCGGAAGGCAAATTCACCCCAGCCTCGATCGGATTCTTTGGTGCAACTCTCACAGGCACGGATGAAGAGTTCAAATGGCTAGAGGAGTCCTCCCTTAAACGGCAGGGAGCCATGGCTGGCATCAATGTTGCTCTCGCTCAAGCTCACCGCACTGGCAATCCCCGGGTGGCTTTGGAAGCAGCAGCGGAAGCGGAAGCCTTGGAACTTCCGGCAGTGGAATTCCGCAGCGCAGCCGTTGCCCTAGACCTGGCTCATATATTGGGAGATTCGAAGGCCGCGATGTCAGCTCAAAAGCGTTTGGACCGGTTACGCCATACCCTTTCCGTACTGCCCATTTCTCCCACGGTACCTGCAGTGAAATTGACATCAAGAGAACTGCAGATCGCGCGGTTGGCCAGACTCGGTCAAGGTAACCGCGCCATAGCAACACGAATTGGAGTTTCTGTGCGCACCGTTGAGGGCCATCTGTACCAGGTCTTTGCCAAGCTAGGCATCTCCTCCAGAGACGAACTTGAATTGTTTAGTGAGCTGTGAGCCCGCCAGAGCGCGCTGAGTGCGCCCGGTCGGGAACACCGGCAATCCTTGAACCACCTTTCTGCCGGGAGGCAGAGCTGCAAGACATCATCTCCGTTATTCGCACGGAGGAGTGCCGTGCAGTGTTCTTGACGTCAGAGAACGGATTAGGTGCCACCTCCATTCTCCGTGAGCTGAGCATTGAAGCTGGCAAATATGTGCCGGTTGTCTTTATCCACGGCTCTTTATCACTCTCTAACGTCCCCTACGGCGTGCTTGCCTCGCTGATGACTAGGGCGGGCAAAGGACACATAAATGCCGCAACGAATGTGTTGCACGCGCTGCTGGCAGAAGTTGAGCGGCTTAGAGAGCTGCTTCCTTTATCTGTGCAGCCCACCGCTGATCCACCGCTGATAATTATTGACGACGCCCACTACATAGACTCATCCACCTCGAAGCTTCTGGTGGATTTGGTCATGTCCGGCACTATGAACGTCGTGGCCTCACATGTGAGCCGAAAGATTATGCCGGAACCACTGCCGAAGTTGTGGTCTACAGGCACGGCAGAGAACATCATTTTGGAACCGTTGAGCCTGGAACAGGGCCGCCAGTTCTGTGACACTGTACTGGGTGGCCCGGTCTTAGCGGCAACTAGCAGGCACTTTTGGTCCGCTTCTGCCGGGAACCCTCTCCTGCTGCGCATTATGTTAGGTGACGCGGCAAGAAATGGACAACTCGCGCTGAGACGTGGCCGGTGGGTTCTTGCACACGGCAATTCCGCTCATGGTCGGGAATTAAGCGAATCCGTTCGTACGCAACTTCGAGGACTTTCCGATGCCGGCAAGTCAGCCTTGAACTTAATTGCCCTCGCTGAGCCGATTGACGCCCACCTGGTGAATGAGCTAATCGGAGCCGTGGCTGTGAACGAACTACGTGAATGGAATTTGGTGCAGCACCGTCACCCAGACTCGGAGTTGCTCTCCCTGGTCAATCCCGTCTATGGGGAAATGATTCGTGAGCTGGTCCCGATCGGACAAAGCCGGCATCTGCATGAACAACTCGTTATGCGGTTGGGCTGGGAGGCCTTGGACTCCCACGCGCTGTTGCGACGGGTTTTATGGGCACTGGAAATCGGTGTAGATGTTGATGACAAGCTAATTCTGCAAGCTGCCACCTATGCGGGCAGACTCTATGAATCAGCCATCTCTTTACGTTTGGCGGATGCCATTGGCGGCAAGGAGTACCAACTCCGTGCGAACATGGTCAGGGCCCGGGCAAAATACGATCTTGGTGACTACACCGGAGCTTTCGCCTATATGCAGACCATGCCAGAGGACGCACAAAACCTCGAAGATCTGCTCTTTGGCACGTTGCTGCGTGCCTCAACCCGTTCGGCGTTGGGGATGCCGGTACAGGCCATTGAAGACGACGCTGACGCACTGCGCAAGGCTGGTGAACGGCTGGCGTTGGAGAACCCGGATCAGGGCGATCACATCCTGGAGCACAGCCGTAAAAGTGCGCTGCTTCTGACGCTGATGGAGTTATCCCGAGAGGGCCGCTACTCAGACATGGCTCCACTGGCCATGGTCCTTGCCCGGGCCAACAAACTGGGCACGGCATCAGAGAAGCTGTACCGCGCTGTGGCACTAGCCATGGATGCCGAACGGCTCACAGCTCAGGGTTATCCATTGCAGGCTTTGGTGCGGGCACAGGAATCGTTCGCAATTGAGCATTCTGAGCAGGATGATGTTTTCTTTCTGCCGGAAACCATACTTCTTAGGCATGTTGCGGCCACTTTGTGTGCTGGTGATTGGGCGGCTGCGGAGGGTGTGCTGCAGCATTTTTCTGTGGAAGCTGGACCAGTGGTTTTCTCATTTGGCGGCGGTGTAAGTGTGGTCAGGGGTATGGCATTTTTGCGGTGTGGACTGAACTCTGAAGCCCTGGAGGCGCTACTACCAGGCATCGATGCACTGAGATCCAGTGACCCGCAACAATTGCTCGGCTACTGCACGGCCATGGCCGCCTACGCGGCTGCGTGTTTGGGACGGCATGGGATGGCAACGCAACTCATGGAGGAATACGTGGAGAGTACGGGGATGTTTGTGGTCCTCGCACACGAGCGTGCCTACTTTTGTGCCGCCCGTCATCTGCTGCAACCAGAGGGACCCGGACTAGCCGAGTTGCTGGCACAAGCCAACGCGGCAGGTGCCGATGGTTCTTCAATGTTAGAACTAAACGCGTTGGTTCTTACGCTGGAACTGGGGGATGACAGCGTTGCCGCTCGTGTTGGAGCTGTTGCAGCCGGGGTAGAAGGCCCGTGGGCTCGCAGCGTGGGCGCCTATGCGCAAGCTCTTCTCACCGGTGAGAACCAGGCGTTGGTGGAGGCAGAGAGTCTACTTTCTGGCGCTGGCTTACTTGGGCTTGCACGTCAAGCGCGGAGCAAAATTTCGCTAGTAACTGCTGGGGCTAAGAAAAGCCTCAAACATCGTTCCAAGACGCCTCCGGCATCCGCTGCGCAGTTGGAGGCTCGGGCCAAGTTTGCGGTGAATGCGCAGCTGACGCGGCGTGAACGTGAAGTCACCACTTTGGCCGCAGCGGCTTGCAGCGACCGTGAAATTGCTGAAAAGCTTAACGTCTCACTGCGCACTGTGGAGGGTCACCTTTACCGGGCCTACGCAAAGTTGGGCGTTTCCTCCCGTGAAGAACTCGCGCTGGCGATCGAAGTGCTGGAAATTCAAAAATAGTTTTGCCTGGAAGGGCAACCTCCGGCACGGCCGGCAACTGAAATGGTGTGTACCTACTGCGGATAAACACGTCCATTTAACGCCAAATTCAGCGTTGAATTTGGCAGCGGAATGTGACGGTACCTAGTGCCCACGGCGCAGACCCGAGTACTTGGTAAGGAACCGAGTACACAGGTGAGTGCAAAGTCGAGTAGGAATCACTCGTGTTCTATGACTTGAACTGGCGTTGACTCTAATTACCCCGAGAACCTCGGGTGGTCTCAAACCAGAAGGTCTCATGATGCTCAGCACAATTAGAACGGCGTACCTCCATGCTGGAGGAAGAAACAACCAGCTGGAGATCAGCCGTTCTTTCTGTGCAGTCAGCCGCCAAAATCATGGACCAACTAACCAGCCCTACTGTCATGGTAGGACTCCACATGCGGAGCCGGCGGCGGATAAGCCTTCTGAGACCAAGGCTTTCCCCCAGCCGTCGTCGGCTCCTTCTTTTTACAAGAGGACCGCACCCCTGTTGACTTCGGGGAGCGGACAATGACGGAACTAAAGTTCCATCCTCGCTTGGGCAAAGCGCTGGCTCGCCCCCAGAGGAAAGTCTCTGACACCGGTAAGTCCTCCCCCGCGCAGCACAGCGTTTGGGATGCGCTCCCGGCTAGTGCTGGCACGGAGGCTCGTAGCGAAAGCGCCAAATGGAGCACCTCGTACTTAAACCGCCTACGGGTAAGCGATGCCTTGATCAGCGTTGTGGTGGTTGCCGTGGCTTATCTGTGGCGCTTCGGCCCCAGCCCGCTTGTGGGATCCACAACCACCTCCGAACGCGGATACTTGTGGGTTTGCCTGGCCATAGTTCTGTTGTGGAATATTGATCTGGAATACAGCCGATCCCGGGAAAAGCGCGTCTTTGGCATTGGTGTGAGCGAATACCGCCGGGTAGTGCAATCCACGCTGCGGACCTTTGGGCTCATGGCAATGATCATGGTGGTCTTCCAACTCAATGTATCTCGCGGCTTCTTTGCCGTTGCCCTTCCACTGGGCATACTGCTCCTGCTTACAGGACGTTGGCTGTGGCGCCACTGGTTGGGAGCACAACGCAGTGCCGGGAAGGCACTCTCCAACGTGGTGGTGCTGGGTAACCCGCAGGATGTGGAATACGTGATTGGCCACCTCCGCAGCAACCTCTCGGCAGGTTACCGCGTAGCAGGCGTGGCGTTGACCACCTTGGCTTCAGACATTGAACTAAAGCAGCCATGGTACGGGGTTCCCGTGTTGTCCACCTTGGCTGATATCACTGACGTTGTCCGCAAAACCGGTGCCGAGGCCGTTGTGGTAGCCGGCGTATTACCTGGCGGACCCAAAGCAATTCAGGAACTTGGTTGGCGCTTGGAAGATATGTCCACGGAGCTGGTCCTGGCGTCGAGTCTGACCAACGTGGCCGGTCCTCGCGTGCATTTCCGCCCCATGGAGGGGCTGCCACTTATGCATGTGGAATTGCCTCAATACTCCGGAGCCAAGCATGCGTTCAAACGGGCAATGGACGTTATCCTGTCCGCGACCGCGTTACTTGTACTGCTGCCGGTGCTGGTGATCCTTGGGGCTGTTGTCAGACTGGGCAGCCCCGGTCCGGCACTGTTCCATCAGGAACGTGTGGGTCGCAACGGGGAAACCTTCAAGATGATCAAGTTCCGTTCCATGGTTGTTGACGCCGAAGCCCGGCTGGCGGCCTTGAAGGGCAGTGATGAAGGCGCAGGGGTGCTTTTCAAAATGTCCAAGGATCCACGCGTTACCCGCTCCGGACTCTGGATGCGCAAATTCTCCCTGGATGAGCTTCCACAGTTCTGGAACGTACTTGTGGGTCAGATGAGCCTGGTAGGCCCGCGCCCGCCTTTGGCATCGGAGGTTGCTCTCTATGAACGCCCCGCCCACCGCCGCTTGCTCATCAAGCCAGGCATCACGGGACTGTGGCAAGTCAGTGGGCGCTCAGATCTTGCGTGGGAAGAAGCTGTTCGTCTTGATCTGTATTACGTAGAGAACTGGTCGCTCACAGGAGATTTTGTCATCTTGTGGCGAACGTTCAAAGCGGTTGCAGAGCCCGTCGGAGCGTACTAGAGCTCCACATCCAGAACCACCGCACGAACGTGCGGTACAGGAAAAAAATATAAAGGAAATGGAATTAGTGTCATGGTCTCGATACCCCATCCATTGGATCAACTGAACCTGCTTACCGAAAAACCCGTACTCAAGGTGGCCGTCATCGGCGCCGGGTACTGGGGGCCAAACCTGGCCCGAAACTTCAAAGCCAGCCCAGCCTGGGAGCTGAGCGCAATAGTGGACATGGATGTAGAGCGGGCGCTAGCGATAGCCCGCCCCTTAGGCGATGTGCCAGTGTTCGCCTCCCTGGATGAACTCCTAGCTTCAACGGAAATCGATGCCGTGGCCATCGCAACTCCGGCACGCACACACCACGGTGTGGCCATGGCTGCCATGCGGGCGGGTAAGCATGTGCTGGTTGAGAAACCGCTGGCTGCGCAGTGGCACCTGGGCGTGGAAATGGTTGAATTTGCGGAAACGAATTCCTTGACGTTGATGGCGGACCACACCTACTGCTTCACCCCGGCCGCACTGAAAATCCGGGAACTCATTGCTGAGGATGCGCTGGGGGAGATCTTGTTTATTGACTCTGTCCGCATCAATTTGGGTCTGATCCAACCGGACGTAGATGTTTTCTGGGACTTGGCACCGCATGATCTTTCCGTTATTGACTTCATCCTCCCCGGTGGTTTGCGCCCTGAAAGCGTGGCAGCCCAGGGCGCTGATCCGCTGGGTACCGGCAAGGCATGTGTGGGGCACCTGACGTTTGCGCTGCCCAACAATGCCATGGCCCACATCAATGTGAACTGGCTCAGCCCCACCAAGATTCGGCAAATGGTCATTGGTGGTTCTAAACGAACTTTGGTGTGGGATGACCTGAATCCGCAGCAGCGCATCAGTGTGTATGACCGTGGTGTCAACTTTGAAAAAGCATCCACCAGCGAAGTCCAGCGCAAGGCACAGGCAGTCTCTTACAGACTCGGTGACACCTGGTCCCCGGCCCTGCCGGAAAAAGAAGCGTTGGGGCTGATGGTGGCTGAATTTGCTGACAGCATCCACGAGGGACGCCCCTCCCGGACCGGCGGCGTGGCAGGGCTTCGCGTCCTCTCGGTCCTAGAGGCTGCAAGCAAGAGTTTGGCAGCGGACGGCGAACAGAGCCCCGTGGCCAATTACGAATTTCAACTGGAGGAAACGCGATGAGCAAGTTACAAGGTGCCAATGTTCTAGTCACAGGTGGCGCGGGAACCATTGGGTCAGCGATCGTTGACCAGCTGTTGGAGGCCGGTGTGGCCCATATTGATGTGCTGGATAACCTGGTGCGGGGAAGGCGGGGAAATCTTGCCACGGCCATGACCAGCGGCAAGGTCCACCTGGTTGAAGGAGACCTGCGCAATCGCGATCTGGTCAATGATGTCACACGTGGTAAAGACATTGTGTTCCATGAAGCTGCCATTCGCATCACCCAGTGTGCTGAGGAGCCGCGGTTGGCATTGGAGGTACTGGTAGATGGTACTTTCACCGTGCTGGAAGCCGCGGCGGCCCACAAAGTGGACAAGGTCATTGCCGCTTCCAGTGCCTCGGTTTATGGAATGGCGGAGGTATTTCCCACTAGTGAACGCCACCACCACCACAACAATGACACTTTCTATGGTGCGGCCAAGTCCTTCAACGAGGGTATGGCACGCAGTTTCAAAGCCATGAGCGGCCTGGACTACGTGCTGCTGCGCTACTTCAACGTGTACGGTCCACGCATGGATGTCCACGGCTTGTACACCGAGGTGCTGGTGCGGTGGATGGAGCGCATTGCCGATGGCCGCCCACCCCTGATCTTTGGGGATGGATTGCAGACTATGGACTTTGTTTACACCGAAGACATTGCCCGGGCCAACATTTTGGCGGCAGCCAGCAACGTGACCGAGGGCGCCTACAACGTGGCTAGTGGCACCGAGACCAGCCTGCTTGGTTTAGCCCAAGAGCTGCTCAAGGCGATGGGTTCTGAACTGGATGTGGAACACGGGCCCGAACGCGCAGTCAATGGTGTGGAACGGCGCTTAGCTGATGTAACGGCAGCTCAGCGCGATCTGGACTTCTCCGCCACTACGGGACTGCAGCAGGGTCTGAAGGAACTTGTCCAATGGTGGGCACCTTTGCGTGAAGAAATCGCCGCCGGCAGGCTTGTGGGCAGCGGTCAGGGCGGTGCTCGATGAGCACCGCACCCGCCCCCACCGAGTCCAGCACCACCGCTGAGTCCACCACTGAGTCCACCACCGAGCCCCTGCCACGAATCAACGTCATGAAGCCATGGCTTGGTGTTGAGGAGGCGCAGGCTGTTGCCGCGGTTATTGCCTCCGGCTGGGTGGCGCAGGGACCCAAAGTTGCAGAATTTGAGCAAGCTTTCGCTCGGAACCAGCAAGCCAACCATGCGGTGGCCACCAGTAACTGCACCACGGCTCTTCACCTGGCGCTCGCGGTGGCCGGAGTTCAGCCGGGGGACGACGTCGTGGTGCCTTCATTTTCTTTCATCGCAACAGCCAACGCACCAACGTATGTGGGGGCGCGGCCCGTTTTTGCCGACGTCGAACTGGAAACCGGCAATATTAGCGCTGCAACCATTGAAGCGGCGCTGACAGCCCGTACCAAGGCCGTCATTGTGGTGGACCAAGGCGGTATGCCGGTTGATTTGGATCCCATCTTGGCGTTGTGTGATCCGCTGGGCATTGTGGTTGTGGAAGATGCAGCATGCGGTGCAGGTTCAACGTACAAGGGGCGTCCGGTAGCGGCCGGTGCACACATTGCGGCATGGTCCTTTCACCCCCGAAAGATCCTCACCACGGGCGAGGGCGGCATGCTCACCACCTCCAAGGAAGAGTGGGCGCTGCGGGCAGGGCGCCTACGGGAGCACGCCATGAGCGCATCGGCCAAGGACCGTCATTCGGCCCTGCTAGCCCCTCAAGAACAATATTTGGAGATTGGTTACAACTTCCGCATGACGGATATGCAGGCGGCTGTGGGTCTGGTGCAACTGGGCAGGCTTGCCGAGGCGGTAGAGCGGCGGCGCAGCATTGCGGCCAAGTACACGGAGGAACTTCGGCATTTGCCGGGAATTCGGCTGTCACAGGATCCGTCCTACGGGACAAGTAACTTCCAATCATTTTGGTTGGAGGTGCTGCCGGAATTTGGCCGCTCCCGTGAAGACGTCCTGGCCGACCTGGCCCAGGCCGGGATATCTGCTCGGCGCGGCATCATGGCATCTCACCGGGAACCAGCCTATGCGGGTAGGGACACCGGCACGGCGAGCCTGTCCGTGACGGAGCGGCTCACCGAAAACACTTTGATACTGCCTATTTATCACCAGCTCACCGATGCGGAACAAGACCGTGTCATTGAGGCAATGCAATTGGCGGGAAAGAACTAGCCATGACACAACTGATCCTGGTCGCTGCCAGCGGACTAGCCCGCGAGGTACTTGCCTCAACGCGCGCTTCCGGCCTGTTTGACGTGGTCGGGTACCTTGATGACGATCCGGAGCTCGCCGGAGAGTACATTGACGGGCTCCCCGTGTTGGGCAGGATCAGCGACGCCACAGCATTCCCTACGGCCTCTTTTGTCCTGTGCGCCGGCAAGGGATCGGCGCGGGAGAAAATTGCGGGAGCATTGGCGGGCCTGGGTATTGGCAGTGTCCGCTACACCTCCGTGGTGGATAGGACTGCTTTCGTCTCGGAGGGCTCTGTCATTGGCGCCGGCAGCATCTTACTTGCCAACGTAGTTTTGACGGCCGGTGTCAGGCTCGGCAGCCACGTAGTCGTTATGCCCAGCGTCACCTTCACTCACGATAACGAAGTGGATGACTTCGCCACGCTCACCGCGGGAGTGAGCCTCGGAGGAGATGTCAGCATTGGCCGCTGCGCCTACTTGGGCATGAACTCAAGCGTGCGCGAGGGCTGCGTACTGGGGGCGGGGGTCACCGTGGGCATGGGGGCCGTGGTTTTACAGGACATGCCCGACGACGAAACTTGGGTTGGCGTTCCGGCTCGCCGATTGCATGGCCAAGGAATACCGACGGATAAAAATTCTGAGAATGGAAAACACTGACATGGAACAAATTCCACTGGTTGATCTCCAAGCACAACAGGCAGAGATTCTCTCTGAGATCCGTCCGGAGCTGGATGAGGTTCTGAGTTCCGCGGCCTTTATTGGTGGCCCTGCCGTGGGCAGGTTCGAATCCGAATACGCGCGGTTTACGGGCACCTCACATTGCGTTGGTGTTGGCAATGGTACGGATGCGCTGGAACTGGCACTGCGGGCAGCAGGCGTGCGCGCTGGTGGAGAGGTCATCATTCCAGCGAACACTTTTGTAGCCACGGCCGAGGCCGTAGCGCGGATCGGTGCCGTTCCCGTCATTGTGGATGTGGACCCGGAGTATCTACTCATTGATCCAAAGAAAGTGTCCCAGGCAGTCACAACTAAAACTCAAGCAATCCTGCCTGTGCACCTGTTTGGGCAGCTGGCGCCCATGGAAGAGATTCTGGCTATTGCCCAGTCCTTTGAGATTGCCGTCATCGAAGATGCGGCCCAGTCCCAAGGCGCCTCCTACGGAGGAAAAGTTTCAGGGTCCTTTGGGATCGCGGCGGCAACCAGCTTCTATCCGGGGAAGAACCTTGGTGCGGCTGGAGACGCGGGAGCTGTCACCACCAACGATCCGGATATTGCCGCGCAAATCCGCCTTTTGGGCGGGCACGGTAGCAGTGCCAAATACGTCCACGACGTGGTGGGCATGAACTCACGTCTTGACACCATCCAGGCCGTGGTTCTCAGCGCCAAGCTCAAACGGCTGGCACGGTGGAATGCGCTACGCCGGGATGCTGCGGCTAGGTACGGTGAGCTGTTGTCGGAAGTGCCGGCAGTCACGGTGCCGCAGTCCCGCCCGGGCAATACGGATGCATGGCACCTGTATGTAGTGCGGGTAGATGACAGGGACCGTGTGCTGGATGAACTTCACAGCGCCGGCATCGGCGCGGGAATTCACTACCCCACGCCGGTCCACCTGACAAAGGCCTTCTCATACCTGGGACAAGGCGAAGGTGACTTCCCAGTGGCTGAAAGGGCTGCCAGCCGGATCCTGTCCCTGCCGCTTTTCCCGCACATCACACTAGAACAACAGCGCCGGGTCGTGCAGTCACTTGCAGAGACTCTCCGGATGCGGTGAGAGCAATGGCAATTCCTGCCCGGACCAAACCGCCAGTGTTACCCACGCCTTCCCGGGCGCTAGCACTGAGCTTGCTCAACACGGTCATTTCTAGGTTTGGCACCATAGGCATTGGGATAGTTTTGGCTCGCATGCTCGGGCCCGCCCAATTTGGCACTTATGCGATTGCGTTGGTGGCGCTGATAGCAATCCTTAGCTTTAACGAATTGGGCGTCAGCCTGGCCATAGTTCGCTGGCCCAGCGATCCGAAAGAAATCGCTGGAACAGTCACCACCATCTCGGTTCTCAGCAGTACCATCATTTTCATTGGTGCTTACGCACTGGCACCGTATTTTGCGGCAGCAATGGGTGATCCGGGCGCCACAAGCGTGGTTCGGGTTATTGCCACGTGCGTTGTCATCAACGGCACCGTGGCCACACCTGCGGCATTGATGCAGCGGGACTTTCTGCAAGGCCGCAGAATGGTGATTGACCAAGTCAATGTGTGGCTGGGTGCAATAATATCCGTGACGCTGGTCTTTATGGGCATGGGTGCCATGAGTCTTGCTATTGGGCGGGTCATTGCCAGCCTTGTGGCGGCGTTTTTGTTCATCAAATACTCGCCGCTGCCCGTCAGATTTGGCTGGAATAAGGAAAAGATCCATTCCTTGTTGGTCTTTGGGCTGCCCTTGGCGGGCTCAAGCATCCTGGTTTTTGCTGTGGGGTACGTGGATCAGATTATCGCCGGGAAACTTTTAGGGGCGGTGGCTCTGGGACTGTACGTGTTGGCGTTTAACCTTTCCAGCTGGCCCACCAGTATCTTCTCTCAGCCGTTGCGGGGGGTGGCTCCACCAGTTTTTGCCAAACTGCAGCATGACCCGCCCGCCATGCGTGCCGCAATGCTCTCACTTGTGGGGGTTGTGGCGGCAGCCGTGGTGCCAGTAGTTGCTGTGATGGCCGGAGCAGCAGTTCCGCTGGTCACTTTCGTCTATGGCCAGGTATGGGCTCCGGCAGCAGCAGCGCTGAGCTGGTTAGCTGTATTGGCCGCTTTTAGGATCATGTTTGAGCTGGTCTATGACTACCTAGTGGTGCTGGGAATCTCCGGAAAAATCTTCAAAGTACAAATTGTGTGGTTGATCCTCCTAGTACCAGCGCTCTGGGTGGGGGCAACGTGGGGTGGGCTCGCCGGCTTGGCAGCCGCTCCGGTGGCAGTGGCGGCATTTGTAGTGCTCCCGATCTACGTGAAGATGCTGATCAACAGGGGCTTCCGTTTGATTGAACTGTTGGCCAAGGTTTGGTTGCCCGTGGTTGCCGCTATTCCCATTGCAGCCGGCAGTTATCTGGCTGCGAACATTATGGACTCGGCACTGTTGGGCATACTTGCTGCCACTTGTTTGGGCACGGTGGCCATGGTTATTTTGATTTTTGTTCGACGTCGGGACCTGGCTGCTATTCGCAGCTGGGGCAAGTCACAAGTGGAGTCTCTATGAAAATTCTTGTCTACCCTCACGATATGGCCATTGGCGGCAGCCAGCTCAACGCCATTGAACTAGCCGCTGCAGTAAAGGGCCTTGGCCACGAAGTGGTTGTCTACGGGCAGAATGGGCCCCTGGTGGACAAAGTCAAAGAATTGGGGCTTGAATTTCTGCCGTCCCCGGCAGTCCACAGGCGTCCAACACCGGGGATTGTCAGAGACCTGCGCAGGATCGTGAAAAAGCACGGGATCGATGTCGTCCACGCATATGAGTGGCCACCCTCACTGGAGGCAGCACTGGCCTGCACGGGTAAGAGTCCTGCGGTTGCCGTGTCCACTGTCATGTCCATGTCTGTGGCACCGTTCATTCCCAAACATTTGTCGCTGCTCGTGGGGACCAAACAGATTGCTGATCTCGAAAGCAAATTTGGCCGCGCGCACATGGGACTTCTAGAACCGCCCGTTGACACAGTCCTAAATAGCTCAGAAGCTCAACTGGACATGTCCAATTTTTTGGCCCAGGTAGGGGCTGATCCTGAGGTTTTCACCGTCTCGATTGTTTCCCGTCTGGCGCATGAGATGAAATTGGAAGGGATATTGTATGCCATCGCGGCCGTTGAGGAGATGAACAAGGATGCTGCGCTCCAACTTGTCATAGCCGGAGACGGTCCGGCACTTGAGGATGTACGGACTTTTGCGCAGCGAGCTAACGCGAACCTGGGTGTGCAGCGGATTTTTCTCGTTGGGGAGTTGACGGATCCTAGACCGGCCTACGACTGCGCCGATGTGAGCATTGGTATGGGCGGCTCTGCGCTACGGGCAATGGCCTTTGGACTGCCACTGGTGGTGCAAGGCGAGAGCGGATTTTGGAGTCTGCTCTCAGAGGAGTCCGCCCCCACGTTCTTATGGCAGGGCTGGTATGGGGCAGGACCGGGAGCCGGGGATGCAGTGTCCCGGCTGGTCGCGATACTTACACCATTGCTCACTGATCAGCACCTACGTAGTGAGCTAGGGAGTTTCGCTAGAAAATTAGTGGTCGAACGTTACTCGTTGGAGCAGGCTGCTCTGAGGCAGTTGCAATTCTATGAAGAGGCTCGTTCCCGACCACCTATGGGAGTACTGGCGTTAGCCCGGCATTGGGGTGCCTCGAGTGCACGTTTTGGCCGGTACAAACAACAACAGCTCACCGCTCGTTTTCTCGGCAACCATTCACGCGACGATTTCAACGCTCAACCGGTACTAAAGTCCGGCACGCTACCGGTGGTGGTTAGAGGATGACTGCTGATCAGCAACGACTCGTTGTCATGATGCCAGGAAGTCGATGGGAAAATACTAGGGGAACAGATCATAGGCTGGCTGAAGCCTTGTCCAGGCGAACATCGGTTTTATGGGTTGATCCGGCCGTGCCAGTTGCCGGTCCGGCATCTAAGGGATGCCCGCCCCTAAATCCTGGCTACGCCTTAGACGGTTTAAAACCGGGTTTGATGCGCCTTCGGGTTGCTGTTCCACCTGGTTTCACCCGTCCAATGATCCGCGGCTTTGCTAATCGTCTTGTTGGGCGAGCCATCCGCAAAACCCTTGCCAAGCTACCCTTCGATGAGTTCGCAACTATACTGCTCTCCCCCCGCGAGTTTTTTCCTGCAGGCGTCTCTGGAAAGAGGATCTTGCATATTACCGACGACTGGGTGGCTGGTGCTGGCATGATGGGCCTGTCCTGTGCGTCTGTTTCATCGACCTTGCGAACAAACATTGCTGCTGCTGACATTGTTTGCGTTGTATCTCCGGCCTTGGCAGACCTTGCTAGCGTTGGAACCGCTCGCCGGCGTGCCGTTGTTTTACCCAATGGTTGTGCTGTCTTGGCACTGGCGCCAGCCAATGAAGAGCGTCGTGGCGCCGTGGGGTTAGTGGGCCAACTTAACGAACGGCTGGATTTCGATGTGCTTGATGCGCTGGTTAAAAGCGGTGTAGATATTGAAGTGATCGGGCCGCGCCGAGAACGGGAAGCTGCGGCCACCGAACGGCTGGATCGTTTTTTGAACGCCAACAACGTCACTTGGTTTGGTGAGATTCCGGAAAACCAAGTGTTCGCCAAGATGCAAAACATGGCTGTGGGCATCACTCCTTATATAAATAACGAGTTCAACCGGGCGAGTTTTCCTATTAAGACGCTGGATTATTTAGCGGCTGGGCTGCCCGTGGTCAGCAGCGATTTACCCGCCACACGTTGGCTGAACAGTGAATGGATTGAGGTGGCTGAAACTAAAGAGAAATTTGTAGAAATGGTTCGCTGTGCCTTAGATGAACTGCCTACTGAAAGCGACATTGCTTCTCGACGGGCCTTTGCGGGCATGCATACCTGGGATGCAAGGGCCAAGGCAATGATGTCCTTGATTGGAGGCATCCCAGCGTGAGCTTCCAGCGAGAAGTAGATAAAGAAGGCAACAGCACCCATGAACATTTTGCCAGCCCGGAACAGGACGTAGCGATGAATATTGACCATGTGCTGTTGACCCGCTTCAATCTCCCCTCACTTGGCGTGGAAAGCTTGGTACGTGCACAGGAGGGCTGGCTCAGAGATAGACAAATACTATTTGAAAAATATTGTCTGCCAGCAGTTAAGAGTCAAAGTATAAAGAACTTTCAGTGGATAATTTATTTTGACACGCAAAGTCCACAATGGCTCAAACTCCGTATTGCCGAACTGGCCCGTGACGGAGACTTTATCGCCATTTATCGGGATGAAGTACCTCATGCAACGTTACTTGAGGATCTTCGAAGAGTGACAGGTGCCAGACGAGAGGGTCTACTGACCACAAATCTTGACAATGACGATGGCATCGCATCTGACTTTGTGGAACGGCTCCAAAAGGCTGTACAGAATCAAAGCCGTACAGCCATTTACGTTGTTAATGGACTCATTCAACAAGGAAACCGACTGTATTTGCGCAGGGACAAGGTTAATGCGTTTTGTTCGGTGAGTGAATCCTGGACCAGCCCCGTAACTTGCTGGTCAGACTGGCACACTAAGCTCGGCAAGAAAATGAAGGTGCTAGAAGTTGGTGGCACCCCCGGCTGGTTGCAGGTCATCCATACAGGTAATGTCAGCAACCGTGTGCGCGGGCGCCGGGTCGGACCCGGACTATTCAGGGACATCTTTGCTGTCGGTATGGCAGATGCATTAGAGCCCCGGTTTCTAGAACTGGCAAAGGACAGAATAGTGCTTAACCCTGCCCGAGCAACCAAAGATGCTCTGAGGGTAGGCGCTAAAAATGTGGTTCTGGCGTTTGGAGGAAAGGGTGGGCTGGAACGTCTCAAAGTCATTGTGGCAAGAAATAAGCGTGTAGAAGACCAATCGAACAGTGGTAGAGGCATAAATGCGGGATAGAGTAGGCGTCACAGGAAATAATGAGCTGTCGAGGGGGACGGTTATATGTTCGTAAGGGACATGCTTATTAGTTGTTTACGTAGATGGTACTTTCTCGTCATCGGTTTAATTATTACGGGTTTTATCACTTATTTTGCCTTTGTCACCGTCTCGCCAACTTATGAGGCAAAAGGTAGCATAGTCCTGATTCCCCCAGCTGTGGCTGTGACGGTAGGTGACAACCCCTACTTGTACCTCGGAGGTCTGGACCAAGCACTGGGTGTTTTGCAAGTAAAAGTTGTTTCTCCAGAAATAGCGGGACCTTTAACAGATAGGTATCCTGGAGCGAACATAACAATTGCCAAGGATGCTACAACATCAGGGCCTATCATGAGTGTGGCGGTTTCTGCGAACAGCCCGGGTGAGACGATGGAATTATTGCGTGGTGCTATGGAGCTGGTCCCAACTACTCTTGGGCAGTTGCAGAAAGAACTGAACGTACCAGCCCAATCTGTGATCGCTTCCATGACGTTATCAGCTGACCTAGAACCAACAGTAGTAGCGAAAAAACAAATTCAAATGACAGCGATTGCCGCGGTTGGCGGATTGGCAGCCACATTACTACTCACCGGGTTCATTGACAGGCTCATGTCCCGGCGTAGAGAAAAGAAGAACAAGAAAGACGTCAACAGCCCAGACACGCCTTTCGGTCCCATGCAGTTGGTTGCAGGGCAGGCCCCGCAGAGCGAGCCGCTGGCCGTAGATGACACGGGCCAACCAAACAGGCCCGCTGCTGAGCGGGCGACTCGTCGCAGCGGTAAGCGACAACACGTACCGGAAGCTGACTCCGACGACGTCGAATCGTCCGCAGACGTCGGCACATAGCTTGCAAACGGCACAAGTTCGCAAGGGTAGGAGCTGGTTGAAAGAGCTCCCACAACCCCATAAATTGCAGCCTTGGGATGCTATCTCAGTGCTGACAATTTACTTGTTTTTATTGTTGGCTATTCCTTCTGACCGCGGTATTGGTGCACTTGGAGGGGCTGGAGCTCCTTCCACCATTTTTGGTCTCGGCATGCTCCTGTGGTGGGTTTGGCATCATGTTCGCCGCATTCGACCTCATGAGTTCCGTCGGCTACAGCCCATAAGGATCACGTTCCTAGGTTTTGTCCTTGCCGTCCTCGTCAGCTATGTTGTGGCCGCTTCGACGTCGTTACCATTCACGGACCAAAATTCATCCAACATGGTGTTGCTGAACATTGCCTCATATACAGGCGTTGTTCTGGTGGCCAATGACGGTATCAATGACCGCGAGCGTTTCTTGGTCTTCCTGCGCAGGTTGTCATTGGCCGGGGGACTGTACGCTGTCCTTGGATTGGCCCAGTTCTTCACCGGCCACAACATTGTCGATGCCATCCAAATTCCTGGGCTGGCATCGGGTGGTACCGGGGGAGTTGACACCCGCGGTGATTTTGTCCGTCCTGAGTCAACGGCACGGCATGCCCTCGAATACGCAGCTGTGTTATCCATGATTCTGCCCATTGCACTGACTATGGCTATTAGAGAATCGCACCGTAAGTTGTTTCCCAGGTGGTTTCCCGTTGCAGCAATCTTCATGGCGGCATTTCTATCGGTGACAAGGTCAGCACTCTTGGGGATCGTCGCCGTACTACTGCTGCTCATCCCCACGTGGGAAGCCGCCGTAAAGAGGATGGCGCTTTGGGCCGGGCTGGCCGGTGTTGGAGTCCTGTACGTGGTGGTTCCGGGACTGAGTGGGACAATCATTGGCATGTTTTCTGGCAATGATCCCAGCGTGGATTCCCGAACGGATAGCTATTCCGTGTTGGGTGGATATGTTGGAGTTTCGCCTGCCTTTGGGAGGGGGCTGGGTACCATGGGACCGCAGTACAGAATTTTTGACAACCAGTACATTGGTTTCCTCATCGAGATCGGGATCGTTGGAACTGCCGTATTCGTGATCATGGCGTTGACTGCCATGATCACAACGTTTCTGCGCAGGCGTGGGCCTGACCCGCTAATTGGAGCACTGGGGCCGGCATTATGTGCGGCCGTTATGGCCGGTGCATTATTGAGCGCCTTCTTTGATTCCTTCCACTTTCCACAAGCTATGGGCATGTATTTTCTCATTGTGGGCCTCTGTGGTGCTCACTGGAATTTTCGCCAAGCTAACCTAATCACGTTGGAAGATCCCTTGAAGCACGGGGCAGATACCCATGAGAATACGGGTGCTCGACGCATCGGGGGGGCTTTGAAACGACGGTGGTATGTTGCGGTGCTGGTCCTACTTCTATTTGTCCCACTTGGCTTCTCCGTGAACAACGTTCACGGAAGCTACTACGCTAAATTCAACATCGACTTCCAGGCGCCACCCGGAGCCACCAAAAGCAACGCATTGCGCACTGAGGCCTCATCGATCGTCAACTATGCTGCCATCATTCAGCGCCTTTATGAGGCCGGGCACCCCAACGCGTCAGTGCTTCCGACGACGGCGCCACTTTATGGCACCGGTTTGCGGGATGCCGTTGCTGTATATTTGCCAAGCGCCGGAGGGCAGTGGCAGACGAACTTTAATAGCCCCACAATAGTTGTGGAGATCGTCAAGGACTCTCCCGAAGCCGTAGAGGAAACGGCGGAAGAAGTGACTGCAGCCATCACAAAACTGGTGCTTGAACCGCAAGAGACAATGGGTGTCTTGGATAAAGCCAGAATTTCCAGCGAACGGCAGCCTGCCGTCATCGGTGTGCAATACATTCCCGTCCGAGCCAAGTACGCGATCGCAGTGATCGGGCTTCTGGCAATAGCCGTCTCTATCGCCTCGGCAGTAGTTCTGGACAGGGGCGCACGTCACATTCGCCGGCTGAGAAGCGGACGAAAAACAGCTCGGTTCACGCACGATTAGGACCGTTTCCAGCCACCCCGCGGGGTGGCTGGAAACGGCCCTAATCGTGCGTGAAGAGGATTACTTTATCTTGTAAATATGGTAACTAAACTCGCTGGAAAAATTGTCGGAGAATTTTCCATCGGGACCAACTGCGATGCTTCGATTCTCATCGACTACTTCAACCGAGTTCGCCTTGAGCCCCTTGGGCAGGGTGAACGCCCGGTTCCCCGGTGATGAACTGCCATCGACCATGGCAAATACGTACGCAGATCCGTCATAGGTCTTGAGCATGGTGTCCAAACCAGGACCAAAGGAGTATTCATAGGACTGACTATTGAGCACGGGGGCCAGTCGCTTGATCTGGTTGTTAACGGTGGTGGCTGCATCCACTTGAGCTTGACCGCAAAAGTTCTGCGTAACCTGTGACTGCCGGATCAGGCTGCCACCTTGGCAAGGCCCGGAGAGGCTCTGGTTGAAGTACACCAAACCCCGTGCCTCGTTGATAATTGAGCTCATGACTGAGCCTTTCAGCTGGCCGGCAGAGACATTGGCTGTGAAGGGGCCGCCCCCGGGGCCGCCATTGAGAAGCTCAATAAACTGCCACGGAGCCTGTAACTTCCCATCGGCGGCATCCTGCTTGCGTAGGGACTCCATGGTTTTCCCGTAGCTTGATGCCGTACGGCAGTTTTCTTGATTGACAGGGGTGATGTAGTTCTGCCGGAACGGTGACCAGTCGCAGAATGGAATCGTGTACCAGTACATGTCAAGTGAAACTGCGTCAGTGTAGTCATTGACAAAAGCCTGGGAGTCCGAGGCCTTCATATCATTGCTGATAACCATTTGCGTGAAATTGGAGTAATTGAAGCGTCCATTGCCCGCGTTCTTATCCTTCAAATCCTGCAGGACCGCACGGCCTTCTTCAGGTGTGAATCGACCATCAACTTCATCGTCAAGAAAGTTACCCACCCAGTTACTGCTGGCTTCGGTGAACGTACTGTTCAGTTTTCCGCCAATCCAGAACAGATCATTGTCTTTGAACAAGCTGTACGGAGTGTTGGAGTCCATGCCAATGTAGGTGTTGATACCCACTTTTTTGTCATACTGGGCTTCGGCGTTGGAGCTTATCCCGTTGTACCAAGCAACAATCGGGAAGAATGAGGGATCAGACCACCCGGCATCATTTGCATGCTTGAACTGTTTCCAATAACTAGCCCCACCTTCCCACGGGATACGGGGGAGGTCCAAGGTTGCCGGCACAGCCCCGGGTGTTGTTGGCTCAGGCTTGGGTTCGGGTGTGGTTGTTGGCTCCGGCTTGCTTGTTGGCTCAGTTGTTGGAGGAGCAGAAGTCGGCGCGGTAGTTGGAACGGGTGCCGGAGTGGTTGGCACGCTCTCACCTGCCGAGGGGGTGAAAACAACGTCAACAAAGTAGTTGCTATTTTTGTAAGTGGAGGTGGGCAACTCTCCGCCAGTGCCATAGGCATACACGCCACCTTTGGCATGCAGTGTTAATGGTCCACGGGTCTGACTTTGGTCCAGGCCGTTTTCTTCAACTGCGTAACGGCCCATGGGAGCGATATAAGAAGCAACGTATTTTTCGTTCTTCGAGATTGCCACCGGGGTCGTGAACTTTACAGTTTGCCAGCCGGCAGTGGTTCCCTGTGATGCTGGCAGTGTTGCGGTGGCAAGATTCTCACCGGTTGTTGACCATAAGTTGACTACATGAGGCCCCTCGTTAACTGGGGTCCAATAGAATCGAATTGCTGAGACTACTCCGGCTTGGCTGCTGGAGAATGTTGAGCCAAGCTCAACTGATCTCGTATCAGGGTCAACCAGGGTCTGTGGTACCCGGTTATCCAGAGCAGAAACTTCGGAAACTAGTTCGGTAGAAGCTGTTGTGGGAGGGGCTAGCAGCATGGGCATCAGCAACGCCAATGCCGCTACTGAAGCGAGGGTGATTTGTGAACGCTTGCCGCGGAAGAATTTGCCTTTGGCAGGCAAATCCAGGCGCGCGAGCGCTATCTTCTTTTGCATTATGGGATAGTCCTGAAGGGTTGTCGTTTCAGACCAAGACGTTCTCCCCCGTAACCAAATCGTAACATGTAAGTCAATGGGAAAAGCAACTGTAGGTCCAATTCGGTTGGCCTGTCAGTGGCTTCCCCGGCTGCTTTCATCACGGTCCCAGCCCCCGCTCGTCGTCAGGGATTTACTCTTTTGAAGCTTGCCCATAACAGCCAAGGAACCATACACGCCCGCGTCCAGGGCGGGCTGAAAACCGTTCACGGAGCGCAATAGATTGCCAAGCCCGCTGCTCTGACTTGACCCGGCTTTCAGTTCGTCCTTGCCACGATAAATGCGCCGCAGAGTCTTGATCAGTTCCTTTGACGATGTGGGGGTGCGCACCACTAAGGGCACTGTTGCCAAAATTGCTTTCTCCAGCCCGGTGAAGAGCGAATCCACGTACAGGTCATCCGCGGTTGCCGAAGGAAACATCGAGAAGCGTTGATGTCCTGCAGCATTCACGGCGTAAGCGCCGGCGCCCCACAGATGTTCCTGCAGGGCGGGTATGCGTGCCCGGGCACGGTAGTACGCCCTGACAAAGAAGCTGCAGCCGGTGGTGTCATATGAAAACGCCGGCCGGGCCGAAAACGTATTGGGATTCTGTAGGTGCTCAAACACTGCGGCCAAGGCTTCGGTGGTGGCTTCAATGTCAGCGTCCAGGTACAGCCTAGGCCAGCGAGTGCACAGAGCGTCGGCCGCATTGAGCGAGGCGGTTTTTGAGGGTTCCGCCAGCTCCAGGACTTTCACGCCAGGGAACGATCGGGCAATGGCTGCTGTTGCATCAGTGCAGCCATTGCACGCCACAATTACTTCGATGGCACCGGACTCTGCCAGCGCAGCTAACGGCTGCAGTGTTCTGGCAATGACAGCGGCTTCATTGTGGGCGGGAATGATGACTGCCCCGTCGGGAAAGGGAGCCGGCGCAGATGTTCCAGCCGTCACTGCCGAGGAAGCAACCACGGCCTGGGGAAGTTTATCCCAGCGCGTCAGCCCGGCGAGGGCCAAACATGCCTTGCGCTCGCCTGCTTTGTAGCTGCGTGCCAAAGCTCCAGCGGCGGTGATGGTACGGATACCTGCGCTGTAGGCGGCGGAGTGGTGTGCACTGGCATAACGGACACGGTTTACCGCCATGAGGGCCACCAGCGCTGCGGAGGCACCGGAACCGCCCCTACTGTGGACCATTGTTGCCCCGGGTTCAAACCAAACGCTGCGACCGCTTTCCCTCATTCGGCGGAAGTAGTCAGTTTCCTCGGAGTAAAGGAAGTAGCGTTCATCCCAGTCACCCACTTGGGCCGCGGCTGTGCCGGAAATGAGGAGTGCCGCCCCGGTGGCCCATTCAATGGCGTGTGGGTAGTGGTAGCTTTCCGCGCAGTAATCAATTTCGGATAACCAGTCCGGGCGCCCTGTTGCCCTGCTGCCCAGAACTGCATCACCGACGGCTCTGAGCGAGCTGGGCTCACGGCGCAGCGACGTGTACGTGGTGCCGTCATCGTCCAAGAGTTTGGGAACCACAATACCGGCGCCGCTTTGGCGCATCCTGCCCCTGAGGGTTTCAATAGCGCCCGGAAGGACCCTTAGATCGGGGTTGAGGACCAGCACATCCGCGTATGGTCCGGCTTCACGAAGTGCTGCATTGATGCCGCCGGCGTAACCTAGATTCCCGCCAGTTTTGACAAGCACCACGTCAAAATGATCGGCTACCAGCCCGATCGTCCCGTCGGTGGAGCCATTGTCCGCAACAACTACTTTGAGAGACTGTCCCTTGGTCTCGGCCCGCAGGCACTCCAGCAGGGGAGAGATATCTTCGGCGTTGTTGTAGGTAACCACAACAACACTGACATCAGCTAAGTTCTCTTTGGCCACAAAACAACCGGCCTGTGGTGCTTGGGTTGCTTGGGTTGCTTGGGGCGGGAGCCCGTTTGTGGACACAGCCTGTGTCAGCTTGGAGGTGGCAGCTGACCACCCCGCGAGTGGTGGAATTGCGGGGGAGAGCTCCACGGTACTGTCCCGCTTCATACGCAAATAAGCCTGCGGGCCCTGCACCAAGTACCGGTTGGCCAGGCGGCGCGGTTCCATGGCCAAACGCCAGGCCCATTCCATCCCTGCCGCGGAAACGGCTTCCGGAGCTCGCTTGATTCGGTCGGCCAAAAAATCCACAACAGCACCAAACGCCAGCAGAACTGGTGCGCCTGTCAGTGCGCCGTACTGGCTAATCCATAGTTCCTGACGGGGCTTTCCCAAACCAACCACTAAAATGTCGGTGGATGTCAGAGCTATCTCTTTGGCGAGTTTGGTGGAGAGAGCGGGGGAGGCCAGCTCGGCACGCTCAGGAGTCCACCAGCCGGAAACTTCCAGTGTGGGTCTGCGTTCGGCCAGCTTGAGCTTGAGGAGCTCCTGCGTGTGTTCGCTGCCGCCAAGGAAGCCAACACGTAGCCCTTCCAGCTCGGCCTTATCCAGCAAGGGATCAATCAGGTCACTTCCGGCCAGTCTGGGCCATTCATGTCCCGTGAGCTGCGCTGCTTTTGTTCTCAGGGGGGCACCATCCAGCAGTGTTAGCCAGCCGACGGTACCAGCCGGGTCCAGGCTGCCCTCCCAGCGGCCCCCGGCACCAAAGTGCAGGATGTGATCAAGGTTGGCCGAGGCAACACCCAACGGCTTATCCCGTGGCCCAGCTGCGGCAGCGATGATCTGTGCAACGGCGTCATTGAAGGTGCGTAGATCCACTGCTGCTCCGCCAATGACAGCGCTGCCAGAAAGCGTAGCGTCAGCGTGGACAACGTTTGGCGTGCTGCGAATGCGCCCGTTGCCGCCAGTACGCCCGTCATGTTGCTGTGGCGCCGGGGACAGTGTGCGGGGACCGCTCAGCCGGCCTTTTGTGCGGACTGCACCCGGGTTCTGTACAAGGTTGATGCCAAACATTCCGACCCCCATTTGGTCCACTGCGGGCCGAGTGTTCGGCCCTTGCAAAGAGCAAGGTCCCCAGGCGTGGATAGCCTGCGGAGTTACTGCTCTACTGGGGACTTTAGGGAGGGAAAAATGGCGCGGATAGAGTGAGGTCTTACCCGAATTTTGGGCGCGATACTCGCCCCTGGTGGGTGGATCTACCTACATTAGGCGTGTAGCGGTACTCACTTTGGAGAGGGTGGCCTGCATGTCCGCGGACACCAAAGCAAGTGGTGGTCCTAGGGGTTGAGCTGGCTGCCAGCCAGGGCCACAATATGTTCGGCAATGGCCATGGAGGAGGTTGCTCCGGGGGAGGGTGCATTGCGTACGTGCATCACGCGGCTGCTGCCTGTAATGACGAAGTCATCAACCAGCGATCCGTCAAAGTTCATCGCTTGGGCGCGGATGCCTCTGCGGTCCCGCACCACATCGGCCACGGCAAGTTCGGGAACATAGGCGCGCGCAGCGTCAACAAACGCACGCGTGCTCACCACTGTTCGAGCTTCACGGAAGGCAGCGGGGAGGTTTCCGGCCGCAAAACGCCAGAATCCACTGAATAAAAGCACATCGGCCAGGTCAGAGGGGGATACTTGATGGCCCCGGTAGGCCTCACGTCCGCCGGCCAGAAACGCGTTCGGGCCCACCATAATTTCCCCGTCGATCCGCTTGGTTAGGTGCACACCAAGGAAAGGATATTTAGGGTCCGGGACCGGGTATATCAGCCCGTTTACCAGGGCCCGTTTGGCGGGACGGAGCAGAAAGTACTCACCAAAGAACGGCACAATCCGCGGGTTCTTCTCATCGCCTGAGGTCACAGCCAAGCGGTCGGATTGCAAGCCTGCACAGTTGATCACCAGGTCAAATGACTCGGTGGCGCCGTTGGCGGTTACGCTCGATTGAGCTCCCCCGTCCAGAATTTCTGTAACTTTATGTGAAAGCCGCACAGTGCCGCCGGCATCGGTGAAATCCGCAGCAAGGGCCACTGTTACCGCCTTATAGTCGGTGATGGCGGTGGTGGGGGAGTGCAACGCGGCCACTCCGCGTGAGTGGGGTTCAATGATGGCCAGTTCAGTGTGGCTGATCAATCTCACTCCGGGTACGCCATTGGCCACGGAACGTTCAAAAATCGAGTTCAGGCGGGCCCTTTCTTTTTCGTCGCGGGCTACCACCACCTTCCCGCATTCATCAAAGGGCACGACCCGTCGTGCTGCGAGTTCACGCAGTAGGTCCCCGCCACGGCGGCAGAGGCGTGCTTTGAGACTCCCGGGTTCGTAGTACAGCCCAGCATGGACCACTCCGCTGTTGTGCCCGGTTTGATGGCCAGCTAGTTCAGCCTCCTTCTCATACAGGACCACCTCTGAAGCGGCGCCAGAAAGTAAGAGTTCCCGAGCCACCGCCACCCCAATAATTCCGCCGCCTACCACGCCGGCCCTGATCTTTTTCATACTTCTCCACTTTCATTAGGCTGCTTTATGAACTCAGCGTAGCGCCGGTCACCCCTGCAGCCGTGAACTGTCAGTCATACACGGGCCAGCTAAGGTAAGTCACCCCTGAGATGCCGCAACGCAGCAATGATGCAACAATTAGGTGAAATGGGTGTGATGTATTTACTCTCGCACCCGGCGGCGGTCCCACGGCCGGTTGTTGCTGAAGCCAAAGTTGCTGAATCTATCAAGGAGCGTCTGTTTTGATGCCACACCCTGTTGACCATGACGGTCCCATGACAAGCACTGAAGTCCTGCGCATCCGCAATGATTTCCCGATTTTGGCGCAGGAGGTCAACGGAGAGCCGCTGGTGTATTTGGACTCCGGTGCCACGTCTCAAAAGCCTATAAGCGTCATGGAAGCTGAGCAGGAATTCTACGAGCAGCGCAACTCGGCCGTGCACCGCGGTGCACACACTTTGGCCGTGGCAGCAACGGATGTTTTTGAGGACTCTCGGGCAACAGTGGCCAATTTCCTGGGCATAGCGGAAAACGAGCTGGTGTGGACGGCCAACGCCACCGCAGGGCTGAACTTGCTGGCCTACTCGTTTGGTAACGCAAGTATTGGTGAGGTGCCCGCCCAGGCGCGGCAGTTCGGCGTCGGGCCTGGGGATGAAATTCTTGTCACCGAAATGGAACACCACGCAAACCTGGTGCCGTGGCAGGAACTGTGCGCTCGCACAGGCGCGTCCCTGAAATTCATCCCCATCAACAATGATGGCACTTTGGATATGGACGCCGCAGCGCAACTACTAACCGAGCGCACCAAGGTTTTTGCTTTCACCCACGTCTCCAACGTCACGGGCGTCATCAACCCGGCAGCAGAGCTCACCGCAATGGCCCACGCCGTGGGCGCACTGGTTGTCCTGGACGCTTGCCAATCGGCACCTCACATGGCGTTGGATCTGCAGGCCCTTGACGTTGATTTTGCTGTGTTCTCAGGACACAAAATGCTCGCTCCCACGGGCATTGGCGGCCTTTATGGGAAGGCCGCGCTGTTAGATGTGCTCCCACCCTTTTTGACAGGAGGGTCCATGATCACCACTGTCACCATGGAAAAGGCCGAATACCTCAAGGCGCCACAGCGGTTTGAAGCCGGCACGCAGCCCATCTCCCAGGCTGTAGCGCTGGCAGCAGCCGTGAATTACCTGCATGAGACAGGCATGGACCGCATCCATGACTGGGAAGCTGCACTGGGGCAGCGCTTGGTCAGTGGACTTGAAGCCATCGAAGGCATCCGGGTGCTGGGACCGGCTTCGGGCATCCCGAGGGCTGGCTTGGCCGCGTTTGAGGTGGCAGGGGTTCATGCGCACGACGTCGGACAGTTCCTTGACGCTTCAGGGATCGCCGTGCGAGTGGGGCATCATTGTGCCCAGCCGCTGCACCGCCGGCTTGGCCTTTCCGCCTCAACCCGGGCGAGCACGTATTTGTACAACACCCCCGAGGAAGTGGATGTGTTCCTTGAGGCAGTTGCCAAAGTTCGTCCCTACTTTGGTGTGAGCGGAGAATAAAAACATGAGTTCAATAGATTCTCTTTACCAGCAGATCATTTTGGAGCAGGCTAAAACCCGCCACGGTGCCGACCTGCCGGCGGACCAGCTCCAGGTCAGCAATTTACCGCAGGGGGTGGGCCAGTGTCATCAGCTCAATCCCGTGTGTGGTGATGAGATCACGCTGCGGGTGGAAACATCCTCCGAGCCGGAGACTTCCAGGAGCATCTCCGGCATCCACTGGTCGGGGGATGGCTGCTCCATTTCCATGGCATCGGCCTCGATCCTCAGCGAACTGGCTATTGGCTTACAGGCGGAGGAGCTGCAGGAGTTGATCGAGAACTTTCGGGAGGTTATGCGCTCCCGCGGCAAACTGGCAGGGGATGAGGAGATCCTAGGAGACGCAGCAGCACTTTCAGGGGTTTCCAAGTTCCCGGCCCGGGTCAAGTGCGCCATGCTGGCATGGGTTGCGGCCGAGGATGCCCTGATGCAAACAGCTTCCTGACGCAAACGGCTCAACGTTCCTTGATGTGTCAGGAATGTTTCCGAGTACTCGCTTTTCCGCTGAACTACTTGTTTCTGCCACTACTCTTGTGCTGCTCTAGCACCGGACCTAATCTCAGGTAAAGTCCAAACCCGTTGTGGGCGGGTGCCATTGTGATGGGGTGGCGGGCAGAGGAATAGAGCAAGGGCGTTACAGCAGCTATGAATGAATCACATGCACGTCTCAGCAGTATGCGTTCCGGCGGTGCCGCGCCTTTGCTTGGGCGCTCAAGGTGGCTTGTGGTGGTGCTGGCCGCATTGCTGGCGTGGGCCATGGTTGGGGTGAGTTTGATACTCGGTCCAATCTCGGAGGCACTGGCTGCGGATCCCTGCGGCGCCGGGAGTAACCCGATTTCTTGTGAGAACAGTAAACCCGGCACGGACCCGTCCGTTTGGGATATCTCTGGGGCGGGGGATGCAGACATTCAAGGGTTTTCCACCGACATCAGCGTCAATGTGGGCCAAACCATGGGCTTCAAGATTAAGACCAATGCCTCGAACTACAGCATCGATATTTACCGCACTGGTTGGTACCAGGGGCTAGGCGCTCGCAAGATCACCACCATCAACCCCTCAGCCGCCCTCCCTCAGACCCAGCCGCAATGCCTTTCTGACGTGTCAACGCAACTCTACGACTGTGGAACCTGGGGGCTCTCGGCGTCGTGGGCCGTCCCGGCCAACGCCGTATCGGGTGTTTATATTGCCTTGTTAAAAAGGAAAGATAATGGAAACACCAGCCACATCACGTTCATTGTCCGGGATGATTCCAGCCATGCGAAGGTAGTCTTCCAAACCTCAGATCCAACCTGGCAGGCCTACAACACCTACGGTGGCGCGGACTTTTATCAGGGGGCATCCATTGGCCGTGCCTTCAAGATCAGTTACAACCGTCCTGTTGTCACCCGTGGAGATGTTGACGGCCGGGATGCTTACTTCGCCAGTGAATACGCAATGGTGCGGTTCCTGGAACAAAACGGTTATGACACCACTTATATTGCCGGTGTTGATACGGACCGGCATGGCAGCCTGCTGACCAATCACAAAGTGTTCCTCTCAGTGGGCCATGACGAATACTGGTCCGGCGCGCAACGCGCCAACATCACGGCAGCGGCAAATGCTGGGGTGAACTTGCAGTTCCTCTCCGGCAATGACGATTATTGGAGGACGCGGTACGAACCCTCCGCCACGGATAACACCAGCTACCGCACCATCACCTCCTACAAAGAGACCTGGTCAAACGCCAAAATTGATCCGGCACCGGAGTGGACTGGAACGTGGCGGGACCCCCGGTTCGCTTCCCCTGCCAACGGCGGCGGCATGCCGGAAAATGCACTCAGCGGAACCATCTATATGTCCAACTACACCGACCTTCCGGTGACAGTGTCCGCCGCTGAGGGGAAGACCCGGCTCTGGCGGAACACGGCACTGAAGTCGCTGGCCGCAGGAACCAAGGCCGCACTAGCCCCGCACACGGTGGGCTATGAATCCAATGAAGACCTTGACAACGGCTTCAGGCCAGCAGGCCTGATCCGGCTCTCCACCACAGTTGGCAGCACACCCCAATACCTGCAGGACTACGGAAATGCTGTTCTGCCAGGAACCACTACCCACAACATCACCCTGTACAAGAACGCGGCCGGAGCTTTGATCTTCTCTGCCGGCAGCGTGCAATGGACCTGGGGACTGGACCAAACACACGACGGCGCAGGTGCTCCGGCAGATCCTCGAATGCGCCAGGCCCAGGTGAACCTTTTTGCGGATATGGGTGCGCAGCCGGCAACCCTTGACCCCGCACTTGTGGCAGCAGCAGCCAGTACGGACACCACCGCTCCGGTGGTTGTTATCGCTAGCCCGGCCAATGGTTCGGCAGTTATCAATGGCGCCAAGATGACGCTGAGCGGAACGGCCACGGATAGCGGCGGGGTAGTGGCCGGCGTCGAAGTTTCCACGGATGCGGGTGCCACTTGGCATCCCGCCAGCGGAACAAGCAACTGGACTTACAGCTACGTACAGCATGGAATCGGCACTCAAAATATCCTGGTACGCGGCATCGATGACAGTGCCAACTATCCCACCACGCCGAAAAAACTCACCTTGCAAGTCAACGGTCCGTACAGCGTTTTTGGCAATGACGTGCCAAAGAACGCAGATTCAGGTGATGCTGGGTCAACCGTTCTTGGATTGAGATTTAGCCCAACCCAAAACGGATTTATCTCAGGGGTGCGCTTTTACAAAAGTGCAGCCAACACAGGCACCCACACAGGTAGTCTGTGGAACTCCTCTGGAGCTGAGCTGGCAACGCTGATATTCGCGAATGAAAGTGCCAGCGGCTGGCAGAATGCCAAGTTTGTTACCCCTGTGAGCGTCACGGCAGGGCAGAGTTATGTGGTCTCCTACCAAGCTCCCAAGGGGCATTACTCCTACGCCACCGGCTACTGGGACTACAAGGGGATTACGGCTGCTCCGCTGGCAGCCGCGGGCGGGTTCGGCGCTGCACCATCCGGTGTTTATAACACCAACGGCAGCTTCCCCACAGACAGTTATGAGAATAGTAACTACTTTGTGGATGCCATCTTTGAAACAACCGACACCTCCCCGTTGGTGGCTACGGGCCAGGTGCCGGTTGGTGGTGCTGGCAGTGTGGGTGTTTCTACTCCTGTCAGTGCTGTGTTGTCTAAGGATGTGACGGCGGGCAGTGTGGGGATCGTGGTGAAGACGGCGGCGGGGGTTTCGGTTGCTGGTTCCACCTTGTATAACGTGGCTACGCGGACGGCGGTGTTTACGCCGGCGGCTGCGTTGGCCAAGGGCACGGTGTACACGGCAACACTGAGTGCTGCTAGTGCTGGGGGTGGGATTACTGCTGGTGCTGTGTGGTCGTTTACAACTGTGAAGCCGGATACGGTTGGCTGTCCGTGTGGTTTGTATCAGGACAGTGCTGTTCCTACTGTGTTATCGATTGCTGACGGGACGCCCTTGTCCTTGGGTGTGAAGTTCAGTGCGGCTTCTAATGGCACTGTCACTGGGGTGAAGTTCTACAAGGGGCCTGGGAATACGGGTACCCATACCGGTTACTTGTATAAGGGAGATGGGACGTTGCTGGCTTCGGCGGTGTTTGCCGGTGAGTCCACTACTGGGTGGCAGAGCGTGATGTTTGCAACTCCTGTAGCGCTCACTGCTGGGACTGAGTATACGGCTGCGTATAGCAATCCGGTGGGTACGTATTCAGCGACACCGGGGGCGTATGGTGGGGACGTTAATGTTGGTCCACTGCATGTGCCTGCGGGTTCGGCGGTGTACGCCTATGGTTCCAATTATCCGGTGAACGGATCCTCTGCCAGCTACCTGGTTGACGTCATCTTCACGCCAGTAGCAGCACCCCTGACACTGCTCAGCCAGTCACCTGTCCCAGGGGCAAGTGATCAGGCCGTGGATGCGGTTGTGAAAGCAACGTTCTCGGCACCGCTGGCGGCTGGCTACACGGGGAAGTTGAAAAACGGGGCCACGGTGTTGGCCAGCACCACGGCATTATCTGCGGATGGGAAAACACTGAGCGTGACGCCCGCAGCGGCGCTTCCGGCGGGCGCCACCATTTCCGTGACACTGGGCCAGCTTGTGTCCGCCGAAGGGGCGGCACTGGCGGATGCCACATGGCAGTTTGGTACCGCAGATGGCTCGGCAACACCAAGTAATTACTCCATGTTTGGTGCGCTTGTGCCGGCCACGGCAGCCAACGCAGATGATCCAGCAGCTATTGAATTGGGTGTGGCGTTCACACCCTCCATAGCCGGGAGCGTAACCGCCATCCGGTTCTTCAAGGGTTCAGGCAACGTGGGCGCGCACACAGGCTCCATCTGGAGCGGCGCAGGTGTCAGGCTGGCCACAGTCCAGTTCACGTCTGAGACACCAACCGGCTGGCAGACCGCCACCTTAGCCACGCCTCTGGCGCTCACGGCTGGAACCACCTACACGGTCTCCTACTATGCACCGAACGGGCGCTACTCATCCACGGGAGCATTCTTTGCGGCACCGTTCACTCAAGGTCCGTTATCCGTGGCCGCCAGCAGCAACGGCCGGTACTTTTACGGAACTGGTGGAGGCATGCCGGTCAACAGTTGGAACTCCAGCAACTACTTTGTTGATGTGGTGTTCTCTGTGCCGCCAGCACCCTAGCGAACAACGGACGGCGACCACGCATGTTCAATAAACAGGGTGGGAGCCCCGCCAGCAGTGGCAGGAACCAACCAAACATCACTGTCACCAACTGCGCCGGCGCGGGGCAGACCATAAAGAAGGCTCGCATTGTCAAGCCACTCCACCTGATCGTCCACACTTCGAGTTTCCGCCAAAACAGTTTCTAGATTTGTCGCCAAGTCCAGGACAGCAATATTCCAAAGTGGATTGGGGCCAGGGACAGTGTTCTTCTTATAGGCAATGCGGGTGCCATCGGGGGACAGCGACGGGCACTCAGCAGTTTTCTGAATGGAGGTCAGAGTCCGTTTGGCCAGATCCCCGCGCACCAGCCACGTGTTTGTCCCGCTGGCTGCCGTGGCGTAGAAAATATTGTCATCCGCTGAGAACGTGACGCCCCACAGGTTCCTATCCACGGGGGCAATGGGGTCACCATCAACAATCAAAGCGAAATCTTCCAAATTTCCAAAGTCTCCACCCGCGGCCTTGGCAATGACTGTTGCCGTTGAAAATCCTGCCGGGGCATAGGCATGGCCGGTGACAAAAGCCGTGGATGCAACCATTTCCCCGTCGGGGGAGACCCTTGTCCGGCTGGGAATGCCAGGTAACGGCCAGGCCCGTTCTTCCTGCCATGTGGCGTTATAGACCGCAGCTTCAAAAGTGGTGACGATGCCGGCGTTGGTGCGCAGACAAGCGTTGGTACCACCGGCGGAATAGACGCGATCACACACCGCTTCGGTGACCTGGCGTGGACCGTCCGGATTGCTCAGGGGCACCGCTGCAACGTGTCCGTACCCGGCGCCTGAGGCGGTATTTCGAAAAACCACGTGAGGCACTGACGGGTCAATTGCTCCGCTCGTGAGCGTTACTGAAGCGGGTGCGCTCTGGCGTTGCTGGTATTGGATGAATGACCACACACCATAGCCGATGGCTAGGGCCAAGGTTATTGCGGTGATACTTAAAAGCCACGCCCAGCGCGCCCGGGACGTCACAACGGAACCTGTGTTGGCTTCAATCCGCGCACTAATAAGACTGCGCAGGGTATTGCTAGGGCCAGAACAATGGCGGCCAATAGGATTGCCTGTTGGCGGCCCAAAGCAAACCACAGGATTCCAAAACCAACTGAGGCCACAAGCCTGGATAGCGCCACCACTGTTTGTGCAGCGGCGATCCCGCTAGCTCTGCTGGCTGGTGTTGAGAATTGGCCAGCCAAAGCGGCTAAGACTCCGTCTGTGGCAGCATAAAATATGCCCAGAAGAAGCAGGCAGGCCAGCGTTGCCCCGGCACCGGTGGTGGGCAGTGCCGCGCAGAGGTAGGCCGCCAGCAGAGCTCCGTGTCCCACAATGAACAAGCGCATTCGGCCCCATTGATCTGCCAAACGGCCCAACGGTATAGCCAGCACCAGGTAGGCCACGTTGGTTCCAACATAAAGCAGCGGGAACCACTGGGTTGCAAAGGATGCCCTGCTTTGCAGAACCAAGTAAATGAACCCATCCCCTATGGTCACCAGACCAAAGATGGCAGCCACCATCAGTAGCCTGCGCATGCCTATATTGTTCAAGTCCGCCCACCGGAACGGGAGCCGGCGGGCTTGCGGGCCGGCCGCGGCAACCGCAGTCTCCGTTGTAGCAGAAGAGGCTTTGGCGATAATGGCAGCACGTTGTTTTCTGCCCGGAACCATCAGGCCCAGGACAGCTAGCCCAATGACACCGCAGGCAAGAGAAGCAACAAAGACTGCGTGATATCCATTCGGGATCAGCAAGAGCACAACGAACGCTAGCAATGGGCCAATCGTGGCACCTACGGTGTCAAGCATCCTGTGCACACCGAAGGACCTGGCTAGATGCTCAGGCTGGGCGGCATCCGAGATCATCGCATCACGGGGACCAGTCCGGATGCCCTTGCCAATCCGGTCCACGGCAATGACGGAGGTGATTGCCCCGAAGCCAGTCGCCACCAGCAGCCCAACTCGCGAGACGGCGGATAAGCCGTAACCAAGAAAAGCCACCAGTTTGTGGTGGTCTGAGCGGTCAGCTGTCCAGCCAGCGCCAATACGCACCACCGCGCTGATCCCTTGGTTTATACCGTCCAGAAAACCGTAGGCCACCATGGTCAGTCCCAAAGCGCCGGTGATGTACAGCGGCAGTATGGCACTGACGGATTCGGAGGAGATATCAGTGAAGAGACTGACCAGTCCAAGTGAGATGATGATGGGCGATACTTTAAAGACAGTGGACGCGCGGGCTGGCATTTCATCTTTGCCGCCACGGCGATCCGAAAAGGAAAGATACATTTACTGGGTTTCCCTATTTTTCTGCGTGAAAAATGCCGAAGACGCTGTACTCCGTGCCGCCGCTGGGGTGTGGTGTGGCTGTAACGGTGATTTTATCCGTGCCCCGGGTGAACCACATGGCAGTTGCACCGGTGCTAGCGGGAGCCTGGGCTGCACTTAATCCCAGAGCGGCAAACTGCTTTTGGTAAAATGCCATGACGCCCAGCGGTTCGGTGGTGGTGCGGGCAACGAGGCTGACCTGAAGAATTGATCCTTGTGGGCTCACCGAGCTACTTTTCAAAGCCGAAGCTGGTTCGGTAAGAATCACGGCGGAGGGAAAACCGTCAACAAGCTTCCCGTTGGCGCTGGCCTCGGGCGGAAGCGGTGCCTTGATCAATGGCGCGTCCACCCGAGATTTAGGCAAAGTTGGATTTGTGGGTTGCCCAACAGGGGGAATTACTTCAAGCGGTCTTTTGGGGTCTGGCGTCGCGGCGGGAGCCTTGGGGTTAGCCGGGGCGGGCACTGCTGCATTGGTGGCCGGGGCTGGTTTGGGCTCTGATTGTTGGCTTGGAGGGGCAATGGTGGAAACAGCAACCTGTTTTTCGTCGGACTGACCAGGCAATAAATTCAGGACCACTGCCAAAGCAATAATGATCACAGCAAGACCCAAACCGGCAATTACCAGAATACGTGGTTTCATCATTGTTCCAAGTCTGTTGGTTCATGCTCCCACCAATAAATAAAATGACCGCTCAATTGCCGGGCCACCTTATATTCTTAGCTTAGCCCGGCCGCTTCCGCGGCTCTAGAGCTAGGGGCAGAAGTTAATCCGTTCGCAATGTGAAGAGACCCTAGATTCTATTGTGTTTGATTTTTCGGTGTATGGATTTCTAGCTTTTCTGCGGAGTTAGCCCACGCGTCTGGCGCCTGCGTAGAGCCCACACGAACAGTACAAGTAGCGCACCAAGGAAGGCTCCGGAGGTGTTGGCCACAATGTCGCTTAGGGCGGGTACTCGTTGGGGCAGAAATGCTCCCTGAGCCAACTCCACGGCTCCCGAGACGGCTGCTGCAATGACAACGCTAAAGAACCATAGGCGGCGTGGCAGGCGCAAGGTTAAAATAACGCCAAAGGGGACAAAGAGCAGAATATTGGCACCGAATTCAATTTTGCGGTAGCCAACAAACCATTGTGGTAATCCGTGGGCGTGCAACCACTCAATGACATGAGTCAGTGCGCTATCAATGGGCCTGTCCACAGGGGAGGGCCAAAAAAAGGATTCCTGCCAACGCAAAAAAATAAATGATGCCTAGGACTATTGCCACTTTGTGGCTGGTTGTTCTCACGTGCCCAGTCTAGAGGAGTGTTTCACGGACTTGCGGTGCTTACACCTCTGGTCTGTCTGGTTAAAGCGGTAAAATGCTCCTTCGCAGGGGTGCGTTCACATCCGCTTAGGCTGCGTTAACGTAGCTCGAAGTCAGTTGGGCTGCAGTTAGATTCCCGCACTGTCGTAATGCTCTGAGTTGTCTAGCGGCGTTGACGTTGCAGCCTGATTCAAGAGTTCTGACAAGGTCACTGGCCAGCTCGCCCAACTGGGCGGCACCAACCATCATGCTGGAACTGCGAAGGCTTAAGGCAGCGTCCATGGCGTTATCCAGGTGGCCAGCTTTGACGGCTTGGTGAATGCGGCGGAAACGCTCGGGCCACATGTCAATGAAGCGGCAGACGAAGCTGCGGCAAAGAGCCGTCTCACCGTTGAGCGATTCTTCTAGTGTGTGCAAAGTTTCGGTACAAACAAGAGGCATCATGGTGACAGTCATATTTGCTCCCAACTCCTGCTTCGTTGTGACACACAATCTCAACTGATGGTGTGTTCACTCTCAATAATAATGCCAGATTAGGCAGATGAGACTGGTTTTCACCTTAAAATTGCAATCTTGGCGAAACCTTATACAAAAGGACAACCTTTGCCTTTTAGAAGACCGTTTTCAACACAAAACCACTCAAAATCTTCCCGATTTGCCGTAATACTTGAGTCAATCTTGAGCTTTTCATCAGGCCCGAAGTCTGCTAGTCAGTGGACACTGGTCTGGCTCGCCCAGCGTCAGCCGCACTCCCTGGATTGATTCGTTCAAGGGCAGCTGTTTCATCCTTGGTGGCCAAACAACCGGGCAACATGAACCCAATAGTGCTCCCCACCCCGGGCTTACTGTGCAAGCTGATGGTCCCGCCATGCTTGGCAACAATGGTCCGTGAGATCATCAACCCCAATCCGATGCCCGGAATGGATCGCTGCATGGCGGACTTAGCGCGGAAGAACTTAGTGAAAGCCTCTGCCTGCTCCGCACTATTCATGCCCATACCTGTGTCCTGAACCTCGCACCACAGATCCGCTCCGTGGGACCATGCCCGCACGGTGACTGTTCCGCCGTCAGGGGAGTACTTGACCGCGTTTGAGACGAAGTTATCCAGCACCTGCCCAATTCGCCTGGCATCGACGAACGCTTGGAGGGGTACCTCCACGGCGTTGACCAAAGTGACTTTATTGGCCGCGGCAGTGGGAGCCGCCGAACCTAAACTCTCCTCAATCAACTGGGCAACATCTGCGCGACCTATCTGAAGAGTAACGGCATCCGCCGTGAGGAGATCCGCCACTAAAGCGTTCAGTCGTTCCACATTTCGTGCTGCGATACCCAAAAAACGTCGCGCAACGTCCGGGAGCTCGGGAGTGTCCTCCAGTACCATTTCCAAATAGCCGTGAATCGATGTCAGCGGTGTACGAAACTCATGCGAAACATGCTCCACAAAGTCATTCTTACTCTCTAGTGCTGCCATCATCTTGGTGATGTCATGAAACACGATCACGGCGCCGTCGAAAGCTCCGGCCGCGTCATACATGGGCCGTGCAGTAGTGGAAACCGCGCGCTTGGTCTCACCGGTTCCCAACCACATCTGGTAATCAGTAAAGGTTTCGCCCTCTATAGCCCTACGGACCGGGCGGTCTTGGGCCGGCACCTCAGTGATCGTATCCGGCCCAAACAGCAACAGATCCTTCTCCTGAGGGTCCGCGATGTTCTCTGGGAGTGCTAAAGAATGGAGAGCTGTTTGGGTATCATTCATTAGGACATCGTGGCCGTCAGCGTCCACCACTACCAGTCCGACGGCGACCGTGCCTAGCACCGTTGACAACAACCGCTCCCGCTGCCTGCTCACTTCAAGTGCGGCCCTCAACTCCAGATCTTTGGCCTCCAAAGACTTGCGTTGCAGATTAACTCTTTTGGTCACTGCGATCACCATGATGGCGAAGGCCAGTATGACTAGAGGAAAAAGGACTGGCTTGACGAGCTGCTCCAGTGTAAAACCAGTCTGTGGACCGAAAACCGGAATCCAAACAATTAGTAAGGCTGCAAATACGCTGACTACTACCGAGATGCGTTTAGCCAACCCTGAGGAAGCCAACCAAAAGACAGGGAAAAAGATGAGCAAGCCGATTGCTGACAAGAACTGAGGGTGGCCAAACCGTAGGAGCCCAAT
Organism: Arthrobacter antibioticus; assembly: GCF_030063205.1. Lineage (GTDB taxonomy): Bacteria > Actinomycetota > Actinomycetes > Actinomycetales > Micrococcaceae > Specibacter. The sequence goes on along the minus strand of NZ_JASISQ010000003.1, from coordinate 122,632 downwards.
CGCCAAGAAATCAAGATACGGGATTATCAAGAAGGCGCCTCGAGGTAGTTTGTCCCATGGCACGGCGAAGGCTGCCAGTAGTAACAGTGCATGCATTAAGAGGGAACTCATGAAGAGGGGTTCCCGAAACGACTGCGGATAGAACGCCATAGCCATGACTGCTGCAAAAACAACCAGGATCGACAGGGGCAGCTGTGTGAGGAAGGTCCTTCTCTGCAACGTACCCCTGGAGTTGAAATGACCGCCGGTACTATCCGGTGAAACTGTGGTTGGCATAACTACTTCGATCCTTCAGGGTGGCAGTCGCAACGGGCGTTTGAAATGCAGCAGATAACGATAGTCCCACACGGACCAAAGAGCGCTGTTCTATGACTCGAGTTGCGCAGCCAAGACTTTTTTTGGCTGAGACTTGAGACTTTATCTTGAGGTGTTCTTGAGTCTTTGGGAACGGGGGAAAATCTTAGGGCATTCTTGTTGGAATCTTCCGGGTTTTCAAGGCTGATTCTTGAGTTGGGAGCGGCATTGTTATACCCATCGGCAGGAAGACTTGCTGAGAAGAACTTGAACAAGGGGTCTCGCATGAACAAGATGGTAAAAGGCGCAATTGCAACTGGCGTAGGCGTTATTCTGTTGGTAGGTGGCGGCGGAACACTGGCTACCTGGAACCAGGCGCAGGATGCTTCCATGGGTTCGGTTGTTTCCGGTGATTTGAACCTGGTAGCGGATGCCGGTGTTTGGAAGAACGCGGCCGGCACCACGATCGCCATCGGTTCGTATAAGGTAGTGCCGGGTGACACGCTCACTTACACTCAACCCCTGAACGTAACGTTGACGGGCGACTTGATGAAAGCCACACTGGTCACTAAAGGACTGCCGACCGGGGCTAACAAAAACTTTGAAGACTCCAATGTTGCGGTCACAACTGTTTTCACTGATACAAGTGCAGCCAAGAAAGTATTGACTGGCGATCTGATTCCCGGAACCCTCGTTGCTGCAACTGTTCCTGTGACCACCCCCGTGTCAACGTTCGCTCGCAACGTAAACGCCACAACGACGTTCACGTTCAAAACCGACACGCAGAACCGCAGCTCAGTAAACAGCAAGTATGACTTCAACGCAGAAGCCTTCGGATATAAGCTGGTTCAGGTAGCACCGGCAAACGCCAACTAACAGTCAGGCAATACCAGCGCTAGACCCCGGTGATGTGCCGGTTCCACCGGCACATCACCACCCTTAGACGGAAGCGGCCATGAAAACCACCCACGCGCTGAAAGCAACTGGCCTTGTGCTGATTGCAGTAGTGCTGGGAATGCTGACCGTTCAAGGTAGCTATGCACTCTGGAACAAGGTAGCAAATGCGAATGCCGGAAGTATTCAGGCCGCTAATTTTCAAATTAGTTTGACCGATAGCGTGACTAGTACCGCTATGAACATGACGAGTGAAGCCGGAAACGCAGCAACCATGTCATTGAGCACCACTCCGTTGGGAACGGTCATACCTGGACAGAGCGCCTATGCCGGCGTAAAACTTGGCAATGAGAGTGACGCTGGTGGTGTCTTTACCGTTCGCGCAATCACCAGTGCACCGGTCATAGATAACAATTCGGGTTCTGCATTGGCGCAGTACCTGGGAACCAAAGTAGTTGCTGCAACTTCTCTTGACCAATGTAGCCAGCCATCGTTATATTCGGCCGCTACCCCGGTGACGGCCACAATAGATATAACAAAGGGCAGCACAGGCGTGTTTTGTTTTCAGACGACACTCGCTGCAAACATGCCAGCAAGTCTCACGGGACAAAGCGCTGAAGTAGCCATCCCCATCGTCGTCAACCAACTCTAAGAGAGGCCGCCATGTCTGTTGTCAACAGAAGCAAGACGCCAGTTGAGCGCAATGCGGCGCCGGCTGTTGCGGCCAGGCCTCTCGGCAATGCTTCACGGATGGTTGGACGGGCAGCAGCGTATATTCTCTTGCTTGCTGCGATTATGGCAGCCCTAGCAATGATCATTGTTCCGCTGGTCACGGGGTCACAAACTTATACAGTGTTGACGAATTCAATGGCGCCAAAATATGCGCCCGGAACTTTCTTAGTCGTGAAACCAGCCCCATTCGAGAATCTTCAAGTGGGTGACATAATCACATACCAGATCGAGTCGGGCAAAGCTGATGTGATAACTCACCGTATCTCCTCCGTAGGTGTGGGACAAGATGGTGCTAGGGCACTAACCACCAAGGGAGATAACAACTCGCTTGAGGACACCGAAGCCGTGCAAGCTATCCAGGTTAAGGGAAAACTCTTCTACGCCATACCCTATGTTGGATTTGTTGCCAATGCGGTTGGCCAGGATCGCCACATTATTTTGCCGATTGTAGCGGTTGGGCTCATCGGTTTCGGTGCGCTGACCATGGTGAAAGGAACGGTAGAGAAGAAGCGCGCACGTCCAAAAGGGAGGCGCAGCAAGTGAGGCAATCGAACAGATCTGGTTTGCCACGCTTGAGCTTGCTCCCTGGGGTGATAACCGTATTAGCGTCACTGATGTTGGGAGTGTTCCTTGCTACCCCTGCTCATGCTGCCCAAGACACAGACGCCATGCTTGAGCTCAGCCGGGACGGCGTCGCGTATAAACTCGGAAGCTTAACGAGCGTTTTTGCTGACAGCCACGGGTTCGTGCCTGGAGAATCAAGAAATGCAAAGGTGTGGGTGCATAACGTCAGCTCAGAAGCTGCATATTTTTCTCTTGCTGTTGCCAATGTTGGCAGGACCAGCAGTGCAATATTGCCGCAGTACCTGGGTCTGCAGGCTGTCGCTACCAAGGGACTTGCAGATGCTCCAAGACTTCCCGGTCCTGGACACTGCACCGTGGTACTGGAAAAGTGGCCACTAAAAGCTGGTGAAGCAATGCCGATGAATCTTGATTTGCAGTTGGCGTTGCAGGCACCCAATGCCACCCGAAACCAAGTATCTGACTTTGAACTGCTCTTCGTTATGCAGGGTGTTGACGGAGGTACGCTTGTGTCTCCGTGCGCTGCAGTCTCGCCAACCATACCGGTCGGTACCTCGGTTGGGCGTGCTCCGATGACTGGAGGAACGGCGACCAGCCCAGAAAAGATATCGACGCTGCAATCCGATGGCAACAACGATTCGGGTACTCAGTACCAGAATTTCGGTGGCGCGAATGTGCAGGGAGCCGTAGAGGGCGAAGAAAGGTCAGTTTTTTCGTTCTCTTGGTTGAACCGGTGGTCCGGGAATGGCTTAATGCACAGTAATGTTGCAGCTGTCACCCGCACGCCCTGGCCTTGGCTATTAGCGCTAAGCGCAGTCATGTACACGCTGATCTCTACGAGGAGACGGAAGAAAACTCGATGAGCCCTCTGGAACCACAGAAGAACTCTCAAAAAGCCCATAAGCCTTTCCTGCGCCGAGGTGGCAGTATTCGGGACCTCCCTGGATTCACCGCGGCTGCCGTTGCGTTCGTTATGGTTGTGCTTTTGGGTGGAGGTGGCGTAGCGGTTGCTAAATGGAGTCAAACCGCCCAGGTGGGCTACACCATTACAGCAGGGGCAGCTAAAACTACGGGTACGCAAAATATTGTGCGCAATCCTATTGTTGCAATGCGCCCGAACGGGATCATAACAAATTTCTTTACATGCAATTTAGTCAATAGCGCTGATAGCAAGATCATTACTCCTAGGTTTATCTGGCGGAATAACGGGAGCACTGGTACATCACATTATATTGTTACTCTTAGATCCGTTGCTGGGACTATAGTTTCCCAAACCCAGGTCATACCGCATTCTGGATCCCAGAATAGTGAAGCCGTTTTTAGTGTGGGCGTGGCTGCTGCTCAGGGGGATTACATCCTTCGTATCCAGCCCATGAACGGGGACGTTGCGGGAGACGCTTCGTATCGTACCGTAAAGCTCAGAGGTCAACTAAGCCCAACATGTGGGTCCGCGACAGCGCAGGGTCCATCGCCACTTGGTCCGTTTACTGTTAGTACCACTACAAACTCCAGAGTGCTGGGCCTTAGCTGGTCAGGAAGTAGCGCGACATCTTACAAAGTGACTATCAGGGCAAACAACTCTACGTACGGAGTAGAGTTCACCACATCATCACTTCGCGCTGATGTGGCGTTCCCTGATGCGGCGCCGTGGGATAGTTATACGTTGCGCATCCAGCCGATGGATGGGAATGTAGCTGGTGACCCTGTCTATAAGACAATCCAATACTGGGGGCCAGCTTTCTGGGTGAATTAGATAGGCTAGCGAACTATAAGTCACGATCACTTTGCGGGCCATCGGATAGTGCTGACAGTTCAGTTTGTGTAACATAAGGCGAGAATCTGGTTCTCGGCGCTATTTCCCGCGCAGATAAGCGAAGGCATGCTAGTTGCAGTCCCAAGTAGATTAGCAAATACTACTGGCGTTATACTTCTGCAGGTGTCGAGTACGTTGAAACTGTCAGTTGTGAATTAGTTGATCTCACACAGGCGGGAATGACGAAGCTCATGGTGGTTCCTACACCGTGCTGACTCTCTAGATTCAACGTACCGTCGTGACTTTCAATGATGGTTTTGCAGATCATCAGGCCTAAGCCAATGCCGGGAATTCCTAGGTCAACAGCTGTACCGGCTCTGAAGAACTTCTGGAAGACGCCGGCCTGTTCGGTTGCGCTCATCCCGAGGCCTGTGTCCTGGACGGAACAGTGCAAATCAGTACCTTCAGCCCAAGCACGGACCGTGAGAGTGCCGCCGTTGGGGGAGTATTTCACGGCATTGGACAACAGATTATCCAGCACTTGGCCGATGCGTACCGGATCAATCATGGCAAAGAGCGGCTCTTCAGATTGGCAGTCAAGCACCACTGCATTGACTGCCGCGGCCGGAGATGCAGTAGCTATACTGTCAGCCAAAAGCCGTGCCACATCGCTTTGTTTGCGTTTCACGGTAATTGACGTGGTGGATAATAAATCTGTCACTAATCCACTGAGACGTTCGGCGTTCCGATCAGCGATGCTCAAATATTTTCTTACGTGCCCAGGGTGCAGCCCCGGGGTTTCCAACGCCAGCTCTAAATACGACTGGATAGCTGTCAACGGTGTCCGGAACTCATGAGAGACGTTGGCGAGAAAATCATCTTTAGCCGTGATGGCGTTAAACATCTCGGTGACGTCATGATAAGCAATCACGGCGCCATCACGGGCGCCATCTTCATCGAGGATCACTCTCGCGGTGGTGGATAAACCACGTGCGCGTTCGCCGGCACCAATCCAGATTTGGTAGTTCGTGAATGATTCACCGGAGATAGCTCGCTGTACAGGTCGAGCCTCCGGGGAAAGTGGTTCTCGGTTGGCGTTAAACAATAGTAAGTCGCCCTCTTGTGGAACGGCGACCCCTGCCGGTTTCCCGAAGTCATGCAGTGCCATCTGTGTGGAGTTAACGAGGCGATCGTTGCCGTCTGCGTCAACCACCACCACACCAACACCCACGGTATCCAGGATGGTTTCCATGAGACGTTCGCTGTGCTGGCTTTGTTCCAAAGCGGCTCGAAGTAACCTGTCCTTAGATTCCAGCCGGGTTCTATGGGCATCCATGCTGGTTGTGAGCACCACTGAAGCTACAGAGAAGGCGAGCATCATAAATGGAAATAACAACGGCTTGACAAGAGTATCCACGCTCAGAGGCGCATCACTTTGAAAAACGGGGATCCAGACAATGACCCAACTAACTAGCGTGCTGACAAGGACGGCTGTTTTGGGTGCAAACCCCGAGGAACAGATCCAAAAGATGGGGAAAAGTGCCAGAATTCCTGTTGATGACAGAAATTCTTGAGCACCATCCCTGAAAAGCGCCACGGCAATGAATCCCAAGTATGGGATCACCAACGAAGCTACTGGAGGGATTTTGTTCCAGGGAACCACCATGCAAGCCATGAGAAGCAGCGCGTTGAGTGCGCAACCTGCGATGAGGGTTGTCTCTCGTAAAAATTCGGGGTTCAGCACGGCAATAAGGGCAGCGGCCAAAGTCATGGTCAGGAACAGCGGCAGCTGAGATAAGATAATCCGTGTTCTTAGGGATCGCTCATGAAGGTGCCGGCCAATGAACTGATTTTTCGGTGTTTCAGACAAGATAACTTCCGTTGCGTAACTCTTTGAAGAAAGCCGTTGCACTGGGCTCCACAAAGCATGAGTGCGGTCTGGTGCAAAAAATTGATCGCAAGTCAGGAAAAATTACAGTCCGCCGCTATCGATGATGCCATACTGGAGGATACGAAAGGCTCACGAGCCTCAAAACTGCAGTAACAAGTTGGTCTTTTTAACGGTCTTAGTACTATTAGTGAGGGAAAAATGGACAATTCTCGTGTTGCGGTCGTCGTGGAAGATGACGAGGATATTCGGGAACTTGTCAGTGTGATCCTGAACCAGTCGGGTTTTGTTGTTCACACCGCCAGCAATGGAGCTGACGGTGTGGCCGCTATTAGGACGCACAGGCCAGCAATCGTCACCCTTGATCTTGGTCTTCCGGACATTGACGGGTTTGAGGTAGCGCGGCGAGTCCGGCTCTTCAGCGATGCATACATCATCATGCTCACTGGACGGGCAGATGAGATGGACACTTTATTGGGGCTGGAAACTGGTGCCGACGATTACCTGACCAAACCGTTCCGTCCTAGAGAACTCCGTGCCCGCATCAGTGCAATGATGCGCCGGCCACGAGTCTCCAGCGCAGAGAATGTGGCAGTGGAGGTACCTGTACCCGCCATCGTTAGTGATATGGAGAGGCCCGGGTCTAAGGAGCCAACCTTAGCCGTGACGGCGACTGCTTTAGCTACTGAACCACGCACTCTCAACGGACTGGTGTTTGCTTGTGGTGACAGGACCGCTGAAGTGGACGGCAAAGAACTGGAATTAACGCGGACGGAATTCGATCTGCTTGCAGCACTCTTCGACAGCGGTAAGCAAGTACGCACCAAGTCGGACTTGGTGCGCAGACTTCGAGGGGAAGAATACGATGTTGGTTCTTTCATCAGCGACTCGGATGAGCGCACGGTGGAAGTTCACATGGCTAACTTGCGTCGCAAACTGGGGGATAACCCACGTGACCCGCGCTGGATCAAAACCGTGCGCGGCGTTGGGTATCGACTGGTGGTTTAGCACCGACGATAATTAGCTGGCGTGATTGTCCAACCATTTCTGCGCAAGCGTGGCCTGCAAGTTCAGTGCCCTACCGATCACAGGCTCTGCCGCTGTGGCGATCTTGGCACCGAGAAACGGCACGCCGGACTTGACGCTGCCCGTGAGTTCCACGAGGGTGGATTCACCGGTGGCCGAGAGTTTCTGAAGAGCGGCGATATCAACCGGTGCACCGGTGACTTTAAGCTCTATGGCGTTGTTGCGGGAGCCATCCGCTTCCGGGGCACTCCACGATTCAATCTGGGTCACTGTCAAGGTAGCCCCAACAAACTTCTGCACAATCTCCGGCATCCGAGTAGTGGGCAGTGTGCGCACAGTCTTAGTGGTGAAAGCCGCGGTGGTGGGCCCGCTAATGGTGAATGACTTCAGCTCCCCACCAACTTCTTCGCTGACATGTTTGATGAAGTCTGCATTAGTAAAGACATCTGTCACACGCTGAGCTGTTGCTGTGAGCGTCGTTGAGGCGGCAAGCGCCATGTTTCCTCCAAAATAGGGGGTGTTAGGGGGTGCTCCTAGGATACCAAGCCCCGGGCACTGCGAGTAAGCTGGATTATGTCCCGGGGATTATATTAATTTCCGGGCCTTCATGCTGTCCCCGGTACGGTAAACAACGCGCACAAGGTGGCAGTGGCCATCACGTGGGCAGTGGTCAGGCATCAACAGGCACCAAGGAGAAAATCACCCATGAGTCTTGCAGGGTTGCGGACCGCGCTGTCACAGGATCCACTCTTCGCCAGGGTACGCAGCTACGCAGCGGCAGATCCCGCAACACGCAGCACGGACGTAGCCTTCAGCGCCCCCGCCGGCATGCGTGCCGTGCTCCTTGCCGAAGTAGCGGACGGGCTAAGTGAACGGAGTGCTACTGCAGCCGCCTCCGCTGACAGTGAACCAGGGGTGGTCCTGGCCATCACAGCGACAGGCCGCGAGGCAGAGGACACCGTGGCCGCGCTACGTTCCTACTTGCCCATTGGTTCGGTAGCGGAGTTCCCCAGTTGGGAAACACTTCCGCACGAGCGGCTGTCTCCGCGCTCGGATACCGTGGGTCGCCGTCTTGCCGTTTTGCGCAGACTGGCACACCCCGAGCTCGACTCCGGAACTCACCTCAGGGTGATCGTGGCGCCGATCCGGGCTGTTGTGCAGCCGCTGGTAGCTGGTTTGGGTGAGCTTGTCCCGGTGCGCGTAAAAGTAGGCGAGGACATCCCGTTTACGGAATTAATCAAACGCCTATCTGATGCCGCATACGCTCGCGTAGACATGGTGACTCACCGGGGTGAATTTGCCGTTCGTGGTGGTATTCTGGATGTTTTTTCACCCACCGAAAACCACCCCGTTCGCATTGAATTTTTTGGCGACGAGGTTGAAGCCATGCGCTGGTTCAGCGTTGCCGATCAGCGCACCTTGACGTCAGTAAAAGGCAGCATTTCCCACCCCACTGAACTGTATGCCCCGCCGTGCCGCGAAATTTTGATCACCCCCACTGTCATGTCCCGTGCCGCAAAGCTCAAAGACATGATGCCTGCCGCATCCGCCATGTTGGAAAAAATAGCTGGTGGCATAGCTGTAGAAGGCATGGAATCGTTGGCGCCGGCCTTAGTCGACGGTATGGTGGCGATGACATCGCTACTTCCGGCCAGCTCAATCACTGTGGTGCTGGACCCTGAAAAGGTCAGCGCCAGGGCACACGATTTGGTATCCACCAACGAGGAATTCCTCGAAGCCGCCTGGTCCACAGCATCCGATGGCGGCAATGCACCCCTGGACCTCGCCTCAGCCTCTTTGCCTGCGGACGGAATCGACCTGGCAACAGCTGGATTCAAATCTTTGGCGGAGACACGCGAACTGACACTTGGCCATGGAGTGAGCTGGTGGACCATGAGCGCACTGGCGCAAGACGAGGAACTAGGGACAGCTACGGATGTACTAAACCTGCACGCGCGGGAACCTCGCGGTTACCGCGGCGATGTGGCAGAAATGATGGAGTTTATTGGTTCGCGGGTCAAGGACCAGTGGCGCGTTGTTGTCGCGACGCAGGGCCCTGGCCCAGCCCAACGCCTTGCCGAGCTATTCCACGAAGCCAACATTCCGGCGTCGCGCGTTGAAACACTGGACCATGAACCGCAACCGGGGATTATTGAGGTGACCACAGCGGATACCGGACGTGGCTTTGTTCTTGACTCGCTGAAGCTAGGCCTGCTCACTGAAGCTGACCTGTTGGGGCGTGCCTCAGCCGTCTCTACCCGGGACATGCGCAAGATGCCTTCCAAACGCAGGAATGCCGTGGATCCTCTCCAGCTACAAACGGGGGATTACGTTGTTCACGAACAGCACGGTGTGGGCAAATTTGTTGAGTTGATTCAGCGCAAAGTAGTGGGAGCAGGAGTTGGCGGAGCCGCAGGACTGCGTGAATATTTGGTCTTGGAGTATGCCCCATCCAAGCGCGGTGCACCCGGGGACAAACTGTTTGTGCCCACCGATCAGCTGGATCAGGTGACCGCTTACGTAGGTGGGGACGCCCCGGCGCTGTCAAAAATGGGTGGTTCTGACTGGGCAGCCACTAAAGGCAAAGCTCGCAAGGCAGTTAAGGAAATTGCAGGAGAGCTCATCCGTTTGTATTCGGCCCGCATGGCAAGCCGTGGATACGCTTTCGGAGCTGACACGCCCTGGCAGGCCGAGTTGGAGGAAGCCTTCCCTTACGTGGAGACGCCGGACCAGCTCGTTGCCATCAACGAGGTCAAGGCTGACATGGAAAAGGAAGTTCCCATGGACAGGCTGATTTCCGGTGACGTGGGATATGGCAAGACTGAGATTGCTGTGCGTGCGGCTTTCAAGGCTGTCCAAGACGGCAAACAGGTTGCCATGCTTGTGCCCACCACGTTGTTGGCACAGCAGCACTATGAAACGTTTAACGAACGCTTTTCCGGCTTTCCCATCCGCGTCAGACCGCTCTCTCGCTTCCAAACGGCAAAAGAGTCGAAGGAAATTGTTGAAGGGGTCAGAACCGGGACAGTGGATGTTGTCATTGGTACGCACCGGCTGCTTTCAAAGGACTTTGCGTTTAAGGACCTAGGGCTAGTGATTGTCGATGAGGAACAGCGCTTTGGTGTTGAGCACAAAGAAGCGCTGAAGAAGATGCGCACCAACGTGGATGTTCTGGCGATGAGTGCAACACCCATCCCGCGCACCTTGGAAATGTCTATGACGGGCATTCGTGAGACCTCCACCTTGGCCACACCGCCAGAGGAACGTCACCCTGTGCTGACCTATGTTGGTGCGCACAGCGACAAGCAGGTGGGGGCCGCCATCCGCCGGGAGCTCATGCGTGAAGGACAGGTTTTTTATGTGCACAATCGTGTTAAATCAATTGAGCGCACCGCCGCTCATATTCAACAGTTGGTTCCTGACGCACGCGTAGCTGTGGCTCATGGCCAGATGAGCGAGTCACGGCTGGAGCAGATCATTGTTGACTTCTGGGAGAAACGCTTTGACGTCCTGGTCTGCACAACCATCATTGAAACAGGACTGGATATTTCCAACGCCAACACGCTCATCGTGGAGCAAGCCAACAACTACGGGCTGTCCCAACTGCACCAGCTGCGCGGACGCGTGGGCCGCGGCCGTGAGCGTGCCTACGCCTACTTCCTCTACCCCGCTGACAAACCGCTGGGCGAGGTTGCCCTGGAGCGTTTGAAAGCTGTGGCAGCTCACAATGAGCTAGGTGCAGGAATGGCCCTGGCCATGAAAGATCTGGAAATTCGAGGAGCCGGAAACCTACTGGGTGGGGAGCAATCGGGCCACATCCAAGGCGTTGGGTTCGATCTGTACATCCGGTTGGTGGGCGAGGCAGTAGCCGAATACCGCGGCGAAGGGGAGGAGCGGCTGGCGGAAATGAAGATTGAGCTGCCCGTCAATGCTCACCTACCGCACGACTACGTCCCCGGGGAGCGCCTGCGCCTTGAGGCTTATAGGAAACTCGCAGCAGCTGTCAGCGTTGAAGGAATAGCAGAGGTGCAGGAGGAACTGGTTGATCGGTACGGTGAGTTGCCTCTTGCTGCCACCAACCTCATTGCGGTGGCTCACTTTAAGGTCATGGCTCGCGGCGCAGGGCTTTCGGACGTTGCCTTGCAGGGGAACTTCATTAAGTTTGCCCCTGCCGATCTCCCCGAATCAAAGGTGATGCGTTTGATGCGCATGTATCCGGGATCGTTGGTGAAACCGGCGTTAAATTCAGTGTTGATCCCCAAGCCCAAAACCGCGCGCATTGGTGGCCGGGACCTAGCCGATGCAGAGGTACTCACCTGGGCACAGGGAGTGCTTGAAGCGATCTTCGATGCGACAGCAGTGCCAACCGCTTGAAGCCGGTTATTCTGCGGTGAATCGCAGCAAACGCATGGAATCCACCGCGGCCTCGCCGATACGGTTTAGCTGGGCTAGCGCCCCTTGGGCCGTTGCCGGGTCCGCTGCGAGGATCAGTTCTACGATTTGTGCCCCCGCAGTCTCTAGCTGTGTTGCGCCTACCATCGTGGCGGATACCCGGATGCTACCGGCCGCATCGTTAGCCTGCTCGTAATTTTGTGCCGCTACCGCCTGTTCCAGACGTGCCATACGCTGAGGCCACATCATGGCAAAGGCATTCGAGAAGTTGGTGGCCAGTTCTGCGCTGCCTAAATCCTCAGCTAGCTGCGCCAGAGTCCGCCGGTCAAGAACTGGCAGCTCACCAAGCATGAACACATCGGCCATAGCTAGGACGTTTCTGCCATCCTTGTTCCTAGCCGTCTTCGCCCAAGAATTACGCCCGGTCAATAGACGGCCTATAGCGCGGGGATAGTACAAATACGTAGCATAAAGGTAGAATAACGCTCCAACGCCCAGCAGTAGTCCACCAAATCCTCGCCCTTCTGTCCGTGTTTTCCTGCGATACAGGACCCCCCAACTCGAGTAGGGGATTAAAAGAAATAGGACGATCACCAGAACCTGCAGAATTACTGCGCTGGCGTCGAGGAAACCGAATCTGCCCTCAATGAGCGCAAAGTAAGTGAGGATCGGGATGAGCAACAAGTTACCCATCATTATCAACGGCTGAGCCATGAAATAATGGATTTCAAGTGCACCAGAGAATCTAAGCGACTTGGACCGGCGAAGATCAGAAAGCAAAGAAGCACATTCCATGTTGCCTTGTGCCCAGCGGGTACGTTGCGTTAGCAGACGGCGCGTGAATGGTAAAGCCTCTTGCGAGACATGACCCTCAGGAACATAATGGTTTCGCCAGCCGAGCCCCAATATTCGCAGCCCAAGTTCGTAGTCTTCGGCGAGCTTATTGCCCCAAGGCTTGCCATACTTTGTTGCTACCTCATCTAGAACGGACAGCCGGGTGAACTGTCCGTTCCCACCCATACCGACGGTGCCTGTGCGCACTCGAAGCATCTGCATGGCAGAATTAGTGGCCCGAAACTCCAAATCCTGCATTCTAATCAAGTATCTGGCCAATGCGTTTGAAGGTGTTCCCCGTTCCGGCAGTGGCAGCCGATCATCGCGATTTTTCATCCACACTTCAAGTTGGGCGGCGCCGACGTTTGGATCGCCGAAGGACTCAGGTCCGGACAAAAATTTGAGCGAGTCGTCTGAGAGATAACCGTCGGCGTCAAGAATTCCAATAACAGTCCGTGCCCGGCGAGAACTGTCGCTTCCGATGAAATCCGAAACAATCGTGAAAGCGTGGTTGAGGGCTTCACCTTTGCCGATTCTAGCCTCAGGGGGTACCCGGGATATCAGGTGCACGCGTTTATCGAAATCCATGGCACGGGAGACTACGGCTGCGGTCCCGTCTTCACTTGAGTCATCGATAACCCAAACATGTGCAAAGGGAAAACTGGTGCGGGCAGCAGAAATAGTGGCCGCCACCACGGTTTCCTCGTCTCGGCAAGGGATCAGAAAGTGCCAATCCAGAATCTCCGGGTCGCCAATGTTATTTGGGCGTCTGCGCAAATAGGCGTAATAGAGCATCGAAATATAGGTCAGTGCGCACGAAGCCGTTAACGTCACTGCCAGCAGCGCGGTGTCACGCCAAGGATTTTCACCAAAGTCTCCGAATAGACCGGAGCTGCAAAATACCAAAAATGCTGCAGCACCATAGACGAGGGCCAAAGCAACCATGACCACTGAATCAGCGCAGTGTGGGGCACGAGGCTGGTTTGTTGGCACTGTGGGGGCTTCCCTTTCAGCAGAAGTAAAGTAACTCTTCACTATACTGGGCACATGTTGGATTTTAGGGGAAAAAAAGCACTGGTCATTGAAGACGACGACGATATCAGGGGATTGCTGGAAATAGTTCTGAGCCAGATGGGCTTCTCAGTTACTTCTTTGGCAACGGGTCGGGCCGGCTTAGAAAGTGCGCGTAGTGCTCGGCCAGATTTGATCACATTGGACATTGGGCTCCCGGACATTAATGGAGTGGCTGTTCTGCGGGAACTGCGGATCTTCCACGATGGAAAGGTGGTGATGCTCAGCGCCCGTGGGCGCCAAGGGGATATTGACAGTGCCATGGCCGCGGGAGCAGACGCTTACATTCTCAAACCATTTAGGGCGATTTCGTTAAAGGAAGAACTTGCGGAAATCATTAGGCGCTGAGACGCCTGGCGGTGAAAAAGGCGCCACTTTACTTAGCGGGTTGAGAGTCACTGTGGGGGCGGATTTCTTTTCCTTACCCCGTGCGTACAGGGTACTGTGGAGCCAGACTCCACTGACCGTTACCACCTTGATTGTGGTGGTGTTCTTGCTAGTCATTGACCCAGCCTTGGTAAAAAACGAGCTATTTAGTTTGGGTGTTGCAGGGGTCTTCTTACTGACGGGCGCTGCTGCGCTGCTGCGCTGGAGCCGGCTGCCGCACTGGTGTATGTGGCTTGTGCCATTGGCGGATTTCATTCCCATTGGCGCGATGGTCCATGGCACCAATTCTACTTTGAATGGTGTGAGCCTTTTATCCGTCTTTCCCGTGCTTTGGCTTGCGTGGTCGGACATTCCCCCGCTCGTCACACGGATGGTTGCTTTTTTTGCTCCTTTGGCCATCGCATGGGCACCTTTTATTTTTGCCACTACCGAGCCCACCCGTTCAGGCTTGATCAAACCGTTGCTGATCCCTTTGATCATGATGGCTCTGGCTATCGCAGCCACGATCGTTACCAGAAGTTTGACCGTGCAGGCGCAGCGTTTGACGGAAACTTCTACCATTGCGCACCGACGGGCATGGCATCTTGACACCATTATCAACGTGGCTGAGGTGGGAGTAGTTGTAGTGGATGAAGAAGGGCGTGACGTTCTTATGAACACTCGACAGCGGACTTTTCACAGTTTGGCCGTACCTCCAGGCAAGCTCAATCCTACGGAAGCGGAACTACTAGTGTTCGGTTCTGACAGGACTACAGCTGTAGAGCCAGCCAAACGGCCGGTCCGGCGAGCCGTGGACGGAGCCGAATTTTCTGGTGAGCTGTATTGGTTGGGCAGGGGGGTCAATCAGCGTGCTATGTCAACGTCGGCACGACAAATAATTGATGACCGGGGGAACAACCAGGGGGCAGTTGTGGTGTTCCACGATGTGACGGAAGTGATGGAAGCGGTGGCGGCCCAAGAAGATTTTGTGGCCAGTGTATCCCACGAACTCCGCACACCATTGACCTCCATTCTGGGTTACCTAGAACTGGTCATGGATGAGGAGAAAGACGAAGCGACGGCTGGTTATCTGAAAGTAATTTCCCGCAATGCCGAACGATTGTTGACCCTAGTCAGTGACTTGCTTGACTCAACACGCGATGCCATGGCTGTCTCTTTGGTTCCTGGGGATGCGTATCCTTTGCTCATCTCGGCAGTGGACGCTGCCCGACCGCGTGCTGCGGAACGGGGTATAACGCTTCGTCTGGATGCGGAGGAGGGGCTGTTAGGCAGCTTTGATGGCGGCAGGATCAGTCAGGCTATTGATAATTTGATCTCCAACGCCATTAAATTCTCCCCTACCTCCAGTGTTGTGGATGTTGTGGGAAGGAATGAAGATTCTGGCGTGGTTGTGTTGGTCCGTGACTACGGGGTCGGCATGAATGACGATGAACAAGCGCGGCTCTTCACACGCTTTTACCGAACAGATTCAGCCCGCAGTGCCGCAGTCCCAGGTGTAGGTTTGGGATTGGCCATCACCAAAGATATTGTCGATGCCCATGGCGGAACTCTAATAGCACAGAGCCAAACCGGGAAGGGGAGCACGTTCACTCTAAGAATTCCTGCACTGATCACGCCCTGACGCGATGTCTAAGAAGCGCTGAAGCAATACAGGTGTTTTTTCTTGGGGCCTAGTTCCTGTGCCGCCACAGAGTCCCTAGGCCGTGATGGTGATGATGCGTTCCACCACGTTCATAGAGGTCTCATACAGTGGCGTGCTGTGGGAGCGTGCGTAGGAACGCAGGAGGGCGAAAGCCTCATCCATGGTGACGTTTGCGGTTTGCGCAATGACGCCCTTGGCTTGTTCAATCACGATCCTGCTATTCAGCGCCCGCTGGAGCTGCTCGTTCACCAGGGTGCTTTCCCGCAGTGCCCGTTCCTGCAGGAGGCTGATGGTGGCAATGTCAGCAAACCCTTGGGCCAGGATTGCGTCTTCCTCGCTGAGTCGGCCTTTCTCCTGACGAAAAAGGTCCAGAGCGCCGATGGTGTTCCCGCGCAGCCTCATGGGGACAGCATGAACTGAGACAAAGCCCTGTGAGAGCGCTGCGGCCTGAAAATGGGGCCAGCGTGCGCCATCGGAAGCAATGTCAGGGACAGAGACCACGGTGCCCGTCCGAAAACACTCAATACATGGTCCTTCCCCGGCTTCCAGCTCAAGTACTTCCACAAGCTGGCTTCTTTCGCTCGTGGAGGCAACCACCTGTAATTCACCTGCGGGGTCCACCAGCAGCAGCCCGGCTGCTGAAGCATCTAGAAGTCCAACGGTCTCCCCAACAAGTGTGTGCAGCATGTCTACAACGTCGTAGTCAGTCACCAAAGTGTCCGCTATCTTCACGAAAGCGGCACTCACGCGTCGGGCGCGGTTTATAGTCGACATTTGTTAATTCTACTCCTCTAGGAGCGCGGAGATCGCCTCATCCGTGTTGTGTGAAGTCAAGCCGTTTGCTGACCACATCACGTGAGACCTCATGCACTGTTTGATCATGTGAAAAAGCGTGGGCGCGTAATAACAAAAGCGCATTCGTGGCCGACAGTCCTGTTTGGACCAAAACCATACCCGTGGCTTGGTGGATTGCCCGGCGGGAAACTCGCTCTGTGGACTCTGAGGGCTCCATGCTTTGGGTGCCCTCAGCCGGACCTAGGGACAAAATGTACCGTAAAAGGTGCCAGGAGGCGGCCTCGCAAAGCTGAATGGCTAGTGAATAATCCGCGGATTCCAAAGATCCTGGCGTTGAGCTATACATTTCTATAAGACCCACATCTACGGCACCAACACGCAGTGGGAACACAAATATGGCGGCTACCTCAAATTCGGAGACGGCTTTACTAAAAACAGGCCAGCTTACAGGCGCCTCCAATTTAACGTCTGGGAGCAACACCGGCTGGCGCGTTTGCAGCGCAGTCCACCGGGGCCCTTCCCCCAAATCGAATTGCAGCTCATCTATCCCGGCAGAGGTGGTGTCGCTGGAAAACACCGAGGTTTCTGGTCCAAAGCCCGAAGATGCTGACATAGAGATACCAGTAATGGGCAACTTCTGCAGAAAGCTTGCACATAGCTCAGCCCCAAAATGGGCAAATTCAGAGTCCACACTTTCAACCATTGGCTGTGCTCATAGTCACAACCGCAGAAGTTGACGCAGAGACCGGACGGATGAGAGTAGACACATTCAACCATGAGGCATTAGCGCAGGCATTGAGAGGCACGGGAACGCGCCTCCTTGGATTTGATTAAAAAGCACTGAAACACATCACTGGATTACTGATGTCCCTCCACCCTATGCCCGTTTTTCACGCTAACTACCCAGAAGACACGAGAAATTGTTACCTATTCTTCCTTTGTCCATCTACAATGAGATATTCGCCCCAGACCCCGGCGCAATATCAATAGTCGCGATTTACGGGGGAGTGACGCAATGTCAATGAATCGACTGCAACACAGAACACCGCTGCTGACAGGTTGCTTGGCTTATGCCACGGCCGGGTTGCTGCCATGAGAGCGCCACGAGAAAATGACAATGCCACAGGCAGCAACCCTGAAATTACACCAGAAAGTCTGCGACCGCTGACTCTTGTAGGCCAAAGACGAGTGCGTCAATCCCGCGCGCAGCAACACCAACAAGTTTCGGGGGAGATCGTTGAGCTCGTCGTGGAGCTCAAGGACAAACTAAGGGATTACCTGGCCTTGAACGCCCTGAGCCCAACCAGCGGATCAGCGCCAAACGATACCAGAGACGCCGTTAAGTGGATGGAAAATACCATTGAAGATTTGCTGGCCACAGTGGTAGGCGTTGAGGCCACCACTGCCCGCACAGATGCCGGCCATCCCTGAACCGGGGCAGGCGTAGAAGGTTAGTGACGCCGTCGTTCATTACAAAAAGACCCGCACCAAATGATCCAAGGATCATTTGGTGCGGGTTACTTTTGTTACAACTACTTACTCACCAGCGGAGTTGGAGCGGCCCATGATTGTTACAGGGACAAAGATGGCCAGCGTGCACAAGCCCAGACCAAGACCGGCGGGCACAAACGCGTGCGCAAAGCTCTCCAGGGACCAGTAGGAGAAGGCAAAGATTCCGCCAAGAAACAAGGCGAAGAAGATAACAAACAAGACGACGGACTGCACAAGATCATTCTCGCGGCGGTAGCTACCGTTGGACACGGTTCCTCCTTACCCCAAGGTGGGGAACTGGGTGGGGTGCACCGGAGAGCCGGCGCGCTTATCTACCCATGATCTTAGTACGGATTAATACGAACTGGTGCCTGCACCGCCGGTGACGATGGCAATGCCTGAACTGGTGCCAATCCGGGTGGCCCCGGCGGCAATCATTTCAAGTGCTTTTTCGCGGGTACGCACGCCACCTGATGCCTTCACACCAACGTCCGGGCCCACGGTTTGACGCATGAGCGAGACATCCGAGGCATTGGCGCCGCCACCGTTGAAACCTGTCGACGTTTTCACGTAATCGGCCCCGGCTTCCACCGCGGCTTGGCACGCCAGCACCTTTTCAGCGTCGCTGAGCAGGGAGGTCTCAATAATGACCTTCAGCAAGGAATCTTCACCGTGAACCACCTCAGCCACAGCGGAAATATCAGACACGAGCGCTTCCTTATCCAGTGCGCGGGCGGAGGCGATGTTGATCACCATGTCAATCTCATCCGCGCCGTCCATGGTGGCCCCGCGAGCTTCAAACACCTTCACATCAGTGTTGTGGGTACCCAGCGGGAATCCCACCACTGTGCAGGTCAGCACCCCTGATCCCAGCAACGCCTTCTTGGCCGTTTCTACCCAGACGGGGTTGACGCAGACAGACTTGAAGTGGTGCTCGGCTGCCTCTTTGCACAGCTTCAGGATCTCTTCCCGGCTGGCCTGAGGCGCCAGAAGGGTGTGGTCAATGTAGGCGGCCAGATCGTCAGCGGCGTTATTAGCCGTGAAGGGGCTGTTGGGTGTCATGATGAGTACCTTCCCAAGTGCGGTTGTAGACCTACTATGGTGCCACATGAGTTCGTGAAAACCGCGTGGGCGCTGTTGCTGCGGTTAGCTGGCTGCCAGTCCCAGCGCCGCTTTTGTGTCCTGTACGACGGCGGCCAAGGCCCGGTTGGCTTCCTCCCGGGCTGCACTGAGCTGGTCTTTATCTGCCACGGGCACTATCACCTCCAGATAACACTTGAGCTTTGGCTCGGTGCCGCTGGGGCGCACAATCACCCGTGTGCCATTCTCCGTCAAGAATGATAAACCGTCGGTGGCCGGCAGCTCGGGTGAACCCTGCGCCAAATCCGTGAACTGTGCAACCTCTGAGCCATCAAAGCTGACAGGCGGTTCAGCCCGGAGCCCGGCCATCATGTCCGCTATGCCTTGGGGGTCCTCAACTCTGATGCTGACCTGAGTGCTGGCATGCAAACCATGAGCTAACGCCAGCCCATCCAGTACGTCAAAGAGCGTGCGCCCGGCAGCCTTAAGCGCGGCAACCATCTCGGCAATGAGCAACCCTGCCGAGATCCCGTCCTTGTCCCGGACCAGCTCCGGCGCCACGCAATAGCCCAGCGCCTCCTCGTAACCGAACGTCAACTGGGGAACTCGCGAAATCCATTTGAAGCCTGTCAGCGTCTGGACGTGGCGGTACCCTGCAGCTGCAGCAATCTTGGCCAGCAGTCTGGAAGAAACAATGGAGTTGGCGAACACCCTTGTTTCTGCGCCACTTGGGTCCTGATCCCTGACGACCATGTGGGCACCCAGCAGGGCACCCACCTCGTCCCCATGAAGCTGACGCCATTGACCAGTATTTGGATCCAGGGCGCCCACTGCGGCCCTGTCGGCGTCGGGATCGTTGGCCAGGACCACGTCTGCGCCCACCTCCCGCGCCAAAGCAAACGCCAGGTCCATGGCTCCGGGCTCTTCCGGGTTTGGGAAGGTGACAGTAGGGAAATCGGGATCAGGGGCGGACTGCTCGGGAACGGCGTGAACGTCGGTGAAGCCGGCGTTGTGGAGCACATCCATGGCCGTCTCATGCCCCACACCGTGCAGGGAGGTATGGACAATTCTGATATCCCGGTCAGGGAAAACAGCGCTGTCAGCCAGGGCCACCACCGCTATCTTGTAGCGTTCAACAAACTCGGGGTCCAGAACGCTCCACCCATTGGGGGCCAAGGTGATGGAGGAGGTTTCGCCGATTTCGCCGGAGTTCGCTACCGCCTTGATGTGCCCGGCGATGAGCGCATCATGCGGAGCCACAATTTGTACGCCGCGGGCTTCTGCCTCCACGGCCCGGCCACCAAGATAGACCTTGTAACCGTTGTCCCTGGCCGGGTTATGGCTGGCCGTGACCATCACGCCTGCTTCACACCCCAGAGAGCGCACAGCAAAGGCCAGAACAGGGGTGGGCAGCGGTGCCGGCAGCAGGAACGTCTCAATCCCTGCCGCGGTGAAGATAGCGGCAGTTTCCTGGGCAAAGTCCGCTGAGTTGTAGCGGGCATCAAATCCCACGACAGCCCTGGGCTGGTAGGTGAGAGAAGACGCGAAGGAGGTTCCGACGTCGTCCGGGGCCTTTTGGGCCAGTTCCTCCTGGGCCAGTTCCTCCTGGGCCTGATCCTTGTGGGCCTGATCCTTTTGGGCCAGGGCCAGCAGGTGAGCGGCCACCCCGGCAGCGGCGCGGCGCACCACCACCTTGTTCATCCGGTTGGGACCAGGACCCATGGCCGCCCGCAGACCCGCCGTGCCAAACTGCAGATCGCCGGCAAAACTATCAGCCAGCTCGGCAGCGTCGGAGGGATCCGTGCTGGCGATCAAGGCCTGCAATTGCGCGGCGGTGGCCGGATCGGGGTCATGGGTGGCCCACTGCGTAGCGGCCGTCTTCAAGGCCGCAGCCTCGAGCGCAGCATTGGACTCGGAGCGGAACTCATTAAGATGTCTCACGAGACAAATGTAACCGGACTTCGGGGCGAACTCCTATAATTTAGCAATCACGTCTGCCAACAAGGCCGAAATCCTGGGCCCGGCAGCCTCGCCCGCGGCAATGACCTCACCATGGCTCAACGGTGTGGGACTGATCCCGGCAGCCAGATTGGTGACAAGGGAAATGCCAAAAACTTCCATGCCTGCGGCACGGGCGGCGATGGCCTCCAACGCCGTAGACATGCCAACCAGATCAGCGCCAATACGCTTGGCGTACTGCACCTCCGCCGGGGTCTCATAATGCGGGCCGGTGAACTGCGCGTAAACACCCTCATCAAGGGTGGGATCCACCTCGCGGGCCAGCGCACGCAACCGTGCTGAATATAGATCCGTCAGGTCCACGAAAGTGGCGCCCTCCAGCGGAGAGGCCGCCGTCAGGTTGATGTGATCGCTAATCAGCACAGGAGTGCCCGGGGCCCACGCCTCATTGAGGCCACCGCAACCGTTAGTCAGCACAATGGTGCTTGCTCCTGTGGCAGCAGCCGTGCGCACGCCGTGAACTACTGCACGCACTCCGCGGCCCTCATAGAAGTGGGTGCGGGCACCCAACACCAACACGTTTTTTCCTGCCGGGGTGCGAATGGATGTCAATGAACCTGTATGCCCCACCACGGCCGGCGCGGAGAATCCGGGCACGTCAGCGGCATCCAGAACTGCCGTGACCTCACCAATGAGACCGGCAGCTTCACCCCATCCCGAACCCAGCACCACGGCTAGGTCATGGTGGGCAACTCCTGTGTGTTGTGCAATGTAGGCTGCCGCATCGCGGGCAAGATCGCTGGGGTCAGTGTGGGCCAAGGCCTGAGAATTAGTCACAGAACCAACATACCGGCACAACGCGCTGCGGCGCACTGTTGGGCCCTGTTGCCTTGGCTAAGTTGGTGCAAAGTCTCCGCTAGGGAAGAATGGATGATTGTGACGAGCCAACCAGATATCATTAATCCCTTTGCCCTCCCCAGCCTGGCCATCCTTGGCGGCGGTCCAGGCGGCTATGAAGCCGCCATGGTGGCTGCCTCAATGGGAGCCAAAGTGACCATTGTGGAACGCTCCGGTGTAGGCGGTGCGGCCGTTCTAACCGATGTGGTCCCGTCCAAAACGCTGATCGCCGTGGCTGAGGCCATGAACCGCAGCGTTGACTCTACTGAGATGGGTGTGAGTTTCAACGCCCAGGATGGTGACCCCAAGACGGTCATGCAGGCCGATCTGAAGCACATCAACGAACGCGTGATGCTGCTGGCCCGTGAACAGTCCACCGATATTCGGCGCGGGCTTGAAGCGGTAGGAGTCAAAATCGTCATTGGCACCGGCCGGCTCCTGGATAACAGGACCATTGAGGTTGACCGCGGAGAATCCAAGGAGATCATCAAAGCTGATGCGATTCTGATCTCCGTGGGCGCCCACCCACGGGAGCTTGCCACCGCCCAGCCTGACGGGGAACGCATCCTGAACTGGACGCAGATTTACGATCTCGATGAACTGCCCAAGGAACTCATTGTGGTGGGCTCCGGTGTCACGGGTGCGGAATTCGCTTCGGCATTCAACGGCCTAGGCTCGAAAGTCACCTTGATTTCCAGCCGTGAGCAGGTGCTGCCCGGTGAAGACTCTGACGCCGCGGCCGTGCTTGAGGACGTCTTTGAACGGCGTGGCCTGCGCGTGCTCTCTCGCTCGCGCGCAGAGTCGGTAGAACGCACCGAGAACGGCGTCATTGTCACGTTGGGCGATGGCAGCAAGGTCACCGGTACGCATTGCTTGGTCTGTGTTGGCTCCATTCCAAACACCACCGACATTGGTTTGGAAGCTGCTGGTGTTGAAGTCACGCCCAGCGGCCACATTAAAGTTGACGGGGTTTCCCGCACCAGTGCATCCAACGTCTACGCGGCGGGGGATTGCACGGGCGTGTTTGCACTGGCCTCCGTGGCTGCCATGCAGGGCCGCATCGCCGTAGCCCACCTGGGTGGCGATGGTGTGCGCCCACTGAAGCTCAATCAGGTCTCCTCCAATATCTTCACATCCCCTGAGATTGCCTCCGTGGGCGTCTCGGAAGCGGATCTGGCCTCGGGTAAGTACCAGGGGGATGTTATCAAGCTGTCCCTGCAAACCAACGCGCGGGCCAAGATGAGAAACGTCAATGACGGGTTCATCAAGATCATTGCCCGTAAGGGTTCTGGCACAGTAATTGGCGGCGTGGTGGTGGGCGCTGGCGCCTGTGAACTGATCTTCCCGATCGCCCTAGCCGTGACCCAAAAACTGCACGTGGATGACGTTGCCAACACCTTCACCGTGTACCCGTCCATGTCAGGCTCCATCTCCGAGGCCGCCCGGCGCCTGCACGTGCACATGTAGCACTTGGACTCCTGCGCACCGTTGAGTGCTGGCGTGCCGCTACGGTGAGCGCTGCGGCACCTGGCCACTTCACGGTGCGCAGAAATCGAAGTGGCCGCCAGCAGCGTGTCCACATAGTGAAAAGATTGTCCAGTGGGTGGACGCAGGGTCTAGGATTAAAAGCCGCAGAGCGAATTAAACCGTCCTGCCGCTACTATTTACCCGCTAATCTCTAGATTTCTGTTAGCTTGGCTATTTATGCGTGAGACACAGATCACGCATAAATGGACTGTTCGAATATGAGCGGCAGGGCCCCTAGAGAAAGCCACCCCATGAGCACGCCTGAAAAAGCGGAGACAGTGGAGAACCCACAGGTCAACACCAAAGGCCGGGTCATTGTTGCCAGCCTTATTGGCACCACCATTGAGTTTTACGATTTTTATGTATACGCAACTGCAGCAGTGCTGGTCTTCCCGGCACTATTTTTCCCCAACGCTGACGCTGCCACAGCCCTGCTGAGCTCGTTTGCGATCTTTGGTGTGGCCTTCGTTGCCCGCCCACTGGGATCGATTGTCTTTGGCCACTTTGGTGACAAGGTGGGCCGCAAGGGCACCCTGGTGGCATCCCTGCTAACAATGGGTATTGCCACGTTCTTGATTGGCTGCCTGCCCACGGCACTTGTGCCCGGTTGGGTGTTCTGGGCCCCGGCCCTCCTGGTTGTTATGCGCTTCATGCAGGGCCTTGCGTTGGGTGGGGAGTGGAGCGGTGCCGCACTGCTGGCTACCGAGAACGCTCCTGCCGGCAAGCGCGCCATCTGGGGAACTTTCCCTCAGCTGGGTGCTCCCATCGGTTTCATCCTGGCCAATGGCATCTTCCTTGCTCTGAGCTTCGGCCTGAGCACAGCCCAGTTCCAGGCGTGGGGCTGGCGCATCCCGTTCCTGCTCAGCGCGGTCATGGTCATCATTGGCCTGTACGTGCGCTTGAAGCTGGTTGAAACCCCGGCCTTCCAGCAGGTTGTTGACCAGGGGCACGTCTCCAAGCTGCCTGTTGGCCGCGTGTTCAAGACAAGCTGGCGTCCCCTGATCCTGGGCACCTTCGTTATGCTGGCCACCTACGTTTTGTTCTACCTGATGACAACGTTCACGCTCTCCTACGGCACCACGCCGGCAACTATTGAGGCCGCGAAGGCCAAAGCGGAAGCCGCTGGCAAACCCATGGGTGCCGATGCTATTGCTTCATGGGTCCCCGGACTTGGCTACACCCGCAACGAATTCTTGATCATGCTGATCATTGGCGTGGTGTTCTTTGGCATCTTCACCCTTGTCTCAGGACCTCTGGCCGAAAAGTTTGGCCGACGCAAAACGCTTTTGTGGGTTACCAGTGCCATCATCGCCTTCGGCCTAGTCTTTGTACCGCTGTTCGGTGCAGGCCTGGCAGGCGTCATGACACTACTGATCCTGGGCTTCACACTGATGGGGCTGACCTTCGGGCCCATGGGGGCGTTGCTCCCTGAACTGTTCCCCACCAATGTCCGCTACACGGGATCCGCCATCAGCTACAACATGTCAAGCATCTTGGGTGCTGCTGTTGCCCCGTTCATTGCGGTGGCGCTCTGGCAGTCCGCTGGCGGCAGCCCGGTCCTGGTGGGTATTTACCTCTCCTCCATGGCGGTCCTGACCTTGATTGCGTTGCTGATCATGAAGGAAACCCGCGACCTGGATTACACCTCCAACCTCACCTAACAAGGCGTTAAACTAAAGCGGGTCCCGAGCGTCGCTCGGGACCCGCTTTAGTTGGTACTTAGTCTTCGATGGATGCCAACACGGCACCAGCAGAAACTGTGTCACCGGCGGCCGCGCTTAGACCGGTGATGGTCCCGGCCCGGTGCGCCGTGAGGGGTTGTTCCATCTTCATGGCCTCCAGCACTACCACCAGGTCACCTTCTGAGACCACATCGCCGTCCGCCACTGCCACCTTCACAATGGTTCCCTGCATAGGGGAAGTCAGTGCGTTGCCGTTGGCTGCCGCCGGGTTGGAGGAGCGGTTGCGCCCGGCCTTCTTGGCCTTCTTCGCGCCGCTACTGTTGCCATTGCTGGAAGCGAACGACGCCGGGAGGGTCACCTCAAGCCGTTTGCCACCCACCTCAACTGTCACGCTTTGGCGAGTTCCGGCGTCGTCCGCTGAGCTGGAAACACCCGTGAGATCGAAGGCGGGGATGGTGTTGTTGAACTCGGTTTCGATCCAGCGCGTGTGAGTGGTGAAGGGGGTGCCGTCGGTGGGGGCGAAGGCGGGGTCGATCACCACTGCGCGGTGGAAGGGCAGGACTGTGGGCAGGCCGCCGACCTGCATTTCGCTCAGCGCGCGGCTGGAGCGTTGGAGGGCCTGCTCGCGGGTGGCGCCGGTGACGATCAGCTTGGCCAGCATGGAATCGAAATTCCCGCCAATGACTTCGCCGGCGGTGATGCCTGAATCGACGCGGACGCCGGGGCCTGTGGGCAATATCAGGGTGGTGACGGTGCCGGGGGCTGGCATGAAGCCGCGGCCCGGATCCTCGCCATTGATGCGGAACTCGAAGGAGTGGCCGCGGATCTCAGGGTCCCCATAACCGAGTTCCTCGCCGCGGGCGATCCGGAACTGTTCGCGGACCAGATCGATCCCTGTCACTTCTTCGGAGATGGTGTGTTCCACCTGCAGGCGTGTGTTGACCTCGAGGAAGGAGATGGTTCCATCCGGGCCCACAAGGAATTCGCACGTGCCGGCGCCTACGTAGTTTGCTTCCTTCATGATGGCCTTGGAGGCTTCATAGAGGCGCTTGTTTTGATCATCGCTGAGGAACGGCGCCGGTGCTTCTTCAACGAGCTTTTGGTTACGACGCTGCAATGAGCAGTCACGCGTGGAGACAACAACCACATTGCCGGCGGCATCCGCCAGACACTGGGTTTCCACGTGCCGGGGAGCTTCTAAGAAACGCTCCACGAAGCACTCGCCACGACCAAAAGCCGCCACGGCTTCACGGACGGCAGATTCGTAGAGTTCGGGGATCTCTTCACGAGTGTGGACAACCTTGATGCCCCGGCCGCCACCGCCGTAGGCTGCCTTGATGGCCAGGGGGAGCCCAAATTCATCGGCAAATGCCAGGACTTCCTGTGTGGATTCAACAGGGTTCTTGGTGCCGGGGACCAGAGGTGCACCGACCTTTTCGGCGATGTGGCGAGCCTGAACCTTATCGCCAAGAGCCGCGATAGCCGCAGGGGACGGGCCAATCCACGTGAGGCCGGCATCGATGACCCGTTGGGCGAATACGGCGTTTTCGGCCAAGAAACCATAGCCGGGGTGCACACAATCGGCCCCTGCAGCCTGGGCCGCAGCAAGGAGCTTGTCCATGACCAGGTAGGAATCGGCGGCCGTCTCACCGCCAAGTGCGAACGCCTCATCAGCCATGCGCACGTGGAGGGCGTCCCTATCCGGCTCTGCGTAGACAGCAACGGAGAGGATGCCTTCGTCGCGAGCGGCCCGGATGATACGGACGGCAATTTCGCCGCGGTTGGCTATCAGGACTTTGGTCAGCGGGGTTGCCTCCGCTGCATTGGCAGTTGCAGAGCGTGAAATGGTCACACGGGACTCCTTCTATTCTCAAGCGAGCCTAGCGTGGATATGTGGATTTTCGGCACACATGAGACTGTTTATGCGTGTATGGAAGGAATATTTTGTGGGTTTCCTACAAGAAAGTTCCTTTGTGACCCCGTCCCTGTTGGTACCGCCGCCAAGGCGGCTTGGCTGACTTGGCTGCACTCTGGCCCGGGGGCTTGGCTGACCTTCGGCCCGTGGGCTTGGCCCCGCTTCGAAATCGCGTGCGGGCTCCGGGGTATTTGCTACCCCGTTATCCGCTACCCGCCGGCAATCAGGCGCAGGGTGGCCAAGTGGTGCTCCCAAGCCTGAGTTCCCGAGGCTGTTAGTTTGACCGAAGTACGCGGAAACTTACCAACAAATGCCTTCTTAATATCAATATAGCCCGCTTTTTCCAGTGCCGAGAGTTGCTTGCTCAGCACCGAATCGCTGACCTGAATGGCATTGCGAAGGTCCTTGAAGTCCATGGTTTCAGTTCGTGACAGAGCGGCCGCAATGGAGAACCGCACGGGCTGATGAAGGACTTCGCTGAGTTCGTGGCGGGGGTGCTGCGCTGGGTTCGCAGATTGCTCCTTCATGCCCGCAGTTCCCTGAACGCACCGGCAAGACCGGCTGCTGCAAGCACCACGGCCGCAGTGATGTAATACGCGAGGCTGCCGTGGGGGAATACCAGCGTTCCAATCAGCAGGGCCACAACGTACAAGCCCATGTAAATGGCAATGGATGACAGGAACCGTTTGGAGTAACCAGCCTTGGTGGTGCGCTGCATGAAGGTCCAGGTTAGTGAGGAGAAGACGGCCCAGAAACCAACCGACATGCTTATGAGCGCGGCGCCGTACCCTGTGTGGGCAACAATGTGCAGTCCAATCATGAGTAGGGAGCCGAAGATCGCCAGGCTGTTGAAGATCATTGCAGTGGGCCAGCCGGTGTTGTTGATGGCCGTGCTGCTGATGCCGTCAGCCCTGGCCAGGAGCGCCCGCGCCTCTTCTGCCGAGAGGGGATTGTTGCCCTGAGTCATTGGGAGCACCTTTCATGGAATGGTTCGCTGAACCGATTCTAGAGAAGTACTTTCCATTACGTCAAGTACTTTCTCTAAATCCACTTCCCATTTGTGCTCTCGGGGGCTGTCGCGATTAGAAAGGTCATGCCCATAAATCTGTGATTGACACGCCGGTTTTGGCTAACAGACGGCGAAGTGTGGAGATCGAAAGTCCCACAACAGTGTGGGGGTCGCCCTCAACACCACAGATGAACGCTCCCGCGAGACCGTCAATAGTGAATCCGCCAGCCACCGCGAGAGGTTCCCCGGTAGCCACGTAGGCGTCGATCTCGGCGTCGGACACGTCTTCAAAGGTGACCACGGCGCTGGTGACCTCACCGTGCCCAACGGAAGATCCGGCGTCGTCCAAGGAAATGAGCCAGTGGCCCGTGTGCAATACTCCTGACTTGCCGCGCATCATTTGCCAGCGTTCGCGTGCCACCTCCGGTTCCCATGGTTTGCCATAGGGCTCTCCCGCAAGTTCAAACACTGAATCGCAGCCCACAACAAGTGAGTTTGGGGCGTTCAAAGCAACCGATTCGGCCTTGGCGCGGGCCAGCAGGAGGGCGGTTTCGGGTGGTGTCAGGGGACCTGCAGCGGCGGTGGCGGCGTCCTCATCCACGTCGGAAACCATGACTGTGTGGGCAATGCCTGCTTCGCTGAGGAGTCTGGTGCGGGCGGGAGAGGCGGAGGCAAGCACGAGTGATTGGGTCATGCCTCAAGCCTAGACTTAGCCGGCCCAACTTTCCTGATCCGGCTTCCCGTCTCCGACTTTTCCGCTTCAGGCTTTTTTGCCTGCGACTTTTCTGCCTCAGGGGGCCTCGCCTATGCTTGAGGCTGGTTTGTGAACACGGCGGAGGGAGGGGAACGAATGGAAATCGCCATGGCCGGCGCCATCGTGGTGGCCGTAGTGGCTGTCATTGTGCAAAAACGGCAGCAGTCTAAACGTAAGCGCAAATAGGCTTTATGCGTGTCATGATCTCCAATCTCAACCGGGGGGGGTTTGGGGTGTGTCTAGGGCGCGAGGCTTAGGGGACGGGGGCTAGGTCTGGGCGGGAACAAACCCGTCCACGAGCTTGGATCGGATCAGGAATCGTTTGCCTTCAGGGGCTTCAACGGAGAAGCCGCTGCCGCGTCCGGGAACAACATCAACGGTAAGATGCGTGTGCGACCAGTAGTTGAATTGTTCCTTGGACATCCAAAATTCCAGTGGTCCGCAGTCAGGAAGCTCAAAGAGTCCCAACAGGATGTCCGCTTCGGCTGTGATGAACTCTCCGGCCGGGTAGCACATGGGGGAGGAGCCGTCGCAGCAGCCACCGGATTGATGGAACATTAACGGACCGTGCAAACCCCACAACTTTTGCAACAGCTCAACTGCCATGCCAGATAAAGCCACGCGTGATTCGCTCTCACCCGGGATGGTGATGGCGGCATCCAAAACATCGGCTGTAGTTGTCATTGCAGGGTTTCTTTTCTTCTCGGTTGCACGTGGAGTGAGCGAGCGACGGCAAAAACACGACGTGGAGTGAGCGCGCGATGGCTAAAACACGACGTGGAGTGAGCGAGCGACGGGGCCGGGCACCGCTCTGAGTATTTGGGGTGCCCGGCGTCCGGTTTAGAAGAAGCCCTGCTTGTCCTCGCCGTGGCTGACCAGCAGGTTCTTGGTCTGCTGGTAATGATCGAGCATCATGGCGTGGTTTTCCCTGCCAATACCTGAAGACTTGTACCCACCAAACGCGGCTCCAGCGGGGTAGGCGTGGTAATTGTTCACCCACACTCGCCCGGCCTGGATCTCACGGCCTGCACGGTAGGCCACATTGCCGTTGCGGGACCAGACACCTGCGCCCAAGCCGTAGAGCGTGTCATTGGCAATGTGCATGGCGTCGGCGTAGTCATCAAACTTTGTCACCGCCAGCACAGGGCCAAAGATTTCCTCCTGGAAGATGCGCATATTATTTGTGCCCTCAAAAATGGTGGGCTTGACGTAATAGCCGCCAGCCAAGTCACCTTCGAGGATATTGCGCTCGCCACCGGTGAGGATCTTGGCGCCTTCCTGCTGGCCAATGTCCATATAGGAGAGGATTTTCTCCAGCTGATCATTGGAAGCCTGGGCGCCAATCTGCGTGTTGGTATCCAGCGGGTTGCCCTGAATGATGGCCTCGGTGCGGGCAATGGCGTCTACCATGAACTTTTCATAGATGGACTCCTGCACCAGCGCGCGTGAGGGGCAGGTGCAAACCTCGCCCTGATTGAAGGCATAGAGCGTGAAGCCCTCCAGTGCCTTGTCATAGAACGCATCCTTCTTATCCATAACATCCTCAAAGAAGACGTTGGGGCTCTTGCCGCCCAGCTCCAACGTAACCGGGATGAGGTTTTGGCTCGCGTACTGGCTGATGAGCCGCCCGGTAGTGGTCTCTCCGGTGAACGCGATCTTGCGGATGCGCTTGGAGGAGGCCAGTGGTTTGCCCGCCTCAACACCGAAGCCGTTGACCACGTTAATGACACCGGCCGGGAGAATGTCTGCCAGCAGTTCCATCAGGACCAGAATGGAGGCGGGGGTTTGTTCAGCAGGTTTAAGGACAACAACGTTGCCCGCCGCGAGGGCCGGCGCCAACTTCCACACCGCCATGAGAATAGGGAAATTCCAGGGGATGATCTGCCCCACCACACCGAGGGGCTCGTGATAATGGTAGGCAGTGGTGTTCTCATCGATCTGAGTGAGGCTGCCCTCTTGGGCGCGAACCACTGAGGCAAAGTAACGGAAATGATCGGCCGCTAGGGGGATATCAGCGTTGAGGGTTTCCCGGATTGCCTTACCGTTATCCCAGGTTTCGGCAACGGCCAGCAACTCAACGTTTTCATCGATCCTGTCGGCGACTTTATTCAAAATTCCGGCGCGTTCAGCGGCAGAAGTTTTGCCCCAGCTGGGAGCCACTTTATGTGCTGCATCTAGTGCTAATTCAATGTCCTCGGCCGTGCCGCGGGCAATTTCACAGAAAACCTTGCCGGTGACGGGTGTGATGTTCTCAAAATATTCGCCCTTAACCGGGGCAACCCACTCGCCACCAATCCAGTTCTCGTAGCGGTCCTTAAACGTGACCTTTGAGCCTTCACTACCGGGCTGTGCATAAACAGTCATGGTCTAACTCCTTTGCGTGGGGGACCTCAGCGTCCTTGGTTGGAAGCGTACGCGTGGGGAGGTTGCAAGCACGTTGCATGATCTGCCTCACACTGTATGAGGCAGATAAACGTGGCCTCGTTGCTCGGCTGGGCGTTGGTCGGCGGGGGATTGCTAGGCTGAGTAGATGGGGAACGAGATCTGGGTGTACGGGATAGCGGCACTGATAGTGCTGGTGACACTGGGAATTTTGTTGCTCGGCTGCCTGCTTTTACGGGCAATGGCCAGAGTGCGCAGTTGGAACTTTTACTTTGGCGCCGTGGGTATAGCTCTGCTGGTCCTGATGTGGGCAGCCGCCAAAGTCAACCGACTAATAGGGCTCTCTGCGCAGGAGTGGGACTTGAGCGGGCCGGTGAGTGATCAGGAGGATATATACCTCTCGCTGTTTCTCAATGGTTCACTTTTCGCCATCGCTGCGGTGTTCATTGGCGGTCTCTTGCTGGGACTTCTTGGCTGGACTGCAGCCCGGGACCGGCACCAGCTTCAAGAACACAGCGAAGAGGCACGCGCGGGCTGACATGCGTGGGCCACTCAGTAACAGAGCCAGGGCCTAACGTTCCGGCGCCCCTTTTGCCCCTTGTATCTGTATCCGTGCCTGTGCCTAGTGTTCCAGCGGTTCTCTTTCCAGCGCCTGCACGTGGGCCACTATGGCGGAGCGCTTAGGTGAGCGCGGCGGGAGGAGACGCAACGCTGTGCGCCAGGCGTCGACGTCGTTCGCTACCTCGGGAAGCTGCAAGTAGGTCAGGAGCACCTCCGGACTGGCGTCGTTGAGGATGGCCTCGCGCAGTTGAACCGCAACCCGGTTCCGGATGGCCTCGATCTCCGGGGCTATGGAGCGGGGCATGACGGCGCCGCGGTATATGTTCAACGCCAGGCGATGCGCTCCGCGGTCAAGATAATTGCTGACCTGCTCAGCGTCCACCACGAGCGGGCGCGGCAGCCTATATGGCCGGGACGCCGGCACCAGCGTCGGTGCAACAGTGAGCAGTAACTTGCGCAGGCGCACCAACTCAGCACGGATACTGGTCAAAGAAGTGCCATCGGGGTAAATTTTCTCGGTGAGCTCCTCGGCGCTGAGACCGTGCGGGTACAAGGCCAAAACGGCCAAAATCTCGGTGTGCCGCTCACTGAGCGTGACGGCCTTGCCGGCAACATGGAGCAGGCCCTGATCGCGGCCCAGAAGCTGCAGAGAGTCACGGTAAAGCGGTTTAGCGGTGGCGGCAGTCTGGCCACGACGGCCGGCTGAACGCGAAGAACCCCGTTCCCCGGCATTGCTGGCCCGCCGTTCCAGACGATGGATGCGCAGCTGAGCCTCCGCGGCAGCCACCGTGGCTTGCACCAGCGAGAGCGTATTTGCCCCTACGGCGTCCGGACCTCCTGTAATGTCAACAACGCCCAAGAGTGAGCCGGAATCGGGATCGTGGACAGGAACGGCCGTGCAACTCCACGAGTGAACATCGGGGTTGAAGTGTTCCTGCCCCACGATCTGCACACTCTGGCCAAGAACCAGCGCGGTGCCCGGGGCGCTGGTGCCCACCACTGTCTCTGACCAATCGGCGCCCGTGGCGAAGTTGATGTTTTCACCGTTGCGCCGGGCAGGGGAGTCGCCTTCTACCCAGAGCAGGCGCCCATGCTCATCGCCCACGGCAACCAAAAGTCCTGTGTTGTGGCTGGGCTCAATCAGCAATTTGGTGATGACGGGCATGATGGCCGCCAGCGGGTGGTCACGGCGGAAATCGTTTAATTCCCGGCTCTCCCAGATGACAGGAGGCGGCCGCCCCGCAGATGATGTTAGGGCGGCTAGGGAGCGTTTCCAGGATTCGCGCACCAAGTCCCGCATCTGTGGCGAGCCTTCACCAGAGGGGTGTAGCGGGGACATCAACTCTCCAAAACCAAGCAAGGGGCAATTGGCGGCTGGCGCTCAAGGCGAGAGACGTGCCGTGAGTCACAAGTGTAGTTCACTTGGTCACAGCCCGGGCAAGCAGAAGGCGGGCCGGGCCGAAGCCCTGCCCGCCTTCTCGGTGACGCCATGGGCGTCTCCTACGGTGGTGCTACTTAGCCGGCGCGCTTCCGGAAACGGGAGTTTCGGCGTCGTCCGTGGCAGTGATAGTAGATAACTTAGCGCCTTCCACATCAACGTCGGGGAGGATCTTATCCAGCCACTTCGGCAGCCACCAGGCCGACTTGCCGAGCAGGTGCATGGTGGCCGGAACAATTGTCATGCGCACCACGAACGCATCAATCAGCACGCCAAACGCCAGCGCAAAGCCCAACGGGCGGACCATTGTCAGGTGGGAGAAAATGAACCCCGAGAACACGCTAATCATGATGATCGCCGCGGCGGTAACCACCGGGGCGGCATGCTTAAAGCCGGTCCGCACAGCCTGCTTGGCATCCTGGCCGTGGGCGTACGCTTCACGCATTCCGGAGGCAATAAACACCTGGTAATCCATCGCCAACCCGAAGAGCACGCCAATCAAAATAATCGGCAAGAAGCTCAGTACGGCTGCCGGATTCGCCACATCGAAGATCGAGCCCAGCCAGCCCCACTGATAGACGGCCACCACACCGCCAAAGGCAGCCACGAGGGAGAGCAGGAAGCCGGCGGTTGCCAGCAGCGGGACCAAGATGGAGCGGAAGACCAGAATCAGCAGCACCAGGGAAAGTCCGACGACGATCGCCAGGTAAGGCGGAAGCGCCGCTCCCAGCTTTTCTGAGACATCGACGTTGGCGGCCGTTTGGCCCGTCAGCCCAATGCTGACGTCCAAATCTGAGCTGATGGTTGCTCCCTCAGCCCGCAGATCATGGATCACCTGGACGGTACTTTCGCTGGCGGGACCTTCCTTGGGGACCACTTGATAGACGGCGGTGCGCAGGTCCTTACTGACAGTGACAGGCACGGCTGCCTCAACATTTTTGACCTGGCGCAGGTTGTCAGCCACATCCAAATTCAGTGTTGTGGCGCTCGCTTCATCCAAGCCGGCAGGCAAGGAGCCAACCACAATGATGGGCCCGTTCATGCCTTCGCCAAAGTTCTTTCCAGTGATCGAGTACGCCTGGAAAGCGCTGGAATCGACAGGTTCAGAGCCGCCGTCGGGCAGGGCCAGCCGCAGTCCGGTGGCAGGGATGGCAATGACAACCAGAGCAATGACAGCACCCACCAGCGAGATGACTGGATGCTTTGTCACAAGACCGCCCCAACCACGGGCGCTGCGGGCAACATCGGCCGCCTCATCAGCGTCAGCCTTCTGGGCGTTATTCATGCCCACAAGGTTTGCGTTGTGCTTCGCGGTAGACAGGGAGTTCTTGGCCCAGGCCTTTTTGGAGATGAGCTTAGTGCCAATCAATGACAGCAATGCAGGTGTCAAAGTCAAGGCGATCAGGACTGAGACAGCAACCGTGGCAGCCGCGGCCAAGCCCAAGATGGCAAGGAACGGCAGGCCCGTGACGGAGAGTGCGGCCAGGGCAATAACAACTGTCAGCCCGGCAAAGGTCACGGCATTGCCGGAGGTGCCGGTGGCCTTGGCGATAGAGTCACGGACACCCACACCCGCCAGAAGCTGCTGGCGGTGCCGGTTGACGATGAACAAGGAGTAATCAATTCCCACAGCCAGGCCCAGCATCAAGGCCAGCATTGGCGAAATGGAGGACATCTCAATAACGGTTGTCAGGGCCATCGTGCCGCCCACACCAATGCCGACGCCCACAACGGCCATCAACAGCGGCAAACCGGCAGCAACAAAAGTACCCAACATGATCAGCAGGACGGCGGCGGCAACGGCAATGCCAACTACCTCAGAAATTCCGAACAGTTCGGAAACGTCTTCAACGATTTCCTTGCTGTAAGAGACACTGACGCCACTGGATTCCAAGGTGTTCAACCTGTCCTGGACCAGCTGGCGGTTATCCGGGGTCACAGCATTCATCGACTGGCTGAACTGGATCTGGCCAATGGCGGCTTTATTGTTTTCAGAGACAAAGCGGAGCCCGGCTGTGGCATCGACGGTGCGCTGGCCCGCGGTCAGTTCGGCCTTCTTGGCAGCCAGAGTTGCCTGGCCTTCGTCAAACTTGGCTTTACCGGCGTCGAACTGGTCCTTGCCGGCTTGCCACTGGGCCATGCCAGCATCCAGCTGTGCTTGCGCGCCAGCAACTTGTGCCCCTGCTGCCTGCGCCTGGGGTGATCCTGGCGGCAGTGCCGCTATCTGCTCCTTTTGAGCATCGAGCTGCGCTTGGGCGGCATCCAGTTTGGCCTTGGCAGCGGCTATTTCAGCGGCTCCAGCTTCTAATTTAGGGGCTTGTTCAGCGGCCTGTGCTTCTCCGTCCGCCAACGCCTTGGCGCCTTCTGCGAGTTTGGCTGCGCCGTCTTTCTGGGCAGCTGTTGTCAGGAACGGGTCTATGACATCTTTGACGGTGGGAACAGTTTTCACTGATTCAAGTGCGTCGGTGATGGCGCTCTCTTGGGCGGTGGTGAACGGTTCACCGTTGGTGCTGGTGAACACCACAGAGCCCGTGCCACCGGAAGCTTCGGGCAGATCAGCCTTGAGCTTGTCCGCCATCTGCTGGGTCTCAGTACCGGGAATTTGGAAGTTGTTTGACATGGGGCCCATGAAAAGTACTGCGGCACCTCCCACCAAGCCCATGATCACGGCCCAGGCGGTGATCACCAGCCAGGCACGTCGAGCGGCGAACCGTCCCAATTTATATAGCCAAAGGGCCATGGTGAATCCATTCTCTATAAGATGGCTGGGCGGACCCAGTCGATAAAAAACTAGTTATTGAAACCGTTACGTATGTGAGAGATTGTGCGTTCCAAGTTCGTGCGCAGCTGAGCCAATGACTCCGGGCTAGTACTGGTTCCGTAAGTTTGGGACCAGACCGAGAATGCTGCACGGCAACTACCCATGACGGCACCAACCAGGGCGCACAAATACAACTCATCTGTGCCTGCCGGGAGACGGCCCCGAGCTACTTCGGTGACTTTGAAGGTGCACTCCTCCCAAGCTTGCAATTGAAACCTGTCCAATTGGGGGTCTTGGGTGAGAGTGAACGTTTCGGCCAAAATGGCTAGATCGTGGGGGCTACCCACGGCGGAGAGCGCTATTTGGGCCGATTCAAGCAGTGACTCATCAACCGGCCGGGCTTCAAGCTCCACAATGACCTGATCCAGGTAGTTTTGCGTAAAGCTGGCAACAGCGGCTTCCACGGAGGAGAAGTAGTTGAAGAAGGTGCGTCGGGATACCCCGGCGGCGGCAGCAACGTCGTCGACCGTGAACGAGTTAACGCTCTGGTTGCGCAGAAAACCTAGGGCAGCGGTGGCGATGGCTTCACGCGTGGCAGTCTTGTTCAGCTCACGGCGCGAAGGCTGGTTGGGAGGGGGAGATGCGGGGGTGCTCACATGACTACACTAAGTGCAAGTTTGCACTATGTGCAAATTGAAAAGCGCCCGGAACCATGTGTTCCGGGCGCTCCGCTTCGCCGCTTGAGCTAGGTGCGTTGTGGCTTAGCCCTGCGGGTTTTGCGATAAATAAACCGACTGGCCTGTTGCGCCCGGCTGACCTTCAGCGAGCGGGATCGCGAAGACCGCTGTGCCGTACGCGCAGACCTCAGTCCAGTTCCCGCCCATTTCGGAAGTGTCGAAGCGGGCGGCAACAATCGCATTGGCACCCTTTGATTGGGCTTCCGTGACCATCCGCGCCACAACCTCCTGCCGACTCTCATATAGGGCCTTTGTCATCTCAGGTAGTTCCCCGCCGCCGAGAGCCCGAAAGCTGGCGGTGAATTGGGCGCCAATATGCCGGGACCGAACCGTCAGGCCCATGACCTCGCCGAACACAGCATCAATTTTGTAGCCCGGGAGGTCGTTGGTGGTAACGATGATCATTGCTGTCCTTTAGCTGATGGGGCGCCAGCGGCGATGGATACCGGCGTAGGCTGCAATATTTACTGCCTGGTTCAAATCCTACGTGCGAACATTGGGGATCCGGGTTCCCTACACGCCTGCGAGATTACCTATGCATTGGCCGGTTCGCGCTTCGAATCGATCCCGTCCAAGCCTGAATCCAACGCTGCCACTAGATCATCGGTGCTGTCCGTTTCAGTGTCTGGATCATCCGCGAAGGGATCGCCGTTGCGGGGAGCATTGTAGAGTCCCTCATCGAGGATGCCCTGGCGCTTGGCAACGATTGTGGGAACCAGGGCCTGGCCTGCAACGTTCACGGCTGTGCGGCCCATATCCAAAATGGGGTCAACGGCAAGCAGAAGTCCGACGCCGGCCAGCGGCAGTCCCAGCGTTGAGAGCGTCAGGGTGAGCATAACGACGGCGCCAGTGGTGCCCGCGGTGGCAGCGGAGCCAAGGACCGAGACGAGCACGATCAGCAGGTACTGGCCCAGATCAAGCTGAATACCGAAGAACTGTGCCACAAAGATCGCTGCAATGGCCGGATAAATGGCGGCGCAACCGTCCATTTTTGTTGTTGCGCCCAAAGGTACAGCGAAGGATGCGTAAGCGCGCGGCACGCCAAGGTTGCGTTCGGTCACACGCTGGGTGAGCGGCAGCGTGCCAATTGAGGAGCGGGATACGAAGCCCAGCTGAACTGCCGGCCAGACACCGGAGAAGTACGCCTTGATCGAGAGGCCGTGGGATTTGATCAGTACCGGGTACACGACGAAGAGGACAAGTGCCAGACCCACATAGATGGCAATGGTGAACTTCCCGAGGGAGCCGATGGTTGTCCAGCCGTAACTTGCAACAGCGTTGCCGATCAAACCGACCGTACCAATCGGTGCTAAACGGATTATCCACCAGAGCACCTTTTGGATGACGGCTAGAGCCGAACCATTCAGCTTCAGGAACGGGTCAGCTGCCTTGCCAACTTTCAGTGCGGCGATGCCGATGACGATGGCGATGACAAGGATCTGCAGAACATTGAAGTTCACGCTGGTGGTCAGGGCTCCGGACTCGGCAGCCTTGGTTGAGGCGCTCAAACCCAGGAAGTTGGAGGGGAACAGTCCAAGGAGGAAGGCCCACCAATCGCCTGACTTACCGGTGTAATCCGCGGGGGTCGCCGTGCCGGTGCCGGCGCCCGGCTGGAACAAAGTGCCCAAACCGATTCCGATGGTGACGGCTATCAGCGCGGTGATGGCGAACCACAGCAGCGTATTCCACGCCAAACGGGCCGCATTAGTGACTTGGCGCAGATTTGCGATCGAGGAGACCACAGCCGTGAAGATCAACGGCACCACGGCCGCCTTCAAAATAGAGACGTAGCTGGATCCAATAACGCTCAGTGTGGTGACCAGGCCGTTGGGGGTGGTCTCTGGATCGCCACCGAGCTGGCGCGCAATCAGGCCCAAGACCAGGCCGAGGATCAGACCGGCAATAATTTGAACGCCGAACGAACTTGCCCATTTGGGCAGCCTCGAGGCCTTGGGGGTAGTGGCCTTGGGGGTGGTGGCTGTAGATGTCATAAGGCAACGGTAGGCCGGGTGCTCTAGAGGCGGATAATTTGTGTTGCCCCTTGTTACGGATCTCAGAGGTGCCCATCGCCGCGAGTTGCCACATATGGTGTCCAGAAGCGCCCTGTGGACGCCATATGTGGCAACTCGCGAAGTTCCTCAGAGCGTTCTTGGCGCAGGAGTCGCCCGTTATCCACACATTCGAGTATTTTTTCTCTATGGCCCTCCACGGCGGAGAGTAGTTGCTGTTAATGGGTGCATGGATAAGTTCAAACCACTTCCCTTGCACCTCTCAATCCGTCCCTTCACCATGGACGAGGCGAAAACTGCCGGAATCTCCCGAAGCAGGTCTCGGCGAAAGGACCTCTGGACGCCCTCACGGGGAATTCGAGTGCCCCAGGACGCGCCGCTTAGCCTCTTGGAAAGCTGCCGAGCGCACACGGCCGTGACGGCAAGGGGCATTGTCAGCCACGTGAGCGCGGCAACATTGCATGAGTTCTACTTGCCTCAGCGGCTTACACAGTTGCCGTGCATCGATGTCGCCACGCCCGTGGGTGCGCGCCAGCCCAGAAGAAAAGGAGTAACCGGCCATCTGCTGTCCCTGGGGCCCCATGATGTTGTCCACATTGGCGGAGTTCCTGCCACCTCCGTGGAACGCACGCTCGTAGATATTGCGCAGCTGCTCAGTGTTGATGAATTGGTGGCCGTGAGCGATCAAATAATCTGTGAACATCGCAGGACATTTGGGCGTATGGTGTGGCCAAAAGTCCAGCTGGAGGCGCTGGAACTTTATGTTCTCCAGCATGCAGGAGCTAGGGGAATGCGCAGGCTGCGGGCAGCGATGGAGCTAACGCGTGTGGGCTCGGACTCACCTCGTGAAACCATGCTGCGCTTGATGATTGCCCGGTCCCCACTTCCGACTTTTGAACACAACGTAGAGATCAGGGACGCGGCCGGCCAAGGCAAAGTTGGTCCGGATTTGGCGTGTGAGGAGTACGTGACGTGCATTGAGTATGATGGCGGGCATCATTTCACCCGGGAGCAGCAAGTCAGGGACCATGACAGAGACTTCGTGACCGCATCTCTGGGCTGGCACCAAGTGCTGATCAACAATGACGATATCCGTGCAGGAGAATTAGTGGTTGTCACCAAAATTGCTCGGATGCTTAAACGTGGCGGCTGGCCGGATCCGACGAACCTGTCCGGGCGCTCGCTGCAGGGACGGCTGATGACGCGCAGAGACTTTCAGTGATCACCCACATCCTTGGCCGCGAGTTGCCACTTGTGGTGTCCAAATTCGCGATTTGGACACCACAAGTGGCAACTCGCGGGCCATAGTGGGCCTAGTTTCCGGCGGATGAGTCCAAGAGCGCCATTTTCAAGGTGTCCAGACCCACGGAG
The DNA here is from genome assembly GCF_030063205.1 of Arthrobacter antibioticus. Taxonomy (GTDB): domain Bacteria; phylum Actinomycetota; class Actinomycetes; order Actinomycetales; family Micrococcaceae; genus Specibacter. The sequence continues at coordinate 82,769 of NZ_JASISQ010000003.1, read as the reverse complement.
CCAAGGTTTAAGGCCTGGGTGTGGAAGTCCCGCAGCGAAAATTCGGAGCCGTCCCGTGTTGCTCGAGCGTCGCGGATGTCTTCCCACAGGCGCTGACCGAGTTTGTATGAGGGAGCCTGCCCCGGCCAGCCCAGATACCTGTTGAACTCAAAGTTGAGCTGGCCTGCTGAGATGTCCAAGTTTTGGCGCAGAAACTCTAGGCCCTTTTCGGCAGTCCACGTCCCGGAGCCCCACTGGGCAGGAATTTCAAAGCCCAAGTGCACGCCAATATCAAAGACGACGCGGGCAGCACGCATGCGCTGTCCATCCAACATGCCCATTTTATCGCCCGGATCACGCAGGTAGCCTAAATCGTCCATGAGCCTCTCAGCATAGAGCGCCCAGCCCTCGCCGTGTCCGGACACCCAGCAAACATTGCGCCGCCAGTCATTTAGGAGAGCCGATTGGCGCGTGGCAGTGGCAACTTGGAGGTGGTGGCCCGGAACGCCCTCGTGGTAAACGGTGGTGGTTTCGGCCCATGTGGTGAACGTATCCTCACCCTCAGGCACAGACCACCACATGCGACCGGGCCGCGAGAAGTCCTCGGAAGGTCCCGTGTAGTAAATACCGCCATCCTGAGTTGGCGCAATACGGCACTCCAGGGTGCGCATGATCTCGGGAATCTCGAACTGGGCCCCGGCCAAATCTGCCAAGGCGGTGTCGGAGAGCTTCTGCATCCAGGCCGTCAACGCGCCGGTACCGTGCAGGATGCGTTGCGGATCAGCGTTCAGAACAGCCTTGGCTTCCTCGATTGAAGCGCCCGGCTTGATCTGTTCGGCCACTGATTTCTGCTCAGCAATGATGCGGTCCAGTTCGGCCACACCCCATGCGTAGCTCTCCTCTAGATCTACTTCAGCCCCCAGGAACAACCGTGAGGCAAGGCTGTACCTGTCCCTGCCCACTGCATCGGCTGTGGGCGCCAAGGGCAAAAGTTCGGTGCGCAAGAAATCTACCAGGGTGCTGTAACTTGCACGGGCCAGCTCAGCGTTGGCGAGCAGCGCGGTGGTGAGTTCGGCTGGGAAGCTGGAATCGGCGTCGTCCGGAGAGGGCGAAGCATCCCGAGCCAGCGAAACAAAGAAACCATCTGCGCTGGCATGCCGTTCGCACTGCTCAATGACTGTGAGAACCTGACGGCGGGCAGCCACCAAATTAAGTGCTGCACCTGCCCGCAGAGAAGCGATATAGCCTTCGACGGCGGCGCAGACATTGGCGAGCCGGTCAGCAACGTGTCCCCAATCCGTGACCGTGGCGGTGGGCATGAGATCGAAAATAGCTCGGATACTTTGGGCGGGGGAAGCAATATTGTTCAAATCCGCCAAAAGCCAACCACTGGCGTGCAGTTCAAGGTCAAGGCCCAGGCGCTCGTTCATGGCGTGCAGGGTGACCTTGTCCACCTCATCCGTGGGCGTCAGGAGGGCCAGTGCTGCAAGAGTGTTGCGGGCGGCCTGAGCAAACGCGTCCAAACCGGCGGGGGAGTGATCTGAGTATTCGCTCTCATGCCCTGGCCGGCCCAGCTCTGTGGCAAATCCCGGATCTAATGCCAGCAACGTCTCGGTGTAACTGTTGGCGGCATGGTCAATGGCGGTAGCGGCCCGAACGGCCTGCGCAGGTAAGCTCATGCCACCGAGCCTACCTGCCGCAGTTGGCTCCGCTACTCAACCAATTTGCCCACGACGCTCTCATCGACCAACGTCATCAACACAGCAGCCGCGCCAGGTGTCGAGATGACTGGCTCCTGGGACGGAAGTTTGTAAATTAATGGGGCGTTTAAGTCGGCTCCTATGCGCTCCTCTGGTGCTAGGTTCAGGACATGGACTCCTCTCAGGACGAACCGAACTCTCCCGCAGCAGACAACACACCAACAGTGCAGCAGAGCTTCCGCACCGAGCTTGTTAAAAAAGAGCACGACGTTGTGGACGCAGCGTGGGCCGGTGGTGTCCCACCGCAATTCGGTGTCGCCCCACGCATTCGGATTGGGAAGAACAAATGGTTCAATCTGCTCTGGTTGATCCCTATCGGTGTGCTCCTGCTCATTGTTGGCATCGCTGTGGCGAAGGGGTTGCGCGAACTCCCCGCGGTGCAGGACTTCATCACCCGCTACCCCGGCGAGTCCGAACTCCCGGGGAATGCCCCTGTCGGTTTTCCTGCCTGGCTCGGGTGGCAACATTTTCTTAACGCGTTTTTGCTGATCTTTATCATGCGCTCCGGTGTGACGATCCTCGCCGACCATCCACGGTTGTACATGACCCGTCACTCCACCCCAGGTAAGGATTGGTTTCGTATCCAGAAACCAATCCCAACCGATCCGCTCTACACGGCCAAGCAGGACTCCATCACCTTGCCCGATGGGGTGGGTCTTCCCGGTAGGCGGCACTCTATTGGGCTCGCCCGCTGGTGGCACTTGGGCGTAGACACGTTATGGCTGCTCAATGGGATCATCTTCATGGTTCTACTCTTCATCACCGGGCAGTGGATGCGTTTGGTCCCTAGGAGTTGGGACGTGATCCCAAATTCCATCTCGGTCGCCATCCAGTATCTGTCGCTAAACTGGCCCATCGAAAATGGCTGGGTCAACTACAACAGCCTGCAGCTCATGGCCTACTTCATCACCGTTTTTGTAGCTGCACCGGCGGCGTTGATCACGGGGTTGGGGATGTCCCCGGCACTGTCCACCAGGTTCCGCTGGATCAGTTCCATCTTCAGTATCCAGATCGCCCGGACCCTGCACTTTTTGGTGCTGTGCTGGTTCCTGATGTTCATCCTTGTGCACGTGACGTTGGTCCTGACCACCGGTGCCCTGCGAAACCTGAACCATATGTACGGCGCGCGTGACGATGGCTCATGGGTTGGTTTCTGGATCTTTGCTGCGTCGCTGATCGTCATGATTGTTGCGTGGGTTGCTGCTTCCCCGCTCACCTACCGTTTCCCGCGAAAGGTGCAAAAAGTGGGGTACGCGTTGGTTGGGCCCGCGCAGAAACTGTTCGAGCACATTGACGCTAAGCCGGGCCAGTACACCGAGAAGGATATTTCTCCGTACTTTTGGCACAACGGTAAATATCCGGAGACGGAAGAGTACAAGAAGCTGCAGTTGGCTGAATTTGCCGATTACAAACTGCGCATCAACGGCCTGGTGGAGAACCCGGTGGAACTGGACTTAGAGCAGTTGCGCGCGCTGGCCCACCACGAACAAATCACCCAGCACTTCTGCATCCAAGGCTGGTCAGGGGTGGCCAAGTGGGGCGGCGTCTCGATGAACACAATCCTGGAGCTGGCCAAGCCCAAGCCCGAAGCGAAGTGGGTTATTTTCTATTCGTTCGCGCTGGGCCCTGACGGCGGGATTTACTACGACGCCCAGCCCATCGAGCAGATGCACTACCCGCTCACCATGCTGGCCTACGAGATGAACGATGAGGACCTCTCCTTTGGCCACGGCGCCCCACTGCGGCTGCGTAACGAAGTTCAGCTCGGATTCAAGCCCGTGAAGTGGATCAAGGGCATAGAGTTCGTTGAGCACTTTTCCGAGGTGGGTGGCGGGCAGGGCGGCTACAACAACGACCACGAGTTCTTCGGCTACCGCCAGTCAATCTAGGCCCAATTTGTATTGAAGTAGTGCCATGCGGGTGCGCTCAACGATGCGCTAGTGCCCCGAACGCCGCCACGATCCAGCACCAGGGGTGGGCGGCAGCTTCAACTGTGCCCGCCTAGCCCAGTGCCGTGTGGGAGTTTGGACATTTTCGCTGCTGCCATCGCTTTGCAGAGCAAGTACGACGGCGGTCACCGCCGCCAGTTCTTCGGCGGTGGGATTGCCGCGGGTCACCGTAAGCAACGGCGCTTCTAGGGGCTGGTCCGTCACAGCGGGATGTTCCCATGCTTCTTAGCAGGCAGCGAGGCTCGCTTGTCCCGTAGGGCTCGCAGCCCTTTAATGAGCTGGATGCGCGTGTCAGAGGGGGCAATGACGGCGTCGATATAGCCAAGTTCGGCAGCCTGGTAAGGGTTCAGGAGCTCGTCCTCATAGTGGCGAACAATTTCTGCGCGGCGTGCCTCAACGTCGCCTCCCTCTGCATCCACGGCGGCAAGATCCCGGCGGTACAGGATATTTACTGCGCCTTGGGCGCCCATGACACCAATTTGGGCTGTGGGCCAAGCCAGGTTCAGGTCGGCGCCGAGCTTCTTGGAACCCATAACAATGTAGGCGCCACCGTAGGCCTTACGGGTGATCACTGTCAGCTTCGGGACGGTGGCTTCGGCGTAGGCATAGAGCAGCTTTGCGCCGCGGCGGATGATGCCTTGGAATTCCTGGTCTTTGCCGGGCAGGAAGCCTGGCACGTCAACCAGTGTGATGATGGGGATATTGAAGGCATCACAGTTGCGGACAAAACGGGCAGCTTTCTCGGAGGCGTTAATATCCAAGGTGCCAGCGAACTGCATGGGCTGGTTGGCCACAATGCCCACCGTGTGGCCCTCAACCCGGCCGTAACCGAGCATGACGTTGGGAGCGTACAGGGCCTGCATTTCCAGGAAGTGATCGTCGTCCAGGATTTGCTCAATCACTGTGCGCATGTTGTAGGGCTGGTTGGCGGAGTCGGGGATCAGCGTGTCAAGGGCCAGATCGGCGGCGTCGAGCACTAATTCCTGCTCATGCTCAGTGACGGGGGACTCGGAGAGATTATTGGAGGGCAGGAAGTCAAGGAGTTCACGGACAAACTCAATGGCGTCCGTTTCATCAGTGGCCAGATAGGTGGAAGTACCCGTGGTGCTGTTGTGCTGACGGGCACCGCCAAGAGTTTCCATATCCACGTCTTCACCGGTGACTGTCTTGATGACGTCGGGACCGGTGATGAACATGTGCGAGGTTTTATCAACCATGACAACGTAGTCAGTCAAAGCGGGGGAGTACGCGGCACCACCGGCGCACGGGCCCATGATGAGAGAGATTTGCGGGACAACCCCAGATGCATGCACGTTGTTGCGGAAAATGTCAGCGAACATCGCCAGCGAGGCAACACCTTCTTGGATACGTGCGCCACCGCCGTCGTTGATGCCAACCACCGGGCACCCGTTGCGCAGAGCAAACTCCTGCACTTTGACGATCTTCTCGCCATTCACCTGACTCAGCGAACCACCGTAAACGCTGAAATCTTGGCTGTAGATGCCGATCAAGCGTCCATCCACTGTGCCGTAACCGGAAACAACACCGTCACCAAGAGGTTTTTTCTTCTCCATGCCGAAGGCGTGCGAGCGGTGCACGGCGAGGGCGTCAAACTCCACAAACGAATCAGGGTCAAGGAGCATATCAATGCGCTCGCGGGCGGTGTTGCGGCCCTTGGCGTGCTGCTTCTCGATGGCCGCCTCACCTGAGGGCATCTCCGATTGAGCCAATCGGTCGCGGAAATCGGCAATTTTGCCTGCTGTCGTTGAAAGATCGTGGCTCATTGATACTCCGGCTCGGTAGTGGGAAAGCGTAGCGACCCTTCAGTAGGAACCGCACAAAAGGGCAAACTCTAAGATCAGTCTAGTAACGGAAATTGCCGTTGTGTGTGTAGGAACCCTACAAAGTCGTTATCCAACTATCTAAGGGTCCTCCACCGTGGCAAGTATGAGAGGGTGTGCCCCGAGCGAATGCAATGCTGTGCCGGATAGGATTGAAGCCATGAATGGCCTCTCACCTGAACAAAACCAGCACCCCCTGAAGAAAACGGCTCTGAAGGCTGCTCTGGTGCACCCCCAAGGCCGCTTTGCTCGTGTGGAAGTGGTTGTTTCCAGCGGTTCAACTAACAGTGATTTGGCCGCTGGTGCAGCAAATGTTGATGAATATTGGCCTAGTTTGAGCGTGTTGATCGCTGATGCCCAGCCAGCCGGAAAGGGCCGCATGGGCAGGAGCTGGGAAGTTCCCCCCGGTGCAGCCATGATCTCAAGTGTGTTTTTGCGGCCGGGGGAGGACCTGGGCCCGGGGCACGGAGTGGCCTTCGCACCAACTGGTTATGGCTGGCTTTCCATCCTGGCCGGCGTGGCGTTGTGCACGGTTCTGCGGTCCGTCACGGGGGTGCCCGCCGAGCTAAAGTGGCCCAACGACGTGGTGGTCAAGGGGCGCAAAGTAGCCGGCATCCTGGCCCAATTGGTACCAGCAACACCCGGCGCCCAAGGCAGCCGGGGGGCTCAGCCTGGTACCGGTGTGGTGGTTGGTGCCGGTGTGGTGGTTGGTGCCGGTGTCAATGTCAGCCTGGACTCTGCGGATCTACCCACGGAGCGGGCCACCTCACTACTGCTTGAAAGTGCATCGACCCTTGACCGAAACCTGCTGCTTCCTGCGTACCTGAACAAGTTTGCGGCACTGTATCTGGACTTTGTGGCAGTAGGCGGGGATGCGCAACGTCCGCTGGGCGGTGTGCAGGACCAGAGCGTGTTGGAGCTCGCGCAGGGATGCATGAGCACTTTGGGCCAAGAAGTCCGTGCCGAACTACCCGGCGGAACCATGCTGCACGGTACCGCAACAGCCTTGGACGCAGACGGCAGTTTAGTGCTGCGCGATGCTAGCGGGGCGCTCCATACTGTCAGCGCAGGGGATGTGATTCACCTGCGCCGCACAGGGCCTGGCGGCACGGTGAACTATGCGTAGTTGGTTGCGCAGCCGCGAACAGGTTGTTATCCGCTGCCGGCCGCACTCCCGAATTCTGATCTGGCCCATCACGGCAGGACTGCTTCTGGTTCTTGTGGGATCTGCCGCCTTGGCTAAATTACAATCCGTTCCTTTTGCACAGTGGGCACCAAGTTCCGCTGCTGCGCCATGGCGAGAGCCTGCCATTGTTATCCTCGTGGTGGCGGTGGTTCTTCTTGAGCTCATCTTCCCGGTGCGGCGAGTGCTCCGGTGGAACTGGACGCGGTACATCCTGACCAACCAGAGACTGTTGGTGCGGCGCGGGCCGCTGAGCCGCATCGAACAAATTCATGATTTTGAACAAGTCCAAGAGGTGCGCCCGGTACAAAAGTGGCGTCAAAGGATGGTTGGATCAGGAGATCTGCAGCTATACATGTACAGGGGCGCCATGCGGACGGTGGCGGAAGTTCCTGACTTGAAGAGCTTTAATGAGGAAACCCAACAGGCTTGGACAAGAGTGTTTCGGGAGTCCATACAGCAAACACCCCGAGAAGGGGACTAGGCTGGTTGAGTTGACATGACAGAGAAGGAGCTGCGCAAGCTTGGAAGAAACAACTGATCCACCCGAGCCGCTGTCTCCTCTTGTCTCGCGTAATCTCTTACCCCCCGCCTCTCGCAATCAAACGCGAGCTCTTGAGGCGCAGCTTCTTGGCGGCGAGCGGACGCTCAAGCGCCGTGATGTTGCCGCCGGAGTGGGAGTCTCACTCTTATCTGCGCGCAAAATTTGGCGTGCCATGGGATTTCCCAACCTGGGCGATGACGATGTTGCGTTTACCCAGCGCGACCAAAAAGCGCTGCAAACTGTTGTCACAATGGTTCGGGAGGGCCTCCTGACAGAGGAAACCGCCATCTCCGTGACCCGCTCCATCGGTCAGATGACTGACAGGATGGCTGTCTGGCAGATTGAGGCGCTGGTAGAAGACCTTGTTGTGGAACATGGAGTCAGTGACGCTGAGGCACGCCGTGCAGTGGTATCTGAGCTGCCGAACCTGATTGCACCGTTGGAAGAACTTCTGGTGTATTCCTACCGCCGCCAGCTCAATGCCGGAATCCAGCGGCTGGCCGTGCGCGCCGAAGAAGGACTTGCTTCTAGTGAGTTGGGACGTGCCGGCGATGAGGACGACGCGCCGCTTCCCCTAGCGCGGGCCGTTGGTTTCGCAGATCTTGTTAGCTACACCTCGCTGTCCCGTCGTATGAATGAAAAAACACTTGCCCGTCTGGTGCAGCGCTTTGAGAACGTGTGTGCGGAGATCATCAGCGTTGGTGGTGGACGCCTGGTGAAGACCATTGGCGATGAAGTGCTGTTCAACTGTGAAACCCCCGTGGCCGGCGCACAGATTTCCCTCTCATTGGCAGAGGCCATGGCTGCGGATGATTTCCTACCCGAGGCTCGGGTAGCCATGGTGTGGGGGCGGGTGCTTTCGCGTCTGGGCGATATTTATGGGCCAACTGTGAACCTCGCCGCGCGGCTGACCTCACTGGCGGAACCGGGCACCGTGCTCATTGACTCCGTCACAGCGTCAGCTTTGAAAAATGACGACAGATTTGTGCTGACCCAGCTGCCCGTTGAAAACGTCCGTGGATTCGGGGAGATCGCGCCCGTTCTTCTCCAACGTGGAACCGGCAAAGGCCTGGTTATCGACTGACCCGCCAGCCAGGCAACGCCTAACAAATAATCTTTAAGCCATCATGTGGAGCAATCCGCTAGGATGGCCAGGGGACTGATGATTGCTCCCATGTATTCATTCATACCCGATTCTCCGGCCGGCGCGGGGAAGCAAAGGTTTGTCATGGCATTGATCTCCCTGTTCACCTCCTTCACTAACAAGAGGCAACTCTTTACTGCTTCGGCAGCGATTGTTGTTTCGGCGGCAGTGGTGACAGGGGCAGTGATTTATCCAGGCTTCGCCACAGCTGACGTAGACCTCAACGACGGCAGCGTATGGGTCACCAACCGTGCCGATGGTTTGGTGGGCCACCTCAATGACCAGTCAAAGGTCCTCGACGGTGGGTTTACGGCCACGAGCCCCACCTTCGACGTAGTTCAAAATGCCAGTAATGTTTTCATGAGCGGTGATGGTGGTTCCCTGCTGAATCCCGTGAACGTATCCATGATGGCAATGGATTCCGAGACTAGCCTGGGCGGCGGCAAAACGGTTTCCCAGGGCAGCCACCTTGTAACGCTCAGCGATTCCGGTGCCGGGAAAGTTTGGGCAATGCCCAATGCGGAGGTGCCGGGTTTCAACGATAAAACCACCAAGCCCATCCTGACAAATTTGGGTGGCGCGGTTTCTGTCACCGCACCGGATGACACTATCTACACTGCGGACAGCGATGCCGGTGAGCTGATTACCACAGTGCTGAACGACGCCGGAAAAGTTGACTCCCAGGAGCGCACGGCCGTTGCCGGGTTGGCTGGTTTGGGAGACGTACAAATCACCGTTGCCGGTGGAAAACCGGTGGTCTTTGCCGCGGCGAAAGGAACGCTGTTCCTTCCCGGTGGCAAAACCATCACTATTCCCAACGCCCAGGGAGCTTTGTTGGCCCAGCCAACGGAAGAGGGTGATTTTGTAGCCGTAGAAACGGCTACTGCCTTGTTCACCCAACCCCTTGACGGATCAGATGCGAACGTTCTGCAGTTATCTGGCACAGGAAAAACTGTGGCCCCGGTAGTTCAAAACAATTGTGTCCACGCGGCCTGGTCCGGAGCAAACAAATATGTGCTGGCCTGCAACGGCAGTGGTGAACTGGTGGACATCCCCAAAGCGAGCGGGAAATCAGAGTTTGTTTTCCGTAAAAACCGGGACGTAGTGGTCCTCAACGATGTCAATACCGGCAATGTGTGGCTGGTCAATCAAAATATGCTCCTGGTCAATAATTGGGATGACCTGAAGACGGACTTGAAGAAGGCGGACAACGCTGACAAGGACTCGGCTGACCCGAACGTTGTCAACACCTTGCCCGACAGGACCAAACCTAACCGTCCCCCCGAAGCAGTAGCGGACTCCTTTGGCGTGCGAGCAGGGCGGACCACCATCCTGCCGGTGCTCTTTAACGATTCCGACCCCGATGGTGACGTACTCACAGTGGAGCCTCCCGGTGTGGCACCTGAGATGGGTGCTTTGGCCTCCATCTATGATGGAACAGGCTTACAGATCACAGTCCCGGATGGACAAGCCGGGGCCGGAGCCTTCGCGTATTCCGTCAACGATGGCCGCGGCGGCACCTCCACGGCGGCTGTCAATGTGCGGGTAGTGCCGGTGAGTGAAAACTCCCCTCCCGACACCATGCGTGACTCCACCCTGGTGGTGGAATCGGGCCAGACCATGAGCCAAAATATCTTGACGGATTGGATCGATCCCGACGGGGATGATATCTATCTAAATGACGCGGTGTCAGAGGACGGCTCAGCCGTCATCAAGTCCACCCCTGATGGTCAGCTCAGCTATACCGACGATGGTGAAAATATTGGTATGAAGTCCATGATGATCTCTGTTTCAGATGGTCAGGACATCACCGAGAAAAAAATTCTCGTCAACGTCAAGCCGGCAGGGGCCGTGCCTCCGGTTGCCAATGCGGACTTTTTCAAGGCTGTGGTTGGTCAGCCAGTAGTGCTAGCCCCGTTGAAGAATGATCAGGATCCGGCGGGTGGCAAATTGCGGTTGGCGAGCGTTTCCAAGCCGGAAAATTCAACGGTTTCGGAGATCGCAGATAATGGTACATTCATCTTTACCTCCAGTGCTGTGGGACCTGTTTATTTGGAATACCAGGTGACGAATGGACCAATGAGCGCAACAGGTCTTATTCGAGTTGAAGTGGTGGAAGCTGATTTACAAGGGCTGCCTGTTGCGGTCAAGGATCTGCTCATGCTGCCCTCAGGTGGGTCAGCTTTGGTAGATGTATTGGGAAATGACTCGGACCCTGCTGGCGGCGTGTTAGTCATCCAGTCTGTTGAATTGCCTACAGGATCGCCTGTCTCCGCCACGATCATTGACCGAAACATCATCAAGGTGACGGATTTGCGTGGCTTGAAAGACAAAATGAGCATCAAATACACCATTTCCAACGGAGTCGGCAATGCTGCCGGCGAAATCTCGGTGGTTCGTATTCCCGCACCGGATAAGTTGCTGCCACCAAGAGTTGAGCCGGACACCGCCATTGTGCGGGTTGGGGATGTGGTGACCATCCCGGTCCTGGAAAACGACTCAGACCCCAATGGTGAGGTACTTAAGTCCCCCGTCGTGGTGGAGTCTCCGGATGAAGCCTTGGGCAAACTATTTACGGATCAGAACCAGCTGCGCTTTATTGCCGGTCCAACGGCCAAAACAGTCCAAGGCGTGTACAAGGTGGCGAACAGCTCCGGTCAGTTCAACTCGGCGCAAGTCACTATCACCATTGTTGCAGCCGACCCCGAACACAATCTGCCGCCGGCCCCTAAAAACCTTACCGGACGTGTTATTGCGGGAGACCAGGTTCGGATTGTGGTTCCACTGGACGGTATTGACCCGGAGGGGGATTCCGTTGAACTGGTTGGAATTGACCAAGGGCCGCGGCTGGGAACAGCTGAGACAGGCAATGGGTTTATTTACTATACGGCCGGCGGGAGCTCCTCCGGAACGGATTCATTCACGTACCGGGTGCGCGACAGGCTCGGTGCCGAAGCAACAGCAAGAGTTGACGTTGGTATTGCCCCGCCACTTGCTGTGAACCACCCTCCTGTCACCGAAGACGATTACATCACGATGCGCCCGGGGCGCAAGCTTGCTTTGGATGTTCTGCTCAATGATTCCGATCCTGACGGTGGACAGTTAGGGCTGGTCAAGGATGGCTTCCAGGGCCCGGCTGAGATGAAGCCGACTGTGACGGAGAAGTTAAAAGTGCTTCTAACATCTCCAGCGGAGCCCGGCATCTCCACCATGATGTACACGGTTTCAGATAAGTTTGGAGCCACAGCCACCGGCAATATCCGCATGACTGTGACAGCGGATGCACCTTTGAAAGCGCCCATAGCCCGCGATGACCGTGTCACGGTCAAACAGATGCTGGGCAAGAACACAGTTGATGTTCCAGTGCTTGAAAATGATGCTGATCCAGACGGGGTGACGGAGGAGCTCAAGGTCAGTATTCAAGCAGTCACCGGGATGAACTTAGATACTGCCACTGTCACTTCTGATGGAGCCGTCCGGGTTGAACTTGCCCCACAAGAACAGTTGATTCCTTACACCATTACGGATCAAGATGGGTTGAGATCCACAGCGCTCATCTGGGTTCCAGGGCAGGACAAGCAATACCCCGTGCTCAAGAGCACTGACGTCATTCGAATGACGGCCGGTGAGAGTGCCGTGATGAAACTTGCCGACTACGTCCAAGTCAGAGATGGACGCACTCCCCGGCTGACTGAGGAATCGAAAATCTCACTTGTTGGTGCAGGAAAAAACAATGTCATTGTTGGCGATGGTGCCGGAGTCAATTATGCCTCCGACATCAAGTTCTACGGTCCCGGATCAATCACCTTTGAGGTCACCGATGGAACGGGACCGAACGATCCAGCCGGGCTAAAATCCACGCTAACCGTCATGACACTGGTTGATCCTGCTAAGGTGTCTACCCCCGATAAAAAAGACGAAAAGAAGAATACCCCACCCACGTTCACAGGATCCTCATTGGATGTGCCCCAACAAGAAAAAGCCAGTTTGGATGTAGGCCCTTTGGCATTCGATATTGATCCAGGGGATAAGGAAAAGTTTAATTACGCCATGGTGAGCAGCCAGCCTGGAAACTTCGAGGTATCTTTTGCCGGTACCATTTTGAGCGTATCCCAAAGTAATGGCACCCAGGTGGGTGCGCAGGCAACTGTGCAGCTTAGTGTTACTGACGGCAGCAACGATCCGGTTGTGGCCGAAGTCCTCCTGCGCGCAACGTCAACCTCACTTCCGCCCCCAGTGGCAAATGATGACATTGTGCTGGAGGCCTTCGCTGGCCGTGCTGAAGTAGTCAAAGTGTTGGCAAATGACGTCAATCCATTCCCCGATACGCCTTTGCGCGTGGTGGACACAATGACGGAAACCGGCAGTGCGGGTATCACCGTGACGCACACGGGCGACAGCGTGAGTGTTAACAGCAATGAAGATTACAAGGGCACGGTGGTGGTTAGATACACCGTAGAGGACAAAACCAAGGATGCGGGCCGGCACGCAACAGGCCGCATCAAAATCACCATCAAGGGCAAACCCGAGGCACCCAGCAAACCTCAGATTGTTGAAGAACGGGACAAGGCTGTCCTGCTGAAATGGGATCCACCAGCAGATAATGGCTCACCCATTACCAAATACACTGTGAGCTGGGCAGGTGGTACTCAGGATTGTGCCACCAACACGTGCACCATTACAGGGCTGACCAACGCCAAAGAATATAAGTTCGCTGTGGCGGCTAGCAATGCTGTTGGTACGTCAGCACCATCGCCGTTATCAGCCGTTGCGATGCCAGATAGAGTTCCAGACGCACCGGGAGCCCCTTCTACTACTTTTGGTGATAAGTCGGTCAGCGTTGAATGGGTGACGCCCGTGGGAGAATTCTCCGCCGTCACGAAATTCAACGTTGAAATATCGCCCGCGCCACCGGGACAAAACGGCCAGAAACCCGGGGTAACTGGCAACTCCCTAACCTGGTCCGGGCTGACGAACGGAACTGAATACCAGTTCAGAGTCCAAGCCATTAATAAGGCGCCTAAACCTTCAGCGTGGAGCCCCTACTCAGCTTCGGTAGTACCGGCTGGCGTACCATCCGCCCCTGCCGCGCCCACTGTTCAGATGCTCAACCAGGTTGGCAGTCAGAACCAGATTAGCGTCCAGTGGGCGGCGCCCTTCAACAACGGCGCAGCTATCAGCGGTTACACGCTGACCCAAAGCGGCGGGGGTGAGCCCTCACGGGCCTACACGCCGGGCACCAACGCTCAGACCGTAACGGTGAACAACTCAACGGCTCCCTATACTTTCGCGGTAGTCGCCACAAACAAGGCTGGAACCAGCGGTGCCAGCCCTGCCTCAACCCCGCAACGAGCCGTAGGCAAGGTGGGCATCATGGCCGTACCGAGCATAAAGATAGTGGATGAAACCGCAGCTGGTGGGCGTGTTCAAGTTGGCTACACACCTCTAACTGCTGCGCAGCTCAATGGTTATGCAGCCAATGAGGTTACGTACTGCGTTACCCTCACCACTACGGGAGAAACCTGTGGAGTTGCTTCCGGAGCTGTTCTGTCCTCTCCTAATGGAAGTGGCGTAGCAGCCACCGTCAGGGCACGGGCCGCTACGGGAGCGTTCGCATCGAACGGGGACAACTCAGCGGCATCCCCCACGGTTACTCCTTACGGTGTTCCGCAGCGGACCACAGTGAGCGGAAACCAAGCCGGAGAGGGAGATAAGACCTTGAGCTGGACCTGGGCGGCGGCTAACAACAATGGCAGTGCCATCACCCGTTACGAAAGCAGCCTCAATGGTGCTGGCTGGGAAAGCAGGGCAAAGGCTTTGAGCTTTTCCTTTACGGGAGTCTATGATCAATCAGCAACTCTGAGCGTGAGAGCTTGCAACGCTGGGGGTTGCGGTGCGCCCTCCCCTGCGGTTTCAGCCAAAGCCGGGTCTAAACCACCACCTCCAGCGCCGCCGGTGACTGAAGTCCGTGTACAAGCTGGAGACTGGCACTCTTGTACGCAAGGACCTGGAGAACGCAACAACTTCTCATCCAACCCGGCTACCTGCGACGGTAATATTTCCCCTGGTGGAAACGTTGATCTTGGGGGAAAGTGGCTGGATTATGCCGATGGTTGGGTTCAGGTGACAGGCTGCAGCGGCAGCTGGTACGTCATGTCAACAGGTCCACAGGCCGGTCGCTGGGTTAAGGGCATCACAGTAGATGTGCGTGATCGCAATGGGGGCAACGTCCGCTGCTAGGTTTACTCCAACCCCAATGGGGAGGCGCTCCGACGGGCACAACTCCCCATTGCGAGCACGGCCCAGTTACGGAACACTAACAGTGGGTTAGTAGTCCTTAGGGGGAGCGCTGTCCAGTGTCACCACCGATCAATTATTTTTACAAGTGTCTTCTAGCCGGTCACTACCATCCGGCGAGTTAAGGGTTTTTTCATGGCTTTAAACGTTTTTGCCGGGAAGATCACGCAACGGCGGTTCTTCTCAGTATCCGCCGCTGCAGTTGTTTCCGCGGCTGTTGTTGCCGGGGCATTGATCTACCCCGGTTTCAGCACCGCCGACGTGGATCTCAACGACGGCAGCGTGTGGGTGACCAACCGCAGCATCAACATGGTGGGGCACCTCAATGTCCCCTCGAAGGTGCTTGATGGTGGCTTCACAGCCACCTCGGATGGTTTCGACGTACTCCAGGACGCCGGAACGGTCTTCATGGACAACGATTCCGGGACCCTCCTGAACCAGGTTGACGTGCCCGCCATGACACTGACCCAGGACACAGCACTTGGCGCCAGCAAAACCATCTCCCTGGGCAGTGAAATCACTGTCATCACCGATCCGGCCTCCGGCAAGGTGTGGAGCGTACCCACCAACACCGCCGGCTCGTTCGATGAGAAAACCACAAAACCAATCCGGACGAAGATCACCAATGCACGCGCCGCCGTCGCCCTTAAAACGGACGACGGCGTGAGTCAGGTTTTTGTGCTTGACCCGCGTGCCGCCGTGCTCACCGAGCTAAAGGTCTCCGGTGACGGAAAAGTTATTGAGGCTACGGACGCCACCATGGAGGGCTTGCCGGAAAACGGCCGGCTGACGCTAAGCGTTGTGGGGGATAAGCCGGTAGTGCTTGACCCCGAGACCGGGACCGTGTTTCTTCCGGGAAATAAAAAAGTGGTGGTCCCCTCAGCCAAGGGGGCAAAACTGCAGCAGCGCAGTGAGAAAAGCGATTTTGTTGCACTAGAAACCGGTAACTCGTTGGTGCTCCAACCCCTGGGCGGTGGCACGGCAACGATTATTGATGCGGGATCGTTGGGGACCCCCATTGCCCCGGTACAGCAGGGCGGCTGCGTCCACAGTGCCTGGAATGGCTCAAATAAATACCTTTTCCACTGTGTGGACGGTGAGTCAAAGCCACGGGATATTCCCAAGGCGACGGCGGCATCCGATCTGGTGTTCAGGAAGAACCGCGATGTGGTGGTGCTCAACGACATGGCCGGTGGGGACGTCTGGCTTGTCAATGAAAACATGATGCTTGTCAACAACTGGGATGATCTCAGTGTTGACCAAAAGAACGCCGAAGATTCTGATAAAGACTCAGCCGATCCCAACGTTGTGAACACGCTGCCGGATAGGACAAAACCCAACCGGCCACCCGTAGCCGAACCCGACCAGTACGGCGTCCGTGCCGGAAGTACCACGCTATTACCTGTGCTGTACAACGACTCCGACCCTGACGGCGACGTGCTCACAGTGCGTGACAGCGCCGAAAATATCAAGGCAGGGAGCTTACAAACCGTCTACGGCGGGACGGGTCTGCAACTGGTGACTCCGGCTGACGCACCCGCCGTCACCGAAACTTTTAGCTACACCAACGACGACGGTCGCGGCGGAACAGATCAGGGCACCGTGAGCGTTCGGGTGGTACCCGAGGCCGAGAATTCAGAACCTGTTTCAATGCGCCCCACCACCATGATTGTTGGCCAGGGGCAAACGATCAGCCAAAATGTTCTGGCAGACATGCTGGATCCTGACGGCGACAGCATCTTCCTTGTCGGAGCGTCCTCGGCCGAGGAAACCGGCCAGGTAAAGTTCACCCCGGACGGTGAACTGAGCTACACCGATGATGGCTCCTCCAACGGTCTGCGCACCGTAACCATCAAGGTCTCCGATACGCGCTCCATTGTGGAGAAGAAGATCAAGGTCAGCGTCAAACCCTCCGGCGGCGTGCCGCCAGTGGCCAACGCCGACTACGTCCGGGTTGTTGTGGGCCAAAGCGCCATTGTTGCACCTCTGGCCAATGACCAGGATCCGCTCGGTGGCGAACTTCGCCTAGCCAGTGTGGACAAGCCGGAGAGCGGAACTCTCTCTGCTATTGCCGATAACGGCACCTTCACCTTCTCTTCTGAAACTCTGGGCGCCAGCTACCTGACGTACCAGGTCACCAACGGTCCCCAAAGCGCTACGGGTCTGATTCGGGTTGATGTGGTTGCGGCGCAGAAAGACCTTGCCCCCATTGCTGTGAAGGATATGGCGCTGCTGCCCGTTGGTGGCAGCACCTTGGTTGATGTCCTTGGCAATGACACCGATCCAGCTGGTGGGGTATTGGTGGTCCGCGGGGTTGACGTCTCAGCGGACGCAGGTGTCTCGGTAACCGTTTTGGAACACAACATTTTGAAGATTACTGACATCAGAGACCCAGGTTTCCCTGTCACCATTAATTACACAGTCTCAAACGGTCAGGGCACCTCTACCGGTGCTGTCGCCGTGGTACGTATTCCATCGCCAGCTACGCTGCAACCACCCGTGGCCCATGATGACGTGGCAGACGTTCGGGTGGGCGATGTGGTGCGCATCCCCGTGCTCGCCAACGATTTTGATCCTAACGGGGCTACGCTGAAACATCCGGAAATTGTGGATCAACCGGATGAAGCAGCCGGAAAACTATGGGTGGATCAGGATTCGCTGCGTTTTCTGGCCGGGCCCACCCCGGGCGCTGTGAGCGTTATTTATCAAGTCACCAACGCATCGGGTCAAACCGATTCTGCCACGGTGACAATCAACATCGTGGCCCAGGATGTTGAACGGAATCTGCCTCCGGCACCTAAAAATGTCAAGGGGCGGGTGATCGCCGGTGGTCAAACCAAGATTCAGATCCCTCTGGACGGTATTGATCCCGATGGGGACTCGGTGCAACTTGCCGGCATTGATATTGCCCCTACGTTGGGCACGGCCGTGGCGGGTAAGGGTTTCGTCTTGTATACGGCGGCAGGAAATGCTGCCGGGACTGACAAGTTCACCTATAAAGTCAGAGACCGTCTGGGCGCCGAAGCGATAGGAACGGTTGAGGTGGGGATTGCTCCGGAAGATTCCAGCAACCGCCCTCCAGCAGCCGCCGATGACTTTATCTCTATGCGGCCGGACCGTAAGGTGGCCCTTGATGTGGTCCTCAATGACACTGATCCGGACGCGGACCAGCTCTTTGTAATCAAGGACGGTTTCAATGGTCCTGACGAGATGGAGCCTTCCGTTACCGATCTTGGACGGGTGCTGCTGACGAGCCCCTCAGCCACGGGTATTGCCACCATGGGGTACACGGTCAGTGATCCTTCAGGTGCCAGAGCAACAGCAAACATCCGTATGAACGTCACCCCGGATGCTCCTTTGCGTGCGCCGATTGCCCGCGATGATGAGGTCACAATTCAGGAGGCACTGGGAAAGAACACCGTCACTGTTCCTGTGTTGAAAAATGATGAGGACCCGGACGGTGTTGCCGATGAACTGGCGCTGACTCTGACGCTGCCCAATGAGAATGCCTCCATCAATTCCGATGGCACGCTACGCATCACCTTGAGCGCTAAACCGCAGATGATCCCTTACACAGTGACTGATCAGGACAAGCTCTCCTCGAGCGCCATTGTGTGGGTGCCGGGCTTGGACGCCCAATACCCGGTGTTGGCCAGCAATGAAGTCATTAAAGTCCAGGCGGGTGAGACGGCTGTGGCGAACCTTGGCGACTACGTCAAAGTCCGCGAGGGGCGCACGCCCAGGATCAGCCAGGCTGACAAGATCCAGATGATTGGTGCCCCTGCCCGTGAGGCATTGACAGCCGATGGTGCGGCGCTGACGTACAAGGCCGATCTAGCTTTTTACGGCCCCGGATCCATCACCTTTGAGGTTACTGACGGCACAGGCCCGGAGGATCCTGACGGTTTGAAATCAACGCTGACGATCATGACCGAGGTAACTCCGGCACCGGCAAAGAATCTGCCGCCCAAGCTCCAGGGAACAGAACTGACGGTTGCCCAGCTTGAATCCGGCACCGTGAATCTTGGGCTACTAGCCAGCGACCCCGAGAAGGATCAGCTGAAGTTCGCCATCACCGGAGATAGTCCCGCCGGCCTCAAGACCAAGCTCGACGGCGCGAGCCTCACCGTTGAGGCGGCAAAAGAGGCAGGACTGGGCTCGGCTCATTCTGTAGGAATTTCAGTGGAGGATGGGCACAACCCACCTGTCACAGCCGAGGTGAATATCAAAGTGAGCTCCTCAACCAAACCCAAGGCCGTGGCCAATGCCGACTCAGTTCCTGATGCGCACGCAGGCAGGATGGAAACGATTCCTGTGCTGGAGAATGATGTCAATCCGTTCCCTGACACCGCCTTGAAAATAGTGGATGCAAAGATGGTCACGGGTGCCCCCAGCACACAGGTGTCTGTTGCGGGATCAAATGTCACAGTGCAGGCTCCGGAGGATTTCACCGGCAACGTAGTTGTTCTTTACACGGTGGCCGACAAAACCGAGGATCCGGCACGCCACGTGGATGGACGCATTACCTTGAATGTGAAAGGCAAGCCAGCCGTTCCGGCTGTTCCGCTGGTGCAGGAGGTCAAGAGTAAATCCGTGCTGCTGAAGTGGAGCACACCGGTGGACAATGGCTCACCACTAACTGGTTACACAGTCAAACGCAGTGACGGTCTCACCCAGAGCTGTGCCACCAACACCTGTTTGATTACGGGGCTGACGAACTCAAAGCCTTATACCTTTACGGTGAGTGCAAAAAATGCTGTGGGGGAGTCCGCCTTCTCCAAAGCCTCTGCCTCGGCCACCCCCGACCAACAGCCGGATAAGCCGGCACCGCCCGCCATTGTCCGTGGTGACACAACGCTGGATGTGAGCTGGGTGACCCCGGTGGGCGAGTACTCTGCCGTCAAGAGTTTCAACGTGCAGATCTCCCCGGTTCCTGCCGGCCAGAACCCGCAAAAATCGGTGACTGGAAACAAGCTTGTTTGGCCGGGCCTGACCAACGGGACAGAGTACACGTTCCGGGTACAGGCAATTAACAGCGCGCCCAAGCCATCGGAGTGGAGTGCGTACACCGCCAAGGCGGTTTCACCGGCTGGTAAACCATTTGCCCCTGCGCCGCCAACAACCTCACTGGTTGATCAGGTGGGCAATCAAAACCAGGTGCGGGTCAATTGGAGCGCACCAAAACTCAATGGCGGAGTGCTCAAGCAATACACGCTCTTCACGTATTTGGATGGGGCACAAAAAGATGCCATCACCACCACGCAAACAAGCCAGACGGTGTCCCTGCCCAACGCGGTTGCCAACTACACATTCAAGGTCCAGGCAACTACCGAAGTGTCAGGATCTGAGCTGAGCCCGGCATCTGCTGGCTGGCGATCAGTCAGCCAGCCCGGTCAAGTGGGCCAACCTACTATCGCTTTGGCCAACACAGGCGGATCCGGTGGACAGGTCACTCTTACTTTCCCGGCCCTCAGCGGCGCTGCCCTGGGTGGGGCCACGCCAGGGGAGATAACGTACTTTGCCAATGTGAGCCCAGGGGCCAACAACATACCTGTGACATCAGGACAAACGATTTCCGCCACCAATGGTGCAAACACCACCGTCACTGTGCGAGCCAAATCGGCAGTGTTCGCCAGCTCTGGAAGTGCCTCGGCGCCGTCGAACTCGGTGAAACCCTACGGCACCCCAGGGACAGCCGGACTTAGCGGCAGCAATGGTGGTGCTGACAGCACCTCTGTTTCCTACTCCTGGAGTTTCCCCGGAGGAGCCGTGGACGCCAAGCACGTGGAGATTCTCCTCCCAAGTGGTGGCTGGTCCAGTAAGAATGGGAATGGAAGTGCATCGTTTAATACCGGCGGATATGACACCCAGGTCACCATCCAGGCACGGACGGTGAACTCCATTGGCCAGTACGGTCCTGTGCAGACTGTCACGCCCAAGAGCGGGAAAAAGACGCCACCGAAGCCTACCTCGTGGACTCTTTCGGTCAATCCGCGGAGCTGCCTGGAGAAGGCGTCCGGCAACGGTGACCACTTCACCCCGGGCAGCCCTGCCAACTGCTCATCGCAGTGGTTGGAGGCCAACACCCCCGTGCAGGTCAACTGCTACAAGTATTGGGGTGGCAGGAATGATTCGCACAAGTGGTATCACATCACTTCGCCCGGCTACAGCGACTGGGGATATGTGAAGGCCGAGTCTACGAATATACCAACTCCGGGCGGTATGGGGGAGTGTTAGCGGTACTTTCTTCACCGGATGCTGCCGTTCTACAAAGCCGGCTAACTAGGAAAATCAACTCCCGTAGGCCCGCCAATGGCGAGTAACACTAATTACTGGATAAACTAATGCAGGTTTGCTGTGTGCCAGGCACGCAATAACACGATCGAAAGAGGAACTATGTCCATGACCCCGGAACAGTCCACATGGTTTGCAGGAACGTTTGAGAAACTTGTCTCTAACGTTGGCCAGGCAATCTTGGGCAAGTCTCATGTCATTAGCCTGACCCTTGCGGCAATGCTGGCAGAAGGTCACGTGTTGTTTGAGGATGCTCCCGGCACGGGCAAGACCATGCTGGCCCGGGCCATTTCGGCAACTGTCAAGGGAACTAATTCCCGTATCCAGTTCACCCCCGACCTGCTGCCCTCAGACGTTACCGGAGTCATGATCTACGATCAGAAGGCGCAGGAGTTTGAGTTCCACAAGGGCCCGATTTTCGCCACCATTGTGCTGGCGGATGAGATTAACAGGGCCTCACCCAAGACCCAGTCGGCTCTGTTGGAAGTTATGGAAGAGTCCCGTGTGACCATGGATGGCACCACGTATGAGACGGGCCGTCCGTTCATGGTGCTGGCAACCCAGAACCCCATTGAGCAGGCCGGTACTTACCGTCTGCCCGAAGCCCAACTGGACCGTTTCCTGGTCAAAACCTCAATTGGTTACCCGGATCATGCCTCCACTGTGCAGCTGCTCTCCGGCTCCGGCCAGCGGGATAGGACTTCAACGCTGCAAGCCATCATTACACCGCAGGCCGTTGCCGAAATGGCTGATCTGGCTGCAACTGCGCATGCCGATGCGGCGGTGTTGGAGTATATTTCACGGCTGTGTGAAGAAACCCGTAGCGCTCCTGAAACTCGTTTGGGTGTGTCAGTACGCGGTGCCATCGCCATGGTTCGCATCGCCAAGGTGTGGGCTGCCTCAAAGGGCCGCAACTACGTACTGCCAGATGATGTGAAGGAACTTGCCCCTTACGTGTGGACACACCGGTTCGTCATGGATCCGGAAGCTGAGTTTGCCGGCGCCACTCCTGAGGTTGTTCTCAGCCGTGTCCTGGCCGAAGTGGCCGCACCCCAACAGCGCGCGTCAGTTTAGTCCCGCTAGGCCACGTTAAAGCAGCAAAGCCACCACGCCCCGCCGAGCTGGTGCCCACCCAGCTACAGCGCATTGAGCTAAAGGTAAAAGATGAGTATGAAGTCCAACGCAGGAAAGGCCAAAGAGTTTCTCTCCCGGCCGTTCCAACGCGAAGGCACACCCACACGCCTGCACCCCACGTCCCTGTGGCGTGAGGGCGGCAGTTTCGCCAGCATTTATGGCGCTCCCGTGTGGTTGAAAGTCACCACGTGGTGGAAGCGTCACGTGGTACCGGTGCTTGAAACCATTAGTACCTTAGGCTTCGTGGCCATGGGTGCAGCCATAGTGTTGTGGATTGTTGGTGCCGTCTTTGGCTGGCAGGAAGCCAAGATTGCCGCATTGTTTAGCGTGGTGTTGCTGCTCATCGCCATCGCCTTCATCCTGGGCAAGTCAATGTATGAGGTGACTCTTGATCTAGCGCGCACCCGTGTGGCCGTTGGGGATCGCGCTGTTGGTAGCATCGCCGTTACAAATACCTCCCCCCACGCTGTGCTGCCTGCCTCTCTTGAACTTCCGGTGGGCGCGGCAACTGCGCTCTTCCATTTGCCGCGCATGGCGCCGGGGCAGGTCCATGAGGACCTCTTTACCATCCCCACCACACGCCGTGCTGTGATCACCGTTGGGCCCGTGCGTTCCGTGCGTGCTGATCCATTACAGCTGCTGCGTCGCCAGGTTTTGTGGACCGATCCCACCGATCTCTTTGTGCACCCGCACACGACCGCCCTTGATGGGCCGGCCGCTGGATTCCTGAAGGATCTGGAAGGCCTCACCACCAAGGACCTCTCAAGTTCGGACATCGCCTTCCATGCGTTGCGTGACTACGTCCCCGGTGACGATCGCCGGCACATCCACTGGAAGACTACTGCCCGGACCGGTAAATTGATGGTCCGTCAGTTCGAGGAGACGCGTCGCTCCCACATGGCGGTGGCGCTTTCGGTGAACATGGATGAATACGCGCACGACGACGATCTTGAGTTAGCGATCTCGGCTGCGGCTTCGCTGGGCCGTCAAGCGATCAAGGAGAACCGTGAGTTGAGCGTTATGACGCAGCGCGGACCCATCCGCTGTGAAACAGGGCGGAACCTCCTTGATGATATGACACGGTTGCAAAGTCACAACCGCAGAGGCACAGCCGTGGATCTGGCCCGCACACTCTCTGACACCGTTCCCAACGCCTCGGTGGTGTTCTTTGTTGTTGGCTCCAGGGTTACACCCTCACAGTTGCGCAGTGCAGCTGCCGCTGTCCCGCCAGGAGTGCGCGCCTTTGCTGTGCGCTGTTACTCGGGGGCCGAACCCGCCAGAGCAAATATTGCAGATCTCACAGTGCTGACACTGGGCGATTTGGCTGATCTTGCCATTGTTCTCAGGAAGGCAGTCGCGTGAGCGCCCGCAGGAAAGCACACCCGGCCGTTGCCACCCGGAGTCCTTCGGCAAGTCCTTCGGCTTTTGCCGGAGGGCGCCGGTGGTGGCATTTCCTCCTGGACGGCGCCGTATTGGCTATTTTGCTGGGCGTGGCCGTTGTGGGTTTCGGGCCGGCATTTGGGCATAACCCGCATTACCTGGTTGCCGGTTTTGGTGCCATTGTTCTTGGTCTCGGTGTGGGCGCATTGGGTGCCCACTGGCGTTTGGGCCTGATTACCATGATTGGCTTTGGTTTTGTTGTTTACATGGTTTTTGGCAGCGCATTGGCCGCTCCCGGAGAATCGATCCTTGGCTTCATCCCCAGCCTTGGATCATTACGTGGACTCTTGCTGGGCATCATGCTTTCATGGAAACAACTGCTGACCCTGGCACCTCCCGTAGGGACGAGCGTAGAGGTATTAGTTGTCCCGTACTTAGCCGCTTTTGTGGCAGCCATTCTCACGGCAACGCTCGCTTGGCGCCTGCGCAACAGTTATTGGGCCATGATCCCCGTGGCGGTTTTATTCATCACAGCTATTCTGTTTGGCACCACGGAAGTTTTCCTCCCGGTACTGCGTGGATCTCTCTTGGCTGCAGGTGCCATCGCCTGGTTCGCTTACCGGCATGAAGTCCTCCGCCGCGAAACTGCAGGTGCAATTTCTGCCAACCAGCAAATCCAGGACAAAGCAGCCACCCTGACTTCACTGCTCCGCCGTATCGGCATGGGCGCAGGTGTCATCCTTGTTGCCGGTGCCGTGACAATGGCGGCGGCACCCGCACTGACTGTCAGCGCCGATCGTGATGTTTTGCGTGACACAGTGATCCCACCGCCAGACCTCCACAATTTGCCATCCCCGCTGACAAAGTTCCGTGACTACGTTAAAAATGAAAAAGACACAGCATTGTTGACGGTGAAGGACCTGCCAAAGAATGGCCGCGTCCGCCTTGCCGCCATGGACAATTATGACGGCGTCGTTTTCAACGTGGACCCCAACAGTTCTGCCTCCTTTGCCCCGATCGGGGACCCCAAATCATTGAACAACGGCATAGCCGGAACAGGAACAAGTGTTGGCGTTGTTGTAGATGGTTACAGCGACGTGTGGATTCCCACCGTCTCCGCCGCACAGAGCCTTAGCTATGAAAGCATTAGCGGCCAATCACCCAACCTGTACTTGAACAAGGCCTCAGGCACAGCATTGAACCTGGCAGGTGTGGCCAAGGGGGATGAGTACACCATGGATGTGCAGCTTCCCAGCGTTGATGCTAATAAACTTGCCGGGTCCGGTTTTGGTTCAGTTCCCCTGCCCAAGCTTGAAAATGTACCACCGGTGGTAGGGACCAAGGCCAACGAAATTGTCGGAGAAGTTGACACACCGTTGAAGAAGGTCCAGGCGCTGGAGAGTGCGCTGCAGCGTGAGGGTAAGTTCAGCAACGGCCTTGAGGGTCAAACCACCTCCAACTCTGGCCATAGCGCGGCCCGCATCACCAAAATGCTGAGCGGGAAAGAGATGGTGGGTGATGACGAGCAGTATGCAACAACAATGGCCCTAATGGCACGGCATTTGGGGATTCCGGCCAGGGTTGTCATGGGTTTCTACCTGGATGAGAAGGACCCTAACAATGGTGCCGGGAGTGTGGTTGTCAAAGGATCCGATGTTCACGCCTGGGTTGAGGTGAACTTTGCCGGCGTGGGCTGGGTACCTTTCAACCCCACCCCGGATAAAGACCACATCCCCAACCCACCAGAGCCCCAGAATGCTTCGAAACCCAAGCCTCAGGTCTTGCAGCCTCCGCCGCCGCCGCAGGAGCCGGCCGACCTGCCACCAGATAGCGCCCCCGATGCTTTGGACACTGATGGTAAAAAGAATAACCAAGCAGGGATCTTCGGAACAATTCTGATGATTCTTGGGGTGGCAGCCATCCCCATCATCATCATTGCCCTGCCCTTGGTTCTTATAGTGGTGCTTAAGACTCGGCGCCGCAAGAAGCGTCACAGCACAGGTCTTCCCACCGATCGTGTGGGTGGGGGATGGTCTGAAGTATTGAGTCTGGCCACCGACCTTGGTGCCGAAGTGGGCGGCAACGGGACTCGTCGGGAAAGCGCAGCCTCGCTTAGCAGCGCCTTCCCGGCAAGCCAAGCCAGTACGGCGCTGCTGGCCGAGCGGGCGGATGCGGCTATTTTTGGCCCCGGTCAGCCAAGTGAAGAGGAAGTAGCCACCTATTGGCAGAACGTGGACCATTCCGTCAACGGCATGACTGGGTCGGTAGGCTTCTGGAAGCGGCAACGGGCCAAGTTCTCCCCACGGTCGCTGCTGGCTGAGGCGAAAGTGCGCGCCGGCAAGAAAGCAC
The DNA here is from genome assembly GCF_030063205.1 of Arthrobacter antibioticus. Classification (GTDB taxonomy): domain Bacteria; phylum Actinomycetota; class Actinomycetes; order Actinomycetales; family Micrococcaceae; genus Specibacter. Next base: position 56,915 of record NZ_JASISQ010000003.1, on the reverse strand, counting down.
GTCAGCGTGGTCTTCGCTCCAGCGAAGCGGCAAATAGTAGTGGTGTGGCCAATAGCCAGGGCGGGGCGGAAAAACGCTCCAAGCTGGCCCGGTTTCTGAAGAAATCCTAAGAAGGGTATGAGTCAAATGGCGCAAAAAGAGTCGGATCTTTGCCGGAACTGTGGAGCAGAGCTGGCACCCGGTGCAGCCTTCTGCACCCTGTGCGGTGCCGCTGTGGCTAATCGTGCCGCCTCGCCGGCGCCAACATCGGTACCCTTGGGAGGTCCGGCTCAAAATACGCAGCCTTCCACACTCCCAGGCATCATTGAAGTAGGCATGTCATCGACGGCGCCGCTCATGGCTCCGCAACAGGTTGGCGTTGACCCGCGCATCGCTGCTGCAACCGCGCTGGTGCCCGGAGGTGCAGGACGCCGCCTGGGCGCTAAAGTCATCGACGGTGTTTTGCCCTTCATTTTGGTGGGCGCAGCCGCTGGTATTGGTGCACTAAACATCAAGTCCACCCAGATGGGGAGTTCAGTCCAACTGGACTTGAGCTGGTTGCTGATCCTGATCAGCATCGCCAGCCTGCTCTCTGTGGCCTATGGCATTTGGTTGTGGCTTTGGGAAGCGAAGTCCGGGAAAACACCTGGCAACCTCATGGTGGGACTGCGAACAACCAATATGGAAGGTAGCCCGGCAGGGGTCCTGGCAATCTTTCTGCGCTACCTGATCATCGGTGTGAGCAACATTGTTCCAACGGTGGGTCCGTTGCTGGTGATCATTTCCAACTCCTGGGATTCAAACCAGAAGAAGCAGGGCTGGCATGACAAGGTGGCGCACACACTGGTTTTCAACGTAAAAAAGGGCCGCGACCCCCTTGAAACTGGCGGAATCACTGAACGGGAGAACTTCTCTCCAGCCGGCGTGCCAACAATTTCCGAGGTCAGATCACCGCTGAGCCGCCCGGCAACCAACCGTGCCGAGGATTCCTTTGCGCCCCAGCTGTTTGCGCCCCAGCTGTTTGCGCCCCAGCCCGTTGCGTTCCAAAACCAACAGCAGCCAAAGCAACAGGGCCAGCAAGAGAATCCTTTTGCGCCGCCGTCCCAGCAAGCACAGCCAAACCAGCAAGCCCAGCCAAACCCGCAAGCTCTGCCAAACCAGCAAGCCCAGCCAATCCAGACTCCTGCTGAGCAGGGCCCCATCAGTTCCATACCGGGGTTCAGCGCCAAGTTTGTCCCCGAACGCCCAACCGGCCAAACCGCGCCAACTGTCCCGGATCCCTTTGCGCACGCTCCTTTAGCTGGTGCAGACGATGAGGTGGGGGAGACCCGGGTTCGCCCCGAGCCAGCCATCCCAGCCCTGCGGTTGACCTTTGATGATGGCCGCTTCGAGGACGTTAATGCCCTTGCACTCATTGGACGCAACCCCGCCGGTTACGATGGAGAGATGATTTCGCGACTCATCTCAGTTCAGGACTCCAGCAGGTCCGTGTCCAAAACACATCTGCACCTACGCGTGGGCGCGGATGGTCTCTGGGTCACGGATCGAAACTCCACCAACGGTAGCGCCATAACCAACTTGGTCGGTGCCATGAAACCCTTGAGCGCTGGCGCGCCCGCACTAGCTGATGTTGGTTCCCGAGTGCACTTTGGCGACCGCTCATTTGTGGTGGGACGCGCATGAGCCCGGTAGATGGTGTTGGCGAAGATACCTCTGCGGGTGTCATACTCAGCTTTGGGTTTGGCACTGACCGTGGCCTGCGCCGGGAATTGAACGAAGATTCCTTCTTGGCGGCAGACCCGTTATTCACTGTTGCCGACGGAATGGGCGGACACGAGGCGGGCGAGGTTGCCAGCCGCGAATGTATTGCCATTCTGAGCAACCAGGACTTCCTCACTGCCGCCTCCCGCACGGCTACCGCAGCTGATTTGCAACAGGCGCTTCGCCGCGCGGACGCACGGATCCGTGAAGTCACCAGCGATAAAGCGGGAACAACCGTCTCAGGTGTGGTTTTGGTAGAGGAACGCGGGGTGCCTTATTGGCTGGTGTTCAACGTGGGCGACTCCCGGACGTACCGCTTGAGTCAGGGCAGCTTTCGCCAGGTCAGTGTGGACCATTCCGAGGTTCAGGAACTCGTTGATGCAGGGTTCATCACACCCGCGCAGGCGCTGACCCACCCCCGCCGCCACGTGGTCACACGGGCGCTGGGCGCCGGTTCCGACACCGAAGCTGACTTTTGGCTTGTGCCGGTTGAGGAAGGGGACAGAATTCTTGTCTGCTCGGACGGCCTGTCGGGGGAACTGAGCGACAGTGCGATTCATAGGACGCTCAGTACCCTGAGCCACCCTCAAGATGCCGTGGATTCACTGATTCAGTCCGCGTTACGCTCCGGGGGCCGGGATAACATCACAGTTATTGTGGTTGACGCCAGCCATGTCAATGGAGTGGCCGGGGATGAGACATTGAACAATCCGAAAACCGCTCAGATGGCAGTTCAAACCGGCGGTGATGACACACTTCCACGGATGCTGGCCCCGGAGAAGGACACCTTGGAAGCTCCTACCGAAGTTATTCCCGAAGACGTTCTGGAGTCCATCCCGGCGTCTGTACGAACACCCGAAAAATCAGTCCCGTCAGTCCAACCCACTGCATTGCTAGAAAATAGTGCAGCACCCTTGCACGAGGAGAATCATGGTTAGCACCCAGTACAGTACAGGTTCCTGGCTTGGAATTGTGCGCTCAGGTTCGGTCATCATTTTAGAAGCACAGACCGATTCGGCCACCGTCAATTACCTGTGGGAGTACCTTGGCCAAAAGCCAACCATCCACGGGGTCCTGAATGAAGTCACCGAGAAATTTGGTACGGGCCTCACAGGCATGCCGGACTTCGCCGTGGTGGTTCAAAGTGACCGCCTGCACGCAATTTTGCGTGGGGACATCACCTTGCTGGCGCACACGGAGAACGGCACGGAGATTGTTTCGGGCCGGGACGTCACCACCTGGAGTGAGCGCTCGTTGCCGCTTGCCGAATCTATTGAACTGACAATGGCCGAGCCCGATTCATACAGTACGGCACTTGTTCTGCCGCTTGGCGAAGGGGTTGTGGCCCTGCAGTCGCTGACGATTCGGCTAGTGGATTCCAAGTCTGCCGATTTCGTTGGGCCTTCAGGGACAGTCATGGGGCACAGCGCCTCCTCAGCCGAAACGTACGACGACGCGGTGGCGCCTCTGTTGCCATTCGCCGCCCATGCTCACGAGCAAGCAAATGACGCACAGGTTTTTGTCGCTGATGCCAGCAGCGGGGACGCCGGCTCTCACGCAGAAACCGAGACCAGGCTGTGGGATTCGCAGGCTCATGGTGGCGAGGATGCTGTAGCCGTGCATGATTCACCTAGCCACGAGCCAGCAGAAGAGGACGGCTCAGACTCGGAAGATGAGAGCTCCGCTGAGGCAGATGGCGCGGAGGCAGAGAACGCGGAGGCAGAGAACTCCGCTGATGGCGACTACGAAGCTGATGACAGGTACGAAGACGCAGAAGCGTTAGCGAATTTTGCAAAAGCCGCAGAGGCTGCCGACGCCGAGTGGAACGCCCAGCTGGCGCCCCTGGACGTGGCAGGTGACGGACCAGAGCCGGACTTAAGCCGCACGATCCGCCCTGACATGGGTGAAGACCACCAATTGGGTGAAGACCAGAACCTCAGCGAAGACCAGGACCTCAGTGGTGACCATGATCCAGTCGAGAAGACTGACGAGCATGAGCCCTCTGCCAGCGCTGCGGGTACCCTGGGCGGGGAATCGGCACCGTCGGGGCAGGAACAAGTCGATGATGGATTCACCATCAACTACGACTACTTGTTTGGTGCCACCACCATGGCTCAAAGTGTGGAAGCTGCTGCTGTCAGATTGGATGAAAACGGCCAGCCTCTGCAACAGGAAAACTCGGAGCCTGCCCTGCCGCCGCGACCACCGAAGCCCCCCGTGGCAGGCAATGTGGCAGGCGCACCGGCAGAAGATGCCGCAGTTGACTCCGAAGATGCTGGCGGCTCCGGCTCAGGTTCTGGCAGCGAGGCAGAGGAAGCCGTTGATTCCGTGGCGGGAACATTCCAGAGCCCGGAGGCGAACCCGGATAGCCAGATGATCGACTCCGTGCCTTGGGGGAATTCTGGCAACCAGAAGCAGAACCAGAACCAGTCTGCTCCGGTGGCATCGGGGCAGGATGTTTCTAAAGCCAACGAATCCTACGATCCCGATCATGACGGTCACACTGTGATGCGCGGAGATGTTGCCGCCGAGTCGGCACCACCGGTTGCCGAGCCTCTGGAGTCCCGTCCGCCAACAGGTCCCATGGTTCTGGCCCGGATGTGCCCCCATGGCCATGCCAACCCGCCAAGCCGCTCGCAGTGTTCAGCCTGCGGTGCCGGTATCAATTCGGAACCGCGTGAAGTGGGCCGGCCGCGGCTTGGCACCATGCACATTTCTACCGGCGAACTGGTGGAACTTGACCATTCGCTCATCATTGGCCGCCAGCCTTCAGTGTCCCGGGTCATGGGTGGAGCCATGCCTCGCCTGGTTCAAGTCCAGAGCGGTAACGACGATATTTCCCGTTCCCATGTGGAAGTCCGTCTTGACGGCTGGGACGTGCTCCTTGTTGACCTCAAGGCCACTAACGGCACTGTGCTTGTTCGTGAGGGTGCCGCCCCGCGTCGTTTGAGCCAGGGAGAAGAAGCCATCTTGCTGAACGGGGACATTGCCGAATTGGGTGACGGTGTTTCGCTGCTCTTCGACGGTTTGCTGTGAGTGCCAGACGCCCTCCGGCAGCGCCTCCCGTCCTGCCTGGCTACAGCTTCATTTCGGTGCTGGGTTCGGGTGGGTTCTCGGATGTGTACCTCTATGAGCAGGATCGGCCACGCCGAAAAGTGGCCATCAAAGTCCTGACCGCGGATTTAAAGACTGAAGGGGCCAGAGCCAGTTTTGAGTCGGAGGCCAACCTCATGGCCCAACTGTCGGCGCACCCCTACATTGTCACCATTTTTGAGGCCGAGATCACCGAATCGGGCCACTCCTACCTGGCGATGGAGTACTGCTCCCGACCAAGTCTTGACTTGCAATATAGACAGGGGCGGTTCAGCGCGGACAAGGCGCTGGAAATTGGTATTCAGGTGGCCTCAGCGGTGGAAACCTCGCACCGCGCAGGCATTGCCCACCGGGATATCAAGCCGGCCAACGTCCTTGTCACCGACTACAACAGGCCCGCCCTGACCGACTTTGGTATTTCCGGTGCCATGGATACCGTCCAGGCCGACGGCGGTGGAATGTCAATCCCATGGTCGCCACCAGAGTCCTTTGGAGCCGGGGCAACGGACGGTGTCAGGGTGGATGTCTGGGCCCTCGGTGCCACGATCTACACCTTGTTGGCGGGGCACTCACCTTTTGTTGTCCCGGGGGCCGACAACTCCCAACGGCAACTGATGGACCGGATCAATTCAGCACCCCTGCCCCGGTTGGGCCGTGCCGACATTCCCGAAGCCCTTGAATTGGTGTTGGCTACTGCCATGGCGAAATCGCCCACCTCCCGGTACGGTTCGGCCAAGGACTTTGCCCGTGCTTTAATGCGTGTACAAGCGGACTTGAACTTGTCTGTCACCCCGTTTGAAGTCCAGGAAGAAGTCCCCTCCCATGAGGCGCGCCCGGGGGATCAGGCCGAAGAGACACGAATTCGCAGCATTGTCTCCATTGACCCTGAGGCTGGCTTCTCCAACCCGACTTTCCCATCACGTGCAGCGGCATCAACGGCAACTGATTCAACCGCTAGCTCTATGACTGGTTCAACATCCGGTTCAACTTCTGGGCTGACTCGCAACGGTCAGACTGTACCCTCACAGGGATCGGGCCTCGCACAGGGACCGGCACAGCTACAGAGACCGGCACAGCGGTCAGAATTTTCTGTGCACCCGAACTCCGGCACTGACACTGGAGCCCCTGCAGACTCGGTAGATGGCCCAACGTTCCGCAAAGGCTTTTCAAACATGGCCTCGCCCACAGCGTGGAATGATTCCGTGGCCTACCGGGGGGAATTACCAATTGTCCCGGGTTTTGCTCTTGACTCAACCATTCAACGCAGTGAACTGTTGGCACCAACCCCCGATGCTCATCCAGCTGCGGCGGTAGCCCCGGTTCGAAAAAAACGACTATGGCCGGGACTGGTGGCGGGGCTGGGACTGGTGGCCGCCGTCGTGGTGGGAATTATTGTGTTCATGACGGTAGGCCCCACAGCCCCAGAGGATACGCTTGCGCAACAAAGTTCAGTGCCACCCACGGCGCTGGTTGTAGGCGCCGAGGTTCCAGCCGTGACCGAATTGAAGGCCACACCGAAAAATGGCGGCTCCGAATGGACCTGGACCAACCCAGATCCGCAAGACGGAGACAAATATCTGTGGGCCTCAGTCAGCGCAGTTGACTCCGGGGTGTTCAAAGCAAGTACCGAGACCAGAGCATTTGTTGTCAACAGTTCCAACGATCAATCCTGTATTTCAGTGAAGCTTGTTCGTAAGAACGGGCAGACCTCGCCGGAGACAAAAAAGTGTTCCTAACGATCGGGACCGCACACAGGCAGATGACTTACAAGCAAACAAGGGGGCTGCCATCATGGCCGAACTAACCATAGATTTCTGTGGCGAATGGTACGAACCGTCACCGGAGACCATTTTCAGCATCGGCCGTGAAGGCGATATTGAGGTAGATGACAACCCCTACCTGCACAGGAAGTTTTTGGAGGTTAGCAAGTACGACGGCATTTGGTGGCTGACGAACGCCGGCACCATGCTTTCGGCAACCATTGCTGACGCCGCCGGTGGCATGCAGGCCTGGATGGCTCCCGGGGCACGGATTCCGCTTGTCTTTAGCCAGACAAACGTGATCTTCACTGCCGGTCCCACCACCTACGAGTTCTCGGTTCACCTCACGGCGCCGTCCTTCATGTCCCAAAGCCGCGAAGAAGACTCAGCCGGTTCCACCACCATTGGTCCGGTGGTCTTCACCGACTCGCAGAAGGCTTTAATAGTTGCCCTGGCTGAGCCCATGCTGCGTCGTGGCGGAACCGGTTTCAGCTCCATCCCCTCCTCGGCGCAGGCCGCCAAACGGTTGGGCTGGGCGCTGACGCGCTTCAACCGGAAACTGGATAATGTCTGCGACAAACTTGACCGTGTTGGTGTGGTTGGGCTGCGTGGAGGTGGTGGGAAACTGGCCACAAACAGGCGAGCCAGGCTGGTTGAACACTCAGTCACCTCCCACTTGGTCACTCCGGATGATCTTCCCTTGTTGGATTCTCAGCGTGGAACGGAAGTTGAATGAGGATCAGGCTGACCCTCAAGCGTGAACCGCAAGAGGATAAAAACCTAGCCGTCACAGTGGACGGACTGGCGTCTGTGGGGGACATCGCCACAGAACTATATTTAGCTGACCCTTCCCGCAAGGGGGCCAGTGCCCCGCAAAACCTCTCATTATTGGTGGAGCAATCCATTGTGGGCGGTGTTCGCGGCCGCACGCTGCCACCGGAAAGTAACCTCCTTGAATCGGGTTTGCGCCCTGGCGCAACCGTCTCTCTCACCCAGGTTAGCGAGAGCTTCGCAGCAGTAAATCAGGACCGCGGACCGGCTGCCGCGACCCTTCGTGTGGTTTCCGGACCGGATGCGGGCGCTGAATTCGCGTTGCCTGCGGGGACAAGTTATGTGGGCCGCGACTATGACGCAGATGTCAGACTGAGCGATCCCATGACCTCAAAACGGCATGCCCGTATTACCGTCGGTGAGACTATCGAGATTTCTGACACCGGATCTGCCAATGGTCTGATGATGGAAGGCACCCAGGTTTCCCGTGCCGTTTTGGGATCCTACGATGAAGTCACCCTGGGCGAGACAACTATTTCAGTTGTGAGCCTGGGCCGGGGCGCACAGCAGGGTCCCAGCAGCCCTCTGGTTGAATTCAACCGGTCACCGCGCGTTGTGGCGCAGTTTAAAATTGAAGAACAAATGCTGCCCTCCGGACCCCAACGCCCGCAGCGCCAGCGCTTCCCAACCATCATGTTGGTGGCACCCATCCTGATGGGTGCTGTCATGTTTGCTGTGACCCGGAGCTTGTTCAGTGTTGTCTTCATGGCCATGATGCCGTTGATGATGATTGGCAGCTGGATGGATCAAAAAGCCAACGCCAAACGTGACCTAAAAGAGGCCATAGTTCAGTTCCGCGGGGCAATTGTTGAGTTTCGTCGGCAAATGACCAAACGCCAACAGGTGGAACGTGCCGTGCGGTTGGCTGAAAGCCCCTCAACGGCTGAAACAGTTGATGCGATCTACAAACTCGGTCCGCTGATGTGGACCCACCGACCTGAACACAAATCGTTTCTTTCCTTGCGTTTGGGTGTTGGCCGGCAACCCTCACGCACTCCCGTGAAGGCGCCAAGCGATAATAAAACTCTGCCCGAGTACATGGCGGAGATCGAGGACATCAAAACGGAATTTACCGATATTGATGGAGTTCCCGTTGTAGCCCAGTTCCGCACCAGCGGTGCATTGGGTGTTGCCGGGCCTCGGGGAGTGGTTGATGATGTGGCACGGGCTCTGGTGCTTCAAGCGGTTGGGCTGCACTCGCCGGCCGAACTGGCAGTGGCCGCCATGACCTCTGCTGAATCCAAGAAGCGGTGGGAATGGCTCCAATGGCTCCCTCACGTAGGCTCCGTGCACTCTCCGCTGACCGGCGAGCACTTGGCCTCAGGTAACGGTGCGGCCAGCGTACTGCTTGCAGCTCTTGAAGATTTAATGGTGCACCGCGGTGTCAATATGGCGGCAAACGGCGCAGCCCACAGGGGTATCCTGGATCCCAATAAGCTTGAGATTCCCGCGCCAGCCACGCCCGCGTTGCTCGTCATTATTGAGGACGACGTTAAGGTTGACCGGGCCCGTCTCACCCGTCTGACCGAATACGGTGCCGATGTGGGCGTGCACATTATGTGGGTAGCAGGATCTGTTGAAGCGTTGCCTGCTTCCTGCCGTGACTTCATCCACGTGGCTGAAACGGCAACAACAGGTCAGGTCCGGCTAGGGCAGCTAACGTTTCCGGTGAGTTGTGAAAGCGTAAGTTTGGAACTTGCCGCACAGCTGGCCCGCATGCTGGCACCGGTGGTTGATGCAGGCAAACCAGTGGATGATGATTCCGACCTTCCCCGCAGCGTCTCCTACGTTGCGCTCGCCGGACACGATCTTGTGGAAAGCACCTCCGGGATCACCGATAGGTGGCTGGAAAATAACTCTGTCTCCTCCCGGGCAGTGAAGAACCGTAAACACCAGGGTTCCTTGCGAGCTCTGGTTGGTTCCAAAGGTGTTGAACCCATGTACCTTGACCTAAAGACTGAAGGCCCGCACGCCCTTGTTGGCGGTACCACCGGTGCTGGAAAGTCCGAATTTTTGCAGGCCTGGGTGCTGGGCATGGCTGCCGCCTACAGTCCCGATAGGCTCTCCTTCCTGTTCGTTGACTACAAGGGTGGGGCTGCTTTTGCTGACTGCGTGCAGTTGCCGCACACAGTGGGTCTTGTTACTGACCTGTCCCCGCACCTGGTCCGCCGCGCGCTGACTTCCTTGCGAGCCGAACTGCACTTCAGGGAACACCTGCTCAACCGCAAGAAGGCCAAAGACCTGCTGGCCATGGAGCGTGAAGCAGATCCGGAAGCACCGCCGTCGTTGGTCATTGTTGTTGATGAGTTTGCCGCATTGGCCAAGGAGGTTCCCGAGTTTGTGGACGGTGTTGTCGATGTTGCTGCCCGCGGACGCTCCCTGGGATTGCACCTGATCCTTGCCACGCAGCGTCCTTCAGGTGTTATCAAGGACAGCCTGCGGGCCAACACCAATATGCGCATCGCTCTGCGTATGGCAGATGTGGATGACTCTCAGGACATTCTCGGTGACTCCACGGCAGCGTACTTTAGCCCGTCCATCCCGGGACGTGGCGCGGCTAAAACGGGGCCCGGACGGATCCAGGGATTCCAGACCGGCTATGCCGGTGGCTGGACGAGCCGTACCCCGCAGCGTCCGCGCATTGACATTGTTGAGATGGATTTTGGGGCTGGCGCACCGTGGGAGCAGGAAATGGTTGCCGCACCCGTGGAGGATTCGGCCGGGCCCAATGACATCTCCCGCGTGGTTTCCAACATTTCTCTGGCTGCCGTGGAACTCGGCGTGAAGCCTCCCCGCAAACCGTGGCTGGGTGAGTTGCCCGAGATCTATGACTTCTCGAAGCTGCCAACACCACGCACCGATGAGCAGCTTCTTCTCGGTGTCATGGATGATCCCGAGCACCAGGCCCAGCCAACCGTGTTCTTTGAGCCGGACAAGGATGGAAATATGGCCGTCCTGGGGGCCAGTGGCTCCGGCAAATCGGCCGCGCTGCGTACCATTGCCATCGCCGCGGCGATCACACCACGCGGCGGTCCCGTGCAGGTGTACGGCATCGACGCTGCCTCCAACGGGTTACAAATGCTTGAGGTACTCCCGCACGTCGGTGGGATCATCAACGCCGAGGACAGCGAAAGGGTTGGGCGTCTACTGCGGTACGTTCGCGGCATCATCGAGACGCGCGCGGAGAGTTTTGCCCAGGTCAAGGCCGGCAGTATTGCCGAGTACCGAAAGCTGGCCAACAAGCCGAATGAACCGCGCATCATTGTCATGGTCGATGGTCTGGCCACGTTCCGTGAACTGTACGAGTTCCGCGTGGGCATGAACCAATTTGAAACACTGCAGCAGATAGCCACCGATGGCCGTCCCATGGGCGTGCACATTGTCATTGCCGGTGACAGCCCGAAGTCGCTCCCGGCGTCGTTGGCTTCATCTGTTCAGCGCCTCTTGGTGTTCCGTTTGGCCACCGCCGATGATTACTCCAACCTGGGCTTGCCGCGCGACGTCCTGACTCCGGCCTCACCGCCCGGCCGCGGCATGATTGACGGCGGTGAAATCCAGGTGGCAATCTTTGGTGGCACCTCCAACTTGGCCCTCCAGGCCCGCCAAGTGGCCAGCCTGGCCGAGACCCTCCGGCGCCAAGGCGTGGTGGCAGCTCCCCGAGTGGAGTCGTTGCCTGAAATGCTTGACTTGGACGTGCTGCCGGCAGCAACTCCAGGAAATGTGATCATTGGTGTTGACGATTACAATCTTGAACCCACCGGTCTGCAGGCCACCGGTGCGCTCATGCTCACGGGTCCGCCGTCGTCAGGGCGCACAACAGCTCTGGTGACCCTGGCTGAAGCGCTTAAACGTTCAACTCCGGGAACACGGCGCATTTACTTTGGTTCGCGCCGCTCCGCCATCGCCAACCTGCCATTGTGGGATGAATCCATTGTGACGCCGGGGGAGCTGGAGCCTGAACTGCAGCGCTTGATTGACCTAGTGGAAAGTGAAAGCCAAGCGGTTGCCTTCTTCATGGAGGGCGTAACCGAGTTTGCCGACTCCGAAGCCGAAATGGACCTGGTGACCTTGATCAAAGCGGCGGTGAAGACCAATTGCTTTGTTGTGGGTGAGGGAGAAACCTCCACCTGGTCCGGGGCGTGGAGCCTAGCCGGACTCTTCAAGGCGGGCCGGCGCGGGCTGCTCATGAACCCCGGTGATGTGGAAGGGGACACCTTGATGAACACTTCCCTTGGACGGGTCTCCAACAATAAGTTCATCCCGGGCCGGGGCTATGTGGTTGGTCGTGGAAAGGCGTTCAAGCTGCAGGTGGCCACCACTATGGACCACGAGCGGTAAAAATTGCGGGAGATAATACCCTCACACCCCTCGGTGAGGTTGGAGATAATGACGTCACATCGGCCGACGGGGAGATGTCCCCATCGACGTTGGTCCGCAATCTTGTTAGATTTCTATTAGTCGCCCGGTTGGACAAGCCAGCGGGGCATCTACTTCAACATAAGGATGTGCAGCATGGCAGCTGGAATGATTGGTAACGATCCCCAGGACATGGCCGATTTGGCCTCAAAGCTCGGCACCGCCATTGACCAGATCACTCAGGTCATGTCTACCCTGGACAGCAAGGCACAGTCCGTTCAGTGGGAAGGCCCCGACGCCACCCGCTTCAAGGGCACCCAGTGGCCCACGTCCAAGAAGTCACTTGCCCGCGTCATCAGCGACCTCGGCGACGTCAAGGTCATTGTGAACAAGCAGAAGCAGCAGCAGCTCGACGCTTCCAAGTAAGCAGAGCCCACAAGCTCAAACAAACCTGCAGTACTGGCGAGAAAATAGTGCCCAAGTGGCCTACATTCCTCCACTACTGTGGGTTTGTTCTGTTAAGAAATGGAATAAGCGGTGGTGCACCACAGTGCCTAAGTGGGGCAAGATAGTACCGTGAGCAGCGAGCCAACAGAACCCCAGCCAATTCCCGCCAGGACGAACCCGGGCCAGACACCGCCCGAGAAAAAGTCCGCGCCCGAGTCTGCGCCGGCGGAACCCGAAATGAGCCTGGAAGTCATTCCTGCAGACGCGGACAGGGAACGCTACGGCGTCCTGGTGGACTTGGTCGAAAAGTACCGCACGGCGTACTACAACCAGGATGCCCCCATAGTCTCTGATGCACATTTCGATGAACTGTATAGAGAACTTCAAACCCTAGAGGCGCTGCATCCTGAACTGGTAGCCAACGATTCCCCAACCCAGGTGGTGGGTGGGGGAGTTTCGGAAGTCTTCGCCGCCGTGGAACACCTGGCCAGAATGTACTCACTTGAGGACGTATTCTCGCTTGCTGAACTTGAGACGTGGCTGGTGCGAGCCGTTGCCTCGATTCAGAAGCGCGGAGGGCAGGAACCGCAGTGGCTGACGGAACTAAAAATTGATGGTTTGGCCGTGAATCTTCTCTACCGAGACGGCATACTCATCCGGGCAGCTACCCGCGGCGATGGCACCACCGGTGAGGACATCACCCACAATGTGGCCACCATTAAGGACATTCCACAGAAGCTCCACGGCAGTAACTTTCCACAAGAAATTGAAATCCGCGGTGAGGTGTTCATCGCGTCCAAAGATTTCCTTGCCCTGAACGAGACCATGGTGGCCGCCGGAAAAGCTCCCTTTGCCAACCCCCGGAATTGCGCCGCTGGATCTTTGCGTCAGAAGGACCCGGGGGAAACTGCCAAACGGCCGTTGAGCATGTACGTGCATGGCATCGGTGCCCGCACGGGGCTCTCGACCCAGACGCAATCGCAAACATACGAGTTGTTGAAATCGTGGGGTATGCCCACCAGCCCGTACTACAAGGTGGTCTCCAGCCTGGCTGAGGTTATGGAGTTCATTTCCTACTACGGTTCGCATAGGCACGATCTCATCCATGAGATCGACGGCATTGTGATCAAGGTTGATGACCTTGCCACACAGCGGGAACTAGGCCACACCTCCCGTGTGCCGCGCTGGTCGGTGGCGTACAAGTATCCCCCGGAAGAAGTCAACACCAAGCTCCTGGACATCAGGGTTAATGTGGGCCGTACTGGCCGGGTGACCCCCTACGCAATCATGGACCCGATAAAAGTAGCCGGCTCCGTGGTGACGATGGCAACTTTGCACAACCAAGACGTGGTCAAGGCCAAGGGCATCCTGATTGGCGACGTGGTGGTGTTGCGCAAGGCCGGGGATGTGATTCCCGAAATTGTTGGGCCGGTTGTTGCTCTGCGCACGGGCAATGAGAAGGCATTTATTATGCCCACGCATTGTCCGTCCTGCGGGACCGAGCTGGCCCCCGCAAAGGAGGGCGATATTGATATTCGTTGCCCCAATACGCGCTCATGCCCAGCACAGTTGACGGAGCGGGTGGCGCACCTGGCAGGCCGGGGCGGATTCGATATTGAGGCGTTGGGTTATGAGGCGGCCATGGCGCTGACCACCGGCCCCGGGCCTGACCCCGCAAACAATGGCGGGGTGATCGCCCCGGCCGGTCCCGGCCCGCTGGTGAGTGAAGCGCAGGTCTTCAACATCGCGGAACTGGACCTATCCGGCGTCGTGGTGTGGCGTGAAAAGCGGTCAAAGGGGGAGAGGAGTGGCCAATTCGAGCTGGTGCCCTACTTCTATAGCAAACCCACGGCCAAGAAGGCCACGGCGCCCAAGAAAACAACCACGGATTTGTACCGTGAGTTGGAAAAAGCCAAAAGTGCTCCGCTGTGGCGCGTGCTGGTTGCTTTATCTATCCGGCACGTTGGCCCTACAGCTTCGCGCGCGCTGGCAACCCGGTACGGCACCATGACAGCCATCCAGACGGTACTGCTGGCACCGGATGCGCGGGAGAAACTCGCCGACGTTGACGGTGTGGGCAGCATTATCGCTGAGGCGCTGATCGAGTGGTTTGCAGTTGACTGGCATCAGGAGATCATCGAATCGTGGGCTGAAGCTGGCGTGCTTATGGCGGATGCCGCGGATGAGTCAACGGTGCGTACGCTTGAGGGGCTGACGATCGTGGTGACTGGCACGCTTCCCACGCTTAGCCGGGATGAGGCCAAGGAGGCCATCATTGCCCGTGGTGGCAAGGCGGCTGGTTCGGTCTCCAAGAACACCTCCTATGTGGTGGCTGGGGAGGCTGCCGGAACCAAGCTGGATAAGGCCGAGGCGCTGGGAATTCCAGTACTCGATGAGGACGCATTCAAAGAGTTGCTCGCTTCCGGAGCCGCTCCGGGACCTGAGGTTGACTAACTTCTCGCTCCACCAATCACCTTGTAAAGGATCTCCATGACCCCGAACGCCGTATTAGTTGCCGAACTACTTGATGTTGCTTTGCGCGCTGCCGCAGCGGGTGCCGCCGTGCTGGCTGTCCGGGATCCTGATGGTTTTGGGGCCACGGAAAAGTCGTCCGACGCCGATTGGGTGACAGCTTTTGATCTGGCCGCCGAACATGCTGTGCGGGCTGTTATCACCGGCGCCCGCCCGCACGACGTCATCACCGGGGAAGAACTTGCGCCTGCCCTGCCCGCCGATCCTTCGGGGTACCGGTGGAGCATCGATCCCCTCGACGGCACCATGAATTTCATCCGTAACATTGCCTACTACGGAACTTCGGTGGCGGTGATGGGGCCCGACGGCGAATGGTTGGCCGGGGTGGTCAACGCACCCGCCCTGCGGAGGATCTACTTTGCCTCCCTCGATGGTGGGGCGTGGCTAGATGAAATCCGGGCCGACGGTGTGCAATCGGTTCGCCGTCTCAACGGTCCTGTTCAAGCACGGGGTGGGACGCTGCTGTCAACGGCACTGACCTATGACCCTGTGGTGCGCCGCCAGCTGGTGTCCGAGTTGAACACTCGAATGGATCACTTTGGTGATTTCCGCCGTTTGGGTTCGGCAGCCCTTGAATTGTGCGCTGTGGCTGAAGGATCGGTTGATGCCTACTTGGAATACGGCCTGTTTGAGCACGACTTCGCAGCCGGTGGACTGATAGCTGGAGAAGCCGGTGCCTGGGTGCACCGTCCTGTTCTGAGCCCGGCAGTTGAGGGGCTACCCACCCGCGAAGAAGTGCTGGCGGTATGGACCGCCGCGTGCGTGCCGGGCTTAGAAGGCGGCTTCGCCCCAACCAGTGAGTGATCCGCTAATTTTTCTCAGCCTGGATGCCAGCCCTGTTGCTTGAGGGCTTTTGCGACCATGGCGATGACAAACGCGTCACCTCGCTGCATATCGGATTTGTATACCTTTACTTGTTGCCAGCCTCTAGCGGCCGTGCGCACATCCCGGTTGCGGTCGAAAAGCTGTTTCTGGGATGTCTTGTGGATGTCCCCTTCATACTCAGCGCATGTCTTGTACTCTTCGCAGGCAAGGTCAGGTGCCACCGGTGGATCCCCGGCTATGGAGTAATTTGTGGTGAATGTGGGAAGCCCCGCCCGCTGTAAGAGCAGGCGCAAACGAGTTTCCCTCGGCGAGTCCACACCAACACGCATCAACTCCACGGCGGCTCTGGCCTTGGTGAGACCGCGGACATTGTGCTTACTGGCGATGTAGGCGCGCAGTTCGGCAGCGGAGATGATGGCTAACTTTGGTGGCTCAAAATGCCGATTGTGCGCACAAATCAGAAAATCTGCAACGGCAACAAGCGTTTGCAGATCCAGGATGTGACCCAGATCTAAGAACGTCCGGGCGGGGGTTGTTACAGGTACACCGCCAAAGTCCATGATGTCTTCCCCCGGCAGTCTGATGCTATGCCCAATGATGTGCTTGCGCCGCGGCTGAACTGATGCGGCGGGCCGGGTGATGTGGACAGTTTTGATATCTTGCTCGAACCACGGAAGCGGCATCCCATGTAATTGGGCAGCCGTGACATGGGAGATGCAGCCACGATCACACAATGCAATATACGGGCGAACCCGGTCAAGTAGATTCTGCGATTCTCCCCGCGGCACCCGAACTTGCCGGCTGGGACTGGAGAGGTCCTTGGCGCGCATCCTGCTCAGGGTCGCACCGGCGGAGAGCCCTTCTTCGTAAGTGAAGGACCTCCGTCCCAACGCGGCAGGAAGTGGCGGTCTGCTAACCATCTATCAAGTCTTGCCTAGAAACGCCCACCCTGCGGCCGGTTATCCACAGGTTCGCGGCATCTGCCCCTGCCCTTCATTTCGTTTAAGCAGCTCCTGTGGGTGTTTGGCCCGAACACCCACAGGAGCTGCTTAAACGAATCAGGATTAGGAGATTCTGCGGATGTGGGCGTCGTTTTTCTTCCTGGTGGCCTGAAAATGCGGCGAAATGGCTACGAATTTCCTCAGTGACACCTCGATACGGAAGACTAGGAAGGCACGTTCCACCGTGGTGGCGCATTCACCAGGCATTAGCATCCAGAGAAACTAGAGACATGACACAGATTGTCCGGCCCATCACCGAAGCAGATTATGAGATAGTGGCCCGGATTACGGCCGAGGCATACCTTGGCGCCGGCTACTTTGACAGCATTGAATACCCCTATATGCAGAAGATCCTACGTGTAGGGGAGCGGGCAGCTGTGGCAACTGTCATTGTTGCCGAAAGTGCGCAAGTGGTGGTCGGCTCGGCGACCCTGGCCGTGTTTGGAGATGTCTGGGCTGATATTGCACTGCCGGATGAACTCGAGTTCCGCCTGTTGGTGGTGGACCCGGCTATTCAACGCAGCGGTGCCGGGACAGCCATGGTGGCGGCAATTCTGGAGAGAGCACGTGCCATGGACGGTATCAACGCGGTGAGCCTGACCACCGGCGATGACTGGCATGGTGCCCATGCGCTGTACCAGAAGATGGGATTCGTTAGGGTGCCCGAGCGAGACTGGCCCGTCCCGGAGAATGGCAAAATGCTGCGCGTGTACCGCTTGGAAGTATAAGTTTAGCGAAGTGGCAGCCTAGCTAAGCAGCTCCACGAGGGCTTCGGAGACGGCAAGTGAGGCCCCATAGGTGACAATATCGGCGCCACCGCGAGGCCATCCGCATTCCACCACTATGGTGTGGTGTCCCGCGGCGCGCAACGTCTGTGCAACTTCCCACACCTGGTGGTCCTTGGCCAGTCCACGTCCGGAAACAGCCACCTTTTGTCCAGGCACAAGCTGAGCAACGTCAACCGTGGCACCCGTTGCCGCAGGTCCCCAGGGGACCACTCCCACAGCGTAGTTGGTGGTGGTTTCAACCTGAACCAGGGCAGCATCCGAGGGGTCTTCCAGCCAGGATACGGCTTTGGGTGTGACCTCAAAGGCGGCACGGATGCCTCCTGGTGTGGGAACAGGATCCGGTGCCGAAATAGCCTCCGGTGTCAGGCTGACCGTGGCGGGGTAGTTGGCTTCCAATTCCGCAGTGCGGTCAGCAGCATCGCGCAGGCGTGAGAGCGGAAGAGTTCCATCCACAACAGCAGCCTCGATGGCATCAAGAACCTGCAGGTACTGCTCTTGTGTTGTTTCCGAACCAATGCACAGCAGGTCAGCGCCAGCAGCTAGAGCCTTAACCGCTGCTGCCGGAACGCCGATCTCTCCGGAGGCGCCCACCATATCCAGTGCGTCTGTGATGATAGCGCCAGTGAAGCCCAGCTGGCCGCGCAGCACATCCATCAGCACAATGCGCGAGAACGTGGCTGGATTCTGCGGATCCAAAGCGTCAACGATGATGTGGCTGGTCATAATACTTGCCACTCCGGCAGCCGCTGCCGCCTGGAAAGGCAACAACTCCCGCGCCGCCAGTGTTTGCGCATCCACTAAAATGCGGGGTAGATCCACATGGGAATCAGTGGAGGTGTCTCCGTGCCCCGGGAAATGCTTGGCACACGCTGCCACGCCGGTGCTCTGCATCCCGTCAATCCACGCAATGGTGTGTGCAGACACAAGCTGCGGCGAGGCGCCGAAGCTCCGCGATCCAATGACAGGGTTATCTGCTGCGGAGTTCACATCCGCATCGGGGGCCAGATTCAAATTGATGCCAAAAGCGGCAAGTTCACTAGCTATCGCTGCGGCTGAGGCGGTGGTGGCTTCCAGATCATTCAGGCGGCCCAAGACGGCATTGCCTGGTTGGTTTGAGCCGGTCAGGTAATGCAGCCGTGTGACGTCACCGCCCTCTTCGTCTACTGAAAGCAACGCGTGGGGTGCGCGTTGGCGTAATTGAGTGCACAAATCACTCAACTGCTCCCATGACTGCAGGTTGGTGCCAAACAAGCACACCGCGGCCAAACCGTCGTCGAACGCTTCAAGAAGCCATTGCGGTGCCGTGGTGCCAACAAATCCTGGCATCAGTGATCCGGCAGCCAAACGTCGAAGTTGGGAAGATTTCATAACCATCAGCCTTTCACCGCACCGCTGACAAGACCGGAGCTCATTTTGCCCTGGACAATCAAGAAGAAGATAATCACCGGAACGGCTACCAGCATTGAGGCGGCCATCACCATGCCCCAGTCCGTTTCACGGTTGGCCGAAGCCTGAACAAAGCCGCGCAACCAGAGCGGCAGCGTTTTGCTTTGGTCCTCGGTCATAATGACCAATGCCACCGTGAACTCGTTCCATGCCTGCAAAAATGCGTACACTCCGGATGCCACCAAGCCTGGGGCGAGCAGCGGGAAGGTGATCTTCAAGAATGCCTGCGTACGGGAAAGCCCGTCAACCATGGCGGCCTCTTCAAGTTCTGCCGGAACGCCGGCAACGAACCCACGCAGCATCCACACCGTGAACGGGACTACTGCCGCCGTGTAAAGAACTGTCAGCCCAATGATGTTGTTCAGCATGCCAACCGAGCTCATCATCTTGTACTGGGCAATGAACATTCCTTCAGCGGGGAGCATCTGGATCAGCAGCAAGGCAAGAATGAAAGACTTCCGGCCCTTGAACTTGAAACGGCTGATGGACAGCGCACCAAGGAAAGCAATAATCAGCACAGCCGCAACCGTAGTCAGGGTGACGGCCAATGAAATGCCAAGTGCCTTCATGAATGTGCCATCGCTGAGGGCATTCTTGAAGTTATCCAGCGACCCGCCGAAAGGCAGAAAAGTCGGTGTTGTGGACTGCAAGACGATGTTTGGCAGGAAAGATGAGTTGAACATCCAGTAGACGGGGAACGCCCACAAGGCAGCAACTACCAATGCCAGCAACGTGTATAGGGTGTTGGAGACGGATTTCAGCCGCATTTTATACTTCTTCCTTCATCAGGGAGCGGACGTAGTACCAGCTGATGGCAACGGTGATGATCAAAAGCAGGATGGAAACGGCGCTGGCCGTACCGAAGTCGCCTGAGCCAACACCTAGCTGGTAGATGTAGGTGCCAAGCAGGTTTGTCTCGTTCGCGATGCCACCGGCATCCTGGAGCAGCTTGATCTGTGTGAATACACGCAAGTCCCAGATGAGTTGCAACAGCAACACGATGGAGAGCACCGGGGCAATCAGCGGCATGATGATAAACCGGGTACGCTGCCAACCGCTGGCGCCGTCTATAGCCGCGGCCTCGAGGACTTCGCCGGAAATCTGGGTTAGGCCCGCGTAGATACTTAAGGCCACAAAGGGCACGCTGATCCACACAACGATGACGACGGCGATGATAAAGAACGTGACCGGGTCCGCTAACCAGTTGTGGCCTTGGGCATCAATGCCAAACTGGACGAGTAGCCAGTTAAGTACTCCGCGGCGCCAATCAATAAGCCAGACCCATACGGTCATGGCTGCCACGATGGGCATGGCCCAGGCTAGGAGCAGGGAAACTTGCAATACCAGCCGAGCGAAGGTGCCAACCCGTTTCATCAGCAAGGCTAGCGAGCCTCCGATGAGCACGGTTGCGCCGGCACAGATGAAGCAGTAGAGCAGTGAACGGCCAAGGACAACCCAGAATTCCTGGTTGGTGAGCAAGGCAGTGTAATTAGCTAAACCAACAAATTCGGGTTGGACGCCAAACTGTTGCTTGAGACCAAATTCCTGGAAGCTAGTGATGGTCTGCCAAATCACGGGATAGCCCAGTGCTGCAAGCAGGACAATAATGGTGGGCAAAATGAGGAAGAAAGGGACCTTAGAAGTCTTTTTCTTGCGTGGGACGAAACTGTTCGACGGGGCCGGCCTACTCATTCTGCGAGTAGCTGGAGGCGCTGGGGCGTCCGTGGACATAGGGGGCCTTTCGTGACGGCGGTGGCCGTGGTTCTCCTGCCTGCGGGGCAGTTTTTTCTTGCGGTGGCGAAAAGATGCGGTGGCCGAGGTTCTTCGCCTCGGCCACCGCTAACTATGTTTACTTCAAGTTCAGTTTCGGGGTGATCTTTTCGTCGTATTCCTTGGCCAGAGCAGCCAGATCATCCGTGTCACGGATCTTGCCGAAGAACTCTTCCAGAATTGAGGAGGACTCAACAGCTGCCCAGCCCGGAGCGGCGGGGGTTAGCTTGGAGTTGGAGGCTGAGGCAATGGCAGCCTTGGCGAACTGGTCTGTGCCAAGAGCATCTACGTATTCGGCGTTAGCCGGGCCGAGGCCTGCGCCACCGAGCATTTTCTGGTAGTCAGCGGAGTAGATAATGCGCATCAGTTCCTTGGCCAAGTCCTGGTTCTTGGATGCAGCGGAGATACCAATGTTGGAGCCACCTGCCAAAACCGGGGCGGGCTTGCCGTCATTGCCGGGGAGAACAAAAGCACCAAAGGTCTTATCGTTCCACTCGCGAGCATCCTTGCCATCCTTCTTCACAGCGTCACCAATGGACCAGTGAGCCCAGCCCGGAGCCATGATGGTGGCTGCAGCGAGGTTGGTCTCGCCAGTGGGCTTGCCGTCATCATCGAGGATCACGTCAGTGTCGTTGATGTACAACCACGGAGTGGCATCCTTAGCATCTGCAGGTGCCTTGGAGGCGTTCTTGTAGATGCCTTGGAGCTGAGTCAGGCCCTTGATCGTGTTCGGGTCAGACAAGGTGGAAACCCACTTGCCGTCCTGCTTCTTGGCTAAGTCGCCATCATTGGCGAAGATCCAGGAGACGCCGTTACGCCAGTCTTGACCACCCAAGAAGAAACCCGAGAAGTCCTTGATGTCGCGCGGGTTTTTCTCGGTGATTGTCTGTACAGCTGAGTTGAACTCATCCAGCGTCTTGGGCGTTTGGATACCGGCTTCCGTCCAGACATCCGTGCGGTTGAACATGTAGCGCGAGCCGAAGTAGTAAGGCAAGGTGTAGTTCTTGCCATCCACGGCACCTGCTTCAACGAAGGACGGCAGGAGCTTCTCGCCCCCCAATTCTTCATACATATCCGAAATATCGCTGAATGCGCCGATGTTGGTGAAGGTGGGTGACTGGGTGTTGCCCATTTCCACTACATCCGGAGTGTTCTTGGCATCCGGCATGGCTGTGGTCATTTTAGTAACGATGTCACCCCAGCCCTGCTCTTCAATCTTCAACGTGGCGCCGGTCTTAGTCTTGAACGTATCGGTCAAGTAGGTGCGCAGATCATCGCTGGTGTCGCCACCAACCAGCCACAACGTGATGGAGCGATCAGCGTTGTCGGCCGGGTTGTTTGCTGCGGTGGAGCCTCCGCAAGCTGATAATGCCAGAGTGGCGGCCGCGACGGCTGCTACTCCTATGTACTTCTTTTTCATGCTGTACCTCTCAAAAGGGGCGGCCGTGACTACTTAGAGGTAATCCGTGCCTGAACGGGATGGTGCAGGTGATTCAATCCACTCCCAACTGGTTGGAAAGGACCATGACGGCAGTTCCTCGCAGAACAGTATTTTCCGGTTCGTCCGTGAGCCGGACGTTTGTTGGGGGTGGTATGAGGCGAAGTACTCTGTGAGCGAGCGTTTCGCGGACGCCTTCTAGCAGCGCCCCTTCCAATAGCTGCGGCGGACCACAGAGGACAACCTCTGCCAGATCAAGCGCCGCAACAATGGGGGCAAGGGCAATTCCGAGTCGTTCCCCGGCCGTGTGCAACACTGCATCTGCGGCTTTTTTGGGGTCATGTTCTTGGGTGGTCGCGGCAAGAGCTGCTTGCAAGGCGGGGACCGATAGCCAGGTTTCCAGGCAGCCTGTTCGCCCGCACTGGCATACGATGGCGTCTGCCTCCGGAGCTCCGACGGTGACATGGCCGATCTCGCCTGCGGCCGAGTGAACGCCACGGGCGCGTACCCCTCCCACCATCAGGCTGGAACCAACACCGCGGCCAATTCGGACCAGGATCAGGTCATCAGCGCCGTGACCAAAGGTGTATTCGCCGTGAACAGCGGCGTCGGCATCGTTGTGCACAAGAGTGGGGAGACCGGTGGCTTCCTGGATAATGGCCTGCAGCGGAACGTTTGTCCAACCAAGGTTCGGGGCAGTGAGAACCACCCCCGCTGAATCCACGATGCCGGGGGAGCCGACGCCAATACCCAGCAACGTTTCGGTAGCCAGTTCGACGGCGGACTGGGCCAGTTCCACAATCAGAGCGGTCAGCTGTTCGCCGGTTTCGTTGGTGATGGGCCTGGCAAAGCTGGCGAGGATCATGCCGTCTAGATCCATGACGGCCGCGCGCAGAATGGCATTCTCAGTCAAATCAAGGCCGATGATTTGCAGTCCGCGCCGGTTGATGTCTACCAATATTGCCGGTTTTCCGGGACGAACTGTTTCATCAAGGCCCAATTCCACAGCGTGCCCGCGGGCAATGAGCTCGGTGACCAAATCGGAGATGGTCACCCGTGTCAAGCCCATGGCGCGGGACAGGTCTGCCCGGCTCATGGGTCCTGCTGCGTGCAGGGTGCGGAGCGCGAGGGCGAGGTTGTGGGCTCGGCCATCCGAGGGCAGGCTGGGTAGGCCTTCTCCTGCGGTTCTGTAGCGGTTCCTGGAGTTGTTCATGGATGTTAGTAAACTCTACTAACAAAAGAAATGCTACGAGTTTCTGTCCTTTTGGATAGTTGTTGCCAAACTGTGATGTAGCACTCAGGTGCACGGTGTATGTGAGCCGGGGGCTTCTGGAAATCTTTATGTGGCAAGGAGACTAAGCTAGAAGGGACACAATTAATCTTTTGCTTACAGGGGAGATCCATGGCTGCGATCAACCGTGAGGACGTGGCGCACCTAGCGCAACTGGCTCACATCGAGATGAGTGACGACGAACTGGACCGCATGGCCACAGAGCTGGCAGTGATAGTGGATTCAGTGAAGAGCGTCAGTGAGGTTGCCGGGGATGATATTCCCGCCACCTCGCACCCAATTCCACTGACAAATGTCATGCGTGAAGACGTGGTTGGCCACGTGCTCACCGCTGAAGAAGCCCTGTCCGGGGCACCCGATTCTGCTGATGGACGCTTTAAAGTTCCAGCAATTCTGGAGGAAAGCTGATCCATGAATGCACATGATTTGATCCGTTCCAGCGCGGCCGAAATGGCCGCTAAATTAGCCGCCAATGAGGTTTCAGCCGTAGAGCTGACCCAGGCGCACCTTGACCGTATTGCTGAGGTTGACGGTGGTGAACGCGGTCTCAATGCGTTCCTGCACATCAATACCCAGGAAGCACTCGAGGTTGCCGCCGACGTTGATGCGCGCCGTGCCGCTGGCGAGGAATTGCATGAGCTGGCCGGTGTGCCGATCGCCATCAAGGACTTGATTGTCACTAAGGGCCAGCCCACCACGGCAGCGTCGAAAATTCTGGAGGGCTGGATGAGCCCTTACGACGCCACGGTGATCAAGAAGATCCGTGCTGCGCGCATGCCGATGCTGGGTAAGACCAACCTGGACGAATTCGCTATGGGTTCCTCCACAGAGCACTCCGCCTACGGCCCCACCCGCAACCCGTGGGATCTTGACCGGATCCCCGGTGGTTCAGGCGGTGGATCGGCTGCCGCAGTGGCCTCCTTTGAAGCACCCCTGGCTTTGGGCACCGACACTGGCGGCTCCATCCGCCAGCCCGGTTCCGTGACCGGCACGGTGGGCGTCAAGCCCACCTATGGTGCAGTCTCACGCTACGGGGCCATCGCGATGGCTTCTTCGTTAGACCAAATTGGTCCCGTTTCACGGACTGTTCTGGACTCGGCCTTGTTACAAGAAGTCATTGGCGGCCACGATCCTCAGGATTCCACCTCGCTGAGTGATCCCTCAACCGGTCTGGTTGCGGCTGCGCGTATGGGCAATGTCAAGGGCATGAAAATTGGTGTCATTAAGGAATTGCACGGCGAAGGTTTCCAGAATGGTGTGGAAAACAGGTTCAACGAATCGGTTGAATTGCTGCGCAGTGCGGGAGCAGAAATCGTTGAGGTTTCCTGCCCCAACTTTGGTTACGCATTGGGGGCTTACTACCTGATCATGCCAAGTGAGGCTTCCTCAAACCTTGCCAAGTTCGACGGCGTCCGCTTTGGTTTGCGCACGTTGCCCACCGAAGGTCCGCTCACCATTGAGCGCGTCATGGCGGCTACTCGTGCCGCCGGATTTGGGGCAGAAGTTAAGCGCCGGATTATCCTTGGCACCTATGCGTTGAGCGCCGGCTACTATGACGCCTACTACGGCTCCGCTCAGAAAGTGCGCACACTTGTGCAGCGCGATTTTGAGGCGGCCTTTGCCCAGGTAGATGTGTTGATGTCTCCGACAACGCCCACCACGGCGTTCAAGCTGGGTGAAAAAATCAACGATCCGCTGTCCATGTACTTGCAAGACGTTGCCACCATTCCGGCAAACCTGGCCGGCATCCCCGGCTTGACCCTGCCCGGCGGTTTGGCTGATGAAGACGGCTTGCCCGTAGGTATCCAGCTACTGGCTCCCGCCCGAGAAGATGCCCGCGTCTACCGTGTGGGTGCTGTGTTGGAATCGATGTTGGAAGCCCAGTGGGGCACCACCATGCTCAACCAGGCGCCGTCGTTATCTGAGCGCGTAAACGCCGCCCAGGGCGCTTTCGCAGCCAAGGAGGCTAACTAATGAGCGTTGAGAACATTTTGAGCTTCGAAGAAGCCATGGAAAAGTATGATCCCGTTCTGGGCTTTGAGGTGCACGTTGAGCTGAACACGAAAACCAAGATGTTCTCCAGCGCCCCGAACGTGTTTGGCGATGAACCCAACTCCAACGTCAATGAAGTGTGCCTGGGACTGCCCGGTGTTCTGCCGGTTGTGAACAAGAAAGCTGTTGAGTCCTCGATCCTGATCGGATTGGCGCTGAACTGCAAGATCGCACCGCACTGTACTTTTGCCCGCAAGCAGTATTTCTACCCGGACACGCCTAAAAACTTCCAGACTTCACAGTATGAAGATCCCATCTGCTACGACGGTTGGATCGATATTGAGCTAGAAGACGGCACCGTTTTTCATGTGGAAATTGAGCGTGCGCACATGGAAGAAGACGCCGGGAAGCTGACCCATATGGGTGGGGCAACGGGCCGTATTCAGGGTGCTGATTTCTCCTTGGTGGACTACAACCGTTCGGGTGTGCCGCTGGTGGAGATTGTCACCAAGCCCATCGAAGGTGTTGGATCCCGTGCTCCCGAGTTGGCCAAGGCTTACGTTGCCGCCATTCGGGAAATTGTGAAGAACCTGGGCGTTTCGGATGCCAAGATGGAGCGCGGCAACGTCCGTTGTGACGCCAACGTTTCCCTTCGTCCTTATGGCCAGGAAAAGTTCGGTACCCGTACCGAGACCAAGAACGTGAACTCTCTGCGGGCGGTTGAAAACGCCGTGAAGTTTGAGATTCAGCGCCACGCTGCCGTGTTGGACTCTGGTGTGCTCATCACCCAGGAAACCCGGCACTGGCATGAAGATACTAAGTCCACAACATCGGGCCGGCCCAAATCCGATGCTGACGACTACAGGTACTTCCCTGAGCCTGACCTTGTGCCCATCGTCACCTCGGCGGCCTGGGTTGAGGAATTGCGCACGCGTTTGCCGGAACCTCCCGCCGAACGTCGCAAGCGCCTGCAAGCCGACTGGGGCTACACGGATCTGGAATTCCGTGATGTTGTCAACGCCGGGCTGATGGATGAAATTGAGGAGACAGTAGCGGCTGGTGCCTCTGCTGCGGCGGCCCGCAAGTGGTGGATGGGCGAGATTGCCCGCCGCGCCAAGCTTGCTGACGTGGATCCCGCAGCGCTGGGTGTCACGCCCGCTGTTGTGGTTGAGATTGAGAAGCTCATTGCCGCAGGTAGCATCAACGACAAGCTGGCCCGCAAGGTGCTCGACGGCGTCCTTGAGGGTGAAGGTACGCCCGCCGAGGTTGTGGCCAAGCGTGGCCTGGCCGTGGTTTCCGACGATGGCGCCCTCCAGACCGCGATCGATGAAGCTCTTGCTGCCCAGCCGGATGTGGCCGCGAAGATCCGGGGGGGCAAGGTTCAGGCGGTTGGTGCAATTGTTGGCGGGGTTATGAAGGTCACCCGCGGACAGGCCGATGCCGGCCGTGTGCGGGAATTGATCTTGAAAACCTTGGGCGTGGAAGGCTAAACCTTCCCGCCGCTTGAGTTCTGCAAACCTCGGGCGCTCGCTCCGGCACTTTGCCCCGTGAAAACGGGCGCACAGTGCCGGAGCGAGCGCCCGTTTTTTATTGCGAGGTCCTATTCGCCAGTGAGTTCTGCCATGACATCCTGCAACGCCTGTGCCACCAACATCACGGAGGCACGCCTAAGATTTTCCGGACGGGCCAGCAGATCGATTCTGCGCCGGGTGCTTATCCCCGTCAGCGGACGCAGCACCACGCCAAGGGGAAGCATCCCGCCGGAGGCCAGTGTCCTGCCGGAGGCCAGAGCCGGGCTGGAAGCCAGAGCCCTGCCGGAGGCCAGAGCCGGGCTGGAAGTGTAGCGGGGGAGCAGGCCAATGACTTCGCCGGTAGACACTAAGGCAGCAGCTGAAGAGTAGTCATTGATGCGGTGCAGCACCTCTACAGGGCGGCTGGCAACGGCGCCAATGGCGGTGAGGACATCCGCCGGTGAGTAGCCGCTGCGGCTTGTCACCCATGGGTAGGCAACCACATCCTCAGGGGAAAGGGAGTCCTTGGCCGCTAGCGGGTGGGATGGTGCCACAGCTATATCCAGTGGTTCGTGGGCCAGCGGAATGACCCGTACTCGCGTGTCCGGCCACGCCGGGCTGTGGTCCATCCGATGCGCAAGTACCAGATCGTAGCGGGCAGTTAATGCCGGAAAATCGTGCTGAGCTACATCCTCATCTGAGAATCTAACGTGGGGCACGCCTGCTTGCGAACCGACCGTGCGCGCGCCATCTCCCAAAGCGCCATCGCCCGCAGCATCTGTGCCCGCAGCGTCTGTGCCCGCAGCGTCTGTGCCCGAAGCACCATCGCCCGAAGCGCCTACGCCTATGGTGGCATCCATGCTGGCTCGCAGAGTGGCCAACCGGCGTACTAGCGGGGCGAACAGGGCCTGGCCGGCGCTGTGGAAACCACTGATGGTGACAGTGCCGCCAGAATCATGCTGGTAGGCGCCGATGGCTGCTTTTGCCCCGGCCATGGCATTGATGACTTCCGTGCCAGCATCTGCCAGTACCCTTCCGGCCGCCGTCAGCACCAGATTCCGGCCTTCTTTGCGGGTTAACGGGGTGTCCACCTGGCGTTGGAGGAGCGAGATTTGTTGGGACACGGCCGACGGTGTGACGGAGAGTGTCTCCGCCACGGCTTTGACGCTGCCCAGCTCGCCTAGCTCCCGCAGAATTTGTAGTTGATGAAGTTCCACCTGACAAAACTACCATTTAGCATTCCCTAAATCGATGATGGAGAAAATCTCGATTGTGCTAAATGGTTTAGAGCGCTGTAATGGACAAAGCAATCAACCAAGAACAGGACTGCCGCCCATGAAAGCACTCTACAAATCCGGCCCGCACGCTGGGTTCGAACTCGTTGACCGACCCGAGCCCACAACAGGGACCCGGGATGTGAAAATTCAGGTACACACAACGGGCCTGTGCGGCACGGATCTGCATATCCAGGCGTGGGATGCATGGGCCGCTAAAACCATCAATGCCCCCTTGATCGCCGGTCACGAATTTTACGGCGAAGTTGTAGAGATTGGTTCCGATGTTCACGACGTAGCCGTGGGGGACAAGGTCTCCGGCGAGGGTCACGTGGTGTGCGGAATGTGTCGCAACTGCCGCGCAGGACGCCGGCACATGTGCATCAACACGATCTCAGTAGGTGTCCAGCGTGATGGAGCGTTTGCCCAGTACGTGGTTATCCCGGAATCCAATGTCTGGGTTCATAAGGACGCCTCCGTCACTCCCGAACTTGGCGCCATCTTTGACCCGCTGGGTAATGCCGTTCACACGGCGCTGAGCTTCGGCTTGGTTGGTGAAGACGTCCTTGTCACCGGCGCAGGGCCCATCGGTTTGATGGCAGTGGCCGTAGCGCGGCACGCCGGTGCACGTAAGATCGCCATCACGGACGTATCCGAGCCCAGGCTGGCCATGGCTGCAAGGATGGGCGCGGATCTTGCCGTGAACGTCTCCAACACCCGGTTGCGAGATGCGCAACTGAAATTGGGTATGTGCGAAGGCTTCGATATTGGTTTGGAGATGTCAGGCCACCCCACGGCATTGCCTGAAATGATAGACAATATGAACCATGGTGGACGGATCGCCATGCTTGGTCTGCCCAGCGAGTCCATTGACATCAACTGGAGCAAAGTAGTCACTCATATGCTTACCCTGAAGGGTATTTACGGGCGCGAAATGTTTGAAACCTGGTATGCCATGTCTGCCATGCTTTCCTCCAATCCGGTGTTGCGTGAAGCCGTGGCCTCCGTGGTCACAGACACGCTGCCCGCCACCGAATGGGAGCAGGCTTTTGAGATTGCCCGTTCCGGCAGTGGTGGAAAAGTCATCCTCGACTGGAGCGTTTTCGCTTAGCTTTTCCTTACCCACACCAACCACTAGCCAAGGAGTTCCCATGTACACCGCCATGAAATACCAGCTCGCCACCGAACTAAGTGAAATCCGCACCGCCGGCCTGTTTAAAACCGAGCGGGCCATCACCTCCGCCCAATCCAGCCATGTCCTAGCAGGCCCGTTGGGCGGTCCCGCAGCGCCGGTGCTGAACTTCTGCGCCAATAACTACCTGGGGTTGGCCGATCACCCGGAGATCGTTGGCGCCGCCAAGTCCGCCATGGACAGCCACGGCTTCGGAATGGCCAGTGTTCGCTTCATTTGCGGCACCCAAGACCTCCACCTGGAACTCGAGCGCGCCGTCTCTGACTTTCTTGGCACCGAAGAGACCATTCTTTTCTCCTCTTGTTTTGATGCCAACGGTGGCGTTTTTGAATCCCTCTTTGGTGCCGATGACGCCATCATCTCCGATTCCCTGAACCACGCCTCCATCATTGACGGCATCCGTTTGTCCAAGGCCGCCCGTTTTCGGTACGCAAATCAGGACATGGCGGAGCTGGAAACTGCGCTGCAGGCGGCGGCTCAGCTGCGTGAGGGTGTTGGAGCCCGCCGAACAATTATTGTCACCGATGGCGTATTCTCCATGGACGGTTTCCTGGCCCCGCTGGAAGCCATCTGCGATCTTGCTGAAAAGTACGGCGCCCTGGTCATGGTGGATGACTCTCATGCCGTAGGTTTCATGGGCGCCACCGGTGCAGGTACTCCAGAGCACGCCGGCGTGAGTGATCGCGTGGATATTTACACAGGAACCTTCGGCAAGGCCCTGGGCGGAGCATCCGGTGGTTACGTGTCCGGGCACGGTGAAATTGTGGCCATGTTGCGCCAGAAGGCGCGCCCGTACCTGTTCTCAAACTCACTGGCACCTGCCATTGTTGCGGCAACTCTTAAGGCGCTTGAGTTGGTAGCGAATTCGGCGCAATTGCGCACCCGGCTCTTCGAGAATGCGGCATTGTTCCGCCGCCGCATGACCGAGGAAGGCTTCGAGCTGCTCCCGGGCGAGCACGCCATTGTTCCTGTCATGTTCGGGGATGCCGTAGAGGCCGCACGCGTAGCCGATTCCATGCTGGCGCACGGCGTATATGTCACAGCTTTCAGCTTCCCTGTGGTGCCTAAAGGTGCAGCCCGCATCCGGGTTCAGCTCTCGGCCGCCCACAGTGCGGACGACGTCGAAGCATGCGTGCGCGCATTTGTTGCCGCTCGCGGGGGAGCCGAATAACCACTCACCGGTGTGTCCATGGCAGGATGAAACTATGACGTTGGCATGGGAAATCCGGGCACGTGTTCAGTTCGAGGGCGATTCTCATGTACAGGAGGACAGCTGCGGTTTTAATGGGCCCAATGCGTGGGTCATTGACGGCGCCACCACCTTGTTGGAGCCACTGGAGTTACCTGCCGCCTCAAATCCGCAGTGGTTATCTGCCCAGCTGAACAGCATTCTGGCCGGGGCGCCCACCGATCCGCGGCGATCGGGGGTCAGGGCTGTGCTGGCCGGGGCACTTGCTGCCATTGACGCTACTGCAAACGCGTTGGTAGGGGACGAACGTGTGCGTTTCCCCAGTGCGGCGTTGTCCCTGGCGCAATTGAATGCACAGGGGGTGGAAATTGCCAGTCTGGCGGACTGTTCCGTGGTGGTCAGGACGCACGACGGCGCAACTCATCTGGTGCGGGCACAGCTAGCAAACGCTCACGTTGACAATGCTGGCAGTGCTGGTAGTGATAGTGGCAGTGCGGGCAGCGGCACTGCTATTGGCAGCGGGGATAGCTCCCTGACTCGGCGGGAAAAACTGCAACGTGACCGAGAACTGCGCAATACTCCCGGGCGGCTGTGGGTTGCCCGGAGGGAACCGGAAGCTGCGGATCACGCAAAAGTGTTACAGCTTGCTGCTCCAGAGCTCATGGTGATGGCAAGCGATGGAGCCTGGCGTGCCGTTGATTTGGGACTTGTCAGTGGACCCGAAGAGTTCCTGGCCAGGACCAGTACCACCCTAGAAGCGCTGGGTCTGATGCATGAGCTGAGATCGCATCAAAAAGCAATTGGCGAGGTATCAGATGACGCCACCGTGCTGACCTTGGCCCCTGCGACGGTGCGAAAGCCCAAGTTCCCGCTTGCCGACTCCGGCGAGTTAGCGCTTCGAGCAGCCAATCGGTAGCGGTTGCAATAGGAGTCGTGGCACAGATATGAACCGCCGCGCATGACCCGCCCACGGCCAATCGTTGGTCCGGGCGGATCGGTAACAATGCCCTTGGCCAGACAGCTCTTGTAATACTTGGGCAGGAACCAATCAGCGCACCACTCCCACACATTGCCGCTGGTTTGATATAAACCATAAGCGTTGGGTTTGAAACTGTTCACGGGAGCAGTGGTGAGGTATCCGTCGTCGCACGTGTTCTCCGTGGGGAAAACCCCTTGCCAAATGTTGCAATGGTGCAGGCGCTGGCCGCAGGAATCCAGTCCGTGGAGCTCATTGCCCCAAGGGTAGCGGCTCTGCTGGAGACCCCCACGGGCCGCATATTCCCACTGGGCTTCAGTGGGTAAGGCGCGCCCCGCCCAGGCGCAATAAGCTAGGGCATCGCTGTGGGAGACCTGTGTGACGGGATGATCGGGAATATCCAGCCATGAGGAGCGCGGCCCGGCCGGGTGCGCCCAATCAGCGCCACGGACATTCAACCACCAGGGGGTTCCGGCGGCAGAGCCAAGTACATCCGCAGCATCCGCCTGCAGAGCGAGATGGAACACGGCCGAGCTGCCGTAGACCTCAGACTCCGTGCGGTACCCGGTGGCCTTGATAAAGGCGGCAAACGCAGTGTTGCTCACAGCCGTAGTGTCAATGCGAAAAGCGGAAATCTCAACCTGGTGGACAGGCGTTTCGCCGTCGTTGGGATAGCCCTCATCGAACGGGTCGCCCATGGCAAAACTCCCGGGGGGAATGAACGCTTGGGGCTGCTGGGAATGGGGAGTGGACGCTGGCACCTCCAGCGAAAAAAGCTGCTGAACTGTGGAGACGTGTTCGCCGTGCTCTGCCCGGCCTGGACTGCAACAACTGGACGGGGGATCGGGCGGCACCAAAGAGGACATGTTCTCTAGTCTATGCAGGGTTACTGTGCGCCGTTGTAGGCGTTGGTCAGGACCAGTCAGGGCTAGCCAGGACCAGTCAGGGCTGAGAAACCAGGGTGGGGCCGGTACTTCTAGGGGAAGGGTGCGCCGGATTTGTGAATAAAGCCGCGGAAACGGTGTTAGCTTGCCGCGCCGGAGGCTATGACGCCTACTCCGAGGACAGCCAATACGCCACTGCTAATGCGTTCAATCATGGTGTTGACCTTTGGTTTGCGAAGCCACTTCATGGCTTTGTAGGCCACGATCGCAATACTCGTCAGGTACAAGAAGCCGATCACGCCCAAGGTGGCCCCCAAGATCATGGCCATGGCCAACGTGTTCCCGCCCTGTGGAATGAACTGCGGCACCACGGCCAGGTAAAACAAACCCACTTTGGGATTGAGGAGGGTTGAAACCGTCCCGGCAGCATAGCCAGCACGTTTGCTATAAACCAAAGGCTGATGGGCAGCGCCACCGGCGGCAAGGCCAGCTTTAACTGCCCTGCGGGCCTTCAAAAACGAGGAAATGCCCAAGTACAGCAAATACAATCCGCCGGCAACCTTAATCCAGCGAAAAACTTCTGCGGACTGTTCCAAAACGGCGGCCAGCCCAAGCCCAACCAAGGCCCCCCACAGCAAGGCGCCCGTGGCGGACCCCGCGGCTGCAGAGATACCTGCACCAACTCGGTTTAAAGAGATACGCAGCACCATGAAGGTGTCGGGCCCCGGGATGAGAGCCAACATGATGCACAGCCCGGCAAAGCCAAGTAAAGAAACGAAGGTCATGAGGCAATTATCCGGGCGGTTGGTGCGATTAAATGACCACCCGCCCACCCTGGTGTCCGTAATTCCAGACAGCACCCAGGTAGTGTCATACAGGCGGCCCAATCATGTAGGACGTCTCACACGGCCATGTGTGAGAAGTCACATAAGGGGGCATCTGTAATGCCAGACGCAATGCCCGGTGCGCGCACCCAAGGTGCCTGCCCGGCGTCGTACGCTAAGGGCATGAGTGAATTAATCAGCAACATTGGCGAGTTAATGACACAAGACGGAGAGCACGGCACGCTTCGCAACGCCGCAATAGTTCTGGAGGGCGAGCGGATCTCCTGGATCGGGCCCACGGCTGATGCGCCAGCCGCGGATGTCCATACGGATGCCCAGGGACGTGCCGTACTGCCTGGCTGGGTGGATTCGCACACGCACCTCATTTTTGCAGGGGACCGCACCGCCGAGTTTGAGGCGCGCATGGCCGGTGAAAGCTACAGTGCTGGCGGGATTGCGGTCTCCGTGGAGGCAACACGGAGCGCCAGCGATTACGATCTCACCCGTCTTGGCATGGGCAGGGTAGCTGAAGCCGTTTCGCAGGGCACCACGTATTTGGAGACCAAAACCGGGTACGGTCTGGACGTGGATCAGGAGGCCCGCAGTGCCCGGATCGCTTGCACCATTGCCGATGAGGTGACCTATTTGGGAGCCCACTTGGTCCCGGCCGGTATGGATGCCGATGAGTACACCGAGCTTGTGTGCACTGACATGCTCCAGGCGGTCCGTCCCTATGCCAAGTGGGCTGATGTGTTTTGTGAGCGCGGGGCCTTTAGCCCGGAGCAGTCCCGAAAGGTGCTTTCCGCGTGCCGCGACGCCGGGTTGGGATTGCGCGTCCATGGCAATCAGCTCGGTCATGGCGACGGCGTGAAGCTGGCGGTGGAGTTCGGCGCGGCAAGTGTTGATCACGTTAATTTTCTAACGGAGCAGGACGTGTCCCTGTTGGCGCAGTCATGGTCGGGGTGGGATGGTGGCGCCAATGGAGGGCGCGGGTCCGGTCAGCGCGGGACGGTCGCCACGGCGCTTCCGGCTTGTGATCTATCCACCCGTGCACCGTTGGCTCCGGGGCGGGAACTATTGGATGCC
Organism: Arthrobacter antibioticus; assembly: GCF_030063205.1. Lineage (GTDB taxonomy): Bacteria > Actinomycetota > Actinomycetes > Actinomycetales > Micrococcaceae > Specibacter. The sequence goes on along the minus strand of NZ_JASISQ010000003.1, from coordinate 22,669 downwards.
GGCGTGCCGCTGGCCCTTGCCTCCAACTGCAATCCAGGGACTTCTTACACCTCATCCATGGCGTTTTGTGTCACAACTGCCGTCCTGCAGATGCGGCTAAGCATTCATGAGGCGGTCCGTGCGGCAACCTATGGGGGTGCGCTGGCGCTGGGACGCGAGTCCGGGCTCGATGAAAACGGGAAACGTGCAGTGGGTTCCCTCGCTGTGGGGCATCGGGCTGATCTGCATATGCTCAAGGCCCCGTCCGCCACACATTTGGCGTACCGCCCAGGGGTTCCGCTGACGGCCGCGGTGTGGCGGGCCGGCGTCAGGGCGGTCTAACCCCCTGACGCTCGCTCACTCCACGTTGTGTTTACTGTGACGCTCGCTCACTCCACGTTGTGTTTACTGTGACGCTCGCTCACTCCACGTTGTGTTTACTGTGACGCTCGCTCACTCCGAGTGGTGTTTGTCCTGACGCTCGCTCACTCCACGTGGTGGGTGAGGCAGGAGCCTGAATCGTGCTGTCAGCACACGGGCGGATAGTGATTGAACATGACGTTTTCATGCACCTTTTGAGCATCTTATGTTAGAGTTGGGTCAACCAATACGCCCCGTTGTGCCACGTAGCGGCTTTAGCGGGCCCCAATCAAGGAGAACGCAAAACATGAGTGAGAATAATCAGCTCGGCCCCTTCATGGATGCAGAGCTCACCAGCCAGCCTGAGGTTTGGGCAAAGGCTATTGCCCAAGCCAAAAGCGAAAACCTGCTCCCGGCCGACGGTCAGCGCGTTGCCGTTATTGGTTGCGGAACCTCATGGTTCATGGCCCAAAGCTACGCAGCAGCTCGCGAAACTGCCGGCAAGGGGGTTACGGATGCATTTGCAGCCTCCGAGGCATTCTTGGGCGCCGATCGTGGCTATGACGCTGTCATTGCCATCACCCGCTCGGGAACCACCACTGAGGTTTTGGAAATCTTGACCGCGATCAAGTCCAAGATTCACACGGTTGCCCTGGTAGGTGACACCAACTCGCCGATCATGACGCTGGCTGACGCCGTTGTTGAACTTCCCTACGCCGATGAGCGCTCTGTGGTGCAGACCCGCTTTGCCACAACAGCGCTCACATACCTCTTGACAAGTGTTGGCATGGATCTCAGCGCAGCCGTTGAGGATGCCAAAACCGCTGTATCTGCCCCCGTTGAGCAGGAACTGATTGACGCTGAGCAGTTCACTTTCTTGGGCACCGGCTGGACAGTAGGGTTGGCCCACGAAGCAGGGTTGAAGATGCGCGAGGCAGTGCAGGGCTGGACCGAGTCCTACCCGGCCAAGGAATACCGCCACGGTCCCATCTCCATTGCGGCTCCTAACCGTGTCACCTGGATGTTTGGCGAGCAGCCCGAGGGTTTGGACCGCGATGTAGCCAAGACTGGTGCCCTCTACGTGAATACCACCACGCACCCGTTGGCTGAGCTTGCGCGCATCCACCGAGTTACGTTGGAGCGTGCGCGCGCTCGCGGCATGAACCCGGATCTGCCGCGCAACCTGTCACGTTCGGTCATCTTAGAAGACTAGAAACAGGTACGGGTCAGGATCTCTGGCTAAAATGTTAGGCACCCCACTTCCTTGAAGTGGGGTGCCTAGCGCTTACCCAACCACCTTCCCGCCATACGCCATGCCCGCGGGCATCTGTACCCGAAAGAACTTGAACTTCATGAAAACTGTGATGAATCCGTCCCATGGCCCGGGTGCTCACGCTGCGGCGGACGCTTCCGGAGGCAATGAGGTAGGCAAAGAGGTTGTACTGGCCTTTGATGTTGGCGGGACGGACATGAAATCGGGGATCATTTTAGGTGAGCTGGTGCCGGGGGACGTGGGTGTGCGCGATCTTCAACGCCATCGCACCCCGCTTGACGGAACCCGTTCGGGTCACAGTGTGTGCGCGCGGATCGTGGAGCTGACGGAACTTTACCGTGCAGCGCACCCGGATCTTAACATTTGCGCCGTCGGTGTTACGGTGCCGGGCATTGTCGATGAGGAAGCCGGGATCGGTGTTTACTCGGCCAATCTTGGCTGGAAGGATTTCCCTTTCACGGCCACGTTGACACAGGCTTTGGGGGTACCGGTAGGTTTTGGGCACGACGTCGGCATGGCTGGTGAAGCTGAATTCCGTCTCGGTGCCGCTGTGGGCCGGAAAGATGCCCTGGTTTTGGTGATTGGCACAGGTATTGCCGGGGCTGTGCTCTGTGACGGGCGCCGAGTTGCTGGCGGGGGATATGCCGGGGAGATTGGGCACGCGATGGTGCCGGGGCCGGATGGTCAGCTGGTGATCCTGGAATCCCTGGGTTCTGCAGGAGCGGTTGCCCGCCGCTATACCGAAGCTACGGGAAAGGCCGTAACCGGTGCCCGCGATGTGGTGGCCCTGGCAGCCAAAGGCGATGCCGCAGCGGTCACTGTCTGGAGGCAGGCTATTGATGCACTGGCGTTCAGTGTGGCCCAATGCGTTTCAATCCTGGGTACCGAAACAGTTGTCTTAGGTGGTGGCTTGTCGATGGCGGGAGCCGCACTCTTTGTTCCGCTGGCTGCACGGGTGGATGAGTTGCTGACCTTCCATCGCCGCCCTGACTATGTCCACGCCGCCCTGGGTGAGAACGCTGGGCTCATCGGTTCGGCGTTAAAGGCGCGCAGCCTCGTCAGTGCAGCAGAGAAGGTTAGTACGCCAGGGCCCAACGTTGGAGCCGGAGCTGGAGCCGGACTTGGAACTGGTACTGGCACTGGAATGGGGGAGCAGGCATGAGCGCCAATAACGTGGTTCTGACGGTCACGCCCAACCCGGCCGTCGATGTCACTTATACCGTTGCCGGTATCCACTTGGGGTCCTCGCATCGAGTGCCTACGCCTTTGTACCGGGCCGGGGGCAAGGGCCTGAATGTTTCTCGTGTGGCACACCAGCTGGGTCACCCCACACTGGCCATCGCCACAGTGGGTGGAGCCTCCGGTGAACAATTCCGGCAGGACCTGGTCACTGCCGGCATTGTGCATCAGCTGGTGCCCGTGGCGGCAGCGACCCGGCGGACCATTGCCCTGGTGGATACGGCAGATGAAAACACCACGAGTATTTTCAACGAAACTGGACCCGCTCTCACCCCCGCCGAATGGCAGGGGCTCGCCGCCGCCGTCGTAGATAATCTCAACGGGCTACAGACCGCCGACGGCGTGAGCCGCCCCGGTGTGCTGGTGGGCTCCGGTTCCCTCCCGGAGCAGGCCCCGGCCGATTTCTATCCCGCGCTCGTGGCGTTGGCCCACGGTGCCGGTATACCGGCCATCATTGACACCTCGGGCAGCGGTATTCTGGCTGCAGCCCAGGCCGGGGCCGACCTGCTCAAGCCCAACAACCACGAACTCATGGAGGCCGTGGGGGAGAAGGACCTGGTCAGGGCCGCTCGAAAACTGATGGACATGGGTGCCAAACGGGTCCTCGTGAGCGTGGGTGAGGAAGGCATGCTCGCTTTCAGCGCGGAGAACCCAGGTAGCTACATCCAAGCCAAACTCCCGGCACCGCTGTGTGGCAACCCCACGGGTGCCGGAGACGCGGCGGTGAGTGCGGCCGCCGTCGCACTGGCCACCGGCGTGGATGACCTGCGCGAAATACTGCGCCAGGCTACAGCATGGAGCGCGGCCGCCGTGCTCATGCCAGGGGCCGGTGAAATTTCCCCTCAATACACTGAACTGGCCAAAAAACTGATCATTACAGAGAACTAAGGACCGCACCTCATGGCTTTGACAAATACCCGCACCATCATGGAACTGGCTGCGAATGCCGGTACGGGGCAGGGCGCCTTCAACGTGATCCACCTTGAGACCCTCGAAGGACTGATCGGTGGTGCCGAGGCCGCCGGGCTCCCCGTTATCTTGCAGATTTCTCAAAATTGCGCAAAGTTTCATGGCGGTCTGGAACCGGTGGCCCTGGCAACTTTGGCTGCGGCCCGCAAGGCGTCTGTGCCGGTAGCCGTGCACCTTGACCATGCCGAAGACGAGACGTTGGTCTATGAAGCGGTTGACTTGGGCTTCGGTTCCGTCATGTACGACGGCGCCCACCTTGAGTATGCGCACAATGTGGAGGTGACAGCCCGTGTCACCGAGTATGCCCACCAGCGGGGTGTCTATGTGGAAGCGGAGCTGGGCAAGGTTGGCGGCAAGGACGGGGCGCACGCCCCGGGTGTGCTGACCGACCCGGCAGAAGCAGCCGCGTTTGTTGCTGCGACAGGTGTTGACGCGCTCGCCGTTGCTGTGGGTTCCTCGCATGCCATGACAGAGCGCAGCGCGGCCTTGAATCTGGTCCGAATCGCGGAGTTGAAGGCCGTACTTGAGGTGCCGCTAGTGTTGCATGGCTCATCTGGCGTCTCAGATGAGAGCATTGTGGCAGCGATTGCAGCAGGTATGACCAAGATTAACGTTTCTACTCACCTGAACGGTTTCTTTACTCGGGCAGTGCGTGAGTACCTGACAGCCAATCCTTCGGTTGTGGATTCGCGCAAGTATCTGGGCGCCGGACGTGCGGCCCTGGTGCCTGAAGTTTCACGGTTGCTGGCGTTGTTTGCCGGTGCTTCCCCTACTAAAAACTAGATGTGACGGCTGGTTGGCCGTCCAGGAGTTGCGCATGAACAGAACTGAACGACTCACAGCGATCTTGGACCTGTTGGCCGCTCACGGCCAGGTTGAAGTTGATGGGATTGTGGCCCAGCTGGGTGTTTCCCCGGCCACTGCCCGCCGTGATTTGGACTCCTTGGCCAATGAGCGGCTGTTGACGCGCACCCGTGGCGGTGCCACCAGCGGCTCTGTTTCCTATGACCTTCCGGGACGATACAACCGTGACGATCATGCTGAGGAAAAGCAGCAGATTGCACACGCCGCCAGCGCCTTAATTCCCTCTGGAGCCGTTATTGGCTTGTGTGGGGGCACTACCAGTACAGCGCTGGCGCAGGTATTGTCCACGCGGGAGGACTTGATTCTCGCGTCCAACAGACCAACGCTGACAGTTGTCACTAACGCCATCAATATTGCAGCTCAGCTGGCCATCAGGCCCAACTTCAAAATTATGGTGACCGGGGGGATTGTGAACCCTCGCTCATACGAGCTTGTTGGCCCGTACGCCGACTCGATTCTGCAGCGTGTGGCGCTGGACTTCGCGTTCATTGGGGTGAACGGCATTGAGCCGGGAGCCGGTCCCACAACCAACGATGAGGGAGAGGCGTCAGTGAACTCGAAGATGGCCGGACGCGCATCTGAGGCCTATATTTTGGCTGACGCCTCCAAGATCGGCAAACGGGCGTTTGCGACCATGGGGGAGTTGGCATGCCGGAATCTCATCACTGACTCACGCGTCACCCCGGAGCAGCTCGAGGCGTTCCGTGAAGCGGGAACGAACGTGATAGTGGCGCCTGCCCTCTAGCTCTGCCCCCTCCAATGACGCCCCCGCCCTGTTGAGGTTGGAGATGATGACGCCCCCGCCCTGTTGAGGTTGGAGATGATGACGCGCCATCGTCCTCCGCGGTGTCATCATCTCCAACCTCAACAGGAAGAGCTGGCGGTTTTAGTCGAAGAATTCCTTGCCGTAGTAGCTTCCTGGCGCGGGGAGCCCGGCAGGTACGGCAAACACTGCGGAGCCAACATGCCTGATGTACTCGTTGAGTCTGTCTGAGCGACCCAACTTTTGTTGCAGCTGTACAAAATGCTCCGGGCTCTTCTGAAAACTCAGGAACATCAAACCCGCATCCAAGCGTCCCACGGAGTCCAGACCATCCGTGAAGTTGTAGCCTCGACGCAGCACCTTGGTGCCGTTGTTGTTTTCGTGGGCCACCAAAGCAATGTGAGAATCCGTTGCAATGGCGGGTTCCTCCCCCTGGCTGCCAGGAGAGGGCGCATGGAAGTCAGGGATATCGTGTTCCTTGGTTCCAGACAACGGGGCGCCTTCCTTTTTGCTGCGCCCAAAGATGCTTTGCTGATCCCCAATTGGGTCCTCGTCCCAGGTTTCAATGAGCATGTGAATTTTGCGTGCCACCAGGTAGCTTCCGCCTGCCATCCATGACTGGCCCGCCTCCGAGCCCACCCAAACATGTGCGCCAAGATCCTCGGCGTCGGTGATATTGCGCGTGCCGTCCTTGAACCCCATTAAATTCCGGGGCGTGGTTTGGTTAGCTCCGGCGGACGCCCGACCAAATCCCAGTACAGTCCACTTTGTCTTTACCGCTGTCCGGGCCATACGGGCCAAATTCCGAACCGCATGGTAGGCCACCTGTGGATCGTTTGAGCAGGCTTGGATGCAGAGGTCCCCTCCTGTCATGGACGGCTCAAGAGACTCACCTGCCATGGCTGGCAGTTGAGCAAAATCGATAGGTTTGAACTTTTCCAACCCAAACCTTTGATCAAACAGGGACGGCCCAAAACCAAGTGTCAGCGTTAGACCATGCGGGCCCATATCACTAGCTTCACCGGTGTCCCCAGGGATGGCGTGCTCACGTGCGGGTTCCACTTTTCCAACCGGGGCACCCGCTGTCATCTCAGCCATAGCGGCGGACCATTTGGCAAGTACCAGTTGAAGCTCGATCGCGGTCGTGGCTGTGACATCGAAGGCTGTGTACACCAAGTGGTCCTGTGGGGGAGTGGCAATCCCACTCTGGTGTTCGCCATAAAACGGATACGTGAGCGAGGACCCCGCCACCATGTGATTGGTTTCCGATGTTGTTCCGGACGCCGTGGCACCGGTCAGAGCAGCCCCGCCACCGACTCCCAGTGCCAGACCGCCGGCACCGGCCAACGCCACCGATCCGCTGAAGAACGTACGGCGGGATACGCGCTCGGCAGGAGGAATCGAATCAGTCATTTAAACGGTGGCCACCTTTTCGGAAATCTTTGCCAACGGTGCCTGCAATGACTGGATCAAAGCGGTGAGTTTAGCGGCGTCGGACTTTTTCAATTCTTCCGTGTACGGCTTCCAGCCACCCAACGAGGAGGGATCCTTGTACCCCTCCAACGCGGCATCGACTATCTCAAACTGGTCAGTAATAGTGCCCGTCAGCTCGGCATCGATCTCCATCAACGCCGGTTTCAGGTATTCGAAAGCCTGCTGAGAACCTTCGATGTTGGCGGCAAAATCCACCAAGTCCAGCTTGGAATAAGCTTCCTCTTCACCGGTGATCTTCGAAGACTGAATTTCTTCCAGCAGACCGCTGGCACCGTTCGCCAATTCCTCGGGCTTGTAGGAGCCGTCGGCTTCCAGCGCAGCCGTCAGAGTCTTGAGTGTGGCAACATTTTTTACCAGACCAGCCGCTAGTGCCTTGGAAGAATCGCTGATCGCCTGAGTCTCGAACAGATCTTTTTCCAGCGGGTGGAAACCTGTCCATTCGGTGCCGGGTTCGACGTCGGCCACGCGAAGGTCAAGTGCTGGGTCCAGATCGGGGAAGCTTTCAGCCACCGGTTCAATGCGCTCAAAGAATGGGCGCGCCTGGGCATAAGCCTTCTGACTGGCACTGACATCACCGGAGTCCACGGCCGCCTGCAAGGCAGCTGCAGCAAGAACCAGAGAATCAACCTGGCCTGAAACGTACTTGGCATAACCATCGGTACCTTCCTTGAGCAGCTCGCTGACACCGCTGGCGGATGAGGATGCGGCGGCACCTGTGACGCTAAACGGCTTAGTCTCTGTGGCTGCTCCTGGGCAGTACAGCTGGTATTCACCCCCTGCCAGGGTGAGAGTGAAACTGACGGACTTCAGGCCGGGAATAACATTTTCACGTTCACCCAGGATGCGCTTGTCGCTGAGCAGCTCAACCTCGCTGACACCGGAGGCGTCCTTATTGGTGATGGTGAAGGTCACAGGACCCGCCGGAGCAGATGAATAGTTAGGCACGCACTGATCCCCGCCCTCGATCCTTTCCACGCTGACCGCTATCTGCGCCGCGCCATTACTGACCGGCGCGGACGAGCCACCGGAGGTTCCCGATGTCTTTTCTGCTGGCTCGGCACTGCCGCAACCCGCCAGCGTGAGCGCCAGGACGGCAGCCCCGGCTAACAATGCCGGAGCTGTGGAGCGCAGGTAGGTGCTTGGAATAAAAGTCATGAGAGTCCTTAGGTGGGGCAATTTTGCAGATCTGACAAGGAGTGCGGAAGGGGTAGATGGTGTAGCTGGTGTGCGGTGGGAGCCAGTGTCTAGGGCGAGGGTGCGCTCACTAGAAGTTGGCGTTGATTCCGGCGCCCGGCGGCGAACAGCACCAGTGCAGAAATGATAAACACCACGGGCAGGTAGCGGGACCACAGCACGTTTTCGGCGGTGGAGGCCTCAAAGCTGCTTAGTTTGGTGACGGCTGCCGTGACGTGTTCTTCAGGCACCTGCCAGCCATCGTGATCGGCCACCGCGATGGTCCGTGGTGAGGCTAACCCTCCACCGCTAAGTGTCAATGAGGATCCTTGTGTGCTGACGGCATCAATGATTGAGCCGTTGACAAGCCATACCTTGACATTGCCTTGGTGTTTCCACGCGGCCTCAAACGGACCAGGATTGCTGGAGGCGCTGATGCCTACGGGCATCCGGCCGCCGTTGAGCTCGGTCAGTGCTGCGACTGTGATGGTGGGCGGTTCCGGGCGGGCACTCTGGTTCGCTGCGGCGGAGTAGATGGATGCTGTGCGGCCCGCATGTGATTCGGTGCCATGGGATTCTAATGCGTAGCTGTTTACTGTGCCATCGGGGTCGGTTGCAACGAGTGTTTTTGCGAATTCACCCGCGGTTGCGGCGCGCATATTGGCTCCGGCTGCCTGTGCACCGGCTGCCTGCGCACCCAATCCGTGTTCAGCGGTGGTGACCCGCAGCGATACGCCCACGGCGCCGGAGGTGGTGATGGTCGGCGTCGAGCTTTCCGCTAAGGGAGCTGGCGGTACGGCCAAGGGTGCAGCCAAAATTAAAGCCAGGGCTGATACGCCAAGTGCTCCGGCGGTTATGAACTGTACACGTGGCAGCATGGCGGCGGAGGGGCGCCAGGTGCGCGGCCACAAGATGAAGGCAAGCATGGGGATCAAATACAGGGCCCAGCCGAGGATTTCAACGAATCGAGGGTCGTTGGGTATCCCGAAAACGCCCGTGAGGAGGGCTCCACGCGCGCTGCCGTTGGGGGCCAGCCAGTTCAGATTGATGGTGCTGCCCTGGCCAACGTTGAGCCAGCCAGCCTCGTGGGCTGTGCGCAGGGACTTCATCACCAGACCTGCAGCAACAAACACCAGGAACACGCCTGTGGCCTTGAAAAACTTGGCCAGGTTCAGTTTGACGGCGCCACGGAAGAGCAACAAGCCAGCGCCGGTGGCGATGACCAGGCCCAGCACTGCTCCGGTTCCAGCCGCCAGCGGATTCAGAGAGGACTGGAAGGCGGCAACCATAAATACGGCTGTTTCAATGCCTTCGCGCAGCACCGCCAGGAATGCCATGCCAGCCAGCGCAAACACGGATCCGCCTTTAAGTGCGGACCCGGCATGGGCCTCCAAAGAGGATTTCATGGAGCGCGAATTTTTGCTCATCCATAGAATCATGAACGTCACGATGAGCACCGCTACGGCGCCGATAACGGTTTCCATGGCTTCTTGCTGCTGCTGGGGGAGTGCCGCCGAGACGATCTCAAGCGTGACGCCGATGAGTGCGCTGAGTAGAACTGCCGCGCCAACACCCAGCCACATGGCTTTCAACGCAATGCCGTTGCGGCGCAGGAACGCGGCAATCATACCCACGATCAGCGCAGCTTCGAGACCTTCTCGCAGGCCGATAACCAATGTAGCAAGCACCCAGATACTCCGCATTTTTGTTGACGTTTCAACGGGGGTCTGCCCCTGTACTCAGGCAAGGCTACCCTTTGCAGAGTAAAAAAACATAATTAGGCCAGCTAAGTGTGGCGTAATGAAGCCGGAGCCCACACGACTGACGCCCGGAGAGCCTACAGTTGCGGTTCTGTAGCCGATCCCCAACTATGCTCCGGGAGATCCACCACGGTTGTTGTTGGCTCAGCCTGTGTCCATTGCTCAAAATTGGCATCAAGAAGATACTGCTGGCCATCACGAACCAAGGTGCGAGTTTCCGCATTGCCGGGGTTGTTCAGCGACTCAAAATACTCCACCGTCCAGTGGAACCAGCGCATGCAGAACAGTCGCATTGTCAGCCCATGCGTAACAAGCAGAACGTTGGGGGCGGATTCATTTCTATTCCAGTGCCTAAACAGGGTTTCCATGAAGGAGGTAACCCGGTCATAAACATCAGACCCCGATTCGCCCTCGCGAAACCGGTAGAAAAAGTGTCCGTAGGAGTTGCGGAGCTCCTTTTGGTCCGCGATCTCCGTCGGGTTCTGGAAGTTCGCCCAATCCTGCTCCCGCAACCGAGGCTCTTCCATGATCGACTCCACGAGATCGCCCAAATCCATGGCCTCGAGGGTTTGATAGGCGCGTAAGTAGGGCGAAACATAGACACGGACTTTTTCCCCGGCCAGCTGCTGCCTGACTTTCCGGCCGGCTTCTTTGGCTTGGGCCACACCCAGCTCGGTCAGCGGGATCCGGTAATCGGGAATTCTGTTGTAAATGCTCTGGTCAACATTGGCCGCTGACTGTCCGTGGCGGATCATGATGATCTGGCGTGGGGAGCTCATGCCACTGAGCCTAACCCCTGCTTGTCGCCAACCGCTGTTCCGCCTCCGCGGACTTGCGGCGAAAGTCTCGCCGCGAGTCCGCCTATGCCATTTCGCTTCAGTGCGGGCATGATTACCCTATGACTGAATCGGTGCCTACTTCTGCCGCGAACGACGCCGGTAGCCCTGCCCCAGCCCAGCCTTCCCCAAGTGCCGGGTTGCCAGCTGCGGCGGCTGGGACGGGGCCGCAGGCGAAAGCCGGCGGATCCGGCGTCGAGCATCAGGGGTGGGGAGTGAAGTCGCGCCGCCGTCTGATTAGTGAAGTGCTGCTGGTTCTGGGACTCTCACTGGGACAGTCGGCCGTGTACTCGGTGGTATCACTTCTGGATAAGATGAGCCGGGCGCCCATATCGCAGGGCACTTCAACCCTGAATGTTGTGCGCAACAACCGCGAATTTTTTGATTTTACGTACCAGATTCTGGACATCTTCTTTGCGTTGGTCCCTGTCATGCTGGTGCTTTATCTGCTCGCTGAACCCGGGAAATCTGCGTTCGCGCGGATAGGCCTGGATATCCGGCACCCTTTTCGCGATGGCTTGGGTGCGCTGGGACTGCTTGTTGTTATTGGCGTTCCTTCGCTGGGGCTTTATGCTGCCGGACGGGCCATGGGGATCACCACCGAGATCATTCCCAGCGCCCTGAACCAGTACTGGTGGACAGTTCCGGTGCTGGTGCTTTCAGCCATTCGTGCCGGCGTACTGGAGGAAGTTATCCTCAATGGTTATTTGCTGGGCCGCCTGGAAAAAATTGGGCTGGGACCCTGGGCGGCCATCCTACTCAGCGCCTTGCTGCGCGGAAGTTACCACCTCTACCAAGGTTTTGGGCCGTTCATAGGCAACTTCGCCATGGGGCTGCTCTTTGGCTGGGTGTATAAAAAATATGGCAGGCTTGCTCCGCTTGTGGCGGCTCACGCACTCGTGGATATAGCCGCGTTCACGCTGGGCCCGGCGTTGGGCTTCGGCGGCTAACATGACAAGAGCGCATGGTGGCATGCCAATACTGCGCCACCGTGCCGGTGGCGCAATATTCGTGGACAACGGTGCGCAGCAATCCAACGTGAGGGCATAAAAGCGGCACCCGCCCAGCATGGGGAAGGTGCCGCCGCACGAAAGTGCTAGATAGTAACGGGACCGTTTGCCGTTTCAAAGGTGACGGACATGATTCCGGGGGTGCCACGCGGGGCTATCCACTCCACGGCGACGTCATCCAGAGGCGCTTCCACGGGCTCGCCTAGCCATTCGGTGACACGTTCAGCGCTGCCAGCGATTGTCAGCGAGGAAAGCCTGACGCTGGAGGGACGCGCCTGTGATGGGTGCAAGGTGGGATCGCCCTCCCATTTGAGCATGTACGGGACCTGCGGATCGGCGATCAGGCCCTTGATGCCGATCTGTTGCCAAATCAGTTCCTGACCGTCAGGGAACTTGCGGTTGCCCGGGACGGCGCTGCGGCCTAGACGTTCTTCGAACGGGATGAGGTCGTCAACAGCTACGCACCAACCCATCCAGCCGCCGCCCGCTGCCGAGCGCGCTTTGACAGCTTGACCGAACGGCGCCTTATCCGATGCCGGGTGGTTTAAGCACTCAACAATTTCCAGATAATGGTGGTCGGTGAGGGGGATAATCATATTGCGGGTGCCGAAGCGTGGGTGGATTCCCCCCTTGACAGCATCGACCCCCAGGGCGGTTGCGATTCGCTCCGTGGTGGCAACCAATCCATCGGATTCACTGGCGTAAGAAACATGGTCCATTCGCATAGCTTCATCTTGGCACTTTGTGATGAAGCTCTCGACTTACCGTTGCCTTATCGAGGTAGGACATCTGATCTCATTTGGACTCCGGGGCGCCGCTCGTGAGGCAGAATTGAGAGGTGACTGAAACAAGTATTGCTCCGCTGTCCCTGCCCACTCCCGCTGCCCGTGAGGACCGCATTGCCACCGTTATTGCCGCGGAGTTGGGTGTGCGTGCCGCTCAAGTTCGCGCCGCGATTGCACTGATGGACGACGGCGCCAGCGTCCCCTTCATTGCCCGGTACAGAAAAGAAGCCACGGGGACACTCGATGATGCCCAGCTCCGGGATTTGGAAGAGCGCCTGAGGTACTTGCGAGAGCTGGAAGCTCGTCGCGCTGCGGTACTGGAAACAATCCACGGGCTGGGCAAGCTGACGCCGTCACTGAGGCGCTCAATTGAGGCGGCCACCACCAAATCTGATCTTGAGGATCTGTACCTGCCGTACAAGTCCACCCGAAAGACCAAGGCTGACACGGCCCGTGAAGCCGGGTTGGAGCCATTGCTGGATGTACTGCTCAAGGACCCGTCAAGATTCCCTTCTGCGGAGGCGGATTCCTTCGTTGATACTGGGCGAGGGGTGGCCACTGCTGATGACGCACTGGCTGGAGCTCGCGCCATCTTGATTGAACGAGCCGGACAGGATGCGGCGCTTGTGGGGGAGCTGCGCGAAAGGCTCTGGAAAACGGGTCGGCTGCGTTCCACCGCGAAGAGCGGGAAATCTGTGGATGGGGAAAAGTTCAAGGACTATTTCGACTTTGCCCAGCCCCCACACACACTTCCGGGGCACAGGGTGCTGGCCCTGTTGCGCGGTGAGAAGGAAGGCGTGCTGTCGCTGGATCTGGCGGAGACGGACACAAAGGATGCTGAAGCTCATGCCCAAGCCCGGTCTCGATACGAACAGGCTGTGGCTCGCTCCCTGGGTATCAATGATGACGGCAGACCGGCCGACACCTGGCTGATGACAAGTGCCCGCCTTGCCTGGCGCACCCGGATCCTGACCCGGCTGTCAGTGGATCTGCGAGTACGACTGTTTCAAAGCGCAGAGGAAGAGTCCGTTCGAGTCTTTGCCGCGAACCTCCGTGACGTTCTTTTGGCCGCACCGGCTGGAAACCGGGCCACATTGGGCCTGGATCCGGGCCTGCGAACAGGTACCAAAGTTGCTGTTGTTGATGGCACCGGGAAAGTGGTGGCTACTGAAACCATCTACCCCCATGCCCCTGCTAAACGTTGGAACGAGGCGCTAGCGACTCTGGTTTCGCTGGCGCAGCGGCACAGGATAGAGCTGGTGGCCATCGGCAATGGCACGGCGAGCAGGGAAACCGACAAACTGGCTGGCGAGCTTGTGGCCGAACTCAAGCGTCTGGCTCCGGAGCGTCAGGTGACTAAACTTGTGGTCTCAGAAGCGGGTGCCTCGGTTTACTCGGCGTCCGCGCTGGCTAGTGCTGAGCTGCCGGGTATGGATGTCACCCTACGCGGAGCTGTTTCCATTGCCCGTCGCCTGCAGGATCCCTTGGCAGAGTTGGTTAAGATCGATCCGAAGTCCATCGGGGTGGGTCAGTATCAGCACGATCTCACCCCTGCCAAACTTGAACGCTCCTTGGGCGCAGTTGTTGAGGACTGTGTGAACGCTGTGGGTGTGGACTTGAATATGGCTTCACCTGCACTCTTGGCCAGAGTGGCGGGGGTGGGGCCGCTTCTGAGTGAGAACATTGTGGCTTACAGGAACGAACATGGCCCTTTCGCCAAGCGGCGGGACCTGCTCAAAGTGGCCAGGCTCGGACCGAAGGCCTTTGAGCAGTGTGCCGGATTCTTGCGTATTACCGGGGGAGCGGAGCCACTTGACGCCTCTAGCGTGCACCCTGAAGCGTATGGTGTGGCACGGAAAATTCTTGGTGCGGTGGGGGCTTCGGCAAAGGATGTGACAGGCGGGGTTGTTGGTGCCGCAACGGTGAACCCGGCCGACTTCGTTGACGGCAGCTTTGGGCTGCCCACTGTGCAGGACATTGTTGCGGAGCTGCAAAAGCCCGGCCGTGACCCCCGGCCCCGCTTCGAAACGGCAACGTTTACAGATGGCATTGAAAAAATCACCGATTTGCTCCCCGGCATGATCCTTGAGGGAACAGTGTCCAATGTTGCCGCATTTGGTGCCTTCGTTGACATTGGTGTGCACCAAGACGGACTTGTACATGTCTCAGCCATGAGTAATTCCTTTGTGTCTGACCCGCACACAGTGGTTAAATCCGGCCAAGTGGTTCGCGTGAAGGTCCTTGAAGTGGAGCCCGAGCGTAAGCGTATTTCCTTGACGCTGCGCCTGGATGACACAGCCGCCAAGTCTGACACCAGACCTGATGGCAGGCCTGGAGCCAGATCAGGAGCCAGAAACCCTGGGGTCAGAAACCCAGGGGCCAGAAACCCAGGAGCCAGAAATCCAGCCGGCACATCCGAGGCTGGCGCTACTGCTCAGCCTCGAGGACATAAGCCCAAGCCCAACTTGGCTCCGGGGGCAGCTCCGAGCAGCGCAAACACGGCTATGGCCGAAGCGCTCCGGCGCGCAGGTTTGGGAAAGTAGCAGGGGCAGGAGCAGGAACACTAGGTAACGAGCAATCCCCAATCCGTTAAGCAGCTCGTGCGGGTGTTTTGGGCAAACACCCACAGGAGCTGCTTAAACGATTCGGGCGGTTGTTGCCCGAAAAATCTCTCACTAGTTCAGTGAACTTCCTCTTATCGCCCAAAAATCAAGCAAATCTTCGCAAAAAGTCACAAACCGGTCATAATCTTGCGATGATGCGGGGATTCTTTCACACTGGATGTAGGTCATGAGTGTCAGCTGATAGCCCCGGCTTGCTGACCGGCAACCCTCCATCCGCGGTGGGGTGCCCCGGGTGAAGACCTGGCACCGAACCGACCGGTTTACGGTGCAAGCGCGGGCCATAGATTCCAAGGCCCTTCCGAGCCGTATGCGCCGGAGGGTTTCACGGACGGCCCCTAGTATGAAGGAACCCATCCATGAGTAACGGTTGGTCATTTGAAACTCGTCAGATCCACGTAGGTCAGCAGCCGGATGTCACAACTGGTGCACGGGCATTGCCCATCTACCAGACCACCTCGTTTGTCTTCCCGTCAGCGGAAAGTGCCGCCGCACGGTTTGCTCTGACTGAGCTGGAGCCAATTTACACTCGTATTGGCAACCCCACCACCGATGCCGTGGAGCAGCGGATTGCCAGTCTTGAGGGCGGAGTTGCGGCGCTGCTGCTGTCTTCTGGCCAGGCGGCAACCACCCTTGCCATCCTCAACGTGGCCGACGCCGGGGATCACATTGTTTCCAGCCCCAGCGTTTACGGCGGCACTTTCAACCTACTGGCCCACACGCTGAAGCGACTCGGGATCGAGGTAACCTTCGTCTCCGATCCAGACAACCTGGATGAATGGCGTTCCGCTGTGCGTCCGAACACCAAAGCATTCTTTGGTGAAACTGTCTCCAACCCCCGCCAAGACGTGCTTGATTTGGAAAACATCAGCACCATTGCCCACGAAGCAGGCGTGCCGCTGATTGTGGACAACACCTTGGCTACTCCATACCTGCTCCGACCGCTGGAATGGGGTGCCGATATTGTCATCCACTCAGCTACCAAGTACTTGGGCGGTCATGGTACTGCGATTGGCGGCGTCATTGTTGATGGCGGCACCTTTGACTTTGCCGCCAATCCTGAGAGGTTCCCGGGATTCAACACCCCGGATGAGAGCTATAACGGGCTGGTCTACGCCCGGGACCTCGGCGTGGGGTGTGCACTTGGGGCAAACCTGGCTTTCATCCTCAAGGCGCGAGTGCAACTGCTTCGCGATCTCGGTTCCGCTATCTCCCCGTTCAATGCTTTCCTCATCGCCCAAGGCATTGAGACACTGAGCCTGCGCGTTGAGCGCCATGTCAGCAACGCCGTGAGTGTTGCGCAGTGGCTTGAAAGTAATGCAAATGTTGAGGCTGTTGCCTATGCCGGCATCCCATCGAGCCCGTGGTTTGAGCGCGGACGCAAGTACGCCCCCAACGGCATCGGTGCCATCATCTCCTTTGACATCGTGGGTGGAGCGGAAGCCGGCCAGCGCTTCGTTGACGGCTTGGAACTTCACTCCCACGTTGCCAACCTTGGCGATGTCCGCTCCCTGGTTATCCACCCGGCGTCCACCACCCACGCGCAGCTTTCACCCGAGCAGCAACTTGCCGCCGGAGTGCGCCCGGGCCTGGTGCGACTGTCTGTGGGGCTGGAAAATGTTGCTGACATCATTGCCGACCTTGAGGCAGGGTTTCGCGCTGCTAAGTCTTCCGTGAGCTGAGTGAGCCATGTGAGTCACGTGATGAGAGGGGCAGGGCTGGCGAACGCAGCTCCAACAGATGCGGAAACCAGTTCAGCAGAGCGCGCCGGGAGTTCCTTCTCAGCTGCCGTTGGCCAGGGCGGAGGTGTACTGCGTTCGGTTCACATAGGCGCTCTGGCACTTGAAGCAGGGGGGGCATTACCGTCGGTAACAGTGGCCTTTGAAAGCTGGGGAACACTCAACGAAGCGGGTGATAACGCGGTACTCATCCAGCACGCACTCACGGGAAGCACCCACGTAAGCCGGGGTGACTCCGAGGAGGACGGCTGGTGGGAAGGCCTGGTTGGACCCGGTGCCGTCATTGATACGGACAAATACTTTGTTCTCTGCGCGAATATGGTGGGGGGCTGCTACGGAACCACGGGACCCTCCAGCATTGCCGGGGACGGGAAGCCCTATGGTTCCCGCTTCCCATTCATCACCATCCGGGACTCCGTCCGTGCGGAAGCCAGTTTGGCGGATAAGCTCGGTGTCACTTCCTGGCATGCTGTCATTGGCGGTTCCATGGGGGGCGCCCGAGCTTTGGAGTGGGCGCTCACCTACCCCGAGCGGGTGCAGCGCTGTGCCGTGGTTGCCTCGTGCGCTGCCAGCACTGCTGAGCAAATCGCATTTGCCCAGACTCAAATTCTGGCTGTCCGCCAGGACCCGAACTTCGCCGGCGGGGACTATTACGACGGCGCGGCTCCCACCATGGGACTGGGGCTTGCCCGCCGGATCGCGCACATTACCTACCGCAGTGAAACTGAGATGGATTCGCGCTTTGGCAGAAAGGCCCAGGACGACGGCGGCACCATCAGCCACGAGCGGCTCGGAGCGCTCGCTGTGGGCAGGTACCAGATCGAAAGCTATCTGGACCACCAAGCGCACAAGTTGGCGGGCAGGTTCGATGCCAATAGTTACATCTCTATTACTGAGGCGCTCATGAGCCACGATGTAACCCGGGGTCGTGGCACACTTGCGCAGGCGCTGGCAGTCGCCGATGGAGTGGAATTTCTGGTGGCTGCTGTCAGCAGCGATCGGCTGTACTTCCCGGCCCAATCCGAATCCCTGGCGGAGGCGCTGCCAGGGGAGGTTAGCGTTCAGATGATCGATTCAGGGATTGGTCATGACGGGTTCCTCACCGAAGTGAGCGCCGTGGGGAAAATCTTGCGCAAGTCATTTTTCAAAGACTAGGACGCCAGCCAGGGAGCAACCTTAGAAGTTCCTGAAGATCGCTTCGCGATGTACGCCGTACTGTTCTGCCGTAACCTGCCCACTGCGACGAGCGGCGTCCAGGGCATCAAGCTGGCGTTTGAGCTCAACCTCTGCCTGCATGCGCTCGTTGGCGAAACCAGTTGTCTGGTGCCCATGGGTGTTGTCATAATTGCGCATCGGCACACCATTGAGCAGGGTTCCCACGTAGGGGACGTTGTTTGCCTGGTGGGCAACTCCAACACGCTGTGTTGGATGGGGCTGATTGGGATTTCCCTGATTGGCGCGCTTCTTGCGAGCTGCCGCTTTGGCAAAGGTGCTGATCAACACCCCCGCAACGATGACGAGTACAAAAAAGGGCTGAATACTAAAAGACGATGAAGAAGATGCAGCGACACTGCCAACTGCTAGTGACCCGAGCATGACTGGCACAACACACCTCTTCTTTGTGGGGTGCGAAAAATACTGCACCTGTGCCCATCTTAGTCGGGTAGTGAAGGAAAAGTTGGCTGTCCTGACAAGGTCCTATGGTTGTTCTTTAAAACTGGTCCCGGGGTGGGGCGTTTGGCGCTGATTCCATCACCGGAAGACTGATGCCGCAGGCGTCGTAACACCCAAGGGAACAGAAATTCTTTGGCCCACACGAAGTCCTCCGCTCGTGCGACCTGCCATTTTTGCTGCGGCAACGGTGTTGGCTCAAGTGGCTCCAACGAGTGCTGGACGTTCAGTGCGGCCAAGACCATCAGGGCTATGGTGTGGTGGCCCAGCGGGGAGAAATGTAACCTGTCACCTGCCCACATTTGTGAGTCACTTAGCTGACGCAGTGACCACCTGTCCGCCACGATGGCATTATGGCGCGAGGCGATTGTGCGAAGGTTCTCGTTGTAGATGGCAATTCGGCCGCGGACCATGCTCAGAACAGGTGTATCCCGAATATCGGGCCCGTTAAGCAGCAGAACTGTAGCCCCGGTTGCGGTCATCTCCTCCACTGCAACATCAAGTTGTTGCGCCAAGGCGTCGGGATCGGAGCCCGGTCGGATCAGATCGTTGCCACCGGCCGAGATGCTGATCAGATCGGGTTTAAGCGCAAGGGCCGGTTGCAATTGTTCCCCAAGAATCTGGCCCAAGAGGCGGCCTCGGATGGCAAGATTTGCGTACCCGAAGTCCTGGCAGCCACTGCTGAGTTCTTCCGCCACTCGATCAGCCCAACCTCGGTAGCCGCCGGGGCTGGTCGGTTCGGGATCGCCGATCCCTTCAGTGAAGGAGTCGCCCATGGCGACGT
Organism: Arthrobacter antibioticus; assembly: GCF_030063205.1. Taxonomy (GTDB): domain Bacteria; phylum Actinomycetota; class Actinomycetes; order Actinomycetales; family Micrococcaceae; genus Specibacter. The sequence goes on along the minus strand of NZ_JASISQ010000003.1, from coordinate 3,349 downwards.
AGCGGGACCAGGGATGTTGCTGCGCTGAATCATTCACCTATCCATCCTGCACCGTAAACGAGCACTTTCGCCAGTCCAAAATTCCGGCCTAATTTATACTTGGTTTTTTGGACCGTGCCCGTTGCATGGAAAGATGTGGCTATGAGTGAATCCCTTACAGTCCTTTGGTCACGTCCTGAGAATGAACGCCCCGGAACGCCGCTGCTGGTGATTTTTCACGGCTATGGCGCAGATGAGGCAGACCTTTTCTCACTGGCAGCTCAACTGCCAGCAGACTTTACTGTGGCGTCCGTACGCGCACCGTTACAAGCGGGAGTAGGTTACGCCTGGTTCCCGCTGCGCAATGATTTGAGCTATTCGGTGGCGGCCGTAACAGAGGCAGCGGCCGGGGTTGAAAACTGGCTTGAGGGAATCCGGAACAACCACACCTCTGTAAGCCTGCTCGGATTTTCACAGGGCATGTGTATGGCCACCTCGCTACTGCGCCACCAGCCCGCCAACTATGCCGCGGTGGTGGGTCTGTCAGGTTTTGTAGTGGATGCCGAGGCCGACCCGTACTTTAACGACTCCGCAGTGGCTGCCCTGAAACCGGAGATCTTCTGGGGCCGGGACCAGGCCGATCCGGTGATTCCGGAGTTCGCCATCGAAGCAACCAACACATGGATGCACCAACACGTAAAGCTGACAAAAGTCCTATACACGGGTATTCTGCACGGCATCAACGCCCAAGAAATTGCCCACGTTGGCGAATTTTTGCAGTACAAGGTTCTCGATGCAAGCACTGCCACGTTATAGTCATAGCCGAACGTGGCAGTAGCCTGCCTGCGCGGGCCTATTCGCTGGTGATGCGGACCGTTTCATTGTTGATGCTCACTGTGTCGCCGGGGTGGAGCTGGCGGCCGCGGCGTTCTTCGACCTCACCGTTAACTTTCACTTGGCCGTTCTTGATGAACTCTGTTGCTTCAACGCCGTCCCCCACCAGACTAGCTAGTTTGAGCAGCTGGCCCAGGCGGATCATGTTGTCGCGGATGGGAATCTCAATGATCTCGTGTGAACTCATAGGTTAATTGTGCCGTATGGATGCCGACGTTGCTGACAGGTGTGCGGAGGGACGCCGGAATCCGGTGACCACGAGGTATACGCAGACGAGCACTGGAACGCACAAGAGAATAGCGGTTGCCCCCGGAGGAAGTCCCGGGATGACAGGCTCGGAACCGCCGTTTGCGGAGGGTGCCATGGGCCAGAGGATCAGACGTGAAAGAACCCATCCGCCAAAGACGCCGCCCGGCAGCAGAGCCGTGCCAATGACTTTTTCCCAGAGCTTCCAGCGTGTGCCCATCCAGAGTCCTGCCACTCCTGCGAACCATCCGATACCGAAGATGAAACCGCCAAAACTGAGAAGTCAAGCCGTTGTAAAAATCCACAGTCTTGAGGACCTATGCGGCACTGTGGTGATGTCCGCAGCTTCCGCACCTGCCATTTCTGCCAACACATCATCAGGGTTCCCCAGCTGGGACAGAACCTCTGACACTGAACTGCCGTTTCGGGAGAGCGCGTGAATAATGTGTTCTCGAATGCCAAAGAGGATCTCTTCTGCCTGCTCGGGCGGCAGATTTACCAGCCTGCTCTCTAAGGCGCTGAGGTAGTTCTGGATTGTTGGCTCATCGATTAAGTGCTTCATCTGAGTCCTCCCGTGCCGGGTTGATTATCTGATTGACGGATTTATTGAAAACATTCCAGACACCAGTAAAAGCATGCAAAGCGTCTTTACCCTCCGGGGTCAGTGTGTAGTATCGCCGAGCTGCTCCCTGGTTGGACTCGCGCCAACTGCTTTGTACCTGCCCGTTGCGTCGTAACCGGGCCAACAGCGGATAGAGAGTTCCCTCGCTGGTGAGCAGACCGTGGATGTGGAGCCGTTCGGCGATGTCTACCCCGCAATCGATCAATGGACACCCCATGCTTTTAGGAGCTGAGAAGGCTAGCGTTGTATTAGGGCCAAATTACTGGGCCGCAATAATACTTGAGGAGACCTTTCATGCTTTCCGACGCTGAGCCCACCATGCCTGTTCCTACTCCTACCGAGTTAGCTATTTTTGTTAGCGGTTACACCGAGGATGGTGCTGGTCCGGGTCTGGGCTGCTTTAAGCTGATGAGCGACGGTTCGGTGGGAGAGAAGCGAAGCGAAAATCCAGCTCTGGTGAATCCTTCATTCGTCATCTTCGCGGAGGACTACTTGGTGGCAGTTCAAGAGAAAGCCGTTGGCAGCGTTGTGGTGCTTGATCCGCTGACCCTCAAGGTTGTGGGCACGGCTCCAACAGGGGGAGCGGATTCCTGCCATGCGGCGTTGATTGGTGATTTTATCTGGAGCGCCAACTACTCCTCCGGAACCACCTCAGTACTCCCGTTGGCCGGCGTTATCCAAAATAACGGTGCCCACAGCAGCAGCGCCCCACTTCTCCTGGAGCACCCTGGAAGTGGGCCAGTTGCGGGGCGGCAAAGCCAATCTCATGCCCACCAAGTGACGCCGACCCCTTGGGGAACGGCTCTGGTTTCTGATCTTGGCGCGGACAGGGTCGATGAATACGCCCTAGCCCCTGGCGACTTTGCCCTTCTGCGATCCGCCCAATTCCCGCCAGGAACCGGTCCGCGGCATGTGGCGTTGAAGGGGGACTTCATGCTTGTCTCGGGCGAGCTGGACGGCTACCTGCACGTGTTACGGAAAACACCGAGTGGGGATGGTGACGCGGACGAATACTTCTGGCGCTGGCTCTTCAAAACAGCGCTGGCGAAAAATCCACAAGATTTAGAAAGCGCCGCTGAGTTTTATCCCTCACACATTCAGCTTTCCGACGACGGCAGCAAGCTCTATGCAGCGGTGCGGGGGCCCAACACTGTGCTTGTTTTGGATGTCAGCACACTGGAAAGTGCGGGTGCTGGTGGTGAGGTCCCCAGGACACTTGGCGTGCTGAGTGAAGTATCAAGTGCTGGCAACTGGCCACGCCATTTCGGACTAAGCCCAGCCAAGGACGGCCGGGCGAGTAAATTGTATGTAGCGAACCAGCTCTCCAACACGGTGGCAGTCTTTGATCTGGACAAGAACGGACTACCTGGCACAGAGCCTGTACAGACACTGGATTTTGGCAGCCCGAGCTGTATTTTGATCGCCTAGAGAGAGTTTTTTGTGGGGCAGATCAGCCACTGCCGAACAGCACGAATTCTGCACAAGCAAGCACCCGACTGTAGGGTTGTTCCCGGACGGACCGCACCCAGCGGCCTCGTAATTTTTAGGAGTAGATAGTGGCGCCCCAATCCAAGCTAGATCAGGTCATTTCCCTCGCGAAACGTCGCG